>NZ_JBDSCA010000021.1:0-152523 GCF_039921305.1 Mucilaginibacter sp.
GCCGCAAAAGGCGACCTTAAAGCGCGGGAACCGGCTGTTAAAGGCTAAACATTGGTTGACGCTCACTGATCTGGAGGGTAAAGCTTTGGTGCACAGCTATGCTAAAAAGTTTCGCACCGGGCTCACGGATAGTATTATTGACCTCCGCCTGCTCGGCGTAACCATTACCGCTGAATATGAAGAATGTGTAAAACGATCTGTAATGGAACTGACTAAACAAAAGCATAAAAAAAGGGAGGAGAAACTGAACGCTCACCTGGATGACAGCGAGCAGGGTCACCATTTCGCCTATATCGCCGGGTATACCGGTGGTGGCGCACCCTATGGCCTGGCCTGGGATCAACCGGATGAGGAAGAAAGGAGCATGTACCCCTATCAAATGTAAACGATTGAGCGTTAAATAATAGCGTTGATCATTAAAAAACGAACTATGAAAAAAGGAGAATTGTACGAATTTCTTGATAGCTGGAACCAATTGGATAAAGCTGAAGGTGATTATAAGCCGATCAATCCATACCAGTTGCACGCCCTCATGCTGGCACCCGGTTTCTATTTGAAGTGGTATTTGTCCCCGAATGACTTCGACGCGCTCGCTAAAGAGTTGGAACATACGTTTGAACCGGGATATGAAAATAAGATCATGTTTCAGTATAGCGATCAGCGTGTTGAAATTGAAAAAGGTAAAGAACCGGACGAATAAATCGTCTATGTTTCCAATCACCTTTTTCCGGCAATGTTGTGCAGATGGGTATTTCGACAGAAAGATTGCAAGTCCTGCTGCTATATCTGAATTGCATTATCAAACCAGAGATATGAAAAAGCCGCCCCGAAATGATCCGGGACGGCTGAACGAAATAAAAGGATAGATTATTTATTACGCTGATTTTGTTTTTAACCCGGTTACTTCTTTCCTAATATCCTGTGCCAATGATTTGACCTGCAACAGGGATTTGCGGAGTCTTACCCCAGCGATTTTGTTTTCTTTTTCATAGAATTTAACTGCATCCGCTTCAGCGGTGTTGATGAGTTCTTTTAATGCCTGAAAAGTTTTCATGATGTTTGAAATTTAATGAATGAATACAAATTGGTGAATTAATAGTAGTATGCAACGGGTGCAGGATCAAATCCTCATACCCTGTCTTTGTTCCTGTTGCTGTTCTTTGGCCTGATTTTGTCCCTTGCCAGTTGAAAGTTCCACCGCCGGCTTTTCAAACTGTTCCCGTTTCTGGCGGGTTCCTTTATCATTAAAGAAATCCAGCTTGCCATAGCGCGGCACGGCCTCGGCGAACACTTTAATGTCCTTGCCATCGGCAGCTTTAGCGGTAACTTCCACCCGGTCACCCTGCCTTAGGGCTTCCTTGATAGCTTCTTTTTTAACCGGGTCAGACAACTCCTTGATCTTGTAATTGTTCAGCGTTTTTTCCAGATCAAAGCCGAAGGAAGGATCATGGAACTGTTTGAATTTATGGTTGCCATAGTCGTCCTTTTTCTGGTCAAAGTCCAGCCTGATCCACGCTTTGTAGGGTTCGCCGTCACGGGTCATCATATTGTCCCGGTGTACGGTGCGGTTTTGCACCAGATTTGCCGCCTGGCGGGCGGTGAAGCCGTTACCTTCTTTGATATAGAAAGTCTGTTTGACAGGGGGGCTGAAATATGCAGAACGAAACTCTTTATTGATATAATTGACTGAGCCTTTATCCATACTGGCTAAAAGCTGTTTGCTTTCGGCGCTTTCGCCCAGACCTAATTCACTGGTGCCTTTCTGTTTTTTAAAGAACTCTATGGCTTCGTTCGGGCTGTCAAAAGTTTTTACCAACGGTTTGTCTTTTTTCTCCTTGTTCTCGGTTAAGACCATGTAGTGCTGGCCCGCCACCGTTGGCGCCACTTTACCCGCAGTTACCTCGTACTTATTAAACGAATAGAAATCCGACTGGCCCGATTTGCGGAAATGCAGGGTCATGTCAACCAAACCTTTATCGCCCGGAAACTGGTCTTTCATCGTAAAATAGCCCGGCAGGGCTTTCATGTTCTTTTCAAGTTCGTCCGCTACTTTAGGATTAAAGCCTAAGTCTCTGACCTCTTTTTTCAGGTCTTCTAAATTGTTTAAGTTCATCTTAATGTTATTTATGGTTAATGGATTCGCTTGTTTTAATTCTTCCAGCAACTGGTCGGCGTGCCGGTAGTAAAAGGGATATTCTTCGCTTGCTCGCGGCTGGTAACCTGCTTTTGCGTCCAGATAATCCAGGGCTTCACCGGCTGTTTCGAAAAGTTCCAGTTGGTGAGGTTGCAAATCGGTATCAGCCGGTTGCAATTCAAACACGACATGGGGCAAGCCTACATCCTGTGCATCTTCCAGCAGGCTAATGATCGCTTCCGCATACTTTGTTTCCAGCCGCATATCAGTTTTTGTTGATTTTCAGCAACACGGCTGTACCCGCTTTGAGCTTCACCCTGATCCGCCTGACTTTTTTGCTGAATAAACTTTTCGCTGTTTCAATACCGGCCCCTGCGGCCTGGGTAGCCAAAGTCTGATCCATCGGTAGGAAAGTCATGCTTTGCAGGGCGTTGCCGGAGCCGCTCCCTGCTGCATCCGCGAGTTCTGCCTCCGGCGCGTTGATACCGCTGAGTCCGTCTAAGGAGAATACCGTTAAATCAACCGGGATGATTGCGGTACCGATGCGGATATTTTTGATATTGAGCAACAGTCGCTGGTTGACGATGGTACAGTTTCCGAATAGCAATTGGCCTTGGGGCAGCAATAAACCTTTCAGGCTCATGGTATCCTGCAATCGCAGCCTGACGATACCGCCCTGCAAAACCTTTTGGTCACCGTCGACAGCGGCAGGAACCGCTCTGAATAATGTGTCGCGTACTGTTGGCGGGCTTTGCTGCCTGAATTTTTCGCGGGCCAGGTCGGGATTTTGGATGGCCTGTATCTTGTCGAGCATTGCTGATAGCTGCTGCATTTCCGGGTCTTCCGTTTTGCCCCCCTGCATGGTTTTGATCAGCTTCTCCAATCTGTCCGCCTCGGGGTTGCTTTGCGTTACAGGACTAACAGGCGGTGTTACCGCCCGTTCAGGGTGATTAATTTGCTGCCTGATCTGTGCCAGCTTTTGATTGATCTCTGCTTCGTTGGCTGATGCAACGGTATTTTTCAAGCTCAGATAGCGGGCTGTATCCTTTTTCATGCTTCCAAATGCGGTGCTCCCCACCTTGCTTTGCGTACTTGCCGAATCTCTTGCTGCCTGGTCGTAGAGGCTCAATTTGTTTTGTGGCTTGTCGTCCTTGAATTGCGCCTCCGGCAGTTCGGTATTGATACCTTTACTGACGGCGTTCTGATTATTGACTTTATCCTTACCGCCGCCCAGGGCCCAAAAGGCCATTGTCATAAAGGGCAGGATCAATAGCGGCAGTACCAGTAAAAACTTTCGCTGTTTTTGTTGTTGTTCCGATGTAAGCTGTTTCATGATTCTGATTTTTAAATAGCAGGTGATAATTAAATTGATTACTAATAACAGGCCCGGATGAGCAGCCATAAACTGGCACCACCGAATACCAGGCAGATGGTGACCAACAAAATAAGCTTCGATGCCCCGTTCCAGTGCTGCGTTTTCCGGTCGAGGTAAACGGCGATCTGCCTTTGCTTTTGGTCAATGACTTGCCCCATGTGGTTGATGACCCGGTTCGGCCTGGCCGTCTTGGGTTTTCTACTGAACAGGCCCATATTATTTATTGGTGGTGTTTAAATCCTTGTTCTCCAGTGTTTCCCATTTTTCGATCAAAAAACCGTGTGGGTTATTGTCCGAACGGGACACATTCCGCAAATAACCCTGCGTGACCAGGCTGCGCGTTACGGTGGATGTGGAGCGGATCAGCTTTTCTGTAGCGAAGCATTTGAAATAATACGGGTATTGGTTCATATCCAGAGCCACACTGTCCACCTCGATCTGCTGGCTGATATTGCCGGAAATAAGGTTGGTGTAATAACCCGATTCTTTCAAATTATTATAAGCGGTCTTAGCCGAACCGTCGGCCAGGTATAGGGCTTTCGTAATATTGGCCTGTACCACTTTTTCATCCGGGTCAAGCGTAAAAAAATCATGGTGGAACATTTTTACATGATCCCTGATCTCTACCGGGATATTGTCTTTGCGGTCTGCCGCAAAAGCCTCCAACGCCTTACCATTCGCCAGGATATAAATGTGGTTTTTATCGCTGGCCGAACTTTGATAGCTTTTATAAATGGCGAAGCAACTGATAGCTACGCAGGCCGCAATCAGCAAATAGCTGAACAGTTTGATATGCTTAAAAGCGGTATCTATATTTTTGAGTTGTGTGAACATGAGCAGCCCCCCTAAATCCTCCGCGCTGGTTAGCGCAAGGACTTTTTTCTAATGGTGAATCATTCTGTTAATTAAACCTTTCCCGATAATTTGTCTTTCTGATAATCGCCGGTGCTACCGCTACTGTTGTAGCCCTCCATGACATGCTTAGGAAAATTAGCCAGGTTTTTTGCGCCTTCGGCCATTCTTGAACCAGTTGCCGAGGCTGCTGTAGTGCCGGTGGAGACAACAGTGCTGGCCGTTCCCGCGCTGATACTGTTCACCCTTTGCAGCATCCCGTTACCGCCATGCGCGTGAACAATAAAGTTGGCCACAGTCGGAACGGAGAAATAACCGACAATGCCGATCAAAAGAAATATCGTATAAGCCGTGTCCGTCGAACTGAAATAAGTATCCCCCTGGCTTTGTATTTGCGAAATGTCCAGCCGGATCATGTTTTCCTGTACCTTGCCGATGATGCTGCCGAAGATATTGGCGATGGGCAGCCACATGAAAATATTGATATACCGGGCCAGCCATTGATGCAGGCTATGCTGGAAGCCATCGAATACAGACAGCCCGAATACCAATGGGCCCAAAATCGCCAGTACGATCAGAAAAAACGTGCGGATCGTATTGATACAAAGCGATGCCGCAGCATAAACTACCTCCAGCACTTCTGATAACCATTGCTTGATACTGTTACGGAAATCATAGTTCTGCTTGGCCAGCCAGAATTTAACATCGTTGCCGATCCCATCCATAATACCCTCATTACTGCCGTTCGGATCATCAGGATGGGTGTAGGCATACCATTTTTCGCGGCTGCCATCGCCGTTTTCTCCAACATACATCTGGTATGTAGACGTTTGTTTAATAGCTGCCTGTTTTTGCGCCAGCAAAGTCGCGATGGCGGTATTGGAATTTTGCAACATGCTGCCGGTAGCGCTGACCACGGGCTGTAAAACCCCGTTCATCAGGCTGATCACTGCCGGAAATAACAGGATCGCCATGCCCAAAGCGAAAGGCCGGAGCAATGGATAAAATTCGAGCGGTTCGGCGTTGGCGATCTGTCGCCATACCCGGGAAGCAATGAACCACAGGGCTGCAAAACCCGCTATGCCCCGCGCGGCGCCGATAAGCTGGCTGCAAAGCGGGATCATCTGGCTGTACACATTGTCGAGTATCGGCTGCATCCCTTTTAAATCATCAGCCAGGCCATCGGCCCGTGCAAATAGTGGCACTTGCAGTAGCAGTACCCCGATTGCACGGATGTAAATGAGTTTGTTTTTCATGGGTGATAAAGATTTTGAAGTGTTTGTACATCATTCTGTTCCTGTTGCCGCTGTATTTGCAGCATGGATGTTCGCCTGTTGAAACTTCGGAGGAATTGCAGCTTGTCATTGGTATCGGCATAAATGCGGTCTATAGCGCTGAGGCGCTCGTCATCGGACATGCGCAACCTGGACGCGGTGATGATATCCGCCAGCTCGTTGATATTATTTAAAGCGGCGCCGGTCAGGTTGCTATAGACACTGGCGATATAGTCAAGTTCGGATGCCTTGAACAGGCCGGAATTATTAAACCGCTTGTACGCTCTCTTATATTCTGAAAGAATACTCGCTTCATCTGCGATAATATCCGCGACCCGCGCATATTTGGCCACTTCGGGGTTAACCTTTAACAAACCATCTAAAAAAACCTGGTGCAAACTGAAATTGCCCTGCGCCAGGTCTTTTACCTGCCCGTAGCCCTGTGTCAGGATAGTATAACCCTGCCGCATATCCGAAAGGATGGCTTTGAACTGCGTCAGCTTTTCTACGTCCAGCAATAATTGTTCGATCTCGTAAGCCTGCGCGTGGCAAGGCCGAAAGCTAAAAGCCGAAAGCATAAAGCTTAAAAGAAGTCCGAAAGTCCGGGGCCGGAAAGTCCGGAAGTTTTTCTTAATTGATTCCATAATATTGCTTTAGGGTTTGAATGCTTTGGTTTTCGTTCTTATTTTGCAGCAGATACATTTTGACCTGGCCGCAGAAGGTCATGGTAAAGGCATACTTGTCTTTCATCGCGGCGTAGAGCCGGTCAAGGCGCTTGATCCGCTCGTCGTCCGTCATTTCAGCTTTGCCGGATGTCATGACCAATTGCAGTTCGGAAATGTCTTTACTGCATTCATCCAGTATTTTTTGCTGCACCACCCCGATATAATTTTCGAGGTCGTTAGTCATTCCGTTCAGATTTATCACCTGGTCAAATTGGCCCGGAATGGCGGTAGCATAGTCCGCAATGGCTGATGCTTTGGGATTATCCCTGATGGCGGGGTTTACTGTTTTGAGCGAGGTATAATGATCCGAATGCAGGTTAAATTCGCCCCTGGCCCAATAACTGATGCTGCCTAAACCATTACGGGAGATTTGATAACCCTTCCTGATATAGCCTCCATAGACCTGCAGGGCCACGATCTGCTGTTCCAAATACTTGATCTGCGTACTCTTCTGGTTCCACCATTCGGCGAACGTTTGGGCATGAACAGCGGATGAAAGAAACATGAGTAGAAGAAGCCCCAAACCCCTAAAGGGGCTTAAAAAACTTTTCAGCTTTTGCCTTTCTGCTTTAACCTTATTCTTTGATTCCATAATACTTTTTCAGGGTTAAAACTTCGTTCTCACTTTTAGCCCGTTGCAGGCTGAGGATGTAGTTTTGGTTATTGAACTGCCTGAGGTCGCTCTGATTGGTGTCAATACGGTCAGCAGCCTTATTGATCAGTTCGATGCGTTTAGCATCGGTCATCTGCGTTTTAAAAGAGTTGACGACCACTAAAATTTCATCAAGGTTCTTGATGCTCTCCTGTAGTATCCCGTTATACACCTTCTGCATATAGGCCAGTTCCTCTGTGGTAAAATGCCTGTCCTGCCGGAGCAGGCTCCAGGCATGATTGTATTCGCTGATGAGCGCGGCTTGTTTTTCGGTAATGTGCCGGATTCGTTCATAATAGGCGATCAGGGATTTGACCTGCCACAATTCGGTATAGTATTGCCCGTAAAGCTCTTTCTGTTTTTCTGACCAGCCGGAGATTTCGTCCAGCTTGAGTTTGGACAGCTGGTTTTCGAGCGCCTTTTGGGCGTTTTGCAGCCAGATGGTTTTGTTCTGCATCCGCTGTACCTGCAGGTCTATTGCTTTGATCACTTTGACAATCGCCGCTTTAATAACCTCCGCGATGGCTATCTGCGCATCAGCTTCTTTGGGTAACGCCACAAACAACGTCATCGCTGAAAGTGGTAAAATGACCATATACTTCTTCATAAGCCCCCCTTACCCCCCGAAAGGGGTGATATTTAATAGTGAATAATTTTGTTGATTTGTTTAACCCATTGTTCCCCCTTTAGGGGCTATAGCTTCTACAGCTTCCAGTATTCGCTGGCGCCGTTCAACAGGTTCTTTTTCTCCGGCTGAAAAAGCAGGAAATTTCCCGTTTGCATGACCAGCAAAAATTGTTTTTGCTGATCCCATTGCCCTGTCCAGCGCTTGACCTGATGCTGCTGCGGCAGGAGTTTGCCATTCTGAATGCGCCGGTAACCCGTTTTTCGGGTGATCAGGTAAATATTCTCGGTGCTACCTGCCTTTTCGATCACCAGCGTGTCATTGGCTATACTGAACTCGCTTTGCGCCTGGTTGACATAGGTGCCGGGAATAAACGCTTTGGTGTGGTCAGTTTCAGTATGGCAGGCGGCTAATCCGATAACCGCGATGCCCATCAGTAAAAGGTTCGTTTTCATATTCAGTTGGATGGATTTTGTTTAATACTTTGATTTTGCTGTTCAGCAACAATGGCTGCTATCGCTTTTTCCATGCTGCCCAATTGCGCCGCCAATTCCTGCACCCGCGCTTTTTCGGATGCTTCGGTAGTATAGGCCCAATAAGCTTCAGGGGCTACCTCCGTACGATAAACTTTGCTGTGCTGCCCGCCAAGGCTGATAAACACTTCTTTATACTTTTTATCAGGGTCGTTGGCCTTGTTCATAGAGAGAATGAGCGCCTTTTCTTTTTCGGTTAAGCCCAATAATGCCTGCACATCGTCAAATTTGTTCTGGTACTTGCTTTGGTCAAGCAGGATCTTGCAGTCACTGTTATTGACAATGGCCTGTTTGATGATGGGTGAACTGAGAATATCCTCAACCTCCTGGGTCACCACAATGGCTTCGCCAAAGAATTTACGGACGGTTTTAAATAAATAGCGGATATAATCTGCCATCCCCTCCTTCGCTATCGCTTTCCAGGCTTCCTCTATCAAAATGACTTTTCTGACGCTTTTAGGCAGTTTCCGCATCTTGGAAATAAAGACTTCCATAATGATGATGGTGACCACTGGGAACAGGATTTCGTGCGACTTGATATTGTCCAGTTCGAACACGATAAAGCGTTCGTTCAGCAGGTCGAGGTTTTCGGTCGCATTGAGCAGGTAATCATATTCTCCGTTCTTATAATAAGGATTCAAGACATACAGGAAATTACCCATATTGAAATCCTTTTCCGATACGTTGCCGTCCTTCAAGACCTGTAAGTATTCCTGCATTAAAAAATCATAAAAGGAGTTAAAGCCGGGGAATACTGCCGGGTTCTTTCTCAGGTGAACATAATACAGCGTGATAGCATTAGAGATGGCTACATATTCCGAACGGGTATAGCCCTCATTATCCTTTTTCCAGAGCGCCAGCAAAAGTGTTTTCAGACTTTCCTTTTTTTCGATGTCGAGTATTTCGCCTTTGGCGATATAAAATGGATTAAACCTGATCGGATTATCTTCGCTGTAAGTAAAATAATAGCCATTCGCCAGTTCGCAAAGCCCCTGGTAGCTATGGCCCACATCCACGATCACCACATGGGCATCCTGTTCGTAATAACCATTGTTGAGGTGATTGGTAAAGAACGATTTACCGGAACCGCTCGGCCCTAAGATCATTTTGTTACGGTTAGTAATAAAACCCTTTTTCATTGGCTCATCCGAAATATCGACCCTGACCGGCCGACCGGAGAGCCGGTCGCCCAGGCGAATACCAAAACCGCTTTGGGATGACCTGTAATTGCTTTCGAGGTTTAAAAAACAGGTTGCCTGTTCCAAAAATGTATCAAATGTATCGTTGAGCGGAAAGTCCGCCGCGTTACCGGGGATACCTGCCCACCAGATCTGCGGCGCACCGTCTGTTTCCTGCCGGGCTACCGCGTCCATCTGTGCCATCGCAGAACCGACCTTGTTCCTGATCTCCTGCACATGTTCAGCGCTGTCTGTCCAGGCTAAAACATTAAAATGTGCCTTGACAGGCAGTCTTTGTTCACTGATCGCTTCGTTCAAAAAATCCGAAGTGGCATCCCTGGCAAGAGCGTTCTCTCTTGAATAGGCCGATAAGGATTGCAGGCGCAACCTTTTCTTTTCCAGCCCCTTCATCGTTTTTTGCGCATCACCGATAAAAATGTACTGGTTATAACAATGGTTACAATCCAGAAGCAAACCCAACGGCGAGGCGAAGCCGATGCTGAACTTGGTCTTATCGGTGCTGTAGCGGTCATAATTGACCCGGCTGCCGCATAGCGTTGGCAGGTCTTCTACATCTGATAAAGCAAACAATTGACAATGGTTATTTCCGATCCTGATCTCATCTTTAAGGTGAACGTCTTTCAGCATCGGCCTTTCGTTTTCCCCTTGCAGGAACAAATACTGCTCGATCAACCCGGCCTTGTCTTTCGTTCCGGCCAGTTCATCATCGGTCAGCCTGTGCAGGTTAACGAAACCACTGTCAGACAGGATACGCTCAAAGGCCCCTGCTTTTTCCTTAAAATCCTGAAACAGGCCTGGATCAATGGTTTGCCTTGGTACGATGGATTTACGCATCAGGCCGGAGTAGCCGCTGCTGGCGGCTTTGCGGTCGTCCGGCTTTTTAGTGATCAGCATATAGCAGGTATGTTCCAGGTAAGGGCGGCCATCAAAAAAACGTTCACTGGCAGCCGATAAGAAACTCTGATCTTTGGTCGCCACAGCTTTGTACAAAGCTTTGATGAATACATCCATCTGGTGGTAGATACTGTTTTGTGGTAACACCTTGATGGCTTTGATCAGCGCATGATGGAAGGCTTCGTAATCACTGCCGGACAGGGTAAATATCTCTGGTAACGCTACCCGCCAGGCAATGGTAATATCGCCCTGCATGGAAACGATGCAACCATTTTCGACTTTGTAAATGGGCAGGATCTTTTCAATGTTTACCATAACTTGATGCTTTTAGGTGAATAAATATTTTACGGCTGCGGAATTTCAGAAAAGCCGGAATGCTTCTCTTTGCGCTCTTTTTCAATAATCCATACTGCCCATACTTGTGGCTGAGGCGGAAAATGGTCGTCAATAAAGCCGTGCCCGTGCCGCCGATCAGTGCCAGGCAGAGATAGGCATTGACCCCGCTGATATACAGGATGGCGTATAAGATCAGCAGGCCCACCAGGCAACCGGCCAGGTA
This sequence comes from Mucilaginibacter sp., assembly GCF_039921305.1. Lineage (GTDB taxonomy): Bacteria > Bacteroidota > Bacteroidia > Sphingobacteriales > Sphingobacteriaceae > Mucilaginibacter. Next base: position 10,823 of record NZ_JBDSCA010000021.1, read on the forward strand.
GCCAATGTACTGCGCTTTCAACCCGTGAAATTCTATCGGTTTGTTAATGCCCTTATTGATATGATAGACTGAACTCATGATTGCCTCCTCTAAGTCCCCCCGGTTGGGGAGACTTTTTTTATGGTTTGATAAATATTTATAAGCCAAAGAATGACTTGAGTACGGTGGCGACGACCACTAAAAAAATACAGGAGCCGAACCAGGCCGCGGCTACCTTGTTGGTGTCGGGCTCGCCGCCGTTCCACTTGCCAAATACCTTGACAGCGCCGATGATGCCGACCACGGCACCGATGGCATACATCAGGTTGCAGCCTGCATCGAAGTAACTTTTCACTTTATTGGTCGCTTCGGTAATGCCCGCCGAACCATCCTGGCCAAAACAATAATTGATGGTCAGCAGGGCCGCAGCGAACATTAAAGTTTTTAACAGCGCTTGTTTTTTCGGACTATAGGGAATATGAGTTTTCATGGGAATGGTTTTGATGTTGTTGAATCTGATATAATGACTAGTTGAATGGGGATAGCTAATCTTTCCTGTGTTTGGTGATAGATACGGCCTGCCCGAAATCACGGTTATAAACGATCCGGTTTAGCAACTCTTCGGCACTAACTTCCAAACCGAGTTCGGAAAGTGCGTTGTCGCAAACCTCCTGTAGTACAGGTTCCAGCAATTCGCTTTGCAGGACGCCGGGGTATAATTCTATCTTATTTACGGCCAGCCGTATCAGTGTATCCCTGTCCTCCGGGTCATGTTCCCTGATAAAGTGAAACACCGGCTTGATATCCTCCAGCAGATCCGCTATATCACCCTGTAACAATTCATCACTACCCGTTTCCGATGTTAATGCTGCCGGTTCTTGTGTTAACTCGGGCAAAAATTCACCCTCGTTTGATTCCTCCTCTTCAAAGAACGCTTCATCCTCCTTTGCCGGGCCAAAATTCAGCTCATCGCTGTCCAGGGTGCTGACCCCGTACTCATCGGCTGGCCGCCCTAACAGGTCATCGTTCGTGGTTTCTGTTAAAGGTTCGGGGCTTTCTTTGTCTCTTGATTGGCCTGTCCCCTTGGGAACATCGTCCGGTTTCCTGCTGAAATCGATCAGCCAGAGCACTCCGTAGTAGATCAGCAGTCCTACACCCACAAAGAGCAGGTACTGCGGCCAGGTGATTTGATGTAACATAGTTTTGCTTTTTAAACCTGCCGCTCCATTGCGGCAGGTTTTGATAAAGCAAAATTGATTCAAGAGGCGCAGCAGAATTGCCAGTCAAAAACGCTTCAGAAAGATTGCTTACAACTGCTTGTTTTTGAGCTATTTATGAGAATCATCCTGCCGGGCACGATATATAATCGGGCATTTAAACCATGAAAACCATACACTTCAGCTCTAACGACCTGTTTTTGAACCTGTTCGCTTTGCCTTGCGCTTTTGCAGTGCCGGTAAGCCGTACAGGTCATCAATGTGACCCCGTACCGAATCCCGCATCGAATCGATGAACCTGGTCGGGCTGATGATCTTCCTTTCCTTGATCTCCTCGAAACGGCTGGTGTGTTTGCTGAGGTCTACATCCAGGCTTTCACTGAGCCAGTACATGACGTCGGCCAGCGAGGCCTCGCCGCCATTAAGCTGGCCGGAAAGCCATAAACCATAACCCAATTCAATACCGTTGATCTGCTCGCCGGTCCATTTCAGCGGCTGCCGGTTCTTGCCGGGGCGGATGTAGACCGCCCTTTCCGGCTGGCCGATTCCTGCCAGCGTATGGGCAATATGTTCCTGTAACATTTCATAGGCCCTGAACTTGGAAAACAAATAGTCTCCGCTCGTTGAGAACGCTTTATCAAGTTCAGGCACTTCGGGAATCAATACGCTTTGCACTTCAACGCCCCTGACAAAATACAATTCGTCCAGTTCATCCGCTCCGAGGCGGAAGTATTGGTAAAGAAAGTTGTGCTGCTTGAGGTCACGCTGAATAAAGCGCAATTCATCCAGGTAATAGGCCCGAAGCAACTCATGGTCGCTAACTGGCGCGTCAGACAGGTTATATAACATGACCTCGAAAATGTAGTGAGCGTAAAATTGGGGCTTGGTTGCCTTGAAGAAATAGATTTCTTCTTTTTTGTCCTTAAATGGGTTTTTAAGAATATACGCAAAGAGCCTGTCTAAGGCCTGCCTTGTACACCGCAGGGCCGTGGTCATCCGCTTTCGATGTTCGCCCCTGTGATCTTTAGCGATCTGTTCCAACTCATCTTCCATACGCAGGTATTCCTGCTTCGCAAAAACTGGTAGCATATAAACGTTATTTAGTGAAATACCGCCCTGCCTGTCATCAAGTGATCACAGTACCAACAAGGCGGCTAAACTGAAACTGTTTGCATCCTCAAAAAAAAATCAGGGTTTCCTAAAACTTTGTTCAATTGCCTTTGTATTAACTATTAAGCAATTATTCAGCAATAATACATCCTGGCTAAAAACAGGGGGTTGATAAATATCAATTTTTCAACAACTTATTTTTTATTATGGATGACGAACTATTATTGCATATCCTCAACCTGATACAGCCCTTATCGGCTCGTTTACAGGCAAGGTTTCTTTCCTGTATCACAGAAAAGAAACTTCCTAAAAAGCACAAACTGCTCCTGGGCGGACAAACCGCCAACGCGATCTATTTTATCAAAAGTGGATTCGCCCGTGCTTTTTATCATACCCGTAGCGGCAAGGAATGTACGTCCTGGTTTATGGGAACAGGCGACATCATGATCTCGGTCTACAGCTTTTACAGCCGGCAGCCAGCGCAGGAAACCATTGAATTACTGGAAGATAGCACGATCCAATTTATGAGCTGGTCGGATGTGCAGGGTATTTACGCGGATTTTCCGGAGTTCAACTATCACGGCAGGCTGCTGACCGAAAAGTATTATATCGCCAGTGAGCAGCGGGCCACGCTATTACGGACGGGCACCGCCGCGGAACGTTATGCACTGTTGCTGAAAAGCTATCCCCAAATCCTGTTGAAAGCTTCCCTGTTGCAAATCGCTTCCTACCTGAATGTCAGCCACGAGGCGCTTTGCCGGATCCGGTCCGGCGGGTTTGCCAAAAGGGCTAATTGATAAATATCAATTTTTTATGCAATTCAAATATCACTAAACATCAAATTTTTAACCATGAAAACAAAAATCCTGATTTTCGCGTCACTAACCGGACTGCTTCTTTCCTGTAAAAAAGAGGCACAGCAAAGCGTCATAACGGCCACTGACACCGTTACAGTACCAACTCAAAACCTAAGTATTGACCAGGTTAAAAGCTGGTACAACAGCAAGGCGACAGCCAGCCTGCATACACAGAGTACACAGCAGGTTTTCAGCCTGTCCAAACTCTCACCAGAATGGAGTAAGGCGCAATCTTTTTCAAACAAACAAGGAAATTACTGGCTGATGCATTTTGGAGGACAGCCCGCTTTGCAAAATGTAAAGCAAGGTTACCGTAAAGTCGCTTTTTTAAGAGATTCCTCGGGCCAGATACAGGCCCGTATCCTGGAGATCGTCCCTGATGTACTCTATATTCAGCGCAAACAAAAAGCCGAAACCAAAGATTTTACAGGCCGGGTGTTCATTTATGACGAGGATTATCATTTATTAGGCGGCAAGATCTATAGCCAGGGCAAACAGATCGGCCGTATTAAACCGCAAATCCAAGGTGCCGCTCCGGCCAAACTACAGACACAGATGGTTCAGGTCTCCGTAGATTGCCAGTGGTATGACAGCAATTATATTGACAGTGAAGGCGTAGCTACGATTTATTCCGAGAATATCTGTACCTATTCCGTTTACGATGACAGCTTCTACCCGGATATGACCGGCGGCGGCGGTGGCGGGACAAGCGGCGATCCTTTAGGGGGCGGCGGTGGTGGCGGTGGCAATGCGTCAAGCGCCCCGGCAGTTTCCAACCTGCCAGGTGAAGATCACCCCAAGGTCAGTCCCAGCCAATATATGAACTGCTTTGGCAGTGTGCCTAATAACAACGCAACAATGCAAGTTACAGTTTACGTACAGGAACCATTCCCCGGCACCAGCTTTAATTACGGCTCGAATTCTGTCGGCCATACCGCTATCAGCCTGACCAAGAGCAGTGGCGGCACGAGTGTTACGCAGACCCTCGGTTTTTATCCAGATGCGACCGGGAAGGACAAAATGAACGCGCCGGGCAAACTCGTGGACAACTCCGGCCTGAAATATAATGTCAGCATCAGTTATAAAGTTGATGCAGTTCAATTCGCCAACCTGGTTAATTATTTGAATAGTTCACTGCCCACCTATGATATTACGGAACTCAATTGTACCGGTTATGTCTATAACGCCTGTCAGTATGCGGGGATCACCCTGCCCAATCCTTATACTACAGTCGGTTTGCCATACCCGGACGGGACCCAGGCCCAGGCCATGACACCGGCGGGGTTAGGCAACAGTATTCAAAATATGGAAGGACAACCGAACGTTAATACGAGCGGAGGGAACATTCCGGCCAGTCATGGACCTTGTAATAACCAAACACCTTAAATTTGTATTGATGAATAAGAAAGTAAAATATGGGCTCTGGACGCTCTTCATCGTGTTCCTGCTCACCAATTATACGCCGCTGAGTTATATTCTGAAAGAGAATTATACCTATAGCAATAGAGACGGCAGTTTTACCATCAGCGAAGAAGGCGGTAAAGGGTTTAATTATGAAACCGTGATCCGGCGCTACGCGACGTTTCTTTGCCGTAACCCGGAAAAAGATTCAGGCGATAACCGTCTATTTCGGACCTTTACCGTTAAACCGTGGTATATCTGGGAATGGCATGATATGATCTTTCATAGCGAAAGATTCTGGTTGCCCTATAAAGAAGTGAAATAGTCCTTAATGCTTAAACGGGGCTGATGTGCCCCGTTTAAGCAATTAATCTGCAACATACTTCTGTTAAACAGGAGATGGAATTAATTACACAAATTTAAGCTTGCCGCACTGTGCTCAGTGGTCAAAATTTATAGTTCAGTGGTCAAAAAAATTGGTTCCGGGTACGGTATAGCGAAGGCGGATAGCCGGTGTGCTTATCCAGAAACTTGCGAAATTGCGACATATCGGCGAAGCCCAACCCATAGGCGATCTCTTTCAGGCCGGTGTTCGTGTAAATTAATAAAACCTTGCATTCCAGCAGGAGCCGCTCGGTGATGAGCTGATGGACGGTCTTACCGAGGATATTCCTGACCAACAGGTTCAGCTTCTGCTCGGTTAAGTGCAGTGCGCTACTATAGAAATTAGCACGCCGCTCGGAGATGAAATGGGCTTCAATCAAAGTTTTTAATTTTCTGATCATTTCAAGTTGCGGCGATATTGGCGCGGCTCTTTTATCGCCTGAAAAACCCTGCCCGGCGTATAACAGGATCAGGCAAATATAATGGCGCGACAGCTTCAAATCGGGTACCCCGTCTTTCATGGTGAGATTCAGGTGCCTGAAAAGTTCATTCATTACATCCTGTATCGGCTTTTGTAGGGTTACAAAGGGCACCGCGCTGAAATCTTCCATAATGCCCCCTACCTGCTGCTGCCAATTGGATAAAAGAAAACCGGAGATCAGTGCTTCTTCAAAAAGTAACAGCCAACCTGCCGATCCATATTTAATCATGCGATGCACCTGGCCATATTGGATCAGGAAAAGCCTGCCCGGCACCATCTCATATAATACAGCATCTATCTCATGCTGGCCATATCCCTCCGTGACCCATATCAGCATTAATGAATCATGGCGGTACGGCGCCCCGGAAATATTTCCTTCAAGCCCGCTGATCGAAAAAAGCTGAGCGGGGGCCTGGCTGCGCCGGAAACATAACATCGCGTTTAATAATTTTTGACCATACCCTGCCCCTACTAAATCATATGCGAAATTGTGATCAGCGAGGTGGTCTCTGAATCGCCGTCGTTAATCGTTGTAAACATATCACCGGCTCTTTTCTGCTTGCCCTTTTTGCCTGATATATTGGCGATGAAACTTTTAGTTATATTCATTTTGGGAGTCTTTCTGATCGTTTTCATATCGTCAATGATTAAAATATACGATTGAAATTATCCGCCTTTAACTGATAATAAAAATTTATTAACCCAATACCGGTTTACGTGTCATGAAGTGATATATTCGTGTTACGAACGAAAATTGATGGCATGAGAAAAGCTGCTGGTTTACGGATTAAGAATATCCTGGTACATCTTGGCATCTGGATTGGTTATATCCTGTTTGAACTGTCCATCGCCTTGCTCAATAACCCGGGCAACATTATCTGGTCAGATGTATTATTTGCTTTTATGCTGAATGCTGGCATCTTTTACGCCTGGGGAGAGTTTATGCTCCCCTGGTGCGGGCGGCAAAGAAGTTATGTTTTCGCTGTTCCTGGTTTTCTGCTCCTGATCGTTGTTTATTTATTATTAAGATATGGCGAAGATGCTTTTATTTTGCTTTTTATTCGAACTAAATCCGGTGTGGCCCATTTTACAAAAGATACGGTTTCGGCATATGCGTACCGGGGTATTCTCTTTATGATCTTCGGTACGGGTTATTGGTTCGCGAAAAAATCGGTGGCAAGCGAACGAAAACTTAGAAAAGCCGATGAGGAAAAGTTTTTACGGGAATTACATGAAAAAGAACAGGCTAAGGAACTGGCGATCACCCAAATGCGATTTATCCGGTCGCAGATCAATCCCCATTTCCTATATAATACCCTGAATTTTTTCTACTCCAACCTACTTGACCTTTCAAAACCACTGGCCAGGGCCATGATGATATTTTCTGATATTATGCGTTATACCATTGGTCAGGATACGCTGGAAGGAATGACTGATCTATCGTATGAGATCAAACACATAGAAAATTATATTGAATTGAACCAACTGCGCTTCCATCATGTCCTTTGCCTGAAATTTGAGGTTAAAGGGAGCGCCGAAAATAAAAGGATCGCGGCCTTTGTATTGATGACCCTGATAGAAAATGCATTTAAATATGGAGATATGACTGATCCTTCTCTGCCGACCGTGATTGAGCTGAACATTACAGACAAGCAGATTGATTTTTATATGGAGAACAAAATCAAGGAAAATGCCCCTCTTTTGTCCGGCGACGGGATCGGTCTTCATCATATCAGGAAGATATTGGATTTGATCTATGGCAGAAACTATAACGTTCAAACAAAAGAGTCCGGTCAGAAATTCCAATGCTCCCTACAAATTCCTATAGCCTATGATCAAGTGTATAATAATAGATGACGAGCCGGATGCCATTCACGTTTTAAAAAAGTATATAGAGGAAGTACCGGATATTCAATTGGTCAATAGTACCACCAAACCGATGGAAATACTTGATCATCTTAAATTGCATGATGCCGACCTTATTTTCCTGGATATTGAAATGCCCCTGATCTCTGGAATAAACTTTATAAAGCTGGCCAGGCAGATCAGGCCGGGCATACAAATTATCCTGACCACCGCTTATTCTCAATATGCTGTGCAGGGCTTCGACCACGAAGTGACTGATTATTTGCTTAAGCCTATATCCATCGAGCGCTTTTTGCAGGCTATACAGCGGGTTAGGATACCCACTAAACTGCATGATCCGGTCTCTGATGATAAAGATTTACCCGCTTTCTTCTTTATCAGTGCCGGGGCCAAAGGAAAGTCCGTTAAAATCAGGTTTGATGAAATTCATTATATCGAAGGCATGCAACGGTACGTAGCTATATATACGGCGAGCGAGCGGGTTGTAGGTATTTTGACTTTACAAAAACTGGAGAAATTATTGCCAAAGCATAAATTCAGGCGGGTGCACCGGTCTTATATCATCCCTGTTGATCAGATCAAATCTATTGATGGCAACAGAATTTACCTGCACAGTACGCACACTGTAATCGATATAGGAGTAACTTACCGGGAGGATTTTATGAATTTCCTGAAAGATAACAGCCCGGTTTAAACGATTATTTCAGGTGCTCGATCTTAGTGTAATATTTGAACAGGTAATCATAAATGATATATTCATAAATTTTCTGGTTGGCAGCAAACAACCGGTTGGCAGTCATGTGAATATAACTTCCTAACAGATCACGGGCATATTCCGGCCGGGCGCTGTTTATCGTTCCCTGTAGAAGCGGCCCCATGACTTTGGTTACCGCCTTCATCCTTCCCGTAAATATTTTCTCCAATGAAGTTCTGTTCATTTGGAGGAATTGCAGGTAAGTTTCCGCATGTTCACGATAGGATTTATTGATCATTTTATCGGCAGCTGAATCAAGGCCGACGTTCATTTTAAGCAAGTGTTTGGCATGCCTGATAAAATGCAGCTTTTCTTTGTTATCATTAAAAAAGAAATTGATCAGGTCGTCGGCCAAACGAATGCCGGCGGCCAAACGATGTCCCGGATTTTCGTGTAATACATGTGATGTCATCAATTTCAGGATAGCGATGCTGTCATGGTAAAACAATTGTTCGGACTCTTCCATAGCGATGCCGTATCGTTCCAGTTCGCGCATATAGGTATCCATCTGAATTTTCCAGATCAGGCCCGATCTTTCCGGTTCAAGCAATTGAGCCCGGACATGGCTGATCACCTTTTGCAAGTCCGCTAAATGGTTCAAATGAAACCGCAACCGGATATGCGGATCGGGATCGTGATAGCGTATAAAAAACGCATGCGTGATTAACTTCAACTTTTTTAACTCGGTGATCAGCTTCAAAATATGGCCGGACAGTATCTTGTCGCTGCTGATGATACCGCTATAGATCTTGTAATAAAGCCATTCCGAACCAATGGTAAATTTCCGCTCTGTCACTTTCATTTGGCCCGGATATTGACCTGCGTTTATTATGGGCTGCCTGTACCTGTTTATCAGTATGGCTACAGCCTGGTTGTTTAAAGCCTGATGCTGCTCATCCACAATTGGATAATTTTCCGGTGTAAGTAAAAACTCTTTGACTTCTAAGGATTTTCTTTTGCGCAATTGTTCTTCGAACAGACCGACCAGTATATCTTTTCCCGTGTCGATCAATAACTCATTATCACCCTCGCTAATGGTGAATAAATTGGGTACGCCTTTATTTTTCAAAAATTGTCGTATCGTATCGGGATCGATCGGGGTAACTGCATTGGTGAGGGCCTTATATTGGATTTGCCACCGGGCAGGTGAAAACACAAGTTCATTATAAACCAATCTTGGGTAAAAGGATTTGCCCGGAAGGATCGCATTAAAGTCAAATAGCAGGTTGTCCGAATCTTCGTTTTGCAGAGTTCCTAAAAACCGGTAAATCGGCGAACCCTTCGTATAATTATAGGCACTGCTGATCACGGGCCTTACCTGTGTGTTCAGGCGTTTGGACCTTAAAATGAATTTCCCGTTACGAACAGATAATAAGATGTCGTCGAGGGTAATGATCTCATGATCTCCTCTTGGAGAATTGGCGTAATAGGGAATGTCATATTGCCTGAATGACAAATGAGCCATAACGTTGCCGGCCCTTGGCTCAGGCTCGTGCAAAAGTTCCGCCAGCACCGTATGGTCGCCGTGAATCTGTTGTTCAATGGCAGCTAACTCCCTGGCCATCTCGTTCATTAGCGGATGAAAGTCTGTGAACCGTGCAAAAAGGTTGATCCCACTACTGCCACCTACGTTTTCAATTTGCAGATTATCTCCGGCCAGTATCCGGAAGAAAACGGAGGAAGTAACCGGCATCGTGATCGGATAGCTCTCCATGTGAGCGATGTCCTGATCTGTGAGGGTGATGACCGTTTGTCCCGCCGCGACCGCATCTTCATACTTTTGCTGGATCAGTTTCAGGTTAAAATTCAGGACAGGACTGGCCCGCGGCCTTACGGCTCCCATAGCGATCTCCCGGCTCAGAAAATCATCAAAGCTGGTCTCGTTTTCCAGAAAATCAATTCCGGTTTCAGGATCGAGCGCCAAAAGCAACGGTATCTCCTGCTGCTCATATTTCGTTAAAAAACGCTGCTTAAAAGATGTTAAGGTATGATTATTCACACCTGCTGATGATATTTTTTTCAGGATATCGATAGCCTTGTTTAGATTTTTCTGTACCCTGTAACTAAGCGTTCCTGTAATACCGGCGTAACAGTGATCTACCTGGAACAACCTGTTCTGTGGGTGTAACTCACCGGAGGTGGCAACAAGTTTATGCAGTTGGTCTATTCCTTCCTGATTGCCTGCGGTGGACTGATCCATCAGGGATAACCTGTGACGGAATGCCGTCAGGTAACTGCGCCAGCCCCTGATCGCCTCATTCTGATGCGTTTGTTCGAGTCGTGTAAATTCAGCTATCCAATGATCTAACAGCTCATTATTACTTATAGCGATGTCGAGGTGTGTCGAGATCACCTGGTTATCCAGTAGATGCCTTAAGTATTGCATGGTTTCTTTAGCGCTGAAACCCATCTTTTTACTTTCGCTGCATATATCCGCGATGCTTTTCCAGGTCGGCCCGATCAGCCGCGTAAAGGTTTCCAGCACCCTATCTGAAGCTATCGCCGTGATATTAAAATCGCCCTCCGTCAGCCCTTTCTCAATCATGCGGAATTCCTGTCCTACCTGGTAGATCGTATTGTTGATCCTGATGTTCAAATGGCGGAATATAGCCGGTGTATGATTAAATATGTCCAGTAATTTTGCCAGGTAGCTTTTGTCCGGCCTGCTTCGTCTGATGATATTTTCGTGGTCCATCCTGATTTTGGAATGGTAATCCCAGGTAACAACAGCACATCCTGCAAACAGTCCGAATGGGGTGCAACGAAAGCACATCCGGTTAAAATATTTGGTTATGGTCGAGGACAATGTGCCCTCAATGGCCGCTTTTTGATGATAGATCATCGCAGCCACATCAGGGCTGGCCAGGTAAAGCGCTTCCTTAAATAAAGGGTCGTTTATAAAATCGGGCGGTTCGTCAGTGAGAATATTGCGTAATGGAAAAACCGGTGTTCTCAGGATCAGATAAGGGTAGTACTCATGTTTCATATTATTTCTTTCCCAACTGATGCTGAACAGTATTTTAAACGATCAGTTATGCCATCAATTTTTTAACTACTACGAAGAATTTTGCTTTTTATTTTATTAAAAAACACGTCACGGTATGATTCGCCGATTGAAACAACCATTTTGTTTTCCAAATTGACCTGGTTCTTTTCTATTGATTCGATCCAGCTATGATTAATAATAAAGGATTGATGGACCCTGGTAAACCGGTCGACAGGTAAAGTCCTTTCCAAATTCTTCATCGTCAGGCTTGTCTTATACTCCCCCGATTTCAGATGTAAATGCACATAATGGTGTGAACGCTCCGCATAGATCAGGTCTTCCAGTTTCACCCGGATTGATTTCCCCTTGGCTCCGGTCTGAATATAGAAATCCAACACATTTTCACCCTGGGCAGGCTCCCGGTTAATCCGCAGCAACTTATTGATGCTTTTCAGAAACCGGTCATAACTGATGGGCTTTAATAAAAAGTCAATGGCGAAGACTTCGAATGCTTCAAAGGCGTATTGAGGATAAGCCGTGGTAAAGATAACCGCGGTAGGATCTTTTATTAATTCGGCGAATTGGATGCCGGAAAGTTTAGGCATATTAATATCCATAAATATCAGATCAGGTATAACGCCGGCATTGATTTGCTCTAATGCCAGCAATGGGTTCTCAAAGGTGCCGATAGCCCTGAGCTCAGGTGTGTCATCCACATATTCAGATAAGACCCGGATTGCATGTATTTCATCATCGATAATAAAACAGGTAAGCATTTTGGACGTATTCTTAATGATAGATATTATCTATAAAAGACAACAATTATTTCCAAAAGTTTTTTTGTCCGCCTATTGCCGGTTTTGGCAAATGAGCAAAATAAATCATGTATTAACCTAAAACATGCTGTTTTTCGCATTAAAAGCGTGTTTATTATAGGCTTGTCAGAACATATTTCTGAAGGTTTTATCACAAGAATAGAACTATATACACCAGCAATAGTACTATATGTCCCAGGAATAAGTCTGCATGCACCAAACGCGGCCGGAGGGCATAAAAAAGGCAGGTTTATACGCTAATTTTAGGTGTACGGTATCAGTAAACGATTGTTTAATTGAACGGCACAAAAAATGCGAACAGCATATCTACCCAGCAGCAAAAAAATACCTGAAATGAAAGCAGGACTAATTAGTTTCTCATCGCAACGCTACCAAAGGGTCATTGCCATCTTATTGATACTGTTATGGGCTTATTCCGCTGTTGATAAACTGACCGACTTTCCGAAATTTCGTTTGGAACTGGGTAAATCCCCTTTGATCTCGGGATTTCAGAACGTCGTCGCTGTGATCGTTCCGCTAACGGAACTAACCGTCGCGCTTTTATTACGAATAAAAAAAACCGTAATACCTGGCCTTTACGCCTCCTTCGCATTGCTTTCCCTGTTTACGGCCTATCTGGTCGTTATCCTGAATTACAGCTACTATATACCATGCAGTTGTAACGGACTTATGGCAAGCATGTCGTGGAGCGCTCATATTGTATTTAATATCGTTTGTTTATTGTTAACCGCTTCGGCAATCGTAATCCCTGATTATGATCAAAGGAAAGGAGGTGCAATTTCCGTCGCTTAATCTTAATGTCAGGGCTTTAAAGTAAAGCCGTGCCAAATCCACCGTATTCCGGCAGATATCAGAGCCGGAAATAAATAGTTTGACTACATCATCTTAAATTAAAACAAAATGAAAAATTTACGCAAACATGCCGCAACATTAGTTTTGGCCGCAGGCTGTTTAGTGGGTATAGGTGCCCACGCCAAATCTTTATTAATTACCGCAGGATATTATCAGGTTAATGCCGCAGGAAACCGCGCAAATAACACGGTATTATCGTCAACCGCGCCTGAAGACAATTGCAATGCGGGTACGCCCAACTGCGTGGCGGAATATGATGCCAGTGGAACAAGAGTAAGTGCTATTACTCCCGGTCTGTTCCACAATTAATAATTCACTGTGGGCTTAGGCCCGGACTTAGCATGTGAAATTAAATGATGAATAAATTTTATAACAAGCCTGCCGCTATTCTTATTTACATCCTGATAGCAGCAGGCTTGTTAATTTTTACGCTCGTCCTCGTAAGAGGCGATTTCATCCCTCAAAAAAACGGATTTTCAAGAAAGGTCATTCAAAAGGCAATTCATGTATTGGGAAAAATTGAAAATAAGAATAAATTTCTATCAATAGCGGGATATCGCGGCTATACCATTTATCTGGCTACCAGGGAACCTAATAAATTAATCATGGTTGATGGCACACTATCAAAACAGCATGTCCTGTCTTTAGATATTCCCAACAGTCCGAAGCTGAATTCACGATTTGAAATAGAGATAGATTCCTCCGGGATTCGTCTATTTGCCGGCAATGTGCCTGCTCTTTACTACTTTAAACTGGATGGAACTTTATTTAAAACCATAAATAACCTGCCGGGCGTTTTTACAAGAAGTATCAGTGTCAATCAGGCCTCTGTTATTTTAAGGATCATACAAAAAAGAGGCAATCAGTTTGATGCCGTATTTGCAAAATATAATTCCTTCCATAACAAACTCACATATGAACAGGGGATTTCTGCCTGGCATGGAGATCTGGGCTTCTCCACCGACGGTTTATTATGCTTTGATAAATTAACAAGCCTGGCTTTATACATAGAACTTTTTAGTAATAAGGTTACCGCGATCGATACCAATCTGACGCTTATCTATAAAACGCATACCATTGATACCATTAGCGTTAATCAGGCCAATTATAACAGCATGAAACTGGGCAACAAAACAGAATTCACCAATACCTCCCCAAAGCGTTTAGTTAATAGTGAGTCTTGTGTCGATGAGGGACGGCTCTTTGTTAAATCCAATTTACAGGCCGATAACGAAACCGATGATGTCTTTTCCAATAACGCCGTTGTTGATATTTATAGCGTAAAAAACAGTAGTTACGGGGGCAGTTTTTATATCCCGGACGATAATGGTAAAAAGGTATTAAGGTTCCGTGTATTTCGGAACCTGCTGATTGCTATATACGAACACCATGTGATTACTTACCAGTTAAGGTTACCTAAAGCAAATGTCCGCTAACATTGATAAAACGGCGGACATTTGCCTGGTAATTATTACGTATACCGATTACCGCAAATTTTGCTGCATCCCTGTGGCCGAAATAATATAATCCGGTATAGGGAACACATAACGGGCATCATTGGGCGGTAGCGTATAAACCGTTCCGTTTAATGATCGTGTCAGGATCACCGCAAACCGGGATTCCTGGTTCAGGCGCTTCAGGTCTGTCCAGCGCAGGCCGCGAAATATCAACTCTTTTTTTCGTTCCGCCAATATTTGTAGTAGTGCATTATCTGAACTGACCGCTGTCAGCGGGATAAATGTCCCTGTTTTAAAACGGGCCGTCAGCAAGGCGTTTAAGTCTGACATCGCTTCGTTAGTCATTCCCTTACGGGCATATCCTTCTGCGCGGATCAGGTATTGTTCATCAGTAGCGAGGCCTGAAAACGGAACCGAAGACTTTCTGTAGCTTCCGCGGAAGCCGACTGAGCCATCGGTGTTCAAATAGAAGAATGTTGTTTTACGTAAATCATTTGATTGGTAAGACTGGTAAAGCGATTGATCTATTTTCCCCACGGTTTTGGAAAAACTTTGATAAGACGACATGGCATACCGGAGTATCACTTCGTTGTTGAGATCGGGGATTGGGTAAGCTGTAGCTGGATTGGGGTTGAGCGTATTGTAATCTAACAAGGTGCCGTATAACTTTAAACTGGCATCTGCATTATTAAGAGCCTGGTTATAATTCCCCATTGCTAAATAGATGCGCGCCATTTCTGCATAAGCGGAACATTTATTTGGCCGGTATTTGCTGACCGATGTTACGGGCAATAAAGAAAGTGCTTCATTTAAATCTACCATGATCTGCCGGTAAGTTTGCTCGACCGTTGACCTTACTGACTTTTCATTCAAATCTGAGCTTAGCCTTAAGGGAATACCGAAGTCAGTTGCGGCTGTTGATGAATTGTAAGCTTTTGCAAATTGTTGCGCCACATTGTAAAAAGCGTTGGCTCTTTGAAAAAGTGCCTGTCCTTTCACATTGTTATAATCAGCCTGGTTGGAAGCGCTGACAGTTACCTTACTCAATCCGTCTAAAACAACGTTGGCGTAAAATACCGACTTATAGTTACTATCCCATTCAATCACAGAAGCCGTTCCCTGCCAGATGTCTTTCTGCCAGGTATAACTATTGATCTCCGGCAAAAAACTTAAGGACTGGAAATCAGTGTAGCTTAAAGCATATTCTCCGGACGATATTTGGGCGGCCCCGATATAATTGCTTCCGAAAACGGTTACTGTGTTGTCAAGTAGCGCCTGAAAATCTGTTAATGTCGTTGGCACGACCTGGGTTTTGTCCGGCTTAATGTCCAGTTTATCCTTAACACACGAGCCGAGTGTGTTGCCTAAAATTAAGATCAATAGCACATATAGTTTATCTTTTTTCATTTTTCAATTCATTTAGGTGGTTAATCAAAAAGTGGCATTTACGCCTACAGCCAAAGTTTTTTGTGGGGGCAGCACAGGATAGTCAGGGTCAATCCCTGAATGGTTCGCCCGCCAGAGGATACCCAGGTTATTCGCATACACATAGAACCTTAAACTTTGAAAGGGTATTCGCTTCAGGCTCGCCCTATCCAAAGCATAGCTGATATTGACATCCTGCAAGCGGATATTGTCGCCTTTTTCAACCAGTATGCTGGAATTGTTATAAAAGTCGTCTCTCGATGTGTTGGCCGGATAAACCATCGAGGGAACATTCGTAATTTTTTCATCACCCGTTTTTTGCCAGCGTGACGCGTAATCGCTGCTCCCGTTCCAGGTGGTCAGCAGGGCGTTGTAATTTATGGATGGTTTATGAAAATAATAACCGAAGCGGTAAATGATGTTCGCCGATAAAGAAAAGTTTTTATAAGAAAATGTATTGCGGAAACTCCCAAAAACACAGGGTCTTGCCGGGCCATTATAAACCAGGTCACCTGGTTTTAAACCTGCAAATGCAGCATAATCTTTACTAATGGAGCCATCCGGCAAATACCCCATTGGATCGCCGGTCGCCGGGTCAAGCCCGGCCCACTTATAGCTGTATATCCCAAATACCGGTTTGCCGACTAAGGGCGAGATCAGATCACTTGCTCTTGTTAGGCTGGCGTCCGCGGTAAAATTGGTAACCGAAGTAGATTGCAACAGGTATTTGGTCACTTTATCGGTAGCATAGCTAAAAAGGATATTCGAATACCATTTAAAGTCCTTATCGATGTTTCGCGTATTCAAGATGACGTCGAATCCCTGGCTCGCGATGTCTGCCACATTCCCTTTGTAACTTGTAATGCCTGCGGTTGCATCTACCGGCGCATAACCTAAAAGATCGGTTCCTTTTTTGCGGTAATATTCAAGGCTGCCGGACACAATATTCTTCTGCGTTGAAAAATCTACACCCAGATTAGCGATACCGACTTTTTCCCATCTTAGTTCAGGATTAGGCGGGTTTACAATACTTGCATAATTAAGGCCTGAACCTGCCAGGGATTGTGAATATACAGCGGTTGTATAAGCGCTCAAAGATTTGTCCAGATTCCCATTGTAACCATAAGTCGCCCTCAGTTTTAAAATGGGTAACCAGGTCACTTTATAATAGGGTTCTTTATCAACCGACCAGCTACCGCCAACAGACCACAAGGGGACGCCTTTTTGATTGGTCCTTACACCAAAGAGATTGCTTTGATCAAAACGGGCGCTTCCTGATAAAGTATACCGGTCTTTAAATGTATAGGCTACATTACTGTAATACGACACATTCGCATCAAAACGTCCGGAAAACTTGGTGTTACTGTATGGTATGTAATTGAAATTTCCATCATAGGTCGGCATCTGGGACGAATAATTAATCTGTGAATTGTAAGTCAGGATATTATCATTAAATCCGTATGTACGGTTTCCGTTCCCATTAATTTCGACCTGTCTTACTTCCATTCCGGCAATAGCGGTTATCCTGTTTTCTTTCCAGCTTTGGTCAAAATTAAATTGTCCTCTTACGGCATTGGAATTAATGATGCTATAGGACTGATCCAGTATCCCGCCAAGCGGTACCGGACGGTTCAAAGAACCGTTGGAATTAACTGAAGTATAAGTATTGATTAAATTGCGGGTATAATAGGTGTCCTGACTGTATAAGTTCCTGTTATTCAATTCTGATCTTTCATAAGTGTAGCGAACCTCAGCATTCAGTGCGTTTATTAAAGTGTATCTCGCAGAGGTATTCAGCCTGATATCTGACAATACGGATTTGTTATTGCTGATATTAATTTCATTTAGCGGCACATATTGCCAGTTTAACAGGCCACTGGATTGTGCTGTCTGGACAAACGAACGACGGTAGTCCCTCGCAATAGCTAAGGGATTACCGTCGTTGTCTGCCAACTGCGCATAGGGGTAAATTGCGGTGCCGGCACCATCACTTACAGAAGTATAATCGAGGCCGTTATTTCTTGTTTGGGTTTGGGTATAGATCAGATCGGTGTTCAGTTCCAGGTCTTTGACCGGTTTGAACGTATTGGCGGCGCGCAGGGTAAGCCTATTGTTGCCATTGCCCACGATATTGTCCAGATTTTTATCATAACCCGCTGAAAAGTAATATTTCTGCTTTTCTGAGCCGCCGCTCAGATTCAATGCATATTGCTGGTTGACACTTGTCCTGTACAGGTATTTCGCTATGTCCTTGCGAACGTCATGTTGCTTCATGGCATCAATCTGTGTATTGGCAGAAGCATCGGAAATTGTACCATTCTTTGCTGCGTATAGCAATTCCACTACCGGGGTAAATGGTGTAGGATTAGTTGTGTTGGCCGCATTGGCATCATAATACCCTTGTGCAAATAAAGTTTTTTCGAGATCAATATAATCCGATGAAGAAATCCAGGGTAGTTTTGAAAGTTGCGGCTTTTGACCTAAGTTCAGGTTGGCGTTAAAATCAACTTTCATCGGCTGATTGTACTTACCTTTTTTCGTGGTAATCACAATTACGCCGTTTCCAGCCCGTACGCCCCAGATAGATGCAGCCGCCGCGTCTTTTAGCACGGTAATATTTTCTACATCATTGGGGTTGATATTATTAATATCCCCATCATACGGAAAATTATCCAGGACGATCAGCGGCTGGTCATTGGCCAGGATAGTGCTCCGGCTCCTGATATCCAGCTTTGGCGCACCGCCGCTTCTCCGGTCGAATAACAAACCGGACGTAACATTTTCCAGGCGACTGATCACGTCGGTGCTTACGCTACGGTTAAGCAGCTCATTGTTCACTTTGACGAATGAGCCTGTTGCACGTTCCGGTGCAATGTCCTGGTATCCTGTGGATACGATCACTTCATTCAGGGAAGCGGCATCTGTTTCCAGTACGATGTTCAGGTATTTAACATTTCCGTTAATCGTAATTTCCCGGGTCTTGTAGCCAATATAGGAGATTTGTATGATAACATTCAGCGGCACATCCGCTAATTTAAATTCGCCACTGGTATCTGTGACAGTTACATTTTTATCACCTTTTATCCTGATGGTTGCGCCCGGCAAGGGCTCACCCTGCCCCCCGGTTACCTTTCCTTTAACCGGAATTTTAGGCGCTTCTTTCAAAGGCACGGCCAGGATCGTATTTTTATCCTGATGGCTGATAATGATCTTCTCATCAATCACCTGATAGGTGAGCGGATAAGGCGCCAATAAATTATCCAAAAGCTGTTTTAACGGCTTATTCCGGACTTGAACGCTAACTATGGACCGAAATAATTCTGTTGAATTACTATAAATGATAGGTACAGCGACTTTGGCTGAAATCTTGTCAAAGGCTTCTTTGAGGTTCTTTTTATCAATACGGATTGTAATTTCTTTTTCGAGAACCTGGCTTTTGGCGCTTGCGACAAGCGACAGGGCGGTACAACAAATCAAGTATACGGTCAGCGCCGCCGGCCGCATGATTCGCATGGAAGGTAATATTTTAAGCATAAGCGTAATTAATAGGGTTAAATAATTTATTGGTCAAACGGGTAAGGCTAAGGCAACTTAACATTTATAGCTTTTTGCGGGACTTGGGATGCCGCGCGGTCTTTAATAACGATCATATCAATATCCCGCTCGGCCTCTATAATATCTATGCCATATTTTTGCAGTGCGGTGCGTAGTTCCGCAATATTGGACATATTGGCGATGACGTCCAGATCGACATTGCCGCTTATACCGGTTTCATCAATCAATGGAGTAGTCAAAGTTTGCAGGTAGTAGGTTTGTAACTTGCTGCGAAAGAATGCCCATGGTGCATTTTGTAAATGGAAACTATATTTATTATCCGCCACTTCCCGCTGGCCTCCCTTTGTATGAGGCAGCTTTCCCCGATCTAAGGAAATCATCACTATGGATTTGCCCTTTTTCTTCGCTATGGATGCCTGTAACGTAGGGAATTGCCTGTCTAAATCTTCACGCATATACCTGAAAATATTCCCGGTATCAGGTGGGGAAATTATAAGTTGGTAACAATATGTATTCTGCTTCATCCAAAGGCCCCATGCTTCGGGGCCCGCTGTTTCCCTGCCCAAAGGGCCTTTAATCGACACAGAATCTTTGGATTCGATGACCATTCTATTGAAATTATTCATAAAAGACGGCCAGAACTCCCCGTAGGCCATCTGGTAAAGTCTTTGAGCCGAAATATTTAATCCCAAAATCTCATAAGGCTTACCTGCAGGGGCTTTAAAACTTAAAAAAGGCGTAAATCCTTCAACGTGCCGGGTAAGAGCACGATAGTTGATCATATCCTCAACATTGATCGCATTTATTCCGGCATTTAACGGCCTTTTAGTATCGAAACGCCTCTTTACATCATTTTTCATGACGAATGTGAGCGGTTCCTTATTTAAGAATTTTTGAATATTTGATTGGTTGACTTGCTCTCCATCAGTTACAGCGCTTACAATGCCACGTTCATTGATCCACACGTAATGTGGTATTTCAGAATGTTTAAATAAAGCCCTTAAAACAGTATCCCTTACCACTGAGAAACCTTGCAGCCCCTTAACCTTTTGCATATTGGTTAATAGTGAACTAACCGTCTTTTCATCCTGATCGGTTACCGGCAAAATGAACAGCTTGTTCCCAAATACTTTTCGGAGGCTGTCCATTTTAGGAAATGAAGCCACGCATGGAGAACACCAGGTTGCCCAAAAATCAAGGATGAGCAGCTTACCCTTAAAATCAGACAAGCGGATGGTTTGTGTGGGATAGTTAATGAGGTGCCTGATCTCCATATCAGGTACCGTATCGCCGATGGCAAGCGGACGATATTTCAGAGGGCTTGATTGTTGTGCCATAGCGCTTAGTATAGGCCATAGGATGGCCATAAAGCAGATTTTGAACTTCATTGCAGTTATTTATTAATTATAAAATTTCACGAAACAGGGTGCCCGTTTTGGGCGAATCCGCATTGCCTTATGCCGGCAGGGATATAGTTTTATTCATCATTCTTCACAACCTCCTTTGATCATATATTTATCTTTTTGCTTGATAACGCTGGCATTGATAGCCGCCGCCAGTTGTGCCAGTGTAATGTTTATTGGTTTGTTCATATCAAACTCTCCATAACATAAACAGTTCTTAGCTTTATTTTCGATTTGAATTTGCAGGTTATAGTATCGTGAAAAATCTGCGGCGACTTCCTCCACCGGCGCTCCGTCATAAGTTAAAATGCCGTCTTTTCTTTTCAGCATTTGACCGGCTCCCGGATAATCTTCGCAGGTTAACAATCCCTTTTGCTGATCAAATACCCCGCGATGGTTAGGTTTAAGGACGATTTCTTCCGCTTGTTGCATCGGCGACAGCATAACAGATACTTTTACGATCCCGGTAACCACGGTAACGTCTGGTTTTAATTGCTCCTTATAAGCCCGGATCATGAAAGAGGTGCCGACCACCCGCGTGTCCATCCTCCCGCTATGAATAACGAACGGATGTTTTTTGTCTTTGGCCACTTCAAAAAAAGCTTCGCCCTCCAGCTTTACCTCCCGATAATTACCTGTTAACTGATCCGGATATTCAAGAGTGCTGGAAGGGCTCAGCCATATTTTGGTGCCGTCGGAAAGCGTAATTATCCGGCGTTGACCCTTAATGGTGGTTAATTCCATTATTTTAACTGGGTGGATATAATGTTCAATGCCATGCCAGTAATGGTTGGCTATGAACGCTGCAGAGCCGATCAGAAATATGCCCGCAGCCGCTAAGCTTCGCCACTTAGAAAACTGAATTATTTTTATTGCCGGTTTCTCTTTCAGTTGCTGAACGAGGGTTGACCTTACTTTTAAAACAGCCGCATCAGCCTTTGCCTGATTTCGAATGTTCTGGTCTGTAGCTCCTAACTCTGCCTGGATCAATTCGCGAAGGGTTTCTTCGTTTTGTTTTTCATTAAAATACGCCAGCAACTGTTTGATCTCACCCGGTGAGCACTCATTTTTTAGGTATTTGACAAAAAGGGCAGCAAGGGTCAATGGATTATTCAAGTTCTTTCTTTTTACCCTATTGTGGAGCAAAATGAATTTAGGTCTGCTGAAAATTAAATAATTGTGAATTATTTAATTCGCTTGCAATGACACATTTTTTTCGTTTATGATGGCGCACAAACCTACCATGTGATTAATTTTTCACCAACCTATAAAAAGCCCGGTCCATTAACATAGCAGCCTATAAAAATTCAGATTTATTTTAATTCAGACATGGACCGCAGAAAATATTTTCTGCGGTCCACATTGTTAACTATCAAAATAATTCTAACGGTTGTAAATCAATTAGATAAAGTTATTGAAACCATTTATCTTTATACGGACAGATTGGGTAATATTTACCTTATTTGTAGCGAGCTTAAAACCTATTTAACAGATCACATTGAGCAATAAACATAGGAACCAGCGTCAAAAAGCGATCAAAGCTGTTGTGCAACCGTCCCCGGCTGTTCGAAAACCAGTTCCCGACGTCAAGCCTCAAAAACCGGTGAAAATTTCGATTTTCAAACGCTTCTCTAAACCATTCCTATGGTCCTTAGCCGTAACCTTAATCCTTGTCGCAGGGGTCGGTGTATTCCACTACAGTCAAAAGGATAAGATCTATGCTGAAATTCAACTAAACGACAGTGTATCTTTTTCTTTTGGAACCAATCAATATTACGCAGACAGCATTGACAGCCGAATAAGCCCTTTGTGCGGGTGCTATTTGATACGCCCACATAGAGGCGTGCAATTTTATACCAAAGAATTTGACTTGGCTGTAAATGACACTGCCTTTCAATCGCCCGGCTCATTGAACCAGTTTATTTTCTTTTCGCCTTCTGATGATATGGGTTACAATCCATCGTTGAAATATAGCGTCAGGTATTTGATCGTTAGACATCAATCCCTCTATTCAGTTGCCAAGAAAATACACTTTGACTCGGCTATAGATACAAGAGACAAGCCGAATGTTTTAAAGGACAGCATCTTTACCAAAGTGGAGAACATTGCCCTGTTTACTACGTCAAACACGCTCAATGTGATGACCTCTGATACTTTTGCAACGGCTTCACTGACCCCCATCAAAGATGCGGGGATCAGCATCTCTAAACTGAGGCAACCCTATAACCGGGATAACTATGGATTTAAGATAGACGAAGAATACGATACGCACGGGGATCAGCGCGGAGAATGGGAAAACCCTTCCGTAGATGTTTTCGGTCCTGAAGTTAAGGTAATGACCGCCTCAGGCACCATTAAAATTAACGGGCAAATATTAGAGGGTGATTCGCCCCATGACGTTTTGCTGATCTTCAAAGTGATGCCCCAGTTAAGGATATTACACAATCGGGCATACGTTGAATATTTAAAAGACCTGCTGATTCCTAACCATGCCATCCTCTATTACCCGACCCACGGCCATCTTCTTCTTACCTCATCGGTTATGGAAGATGCGGACTACCGGGAGTTGGTAGCAAGGTACCACCGTCACCCGATTATTAAATCTCCTCAAGCAATGATCGGCGCACCTTATGAAGTGATGAGCTGGCGGGCGCCGACAATCACGTCTTGCAACGGTATCGCTGTTTATAGCAAGGACCTCTCCTCGCTGGAATCCAATGAAACCAGCGGGGGGATTAACTTCGGCATATCCTCCTACTGGCTTTACCCTCAAAAAGATATCCGTTTGAAAAACCTGACAGATTTTAAGGCGTATAATGAACCGCTAGTCATTCCTCTGCAGGATAGCTGCCCAGATGAAATCGTAAAGTTTCATGCGAAAGGCGAGGTCTGGTTTGATGGTACCGGGCGATTGAATTTCAATACTATCAAAAACGATGCAATCTATTATCTCGGCTTTATTTCTTCGCTGGTCACTATTATTTTATTTTTTAAGGAACTGAAAAAATGGCCGGAAAAGAAATAGGCTATCGTTTACCCGCGCCGGATTACAAGAAACGATTAGCTTATACATCTTATGATGATTCATAGTAGATCATTCCCGTCATATCGGAGTTGCCCATATCGTTACATATTGATATTCGCATTTATCATTTTATTTGTTACAGATAGAAATTTGGGTACTTGTTAAAACTGTATTTTTTATCCAATTCCAGTACTCGTTCTTTAATATAATAATTGTCTGTTCTTGCCCGTCGCCGAGAACAGATCTGTCCATTTTCATTCACGGCCTTTATAACCAGTTCCAATTCTTCCAAGTTGAACTCCTTCAAATAAGGTTCGATCAATTCAGTGAAACGATTATCTGCCATGTCAAAACCGAAACTGCCAGCGAACATCTGAATTAAAAAGCTGTTTCCTTTTTGCTTTTTTCCTTCAAGGACAGCTTGCCGGTAAACCGTCATGATTGCATCAGTAGTGACATACTTACTCTCGTAGTCGCTGTTTCCATCTATTTTACCTACTCTTTCCATATGTTCCTCTATCGATGGTGTGCGGTAAAAAGCACGTACGTCCAAATCAGCATACTCATTCAGTTTGTTGGAAAGAATCATTTTAGTACTTTCATTCATCAGTTCACCAATTTTCGGAAAGCAATTGAAAAGTTGAATGATCTGGTTCATGAAGTCTGTATTAATATCGCTGTAGTAATCCTTTTCTTCACCAATTTTTTTACTTAACGCTGTATAGTCATTCTTTAGCATGATGATCAGCGCCTGGTTAGTCACCTCTCTATGCTCGTTGGATAGGTTGTCATTGATTTTTAAAGCTACTTTCCAAAGTGATTTGAAAATGCCGGCTTTTACTTTTTCATTGAAGCGATCAAAGTATTTGGCTTTAAGATGTATTTCCAATTGTGCAGGGTCCACAAAAAAGGCTTTCACTACAGCCAGATTCTGCATAAAATCATTAAAGATCTTCTTTGAAAGCAGTGCTGGTTTGATCAAAATACCTTCCAGCATATTACGGATGTAAGCCCTGGTTGTCTCACGATTCGGTTCATATAATTCGTAATGATCTGTCATTACCGGATGCGCGCAAAGATTCCGAATAGCCTGTAGGCTTTTGAAGTGCTGATAATCGGCGGTATCAAATAAACTGGTCTTGGTATTCACTAGTTCCACTAATCTGCTTTCCCACTCGGATAATTTGCCGCTGTTAGCCTGCGTATTTTTTATTTCCAGTAAGATATCTTTCGCTGCCGTGTCATTGTATAAGTCCTGCAATTCTTCTAGTTTATATAAAAGGTCAGCGAGCGTTATGGAATAAAGCATAACGATAGCAGAACGGTAGCTTTCGTTATAATATGATTTTATTACTTCGTTAAAATATTCTTTTGTTTTAGGGGAGTGTATTTTTTCGGCATTCAGGTCTAAGGAAAAGTCTCTCATTGTGTTAAATTCAGAATCCGCAAATCTAATATCTTAAAGTCAATTTTGATCTACTGTTTTCAATCAGTTGATAGACCTAATGTGATCACACTTCGCGATATTTCAAATCGTCGGTACTTGTCGTAGTTCGCCTGAGCCTAAATCATAAAGTGGCGTGATTGGAGATTTATTTTAGGTGGCTCAAAAAGTGTGCTGTTATTATCATAAGGGCCAGATTCTGATTTGAATAAAAATACTGTTTGACCGTTTTATTGGCTTTAACAATGTGATCTCGAATAGTTGATGTACTTATACTCAATTCCTTACTTACTTCTTCATAGCTTTTACCTTCCAGTTTGCATAGCGTATAAATTTGTTTCCTTTGAGGTGAAAGGTTTTCAATCGCCTTTTTTAGAAGGTCATGGTTTTCTTTGACAATCATTATATCTTCTGCATTGCTGTCAAATTCCACAGCGGACAGGATCAGCTTATCGATCAGACGTTTGTTTTTGGCGATCTGTCGGAAATAGGCATAAACGAGGTTCTCTGCCACTTTGTATAAATAAGATTTGAATGATTTTTCGGGATTCAATTTTTCCCGGTCTTTCCAGATCGTCATAAACAGGTCTTGCAATAACTCCTGGGCGATTTCTTCATCCTTGACCAACCGGCATATATTCCCGTGAAGCTGCTTGCTGTACTTATCGTATAGAAAAGTAAACGCCACTTCGCTTCCCTGCCGCAATTGCTCTACTAAAAGGTTAATATTTATGCCGCCTGATTCCATCCCGTTGCTCTGTTTATTGAAATTTCAATAACGAGCCTCATGAATGGGGCTTAATAATAGGGCCGGGCCCACCTATCATTTGTCCATCAGGCTCTGACAAAGCCTATTACTATTACCTTTCGGTAATAGCATAACACAAATGCAAGCGGAACCCAGCCCTATCGCTATGCGCAGGGATTGGGTTGCTCACTTACTCTCGTGTCTAAACTGTCAGATTCGATGGACGAGACTCGCAAGCTGCTACCTCTATTTATATTTTTTTATATAAAGAAGTACAGCAAATTTAATATTTTAATACTAATCCACTTTGAGCGGATTACACTTATTCATTTTTAAGTTATTTAAATACCAGCAAAATCGTTAATTTTACGTTCGGTAGCTAATATTTTTAGTAGTTTTATCTTAATTAAAAGTAGTTTTTAAGCACTCTATCATGCAACAGGAAGAACAATCACCTTTTTTGGATTTAGACAATAAGACAATTGGTCGTAAGATTTATTTGACTCGCAAGATTGCCGGTTTAAAGGCAAATGATGTAGCTGAGAGACTAGGATTAGGTGAGGCTGCTTACACTAAATATGAACGGGGGGAAACTAATATTACAGTAGAGTTTATAAAAAAAATAGCTGTCGTCTTTAACATAGACCCTATTCAATTATTATCTACATCTGAGGGACACTTTTTTGAAAATGTCCATAATTCACCTATTCTAAGCACTTTTCATACATTTCAAACGACAAATGAAAAGCAAAATCAAGCTATCTTAACTTTAATAGATAACGTCGTTGAAATGAATAAAAGGATCATGGAATTACTGGAAAAAAAGCTTTAGAATATATTCATAAGCAAGTTTGAATCTGCAAATAAGCTGGTCAGCCTCTTAATGGGACATTACTTGCCGGTTTCCCTCGTTCTCATCAGCCGTATGCGCTGTCCCATGATTTACTTTCTTTTCCGACGCAGCCCCAACGATAAAGCGGAGATTTTGGAAGCAGGTACGGCGTATTCTAATTGCAGGGACTTGCTGGTCGACGTATCGTCACTGTTGATCGAAAGACTTGTACGGTCCTGCATAATCCTGCCGAAACGCTCGGAAAGCTGTTTCGCGGTATCCCCGGTTACCTGCTCGCTAATGACATTACCTACAATATTCACAATGAACTCCGCCTGTTCACGCCCGTAATCTTTCTTTAACTGGCTGTAATCCTGTACGCTAACGTGGTCGCAACTTTTATTGAAACGGGAGGTAGCGATCAGGCTATCCATGTTATTAAAATAGATCGTTGGAAATTCATCAAAGATCAAGCTGCATTTCGGCAGGTTCCTGCGGTTGACCAGTTTAATTACCCTGGATATATATAAGGTCAATACCGCTCCATAAACCTGTAGCTTTTGCGGGTTGTTGTCCATGCTGACGATTTTAGGCTCATTCGGGTTGTTCACATCTAAAGTAAAATCATTACCAGACAGCACATTGTATAATTGCGGTGAAGCTAACCGGGCCAAACCATTTTTTGCAGAGGCTGAACTCTTTGAACTATTGAGGGAGTCCGATCACGCTGCTTTTACAGAAATTTACCAGAGATACGCTTATTTACTGTTCGTGCATGCCTATAAAAAGCTACAAGATAAGAAGCAGACAAAAGATATCTATAGAAAATGCCGATTTTCCCCCTTTAATATATTTGTTTTTGTTAATACTTTTGTTGGTCAACTAGCCAACAAAAGTATTTTTTTTACCGTATAAAAACTTATGACATTATTTTAATATGGCGAGAATTAAAAACCTAAACCATTTTCATAAAGCCATCGTAACCGTAAAAAAAGCAGCGCATGAAATGCGGCTTGAATTAGAACGCATGGAGGCCTGGTATGCAGGCAAAGATCATTATTACAAACTCAGTAAAAAGGGGAAGGAATGGCCGGAACATCTTTTTGAGGTCCGCCAGCTTGTGGAAGCCATCGAGGATTTAGAGTTTATAGACAGGAAATTTAATATCAGCTACGGGGAAGTAGTTTTCCCGCCGTTCAAAACGCTTCATTATGAAAAGAAATGAGTATTTTGAATGTCATCCGGTATACAATCTATTAGCTTTTCAATCTATCGTCGGCCTGATCCAACTGATGATTGACGAAGGATTAATAGACCCAGCGGAAAAGAATGGTTTTTACCGTGATTTCATGGACTTCCGAACACATGTAAGCGCAATGTATGAACGACTTAACCCTGAACAAAAACGGGAGTATATTGCCTATTTTCGTTACAAACATCACTTGTACAAACCTTTTAATGGTGAGTAGCTAGTAGTGCTCCACCATTTCCCGGAACCGTTTTTCATATGCATCCTCTTTTGCAAGGTTTTGCGCCATTGCTTTTTCCTGGATGCGCAACATATAACCTTCGACAATTTCCATTTCTTCAGCCGTAAAAACTGTATTGTTTTTCCTTGCCCAGGTCCGGAAAAGATCAATTCCCTGGAGGGTTTTAACCCCATCCTGCTGTAGGGCGAACACGGTCATTTTACAAAAGGGTTCCAAGGTTTCTACACTCATACCTTCAATCCAGTTTTTACCGATCATTCTAAATATCATCAGGTCGAAAGTGATCTTATCCTGTATGGCTAAAAAAAGCATCTCTGGCAAACGGAACAGGTTTTTTGAATTGGAGATAGCTTCAATATTGGCAGCCGTCTCTTCACCAAACCGGGCTATTTCTGCTTCATCGCAATAGGCAAATAAAAGGTCCATATATACTTTTGCGTGGGAAGTATTGGTACCCATCAGATCGAGCAGTAATTTGGTAAACACCGTTTCTCTCGTTAGAGCCGTACCTGTTTTTAATATATGTTCCAGTAGCAGCTTCGGGTTGTTCCAGGTTCCATTTCGGTTATGTCTCATGATCAACAGATCATCAAAGAATACGGTCAACGCGATATCAAAACCTTTATGTTCCGGGAGTCCAAGTAAATATGCTAAAACCCCGTTCCAGACAGGGGTGTTTCTATACGGAAGGTCATTAAAAGGAGGTAGCCGGTATAATGTAGCCAGGCTGCAAAGCAGTAAAGGCTCCGGCACCTGCTCTACGATTTCCTTTGCAATCTTTCCGGCCAAAGAAAAGCCCAGCATTTCATGCTGTACGTCGTCAGGTATCGCTGCAGTCGTGAGTATAACACTGCGGATTAATTCTGAAGTACCTTGTATCCCTGATTTGAGGTAAGTAGTTTCCTCCGTGCCCAGCTTTCCCCATTGCGCCACAACATATCGCCAGAAAGTGGCCTGGAATACTTTATTATCAATAGCCAGGAATTTCTTTATAAAGTTCAGGCGGTCGGCCCCCCGGATGGCATCTATCTTTTCCGAAAAAAACCATATCGGAATATCTGCCATTGACGTATGATACCCTTTGTCTTTTATATGTGCGTGCAGCCAAGCAATAAAAGCGTCCAGGATAAGTACCAAAGCGGCATCAGGTACCTGGGCTTCTCTGAAAGTCATCGTGAAACGGCTGGTATTAATATGGACGACAACAGGCAGGTGCTTAAAAAACACAGGCATCAGTTCCCCCCATAAATACCACATATCCGGTGCAATACTATCTTCAATATCATACATCCAGTCAAATGTATATTGCGTGTGACCGGCGCTGAATTGAGAGAACAGGTCTATTGAGCTTAGCACAATAAAAAGATTGTCATAAGAACGGATCATAAATTGCTTCATATCCTCCTTGATCGCTGCCGATTTAAAATAGGGCCAGGATCGAAACAAGCCCTTGATCAATTGATAATTGACCAGCGGGTCGTCTTCTGCAAACAGCTCTTTGACCAGATTTACATCCGTATCGGTAGCACTGGCCGCCAGTAGATAGGCTGCTTTGCCCCGGATAAAACCCTCATCATAACCCAGGAACCTGCGTAAGGAAACAATTTCATAGGCAATACGTTGCTTCCGGGCACGCACTGCCTGATCCAGTGATTTTAAAATGTGCCATGCATGGTAGGCATCGGGTTGTGTTTCGCTCTCCCTGAATGTTTTCCATTCCCGGAGTGTTTGGCGGCGATTTAGATAAGCATGATCAAAATCTCTTTCCAGGTATTTTACATCTGGTATAAAAGCAATATCATTCTGCCAGACATACGATCCCGACTGGCTTTGGCTCCGTTTTTGAATTTCTTTACGGACCTGCTCCTGCAAATCCGCAGCAAGATTTCCAAACTGGCTGATCAGCAAGAGCAGGGACTGGTCACGCACGCTGACGAATGTAGATGAAAGACCGGTAGCACCAATTGAAATGAGCGAATCCCGGTCACCCTTTTGCGTACAGGAATTGGCTATAAACAGTAAGTTGCGGGCGGCTTGCAAAGCAACATGGACATTTAAACAGGCTATACCTTTTCGTAAATAAGAAATAGCCTTTTTGAAACGTATTGGATTACCCGCAAGCAGTACACTCCGCGCCGCCTCCCGGTAGATCGGGTGCTTAAACTGGTAATGTCCTTGCTGATATTCTATATATCCATAATCAATCAGTTTGCCCAGACCATTTTCAAGCTGTGGCCTGACCGGCGGCAATTCCTCATATGTTTTAATAGTATGAACGGGCACCTTTTTTGTCCCGAATAGTGTCCCCCCGGAAAATCTTATCTTATCAATATTGACTCCGGGCCAGTAATCCTGCCGGTCATCACTGAAGTACTGAAGGTCTTGATCGTTTATCCCCATACGGGTATTGCTGGTGGCAGCCATTACCTGTATAGCTTCTGTTACCGCTTCGCTTTCTCTCAGTATAGACTCTGTAAGGGTACTTGCCCTGAAGTTGATGAAATGCAACAATGCTTCCGGGTTGACCGGATTTAACTGTTGATAGTTACGGCTCAGGAAATCCAGCTGCCCCGGCTGTATTTTTTCGGTCCGACCGGAATTAGAGAGCAACTTTTTTGTAAGGTTACTGATTTGTTGCGGAACAGACCGGGCAACTGCCAGGCCATCCCATAGATCATTTAGAAATGACGGTTTATCAATAGTAAGATCCTGCCAGGTTTGGTCATTCAAATAACCACCGGCATTCAGATGGCGCACATCTTCTTCTGGAGCAGTGGCAATTAAATACCGCTGCTGCCCGGCAGGCAGGTTCTGTATCAATGATTGCAGCAATCTGTATTGACCGGTTTTACCGCCGGAGTGATCTGCATTAATGGGGTCCTCCAGATAACATAGCCTTGCCCCAAATTCTTTACTGTACAGGAATTGTTCTGCAGCCCTGGTATCAGTTGTCGCGTAATATTCAATTGACCGGTCGCTCTCAATAACTTTCAGTGCCGTATAAATGGCCGTTTGTGTTTTTCCGCAAAGCTGGAGGCCGGTCAGCAACAATACATTTTTTTGGGTCAGCTCACGGATGAAGCTGGGTTCATCCCCCCGCAGACGATAATTAGGATCCCGAATGGGCAGGTTCTTACTATTGGCAGCTACCAGTCTTTCCAGGTCAGGAAGCAGGTCTGTACCTTTTCCGCGTTTTTCCCTGATCAGCTCCAGGTACTCCAGTATAACAGAACGCTGTGCCGAAACCGGCACCAAATGCTCTGTCAGGTAGGAACCGATGATGCGGATAATGTCTTTTTTGGTAAGCCGGTCAATCAATGTAACCCGCTCCAGCAAATCGGCCATTGTTTTTGTTGTGAGTGTCAGCCGCTGATTTTCTAAGAATTTTTTCCGTTCCTTTTGATTGTTTGTTTTTACAATTGAAAAGTCCTTGTCCAGGTTATCAATCAGCAATTGGAGATCATTCCTGTCATTTTTCCCGGTGCTTTTCTCAAAAGTATAAGGCCTGGCTGCTACATGTATCCGGGAAGCAATACCGGATACGACTGCGGATGTCAGGATAAAAAAGTGGCCTGCGGAGCCATCCTGTAATCTTGAAAGGATGGTAGCGTCGCTTTTAAAGGCGCTAAATTTAGTAATACAGCTATTGAAAATGTCATCATCAAACGAGGAACCCCGGTTCTTGAACTGGGCTTCTATTGCTTTTTGTTGCCCCTTAGAATCTCTGATCGCCAGCGTGAGGTCTTCGCTGCCCAGCCGATCAATATAAACAGCGGTTAAAGTTCCCTGCTTCCAGAAATGCAGGATTACGTAAAAGCTAGCCAGGTATTGGTAATCATAGCCCTCGGGGCCATTTTCAGTAACAGACATCTAAAAGGATAAGCGGTTAAAAATAATTAAATTTAAAGGTATAAAAATTATCCTGAGTCGGTAAATAGAAGTCGAATTATTCAGTATTACAAAACGCTAACATCGACGTTGTGAATACGGGATTTAAATCTTGCTGCCATAACCTACCAGGTGCAGTAATTTTTTTAATAAGTAGTCCGATCATTGTTCTGATGAATATGGCGGATTATAGAGAAAAGTGGAATTAGGACAAAGCCAGGAGAATGTGTGACATGATGATTAAGGTTGTTTTAATTCCAAAATTGTGGGCTAACTACCCAACGTTTATCAGATTTTAATATTCCAACTTCCCTGATTATAGACGGTAATAATGATCAAGGGTTCTGATAAGATAACATTAAAGCAATTGGGAGACCGGCTTAAAACATTGAGGCTTGCCAAAAAGTTGACTTTTCGAAAAATGGCGCTGCGCTGTAATGTTGATTTTAGTGATATTCAAAAGATTGAAAGCGGGAAAGTTAACATCACTGTTATTACGTTGATTGAGCTGGCTAAGGCATTGGAGGTCGAGCCAATGGAACTTTTGAATTTTAAAGCTTAACGGTACTTGTTTAAATTTAACTACATAGACAACGCTTGTCCGTTTCTGTCATCTTCACCAGGCTTCTGAGTGATCGCCTGTTCGTTTTGGTGTACTGGCGTAGGTGCGGACACCTGGTTGTCGGCCTCATCGGTTTTTGTCGCTATTTCTAATGCCTGGTTTCTTGTGTTTACGATAGTCAGTTCCTCTAACAGCAGTTGCTTGATGTCGTCTTTAATCTTGATATAGTTTTCCTGAATTGTTATTGCGGCTACTTCCTGGATAACCGGAATCGGCCGGTACGCCTTTTCTTCTTGCTTTATAGCCTCGTGGTCATTCTGTATTTCGTTATGAAAGACTTTAAGCTGAATTTTATTATCAGGATCATCCGCTACCATACCTACAAACTGCCCTGATGATAAAGCTGATATTTTGGACGCTGGTACGGCGTATTCCAATTGCAAAGATTTACTGGTTGAAGTATCGTCGCTGTTGATCGAAAGACTTGTTCGATCCTGCATGATCTTACCGAAACGCTCGGAAAGCTGTTTAGCGGTATCCCCGGTTACTTGCCCGCTAATCACGTTACCCACGATATTCATAATCACCTCTGCCTGTTCGCGGCCATAATCTTTCTTTAACTGGCTATAATCCTGCACGGCTAATGTGGTCGCTACCTTATTGGATCGCGCCGTAGCGATCAGGCTATCCATGTTATTGAAATAAATGGTTGGAAATTCATCGAAGATTAAGCTGCATTTCTGCTGGTTCCGGCGGTTAACCAGCTTAATCACCCTTGAAATATATAAGGATAATACCGCGCCATAAACCTGTAGCTTTTGTGGATTATTGCCCATGCTGACGATTTTAGGCTCGTTCGGGTTGTTCACATCTAAAGTAAAATCATTACCGGACAGCACATAATACAATTGAGGAGAAGCTAAACGGGCCAAACCAATTTTTGCGGAGGCAATTTGACCCTCCAATTGTTCTTTTGCATTGTTTTTAAAGGCAGATACAAAAGGATTAATGAGCACCTTAATTTCCTCCTGTTCCTGTAACACGCCAAAGAGCGGATCATAATCGGCCTGCATCAATTCTATGACATGAGGCAGCGTGCAATACCGGCCATTTTTATATTTTTTTAAATACCAGATGATCGCTGTTAAAAAGTTAATGGGTGATTCGACGAAAAAGTCACCCTGTTTCTTGATCCAGTCGCGGTTCAATCCCAACATAATGGTTCGGGCTGCTTCCGTTGCATCGGTAATATCTTCCATGCTTTGCGGATCAAGCGGGTTACAACGGTGCGTGCGTGACAGGTCATCAAAATTGATAACATAGAATTTGGGCTTTATTTTGTAAGTATCTGTATTGTTCCGTAAAGTATTATAAGCGATTTTCGTCAAATCGTCATACTTAAAATCATAAAGAAACATGGTAAAGCCCTTTTTTATATGTTGGGTAATGATATGCCGGATGACAAAATAGGATTTACCCGCGCCCGGTGTACCGATGACCAGTAAACCCCGAAAGGGATTGATAAAATTGACCCAGCTTTTACGCATTTGCTTCTTCAGTTGGTAGATGGCCGGGAGGTTGATGGAATATTCGTTTTGCAACAACCTTTCTTCCTGCGGAAAGGTTTCGTTTTCTGTATTGAAAATGTCGTTTTGCAGGCCAACTTTGATGAGGCGGGATAAGAGCGTACCACCTGTCAATATTAATAAGTACCCCGTGACTGAAATGCCGATATATAAAACGGCAATAGTCGCCGCCGATGCAACCAGATAAAAAGACAACGTGCTGATCAAATAAAGCAACAGACCACTGGTTAAATAAACGGTTATGCCCCGCTTATCGATCTTTTCCTCTTTTTTGCCTTTGGCACCGATTAAAGAAACCAATAACATGATCAGGGCGGCCAGTTTAGGCTTCCATATGTTATTAAACAAACCTGTTTTGGCAATATTGGTAATGATCCTGGTCGTAATATCCGCTGTCCAGTGCCATTCCTGAAATGCCGCAAAACAGGTGATATAAAAATGTATTGCCAAAATAAAAATGCTGATCAACCGCGTAAAGTCGATGATCCTGCGTAGTCCCTGTGTGTCTTCGCCGGTTTGCATAAGCCCTCCGTTATTTAATGATGATATTTGTTTATAATCCTATACCCCGCTTTTTCTTTTTCCTCCGTGGTGTAAGCGGGCCACCGTCTTCCTGGATTTTGCCCATGAGCGTCATTAATTGACGTTCAAAGACATCGGGTTGGAGATATTTGATTTCGGGTTCGTTGTCACTGATGTTCAGATAATTAGTTTTAGGGGGCTGCTGTATGTAGCTTCTGGCTGCCTGTTGTACCGGCTTGTCCATCGTTCCAAACCTTTTTGTCAATCCGCCCGCGCCATAGCCTTTACCCAGGTCACTTCCTTTGAATACAGTTTTATTGGTGTTATCAATAAAGGTTAAGCCATAAGTCAGCCCCTGTTCGTTTTGGCGAAATACCGCTTGAATGTTCTGCTTCTGTAATTCGTCGATAAAAGTGGCTTTGGTCAGCTGGTGATAACCCTTGAATACATTTTCAATATTTTCTTTCAGGCCGTCCCGGTAAGGTCTACGTTTTTCGGCATTTGGTATAAAATTCATTTCCAGGTTAGCCAATGTAGGTTTACTGTAAAAAGCGCTGGCTTTAATGGGTACGCCTATCTTATTGCCGTCTTTGTCCAACAGCGAATAAATCAAGCCTTTCTTTTGGAACATCATCGTATCTTCTTTACCACGGTCGGCCACGACATTGAATTGTTTTAATGCTGCGTTAAATTCAGCTAAGGAAGTGTATTTGTATTGGCTCATTACTGCACCTACAACGTTGCTGATCGCCCGTTTGGTCGGAAGATGGCCATAGACCGCCTTTTCAATATCGGCAGGTTTAATGGCCGCCTGCTGCTTGAACGTTTTGCTTTCCGCACGAACCAGGTTAAATTCCTGCTCGATCTGCTTTCTTGCCGGTTCGGATACGAGGAGGCCGATGTTATGAAGGGCTATACGTTTGCCGCCTGGCTGTATATTGGTAGTGGCGATATGAACATGGGTATGTGCGGCATCCCCATGACGGTAAACGAGAAAGGGTTGGTCACCGAAGCCGATCTTATCCATGTAAGCGTTGGCTATGGCCTGTAACCGGGCATTATCCAGCTTTTCACTGGCATCAAAGTTCAGAGAGATATGCAGGGCATTGGTTTTTACTTTTTCGTTCAGCATCGTAAGGTTTTCAAAACGTTTGAGTTTGTTATCGAAATTCATCCGGTCGATCTCACCTGCGAAACCGCTGGCCATGATCAATTGCGCCTGTCCCGCAGTAACCTTGTTTTCATTATAATGCAGGATGCCCCTGATCTGCTTGCCGCTCACGATCTTTGCAACCATTTTTCTGCCAATTGGGATACGATCACTAATAAGGCATCTATCTTGGTACCTACAACTTCATAACGACCAGCGATTTTAAGCGCATAAAATGCTTTGGCATTTTCGTTAGGGTTACTGTGAAATGCTTTGGTAAGCTGGTTGATATTAACGCCAATGGCTTTGAGTTCTTTGCGGATAAGCGCCAGTTCTTCCATAGCCGTATTAAGCGAAGCGTCCATGTGGAACACTTTGATCTGTTCATTAGAAAGGATCTTTCGGCTCACCTCGCCAATACTATGGCAATCGCCTTTTTCGATCAGCTTTTCCAACCTCTTGTAAACGGTTTCGGTTACCCGTGTCCTGACCGGATAGGTATAACGTTCATCACTGTTCCCTGTTTTTGTTGTTTCCATAGTCAAGGTATTTTCAGGCTCCTTAAAGGGGTGAGTTCCGAACCCCGGTAAGCCCCTGCGGCAGGCAGCAAAGATCCGTTTGTGGACAAACGTACATCTTTGCTGCAATCTGTCGATTGCCAAAAGCGCCTAATCGGCCGCTTACCGGAGCCTGTGATTTGTTATAAAATGGACTGTTGATTGGTGCAATTCAAGGCTTCGCCTTGTTTGCTTCTTTAAAGGTTTCTAATGGCTCGAATGAGCGGAGTAAACGCCTGATCTGGTGGCGTGGCTGTTCCCTGATTTTTTTGACCTGCGGACTGAACCGCTTGCAGGTGTTTTGTTTAATGACGGTGTTGCGTATCATAGCTTGTTGAATTTGATAGGACAAAATTCGCCGGCATCACGCATAACGAATGGCAGTCTACCTCCCGCCAGAAAGATTTTACCTAAATACCTGAACTACAGACAACAAGGAGACATGAGTTAGATTTAACATGGTATGCATTATTAAATTAAGCAGGGGATTTTTTTGTATTTTACTGTTCAATAGGGACTTACAGAAAAACTATCAAAGGTTAAAATGACTTAGCACACATGGCTACTGTTTTATATTCTTTTGCTTTGAAAAGCAAAAGAGAATAGCAATGCTAAATGAACAAAGAGGTGTTACTGCAGAAAAGGTCATAACAACCCTGAATAAGAACGAAATAACGATCAATCAGCAGGAAGCAGAAACCATGCTTGATTTCTTGTACCTTCTGGCAGAGATAATAGTAAACGACGAGGACAAAAAATGAAGACAGCTGATCTTTATATACGGGTAAGCACGGACGAGCAGGCTGACAAAGGCTATTCACAGCGTAACCAGGATGAACTCCTTCATAAGTATTGCCACTCGAATGGCATTCGCGTGCAGGAAATAATTTACGAGGATCATTCGGCTAAAACATTCAACCGACCCGAATGGCGCAAAATTCTTGCCCGGTTCAAAAAAGCCAGGGTTAACCCTGATCTGATCCTATTTACCAAATGGGACAGGTTCAGCCGTAATACCAGCGATGCTTACCAGATGATCGCACTGTTGCGGACATACGATATTGAACCCCAGGCCATCGAACAGCCACTCGATCTTTCCATCCCAGAAAACAAGATGATGCTGGCTTTTTACCTGGCTGCTCCTGAAGTAGAGAATGACCGCAGAGCACTTAATATATTTCACGGAATGCGCCGGGCCAGAAAAGAAGGTCGATGGATTGCTTCGGCACCGGTAGGTTATATCAATAAATCCTATGAGGACGGGCGTAAGTATATCGCCGTTAATGAACCGCAGGCTGTAATTATGCGTGACGCATTCCAGGAGATCGCCACGGGTAAATATACCGTTGAGCAGATTTGGAAGGTGGCTAAAGGAAAAGGCCTGGCCTGCGGCCGCAACAATTTCTGGAACCTGATCCGTAACCCAGTATACTGCGGAAAGATCGTGGTTCCCTTATTTAAAGATGAACCTATGCATTGGGTTGAGGCGCAACATCAGCCGATCATCACTGAAGCCGTTTTTCATCGCGTACAGCAGGTGTTAGACGGAAGGAAGCGACATCTGACCAAGATCGTCTCACCAGGCAGGCTACTACTGCGTGGTTTTCTCAAATGTCCGAAGTGTACACGGATGCTGACAGGAAGCCCTTCTAAAGGCAGCCGTAATTATTATTACTATTATCATTGCTCTTCCGCCTGCGGGGTGCGGTTTAATGCTGACCAGGTCAACGCTGCGCTGATTAAGGAATTAAAGCGCTACACGGCCAGGCCGGAATTTATGGGCTTATTTAAAAAGATCGTCGCGGACGCTATGGAGAAGAAGAATGCAGTAGTTTTAAACAAACAAAGGCTGGCGTCAAAACAGTTGGACGATCAGCAAAGCAGGTTGAACAAAGCGAAGGACTTATTATTATCCGGTGATCTTGATACAATTGACTACCGCAGCATTAAAACGGAAGCTGAAAATAAAATAGTCGCTTTGCAGCATTTCCTTGCTGCTATTGCCGATCCGCAGGAGGCTGTAGCCACCTTGCTTAAGCGACATGACAAGGTATTGCTGAACCTGGCTTTCCTTTATAAAAAGGCAAATGTGGCAAATAAGCGTAAAATGATCGGATTACTGTTTCCTGGAAATTTAACTTATACCAGTGATGGTTTTGAGGATGGTCAAATGGGAAATACAATAATGCTTATATATAACAAAAGATAAACCCTAAAAACGTACTTGCCAAGTCTATTGATTTTCACTCTCATATAGGCTATCTTTATTAAGTATTAATCAAACGCTGTGCCCGGCAAGTTTTTGCAGACCGCCTTGAAGGCGCTTTGAACGCCTTATCGTTTAAACTTCATCTTAATTTCGATACAAGGAAATGAGAAAGATCCGTGTACTGGAGGATAATGAAGACATCCTTCAAGTAGTTTACGGAAGTTTTTACTTATGAACAATATGATGTGTGTGGTATTCGCACATGCGCCGAATTGCTGCCACCGGCCGAAAGCTTTCCGCTGGACCTCATCCTGCTGGACCTGCGGTTAGGAGCGTTGCTGCATACGGATGCGATGCCGTGATCTTAAACCCTTCGACCTAGATTCATTGATAGCAACCGTTGAGAAGTTGATTAAGCCGCACATAAAAATAGTGCTTTATGTATATCTATAATAAGTATCATGAAGAATACATAGGTTGGGTGTTGTAAATCTCATTAACTGGGATATTTAATATATACCTTGGCATACGCTCATCCTTTTGAAATCTGATCACCCACCTCCTTTGCAGCTAATACTTATTATTATCCGGTTACATCGATGCAATTGATTACCTAAGCATTAAACGGGTGTTGAAATAAAATAGCGCCTTGCGGCTACACTTACTGCTATTTCCGATCCAAACAAGTCCATAGCTACTCGCATTAGCGGTATGGCAAGTATTGCATCGTTTCCCGATGTCAGAAGGCCAATGCGGCAAACAAGGCAAAAAGTCCAGGCATAGTATAATTTAATATATATTAATTATTATTTCAGACAGTGATAATAATTAGTTTGTATATTTAAGGCAGTCTATTTCAATGACCAATAATCGCTCCTAAAACACAAATAAAAACCTTATTCAATCCCAATGAGTCTTTTTAATCAAAAACTTGGCGTAATGATCGCTCTATTTATCTTGATAACCATTGGTGTGGTTAAAGCTCAGGATTATAATAACGTTAACTTACTTCCGCCCTCGCCGAATGCTTCATCTTTAGGGAAATACGCAGGAGTAGATGTCGGCATGTCGTCGGGGGCGGTTAATTTTTCAATCAAATTAATCGACTATGCATCAAAGAATATCAAGATGCCAATATCTATTGCTTATACAAGCACGGGATTCAAAGTAGATGAAATAGCATCCAGAGTTGGTAATCAATTTCGCCTGAATGCAGGGGGAGTAATTACTCGAACTGTTCTTGGAAGCGTCGATGAAAAAGTGTTACGGATTTATCCTCCTACGTCACTAGAATTCATTACGAATAGAGAGTATTTTATATATACCAGATTATTGAGCACCACGATACCACTTCAGGGTGTCGGACCCAATGGTACGGTAGACGGGCAGCCAGATATTTTCACCTATGATTTCAATGGTTATAATGGAAAATTCATCTTAGACACTGTTCGAATAAATAATACCCTGGTGCTTAAACCTGTGCTCTTGTCTAATTCAGGGCTGGTAATTGACAATATAAGCACCCAACAATTCAAGATTACAACGCCGGATGGTGTTCAGTATCTTTTTGGAGATGATGCGACCGAACTGACCACCACCTTTCAAAACGGATCATCAAGCCCAGCTTCAACCTATTCGCAGGACGTGCCAACATCTTGGTATTTGGAAAAGATCACGCATCCCAATGGGGACATTATTAGTTTTTTTTATTCAAAACTCACATTTGACTACATCACGGGGAGTAATCAAACGCTCTATGCATGGCTCAGCACCACACCATCCTATCAGCTCTGCGGAGCACTGAATAACCATGTATACCGACCTACACCCTCCAATGGCGACTATCAGAACTGGATGCAGACAAAAGGGGTTCTTCTCGATAGCATTACATCTACTTATGGAAATAAAATTCAATTCAATTATATAAACCGTCAGGATTACAATGGGGATAAACTACTTTCTTCAATTAGTGTTTATGGACCAAATAACATATCTGTAATCAAGACATTCGCATTTGTTTATCAATACGGAGGACAAAGGCCCTTCCTAACCACATTGACAGAAAGCGACGGCAAAAATAAAATCGAAAAAAGCCATATTTTTGGATATAATGACAAAGGAACTGTTCCAAAGCGGCTATCATATAGCCAAGATCATTGGGGATTTTACAACGGAAAAATAAATAACACACTAATACCCACACCACTTGACCTAACCACCGCCGACTATCTGTTCGCGGCGACCGCTAATCGTGATCCAGATGCTGTTTACGCTGCTAAAGGGTTGTTAAACTCGATCACATACCCTACCGGAGGAAAAGACAGTGTGGTTTATGAGGGGAATGATACTTACGGTGTTACAACGACGATTCCTTCAAGAGACAGTACTGCTTCCATACAAACCGGAACTGGTTATACGCCGGGAACCATTTTAACGTCTACCGAAACAGCAGTTGTCTCATTCGCTCAAAAGGTCTCCATTACGGGGTTCTGCAAGTCTTTGAATGGCTTTCCCAATAGCTCAGCTCAAACGTTGATTGATATAAAAGACGCCAACAACAATTCAGTCGGAGGGTACACAATCCTGTTAAATAAAAAAATCAGCACCACTCAAAATCTCGCCCCAGGAGTTTATAAAATACTAATAACGGTATACGGCCAAAACATTTCAGGAGGTGCGACAATCATCTATAAACCGGGCGCGGTAATTACTGACACAAGAAATTTCGCAATCGGAGGTGTGCGCGTTTCAAAATTACTCACTTTTGATGGGGTGGGTACATTACCTATGATTAAAAGATTTTATTATAAAAGCTTTACGAACGCCGACCAGTCGTCAGGTGCACGGCAGTTTATTCCATACTATGAACATCCGATTACGCTTTATGGGACCTGCACAGATATCGGAACTTGTAAGCAACCGGTTCCATTCGCTTTTGTAACCAGCGGTTCTAACTCTCTTTATAATCTGAATATATATCCTACGGTAACCTCCTATAAAGATGTTGCGGAAGGATATGGGGAGAACTTTGAAAATGGTAGGATCGAGCATTCATTTATTGTCGCCGCAGATAAGTCAGCTACAATTTACAGAGGTGAAAAAATCGTAGGTGCTCCAACAAGTAATTCAGGCTATAAGAACGGAAAAGAGTTGTATAGTGGCATTTTCAAACTACAAGGAACCATATTTATACCAGTTAAAAAGACATTTACGCATTATAGTGATGATCCCATTTTTGCAAAACGGTTTAATGGATATATAGGTACACAGAAATATGATATGGATTGCACAAAATACGGTGAGCCGAATGCATATGAGAAGAACAGCATTTCGCTTAGTTATTATTGGATTTATCGTGCTTGGACTTACGTCGATACGATCAGGGTGCAAACCTTCGATATCGCCGGTAATAACTATACCCAGAACACGACTATTTTTAAATATGGAAATCTTGGAAATGCAAAACCTACCTTAATCAATACTTTATCAAGTACAAAGGATACACTTAGTGTCACTTATAGTTATCCTAACGATTTCCCAACAGTTTCACCATATAACGCGATGTCTGCTAAAAACATGATAAATACAGTGATCGTAAAAGCCCAATTCAAGAACTCTGTACCAATCGATTTTTTAAGAACAAACTATAAGGATTGGGGGAATAATATATATGCTCCTCAAACCGTAGAATACAAAAAAGCCAACGGTACTTATGAACCCCGTCTCCACTATTATAATTACGACAATCTCGGCAACGTGCAATGCATGTCGAAGGAAGGCGGCGCTAAAATTTGCTATATATGGGGATATGGGGGGCAGTTTCCGGTTGCGAGGATTGAGAATGCAGAATACACGGCAGTTGTGGCGGCATTAAGTAGCGAGTCGGCAATCCTAACCTTTAGAAATATCCCAAGCCCTACTGATGCTCAGGTAAACAGCTTTCTGGCACCACTCCGAATCAATGCCGGGTTAGCTAACGCATTAGTAACAACAGAAACTTATAGCACGGTCAATGGACTTACAAGTTCGACGGATACTAAGGGAATGGTGACCTCTTTCCAGTATGATGACTTTCAACGTTTGATTAATGTTAAAGATAAAAATGGAAACGTAGTTAAGCACACCGATTATCACTACAAAAGCAAATAATTAAGGACCTTACCTAATTAAAAAAATATGTATTTTAACGATCACAGATCAGCGAAAAGCGTGCTTCAAGCCCTTACCAACACTTATTCGTCTAATAGCGATGTGTTACGCCCTTTAATTTGCGGACTGATAATTTTATCAGCCGCTTATCAGGCCCAGGCGCAGAAAATGAATACCGCTCCGGATTCAACCAGGAATTATATTGTGACAAGCACGTTGCAAGTACCTGTAAATTCCGTAACCAATCTATCTCAAATCGCGGCGATGAACGTTGGCGACGTGATCACAACTGTTGACTACTTTGATGGCCTTGGCCGGCCGCTGCAGTCCATCAATGTTAAAGGGTCCCCAACAAAAAGAGATATAATAAAACCAGTTACCTATGATTTGTACGGCCGTGCATCGACGAAATATCAACCATATTCAACGCCCGTCTTTACCAACAACGGAGCCTATAGAACAAATGCACCTACAGAAAATGCCTCCTTTTATGCTAATCCGGCTCCTGTAGCAACCTGGAACGCACCCTATATAAAAGCGAATGCGTTCCCAAACTCAGAAACAAACTTTGAACCATCACCAGTTAGCAGAATTACGGAACAAAGCTATCCTGGAGAGTACTGGCAATTGACTGGTAAAACCGCTAATGCCGGACATAATACCAAACTCGATTATGCAACAAATGATGCCGGAAGTTTAACCACAACGTCGGGGAGATGGGCAAAAAAATTCATTGTCACCCTGGATGCTAACGGCAAACCAACTTTGGTGGATAAAGGGAGCTATGACCTGAATGAATTAAGTGTTAATATCATTAAAGACGAAAACTGGATTTCGGCTGACGGCAAAGTAGGAACCTCTGAAGTTTATAAAAACAAGAATGATCAGGTCATTTTGAAAAGAGCATATAATACAAATGGCGAAATACTTTCTACCTATTATGTATATGACGACTTTAATAACCTGACATTCGTTCTACCTCCGAGCGCACTTGCAGATGGGGGTGGGATAACTATCGCAAACCTTAATCTTAATTGTTATCAATACAGATTTGATACTAGAAACCGTTTAGTAGAGAAAAAACTTCCAGGCAGTGGAACGATTTTTACTGTTTTTAACAAACTGGATCAAATCGTAGCAACACAAGATTCTATGCAACGTACAACCAACCAATGGACATTTTTGAAATACGATGCATTGGGAAGGGCAGTAATATCCGGCAATTGGAACAACGGGAATATTGCAATAAGCAGAGTAGATTTGCAAAACCAGGTAAACGGCCAGAGTGTAAACTGGGAGACTAGAAATAACGCAGACGGCTCACACAAATATTACTCTTTCGGCAGTTTTCCAACCAGTAATATAACTGCGTATTTAACCATTAATTATTACGACGATTATAATATTCCAGCACTTCCGTCGACGTATAATGTGGCTGCGAATTACAGCAATAAAATAAAAGGCCTTATAACAGCATCGTTAACTGGCGTTTTGAATACATCTGATATGCTATGGTCTGTTCAGTATTATGATGATTTCGGAAGGGTTGTTAAAACATACTACCAGCATTATTTAGGTTCAATCATTAATAACAGCAATTTCGATGAGGTGGCTAATCAATATAATTTTAACAGCAGTATGAAAAACACGATGCGAGTTCATCGTAACGGTGCCAATTCTCCTTTAACCATTTCTGACAGTGTAGATTATGACCACAACGGGCGGCTTAAAAACAC
The DNA here is from genome assembly GCF_039921305.1 of Mucilaginibacter sp. GTDB lineage: Bacteria > Bacteroidota > Bacteroidia > Sphingobacteriales > Sphingobacteriaceae > Mucilaginibacter. The sequence goes on from NZ_JBDSCA010000021.1 coordinate 55,284, forward strand.
ATGGGAATCGCTGAATGGTTCAGCGAAGATTATCTTAAGCAAGTTGGATTATAACGAAGTTGGTGAAAGGACATTTAAACATATTTACAGTAAGAATAATGGAGTAAGCTTTCTTCAAGATGTACTATACCGTTACAATGAACGAGGGTGGCTGAACAAAGACAGCGCGGGGCTTTTTGTTATGCAATTAGTTTACAATGACATTAACCAACTGCCATTTAATGGTAACATCTCAAAACAATCCTGGGGAGTAGGTAATACATTAACTAATAACTATTTGTATACCTATGACAAATTGAACCGTATAACCAGCGGCGTGTCCAATGACGGTTTTAATGAAACCGGTATCAGCTATGATAGGATGGGTAATTTAAAAACCTTGACACGCATCGTACCAGGACAATCTTCTAAAAATTATGTTTACACTAATAATGGAAATCAAGTGACGACAATTAGCGGAATTAGTGCTAGCAGCTATCTTTATGACGGTAACGGCAACGTTCGTTATGATCCAAGAAACGATGTTACCATAGCATATAACATTTTAAATCTGCCGCAGTCCATTGGTGGCAGCAAAACAATTTCCTATAGGTATGACGCAGCCGGTAATAAATTAAGAAGCAATAGCAGCAATATAACTTCCGGAACAACTGACTACATTAATGGTATACAATACAAAAGCGGAGTTTTGGAATTGATCAATTCGAGTGAAGGATTAGCCAGGAAGAATTCTAACGGAACATTTACTTACGAATTTACACTTGATGACCATTTGGGCAATTCGAGAGTAATTTTTAATGACAGCAGCGGCGTCGCAAGAATCGTCCAAAAACAGGATTATTATCCTTTCGGACTTGTAATACCACGAAGAAATAACGGCGTTACGAATGAATTCCTTTTCAATGGAAAAGAATTTTTAGAAGAGCTTAAGTTATATGATTTCGGAGCAAGAATATATGATCCAGTAATCGCAAGATGGAACATGATCGATCCCCTAGCAGAAAAATATTCCGGCCTTTCTCCTTACATATTCGCCGGAAATAACCCTGTCAAAAAAATTGATCCTAACGGCCGGGATATCTGGTTATCTCTCATAAGAGACAAAAATGGCAATATTACTGACCTGAAAATTTCGGCTACCGTGTTTGTGAAAGGAGCTGGTGCAAGCAAGGAACGCGCAAAAGAACTGACGAAATTTGCTGCTGAACATTTAAAATCCAAGAGCATTGATGGTGTAAATGTTTCCTTCGATGTGCAATATAAGTATGACGAAAATATCACGACTAAACAGTTGAAGGAAGGTGAAAACATACTATCGTTTAAAGCGCAGCCCGAATCTGACAATGGCGGATCGGTAGAGGAAGGAACGAGATCTGGAGGATCTTCTGTAGGTAATGATGCTCCCAGAGAAATAACGGTCCTCGGATCAGGCAAAGATAACTATACTATATTCCACGAAACGTTGCATGAACTGGGGCTAAGTGACAGATATGATGAAACTCATGGTGGTTACAATAAGAAGACCGGCCTTTACGACCAGATTCCTGTACCACACGACGGGTTTCCGGGTGACGTTATGTCTCAGCGCAATTCTGCCCAGGTAAGCGATGATCATTTGCGGTATTTTCTAAAAGCAGCGGTAAGTGCTTATGATTCATTTGCCGCCCCTCCGATCAGTTATTATACGCCTTTATTTAACATTGTTACAGGGTCGCAGACAACTAATATACCATATAACCAAATGGTAGATCAAATCAGAATCGGTGGCGTATTCAAATTACTCACCGACCACGAAGAAACGCCATATCATGTTATACAACAAGGAAATTTCCCTCCGGGAACAAGATAATAATAATCAATCATATGAAATTTAACATTTTTTTGAATTGTATCGGTTTGGTTATCTTATTGAATTCATGTCAGCATGGATCTAATAAAAGAGGATATGTGCCAAGTCCTGACTCAACAGAACAATTACCTGCCAAGAATATCAAAACAATTATTGGTGTCGTTGATGTGTCGGCTGATACTATAGTCATATTAAAGGGCGACGCGATAGAGATGACTTTAAACCATGGAAAGACATGGACAACTATATCCACAAGCCGTTATATAAATCAATTGACAATAGATGACAAAGGCGTTTTTTGGGGGCTTTATTCCTGGCTTGGCATACACGAGAGCAGTAAAGGATGGATGGTGAAATCTTCTGATTTCGGAAAACACTGGCAGGGGTATGATTTTAATATCAAAAGTTTCTTTCCCTATTATATCATGTCTTCAACCGGACAACCACTGAAAGTTATGGCCTCCGATTATAAGATTTTTAAATTGACCGGCCCTGATTTAAAAAAAGATTGGACGTATTCTGAAAAGGTAAACTCACCTGAAGATTTTATTCAGGAAAATATTTATCACAAGTATGCGGGGGAGTACCGAATAGATGATAGCCGCGTTCCGGGTTTAAAGCTCCTGAAAGTATCAAAAGGCCGGGTGGATACCTTACTTCATCTTAGTGACGTAACAAGTATAAGTTCTATGATGGTTATCAAAGACACGTTATACATTGCAGGATTTGTACATTCTGATAAAACCAAATCAGAACCATATTTTGCCAGCGTTAGCAACGAAAGGAAACTTTTGAGATATAAATTGTATGGGGGCTTGCCACAAGTTTCCAAAGGCACAGATGGCAGAGTTTGGATTTACAACAACCGGGGACTTTTTCTTAAAACGGATACAGGTTTGTTAAAATTTCATTAAATGCGATTTGAAGGAGGATATGCGGAAGTATTAACGGCTTTTAAGAAAGCAGGGGCTCCCTGCGTTTTTAATATTCGGCTAATGATGTAAATGCCTTGCAGCGTAAATGTCTACTCATGGCCCCTAATCAGAGATGAACCCGATTCAATTGAATGAAAGACTTCAATCGGACATGCTGGGATTTATTATACACCCAAATTGGACACTCTAACAAAGCAATAGGATATAAATTAAAATGCTTCACTGCCTCTTTTATTTTGCGATGTATGGATAAGTACCAAGGGGTTTCGGAGTTCGGTTGTTTTTACCAATAGACCATTAAATAAAGAGCTACTAAATGAAATGACTGATCAAATCCGATCGATAGATTTAGTAATAACTCTTTCTCTTTATTAAAAAATATCCGTATTTTGGTATAAATCAATCGTTTATTACTTATGAAGATCGCCAATTTATATGTGCGGGTAAGCACCGATGAACAGGCCGAAAAGGGTTACTCCCAACGCAACCAGGAGGAAGTATTACGCCGGTATTGTGAAATAAAGTCTATACAGGTAGGCAAGGTTTATTACGAAGATCATTCCGCCAAGACATTTAACCGCCCGGTATGGTCCAAGTTGTTGGTCGACCTGCGGAAAGACCGTGGTCAGACCAATCTGATCTTATTTACCAAGTGGGACAGATTCAGCCGGAATACGGGCGATGCCTATTATATGATCAACCTGCTTAACCGTTTTGGTGCCGAACCGCAGGCCATCGAACAGCCGCTTGATCTTTCCATCCCCGAAAATAAGATGATGCTGGCTTTTTACCTGGCAGCTCCCGAAGTTGAAAATGACAGGCGTTCTTTAAATATTTTCCACGGGCAGCGCAGGGCAAAAAAAGAAGGCCGGTGGGTCGCCACGGCACCAATGGGCTATGCCAATAGATCCCATGAAAACGGTAAAAAGTATATCGCCCCCCGTGAACCCTATGCGACCACCATGCGGCAAGCATTTAAAGAGCTTGCGCGGGGACAGTTGACGATTATGCAAGTTTACCAACAAGCTAAGCAAAATGGTGTTTCCTGCGGTTACAAAAACTTCTTTAACATCATCCGCAACCCGGTTTACTGCGGCAAGATCGTGATACCAAAATATAAAGATGAAGAAGAGTACCTGGCGGACGGACAGCATGAGCCACTGATCAGCGAAGCTTTATTTTACGAGGTGCAGGATTTCCTGGATGGTAAAAAGAAAAGAAAGGGAATAAAGATCGTTTCGATGGATATGCTCCCATTAAGGGGCTTTTTAGATTGTCCTAAATGTACCCGTAAATTGACAGGCAGTGCATCCAAGGGGCACGCCGGTGGTTATTACTATTATTATCATTGTTCCGCCTCGTGCAGATGCCGGTTTAAAGCTGCTGAAGTGAACCAATTGTTTGATCAGGATATTGAAAAAATATATCTAAGGGATGGCTATGAGCCATTTTATCAGGATGTCATTAGCAAGGTGTTCCGGCAACAATCTAACAACGGGGAATACAGTCAACGACAGATTAGCGACCAGATCAAGGTACTAAGTAATAAAACAGATCAGGCCAGGGATTTATTTATGGCGGGTGATTTTACACATGTGGATTTTCAAACGGTAAAAAGCAAGTGTGAAAAAGAGATCACTTCACTTGAAAAGAGATTGCCTGACGTGATCCAATCAGCCAGGATCGTCGGCCAGTTGCTTACAGGCGCATTATTCAACCTTAAAAAATTGAATTACAGCTATAAAGGTAATAATATTGCCGTTAAAAGAAAGATTATTAGTTCGATGCACCCCCAGAATGTGGTGTTTGATGGTTTCCAACATCGAACTAATCGATTGAACGAAATAGTTAATTGTATTCTATTGGCTAACAATGGGTTAGGCACAAAAAAGAACTGGACAAGTTCAGAATTATCTGACTTGTCCAGTGAGGTGGAGCCGGAGGGATTCGAACCCTCGTCCAAACATGGTATAAGGTATGCTTTCTACATGCTTATCTACTGTTAAGTTGTCGGGAAGGGGAAGGTCAGTTGCTCACCTGTACCGTCTTCCGTATGTGCTGTTTCTCGTTCGCTTATCGCACCTTTCGCAAACCAGTTTCGTTTTTCGGTGCCCCTATTGCCGGTTCAACAAAACAGAACACCGGCGGGACAAAAGCTAGTTAATTCTAAATTAAGCAGCTAAGGCAAATTGATTTTCGCCATTTGAAAGTTTGAATGTTCAGTTTAAAGCGCTAATTCATACAACGCGCTGCATGCTTACCTACTTATCTCCATCCTGTCAATTCCGGTCGACCCCATTATTGTTAGATGTAACAAGACTACAAAGATACTGTTTTGAGCTGAAAGCTTATAGCAAAACGCATAAAGCTTTTGAAACATTAAAAAGCCTATACTTTCAGCTCTTAGCTTAAAGCTTTCTTCCCGGATATGCTAACAAACCTTGTTCCAAACAAGCCATCGCCTTTTCCAGATCATCAGAATTTAATACATATGCCATTCTGACCTGATTTGTTCCGGCACCAGGCGTGCTATAAAACCCTGTTGCCGGTGCCATCATCACGGTTTGGTTGTTGTAATCAAACTCTTCAAGCATCCATTGGCAAAACTTATCCGCATTATCTATCGGGAAGCTTGCTACCACATAAAACGCGCCACCCGGATTAGGGCAAAATACCCCTCCCATCTTATTAAGCGATTGCACAAGAATATCACGGCGGTGAGTATATTCTTTATTTACCGCCTCAAAATATTCATCCGGGGTATCAACAGCTGCTTCACCCGCAATTTGTTCAACCAAGCCTGGGCTTAACCTGGCCTGTGCAAACTTTAATGCTGCCGAAATAATGGATTTGTTTTTAGTGATGATACAGCCTAAACGTGCACCGCAAGCGCTATAACGCTTGCTCACTGTATCTAATACTACAACGTTTTCATCCAGGCCATCTAAATGCATTGGCGATTTAAATGTGCGGCCATCGTAGCAAAATTCGCGGTAAGCTTCATCGCTAAATATATATAGATCATACTTTATGGCCAATTGCTTTAAGGCATCCAATTCTTCGGGAGAGTATAAATAGCCCGTTGGATTATTGGGATTGCAAATACATATAGCTTTTGTTTTATCTGTGATCAGCTTTTCAAATTCACTTATCGCTGGTAAGGCAAAGCCATTTTCGATGTACGATAATATAGGCTTTATCACCACATCCGCCTGGCAGGCAAAACCGTTATAATTAGCATAAAATGGTTCCGGAATGATCACCTCATCGCCCGGGTTTAAACAGGTTAACAGGGTTATCACAATAGCTTCTGAACCACCGGCGGTTACAATAATGTTATTGGGTGTAATGTTGTAACCTAATTTGTTATAATACGCTGTTAACTTGGTTCGATAAGACAATGTGCCCTCACTCGCCGTATAAGCCCAAACCTTAAAATCAATGTTTTTTATGGCATTAAGCATACCCGGTGGAGTTTCAATATCAGGCTGGCCGATATTTAAGTGATATACTTTTTTGCCTTGTTGTTTGGCTTTATCGGCAAATGGTGTGAGTTTACGGATTGGCGAGGCGGGCATATCTATACCCTTGTGCGAAATTTTTGGCATGGCACAAAATTAATATAAATCCCCTTTACGGGAAAACAAAATAAAAAATCCCTGTCGGTATAAGACAAGGATTTTTATACTGTTTTAATGTATGCTATTATTTACCTGTGCTGGCACCGGCTACAACCTCTCCTACTATATTAAGATATTTAGTTGGCGTTTTTGCGTTTGATGTTACTACGATTGTTTTGGTGAAAACACCAACTACAGCGGCATTGTAGGTTATGGTGATGATACCTTTAGCGCCTTTTAATACCGGAGTTTTAGTAAAATCGGCAATAGTACAACCACAGGTTGGCTGAACATTGCTTAATATTAAAGGCTCCTCGCCGATGTTGGTATATTCGAATTTTACGGTAACTGGCTTTCCTTGAGGCACTTTACCAAAATCATGTTTCTCTTCGGCAAACTTAAACTCAGCCTTATTATCTGTTTGTGCCGAAACTGTAACTGTAAAACCTATAATTACAGCGCAAATCATTATTAATTTTTTCATTGTTGTGGTATGTTGTATTTGTGTTATATGTTTTTATTAGTGTTGAACCAATATATAAACTATTTGACTAATGTTATTAACTATAGTTTATATTCAACAACGTTTTATTAATCATTTGTTTGTCAATATCTAACTTAAAAAGCTGTAAAATTAATGCTTTTTGAATAGAGCATGTGACAGATATTTGCTAATATTGTAGCACACGCATATTTACGTGCGTTGCGTTTATACACAAATGTAAGTAAATATTCACTTGTAAAAAACTATTGTAAAAACTAACGGTTTTATAAGTGATTTATGATAAAAGCAAAATTGAATTTTATACTTTTGCTTAGACAACCAAATTATATATGCCTGTTACCGAAAATTCCAGCCAATCTGATACTTCACAGCTTAGTTTTGATGATTTTAAAAAGATCATTATTAAAGACTATCGTATTGGGTATGAGAGCAGACAGGCCAGTTTGATCGGTCGACGCGAAGTGCTTACAGGTAAAGCCAAATTTGGCATTTTTGGTGATGGTAAAGAGGTTGCCCAACTGGCTATGGCTAAAACCTTTTGCAAAGGAGACTGGCGCGCAGGCTATTACCGCGATCAAACATTTATGTTTGCTACCGGCATGACTACCTTAACCGAGTTTTTTGCCCAATTATACGCTAACCCGGATATTGAAAAAGACCCCGCATCTGCCGGAAGGCAGATGAATTGTCATTTTGCAACACGCACCATTGATGAAAACGGTGAGTGGTATAATCTGACAGAAATGATGAACTGTGCATCGGATATCTCAACAACAGGCGGCCATATGCCGCGTTTGCTTGGTTTGGCATATGCATCAAAACTCTATCGTCAAAATAAAGAACTATCCTACCTCAAAAAATTCTCGGTAAAAGGTAACGAAGTTGCTTTCGGTACAATTGGAAATGGTTCCACATCCGAAGGTTTGTTTTTTGAAGCCTTTAACGCAGCCGGTGTGTTGCAGGTGCCTATGGCCATTTCTGTTTGGGATGATGCTTATGGAATATCGGTACCGGCAAAATTCCAGACCACTAAAGAGGATATATCCGAAATATTAAAAGGTTTTCAGCGTGAAGAGGGCACCAATGGTTACGAAATATTCAAGGTGCGCGGCTGGGATTATGTTGGCCTATGCGAAACTTACGAAAAAGCGATAGCAATTTGCCGTGAAGAACATGTACCGGTATTGATACATGTTACCGAAATGACACAGCCGCAGGGCCACTCAACTTCGGGATCGCATGAACGTTATAAATCAAAGGACCGGTTAGCCTGGGAAGATGAACACGATTGTTTATTGCAAATGCGTAAATGGATGATTGAAACGGCCATTTCTACCGACGAAGAATTAGACAAATTAGAAGAAGAAGCAAAAATATATGTGCGTACTTGCCAGCGTGAAGCCTGGAACGAGTTAGAAGGCCAAATTAAGACTGAACTTACACAAACCACTATATTAATAAACAACCTGGCTTTATCAACAGAATACAGCCAGCAGTTATTGGATATTAACAAAGTATTGACTGAATGTATCGATCCGGCCCGTCGTGATGTAATGGCGGCTGTGCGTAAGGCCTTATTGGCAACTGCACACGAGCATAATGATGCCCGTAACGAACTTTTAAATTGGTTTAACACCGAAAATGTAAAAAACAAAGATCGTTTTAACTCTAAACTTTTTACAGATACACCATATTCACCTCTGTATGTCCCAATAATTGCGGCGGAGTATAATAACGATGCGAAATTGATAGATGGGCGGGAAATTTTGAATGCCTGTTTTGATGCAAACTTTACCCGCGATAAAAGCATTGTTGCCTTTGGTGAGGATGTTGGCGCTATTGGCGATGTTAACCAGGGCTTTGCAGGCTTACAAGCAAGGTTTGGTGATTTACGTATCGCTGATACCGGTATCCGTGAAGCTACTATTATAGGCCAGGGTATGGGTTTAGCCATGCGTGGCCTGCGCCCAATTGCCGAAATACAATACCTGGACTACCTGATGTATGCCATGAACGTTTTAAGCGATGATTTGGCAAGTTTAAGCTATCGTACCAAAGCAGGGCAAAAGGCCCCCCTAATCGTCCGTACACGCGGGCACAGGCTGGAAGGGATATGGCACTCTGGTTCACCATTGGGTTTAATATTAAACGCATTGCGCGGCATACACATTTGTGTACCTCGTAACATGACACAGGCCGCAGGTATGTATAATACTTTATTACGTGGCGATGAGCCCGCATTGGTTATTGAATGCCTTAACGGTTACCGTTTAAAAGAACAATTACCGAGCAATGTTGGCGAGTTTACGGTGCCAATTGGCCGGGCCGAGGTTTTACGTGAAGGTAATGATATCACCATAGTATCATATGGCTCAACACTTCGTATTGTGCAAGAGGCCGCCGAAGATTTGGAGGTGCTTGGTATTTATGTTGAAATAATTGATCCACAAACTTTATATCCGTTTGATCTGGATCACATCTGTGCGCAATCCTTACAAAAAACCAATAAACTGTTAGTGGTTGATGAAGATGTGCCAGGCGGAGGATCGGCTTATATTTTACAGCACATCCTGGAAAAGCAGAATGGTTATTTTAGTCTGGATAGTCAGCCACGTACTTTAACTGCAAAGCAACACCGCCCACCTTATGGCTCAGATGGTGATTATTATACCAAACCGTCGCACGAAGATATTATTGAAATTGTATATGATATGATGGCGCAAACTTATCCGGATAATTATCCGCCGATTTATTAGTTGTGGCTTTTTTACCTTTCGATAAGTTTGATTTGCTCACCAGTCTCACACCTGACGAGATACTGGAAAGACTTGCTCTAAACGTTAATACAGATCAACGCGTTAACTGGTTCACAAACGACAGTAATAACGATTATCTTTACGAGGGGCGAATATCATCTCAAAAATTTGATATTAAAAGAGTTATTAATTACAGAAACTCGTTTAATCCACAAATAAAAGGCACAATTTCCACTGAAAAATCAGGCTGCCGAATACAAATCGTTATGAGCTTACACCCTGCGGTGCTCGTGTTTATGTGTATGTGGATGGGGGGCCTTCTTATTGGAGGAATATCCATTATGGTATCTCAAATCATCGAACAAAAGTTCCAACCAGCATCATTGTTTATAATAGCTATGTTCTTATTTGGCTACGTACTAACAACAGGTGGCTACAAATATGAAAGCAACGATTCTATCAGGTTTTTAAATGAGATGTTTGAAGCGCAAGAGATCTAATCTACAGAAACCTCTTCACCCATCTCCCCTTCCCACTTACTCACAACGGCAGTTGCCATGGCATTACCCAATACGTTTGTCGCAGAACGGCCCATATCTAATAAAGGATCAATACCTATCAGCAAGGCTAAACCTGCTTCCGGAATATTAAAGGCTGATATAGTACCCGCAATAACAACTAAGGAAGCCCTCGGCACACCGGCAATACCTTTACTGGTTAGCATCAAGATAAGTAACATGGTAAATTGCTGCCCGGTTGAGAGATGAATACCATAAGCCTGCGCGATGAATAAGGAAGCAAATGTCATATACATCATGGAGCCATCAAGGTTAAAGGAATAGCCCAAAGGCAGTACAAAACTTACTATCTTATCTTTACATCCAAAACGCTCTAACTCAATTAATACCCGTGGATAAGCTGCTTCGCTGGTTGAGGTACCAAAGGCGATCAGCATGGCGTCTTTAATGCGATTCACCAATGTAAATACCCGGCTTTTTAATACGAAGAAACCTGCCGTAATGATGATGATCCACAACAGTAATAAACCAGAATAAAACTCACCGATGAAAATAGCATAAGTAGAAAGGATGCCCAGTCCTTGTTTGGCTACAATGGCTGTAATGGCGCCAAATACAGCTAATGGGGCAAGTTTCATTACATAACCCGTTATCTTCATTATTACATGGGCAATGGCATCCATCGCTTTAATAACAACCTGCCCTTGCTGGCCAATGGCGGCGGTTGCCACACCGAAGAATATAGCAAATACAACGATCTGTAAGATCTCATTATTAGCCATTGATTCGATAAAGCTTTTAGGAACTACGTGGTTCATAAACTCTTTTAAAGACAGTGTCGACTTTTTAATATCAGTACCTAAATGACTATCGGGCAATGGTATATGCATGTGGCTTCCCGGCTGATATAAATTAACCAATATCATACCCAATAGTAACGATACCAGCGTAGCGCTTATAAACCACAACATGGTTTTTCCGCCTATCCGGCCAACGGCGTTTATATCTCCTACCTTTGCCACACCTACAACCAATGTAGTAAACACCAGTGGCGCAACGATCATTTTTATGAGGCGAAGAAATATATCACTCAATATGGTAAAACCTTCTAATTTATCTTCGCGTATGGTATCATTTTCCTTACGTATTTTTACTTGCGCGGCACGTTGAATTTTAAGGTCTTTATAATTGGCGAGCGTTGTGTCTTTTATTAAAACAATAGCATTATCCAAAGCTTTAATAGTTGTTTCGGCGGTGCCAAGCTTATCGTTTATAGGTTTAATTAACGTCACATTGTAAGTATATCCCACAATTACACCAGCTATTAGGGCTATAAAAATGTAAAGCGTAAGTTTGTTTTTGGCCATTTAGGTTTTTAATAAGGTCTAAAACTACAACTAATTACTATTTTGTTGAAATTTTAAAGAGGTATAATGAGTATTAAACAATACGGCTTACAAGAAATAAAGAAAGAGCTTCAACAGCTTGATGATAAGCAAGCCGCCGCATTGTGCCTGCGTATGGCCCGATATAAAAAAGAAAACAAGGAGCTACTCGCCTATTTACTTTTTGATGCTGATGATGAGTTGGCTTTCGCCGAAAACTTAAAACAAGATATTGGTTTAATGATGAGCCAGGTACCATCGTTAAGTTACCAGGCGGCTAAAGTTTTGCGCAAAATACTGAAGCACATTAACAAGAACATTAAATTTACCGGATCAAAACAGGTTGAGGTTGAACTGATCATGAATTTTTGCCGCAACTATTTAGAGTATGTTGACCGCCGAACATCATACAAACCACTACGCTTGATTTTAACTAAGCAATTGGAAAAGATGAAGAAAGCGATAGTAAAACTTCACGAGGACCTGCAGTTTGATTATAACCAGGAATTTGATGAATTGCTTGAGGATGCGGTTAAACGTTTACCCTGGTTAAATAAACATGATCTGGTGTTGTAACATTTGTTTTATCTTGCAGTCTTAAGAATAAATCAACTAAACAGTGTCAAACAAGGAAGCAGTTTTCAAGCAAATATTTGAAGCTAATTCAAAAAAGATATTCCGCTTATGCTACGGGTATGCCGGCGACGATGATGCCGCTAATGACCTGTTGCAGGAAACTTTTTTAAAGGTTTGGCAAAACATGGATAAATTCAGGAACCAGGCCATGATATCAACCTGGATCTATCGCATTGCCGTTAATACCTGTTTAACCTACCTCCGATCGGAAAAGCGACAGGGTAAGGAGGAGCTAACGCCCCTCATCGCGGAAACGCAGGAAGAAAAATTTAGTGAGAAGAACGAACAGGTTGCCTTATTATACAAGTGCATATCCAAACTGGAAGAATCAGAAAGAATTATTATTACCATGGTGTTAGATGAGTTACCATATCCTGAAATTGCTGATATATCCGGTATATCTGAAGGAAATTTAAGGGTGAAAATTTATCGTATCAAACAAAAGTTGACAGATTTATATAACCACTATGAAAGACTTTGAGCATTTAATGACGGTTTGGCAAGGCCAGCCCGTTAAAGAGCAGCTTTCGGTGGATGAGGCGCTCAGGCAGGTGAAGAAAGGAATGGGGGGATTGAGGAGTAAAACCTTACAGGGCATAATCGGTATCTCTATTGCATTAGCGGTAACAGCAATTTCGTTGTTATTCTCGGTATTTACATCGTGGGCAAGCTACATCGGCCTTTTAACCCTTATTATTGGGATGAGTATTTACCTTTCGTTACAGATAGGCGATTACCGCACCATTTCAAGCCACGATCCGACAATTGATCCGGCTAAATATTTAGAAACCCTTAAAATATATCAAAAACGCAGGGCATATCTTTACGATAGGTTCTACTATATATATGCCGTCATCATTACTATTGGGATAGGACTTTATGCTGTAGAGGTTTTAGAAGATAAACCGATGATGGTTAAAGTAATATACTATTCACTTACAGCGGCCTTTATTATCTTTTGCTCACTATTTTTAAAAGATCGTATTATCATCAGCGAAAAAGAAAAGGTAAAATTGATCATCGAAAAATTAGAACGATTGAAAGATCAGTTCGAAGGATAACATCATTATAGCAAATAGTATTCGATTTACTATAATGATGTTCAATACCTAAAACTGGATGTACGTGTAGACATAAACGGAAGTACTTGTTGTTCCGTTGGGTTGAGTTTCTACCCTTGTTTCTTTTATTGGAAACAGATCAGCGTTATACTCAAAAGTGCTGTTTGAACTTAAAACAACTGGCTTTGCAGGATCAAAATAGGTTGTAAAGGTTGTAGCTTTTGCATTATGAATATGTCCTGACGGATGTATACTGAATAGATTCCCTTCTACATTATAGAAATAACTTTTGTTGCTTTCATAAGCATATCCGATACGGAACACAACATCTGGTGAAGACTTTAAATAATCAGACTGGGTAAGTAAATCACCATTACTATCGTAAGTATACAATGAATATTGGCCATCATCATAATCCTGACTTATCGCTTGTTGGCCATTAAGAATGATATCCCTGTTTTCTGTACCGACTACAGTACCGTTATTTTTAGTTATAACCGTTATATAAATGTGATTACCATCGTATTTATAAAAGTATTGTGATACAGAATTACCACTTCTGTCGTCTTCTTCAGTTACGCGCCCCAGAATATCGTAGGTGTAATAATAACCTGTTCCTCCACCATCATTTTCTTCTATCAAACGATTTTGGCTGTCATATTTCAAGGAAATATTTTGTGTTACAGCACCCGAAACGGCAACATTGCTTAATAAAAACAGCCCTGCTGTATCGTCAGTTTTGCGACACGCTGTAAAGAAAAACGTAACTAATACCAATGTGCAAAGTAATTTTATCCTCATATAATTAAAATTTATGTAAACATAAAAAACTATATTTAATATTTAACTACAAAGCATCATCAATAAGTTATCTGGTATAATTGGGTGCTTCTTTAGTAATAGTAATATCATGCGGGTGCGATTCGCGAATACCGGATGCTGTAATGCGTACAAATTTAGCTTGTTGTAAAGCTTCAATGTTTGCAGCACCGCAATAGCCCATACTCGCTCGTAAACCACCAACGTACTGATACATTACTTCGGCTAAAGTACCCTTAAAGTTTACACGGCCAACAATACCTTCTGGAACCAACTTCTTGATATCATCTTCAACATCCTGAAAGTAACGATCTTTTGATCCCTGTTCCATAGCTTCAATCGAACCCATTCCACGGTACGATTTAAACTTACGGCCTTCGTAAATGATAGTTTCGCCTGGTGATTCTTCAACACCTGCGAATAACGAGCCTGCCATAATAGAACTTGCACCAGCTGCAATAGCCTTTGCAATATCACCTGTGTGTTTAATACCCCCATCAGCAATTACAGGTACGCCTGTGCCCCGTAAAGCCTTAGCACACTCATATACAGCATACAATTGCGGAACCCCAACCCCGGCAATAATACGGGTAGTACAAATAGAACCCGGACCAATACCAACCTTTACAGCATCAGCCCCAGCATCTGCTAACGCTTTGGCTCCATCACCTGTAGCAACGTTACCAACCATAACCTGTAATGCAGGATACTTGGCTTTAACTTCTTTCAATTTATCAATAACCCCCTTTGAATGTCCGTGTGCCGTATCAATCGTAATTACATCAACTCCTGCTTTTACCAAAGCATCTACCCTATCTAAAGTATCGGCAGTAACGCCAACTGCTGCACCTACACGTAAACGACCGTGTTCATCCTTACACGCTTCGGGGTAATTCTTAAATTTCTGGATATCCTTAAAAGTGATCAATCCGCTTAAATGGCCATCTTTACTAACTACCGGTAATTTCTCTATCTTATAATTTTGCAGTATTTCTTCGGCTTGTAATAGTGTAGTTCCTTCGGGTGCAATAACCAGATTTTCTTTGGTCATTACATCAGTTACCGGCTTGTCCATTTCCTTTTGAAAGCGCAGATCCCGGTTGGTGATAATTCCTTTCAGTTTTCTATCCGCATCAATAATTGGGATACCTCCTATTTTGTGCTCTTTCATTATCTTAAAGGCATCGGCCAAAATAGCGGTTTCCAGTAACGTTACCGGATCTTGTATCATCCCGCTTTCTGAGCGTTTTACTTTACGTACTTCGTCAGCTTGTTGAGCTATGGTCATGTTCTTATGTAACATGCCAATACCACCAGCCTGGGCAATAGCAATGGCCAAAGCGGCTTCGGTAACGGTATCCATTGCGGCAGATACGATAGGAACGTTTAGCCTGATTGTACGGGTTAAAAATGAACGGGTGTCAACTTCGCGTGGTAAAACTTCTGAGTACGCCGGTAACAGTAAAACATCGTCGTACGTTAAACCTTCGGCAACAAATTTGGAGGGATCTAATTGCATGGCAAACAATTTATGGGGTTATTATTTGCCGGGCAAAGGTATCAAAATATTTTGCATTTAAACCATGTGATGCGGATTTAATGACAGATTTAATGTTTTTACAACTTTATGATAACCTGCTACGTTTACATTAATGATCCCTCTTAATTAAATTATTTATAAATTTGAATCACTGATGATTTACACTAACACAAATATCAAAGTTATTGCCTTTGATGCCGATGATACACTTTGGGTTAACGAACCTTATTTCCGCAAAACAGAAGAACAGTTTTATACCCTGCTCGAAAACTTTTTAACCGGGCACAATATTGAACGCGAATTACTTAAAACTGAAATAGGCAATTTAGGGCTTTACGGATATGGTGTTAAAGGCTTTACTTTATCAATGATAGAAACGGCTTTAAACGTATCTGATAAAAAGATCAATGTTGATATTGTTGAAAAAATAATTCAGTTAGGTAAAAATCTGCTTGAAGAACCTATCGAACTACTTGACGATGTTGAGCAGGTATTATCGGCTCTTGAAAATAAGTTTAAACTGGTGGTTGCAACCAAAGGCGATCTGCTTGATCAGCAACGTAAATTACATAAATCGGGCTTAGGGCATTATTTTCACCATATTGAGGTGATGTCAGAAAAAGGGGAAGAAGATTACCTGAAGCTGATAGACAGGCTGGATATTCAACCCGAAGAGTTTTTGATGATCGGTAATTCGCTAAAATCTGATGTTTTACCGGTAATACAAATAGGTGGTCATGGTATCCATATCCCTTTCCATACTACCTGGGCGCACGAGGTTATTGATACTAATTTTGAACACGAGAACTTTAGAATAGCTGAGAAAATTACGGATGTATTAGAGTGGATTGGTTAAAAGCAAGGTAACCTTTGAATAACCCCGAGCTATCCTAGATTAAACCTTTGCAGGACGTATTTTCAATCTGATTATGGAATAGATCAATCCTCCGAAACTTAAAAGCAACAATATCCATGATAAGGCCGGAACCTTTTCGTTCTGCATTAAACGCCCCCTGCTCATTGCCAATTGAATTG
Organism: Mucilaginibacter sp.; assembly: GCF_039921305.1. Lineage (GTDB taxonomy): Bacteria > Bacteroidota > Bacteroidia > Sphingobacteriales > Sphingobacteriaceae > Mucilaginibacter. Next base: position 71,943 of record NZ_JBDSCA010000021.1, read on the forward strand.
CGGGGTTTATTGAATGTACTTCGGGATTATCAGGTAAATACTCAACATCAAATTTTGAATATTGTGGCGCATCTTCAAGTTCTACAATATAATTATAAGTTTTTCCACTCACGTAGTAACTGTATTTATCACCCGTTTTATAGGCTTTTTTATCTTCGTCGTAAATACCAACGGCTGTTCTTCCAAATAGTTGTAACCGCTGCATCTGGTCAATACTAACCAGCAGATGATCATTTTCATCACTGTAATAGTGTCTTCCCACATCAATACTCAACCCAATGAGTAATAATAATGACAGCCCCCCCATAGCGATAAATAACTTAGACATATTTCTGGTTCAATTGAAGTATAAAATTAGAAATTTATTTGCAGCAAACATGCTATATTTATCAACTGAAATAAATGTCAAAATGAAAATTAATACCATCGCCGTATCTTTATCCGCTATAGCGGGATTAGCGCTTACTACTGGTTTCACCAATTATCGCACCACAAATGTAACTAAGCAGTTAAAAGATACCATTATACACGCTACAGGAAACCCCATCATCACTCACGAATATACGGCCGACCCGGCAGCGCTGGTTTCAAACGGAACGGTCTATCTATACACAGGCCATGATCAGGCCCCGGTAAAGCGCAATGGTTACGAAATGCACAATTGGCTTTGCTTTTCATCAACTGATATGGTGACCTGGACAGAGCACCCAAGCCCATTAAATGTGAAGGATTTTGCATGGGCTAAAGATGATGCCTGGGCCGGGCAGGTTATTGAGCGTAACCATAAATTTTATTGGTACGTGGCTATATCACACGGAACAATTCACGGTAAGGCAATTGGTGTTGCTGTAGCTGATAGTCCGACAGGGCCTTTTAAAGATGCCCGTGGCTCGGCTATCATCACCAATGATATGACAACCGATACCAAAATAAGCTGGGATGATATTGACCCAACAGTTTTTATCGACGATGACGGGCAAGCATATCTTTGCTGGGGAAATACCATTTGTTACTACGCCAAACTAAAGGCCAATATGACTGAATTGGATGGCCCAATCAAAACCATAAAGCTCCCCCACTATACCGAAGCACCGTGGTTACACAAGCGTAATGGTTGGTATTACCTATCATACGCTTATGAGTTTCCCGAGAAGATAGCTTATGCCATGAGCCGTAGCATTAACGGACCCTGGGAATATAAAGGCATCTTAAACGAAATTGCCGGAAACTCAAATACCAACCACCAGGCTATTATTGATTTTAAAGGCAAAACCTATTTCATTTACCATAACGGAGCTTTAACTCCAGATTTTGGAAGTTTCCACAGATCGGTATGTATTGATTATCTTTATTACAATCCCGATGGAACAATGAAACGTGTTGTAATGACATCGGAGGGTGTGAAGCCTGTTAAGTAATGAGTAGTAAATGGAGAGTAGTGAGTGGTTAATCAATATCGAACACCGAATATCGGATGATGAATTTTGAAGTTTACTTCGGTGTTCGATATTGGATATTCAGTATTCAATATTATTGATTATTGTTAAAGATTTAGCCTTTCATCACATTCAATTTAGTACCGTTCCAGTCAGGGAACAATACCCTATCATTCTTAATACCGAGGTGACTATCAGCAACAGAGCTAAACACAGAACGGAAATCTGTAGTCACAGCCAAATCGCGGCCATCTTCTAAATTATCAACTGATAGTGGTTTAATATCACCATATACTTTACCACCGGCAACATCGTTACCTAAAATAAAGTTACATGATGCGCGTCCGTGATCGGTACCGCCGGTTCCGTTTTGGTGTACTGTGCGGCCAAACTCAGTCATGGTCATTAAAGTAACATCATCCTGGTATTGGCCAAGGTCTGTCCAGAAAGCAACTATACAGTTACTCAAATCGTTTACATTACGGGCAAATATGCCGTTCTCTGTTCCCTGGTTAAAGTGAGTATCCCAACCGCCAGATTCGGTAAAGGCAACTTCTAAACCAACATTCATTTTAATTAACTGGGCAATTTGCTTTAATGAGTTACCTACAGCTGTATTTGGATATACAGCGCCATTGGCTGGTTTGTAGTTCTTGGTATCATTTTTTTGCAGCATTTTAACCGCGTCAAAGCTTTCTTTACCGGTTGATTTGAGCAAACCGCTTGATGCCTGTCCGTACAAATCTTCAAAGCTTTTAGCGGCCATATTGGCTCCGGCTGCATTACCACGCATCTGGATACCAAAATCCTGTAAGTTATTGATCGCTACGGATTGGTTATCACCATAAAAAGAACGTGGCAAAGCCGATGTTAAACTCACCGCCTGGAAAGGTGTTGTAGTAGCATCATGGCCCAATAAGCCAACAGCGCGGTTTAACCAGCCGCTTGCAGTACCCTTATTAAACGGCGTACCCGATTCCATATAATCCTGCGCATCAAAGTGTGAACGGGTATTATTTGGCGAACCTATACCATGTACAATGCCTAAACGGCCATCGCGAAATAGCGGCTCAAAAGCGGCCATTGAAGGATGTAAACCAAAGCGGCCATCCAGATCGATCAACGGTTTAGCTGTACCGCCTTTAGCTGCGCTCATAAACAAAGTTGGCCTTGCAGCTTTCAGGTAATCATCGGTAAACGGCGTTACAGCCATCAAACCATCCATAGCACCACGCTGAAAGATGCAAACCATCGTTTTCTTCTTTTTGTATGGAGCAATAATTTTATCACTGGCGGCAGCTTCGGCTATAAAACCGGGGATACCTCCTACTAAACTAACACCAAATAGTGCCAGTCCGCCTGCTTTTAAAAATCCTCTTCTCGATGTCATGATTATATCGTTTTAATATGATAGTGTGTCAGTTTATTTATCTTCTTTGATACTCCGGCGAACCAATAATAACACCCACAACCTGGGCCAGCATAGTATTATTACCCGGCATACTTTGCATGGCATAATCTATTCTATCTTGCGCCTTTTGGCCTTTACCTTTAATCTTGGGTTTAAGGTTCTTTTCGGTATTCATCATCTGGTCGTCACCGGTTTGCATGGTTGTATTCATATCAGTTACCGCAGGGGCTGTTTTAGCTGCCGCGTTATCAACTTTGCTTATCAGGTTCGGGTCATCCAACATCGGGGTCAAAAACTTAATGGTTTGATCTAAATTCCTTTCGGGGATAATCAACTTACCATAAGTAGATAATGCCGCTTGTTTACTTTCAGGCTCGTGATGATTATTTAACGCTGCCAGATCAAAAGTGATACCCGGTATACGTTGTGTAGCCAAAGCCAAACCAAAGTTCATACGGTTTAACAAGGCTCCTGTATTGATCCAGTATTGTCCCTTATCCGGGAAACCGGTTGGCGCCTGGTAGAAATACATTTTCTGCCCCATTTTGGCTATCCATGCATACAAGGCATAGGGTTGTTTTATAGTTGCATTTAAACCCCGCACCGAGCTGATTGCCAATTCAAAAGGTGACTTTGTTTTTTCGCGTAGCGATTGTGTGCTCCAAAACTCGGGAGATGATGCCATCGTGATCAACACGTCTCTGATATCGCCATCATGCGCGGTGAACGATGCCGACATTTTATCTAACAGAGATTGTTGAGGTGCATCGCTTACAAAACGCACTGCCAGTTTCTTAGTGATAAATTTAGCTGTAGATGGGTTGTGGGCCAGCATTTCTAACAAAGCCTCCCCTTCCTTATAGCCATCATTAGGTCCAAAATATTTACCTAACACTACCTTCTCACCGCTATCATGGCGATTTGGAGTAAATAAGAAATCTCCATCATGAACCATGCCGGGTTGGACACGCCCGTTATCAAGCGCTTTTTTCAAAGGATTAGCGTAGCCGTTATTCATGGGGTAAACAGTCCAGCCGGTTAATACGCGGGCCGCCTGTGTTACATCATTCTGGGTATAGCCACCGTCAACACCTAAAGTATGCAGTTCCATTACTTCGCGGGCATAGTTCTCATTCAATCCCTGCGACTTTTTAGCTTTTTGCGCTTGTTTTAAAAATTTGCCTTGTGGCGACATAGAGTCGGCCATCATTTGTTGTTGGATATATTGAGCTCTTTTAGGCTGCTTGGCATTTGCATTAGTACCTACACTGCTTACCAGATCAAGATAATACAGCATAGCCGGCGATTTAGCAGTGGCCAGCAATAGCTTATCAAACTTACCCAAAACATTAGGGCGTATTACATCGCGTTCATAATTAGGAATAAACTCGGCACATTGATTTTTGGTGATAGATACATTAAAGTGATTGAACCAAAAATCTGTCAACACCTCCTGCAATTGATTATTGGTATAAGCAGCTCTTAGTATTTTTTGATTAATGAACTGGCGCATTAGTTCCTGCTCGGGCTTATATCCCTTTTTCATCATGTAATCGGCAAGCTGGGTGCGGTATTCTTTTTTATTTACGGCGTTTCCAATCGAGTCTTTATTAATTACGCCATCTTTGATCGCCATTCGCGCGACAGCGCCACCACGCGGAAAAATTTCAGCAATTTGAGTATTGCTTAATTTCAGATCCGGATATTGATCTAAAACCTTATTCAGCGAATCATCATTCATTTTGGCTTCCAATTGTTGGGTGAACCATTTTTCAAGCCCTATTTTAACTACAGCATCAATCTGGCCCGGTGTAGCGCCATAAGTAAACCTGTTTAACAAGTGTGCAGCTGCCTGGCGCTCGGTTAAACCCGCTTGTTTATAAGGAAAACTAAAATTTTTAACAGCAAGCTTAGGGCCGCTAAAAAATGATGATAGCATAAAACCGCTAACGATAACTACAGCGGCAATACCAGTGAGTTTAAGAGCCTTCATAATAAGAAATGATTAGGTGTCAATTTACCTGTCAGACAAATAAAATTGGCTGAAGTTTAATCGCTAACAATAAATTTATAAAAATAATGTTACACAACGCATATATAGTTTGGTTTGTTAACCTTAGCATAATTGTTAATTGCTGTAAATTACATATTTTTACCACCTATGAATAGTATCAAAAAACTCATTTTAGCGGCCTTATTCTTTTATCTTCCAACACAGGTTATGGCCTGGGGGCAGTTAGGGCACCGTGTGGTGGCACAAATTGCCGATTCTTATTTAACGCCAAAGGCACGCCTCGAGCTCGGAAAAATTTTAGGGAACGAATCCCTTGCCATGGCCGCCAATTGGGCCGATTTTATCAAATCCGATCCATCGTATAAATATCTATCGCAATGGCACTATGTCGATTTGAAACAAGGCGCAACCTTTGCCGAATCGAGCTTATATCTAAAAGAAGATACTATTCCTAATGCTTACAATAAGCTTAACTTTATGATTAAGGAGCTTAAAACTAACAAGGCATTAGCTAAAGATAAAAAGCTGATGTATGTACGCTTGATCATCCACATCGTTGGCGATCTTCACCAACCATTTCACGCTGGCCGTGCTGATGATCAGGGTGGCAACAAGATCCAGTTAATGTGGGGTAACGAGCAAACCAACCTGCACAGCATTTGGGATTCCAAACTGATAGAAACCCAGCAATACAGCTATACCGAGTATGCGCATAATTTAAACCATACCACAGCCACGCAACGTGCCGAATGGCAAAAAACCGATCTGCTACATGTGATCTATGAATCAAACCAAATTGCAGAATCCGTATATAACGAGATCAAAGAACCAAATCAAAAACTTAACACCTATAAATATATCTTCGATCACATTCATACTGCCGAAGAACAAATGCTTAAAGGCGGTGTAAGATTAGCCGGCATATTGAACAACATATTTGGAGCATAAACGCTACGCAACCTATTTAAAAATGCCTTAAAGGGGTAAATTTGATACATGTTTAAATGTTGATAATTTAACCCTTATTTAATTAAATGTTAATTTAATTTAGCCGTACAAATTCACTCATAAACTATCCATCGTGAACATCGCTAAATTACTACCATTAACACTATCTGCCATATTTGCGGCTGCTACAACCTGCTATTCGGTACCAACTAACAAGGTTGCCGTTATCAGCCCCGGAACTGACCCTGCGGCTATTATCGCCAAAAAACAGGTACCTATCCTATGCTATCATCAAATTCGTGACTGGACGGCTAAAGATTCAAAGAACGGCAAAGACTACATCTGCCCAATAGCGACATTCAAGGCCCACATGAAAATGCTGGCCGATAGCGGTTATCATACCATCCTGCCCGATCAGCTTTACGCCTACTTAACTGCCGGTGGAACATTACCGAGCAAACCCATCATGCTAACCTTTGACGATACCGACGTAGATCAATTCACCATCGCAAACCCGGAGCTAAAGAAATATCATTACAAAGCCGTTTATTTTGTGATGACTGTATCCTTAGATCGCCCGCCGCATTACATGACATCGGCCATGGTAAAGAAACTATCCGACGAAGGCAACATCATCGGTAGCCATACCTGGGATCATCATATGGTATCAAAGTACACCCATAACGGCGTATTCAAAATCATTGGCAAAAACGGCAAGATAACAACCCGCCCGGTTGACGATTGGGTTACCCAAATAGACAAGCCAACCAAAAAGCTCGAAGAAATAACTGGCAAAAAGCTCGATTACTTTGCCTACCCTTTCGGGATATGGAACAAAGCCGCCTTGCCAGAGTTGAAAAAACGCGGCTTTAAAGCAGCCTTCCAATTAGCCGATAAACGCGACCCTGTTGATCCGTTAATGACCATCCGCCGCATTATAGCAAGTGGTTATTGGAACGCTCATACCCTAAGCAACAGTATCCGCGGAAGCTTCAAATAAGCACCAATTATAAACCAAAATATTTAAGCGATGCTTTCAAAAGCCATCGCTTTTTTTGTTGGATTTAAAAATAACCGCAATAACAAATTATGGGTATATATGGGTGTTTTTAAAATTAGCAAATCCTTGATCTTTATTCCTTGTTCTTAAATCTGCTTTGCCATTTTCGCAACACATAATAACCAGAATAATCTGAAACATGGGTAAATATGGGTGTTTTTCGATTGTTTTTGAGTTGTCAATTACTAAAATCGCAATCTTATGTATATAACAACCTTAATAATTTCGCTAACTCAAATAACAAATATGGGTAAGTGCCCCATGGGTAAAAGTGAGTGTTCTAGAGTCTTGATTCTTGCCTCTTGATTTTAATTTCACTCATGGGTAAAGTGTGGATTCAAATCTTGGTTTCCAATTTTCACATCTGGTTTCCCTACCCACAATATCGTGAAAAAATCTTGCTTTATCAAATAAGCTACTCTTATTGCTCGTCAATCACCACCTTATCCCGGTGCACCAACTTCAACAAAGTAGGCAAAACAATTAGCAACAAAGGCAAAGCAAACAGCAACCCACCAATCACCGCTATAGCCAAAGGTTGATGCAATTGCGCTCCCGTACCCAATCCCAAAGCCAGCGGAAGCAAGGCGATAATAGCACCCGTAGCCGTCATCAATTTAGGCCTTAAACGCGCGGCAATAGCATGTACAATACTTTGCTCTGCCGTCCATTCCAGTAAGCCGGTTTCGTATTGGTGATAAGTAAATATGGCATTCTCGGCAATAATACCGATGATCATGATGATACCCGTATAGCTGCCCACATTCAAAGGCGTATGCGTAATAAACAGCGCGAAAAAACATCCCGCCGCACCCAGCACCGCTAAAAATATAATAATTGCAGCCGCCGAAAAATTGCGAAACAGCACCAACAGCACAATAAACACCAATATGCTCGATGTTATTAAAATAGTAAGTAACTCGCTAAAAGCCTTTTGTTGTTGCGCATAATCGCCACCATATTCAATGTGATAGCCCGATGGCTTATCCAGCTTATCTAATTTGCTTTGTATCTCTTTCAATGTACTGCCCAGGTCGCGGTTATCCAGGCGGGCGGTAATTACCCCCATCATCTTCTGGTTTTCTCGCTCTATCTCGGCCACGCCCGATTCTATCTTTACATCTGCTACCGATGATAGCGGCTTCAATTGCCCCGTAGGCAAAAATACATTGGTAGCCCCAAACTGCTGTATTGATGTTTGCGCCGAATTCGGATACAACATCCGGATATTAACCGACTGCTCTTTCTCCACCATCGTACTCACTACATTACCATCCAGTTGAGTTTGCAATTGAAACTGAAAATCCGTTGGATTCATCCCTAATTGCGCCAGCTTGGTCACATTAGGTACCACATTAATTTGTGGCCCCGCAATCGTTATCCCATCAAATACATCTGCTGTGCCCTTAACATCTTTTACTATGTCGGCTGCTTTGCGCGATAGTTCCTCAAGCGTCCTCCTGTCATCACCAAAAACCTTAATTTCAATGGGCTGCGCCGATGTGGTTAAATCGCCCAGCATGTCGCCTATTACCTGTCCAAAATCAACTTTTAACTGCGGTAATATCCCTTCAACTTTAGCACGTATCTCGTCAGATACCGCGTCTGTAGTTTTATCACGTTGTTTTTTAAGTGTAATCAAATAATCGCCCCGGTTAGGCTCGGTAATAAAAAAACCCATTTGCGTACCTAATCTTCGCGAAAAACTGGCTACCTCGGGCTGGTGCTGCACAATATCATCTACTTGCTTCAGCATCCGGTCGGTCTCCTCTAAAGTAGTTCCCGGCGGACTGTTAAAATCCAGCACTATCCCACCCTCATCCATCTCCGGTAAAAACCCCGATGGCAAAGTTCGTGGCAACACAACTATCAAAGCAATACAGCCTACAATAAAACCAATGCTAATAACCGGGAAACGTAAAAAAAACTTGATCCATCCCTCGTTAACCGGTTTTACAGGTTTAATCTTTTTACTGAGCGGTATCAGCAAAAACAACATGGGCAACAGCAACCAGGTCACAAAAAACGAAACCGTTAATGTCAATATCATACTGAATGCCAGCACCTTAAAATAAGCCCCGGCAACACCGCTCATTAGCACAAATGGAATAAATATCACAATAGTACTGAGCGATGAACCCAACATGGATGGAAACAGACAAGCGATAGCCTTCCTAACTGTATGGTGCATGCCTTCGGCAGGGTTTTCTTCATGGCTGCGATAAATCTGCTCAACCACAATAACCGCGTCATCTATCATCAAACCAACAGCAGCCGCAATAGCGCCCAGCGTCATAATATTGAAAGTATAACCCGCTAAAAGTATCCCGGTAATAGATAATGCCAATGTGGTTGGGATGGTGATAAGGATAATCAAACTTGCCCGCCACGATTTCAAAAACACAATTACTACCAAAATAGCCAGTATCAAACCAATCCACAACACATCGCGGATGCTTTTAATACTATCGTTAACAAAATCGGCCTGCCTGTAATAAGGTTTCAAATGCACATCAGACGGCAAAATCTTGCTTAACTCGGCAACTTTCGCCATTACATCATTATCAATATCTATCAGGTTGGCATCCGGTTGTTTGATCACCGCTATCAATGGCACATCCTTCCCGTTAGCGTTAATACGGATGTATTCTTTTTGGGCATTTATCTTAATATCGGCAACATCTTTAAGCAAAACTGTTCGATGTGGATTATTCAATACCACCAAATTTTGCAGTTTGTCTAAATTATCCAGCGCGTTATTGGTCAGGCTCAAATACATGCGGCCATGATCGCTGATATAACCATTTGACGCCAGTATGTTGGCCTGGGTAATAGCAGCAGATATTTGCGAAGGTGTTATACTTAACGTGGATAGCTTTGCAGGCTGCAATATCACTTCGTATTCTTTTGTTTTACCACCGATAACCGCGATATCTGCCACGCCGGATACCGAAGCCAGCAACGGCCTCACCTGGAATTGAGCTATTTTGCGCAACTCCATTCCCGAACGGTTACCTTCCAATGAAAAGCCCATCACAGGCAATATCGATGGGTTCATTTTTTGAACAGTAATTTGTGTATTCGGGAGCAAGTCGCCCTTAACCTGATCGGTCAAACCCTGTATCTGGGCCATGGCCTTATCAATATCAGCATCCCATCTCAAAAAAACATTAAACTCTGTACTCCCGCGTGATGTTGTACTGCGTACATAATCCAGCCCCTCAGTACGTTTGATGGTGTTTTCTATCGGGATGGTAACCGTGGTCATCATTTTATCCACCGGCTGCTGCCCGGCTTCGGCAATAATTTTGATCTTCGGGAAAGTAATATCCGGAAACAACCCTGTCTTCAACTGATTGTAACTGTAAACCCCACCCATAATAATGAGCACCAGTAAACCCAACAGAGGTTTTTGGTAATGGTGGTGAAGCCCCCCCCGCCCCCTAAAGGGGGAGCTACTTGTATACTGAGGTTGATTTTTGTCTTGCATCTTGATTCTTGGTTCTTGATTCTCAAAAGCTCCCCCTTCAGGGGGTTGAAAGGCTCACTTTTACTTTACTCGAATCCGCTAACCCATAAGCGCCGCTAACAATAACCTGATCACTTACGCTCAATCTATCACTCGTCACCTCTTGTAACGAATCTGCCGATATCTTACCCGCCTTCACATCAACCTTATAAGCCACGCCATCCTTCCCTAATTTAAACACCCAAAAGTTCTGCTGCGTTTCATCGGTTTGCACCGCGCTAACTGGCACGGCTAATCCCGATTGCGAATTGGATAAAGGTATATTAACCTTTAAATTAGCGCCTTCCGGCAAATTACTTGAACCCAAACTCACAATGAAAGATTGCGTTTGCACAGCCGGATCAGCCGTTGGCAAACCAGCCTGTAAGTGTGAATTTACCTGTTTACCATCTGGCATAATAACCGTACAGGCCGTTCCTGATCTTACTTTGCTCAAATACTCAACCGGCACATTCACCAACAACACTAACGACGAGGTTTGCACCAGATTAGCCAGCACATCGCCCTCTGCAACATAATCGCCATTCTGAAAGTTAACCGCCGTAATTATACCCGCCGTACCTGATGTAACTTTAATAGGATCTCTAAATTTCTCCAGTATGCCGCCTTTATCAATGTTTTTGAGCGCCTGTTGCTCCTTGCTTGTTATGGTGCAAAACACTTCGCCCTTGCCCACATGGTCGCCTATTTTCCAGCCACGGTGTTTAATATAACCTGTTATCCCGGCCCTGATCACCGATTTTTGCTGATACTGTGTAACCGCGTTAAAAACAATACTGTTGCTAAAGGTGTGGTTAACCGGACTGGCTACGGTAACCAACGGTGTAGTCTTTACCTCCGTTTCGCCGGCATCTTTTGCAGGGCCAGAGCATGCACTTAATACCAGCACACTTAAAACACTTATCTGTAATTTTTTATACATGTTACCAGTTGTAATAATTGTATTGATTAGCTAACGAAAGCACCTGTACTTTAGCCACCGTTAAACTTTGTTTAGCCGCCACATAATCGGATATCGATTTAATGTATTCGATGATGGATAGTTGCCCGCTCTGTAGTTTTTCCTTGTCCAGTTGCAATAACAGGTCTTGTTTCTCTATCAGTTTTTTGATCAGTTCCATATTCTGATTAAACAGCCCGATCTGCTTCCGGATATTCTGCAAATAATTTTTCTGCTGAATGGTAAAGTTATCCCGCGCATAAGTAATGCCCTGCTGGTTTATCTTAGCCTGACTATCATTGATCTTACGCTGCCTGCCATCATATATCGGTATACTCAAATGCAGCGATGCCTCCAAGCCCACATTATGCGGAATATTAGTAAAATCCGAAGCCATCATACCGCCGCTCCCACTAAAGGTAAGCGCTGGCAAATACTTGGTATTAAACACGTTTTGCTGTATAGATAGCGTCAAACTATCCAGCTTAAATTTATCTTTAAAATAAAAAGTATTAGGGTTAGCCTGCAAAGCAATAACAGGTTCCTTCAACCTTACCAACCCCGTATCACTTATCACTGCCGAGTTTTTCAAAGTACCATAAGCTATAACTTCGGCAATACGGGCGGCGCTTAAATCTGTTTCCCTTCCATTTTGCTCGATCTCTAAAAGCAGGTAATCGCTTTGCTGTAATAAGCCACGCTTAACCAAAGCCTCAACGGTAGTTTTACGTTCTTTTATTTGTTTAATAACCAGTTCCAAATACTCTTCCTGTTGTTGTGTTTGGTAAACCTGAATGTATTGGTCGGTAATGTTCTTTCTAAGATCATGCTCTAACTGCTTCCTTGTGCTTGCATTTACAGCGGCAAGGTTGCTGTTTTGCGCTTGTAAAACGCTAACCGTTTTTTTATTTAACAAGGGCATAGCTACATTTAATTGTGTAGCATATAAACCGCCATTAGTTAAAGCGGCATCATATCCAAACGCATCCGGTGCAGGGTTAGGTGTAATGCTAATGGCTCTCCCATTATCCGCAAAGAATGGTGCGAAAGTATAATCAGAGGTAAAATTTACCTGTGGGGCTTTATTCTGCGCATTGATCAGTTGCGATTGTAAACCGTATATCTGTTGCTGGTTCACATTCTGTTTAATTCCCGGGTCATTCTGTATCGCGTTATTGATAAAATAATCCAGATCAAGTTGCTGCGCACAAACTGTTTGACAGCTATATACTAAAGCAAAAAAGAATATAAATTTAAAAACTAACCTCATTATTATGATTTAGTGTATCCGCACCAGGTATCCCGTTATCTTGCATCTTTAATTCCTGGTTCTTCCCAATAGCAATACTACCCTATAAATCTGTAGAAAAATTGTAACTAAACCAAGTCCGCCTATTAAAACCACATTAATTAATTTAGGTAACTAAACTGCGCTGAATAATCTCCATCAAATACCTAATTTTGTATTACACTATGGCCAACACAGAAACCTTATTTCAGGATGCAGTTGAATTATTAAAGCAACTCATCACTACGCAATCTTTTAGCAGGGAAGAAGTTCAAACTGCTGATATTATTGATGCTTTTTTAAAAGCCCGTGGTATCCCTACCAACCGTAAAATGAATAATATCTGGGCATACAACCAGCATTTTGATGCGGCTAAACCCACCATCCTGCTCAACTCGCACCACGATACAGTAAAGCCAAATACAGGCTATACCCGTAATCCTTTTGAACCAACCGTAGAAGACGGCAAGCTATACGGCTTAGGAAGTAACGATGCAGGTGGTAGCCTTATTTCACTGATATCTACATTCTTATACTTTTACAATAAACCTAATTTAAAATACAACCTGTGCCTGGCCACCACCGCCGAGGAAGAGATATCCGGCATCAACGGTCTTGAATCCATCATCCCCGAACTGGGTAAATTAGACTTCGGCATCGTAGGCGAACCAACCCTGATGCAACTCGCCATAGCCGAAAAAGGCCTGATGGTTTTAGACTGCACCACCTACGGAAAATCTGGCCACGCCGCCCGCGAAGAAGGCGACAATGCCATCTACAAAGCCATGTCTGATATTGAGTGGTTCCGTACCTACAAGTTTCCTAAAGAATCGGAGATCTTCGGTCCCATCAAAATGTCTGTAACTATTATCAACGCGGGTTCGCAACATAACGTAGTACCCGCCACCTGCACCTTTACCGTAGATGTGCGCGTAACCGATGCCTATCGCAACGAAGAAGTATTAGAGCTGATCAAACAACATGTAAGCTGCGAGGTAAAAGCACGCTCCATTCGTTTAAAACCTTCATCTATAGATAAAAATCATCCCATAGTTCAATCCGGGCTCAAATTGGGTAGAACAACCTACGGCTCACCCACTACCTCCGATCAATCCCTGCTGGATATTCCATCATTAAAAATTGGCCCTGGTGATTCCGCACGATCCCATTCATCTGATGAGTTTATTTATGTAGATGAAATTAGAGAAGGGATAGAATTGTATATTAAGCTGTTGGAAGAGATTGTTTAATTTACGATTTCAGATTTACGAATTACGATTTTAATAATGCAAAAAGAAGAATTACTTAGTCGCACTAAAAATTATGCTATAGTAAACGCAAAGCTTGTTTTAAGTATTCCGATAAATATTGTAAACCGTAATTATGCCGATCAACTTAATAGGAGTTCGAGCTCTGTTGGTGCCAATTATCGTGCTGCATGCCGTGCCAAATCAAAAGCTGATTTTATTAACAAGTTAAAGATAGTTGAGGAAGAATTAGACGAAACACTATTCTTTATGGAACTGCTTGAAGAGATAAATCCCGAATTAAAGGAAAAAATTAAACCAATTTATGCTGAAGGCAATGAACTACTGTCTATTATTGTAGCGGCATTGCGCACTTTGCGCATTAATTAATAATTATTTACGATTCACCATTGAAATTCCATCAATCGTAAATCGTAAATTGTAAATCGTAAATAATGAAACTTTGGCAAAAAACTACGAATGTAGATCAACTTGTAGAAAACTTCACCGTTGGCCGCGACCGCGAATTTGACGAGCAAATGGCCGCTTTTGATGTATTAGGTTCACTGGCCCATACCCAAATGCTGGAGAGCGTTGGTCTGCTCCCAAAAGAAGATCTAAGCGTTATCCAACAAGAACTCAAAAAAATATACGCCGATATCCAATCCGGCAACTTCAAAATAGAAGCCGAGGTTGAAGATATCCACTCCCAGGTTGAACTTTTACTTACTCGTCGTATTGGCGAAGCAGGCAAAAAGATCCATTCAGGCCGTTCACGTAACGATCAGGTTCTGGTTGATTTGAAACTCTACTTCCGCCACGAATTGCAGGAAGTTGTAGAATCCGTTCAAACCCTTTTTAACCTGCTCATCAGCCTCAGCGAAAAGCATAAAGCCGTTTTACTACCTGGATACACACATTTGCAAATAGCCATGCCATCATCATTCGGCTTATGGTTTGGCGCTTACGCCGAGAGTTTGATAGATGATCTGGAACTGGTTTTAGCAGCCTACCATATCACCAACAAAAACCCTTTAGGCTCCGCAGCTGGTTATGGCTCATCATTTCCGCTTAACCGTACTTTAACCACCAAGCTGTTAGGTTTTGAAGATTTGAACTATAATGTAGTTTACGCCCAAATGGGCCGGGGTAAAACTGAGCGTGTTATTGCCCAGGCCTTATCATCTATAGCGGCAACGCTGGCTAAAATGGCTATGGATCAATGTATGTACCTGAGCCAAAACTTCGCCTTTGTAAGTTATCCTGAAAACTTAACCACAGGCTCAAGCATTATGCCGCACAAAAAAAACCCCGATGTTTGGGAAATTATGCGTGGCCGTTGCAACCGCCTGCAGGCGTTACCCACTGATGTAGCCATGATGACCACCAACCTGCCATCTGGCTATCACCGCGAACTGCAATTGCTTAAAGAGCTTCTTTTTCCCGCTTTCGCGGATATTAAGAACTGCCTGCATATGGCAACCTTTATGCTGGAGCACATCGAAGTAAAAAACAACATCCTCGACGATCCCAAATACGCCTACCTTTTCAGTGTCGAAGTTGTGAATCAGATGGTATTGGATGGCATGCCTTTCCGCGATGCCTATAAACACGTTGGTTTAGCTATCGAAAAAGGAGAATTCAACCCCGATAAAACCGTTAATCACACCCACGAAGGCAGCATAGGTAATCTATGTAACGGCCAGATAACTAACAATATGGTTAAGATGATCGCTCAGTTTCCATTTGATAAAGTGGATAACGCGGTAAAAGACTTAGTGAAATAAAAAAGCTTGTCATTGCGAGGAACGAAGCAATCGCACGGAGGCAAAATGGACTTGCATTGTTCGCGATTGCTTCGTTCCTCGCAATGACAAATTGAAAATACACAAAATGAACGGTCAAAACAGAGCATACATATACCCCGGCCTATTGGTTGATATCATCCTGAAAAAAGATCAGCGTAGCGGCAAGCTAACCCGCGGCATAGTAGCCAACCTGTTAACCAGTGCTGCCCACCATTCGCGCGGCATTAAAGTAAGGTTGGAAGACGGACAAGTAGGCCGTGTTGCCGAAATTGTTGAAGAAGATTAAAATGGCAAAAGCGAAAGAAGACAAAGTAGATTCACTCATCCGTTTCGATGTGCAACATCGGCTGGTAATGGCATTAGCCGTAACAGCGGTGGTATTCTGTATTATCTGGGGTCATGTTTCTATACCCGCTTTAATTATCATATCCTGGTTAAGCTGCGCATCGGTTATCATCATTACCGATTGGCTCATTATCCTATCCTCTCACCCGCGCGAGATGCGCAAAATAGCTCGCCTGAAAGATTCAAGCCGGTTTATGATCCTGCTATTCATCATCACAGGTTCATGCGTAAGCTTATTTTCTATTATTTTTTTACTGAAGGCCGGGAAAGCCGATCACCATGCCGGGGTGTCACAGCTCGCTTGCCTGGTAATGGGTTCAGTAATGATATCCTGGTGGATGCTGCATACCGTTTTCACCATGAGCTATGCCCATCTATACTACACCGCCACTCCCGACCCTGACGATAAGACAGACGAAGTAGTAGCGGGCCTCCAATTCCCTGATGAAAAGAACCCCGATTATCTCGATTTTGTGTACTTCTCCTTCGTCGTAGGGATGACGTTTCAGGTATCCGATGTGGAGATCTCATCACGGCCCATACGCCGCTTAGTGCTTCTGCACGGCCTTATCTCATTCGCCTTCAATACGGCTATCGTAGCGTTGAGTATTAACGTGATATCAAGTCTGGTGTAACACTTAAGCGTTATACTTGGTTAGCAGCCCAACTGCTTGTTTCTGAATTCCGTTTCGCATTAGCGGTGTCCAACCTAGTAAATAACCTTTGAGCCCCATGGCCTGCCCTGCCCACTTCCAAATATTAAAGCGGTCGGTATGCTTACTTATCTTACCATCCTTAAACTCAAACGTAGCCGAAACCCGGTTAGTAACCTTCCGGCCTGTACGGCTAAAAGTATAAACTGCAACCCAGTCGGCACTGCCGGTATTATCATCAGCTTTAACATTGTTAAACGTAATTTGGATATCCGGGTTCTTAAGTAACATCCGCCACATATTTTTAGCGTCATTACCCTTTAATGGCCCAAAGGCGGGGTCTTCAAAGCGGATATCATCGGCATAACAAGCTACCATACCGTCAGCATCGCGAGCGGCAAAGCTTTGGTAAAATTTTTCTATCAACTGTTTGTTATCCATAATATTATCAGTTATTGTATAAAACCCTTATTTACGCTTTGCGCTATCTTAATTTGCATTAAGCCTTCCATGGCCAATACCCTTCGTTTTGCTTCCTCTACCCTTTCGCCTTCAAAATTTTCTTCCAGCGTTTCAAAAAATAATTTCTTCCATTGGTCAAAATGCTCTGCTTTTAAAGGTACTCTTTTATTCAGTTCAATATGGGTGAGCATGGGGTTGCCCTTATAAGTCACTTCATCCAGCAACATAGTTTCCCAAAAGCTAACCATTATTGGGATATGTGTTTCCCACTTAAAATTAAGTTCATCATTAAAAATCGGGCCTATCAAAGCATCGGCTTTTACTTTAATGTAAAAAGCATCTACTAAAAACGCGATATCGTCCCTGTTACCGATCTCCCTTTTCTCCATCTTAATCAAATAATCCCTCATCCTTACTAATAAAATTTGGCCGCATTAAATTCAAGCCAAGTTCTTTGTTTAGCTGTTCGGTAACATAATCGCATAGCTCCGGCGAATACCGCTCATCATGCTGGTGCATAAAAAACCATACAGATTGCAAACCATCCTGATGCCATTGTTTAATGCGCTGTACCCATTCATCAATGCGGGTATAATCTGTAGGATCTAAACTATTACCCACAAAACGGATAAAAGCGTGTGGTGTAGGTAGTTCCATATGTACACAGTCGCGCCTTCCGGATGCATCGGTTATCACAGCGCCCACATTCACCTCTTTCAGCATCCCAAAAAATTCATCACGGATAGCCGGAACAGCGTACCAATCTTTATGCCTTACTTCTACAAACACGGGTACGTCCTTAGGTAAATGTTGCAGATATGCTTTCAGTTCGGGCAGGCTCTTAGGCGTATAATTATCCCCCAATTGCAAAAACAGCGGACCAAGCAGATCACCGAAAGCCATAATGCCTTCATAAAATGAAGTAGTAACCTCTTCGGCGTTCTTTAACCGCTTAATATGACTGATGCTTTGCGAAAACTTAGGGCAAAATTTAAAATGGGGATTCAGAATTGCCTTTTCCTTCCACTTTTCGATCATCGCTGACGGATAAACATTATAGAACGTAGCGTTAAGCTCAATACAATCAAAATGCTTTACATACTCATCCAAAAAGTTAGCCTCTTTGGTTTTGTCGGGATATATCTTGCCAACCCATTCTTTACGCCCCCATTTGGCACAGCCCACATGCACTTCCAACTGCTTTTTAGGCGATGCCGCTTTCAGTGTATCAACCGTCAATTGCGGATCAGCTGGCAAGCTAAAATCTATAAATGCCAGTTCCGGCGTTGTAACCCTTCCAAATTCCATAATCTTTATTATTCAAATAAATAAAAGCAGTCTTGATTCCTGCCTCTTGATTCTTTAGTCTAATTCCTTAATCTTCTTCCATTTTGCTGTACTTTTTGGTATCGTTCATACTTGCGTAAACAATGAGCGATATCAATATACAGCAAGTAACATACCAGTAAAACCAATTGGCGTGGCCCAATTCTTTAAACTTTAAACCAACCCACTCAGCGCTGCCGCCAAATACCGATACTGCTATAGCATACGGAAAACCCACACCTAAAGCCCGCACATTTACCGGAAACAATTCGGCTTTAACAACCGCGTTGATAGATGTATATAAACTCGTTATAATCAATGCCGCCATAATTAAACCAATGGCAGTCCATAGATCATGTGTCGCACCCAATGTTGTCATAATAGGAACCGTAGTTAATGCACCTAATATTCCAAAGGCAATGAGCAATGGTTTGCGACCGACCTTGTCAGACAATAATCCAAACAGCGGTTGTATCAGCATAAATGCGAATAAGGTTAATGTTGAGATCAGCGTCGCATCATTCTTACTAAAACCCGAAGTATTCACCAGAAACTTCTGCATATAAGTACTGAAGGTATAAAACGCTACCGTACCACCCATAGTTAAACCGATTACGATGAATACGGCTTTGGGATGCTCAAACAGAGCCTTCATTGTTCCGCGGTTTTGTTTAGTGCCGGTTTCTTTGCTGAACGATTCCGTTTCCATTAAACTACGGCGCAAATACATGGCCGATACAGCCAGCACGGCCCCTATCCCGAAAGGAATGCGCCAGCCCCAGCTATGGAGCTGATCTTGCGATAAAAAGTATCGTTGAAGCAATACCAAAACGCCAAGGGCTAATAGCTGCCCCATTATTAAAGTTACATATTGAAAACTTGAATAAAAACCACGATGTTTTTTGGTCGACATTTCGCTGAGGTAGGTAGCGCTTGTACCGTACTCGCCACCAACACTCAAGCCCTGTAAAAGCCGGGCCAGTACCAGTATAATGGGTGCGGCTACACCTATTTGTGCATACCCCGGCGCAATAGCTATCATTAACGAACCGGCACTCATCAGTAAAACTGATAACGTTAAAGCGTTTTTACGTCCTTTTCTATCAGCATACATGCCCATTATCCAGCCGCCAATCGGGCGCATTAAAAAACCAAGCGCAAATATTCCCGATGTGTTTAGTAACTGCGCTATCTCGCTGCTTTTAGGGAAGAACGCCCCTGCAAAATATAGTGAGAATGCCGAGTAAACATACCAATCGTACCATTCCACCAAATTACCTATAGAGCCGCCAAAAATGGATTTTAAACGATGACCTATAGCCTCGGGTTGTTCTGTACCAACTTGATTATGCATGGTATGAATATCAGAAAATAAGCCGGAATATTCAGCAGGATTTTAAATAAAGCAAACCAGCTTATCCTTATTTCACAATATAGGTAGCCGTTGTACTTACAGGTACGCCTTTATCCGTTACGCCTTCGGCCACTATTCTGATCTTACCTTTTGGGTCGGCATTGTAAAAGGTTACAGTTGCTTCGCCATTGGCATCGGTAGTTATGTTGGGTTCCCAATGCAGGGTTGCCCGTAAATCGGTTTTGGTTTGTAAGGCCGGGCTATCATATAAAGGCTTATAAAAGGTTTTGGCCTGGTAGTAGCCTTTAAGTTCTGGGTTTAATACGCCGGGATTATAACCAATCATAGCATCGTCCTTTAATGTTAAAAAAAGAAAATAACGATCTACTGATTGCCCTTTAAGAAGAGCAACAAAATGTTTAACTACTACCTTTTTAAACACATTTATCGGCAGTTTATAATAAGTATTCCGGTAGGCCTCAGCTTCAATATTATTATCAGTACTATAATCTCTGCCATTGATAAAGAATTGAGGCGCTAACGAAACTGTCCTCGAACCATAGCCCTCGTTATTAGCTGCTATACGTACCGTATCTACACAAGGTATAACAATGCCCGTAATAGGATTACCCTCGTTATCCAACTCATTACTTGCTGTGGCTCCTTTTATGTTATGCAATGCCCACCATTCCAAAGTTTTAAACTCATAATCTTTAGGCGTAATATCAAAACTCTGTTCCGGCCCGAACGACATTAGCGAAAGCCCGTTCATCAAATTAATTACAACTCTTTTGGCTTTAATATTTACCTCTTTTAAATTGCCCCGGCCTCTCATCTTTTCACTTAAAACTTCTGTGCGCCTTTTAACAGCCGCGGCATTTAAAACCGTGTTGGCTGTATCCGGCACATTAGCCTGGGCATAGGTTTTTACAGGAAGTATCGACAGGGTATCTACATCAAAGGCTCCTTTCTTTTCGCCTTTGTTATCTGCTGCAGAAAGTTTTACATTATGATCGCCATATTGCTCCAACCCGGTAAA
Source organism: Mucilaginibacter sp. (assembly GCF_039921305.1). Lineage (GTDB taxonomy): Bacteria > Bacteroidota > Bacteroidia > Sphingobacteriales > Sphingobacteriaceae > Mucilaginibacter. Next base: position 92,803 of record NZ_JBDSCA010000021.1, read on the forward strand.
TAGAAAACGCCCTAACGAATCAGACGAGCTTGAAAACAGCCTTGTACCCTTATTGCTATTGGCAAACATGGTAATATTAAGGTGGTTTAACGGTTTGCCCGAATTACCACTTAAAACCTTGCCAGATACAGCAAGGCCATTTTCTAAATTATAACTTAGGCGGATAGCAGTATCCTGCATCCTGCGCCATACAAAATCTCGCCAGCCCTGGGTCATTAATAATAGATCAAGTTGTTTAAAGCGGTTAACGTTAGCCGGATCAAAGTAACGGGCTGGCTTTTCAACCATACCTTTAAGTTCTGATTGCAACTCGAGATAGGTTACAATATTGCCCGCCTGTACCGGAACTACACTTGCATCTACCGAAGCGAATGATAAACTTGCCTTGCCCCCATTGGTTTTAATATAAGCTGTTACTTTTTCTTTAGCCTGATATACCGTTTTATCTGTTTTAACACTTAACAACGTAGTATCCACCGCATGGTGAATATAGATCAACCTTTCGCTATGTGGTTTGCTTTGATCTTTACCGTCTTCCAGCAAGGTTAAAGCCACAATACCATCCGGGAAAACGGCATCGGAGATGTTAACCAAGCTTTGATTACCGGTAATGGTAAGCTGTTGCCTGAAATAAGTTTTACCGCCATGTTTGCCACTTAACGTAAAACTTTTACCAGTACTTTCGGCCAATGCGGCATCGTTACAGCTTACAATAACGTTGATGAGTGTATCGCGATGAGTTACACGTATTGAAAAACCTTTAACTAATGCTTGCTTGATATTGAATGATTGTTTGTTAACAGTGGCGTGATAAACCTGCCCTTTGGCTGGCATCAGCAAAAATATGCCCATACCTAATGTATCGCAGTTAAATGTAGCCGCGGTATCGCCGGTAGAGCTTAATATCGCTCCCTTAGCGAAGATTCCTTTACCTAAACTATTTTCGGCCTTTACAGCGACGAGCGAATTTACGCCCTCAACCAATGAGCCGCCTTCAGGATAAAAATGAACACTGATGCCATTGGGCTTGGTATTATTTTTAGCAGCAACCGAACTTATCTTCTTATTGCCTGATGGTTTGTTCTTATCAGCCAGAGTGTTGGTAGCCGATAGCGTATTAAGTACGGTGATATCCTTTTCAAACACAAAGTTATCGCCAAAATTGCGCATCCAGTTGGTATAGGCGCGTAGCAGGTATTTACCGGCTGGTATAGAATCGCTCAAAGCAAATTCGGCATTGGCGGTACCACCCGTTAAATGCAGAATTTGGCGACTGATGATATTGGATGAATCTTTGGATATCAACTCCGCATACAAATTACCACTGCTGAATATGGGGGTATTGTTTTGCGCGTTCACCATGTAAGCTTTGTACCAAATGGTATCGCCCTGCGCGTACACATCCCTATCAGTATGCACGTAAACCTTCTCAAAAAACAGCTTAACGGGGGCCGTAGCTTTTTGTTGGGCAATTAACTTATAGCTGCATAAAAGCAGCAATGTAAAAACAAAGCAGACTTTGGTTAAATGTTTCATCAGGTTTGATTTAGGTATCGGTATATCAAATATAAACTTAAAAACACAAACGGTATACAACAAAAAACGCCGGCTAATACCGGCGCTTTTTGTTGTATACTATTTATTATTTATTTAATGGTATATCCGGCAGTTGTAGCAATAGGTGTACCCTTATCGGTTAAGCCTTGCACTACAATTCTTATTTTTGATTTTGGGTCGGCATTGTAATAATTGATGGTAGCCTCGCCATTGGCATCAGTACTTAACATGGGTTCCCAATGTAAAGTGATCCGTTGATCTGTTTTGGTTGACGGATACTCGTAGTTAGGCGCATAAAAAGTACGTGCATTGTAATAACCGGTAACATCGTTGTTTAACAAGTTGAATTCCTTTTTCTCAAAAGCCGATGGTTTAAGGGATAAGTAAATCAGCATTACATCGCCCCCGCCCATTGATACCATGTGGTTTACGCGTACCGAGTTAATATCCGACATGTAAAGATTATAGTAGTCTATCCTTTCAAATACATCTTCCTGCTTATCAACAACAAACCGTGGGAATATTTTTTTACCACCCCAATAAAACAGGATACCGCTCGTGGTATCGGGGTTTACCTGGGCACCGGGTACTTTATGTACCAAAAAATCTTGCAGATTTGCGTAAACATCTTTTGCGGTAATATCGAAATCGTATTCAGGGTAACCAAAGCTTTGCACAACCTGATCGCGCAGGGTTATTGTTTTAGGCGCCTCGCGAATGTTTACCTGTTGTAACTGTATCACGTCGCCAATCTTATGTTTTTTGGCCTCGGTCATACGGGCAGAGCTTGCGGTATTAAATGCCGTTAATTGTGCCGAAGCTTCTTCTTTAACCATAGGCATTTGCGTTACAGGCATTACGTTGCTGCCCACGGTATCTAAAAATATCCAGCCCGATTTTTTACCCTTATCATCTGTAGCGGCCAGTTTTAAGGTTTGGTTGCCAAATAGCTGTATCCCATCAAGGTAATACCTGCCGTTAGCATCTGTTCGGGTACCAAAAAGCTTACCGCCTTTAGCACCGGGAGCAAAAAGGGTTATATTACCATTCGCGATAGGTTTATTGATCAATACCGAGCGTAATTTACCCGATACTGTAAAACCAGATTCCGGTAAAAAGCTAACTTTTAAAGCCGAATCGGCTAAACGTTTCCAAACAAAATCGCGCCAGCCCTGGGTCATTAACAACAGATCAAGCTGTTTAAAACGGTTAGCGTTGGCCGGATCAAAGTATTGCGCGGCATTATCAATTTTACCTTTCACCTCTGATTGCAGCATCAGGTACGATGTGATATTAACTTCATCAGCAGGTACTATGCTGCCATCAACAGCGGCCACAGATAGGTTTGCTTTAACCGGTTGGTTTTTGCTATCGGTAACTTTAATGGTAATGGTAGATTTTTCTTTTGGAGCGTAAGAAGCCTTGTCGGGAACAACACTTAGTTTGATATCATCTTTAGGGTTAACATAAACCAAACGCTCGCAATTAGGGCGGCCAAATTCATCCGTCAGCATAATAATATTTACGCCAGCCGGGGCTTGTGCCTTGGGTATGCTGATAGCCGTTTGCAGATCGGTAAGGTTAAAGCTACCCGAAAAGTAAGTATGATCGGCATGTTTGGCGGCTATGCTTAAGGCCTTGCCTTTATGTTTATCCAGCGTAGCCTGGTTTGTACTTACAATTACCTGTACACTGGCCGAATCGGTGTTTTTGGTGTGCAGACAGTAACCCTCGGCTAATACTCCCGGAAGTTCGGTAACAAAAGCCTTTCCGTTTTTGTATTTACCCACAACACTGTACTTAGTACCGGCAACAGGTAGCATGGCAAACAAGCCAACGCCCGAATCTGTACTTTCAAAATGGCCTACCGTATCACCTTTTGATGATACTACATTACCCTGTACCCTAACACCAGCGCCCAGCAGATCTTCGGCCTTAAAACCTACAATGCTCTGTACACCATCAACCAATGAGCCACCTTCGGGGAAGAAGTTGATATGATAAGCGTTAGTCACTTCGGTAGCAGGCGCCGGTTTACCTTTGCCTGGCTTGCCTTTTGTAGTTGCGGCGGTAGCCACTTTAACACCGGGTACACTATTGATCACTATTTTTTTATCAAAAACAAAGTTATCTCCAAAATTGCGCATCCAGTTGGTATAGGCCTTTAAATGGTAAATACCTCCCGGGATTGAATCGGTTAGTTTAAAATCGCCCACGCCCATACCGCTGTCTAATCTTAATATCTCGCGCGCGTAAACTTTGGAGTCTGGCGATATGAGGTCGATGTATAAGTTATTACTGGTGTATGTTGGGTGATTGCTGGTGGCATTCACCAAATAAGCCTTAAACCACAGATCATCGCCAGATGCGTAATACTCACGATCGGTATGGACGTAAACCTTCTCAAAAAACAATTTATAGGCTTTAGGATCGGGCGGTGGTGTAGTCTTTATCGACTTTTTTTGTGCGGATGCATACTGGCCGATGCTTAAAAATAAGATTGCAGAATAGATGACAGGTAGATATCTTTTCATGTAGGATAGGTAGGATGCGGTTGTTTACAATTGGTAGTTGGACATAAAAATGGTAAAAGGTTTAAAGCAAACCATCCTGAACCATCCTGCTTAAAAAAGCCTGCAAAAATAAAAAGCGCCATTGCCCGGCTTTCGCTTTGCAATGACGCTTTTCTATTTGTTAATTTTAATCCGCTTTTAATGGGCGTGATGACCATCCGCGCCATGTGCATGGCCGTGCGACAGTTCTTCGGGGTTTGCAGGGCGTACATTTAAAATGGTGCCTTTAAAGTGCAAAGCCTGGCCTGCCATTGGATGGTTCAGATCAACAATTACCGAATCTTCGGCAACTGATACTACCTGACCCTGAAAGTGGTGACCTTCCTGATCCTGTAAAGGCAATGTGCTGCCAATCTCTGGCAAATCAGTTCCGGCAAACATTTCTTTAGGTAAATTAGCTACCGCTTCTTCATCGTACTCGCCATAAGCGTCTGCTGCCGTCAAGCGAAACTCGTAATTATCACCTGTTGAAAGGGTGCTTAAATGCTCTTCGAATTTAGGCAGCATTTGGCCTGCGCCATATAAAAAAGTTAATGGCTGCTCTTGTGTAGCGCTTTCTACCAAACCTTCTGTTCCATTTTGGTCAACATACAGGTCGTAAGTAAGTGATACTACGTGTTGTGGTTCAATCTTCATTATTGTGATTTCTATTTTGTTGCAAATTATTGAATAATATAATACGGATAAGCGGCGAAAAGGTTTTTAATTCAATTCGCTTATCTGTGCAAAAACGTCGCTGGTTTGTGTTACGGGCAGTTGGCACGTTTTATCCACACAAACAAATATGCGCGTTTCGGCTCCAAATTTATCGCGCAGCAAAGGTAAACTTCCTTTTGTACCTCCCAAGATAATTTTATTAGGAATATACTTTTTCTCGATCTCTTTACGCTTTGTTTCGGCACCGTTACCTGTAATGGCAATTTCGTAGGTACCCATCACATCATCAAGCAGCAACATAGCCCAGTTTGAGTACGCCGAACCATACTTAGCCATCAGTTTTTTGATATTACGCAGCAGTTGGGCAGCCAGGGCTTCATATTCAGTATTATAAAACAGCAGACTTAATTTTTTAAGATTCCGCGCCATTACCGAGTTTGATGCCGGTATCACGTTATCCATCACCTCAAATTTGCGGGCTATTAGCTGCTCGCCATTATCGGGCGTGTAAAATAACATGCCGGTGGTATTATCGTAAAAATAATCGAGCGTATACTCGGTTAATGCCCTGGCTAAAAATAGCCAGTCTTCGTCAAAAGTAACTTCGTAAACGGCTATAAAAGCATCAATTATCAAAGCATAATCATCCAAAAAAGCTACGCCCGCGGTGGCGTTATCCTTTTGATAAACCCGGCTGATCTGATTGTTATCATCAATCAAATTCGCTTTAATAAAATTGGCGTTCTTTAAAGCTAAGTCCAAATATAGTGGTTCATCAAAAGCTTTATATGAATCGCATAAACATTTTAGCATTAATCCATTCCATGATGTTAGTATCTTGTAATCTAAACCCGGACGTACCCGGGAAGAGCGAGCATTCAATACTTTTAATTTCGAAATAGCTATCTTTTCTAACAGCGCCTCAACAGGGATGCCCAGCTTTTCGGCAAGCACTTTATCATCATCATTACGGAAAAATATGTTGGTTTGTTCCTCTTCCCAATTACCATCTGGCGTAAGGTTATAATAGATGGCAAACAATCCGGCATCATCACCCAATATCTCTTCAATCTGCGTTAAAGTGAAAGTGTAAAACTTGCCCTCTACCCCTTCGCTATCCGCATCAAGCGCCGAATAAAAACCACCTTCCGGCGATGTGAGTTCACGCTCTATGAAGGTAATGGTTTCGTTAACTATCTTTTTGTAAAGCGGATCGCCGCACCAGGTATACCCTTCGGAATACAAACTAATGAGCTGCGCGTTATCATATAGCATTTTTTCAAAGTGAGGCACATGCCAATAATCATCAACCGAGTATCGCGCAAAGCCACCACCTATATGGTCGTAAATGCCGCCTTTGGCCAGTTTTTCTAATGTGAGCCTTACAATAACATTGCTTTCTTCATCTTTCATCAAATGCGCGTACCGCATTAAAAACTGCCAGTTATTTGGCATCGGGAATTTGGGCGCGCGGTTTGCTCCGCCTTCTTTAAAATCCCAGTTGGGTTTCCAGGGCCTTACAATAGCTTCCAGATCAGCTTTGGAGTTTTCCATGTGCTCGTTCACAAAAGCAATGTTCTCGTACTGATGGATACCTTCGGTTAGCTTTTCGGCATATTCATTAGCTTCATCGGGTTTTTGCTGCCAAAAGTTGGCGAGATTAAAGAGCAGCCCCATCCAATCCTTTTTCTGGAAATAGGTGCCCCCATAAATTGGTCGCTGATCGGGTAAGCATACGGCATTCAATGGCCAGCCGCCGCGGCCCGTCATTAACTGTACGGCGCTCATGTAGATCTGATCAATATCCGGGCGCTCTTCCCTATCTACTTTGATGCAAACAAAATGCTCGTTCATTATTTCGGCTACCTGCTCATCTTCAAAGCTTTCGTGCTCCATTACGTGGCACCAATGGCAGGCTGAGTAGCCAATACTAACCAGTATCAATTTATTCTCATCCTTAGCTTTTTGCAATGCCTCTGCCCCCCAGGGAAACCAATTGACAGGGTTGTTAGCGTGTTGTAACAGATATGGAGAAGACGAATTAGATAGCTTATTCATGGTAGTACAAAATAATTAGTACGTAGTATTAGAAAGCAAAGATGCTGATTTGATTGCGACAGACAATAATATTATTGAATTAATGACCTGTACTGGACCATTCGAAGCCCCATGAGGATGAGCCTTTTCGAAAAATGCATTGGGTTAATACCCCAATGCATTTTATATCGGAAGTTGTTAGCTATGTACTAATCTGTTAGCCTTTGATAATTTACTGTAATGCGCAATTTTACGATACAATTCATCGGGGCTAAAGGGCTTGCTCACATAATCATCCATCCCTACAATAAATGCCCTATCTTTATTATCGAGCATGGCCGAAGCGGTTAAGGCTATAATAGGCAGTTTTTTGTATCTGGATGCGGGTTCAAGCTTTCTGATCTCTTCGGTGGCTGTGTAGCCATCCATATCGGGCATTTGCAGGTCCATTAATACCACATCATAATCGTTGGTTCGAGCTAACTGAACTGCCAATACACCATTTTCGGCAACATCGCATTCTACATCCCATTGCTTTAAAAATTGTTTGGCCAGTAAAACGTTGATCTGGTTATCCTCAGCCATTAAAACCCGCGTACCTTTTAAACTGCCAGGTATTACCGGCGACTGGCGGGCTGTGATGATCTCAATTTTTAAGTCGCTATTCTGGAAAGTCAGATCGAACGAGAATGTTGAACCCACCCCTATCTCGCTATCTAACTTAATTCTGCTACCCTGCATTTCGAGTAACCGTTTGGTGATGGTTAGCCCTAAACCTGTGCCGCCATATTTACGGGTAGTATCTGAGCTTGCCTGGGTAAAACTTTCGAATATGGATTCCTGTTTATCTTTCGGGATACCTATTCCGGTATCTTTAACTTCAAAACCAATAGTTGTAGTATTTTCATCGCGCTTAACTAACGAAGCTGCTACTATAACTTTCCCTTCGCCGGTAAATTTAATGGCGTTGCTTATCAGGTTGGTTAATATCTGGCCCAAACGAACAGGATCGCCAATAATAGCATCCGGCAGATCTTCGTCTATCATCAGTTTAAGCTGGACATTCTTTTCGTTAGCACGCTGAATCATAGCAGCGCGAATATTACGGATAAGGTCTTTTATACTGAAATCAACATTTTCAAACTCCAGTTTACCGGCTTCTATCTTACTAAAATCTAAAATATCATTAATGAGTACCAGCAGGTTTTCGCCCGAGAATTTAAGTATGTTAAGATATTCAACCTGGTCTTCACGCGGATTTTGCAGCAATAAATGTGTAAAGCCAATTACAGCGTTCATGGGAGTGCGGATCTCGTGACTCATGGTTGACAGGAACTGTGTTTTAGCTTTAGCCGCGTTCTCTGCCTGTTCTTTAGCTTTAATTAGAGCTTGTTCGGCTTCTTTCCTATCGGTGATGATCTCGGTGAACATGATGATGCCGCCTATTTCGTCGTCTTTTTCAAACCATGGCCTTATCTCCCATCTAAACCATTGGATACGGCCATTTTTGCGTGTGTAGCTATCTTCGGAACTACCCAAAACTTCGCCGTGAAGGCCCCGGTCGTGAAATTCTTTCCAGCGTAAAGTTGATTCGGGGAACAGATCATAGTGCTTAACGCCGATGATGTTTCTCCGCTCAAGCTTATAGTCTTTTTTCCAGATGTTACTTGCCGCTATATAGCGCATGTCTTTATCAAATACCGCGATCGCCGCCGGCGAAACTTCGATAAAAGTATTCAGTTGCTCCTGTTTAATTCTGATGGCTTCTTCGGCTTTTTTGTAAGCTGTGATATCAATAATGGCCCCATATAGTTTGGTGGCTATGCCCTGCTCGTTGTGTTGAGGTTTACCAATAGCTTGTATGTACTTTAAACCGCCATTTTTAGGCAAAATACGCAGGTCAAAATCTGATTCCGAGCCACCTTTCATCGCCTTTTTTATGGCATCGATATATTTTTCGCGGTCGTCCGGATGGATGAGTTTATCAAATTCTTCGGTAGTTGGGCCATGTCCTATTGGTTCTAAACCGAAGATCCTGAAGGTTTCTTTTGACCAATAGTTTTTACCGGTTTGCAGGTCAATTTCCCAACTGCCACTGTGCGTAAGTTCCTGCGTTTCTGAAAGTAATAAATCGTTACGGCGCATTTTCTCTTCGGCTTGTTTGCGAAGCGTTATATCGTGCCAAACAACTAACAATGCAGCCTTTTGATTTACGATAACCGGATTTAGCGTTACCTCAACCAATATTTCTTTACCATCTGTTTGCAGATGCACCCATTCAAAACGATAATTACCTTTTTGGCGGGCAAGTGCGTCATTTTCTTTAGCTTTATCTTTAGATCTTCTGCCATCTGGCTGATACTCGGGCGAAAATTCGGCCGGATGATGTTTCATTAGCTCATCCTTGCTTGCAAATTTCAACATTTGTACGGCGGCATTATTACAATCAATGATACCGTTTTCATCAAACAGCAAATGCGCATCGGTTGATGCTTCAAATATTACGCGGTGGCGCTCCTCAATATGTTTTTGTTCGGTTATGTCCTGAAAAATACCGTACATGCGGATAGCTTTGCCATCCGCAAAAATCACGTTACCGCTTGAGCGCCCCCATACCAAATTACCTTTTGCGGTTAACATAGGTAATTCAACATGATAAGCCTCTCCTGTTTTAAGGGCTTTATCAACAGCGGCTTGTATTACCGGCCGGGATGCGGGCGTGTAGAAATTAATGGCGGTTTGTATGGTTATTTTATCGCTAACCTCCATCTCGTGCATGTGATAAACCTCGTCAGACCATTTCAGATCCATCGTATCCAGATCAATTTCCCAGGTACCTATTTTAGCCAGTTTACCTGTTTCGCTTAAAAGCTGTTTGGTTTTACTGAGTGATATTTCAAGTTGCTCAACTGATGTGATATCGATAAAGGCACCAATTAAAATTCCATTCTCAACATTTCCTTGTGCTTTAATCAGTTTTTCTTGGCCGGAAGGAAGTATTATATGGCCTTGCCATTGAAGGCTTTTTTGCGTTTTAAAAGATTTTGCAAGTGCCGAAATAAATTGATGCCTGTCATCCTGATGAATGAGATTGAACAATATTTGGGCATCAGTTTTTACTTCATCGGCAGATAGTCCGGCTAAATCAGTAATATTTTTATCTATGCTAACAAATTGTGTAGTTGCATTGGGTGTAATACGGCATTGAAAAACCGTAAAAGTAACATTTTCGGTTATTGTGGTATTACCCAGGGGGATAGGAATATCAAAATTCATTTTAAATAATTAGGTGGCCCTAATGTAGCCACAATGAAACGTAAAACAAGAAGAATGTTTTTTGATATAGGTATAGAAGATATTGACTTAAACGAAAAAAAATTTATAAGGTTACCGTTATGGGATTTTATTAATTGGGACTTTCCTGTACCATGCCATAACTAACCTAACCATGCGGTTATAGGTTTTTAAACCTTGCGGCTGATTGTTTGTTTTGAGATAATTATCGTACAAAACACTGCTGAATATGCCTGCTTTGCTTTCAAAGTTTTTCCAATAGAGCCGGTCGGTTTTACGATCGCGAAGTACCAGGGGCGATAGTTTTGTTCGTAGTTGTTTATAATCTAAACTATCTTTCCGGTAAACGGCGAACATAAACTCTTGCATACTGCTGTAGTATGCTGAATATCGTAAAAGCCTGTTATGCGAGCCTACTCCTGCTATAAAACCTCCAAAATTAGCTTCGTCTTCGGCGCCGAAACCCATTTGATGTGTCATTTCGTGGCAGGCGGTAAATGGCCTTAAAAACACAGGCATCTGGTAGTTTAGTTGCGCTTCGGATGTGAAAGGATCATAATAGCCCGCGGTACCCAAATAATTCATAAACCAGGTTAACAGCGATGGTTTAATATGAGGCTGAATAGCGGAAAACCCTTTTGTGGTTTTTGACAGGGTATCGATAGCTTTAACAGCGATTTGATAGATAGCGGGATTATCCTGAAGCAGATCTGTAGCGGTTAACCTGGCCCGGGTTGCGTTAGCACTATCAATCAGCATAAGCGTTACCGATTTGATATCCTCGTAAGTATAGCTGGTATCCTGCAAGTTAAGCCGTTTTGCTGCCGACGGGCGGAAATAATTTAGGCCCCACAATAAATAAAAGGCCAATATGAGCGTTTGGAGGCCAATAATTAATTTGAGCAGGTAGATCAATACAGCCTTAAATCGTTTTAAAAGCAGCCACCTGATAATTTTAATTAACGCGTATAAACAATAGATTATCAAAACGATATAAAGCACATCGCCAACGCTAAAGGGGATCATGTTTAATGCGGGGTGTAATACCCAACAGATACCGATATATAAGCCTCCTGAATAGAAACGCTCTATAGCATCAGGGTAATGCATAAACAGCAACATTAGCAACCATATTAAAGCCAAAGCAGCTATTATTACTACTTTGGATTCAATAGGCCCTTTGCTGTATTTGTAATGCATATTGCCAAATATAGTGGATATAAAAAATCCCCGGGCAATTTACAGCGTATTATGTTAGGTATTCGCCTACGTCAAGTGTTCCTTCAATTGAGTCGTCCATGGTTTTGTCTGTTACCAGGGATGCCGCCATTTTGGCGAAAGCGATCATCGCGCCGTGCTTATTATCCCAATAATATCCGGTTAACGGACTAACCTTAATATAGGTAACCAAAGGATCATCCTTACCTCCCTGGAACCATACTTTGGCAATTGGATCCCACAGTTGGTCAATTTTTGCTTTATCATCGCCAATTTCGGCCATTCCGTATATGTTTAAAAAGCCCGCGTGTGCCGATGCCTGGTAAAACAGGTGCACAAACGGATCGGCAGCTATTTCTTTATTATGCTCGCTATCCCGAACACTTAAAAACCAAATATTCCCTTCGTCATCAACCAGTTGGGTTGACATTGGCCTTGCCGATACGGGCAAACCAGTTTTAATGTTGGTTACTAAAAAACCGGTATCTGCCTTTTTAGTTAGCTCTTTTATCTTGCCGATAGCTTCCGGTCCTTCTAAAGGCTTGATGTGCTCTTCTTGCTGTGTAGCGTTTACGGTATCCATAATGTTCTTTTTAATTTAGATATATTAGAATAACCATCGCACTTACACTTTGTGTTGTTTATTTTAATTTATAAGAAATAAATAACAATAATATGAAATTGATGGCTAAGTATTAAGTTTATACCTTTGATTATCAAAATAAACAAAGCACATGAGTAAAGTACGCTGGGGAATATTAAGCACCGCTAAAATTGGCCGTATACAGGTTATACCAGCTATGCAAAAAGGCAAGTATGTTGAGGTTGCAGCCATAGCGTCGCGCAATGCCGAAAAAGCTCATAGCACAGCCGATGAATTAGGTATAAGTAAAGTATATGCTGATTATGAATCGCTGTTGGCTGATCAAGATATTGATGCCATTTATAATCCCCTCCCCAATCACTTACATGTGCCTTACACCATTAAAGCTTTACAGGCGGGCAAGCATGTACTGTGCGAAAAACCCATTGGTTTGAGTGCCGGTGAGGCGCAGCAGCTTTTAGACGCTACTCAACAATACTCGCATTTAAAAGTAATGGAAGCCTTTATGTACCGCTTTCACCCCCAATGGATAAAGGCGAAACAAATTATAGATGATGGTTTATTAGGCGAAGTAAAAAGCATACAGGCCCACTTTTCTTATTATAATGATGATGCCGCCAACATTCGTAATCAACCCGAAACCGGTGGCGGGGCTTTGATGGATATCGGATGTTATTGTGTTTCGTTCCCAAGATACCTTACCGGGAAAGAACCGCAACGTGTTGTGAGTTTGATAGACTTTGACCCACAAATGAAAACTGACCGTTTAACATCGGGCATGTTAGATTTTGGTGGTGGTGTACAAGCTACATTCACCTGCTCAACACAATTGGAACCTTACCAGCGTGTAAACATTTTTGGCACCAAGGGCCGCTTAGAAATTGAGATACCCGTTAACGCCGTTGCAGATGAACCGGCAAAGTTATGGCTGCAAAATAATAAAGTAATTAAAGAGCTAAGCACCGGCGCGGTTAATCAATATACTTTACAAGCCGATGAATTTAGCAAGGCGATATTGAACAATACTAACGTACCCACCCCATTAACCGACGCGGTAAGCAATATGAATGTTATTGATGCCTTGTTTAAGAGCGCTAAAGATAAAAGCTGGATAAGCTTATAGTTAGCCGGCTATTGCCATTTTTTCGCCATCTAAAAGTTGGAGCAATATTTTTTCGGCGGCATTAAGTTCTATAACGTTTACGCTTTCTTTTTCATCAAGTTGGTCAATGTATTTATTGATGGTGCCCTCTTCATAGCTTTTAATCACCGCGGGGTGCACATAGTATTTTTTGCAAACCGTACGGGTGTTGCCCAGGTTACCTGCTACTTCGTCTAATACACCCACTATCTTCTTTTTACATTCGCTTACTGTTTCAAAACCTCCGGCTATTTTAAAGGCGTATAAGGCGCTTACACTGCCCGCCCAGGTACGGAAATCTTTAGCGGTAAAATCTTCTCCGGTAGCCTGCTTAAGATAGTTATTTACATCGCCAGAGCCTATAGTACAGCGTTTATGCTCATCATCGTAATATTGAAACAGCTCCTTACCGGGGATATCACGGCATTGTTTAACCAGGCGGGCCAGTTTTTTACTATGCAACGCTATTTTTTGATAAACTCCTTTTTTGCCCCGAAACTCAAAGCTCATATCAGAGCCATTGATCTTGACGTGCCTATCCTGCAAAGTGGTTAAGCCGAATGAGCCGTAGAGTTTTTTATAAGCATCGTTACCCACACGAATGCTGGTTAGTTCCATTAGCTTAACTACCAGTGCCAATACTTTTTCGTAACCCAACTCTGTACGGGCCAGATCTTTAGCTACCTGCTTGCGGATGCTGGGTAAAAAGCTGGCAAACAATTGCATACGGTGAAACTTGGAATGGTTGCGTATTTTGTTCCATTCGGCATGGTAGCGGTATTGCTTTCTGCCGGCCGCATCAACGCCCGTAAACTGGAGATGCCCGTTTTCGTGAGGTGAGATCCATACATTGGTGTAGGCCGGTGGTATCACCAGGCTTTTAAAACGCTGCTGCAATTCTTTATCCTTAACAGGTTTGCCATCTGCATCATAAAAAGAGAAACCTGTTTTGGTAGCTTTGCGGGTATAGCCCGGAGATGAATCGCTTACATAGCGTAATCCTACAGCTTTTGCGGTTATCTTAGGGTCGCGACCAATTTTCTCTAACTTTTTTTGCAGACGATTCATGGGAATAATAACAAGAGTTTGAGATTTAAGTTTTATGATAATTTATTAATTGATGAAACTATCGTACCTAAGAAGAACATTTGCAAATGCGGCTGAAAATTGCGATATTGTATGGAGGAAGGATCAGGAGTCAAGATGCAACGATCAAGACATAAAATACCCAATTATCCAGGTATGAATTAGTTGTTGATGACGACATCAACAAAGGCGAAAAAACAGTTATAACCACCTGCCTAAATTGCGAAATTGATAATTCACTTTCAAATAATGATTGAAAAATACCGACAAATACTTATATTTTAAATTATTCTGGTTATTTATCGTTGCGAAAATGGCAATATGCAGAAGGCCGGAGGCCGGAAAATAGTAGTCACGAGCGAGACGCTCGCGCTAGCGATAACACCGATAAATACCGACAAAATTGTTATTCTGATTATTTTATAAGCTCTTTAAAACGCTCACTAAATACTCTACCTGATCGGCATGAATATCCAAATGCAACACAAAGCGGATGCGGTGTTTATCGGTGCTATTTGCTTTAATGCCTTTGGCAGCGAGTTTCGCAGTAACCGTATCAGCAGGTTCAATTGTATCAAATAATACGATGTTGGTTTCGGCAGGCAATACATTGCTTACCCATGGTAATGCCGCAAGTTCGGTAGCTAATATTTGAGTGTGAGCGTGGTCTATCTTTAAACGTTCCACATGGTGGTCTAAGGCATAAATTCCGGCAGCAGCCAAAAAACCAGCCTGGCGCATACCGCCGCCTAATACTTTACGAATGCGGCGTGCGTATTTAAGGGTTGCTTTATCCGCTAATAAAACAGAACCCACAGGCGCGCCTAAACCTTTAGACAGGCAAACCGATATGCCATCAAAGTATTGGCCATAACTTTTGGCACTATCGCCGGTATGGGCTAAGGCATTGAAAATACGGGCACCATCCAGATGGAGTTTCAGATCGTTCTTTTTACATAAGGAAGCTATAGGTGCGATATTATTCAATGTGTAGCAGCTGCCGCCTCCCTTATTTACCGTGTTCTCCAACACAACCAAACTGGTATCCGGGAAATGGATATTCTCGGGGTTAATTTCCGGCTCGATCATTTCGGCGGTTAATATACCGCGTGGGCCATTTAGTAAACGTGTTGATACGGCAGAGTTGAAGGCTATACCACCACCCTCGTAGCGATAAACGTGCGCGGTTTGATCGGCAATCAGCTCATCTAAAGGATGGGTAAAGCATTTAATGGCTATCTGATTAGTCATGGTGCCCGATGGGCAGAACATACCGGCTTCCATGCCAAATATGTTGGCAAGCTTTTCTTCGAGGGCGTTAACGGTTTCGTCTTCTCCAAAAACATCGTCGCCTACTTTGGCGCTCATCATGGCATCAAGCATGCCTGGTGTGGGTTTGGTTATGGTATCGCTTCGTAAATCAACAATCATATAATCTATTTAACAAATTTTAAGATTTCAATTAAGCGGTTAATTTAGCAAAATTATTAGCTTTATCGAGCAGAACCTAACCTTGTAACAATCAATTTATAAATGAGAACTCCCAAAGAAATTATAAAGATCGGTCAGCTCGAACTACGCTTTTTTCTGGATGGCGATGATGCCAATGGCCAAATGACCATGTTTGAATTTATTATCCCGGCAGGTGCTATGTTGAAGCATGGTTTGGTATTGCTAAACAATAAATTATAATTTGTCCGTTAAACTGTAATGAAAGCTTTTATCCTGCTCCTGCTTATTTCCATAATTTCAATTACCGCGCATGCCCAATTTGTGCCGGGGCATTATTACGATATTAATGGTGAAAAAGTACCGGGACTGATCAACAGGTATCCATCTGGTCAGGGTATTATGAAAAATGAAGGTTTTATAGAGTTTAAAGAAACCGAAAAAGACAAGCCGCAGCGTTTAAGCGCCAGTATGATACATGGCTTTGTAATTGGAGTTGATAGTTTTACCATATCGCACCCGCCACGTTACGGAGGAGCCTGGGGCAAAAACGAGCTTGATTTTATACAGGTGGTTGTAGCGGGGCCAACTAACTTATATATGATAGCTAATGGCTCTGGAGGTAATGGCGGAGGAGGTGGCGGCAGTCGGATCAGACCAATGATATCAACCGGGATAGGTACCGGTGGTGTAGGAATGGGAGGTGGTATTGGTATAAACCTTGGCGGTGGTGGTTCAGGTGGCGGGCCTGCGCATAACGCTTATTATTACGGCGAAACAACCGGAACTATGATGGCATTTAAGGCAGAAACCTTTATTGAATATATGAGCGATGTAATGGGTGATGAACCCGAAGTTGTGGAGAAAATAAGGGACGGTACTTTTAATATCAACAACATTGATGGCTTGGTTAAATATTATAAAATAGTAGTAGCTTCGCACAAAAAGCAATAAACCGGATAATGAGAAACACGTATTTATTAGCTATTTGTGCAGTTTTAATACTATCGGGATGCAGTAATCAAGGCAATATCAAAAAATTGATAGAAGTTCATTTTGAGAAGCTGAACAGGCATGATATTGAAAAGATAGCCACAGATTATTCGGCCGATACCAAAATAAACTCTACGGGTTTTGATGATGTGAGAACGGGACCCGCACAGGTTAAGATCATTTTCAATCGTTACTTTAGCTCATCTCCTGATTTACATTACACAATTAAAAATATCATTTATACCGATACCACGGCAACTGTAGAATATGAATCAGCCGGGTCAATCCCAGCAGATGATTTTACATCGCCGGTTTATATGCGGGGCAAAAAGTATACGCTGCGCAATTGCACAGTGTATCACATCAAAGACGATAGATCACATCCGAATCAAGCTATTTTGATCAGAACACGTTTTTGCACCAAATAGGCTATTTTGATCAGCCTGTGGATAAGCGCAATTAGTTGTCGTTATCGGGTACAACGGTTTCAATCCTTGGATCGCTATCATCGGTTTTATCTTTTTGTAGTTTGGTTGTATCGTTCTTTTGAACGTCCTTATCCAAAGCCGAATCACTTGAGTTTTCACCTGAAGTATTGTTCGCTCCTTCTTTACCTCCTGGTTTATTGCTGTTAGCTATCATATCGTTTAATTTATGGTATGATATACAACATAAAAACACAGCGAGGGTTTTGATCCATATAATTATCTTTGTATCAATGTTAAACAATGCAGCTACATACACCAAACAAATTAAAGCCTGGGCTAATGAGCTCGGTTTTATATTTTGCGGTATAGCGAAAGCTGAGTTTTTGGAAGATGAGGCTCCCCGGCTTGAGGCTTGGTTAAACAAGGGTTTTCATGGCGAAATGCAATACATGGAAAATCATTTTGATAAGCGCCTTGACCCGCGTTTACTGGTTGATGATGCAAAATCGGTTATCAGTTTAGGGCTTAATTATTATACGGATGCTCACCAGAGTGATTCTAACGCGCCCATTATTTCAAAATATGCGTACGGGGCTGATTATCATGATGTAATTAAGGGCAAACTAAAGCAATTACTTCAACTGATAAACGAGCATATTGGCGAAGTGCATGGCCGTGGATTTGTTGATTCGGCACCGGTGTTAGACCGGGCCTGGGCAAAAAAAGCGGGTTTGGGCTGGATAGGTAAAAACGCTAACCTGATCAGTAAAAAAACAGGCTCGTTCTTTTTTTTAGCGGAGCTGATTGTTGATCTTGACCTGGAATATGATGTTGAACCTACCGCCGACCATTGCGGAACCTGTACCAAATGTATTGATGCCTGCCCTACTGAGGCCATTGTTGGCCCTGCTATAGTTGATGGCAGCAAGTGTATCTCTTATTTAACCATTGAGCTTAAAAACGAGATTCCGGTTGCCTTTAAAAGTAAAATGGATAGTTGGATGTTCGGCTGTGATATTTGTCAGGATGTTTGTCCGTGGAATCGTTTTTCTATCATCCACAATGAGCCGGCGTTTCAACCCCACCCGGATCTGCTGGATATGACCAAACAAGACTGGAATGAGATAACCGAAGATGTTTTTAAAAAGGTATTTAAAGGATCAGCTGTAAAGCGAACAAAGTTTGCAGGCTTAAAACGCAATATAGATTTTGTGAAATGAGGTATTTATTGCTGATAACTTTGTTATTAAGTTGTTTGGCTATTAATGCGCAAATGCTGAAAATAAGAGATAGGAAAGCCAATGCCCTGAATGGCACACAGTTTTCCGCCTCGATAAGTGACACCTCTATCAACCTGAAACATCGTGAAAACATAATTTACAAAGCCATCAGGAAAGGAAATGTACCGGCCTTTTACAGACAATTAGTCCTGATAAAGGATACGCTCAAAATTACAGGAGTTACCAACACGATCAATTACTATGTACTGCCTGATTATTTAGCCGTTGGTACCGATTCAAATTATTTTTATTGCCCCATGACGCCTGCTTTGGCGCAGCGTGTAGCCAATAAACTCAAATGCAGCCTACTTACCCGTAAAATGGTTAACGATGTTTATCGTGACGCTGCTATAAAATTATCGCCATTGCCAATACCGCCAACATCGGCCATGACAACCGTTGCCGTATTTGAAAAGCATAATCAAATGCTAATACACCAAAAAGATAGCCTGGGGACAAATTATATTCCGGGCATGCTTACAGCCGGTAACAAAAAGGACGTGATCATATCGAACAGGATATACAACGATACCTCAGCATACCATATTGTGATATATGGCTGGCATAAAAAGAATGGCAAAGCTATACAACCTTTATATGCCAGGCACATTGGTAGCTGGGCCGATTATAGCCATGGCATCCGCCTGTCACAACGTAAAATCTGCGTAAATGGCAAAAAAACGAGCATAAAAAAAGTACTCCGGTCAGAGTACTTTAATGTTTTATTAAGCGATGAAGGCGTTATAAAAAAGCCTTTTTATCCTACTGATTAAGATTTAGCCCTTTTTAAATTTGCTGGCCAATAATTTCAACATATCGTCGTCAATAGGTTTGGCTTCTTCTTTTGGCTTTTGCTCTTGCCGGGGGATAAACGGTTTCCTGTCGCCCTGATCAGGCTTAGGTGTATATGGCTTTTTGTATTGCGGATTATTGTTTACAAATGGTTTTTTATCAACCGGAAGCTGACCTGAATTTGCAGCAGGTGCTTGAGTTTCGGTTTGCGGAGCAGCAGGCTTAGGTTCTGATTTTACCGGTTCACGTTTAGCCATAAAACGTTTGTGTATCTGCTCCAACTTACGTTTGGTAAACAATGGAAAATCGCCCTGCATCATCCATGAAAAATAGCTTGGCTCGGCTTTAAATACGTCTTCTACCTTTTTGCCTTTATGCTTACCAAAGTTGAATAACTCTTCGTTGTTATCATTATAAACCATTCTACCTGCAAAATCAACCGGTTTATTCAGATTGGTAAACTTGTGCAAGGCCTCAACATCATTTACAACGGGTTTGCTTTTAATACCTTTTTTATCTTCAAACTCGGTATCGGCATATTTTTCTATCTGCGCCAACAAAACCTCCATGGTAGCGCGGGTATCAGCTTCGGCAGAGTGTGCGTTGATGATATCTTTACCGCAATAAAACTGGTATGCCGCACGCAAGGTACGTTGCTCCATTTGGTGAAATATATTCTGCACATCAACAAAATGACGCTCATCAATATCAAAGGGATGGCCTACACGTAAAAACTCTTCCATCAACATCGGTATATCAAAGCGGTTGGAGTTATATCCCGCAAGGTCGCTATCTGCAATAAAATCAGCTATTTCGGCAGCGGCATTTTTAAATACAGGGGCATCTATCAAGTGTTCTTCGTAAATACCGTGTATCAATGATGACTCTATCGAGATCGGAATTTCGGGGTTAATTTTCCATGTTTTAACCTCTTCTGTACCATCCGGCATCAGTTTGATCACCGATATTTCTACTATACGGTCAACGCCAATATTTGTGCCGGTGGTTTCCAGATCAAAAAAAGCAAGCGGGCGTTTTAAGTTCAATTTCATTTGTAAGTGTTATGGCACAAAGGTGCTAAAATATGTAAACTATTTACAGTTAAATGCAGGTTAAAAAATGTTTACATTAATAATATGGAATATAATAAAAGAGTGCTATTTTTCCGGAACCTATATATCACATTAAATGAAAAAACTTCTACTCATTGTATTTGCAATTGTATTATCTGTTTCGGCTTATGCACAGGATTTCCAGGCCGGGAGATTTGTAAATGAAGAAATACAAATGACTAAGTATAATAAAGATACAACAGCACATGCCGTTGTGTTGCAGGAATTTGGCAAAACGTGGATAAGCAGTGCAGATCACGTTCCGTTGATACATGAATACCACGTTAAGATCAAAATATTCGATACCAAAGGTTTCGACGAAGCAAACGTTTCTGTTGGATTATATCACAGGGATGAGAACAGTCAATCAATTAGGGATATTAAAGGCATTACTTTTTACAAAGATGAGAATGGTCTTATCAGGAAAGCAGAACTTGATCCTAAAAAGATATTTACAGAAAAAAGGGATAACCGGCATGACAGGATAAAATTCACTCTGCCAAATTTAACTCCGGGCTGCATTATTGAGTACTCATATGTGTTGGAATCTCCCTATCCGGATAATTTTTTTCCCTGGGATTTCCAAACAGATATCCCTAAAGTTTACTCAGAATATGAGGCGCATATACCCGCCATTTACGAATATAACATATTACTTAGAGGCGGACTTAAACTCGCAAAGAATACCGCCGAGCTTGAACGCGAATGCTTTAGTTATTATGGCACCAAGGCCGACTGCTCAAAAATAACTTACGCCATGCGTGACATACCTGCCTTTGTAGGCGAAAAGTACATGACAGCGCCTGTTAATTATATATCGGCTCTGTATTTCGAAATGTCGGCATATACTAACCAAAATGGTATAAAAAAGAAACTAACACAAGAGTGGGCCGACGTTGACCGGGATTTAAAATCTACAGATATGTTTGGCGGGCAGATGAAACGCACCGGACTGATGAAAGATCGTATACCGGCTAAGATTCTGGCCGAACCAGATACCCTAACCAAGGCTCAGGCTATTTACACCTTTATGCAAAAGTGGTTTAAGTGGGATGGTAAGTATAACCACATTTACAGCGACGATGGTATAAAAAAAGCTTTAGATAGCCACAGCGGGAACGTGGGCGACGTTAATCTCTCTTTGATATCGGCACTAAACACAGCGGGGATTATAGCCGACGCGGTTATTCTATCAACCAGAGAAAATGGGATAGCCAATAAATTATTTCCGCAAACAAGCGAATTTGACTATGTAGTGGCCAGGGTGAATATAGGTAACAAGATATACATGCTTGATGCTACCGACCCATTACTTGCTTTTGGGATGCTACCTTTACGATGTATTAACGACCAGGGAAGGGTGATGAGTTTAAACAAACCATCGTACTGGATTGATATGTTTGAAACTCAAAAGTCGGCAACTACATCAACGCTCGACCTTACCTTGCAAAATGATGGCAAAATAAAAGGGACCATTACTACATTTTATACCGGTTATTCGGCTTACGAAAAGCGGCATGCCATTAAAAAATTCAACTCTACCGATGAATACGTTGAGAATCTGGACGAGCGTTTGCCTAAGATCAAAATAACAAAATCAGATTTGAGTAATCTTGATAGCCTGAATATGCCAGTGGTAGAAAAGTACGATGTAATCATAGATGGTTATACAAGCTTGAATCACGAAAGCATAGATTTCAATCCCGCTTTTTGGGATAAGGAAACAGAAAACCCATTCAAACTTGCTGAACGCAGTTATCCGGTTGATATGGGTTCTACGACAGACCACCGGCTTATATTAACGCTTCATTTTCCTGAAGGTTTTGTTGCCGGTAAACTGCCGGATGCGGTGGCTATTGGGTTGCCTAATAAAGGAGGGCGCTTTATTACCAATATTGAATTGGGCGAGAATACAATAAGCTACTCACAAATTGAACAATTTACCAAGTCGATATATCAGCCCGAGGAATACCCGTATTTGAAAGAGCTTTATAACAAAATCATACAAAACCAGAAAGCTACTATCGTATTTACCAAAAAGCCATGAGATATACGTTTTTAATACTATTGATAGCTATATTGGCATTTACAGCAAGCGCGCAACAAAAATACGATGTTAGCCAGATACCCAAAGATTTACTTGCGCACGCCAGTGCAGTAATCAGAAATGATGAAACCACCATCGAGGTAAAAGATCTAAACTCAGTTAATGGCCATTATAAGCAAGCTGTAACTGTATTAAACAAAAACGGAGACAATGTAGCTTCGTTATCAATTTGGCATGATAAAAGCCGACAAATCAAAAACGTTAAAGGATTTGTTTATGATGAATTTGGCAAATTAAAAAGCAAGATATCCGAAAGTGATTTTCAAGATGGTAATGTTGCCGATGGATCGTTATTTGATGGTACAAAAATCATGCGCTTCCATCCTACTGTAAATACTTACCCTTATACTGTAGAGTACGAATATGAAGTATCAAGTAAACAAACCCTGTATTTTGGTGATTGGTATACCGGTCAATCTATTGGAACTTCCGTAGAGCATAGCTTATACAGATTTATTTGCAAGCCCGATTTTAAAATCCATTACAAAGAAATTAACTACCCAGACCAGGTTAAAATAAGCGACACTTTACATACCAAAACTTACACTTGGCTTGTTAGTAAATTAAAGGCATTACGATATGAACCCCTTAGCCCTGAGTATGATAAGTTAGTTTCATCTGTTAAAATAACTGCTGAAAAATTCACCTATTATGGCATCCCCGGATCATTTACCAACTGGAACGAATATGGAAAATGGATGTATGATAATTTGCTAAAAAGCAGGCATGAATTACCATTAGAGACAATTAACCGTGTAAAAGATCTGACTAAAGATATAACTAACCCAAAACAAAAAGCAAAGTTGATTTACGAATATATGCAGCAAAAAACACGTTATGTTAGCGTTCAGGTTGGAATAGGTGGTTATCAGCCATTTTTAGCTAAAGATGTAGACCTGGTTGGTTATGGTGATTGTAAGGCACTTGTTAATTACACACAAAGTTTATTGAGCGCGGTTGGTATTGACTCATATTATGTAGAAGTTAAATCAGGCAATACAAAGATAAGCGCTTTGCCAGATTTTGCCAGTATAAGTCAGTCCGACCATATTATATTATGTGTACCGTTCAAAAATGACACAACCTGGTCAGATTGTACCAGTCAGGAACTCCCGTTTGGCTATTTAGGTAATTTTACCGACGACCGAAATGTTGTAGCCTGCACACAAGAGGGTGGTAAGTTTATGCACACTCCGGTTTTAAAATCAGTTGATAACAAAACTATCCATAATGCCAAATTCATCTTAACTAATAGCGGCGAATTAAAGGGCGAAATGATAACAGAGCTTGAAGGCTCAGAATACGAAGAACGTGATTACCTTTTAAAAGAATCATTTAAAGAACAGACAAAAGCGCTTAAAAACACTTATCCTATTGAAAATTTAGAGATCGAAAGCATTATTTTAAAACAAGATAAAGGTATTAAACCAAAAACCACAGAAACGATAAAGCTGCAAGCCCGGGATTACATTAACCAAAATGGAAATCAATTGTCGTTTGCACCAAATACAGTCAGTAAATACATTACACCACTTAAAGAAGTGCCGAACCGCAAAAACCCCATTTATATTAACCGTGGATATCTGGATGAAGATAACATTAGTTATACCCTACCCGATGGTTACAGTATTACCACCAAGCCATTAACGTTAACTATTGATAAGCCATTTGGCAAATACAGCACAAGCACACAAATTATTGGTAATAAGCTAATTTACAAACGTAGTTTACAATTGAACGATGGGACATTTGATAAAGACATGTACACAGACCTGATGGATTTTTATCAAACCATTTACGAAGCCGACCGCTACACCCTCACGCTGGAAAAGAAGTAATCAACCCTTAAAGTAACTCACAATAATTATCCCGAGAACGATGCCTACTACCATAACTATGTATAGCATAATCTCGTTACCGGCAAACTTTTTATACTTTGTCCAAAAGGAGTAATCTGGTTTGGGTTTTGACATGATGCAGCAAAGTTAACAAATTCGACTTACCCTACTCCACGGCAGAAGCTATAACGGAACCGCATCTCGAAAAATATTTGTAAGTGTAGGGGTCGTGCAGTTTGATAATGACAACGCCTTTGCTGGTGCTGGCATGCACTACATAGTCGTTTTGCAGGTATACACCTACGTGGCTAAACTTTTTGCCATCGTAATCCCAAAAAACCAAGTCACCTTCTTGTAGCTGTTCTTCGTATTTGCGTTTGATAACGCCTACCTGCTGGCTCGTCATCCGCGGAAGCACAATACCGTAAACCTGCTGTTGTAAAAGCTGAACAAAGCCTGAGCAATCAATACCGCTTTTATCCTGGCCGCCAAAATGGTAGGGCGTACCATACCAATCTTCAATAAAAGCATATAACCTACCGTTTTGAATATCGCTTTTGCTCACTCCCATTTTCTCGGAATACTTCTCGGCTATAGATTTATCAGCCTTTACCATCTCGCCCGGTTTACCCTTCATAGCCGCTTTACGCGAATGACAGGATGATAAAACAAGGCAACTGATTAAACAGCAAAGCCCAAAGCTTAGGTAGCTACGGAATTTCATACTATAAAAATAGATGGGAATGCTGTGTTGAAATAATGGATATTATCAACATATCAACAAAAATCAGGAATCAAGATGCAAGAATCAAGAGACAAGAACCTTATTTATCTTGATTCTTGCACCTTGATTCCTGATTCTGATTTAGCTTTTTATCACCCGCTGTATTTCATCCAGCTTCATCAAAGCCTCAATTGGTGTAAGTGTATTTACTTCCAAATTATTCAGCATATCGCGTATTTTAACCAAAACAGGGTCGTCAATACTGAACATTTGCATTTGTACCGCTTGCTTTTGCACCTTTTTGATGCTCTCTTTAATGCTCTCGCCACCGGTACGTTCCTGCTCCAGCTTTTTAAGTATCTCGTTAGCCCTGCTCAATACCTTTGGCGGCATACCGGCCAGTTTAGCTACGTGGATACCAAAACTATGCTCACTCCCACCAGGTACCAGTTTACGTAAAAAGATGATCTTGTGTCCAACTTCCTTAACTGTAACGTTGTAGTTTTTGATGCGGCCAAACATGTTGGTCAACTCATTCAACTCATGGTAATGCGTAGCGAATAGTGTTTTCGCTTTCGCAGATGGATGATTGTGCAGGTACTCCGCAATGGCCCAGGCTATCGAGATCCCATCATAAGTTGATGTACCACGCCCTATTTCATCTAGTAAGATCAAACTCCTGTCGGATAAATTATTCAGGATGCTTGCTGTCTCGTTCATCTCCACCATAAAGGTTGATTCACCCGATGATAAGTTATCCGATGCTCCAACCCTCGTAAATATCTTATCCACCAAACCGATCTCGGCGCCCTTAGCGGGAACAAAGCAACCCATCTGCGCCATCAGTACGATCAAGCCCGTTTGCCTCAATATAGCCGACTTACCCGCCATATTCGGCCCTGTAATAATGATGATCTGCTGCGAATCCGAATCCAGAAAAACATCATTGGTAATATATTCTTCGCCTAAAGGCAAATTCTTCTCAATAACCGGGTGGCGACCGCCTTTAATGTCAATTACGCTGCCTTCGTTTATCACCGGCTTAACGTAGTAGTTTTTGATGGCGATGGTGGCAAAATTGAGCAATACATCTAACTGGGCCACCAAATGCGCGTTGAACTGGATGGGCTTAATGTATTCCATTAAGTCGTACAGCAACTCGTTATACAGGCGGGTTTCTAAGGCTAATATCTTTTCTTCTGCACCTAATATCTGCTCTTCGTATTCCTTTAATTCGGGTGTAATATAACGCTCCGCATTAACCAGCGTTTGCTTGCGGATCCATTCCGTTGGCACTTTATCCTTATGGGCATTGCTCACTTCTAAATAGTAGCCAAATACATTATTGAAAGCAACTTTGAGCGATGGTATGCGGGTTAACTCAGCTTCGCGCTTTTGTATCTCTAACAAATATCCCTTGCCACCAAAGGCTATCTTGCGTAAGCGGTCCAATTCCTCATTAATGCCCTCGGCAATAACACCACCTTTAACTATCATTACCGGCGGCTCGTTTTGCAACTCCTTTTCAATACGCTCGCGCATTAATACGCAGGGGTTTAATTGCTCACCAATGGTTTTTAGAGCCCTGTTTCCACTCTCGCCGCAAAGGCTTTTCACTATCTCAATGGCAGATAATGCCCTTTTCAACTGGCACACTTCGCGCGGATTAGCTTTTTGCAAGCCTATTTTGGATATCAAACGCTCCAGATCACCAATATTACGGATCTGCTGCTTTAACTCTTCTTTCTGCTCTTCATGGTTGATCAGGTATTCAACCACGTTCAGCCGGTCTTCAATTGGTTTGCGCTCCTTCAATGGCATTACTATCCAACGTCTAAGCATCCTCGCTCCCATTGGCGAACAGGTGTGATCCAGCACATCAACAAGCGTAACCGCGTTCTCGTTATGCGAACCGATCAACTCCAGGTTGCGGATACTGAACCTATCCAGCCATAAAAACTTTTCTTCCTCTATCCTGCTTATTGCCGATATATGTTGCAGGTTTTTATGCTCCGTCTCGTTTAAATAATGCAAAGCCACACCAGCGGCTACAATACCTAAATTGAGCTTATCAATACCAAAACCTTTTAACGATTTTACCTCGAAATGCTTCAACAACGTTTCCGTAGCATAATCACCGGTATAGGCCCATTCATCTAAAGCGTAGGTATAAAAGCGGTCGCCAAAAGTTTCCTTAAATACACTGTGTCGGCTTTTCGGGAAGATCACCTCACTCGGACTAAAACTTTGCAGCAGCTTATCAATATAGTCGCTGTTACCCTGAGCCGTTAAAAACTCACCTGTTGATATATCTAACAAAGCTATCCCAATGGTATTCTTCTCAAAATGAAGCGATGCCAGGTAGTTATTGCTCTTTTGCTGAACAATGTTATCGCCATAAGCAACGCCCGGTGTAACCAGCTCGGTAACGCCACGCTTAACAATGGTTTTGGTAGTTTTAGGATCTTCCAACTGATCG
Source organism: Mucilaginibacter sp. (assembly GCF_039921305.1). Taxonomy (GTDB): domain Bacteria; phylum Bacteroidota; class Bacteroidia; order Sphingobacteriales; family Sphingobacteriaceae; genus Mucilaginibacter. The sequence goes on from NZ_JBDSCA010000021.1 coordinate 120,172, forward strand.
CATATCGCGACACGCTGACCGGCCCTAACCAACTTAGGCAGATAAGTATCCAACGAGTGGTGCGGAAAGCCCGCCAGCTCAATATAAGTAGCCTGCCCATTAGCACGCCTGGTTAACACAATACCCAATATGCCCGAGGCCTTAACCGCGTCCTCGCCAAAAGTTTCGTAAAAATCACCCACGCGGAACAGCAGCAATGCACCAGGGTGCTTTGCCTTAATAGTATTATACTGCTGCATTAAGGGCGTTTCTTTGGTTGCGTCTTTTGCCAAGTTATGTGTATAGTTTAAAGGGCTAAGTTAAGCCGATTGTGCGGGATGCGGCAGTGATGTTGAAAAAATTACGTTTGTGGATTGTTGAGAAGTTTGGACCAATTAAATACCATTAATAAGCTTTAATTCAATATCGGTAAATTTATCAATAACCATACTACTTTAGGTAACACAGTAATCATCGTATTAAAACAATTATTTATTGATTTACAATAAATAATTGTTTTATATAAATAAAAAAATGTTTATTTGCATACCATTAAATTTATCATGAAAATTAAATTAAACACTAACATTGTAATCAATAGCTTGACTATAGCCTTTGCGGTTTTGATGTCACTATATTTTATAATAATAATAAACCACATAGATGTAGGTTTTTTAAACAAAGGAGGTTCCGATATTTATTCTGCCCCGGATAATTTGAAACCTATTGACCCCTCTCCTCCATCTGATATGCCTTACTATAAATACATAGCCTTTCGCGATAGCGTTAAACAAATGCGCGATCTTAAAGACGGAAACATGCCACAAGTAGGCGGGGGCCAGTTCGGCTATTTGTTAGGCACCGGCGGCAGTTATAAATTATGCGACACATGTACTTTAAAGAGATTTTGGAGCTATACCAACCGTAACGGGATAGATAATGTCGTATATTATTTAAAACTCCCGGGGTGGAAATTAAAAGATGCTAAACTCGATTATTTCAGAGACGATTCGGTGAAATATTACATGGAGCACAATCAGGCACACTTACGTAAAATTATAGTTGATAGTAATACAAAAGACAAAGAAGGCAATACACATCATAATATGCATATAACAGACATACCTGTCAAATTCAGGTATATTAAAGGTGATCAGTGCATTGCTATACCTGTTAGCAGGGCAACCAAAAACGCCATGGATTTCATAATCATGATTCCTGGCATTTTAACTGTTTTATATGCTCTTTATCTGATAGCCCTGTTTTTAAAACTCATGATGGATCTATCCAAAGGTCTTGCTTTTACCGCCCATAATTTAAGCACATTAAAGTTAATTGCTATAAGCCTAATAACATATCCTTTAGTAAGCATTGTTATCATTTACAGTCAGCGGCTTATATTCTATCGTTACTTCACTTCGGATATTGTACTGAATAGGGATGTGTGGGATTCGTGGAAAATTATTGGCATAGGATTCGTATTTTTGCTACTGTTCCGGGCTTTCCACCAAGGCAAAATTTTAAAAGAGGAGCAAGATCTAACCGTTTAAGCATGCCAATTATAGTTAACTTAGATGTGATGATGGCCCGGCGAAAAATGAGTTTAACCGAGCTAAGCGAAAAAGTAGGGATTACGATGGCCAACCTCTCCATCCTAAAAACAGGCAAAGCCAAAGCGGTACGCTTAGAAACGCTCGAAAGCATTTGCAAAATACTGAACTGCCAGCCCGGAGATATTTTAGAGTATATAGAATAAGTTCGGATTTATTCATTGATATCACGATGTTTGATTTACTATGATAAAAAGCAATCCGAAATCGAACATCCGAATTCCGAAATATGTATAACAATCTTATCCAGCACATCCTCAAATTTACTCCGCTTACCGCGGATGAAATAGAACAGATCAACCAGTCGGTAAGCATCCAAAAAGTTAAAAAGAAAACCTTTTTGCTTGAAGCCGGTAAAGTATGTAAATCAAACTATTTCGTGGTAAAAGGCTGCCTGCGCCTGTATTTTGTAGATCGTAAACTGACCGAGCAGATCACCCAGTTCGCTATCGAAAACTGGTGGATAACCGATCAGGATAGTTTTGACAGCCGCCAACCTTCCCAATATTACATTCAGGCGGTTGAAGATACCGAAGTTATCTATATCAATAAAGATGCTTTAGAACAACTCTACATCAGTGTACCAAAGCTTGAGCGTTATTTCCGTATCATATTTCAAAGAGTGTATACCGCCTGGCAAAGGCGCACCAAATTTTTATACGATCAAACCGACGAAGAACGCTACCGCTTTTTCAGCGAAGCCTTCCCTGGCTTTATGCAACGGGTACCCTTATATATGATAGCGTCCTATCTGGGCTTTACACCACAATTTTTGAGTAAGATACGCGCGAAAAAAGTATAAGCCCAACGTCGAATTTCTTAATCATGATTCATTTTTTGAAGGGGTATCATCCCCCATCTTTGTATCAACAAAAACATAGAAATCATGAGTAACCGTATTAACATCTTCAAAGTAGAACCAGCCGCTTACAAAGCTTTAATGGGTTTAGAGCAATACATTGATAGCAGCCCACTAACAAAAACCCATAAAGAACTGATCAAGATCCGCGCTTCACAAATTAATGGCTGTGCCTATTGCATTAACATGCATACCAAAGATGCTTTGGCCCATGGCGAAAGTTTGCAACGCATTTTAACCCTGAGCGCATGGTATGATACCACCTTTTTCACACCCGAAGAAGAAGCTATTTTAGCCCTGACCGAAGAAGTAACACGGATCACCGGTCGCGTATCCGACGAAACTTATAACCGCGCAGCCCAATTATTCGACGAGCATTACCTGGCCCAGATCATCGTGATGATCACCAGTATAAACGCCTGGAACCGCATCAGCATCAGCACCCGATTAGAGCCTGCAAAGGATTAATTTCAATTAAATAAAGCAATGTCATTTCGAACCGAAGGGAGAAATCTTCTGCAAGGTTCATCTGCATACGATAAGTCTACAGTAGATACATCGCAAGCAGAAGATTTCTCAGTCGTCCCTTCCTTTGAAATGACATACTTTTATTATACCAAGCTATGGCACGATATATGACTGATATCTATCATGAATCTGTCTATCAAACAATCATCCGGCTATATCAGGCAATCGTTGCAAAACCTATCTCACGATGGCTTTAAAAAGATATTTGAAAACATCAACCTATACGGAATTAAAAAAAGTGTAGATAAACGTGGTTTAGATGGGTTCATCAATCATTGCGCCCGTTTAGCAGCCGGAACCGGGGCAATAGCGGGCAGTGGCGGAGCTATCACCATGATAGCAAGCTTGCCTATTGATGTGGTAAATAACATTACCCAGCAATTCAGGGTAACATTGGCCATCATTTATTACAAACGTGGCACTTATCAAATCAGTTTCGAAGAGTTCATGTCCATCATAGCCACCTCCATGAAGGTAGAGGCCGGTGTAGCTATCACCAAAACCATGCTTGAAGAAATTGCCGAAAAACTTTTACTCAAAATGGGCTCAAAAACTGCCGGCAGGTTAATACCCATATTTGGCGCGGCCATTGGCGGCACCGCTAATTACTTATTTGTAAAAGGTGTAGCAAAAGCTGTTAAAGAAATGAAAAACTTTTAACATTTAGTAAAGGAGATCTTTCTTCAAAATCCGAAATCGAACATCCCAAATCCGAAATATCCTGTAACAAATTGAAATTTGAATACTCTATTGTATATTGTACAATAATTTAAATCAAATCAATTAAAATACCATCATGGATTATTCATTAATTACAACAAGCATTAGTTTAGACGGGTATAAGGTTACCAAACACTTAGGTGTAGTGCGTGGCATTACCGTGCGCAGCCGTAGTATAATAGGTAATATTGGCGGCGGTATCCAATCGTTATTCGGTGGCCGTTTATCAATTTATGTAGAACTATGCGAGCGTGCCCGCGAAGAAGCTTTCCAGCTTTTAGTACAACATGCCCGCGAGCGTGGCGCCAATGCCATTATCAATATGCGTTATGATGCCAACGAAGTGATGAAAGGCATAACCGAAGTACTGGCCTACGGTACTGCCGTAGTTGTAGAAAAAGCCGAATAAACAACTAAAACTATTTAAACTTTAAAGCATGATACACCACTGGTGCAAGTGCTTTAAAGTCATCCTGGTTGTTAAACATAATAAAACAGTAAGCATAAGCTACATTATCTTTTTGCAAAGCAATTACATTACAAAAACGGTAATCCTGGCCAAAATCTTTTTTTGTATAGGTTAATGCAAACATCCCCCTATCGGCATTAAATTCTTTTTTAACAGCAACACTGTCATAAGTCCTCGTTTGCGGTGCTTTCTCCCCGCTTGATATATTAATCATGGTAGCCATCAACGCCGTGCCAAAATATTTATTGGGATGAATCATTACAGTTCCCCGCTGCTGTACCATCTTTTGGTATTGCATTAATAAAGTATCCATTGGCCTTACTGTGTACCGCACTTCAAAATCCTTACCGGGATATTTTATGGCATAATTATAATGCATTTGATTGTTATTGATAACAGGCGTTTCCACCCAGCCTTCAGGTGCTTCAAAAGTCATACCTGCCCGGTTTAATAATTTGGTAAAATTATCTGGTAGTGTAATAAACGAGCAAAACAGTAGTACAAATACCGTCACTAATAATAATTTAAACTGTAATTTCATATATAATAAAGTTAGGTAATTTGGTATTGGTTAATTCCAATCTTAATAACAGATGCAACATAGATCGCTATTCCATAAATATTTTCAAAACATTTTATTCACAGCCTTGTTTTGTTTCTTTTGACAGATTTCCCCATATTACTGCGCTACTCTTAATTCGCTATTAATTATAAATTATTCGTACATTTGCGCCCTGAAAAATATTTTTTTATAACATGAAATTATCCCAGTTTAAATTCAATTTACCCGAGTCGTTAATAGCACATTCACCATCAGAAAACCGCGACGAATCACGTTTAATGGTTTTGCACCGCGATTCAGGAAAAATTGAGCATAAAATATTTAAGGATGTTTTGGGTTATTTTGATGATAAGGATGTGATGATCATCAACAACACCAAAGTTTTCCCTGCCCGTTTATATGGCAATAAAGAAAAAACAGGTGCTACCATCGAAGTGTTTTTACTTCGCGAACTAAATAAAGAATTACGCCTTTGGGATGTTTTGGTTGATCCGGCCCGTAAAATACGCGTAGGTAACAAATTGTATTTTGGCGATGATGATTTACTGATAGCGGAGGTTGTAGATAACACTACATCACGCGGCCGTACCATCCGTTTCTTATTTGATGGTACCGACGAGGAGTTCCGTCGTAATGTTGAGATCCTGGGCGAAACCCCGCTTCCTAAATACATTAAACGTAAAGCTACCGAAGAGGATAAAGAGCGCTACCAAACAGTTTTCGCTAAAAACGAAGGCGCTGTTGCGGCCCCTACCGCTGGCTTGCACTTTAGCCGCGAGCTAATGAAACGCCTTGAATTAAAAGGTATTGAGTTTGCCGAAGTTACCTTACACGTGGGTTTAGGTACATTCCGCCCTGTTGAGGTTGAAGACCTAACCAAACACAAAATGGATTCGGAGCAGTTCATCATTGAGCAAAAACAAGCCAACATTGTAAATAAAGCCATCGAAGAAAAACGCCGCATTTGTGCCGTAGGTACAACATCAATGCGCACTATCGAGTCTGCGGTATCGGCAAACAAAACGTTGAAAGCAGCTAACGACTGGACGAGCAAATTCATATTCCCGCCGTATGAGTTTAGCATAGCCAACAGCATGATCACCAATTTCCACACACCAGAATCTACCTTATTGATGATGGTAAGTGCATTTGGCGGTTACGAACATATTATGAACGCCTACGAAGTTGCCGTAAAAGAGAAATACCGTTTCTACAGCTACGGCGATGCCATGTTAATTATATAGTACCGAGTAATTAGTATCAAGTAGTTAGACTTACTTTTACGCAGCAGACAATAAATAATCTTTGCAAATGAGTCTCGATACTAACTACTTGATACTTGATACCAACCCAAACTACGCCATCATCGTAGCCGGGGGTTCGGGTAGCCGGATGCAGTCTGCCGTGCCAAAGCAATTTCTATTATTGAATGGCAAACCGGTTTTAATGTACACCATCGAGACTTTTTATAACAGCCGCTCCCGCCCTGCCATCATCATCGTTCTTCCAGCAAACTACCATCATTACTGGCTCGAGCTTTGTAAAGATCATGATTTTAGGATACCACATCATTTAGTTAATGGCGGCGATACCCGTTTTCAATCTGTAAAAAATGGCTTGGAGTTAATTAGCAACCCCGATGCAGTAATTGCTGTGCAGGATGCCGTAAGACCATTAACGGATGGCACGGTGATAAACGAATCCTTCATCCATGCCAAACAATACGGTAACGCCGTTGTAGCCGTAAAAAGCAGGGATTCAATCCGGCAGGTAAAGAATAACATCTCGTCAGCCCTGGTGCGCGATGAGATCTACCTTGTTCAAACACCCCAAACCTTCCAATCCTCATTATTAAGAGAGGCTTACCAACAAGAGTACAGCTCAGATTTTACCGATGATGCCAGCGTAGTTGAGCGCCTGGGCGTTAACATTAATATAATAGAAGGCAGCTACACCAATATCAAGATCACCTTCCCCGAAGATGTAATCATTGCCGAAATGCTATTAAAGCAAAACAGCCACTAAAAAGTGGCTGTTAATTTCATTATGCTTCAGCAGATTACGCTCTGCGTATCACACCCAAAATAAGCGCGATAATAGCGATCACTAATAAAACGTGGATGATACCACCGTCGCCAAATGATCCCAAGCCATGGAATAAAAATCCCGCTACCCATAATATAACTAATATTACCGCGATTAAATACAATATACCTCTCATAATGTTATTTTTTAAAGTTTTAAGTTTGATTATACAAATTATATAACTAAAATTATTCCAAAAGGGCAAACTGTATGGTTTTTAAACAACAAAGGCTCCTGCAATGCAGAAGCCTTTAAGTATCAGTTAATTACAGTCGATTAATATTCATCCTCGTTAAAAAAGAAATCATCTTTTGTAGGGTAATCAGGCCATATTTCCTCTATATTTTCGTACGGTTCGCCGTCATCCTCTAAGGCTTGCAGGTTTTCAATAACCTCAACAGGCGCTCCGGAACGGATTGCGTAATCAATTAACTCATCTTTAGTAGCCGGCCATGGCGCATCTTCTAAGTGCGAAGCCAATTCAAGTGTCCAATACATATTTTTAAACGTTTTTCTTTAAGATCCTAATTTTGCAAAAGTATAATATTTTAAATGTGATTGTCAAATTATTTTTTTAATATCCATTAAACCCTCGGTATCCATTCATTTTCAACTATTTGCTGCTCGTTTCCAATTTTACGGCCCAGAGTAAATAAGTAGTCGCTCAGGCGGTTTAGGTATATAATAACCTTTTCTTCCACAAAGCTATCTTCGCTTAAGTGTACTGATAATCTTTCGGCCCGCCTGCATACGCATCTCGCAATATGGCAAAAAGAAACCGCATTGCTCCCACCCGGCAAAATAAAATGACGCAAAGGCGGTAGTTCGGTATCCATCCGGTCAATTTCCTTCTCCAAAAGTTCAATATCTTCGGTATGCAGGTCCGGAATTTTCATTTTTGATTTCTCCGGATCAGCAGCCAGGCTGGCACCTATGGTAAATAGCCTGTCCTGCACCTCTTTTAAAACCTCCTTGTGCTTCGCAACAATATCCTGATCACGTATCAGGCCTATGTACGAATTCAACTCGTCAACAGTACCATAGCTCTCTATCCTGATATGATGTTTGGCAACACGTGTGCCGCCTATCAACGAGGTAAGTCCTTTATCGCCTGTTTTAGTATAAATCTTCATGCCAATACAAATAAATATTATTTTAAGACGTTTTTATCAGATGTTGAAAATTATTTCGGTATCGGATGTTGATTGCGGATTAATTTTGAATTGCGATATTTTTTGATTATATTGTATGTAATGAAAACAAGTTGTCCTTTTTAGGATTATTAGATAAATGAATATTAACAAATACCGGCATCCTCTACGCGGTAACTAAAATTAGAGAATAAAAAACACCCATAAATACCCATAATTTGTTACGCTGGTTATCCCGGTTAATCAGCGTAATCATATATAAATCATAAACAATCAACGGTCATTTACCCATGAGATCGATCATATCAGTTACCAAACTCCCGGCTATATTATTAGTATCACTAAGCCTGCTCAGTTTTAAATGCGGTTCAACAAGTACGCCCGCCCTTGCCGAAAAACCATCGGTTACTTCCTTTTTTACCGAAAAGTATTTTAACGGCTTCTTCCCCATGCGGGATAAATTTTATACCTACGCCGCTTTTGTAAAAGCCGTGCAGCAATTAGGTCAGATCAAACTAAAAGTTGAAAAACGCTCGGTGTCCATCTATAAACTTACCCGTACCGATAAAAAAACCGGGATAGCTAAAGTGATCCGTCAGGATGATGAATGGGAAGAGAACTGGGCCAAAGCCAAGCCTTACAGTGTTGTAGAAATTGATTACGGTAATTTTTGCTCCGAAAAAGACCTCATTACCAATAAAAAAGAATTGGCGGCATTCCTCGCCCATATCTCGCACGAAACCCGCCATGGCGAAAATGGCAAATACAACGATGGCTTGATGTATACCCATGAGCTGAATACTACATTGCCTTATATTTCGGATAACGACACCTATCCTCCCGTTAAAGGTAAGTTGTATTACGGCCGCGGACCGTTACAACTGAGCTATAACGGCAATTATGGTTATGCTTCTGATTGTATTTTTGGTGATAAAACCATCCTACTGAATAACCCCGACCTGATCACTACTGATGCTGTAGTGGCCTTTGAAACGGCTATTTATTTTTGGATGACACCACAAACCTACAAACCATCGGCCCATAACGTAATGGCCGATAACTGGAAACCCAATGCTGATGATGTGGCCAGGGGCCGCACCCCAGGCTTTGGCATGACCATCAACATTGTGAACGGCGCCGAAGAATGTAACAAAGGCGAAGCCGTTTTTGCCATGACAGACCGTGCCGGTTACTATCAATACTTTTTAAAAAAACTGGGTGTTAGCGATAACAATTGCCAGTGCTCGTGCGGTAAAATGCAGCCGTACCAGTAAACTTAACCTACTGCATTACATTAAAAAGGTATAAATACTGTACCTTAGTTTTTTAATAATAAATATGTCTAAAAAAGATCACAATCATTCTATCAAACAAGTACTTACACAACTGGTACTCAATGTTTTTGAACAGAACTCTAACCAGGAATTAAATCACAAGCAGGTATCTGCAAAACTGAATATACTTGAACCCGAATCAAAAGAAGTAATACGCGAAATATTAAAGGACGAAGCTTTTAAGCAAACCTTGCAAGAAACATCGCCCGGTAAATTTAAACTACGCGAACTCAAAACCTTTGTTGAAGGCAAGGTTGACCTAACCAATGATGGCTCGGCCTTTATTGTTGTTGAAGATGAGTTTGAAAACGATATTTACGTAGCCCCACGCAAGCTTAAAAATGCCCTTAACGGTGATATTGTTAAGGTTTACGTATATGCCAAAAGCAAAGGTAAACGTAAAGAGGGCGAGGTGATCGAGATCATCAAACGCCACAAAATGGAGTTTACGGGTATTGTAAAACTAAGCGAACGCTTTGCTTTTTTTGTACCCGACGACCGTAAAATGCAGCATGATATCTTTATCCCGCTGGGTGAGTTAAACGGTGCCCGCAACGGCGAAAAGGCTCTTGCCGAAATTACCGAGTGGCCACCAGAAGCTAAAAACCCGGTTGGCCGTATTAAAAATGTGCTGGGTAAACAGGGCGAGAACGACACCGAAATGAACGCCATTCTGGCCGAATACGGTTTCCCCCTATCCTTTCCTAAAGAAGTAGAAGAAGAAGCTAACGCCATACCCGAAGTAATAAGCGTACAGGAAATTGCAAAACGGCGTGATTTCAGGAATATCCTGACTTTCACTATCGATCCATTTGATGCCAAGGATTTTGATGATGCCATATCATTCAAATACCTTGATAATGGAAATTTCGAAGTTGGCGTTCACATTGCCGATGTATCGCACTACATCATCCCCGATTCTCCTTTGGATAAAGAGGCTTATGAGCGTGGTACATCTGTTTATCTGGTTGACCGGGTAATCCCGATGCTTCCCGAAAGGTTATCAAACGGCCTATGCTCATTACGCCCTAATGAAGATAAGCTATGCTTTTCGGCCGTGTTTGAGCTGGATGCCAATGCTTACGTGATTAACGAATGGTTTGGTAAAACGGTGATCCACTCCGACCGCCGCTTTACTTACGAAGAAGTACAAGAAGTTATTGAAACTAACGAAGGCGATTATGTTAAAGAAATAACGCTGCTTAACGAATTAGCTTACAAACTACGCGACCGTAAGTTTAAGAACGGAGCCATCAGCTTTGAAACAAAAGAAGTTAAATTTAAACTGGACGAAACTGGTAAGCCGATTGGTGTTTACGTTAAAGAGCGTAAAGATGCCCATAAATTAATTGAAGATTACATGCTACTGGCCAACCGCAAGGTTGCCGAATTTATAGCCAAAAAAGGCAAAGGCAAGCACCAGTACACTTTTGTATACCGCTCACACGATTCGCCTAAACAAGAAACGCTGGCAGGCTTCGCTATGTTCGCTGCAAGGTTTGGCTACAAGATCAATACAAAATCCGATAAAGAAATTGCCCGTTCCCTAAACCATTTGATGGAAGATGTAGAAGGCAAAAAAGAGCAGAACGTATTAACCCAACTGGCCATACGCTCAATGGCTAAAGCCGTTTACACAACAAAAAAAACCAGCCATTACGGTTTGGCCTTTGATTATTATACGCACTTTACTTCACCTATCCGCCGTTATCCGGATGTGATGGTGCACCGTTTATTGCAGCATTATTTAAATGGAGGCAGCTCCGTTAATGCCGAGCATTACGAGGTTTTGAGTATTCATAGCTCACAAATGGAGAAAAAAGCCGCAGATGCCGAACGTTCATCAGTTAAATACAAACAGGCTGAGTATTTAAAAGACCAGGTTGGTAACATCTTCACCGGCATCATTTCGGGCGTTACCGAGTGGGGTATGTATGTAGAGATCATTGAAAATAAATGCGAGGGCATGATACGCCTGCGCGATATCAGTGATGATTTTTATACGCTTGATGAGAAGAACTACGCCATCATCGGCCAGCGCAAAAAGAAAACCTACCGCCTGGGTGATGAAGTCCAGATCAAAGTTAAAAGCGTTGACCTGACCAAAAAACAGATTGATTTTACACTGATACCGGGTTAGTAGCAAGTAGTTAGTATCAAGTCGCAAGTATTGGGTAATTCTTTTATCTTGATGCCTGATACTCGCTACTTGATACTAAATAATTACTTTTGTCGAAAATATAAGGCTCCGGCCAGTTTTATGCAGCAGATAGTCCAACTCCAAAATTCTATAAATCAATATATCAGTAATAAAAGCTACGGCGCCTCGCCTGTGGAACTTTATGAACCTATCAACTACATTATGTCGCTTGGTGGTAAACGCTTGCGCCCATGCCTGCTATTGATGGCTTGTGATATGTTTGGCGGCGATGTGGAGCAGGCCCTTGCTCCTGCTTTGGCTATCGAGGTATTCCACAACTTTACCCTGATGCATGATGATATTATGGATAAAGCCCCCTTACGTCGTGGTAAGCCAACCGTTCACGAAAAGTGGAATGCCAACGTAGCTATCCTTTCGGGAGATGTGATGATGGTAGAATCCAATAAACTAATTATGCAGGTTAAGGATAACATTTTACGCCCGGTGCTTGATGTGTTTAACGATACAGCCGTAGGCGTTTGCGAGGGCCAGCAAATTGACATGAACTTTGAAACCCGCAGCGATGTACGGATTGACGAGTACATCAACATGATCCGCCTTAAAACTGCTGTACTGGTTGGTGGCGCGCTAAAAATGGGCGCGCTTGTTGGTGGTGCCGACGATGCCGAAGGAACCCTGCTTTACAACTTTGGCGAACAGTTAGGTATTGCATTCCAGTTACAGGATGATATTTTAGATGTTTATGGTGACCCGGAAAAGTTTGGAAAACAAGTTGGTGGCGATATTATTTCCAACAAAAAAACCTACCTGCTAATCAAAGCCCTTGAATTAGCTAAGGGCGATACCTTGAACGAACTTAACAAATGGTTATCGGTTGAAGACTTTGATGCTTCTGAAAAAGTAGAAACAGTTAAAAGCATTTACAATCAACTCAATATCCGTGAGCAGGCCGAAGCCGAAATGAACCAATATGCCGAAAAAGCGATGTTGAGTTTTGAAAAGATCAATCTGCCGGATGAGCGAAAGGTGATTTTGAAAGAATTTGCCGATGCTTTGCTGGTGAGGGAATACTGATCATGAAAACTATGAGTTAATGTTTGAAATAGCATATCTTTAACTCAACCTTTTTCAATATCTCTGCAAATGATAAAAACATTTCCGATTTTATTACTGATGTTAATAAGCACCGGTTTGTTTGCCCAACAAGCTACCACAGATACCTTAACCCGGGAGCAATACGTGAAAGCATTTACGGTTAAGTCTGATTCACTAAATCAAACGGCCTTAAAACTGGCCGTTCCGGGAGCAAGCGCTAAAGATCTGAACGAAGCCATAAGCCTGATCATGAAAGGGCTGCACACCTACTCCCGTTTCCGCGATAGCACGGGTTTGCGCGAAACATTTGATCATTTAGCTTTTGTTTATCATCTTCAAAAAAAATACGTACAGGCCAAATGGTTCTATATCCAATCAAACTCGCTTGCGCGCGAAATGAGGGATACTGCCAACATCATTCATTCTTTAATCTCATTATCATCAGTCAAATCAGATATCAAAGATTTTGAAATGGCTAATAAAGATTTGAGTGAGGCGCTAAACCTAGCCAAAACTCAACCTGGAATTGATGCTGAGATCGAAGTACAAAACCGGATCGCAGCGTATTACAATGAAAGGGAAATCCCGAAAAAAATCGCTGCTGCGCTTAGCCGCATCGCTTTCTTAAAAGATTCCGTTGCTAAAAAGAATGCCCCGGTAATAACCGATACAATAGTTAAAAAACTGCCAGAAATAACCAAGCCTAAATCAGTTCCAACTCAAGGTAGCGCCAATAGTAATCTGATCATCACGGTTATCATCATCGCGATACTTCTTTTGCTGTTATTCATGTTCCTGATCAAAGGCGGCCGAAAAAATGGGGAATAATCCCGATTGGGGAAATTATCGTTAAACGAAATAATTCAATTGGGGAATTTATTCCCGATTGAACTTATAATACAACCCAAACGCAGCTAATTAAGCCATTTTTTATACTGGCACCGCAATTGCATAACTCTTAATATAAAACATTAAAGTTATGAACGATACATTAGCACTAGCATTGGGTTTAGTAGCAGTTGTTTTATTAGCTGAATTTATAATGCGCAAATTGATAGATTTTTTTAATAGGATACGCTAAGCACAGCTTAAAAAAGATCAAAAAAAATGCTAACCAATTTGGGTTAGCAAAGCATAAATTTATATAACTGACTTTATTTATATCAATACCTCGGCCAAACGTGATGTTTCGCTATCGGCCAGCTTTTGCAGTGGGCCGCTTACCAGCATTTTCATCATCATGTTTAAATCGGCCTCAATTTGATAAGTTGCCGTTGTGCTGCCGCCATTATCAGCTAAGGTCCATTTCAATTCTAAAGCAAATGGGGCTTCTTCTGCAGGGATAATTTGTATCTCCTTGTTTTCTACCCTATTGTTTACCTTCAGCGCAAGCTTAGCCATATTTTGGATGGTAAACCGGGCCTCATCAGCTGTTGACGACCAGTTGTAAATATTCTCGGGCATTAATTGCTGATGATTGTTCAGATCAGCCAAAAAACGATACACATCGGCTATCGGCTTATTAATGGTAACCTTACTTTCGAAATTGGTCATTATTATAATAGCTTATATAGTGTCAGTAATTTCTTGCCCCCACTGTGCCGGATTTTCGCGCCATTGCTGTAACAGGCTAACATCGCTCTTTGAAATGTAATTATGCTCTTCAGCGTATGCTATCAAGGCATTATAGTTTGATAGTGTAGCAAATTTACACCCTACCTTTTTAAAGTTTTGTTCCGCTGCATCAAAGCCATAAGTAAAAATGGCTACCAAACCGGCAACATCGCAACCGGCGGCACGTAAAGCTTCCACAGCTTGTAAACTGCTTTTACCAGTTGATATCAAATCCTCAACAACTAATACCCGCTGACCTGGAAATACGTCACCTTCAATTAAATTACCAGTTCCATGTTCTTTGGCCTTAGCACGAACGTAAGCGAATGGCAAACCCATTTCCTGAGCTATCAGCACACCTTGCGGGATACCGGCTGTTGCTACCCCTGCAATGCACGCAATTGAGCCAAACTCTTCCTGAATTAAACGGGTTAATTTTTGACGAATATACGTCCGGATAGCCGGATGAGCTAATGTGGAACGATTATCGCAATAAATTGGAGATTTCCAACCCGATGCCCATGTAAAAGGGTTAGTAGGTTGTAATTTAATTGCTTTAATTTGCAATAAATATTCTGCAACTTGTTGTTCTGTCTCACTTTTATTAAACATGGCTCAAATCTATAGAATTTATATCAACCAAAAGACACTTTTGATCACAGAATCGGTGCCCGAAAGCTTAAAAAATTTTCAACAAATTGACCATCAATCTTTTGATTTGAAAATAATTTATCCACTTATATTAGAGCAATATCCCGGTTACGATTTTTTTGTAGTCTGCAGCGATGCTAAAGCCTTTTTCAAAAAGATATTAAACTCAGTGCAGGTTATTAAAGCCGCCGGAGGTTTAGTTAAAAACGAGCGGAAAGAATACCTTTTTATTTACCGTAATGATAAGTGGGACCTGCCCAAAGGCAAAATTGAAAAAGGCGAAAGCATAAAAGAAGGCGCCGTGCGCGAAGTTGAAGAAGAATGCGGTATAACTGTTAAAAAATTAGGCAAAAAGATATGTAAAACTTACCACGCCTATATTTACAAAGGTGAGGTTGTACTCAAAAAAAGCTATTGGTTTAAAATGAAGGCTACCGGCCAGGATAAACTGAAGCCTCAAAAAGAAGAAGGCATTACAGATGCCCGTTGGTTTACCCGCGAAAAAACAGATATCATCACCAAAAACACCTTCCCATCTATTTTGCAAGTGATGGAAGAAGTTGAATTGTTTAAAGATACTGAAGCGCTTCTTTAGGAATAAACTGCTCGGCATTACCATTGTAGCGCAAAATTTCGCGCACGATGGTTGAGCTGATGGAAGAATAGCCCGGCTTGCTTACAATGAAAATACTTTCTATATCCGGCTCGAGCGCGTGGTTCATTTGAGCTATGGCTTTTTCGTACTCAAAATCGGATACGGTACGAATCCCCCGGATCATGTAGCTCGCCCCTATCTGTTTACAAAAGTTTACGGTTAAACCTTCGTAAGCAATTACATGTACTTTGGGTTCGGTTTCAAAAACCGCCCTCAGCATTTGTTCGCGTTTTTCAACACTTAAAAATCCCTTTTTAGTGCTATTGATACCTATGCCTACGTAAATCTTATCAAACAAGGCAACAGATCGTTTCAGTATGTCAACGTGGGCTTTGGTTACCGGATCAAACGAACCTGGGAAAAGTGCGATCTTCATGAAATGTATTTTAAGCTATTCTTATCCGAAATTACATACAAATTATCGTAATAATCAATTTATGATGGGTCAGCATTTTTAAAAAACGAAAATGACGAATGCCCATATTTTCGCTGCTCAACAAAATTAGGATGCTGACTTAGGTTCTGCATTGATTGATGTTCTACTATCAACAAGCCATCAGCGTTAAGCAATTGCTTCTCAAAAACGATCTTAGGTATTTCGGGAATGCGGTTTAGATCGTAAGGCGGATCAGCAAAGATCAGATCATATTGCTCGGTTTCCATTTCCAGGTATTTAAAAACATCGGCCTTAAAGGTTTTGATAGTTTCTAAACGGTGCTGCCGCGAAGTATCCTTTAAGTAATTGATACATTGAACACTCCTATCAACCGAAACCACTTCGCTTGCACCCCGTGATGCAAACTCAAGCGAAATATTACCTGTCCCGCTGAACAGATCAAGCACCTTTAGCTCATCAAATTCTATCTGATTGTTTAGGATATTAAAGAGCGCTTCTTTAGCCAGGTCTGTTGTAGGGCGTACAGGTAAATTTTTAGGCGTATTGAGCCTTAATCCTTTTAATTTTCCACCAATGATGCGCATAGTGTAAGGCCCGAAAGCAATAATATTTGGTGGGGTAAAAAGCCTTGCGGCAATAAAACTATCTTGGTTTGGTTCAAATAAACCTTGGGCAATAAATCGCTTACGCGATGGATCTTTTTATCAGATATATTAACCTCACCACTTAGCATAAGCGAGGTTTCATCTAAATTCAACTCCAGTTCGTTAGCCGTTAATACAATAAAATACATCAACTCATCGGGGTTTTGAAACTCAAAACTGTTATAAAAGTTCAGCATCCCATTTCTAAAATGCAATAATTGTAAGCGGTTACCTTCTATATGGGCATATAAATTAGTATTATCATGCCTGCCAAAGCTAATGGCGGCTACAAATACTTTCCCGGTAAAAAAGACGGATTTTTGAGCAACCCTGTTTTTAAGCGATTTTAATGTCCCTTCATCAACTTTAAAAACTACAATGCTGCCTTCATCTATTTCGTTAACCAGCAAGGTATCACCAGGCTTAAGGGTCAAAAACCTGCCGTATTCGCTCAGGTCACTTTCTTTATATAGTTCTTTTGGAATAATGGTAAAGGTAGCGGATGTTACAATCGCTTTAACATCAATATATTTAGCTGTTAAAATACCTTTCAGGTCGCTGGGTGCTCTTAGCTCTTCGTTATCATATTCTTCGCCCCAAACCAGTACTCTTTTACTGTCGGTTTGCAAAACCACGAACGAAAACGTTTGATCGTTTACCATCAGCAACAATTCGTAGCCTTCGGTAACATTCGGATCGTATTCAGGGTCGTAATAATTATACCGGCCTTTGCTCATATAGCAAAAGTAAAAAAAATAACACAGGTATCGTTAAGCCTTTTTTACGCATTTTTGAGGTGTGAATACTACCGCGGATATTTTAACTAAGGCATTCCCTCATCAACCTAACGGGCAGCAGCTTGAGCTATTTAGCAAGCTGCACAGCTTTTTAATAAGCAATGATGGCGACGAATGCTTTTTATTAAAAGGATACGCGGGTACAGGTAAAACCACAGTGATAAGCGCGCTGGTTAAATCGCTCAGGGCTTATAATTATAAATACGTATTACTTGCGCCAACAGGCCGTGCCGCCAAAGTAATATCGGGCTATGCGGGTAAAAAAGCATTTACTATTCATAAGCGCATTTACCGTAAAAAATCGGCAATGAGTATCGACGAATCTTTTCAGCCCGGAGATAATGTGGCTACCGATACTCTATTCATTGTGGATGAAGCGTCCATGATATCCGACGAACCAAGTGGCAATAACCGTAATAGTTTGTTGCAAGATCTGATCAGCTACGTTTATAATACCAAAAACTGCAAGTTAATTTTGGTTGGCGATACCGCCCAACTCCCCCCTGTTGGCTCGGTTAACAGTCCGGCTTTGGAGCAAAAGGTATTGAAAGATCACTTCGGCCTCAATGTATTCGCTTTTGAATTAACCGATGTGGTTCGCCAGGAAAAGGATTCGGGAATATTGATGAACGTTACCCGGATAAGAGAACTGATCCGCAATGATAAAAACGAAATACCTCACATCATAACCAAAGGCTTTAAAGATGTTTTCCGCCTTAACGGCGATAGGTTAGACGAAGGGCTTGAGTATGCCTACAAAAAGTATGGCATGGACCGTACACTGGTAATATGCCGTTCTAATAAAAATGCCAACCTCTACAATCAACAAATACGGGGGAGAATATTGTTCCGTGATGAAGAAATTACTGGCGGCGACCAGATCATGGTAGTCCGCAATAACTATTTCTGGCTAAAAGAAGAAGAGGAAAACAGCACCGGTTTTATTGCCAATGGCGATATTGCACGTATTACCAAGATCCGCAACTTTCAGGATATGTACGGTTTCAGATTTGCCGATGCCACAGTTGAGTTTACCGATTATGCCGAAAATTTAAGTATTAACTGCAAAGTAATGCTGGATACGCTTTATTCAGAATCACCGGCACTGCAGCCCACCGATCAAAAACGTTTTTATTTAGAGGTGATGAAAGATTACGATCACATTGCCAATAAGCGCTTAAAGTTTGAAGAGTTAAAAACCAACCCCTATTATAATGCATTGCAAATTAAGTTTGCTTATGCCGTAACCTGCCACAAAGCACAAGGTGGCCAATGGGATGCCGTATTTGTTGACCAGGGGTATTTGACCGAAGAAATGGTGAACAATGATTTTTTACGCTGGTTTTATACCGCTTGTACACGTTCAACTACAGCCTTATTTTTGGTGAATTTTAACCAGCGTTTTTATCCTGCCGGTACCGAAGAAAACTATTGAGGAAGCGCGATAATAAAGGTTGTACCTTGTTTTTCAATACTTTCTACGGTAATATCGCCGCCATGTTTTTTGATAATCTGGCGGGCTATATTTAATCCCATACCAATGGAATCTTCTCCTCTAACACCTTTGCGACTGGCTTTAGAGAAACGATCAAACACGTAAGGCAATAGTTCATCCGGAATACCCAAACCATGATCTCGCACCTCAATAATACATTTACCACTTTCCTGCTTCAGCAATACCTCAATCTTATCACCCGCGATAGAAAACTTGATCGCATTACTGATCAGGTTATCCATTACCCGCTGAATCTTTTCTTTATTAACGTGGGTATAAACAGATCTTTTTGTCCCGGTAAAAACCAACTCCGCCAACCCAGATCGATTCTGTCGCCATTCGTTGGCAATGCCGCCTAAAAAATGATTAAGCTCTACCTCTTCAACTCCAAAATTTTCCACGCTGTCATTTCGTGCAACTTCTATCAAATCGTTTATGATACTTCTCGCTTTCTCACACGAAGCCTTTATCATAGCTAAGTTTTCCTTACCATCTTCGTCGGTATCGTTTAAATCCATTCCCATTAAGGTCGAAACACCTTCAATAACAGCCAATGGGTTACGCAGATCGTGAGCTACAATGCCTAATATTTCATCTTTTAAATGATTGGCATTTTCTATCTCCAGGTTTTTTTCCTGTATCGTTTTTAACTGAATAAAATGGTTGGCCCGATAAGAGAATACATGTCGCGATGAAAAAAAGAACAAGCCCAATAACGTTATCGACACAAACTGGTTCTTAATGATTTCGCCCTTATCATATTGAAAATAAGGCAGTAAAATACTAAAAGCTATCAAAAAAACCAGGACAATAAAAATTGTCTCGTAATACTCAAATACAAAAAATATACTAACCAGAATTAACCACATCATGTACATAGTTAATGAGTTGCGCGGGTTATGCATGGCATAAAATGTATTGAGCATTCCCCGGCTAATCAAGTATAGGGCAAATAGCATGACCAAAACTTGCGCTAATCGTAAAAATTGTTTTTTAGGCTTGAAGTTTTTGATGAGCAACACACTACTCAAATAAAATAATGGCGTTATAAATAGTGTAGAGTACAGTGATGTTAAAAATCCTGGAATATTAACTATACCGTCAAGGTTTAACTTGAATGCATATTCTGCAACTATTATAGCTGCTACCCCTACGAAATAAAAAAGACTTATTTTTTTCAGGGCTCTTAAATTTTCGAGAATATAGTACACCCTAAATGCTGAAGTGGCATTAGTATCAGTTCGGGTTAACAGATAAATTTTCACGGGGCTGAATTACTATCGTCTAAAGATATGAATATTATATGCACATGATGCAAAACCGCATTCAAAATCATAATGTTGTTTTATCATCTCAACAAACCAGTTATATTAATTTCTTTATAATATAAAACGTCGATTAACAATGCGTAGTAAAATCCTGATAATTATTACACATATTAGTTAAACTTTGTTAGCTACTTACTGTTGTGCTACCAATTATAACTAATTCTAAATGAAAATATCTTTCCATGGTGCAGCCCGTACAGTTACCGGCAGCAAACACCTTATCACTTTAAATAATGGCGAACAAATTTTGTTAGACTGTGGTATGTTCCAGGGTATGGGCAGCGAAACCGAAGAGATGAACGATTACTTCGGTTTCAATCCTAAAAAAGTAAACTACATGGTTTTATCGCATGCGCATATCGATCATTCCGGCTTAATTCCAAGGCTTGTTGCCGAAGGTTATAAAGGCCCGATATTTTGCACAGCGCCAACCATAGAGCTTACCAAAATACTATTAACCGATTCATCCAAAATAATAACCCAGGATGCCGAGTACACCAACAAACAAAACAAAAAGCATGGCCGGCCATTAATTGAGCCCATGTATACCGAGGAAGATGTGGTCAAAGCAATAAGCTTATTCAAAATAGTTGATCTGGATATCGATTTTGAGATCAGCCCGCGTATAACTTTAAGGCTAACAGACAGCGGCCATATTATTGGGGCGGCGGCAATACACCTGTCTATTTTAGAAGATGCAAAGCTTACCAAAATAACCTTTAGTGGTGATATTGGCCGTTATAACGATCTGTTATTAAAATCACCAAAAGTATTCCCACAGGCTGATTATATTCTGTTGGAATCAACTTACGGTAATTCACTCCACTCAGAATTAGAACCCGTTGAAGAAAAACTTTACGAGGTTATCTATCAAACTTGTATTCTGCGTGGCGGTAAAGTAATTATACCCGCATTTAGTGTAGGTAGAACGCAAGAAATATTGTACGCCCTTAACTACCTTGAAGAAAAAAACAAACTCCCCGATGTTGCCTATTATGTAGATAGCCCCCTATCCGAAAAAGCGACAGAGATATTAAAAGATCATACCGATCTGTTAAACAAAGATGTGCAACAGGTAATGAAGCATGACGATGACGTATTCAAATTTAAAAACTTGAAATTTGTGCATACTACCGAAGAATCCATCGCTTTAAACGATGATCCCCGCCCCTGCGTGATCATCTCTTCATCAGGCATGGCCGAGGCGGGCCGGGTTAGGCATCACATCCGTAACAACATCGGGAATGCCAAAAACACCATCCTGATGGTTGGCTATGCCGAACCAAGATCATTAGCCGGGCAACTAAAGAACGGGAATAAAACCGTTTGGATTTTCAGAGAAGAGCATTTGGTTAAGGCTGATGTTCAATCTATCGATTCAATGAGCGCGCATGGCGATTATAATGACCTGATCCATTTTTTAAATTGCCAAAAACAGGAAGAAGTTAAACAGATATTTTTAGTACATGGCGAATACAACATACAGCAGGCTTTCGAGGCGCGTTTGCACGATAAAGGATTTAAAAATGTTTGCATCCCTGATCTGCATACGCATGTTGATTTGTAAATACTGCCCTATTGGCATTTGAAATAATAATTAGTTGACGATTAGTCATTTGAAATTCATTTACGCTGACTTTATTGCCGACTATACACCGTGGCGTTAAGTTTGATTAATACTAATCACTATGAATTTTAACAACTTTACGATCAAAGCACAGGAAGCCGTTCAAAAAGCTTCCGAAATTGTCACTGGTAACCAGCAGCAGGCAATTGAAAACGCCCACATATTAAAGGGCCTGCTACTTGTTGATGAAAATGTTATATCCTATCTGCTTAAAAAGCTCAATGTAAATATTAACCGTTTAAACGAAGCTTTAGATCAGCAGATAGCCAGCTTCCCTAAAGTAAGCGGAAGCAACGTTTATTTATCATCGGGAGCTAATACAGCCTTGCAAAAGGCAACCAATTATTTAAAAGAATTTAAGGATGATTTTGTATCTGTCGAGCATATCCTGTTAGGAATATTGGCCGCTAACGATAAGCCCGCTACCCTGTTAAAAGATATGGGTGTGAACGAAAAAGACCTTAAGAAAGCTATTGTTGAATTGCGAGGCGATAATAAGGTGACTGATCAAAACGCCGAAGCAACTTACAACGCGTTAAATAAATATGCCCGCAACCTAAATGAATATGCCGAATCGGGCAAATTGGACCCGGTTATTGGTCGCGACGATGAGATACGCCGTGTGATACAGATACTATCCCGCAGAACCAAAAACAACCCTATTTTGGTTGGTGAACCAGGTGTTGGTAAAACCGCTATTGCCGAAGGTATCGCCTTTAGGATATTGAAAGGCGATGTGCCCGAAAACCTGAAATCGAAAACAGTTTACTCATTGGATATGGGTGCCTTAATAGCTGGTGCCAAATACAAAGGTGAATTTGAAGAGCGCTTAAAATCGGTAGTAAAAGAAGTGATTCAGGCCGATGGTGAGATCGTTTTATTTATTGACGAGATCCACACCCTTGTTGGTGCTGGTGGTGGCGAAGGTGCGATGGATGCTGCAAACATCCTGAAACCAGCCTTAGCCCGTGGCGAATTAAGAGCCATTGGCGCAACTACCTTGAATGAATATCAAAAATATTTTGAAAAAGATAAAGCCTTAGAACGCCGTTTCCAAAAAGTAATGGTTGATGAGCCTGATACTGCCGATGCCATATCTATTTTACGCGGATTGAAAGAGAAGTACGAAGCACACCATAAAGTGCGCATACTAGACGAGGCTATCATCGCATCAGTCGAAATGTCGCAACGCTATATCTCAGACAGGTTCCTTCCCGATAAGGCTATCGATTTAATGGATGAAGCTGCATCCAAACTCCGTATTGAAATGGATTCCGTTCCCGAAGTTGTGGATGAACTGGAACGCCGCATTATGCAACTGGAAATTGAGCGCGAAGCCATTAAACGTGAGCATAACGACAAACGGGTAAAAGAGCTTGCCGAAGAAATTGCTAACCTATCGGCCGACAGGGATTCACTACGGGCCAAATGGCAAGGCGAAAAGGACGCGGTTGATAACATCAACAACAAAATTGAGCAGATAGAAAACTTTAAGCTCGAGGCAGAACAGGCGGAACGAGCAGGCGACTACGGCAAAGTAGCAGAATTACGCTACGGAAAGATCCGTGAAACACAGGACGAAGTTGAAAAACTTAAAGCCGCCCTGATCGAAAACAAAGACGATACCCGCATGCTGAAAGAGGAGGTTACTGCCGATGATATTGCCGGTGTTGTAGCACGCTGGACTGGTATCCCTGTTTCCAAAATGATCCAGAGCGAGCGCGAAAAGTTGCTCAACCTCGAAGATGAATTACACAAACGTGTTGCGGGGCAGGAAGAAGCCATTGAAGCCATTAGCGATGCTATACGCCGCAGCCGTGCCGGTTTGCAGGATAAACGCAAGCCTATCGGTTCATTCATATTTTTAGGCACCACAGGTGTTGGTAAAACAGAATTAGCCAAAGCCTTGGCCGAATACTTGTTTAACGATGAGCAGGCCTTGATCCGTATTGACATGTCGGAATACCAGGAGCGCCATTCCGTTTCACGTTTGGTTGGCGCGCCTCCGGGATATGTTGGTTACGATGAAGGCGGGCAATTAACCGAAGCTGTACGCCGGAAACCCTATAGTGTTGTGCTATTGGATGAGATCGAGAAAGCACATCCTGATGTGTTCAACATTTTACTGCAAGTTTTAGATGATGGCCGTTTAACTGATAATAAAGGCCGGGTGGTAAACTTTAAAAACACCATCATCATCATGACATCCAATATCGGTTCGCATATCATCCAGGAAAATTTCCAGAGCTATGAAGAATTGGATAAGGATGAAGTGATTGCCAAAACCAAAAATGAATTATTCGAATTATTGCGCAAAACCATTCGCCCCGAGTTTTTAAACCGCATTGATGAGATCATCATGTTCACCCCGCTTAGTCGCGATGAGATTGGTGATATTGTGAAACTGCAATTTACACAACTGCAAAACACCTTAGCCGAAATGGGTATCACCCTTGAAGCAAGTGACGAAGCTTTGGATTGGTTGGCACAGTTAGGCTATGATCCTCAATATGGCGCAAGGCCTTTAAAACGTGTGATACAGAAAAAAATATTGAACGAATTATCTAAACAGATACTGGCCGGCAAAATTGATAAAGACAGCAAAATAAAGCTGGACAGTTTTGATAATCAGTTTGTATTTTTAAATGAGGATGATAAAATAGCCCACTAATCATCACACAATTAAATATTATTTAAAGCCCACTACATCATATGATATAATGGGCTTTGTTATTTCTTCATATTAAATGATTTATTGTGGCAAGAAAGGTTACTATTTAGCTCAACCCGTTTAGTTTTCGCATTGATATACTTCCGAGCTTGGATTAATTATTTAACCAACTAACCAATAAAAATCCTGTTATTATGAAAAAACCAATTATTATGTTGGGGGGCCTCCTCCTGCTTTCTACCCTGGTGTGGTATGGCTGCGAAAAAAACACCTTACCGGCAACCGAAACCACCAATCCATTCGCTATTAACAATATTACGGCCAGTCATCCAAGCACATCAATGGTGGTTGACAATTTGAACGGGCCTCTCACTACCAACGAGATCTCATCATTTAAAACGTACATGTCAGGCGTTTCCGCGCCAGATCATAATGATCAGAATATTTGGGTATTCGGCAACTCGGGCAAACAGATAGAAGCCTGCGGATTAATGTATGATGCAACCAGCGATCAGGCTATTTTAGATCGTATGATCTATTTTTGCGATGCTGCCCTGGCTGGCCGTAATGATCTGGCCTCAGCCGCCAACGGAGGCCAACGCACCGTATGGACAGGGAATATTGAACCCGTTTGGCCATCTTCGGCTGCGGGCGTTAGTCCGGCACAGGCCGGTGTTGAGCCAGGAGATGTAATATCGCATATGGCGCTTTGCGCTAAACTTATTTTACAACATTCTGCTTTATGGAATACCAACGTAAGCACCGGCGACCCGCATGGCTACGGCGCCACCTATAAAGCAAGAGCCCTGAAATATATTCAAGAGGGAGATTATGTTATTGATAACTGGCTGGTTCCACGTTTTGTGCGCAGTACTGATCATTTGATCTATTTCCCTGGCTCACCTAATACTTATAAACCCAACGAGCCTGCACCGTGGAATCAGTTATTCATGGTCACCAATGCAATGGTTCGGTTAATTCAATGCCACCTTATATTGGCTGATGCTGCATCACGTGTTTCGCAATACGATACCATAGTACAGGCCAATGTTAATTGGTTTAAAGCCAATACCACCGCCAATACTTCCGCCTCTGGTACCGCATGCTGGAAATGGGCCTATCAGTTGCCAAGCGGGGTTGAAGATAGCAACCACGCGGCTTATGATAGCGAAGGTATGTACATTGCTTATGACAGTGGCCGATACGGCATCACACTTACCGATATGACAAAGCTGGCCAATACTTATTTTGATATTGTTTTAGCAACAGTTACAGGTGGTATTTATGCCGGCCGGGTTGATGGTACCACAGGCTCGGGCAACTCAGGTGGCGACGACTATGTTAGAGACGAGTATTTGTATTTGACAGATATCCGTCAAGATAAATACTTTACTGCCGGAAACATCGAGATCAGTACCAATAAAATAGCTTCGTCACCACAAATAACCGCACGCTTACTATGGATAAAAAACCGCAGGTATCAGGCTGGTGATGGTGATGTTTACCTGTATCAAAACTGTAATTACGCAGGCTGGAAGGCAACTTTTGATCCAGGCAATTTTTTAATGGCAGATATTGTAGCCAAAGGCGGTGTTAACGATGATGCATCATCCATCAAAATACCTCCGGGTATGAAAGTTGTTTTGTACACCAGTAACAACTATGGTGGCACAGCCGTAACGCTTACCGCAGATGATGCCTGCCTAAGCGATCATAGTATTAACGATATGGTATCATCACTCAAAGTAACCGTATTGCCATAACATAAGTTCATTTAATATACCCCCGGGAGTTTAATAAACCCGCCGGGGTATATTTCAACCCCGATGTAATAAATTGTTTGAATAATTAAAACAAGCTCCCCTTTCTGGCGGTTATAAATAACAGGCGAATTTCGCTTGAAACTATAAACAACTATGCCATGAAAAATTTCGAATCGGCGCTTGACGCCATACAAGATCTTACTAAAAGAGGATATACTGCAAATTTAAGCCTTGAAGGCGATACCATAGACGATAAAGCCCAAGGCATACAAATGACGGCGGATGATTTCAAGATCAATGAATTTTATCGGTTCGAGGGCCCGTCTAACCCCTCAGATATGTCAATAGTTTACGCGGTAGAATCTCCAAAGTACAACCTTAAAGGCGTTTTGGTTAATGCCTTTGGTACCTATGCTAATAATAGTTCATCGGCTATTGAAGCTAAGTTGAATTATCACCAGGTTAACCAATAAATATTCTTAATTATCGTGGTCTAAATAGCTCAACAGCCTGCGCCCTTTGGCCTGTATGCTGGGTTTACCACCGTTCATCATCAACTTTAGTTGCTCGGTAAGCACCTCGCCTATCCAGATATGCCTAAAACGCATATTGAATAAAATTTCGCTAACACATGCTTTTACTGCGTCCGGAGTTTTAGGCTCAATAAGCAGATCAAAACACTGCTCAACTATGCAATCCATATTAATACATGCCAGCCTTTGTTTTACACGTTTATCCATAGCAGGCTCCGTTAAATGCATAATTATTTTGGCATAAAGCCGTTGGCAACTTTTGTTTTTAACCTTCGGGAATTGGCATATTAAAAATTCAAGGTCATCAATAAATCGTACAGGGTCACTCAATACCAGGTTCTCTAATATCCAGGCTGCCCTAAAAGCGATCACCCTTTCGGGGATAAAAGTTAGTTCGATCAAATCCCGAACATCAAATTGCCGGTTATACAGTATATCGGTTAGTTTAAGCACTTTGCTTTTACCTATCGTTTCGGATATGTGCCACAAAAGCTCGTCTTTGTCTTTAATATTTTCCACTAATACATCAAATAGAATAATTAATTAAGATAAAATCTTAATATAAAAGGTTTATCCGATCATTCAGAGGCATTGGGGAAATACATCTTAATAATACAATATGCTTTAAACGCAAGTTCAGTCAGCCGGGTTTCAAATTTATAATATATGTTAATCAATAACTTCTGTGCACTGGGCTTTTAGGCTCAAAAACCTTATCTTTGCGGCATGATCACCGTTTCTAATTTATCATTGCGTTATGGTAAACGCACCCTTTTTGAAGATGTTAATTTAAAGTTCACCCCCGGTAACTGCTATGGCATTATTGGTGCCAATGGCGCGGGTAAATCAACATTCTTAAAAATTCTTTCAGGCGAAATTGACCCTACCAGTGGAAGCTACAGCTTCTCTCCCGGCGATCGCATGGCTGTTTTAAAACAAAACCACTACGAGTTTGACGAGGTTCCGGTTATAGAAACTGTTTTAATGGGATACAAAGAATTGTATACCATTATGAAAGAAAAAGATGCCATATACTTAAAAGAAGATTTTTCTGATAAAGATGGTGAACGTGCCGGCGAACTTGAAAACCTGTTTGCCGAAATGGATGGCTGGAATGCAGAAAGCAATGCCGCTACCATATTAAGTAACCTTGGTATTAAAGAAGATGCCCATTACAAACTATTAAAAGAACTTGATGGTAACCAAAAAGTACGGGTATTATTGGCACAAGCCTTATTTGGCAAACCCGATATTTTGTTACTGGATGAGCCAACCAATGATTTGGACATAAACACAATTGCATGGTTAGAAGATTTCCTTGCGGGATACGAAGCCATTGTATTGGTGGTATCGCACGACAGGCACTTTTTAGATACCGTTTGTACACACGTTGTTGATATTGATTTCAGCAAAATGACCATTTATACCGGTAATTACACATTCTGGTATCAATCAAGCCAATTGGCTTTAAAACAACGTTCTGATCAAAACAAGAAACTGGAAGATAAAGTTAAAGAATTGCAGGATTTCATCCGCCGCTTTAGCGCCAATGCTTCCAAATCAAAACAAGCTACCAGTCGTAAAAAAGCCTTGGATAAGATCAATCTGGATGAAATCCAGCCTTCTACACGTAAATATCCTGGAATTATATTCAACAACCTGGGGCGCGAAGCGGGTGATCAAATATTGCAGATAGACAACCTGAGCAAAAAACTAAATGGTGAAGTGCTGTTTGCTAATGTTAGGCTAATGGTTAACAAAGGCGATAAAATTGCCGTACTATCTCAAAACAGCTTGGCTACCACAGCCTTTTACGACATACTAACCGGTCGTGATACAGACTTTAAGGGCGAGTTTAAATGGGGTGTGACTATTAAACCAGCCGATATACCGATGGATAACCATGCTTATTTTGATGGCAAGGATGATAACCTGATAGATTGGTTACGTGAATACTCTGAAGGTGAAAAAGATGATCAATTTATCCGTGGCTTTTTAGGCCGTATGTTGTTCTCTGGTGAGGAAGTACTAAAAAAATGTAACGTACTTTCGGGAGGCGAAAAAATGCGTTGTATGTTTAGCCGTATGATGCTTCAACAGCCTAACGTATTGTTATTTGATGAGCCAACCAATCACCTCGATCTGGAATCTATTACCGCCTTAAACAACGGCATGAAAGATTTTAGGGGTACAATGTTGTTCACTTCACGCGATCATGAATTAACCGAAACCGTAGCCAATCGTATCATCGAACTTACTCCCGGCGGCGTTATTGATAAGCTAATGGATTATGATGAATACATCAACAACGAAGCCGTACAAAAGCAACGCGAAGAGATGTATGCGATGGCATAAAATTTACAGGCAAATAAACGAGAAAAAACTTTCGGACTTTCCGTCTTACCCCCTTTCGGACTTGAAATAAAATTCGTTTATTTGCCGTCCTTAAAACACCAGACTCCTTAGCTCAGCTGGTAGAGCAAATGACTCTTAATCATTGGGTCCAGGGTTCGAATCCCTGAGGGGTCACTTTAAGTTTAATTACACTAAACCACTATTAACAAATAGTGGTTTTTTTTGTTTAAAAAGATATTTTTAGTTAAATGTAGCTACATATAATTAATACATTTGCTAACACCAAGATAACACCAAATGTTATAAATGTTTACACCATGCAAATTAGCCTGAAAATCTTATTGTATAAGCAAAAAACATATGCAGACGGTACACATCCAGTGGTGTTGCAGTACATCATAAACAGGAAAGCTAAGAAGAAGGTATTAACGCGGTGCTTGCCCGAAGAATGGGATACCATTAAAGGCAGGATCAAAAGAAATGCGCCGGGAGCCAATAGAAAAAACGAATACATCGGATCTGAATATGCAAAGGCTGAAAATTTACTATATGATATAAAGAGCGGGAACAGGAATGCTGCTGATGTATTCGGAATATCAGAAAAGTTTACACTACGATCAATTTTAGATGCTGAACTGGCTCGGCTGAAGCTTCAAAAGAAATCAGGAACGTATGGTAAAATATTAGTGTTCCAAAGTCAAATACTTAACCTTGATATTCATCTTCAGCAAATGGATAAGAAATGGTTCGACAATTTAATAGTAACGCTAATAAGCGATGGCAATAATCCAAATACTGTAAAGAAGAAGGTTAATACGTTACGCCAAATCATGTCCAGGTATGATAAATCTGCTTTATCTGATGACGTGAAGGCAATATCTGTACCTGGTGCCAAAATTGTTAAGCAAAAGTTAACACCAAATGAATTTGCAGCTTTGGAGGGCCTGTCATTGCCTGATGGTGATCTACTAACCGCGACAAGGGACATGTTCATTATGCAGGTGTATTTAAGAGGTATTCGCGTAGGTGATGTATTGCAGGCACATAGCCGTGACTTTACTGGCGGTAAATTTACCTATAAGGCCGACAAGACTGATAAGGTGCTAACAATCAAACTTATTCCCGCTGCTATGGCGATAGTGGATAAATATAACGGCAAGCACCAAAGGCTATTCCCATTCTTTACGTGGGTACCAGATATCAAGGCAAGTGAATTTGAAAATGACAGGGCCAGGTTGCGACATAAGGAAGTTTGTACCAGCGTAGTAAATAGATATCTAAAAGTGCTCGCTGTTATGGCTGGTATTAAAAAACCACTATCGTCCCACATCGCGCGGCATACATTCGCTCGGATGGCAATTGATAAAATTAACAATCCAATGATAACAATGGAATTACTTGGCCATTCTTCCCTGGCTGTCCACCAGGCTTATTTGAACGACATAAGGAAAGAGGACGAACTGGATCAAGCAGCCGATGATATATTTAACACGAAGAAAAAGAGTAACTAAAAACCAAACAATCTATATCCGGCTTCTCCGCTCCAATACCATCTGTTTTGTTGAATATAATATTTGTAGTCACCTGATAATAGAAACCGACCAATACTAAGGGCAGCACCGGTCCCGGTACTTGATCCGTAAAGTTGGTTATATCCTGCTTTCCCTAATATCTGAAATCCAAACAGAGGAACTTTCTGCTTTACGGTTAGCGTTCGCGCTCCTTTTATTGTAAATCTCAGATCATTTGAGTAAATATCTATATATGAACTTTTAGAGCCTAAAAACCAACTCTTCTTATCATATTGCGAGGTGATCAGATCGGCATCATATCCGGCATTAAATGTGGCCGCTATGCTACTGTCTTTGGGGACACTCACAGACAGATCAAAATAATTATCCTTATGGGTATATACCGTTGCCATATCGCTTACCCTATGCTCCAAAGCCTGATTCTTAATTGATAGCGAGGTGTTAATTACGGTTATCTGTCTTACTTTATCCATGGCAATATGCAGGGCATCAATGGTATCCAATAAGTCTGCCGAAACTTTATCAACAGCACCCTGATCTATTTCTTTAACCATTTTATATATGGTATGCTGCAAGCCGTTCTTATCTACTTCTTTGGCGATCTGCTTTGCTTCGGTTTGGATATTCTTTTTAGCTGCTAACTCAATAGGGTTAGGCTTTATATCGGTGTTTTTGGTATGCAGGTAGTAAATATAGGCACCCAGCCCAATTACAATTAATACAAGCCATATGATTGCTTTTTTCATGGTTTAGAGATGCTATCTTGTTTAGATTTTAATTGATTAATTACCCCCGACTTTACGGCAACGGCCCATGTCAAATCGTCTTTGTCTTTTTCGAGTTTATCAACCCGTTTCGACAGTACAATATTGGCCTGACGTAAGTCATCGCATTCATGCCCCCTGGTGAACTCTTTGAAAACAAAGTAGGCCAATAAAAGATACACTACAGCTTGCAATGGGTATTTTACGAAATCAGGGAATGAAAAAGGAAGTTTAGGAATACCCATATATTATGCTTCGGCGTTTTGTGAATCGATGTTTTTATAGTAATGTTTTTACGCCAATGGTTTGATCAATAGCTTTCCCATATTCTATTCAAATTTACCCAATGACTATGCTTAGTGTATTAGCAATGGGCTTACTTAGTTGAACTGGTAAGCCCATTGCTTTTATATTAAATTAAACCCTTTAGCACCATAAACCTTACTCACCCCATATACAGACATCCCAATATACAAATCTGTAGTTCGCGTATAGGCAAAGGTGTAAACCGTCGTCCACGAGGTGCCATTGCTGGACTTCTCGACAGTTATCGCGGTACCAACTACCTTGATTCGTAAGTAGTCATAAAGCGCGAATGTTATCGATGTTGTGGTATAGGTACCATTATTAAACACATAATGCGGCGTGGCGCTTGAAATCTGCAAGCCTGCTTTATAAGTGTTTGCTGTGTATACTTCTGATAGATTATTCTCTTTAAAAGTGATTATCGTATCGTGAGCGCCGCCCATGTATTGCTGCATGATATGTCCATCTGTGCCCAACGCAAGTTTTTTGGTAAATAATACCTTTCCATCCCACCCTGTAGGCGCTGAACTACCAAACAGGATTCCGTTATTATCGGTTACGTTAGTTGCAGCTGCAATGGCCAGGGCGCTTATAACCGCCGAACCCGCCTTTGTAATCGCGATATTGTAAACGGCTGAGTTGATACCCGATGCAGAGCGGATGTAAA
>NZ_JBDSCA010000022.1:0-71587 GCF_039921305.1 Mucilaginibacter sp.
ATTCACATCCTTACCCAATGAAAGCTCCGCATTTAGGCCCTGCGCCTAAGGGTAGCGGTGCTAAAAAAGGTGGTGGCGGCGGTGGTCCACGTGGCGGCGGCAGTAGTGCTGGCCGTGGTGGTGCCAAGAAGCATGGTGAGTTTAGGAGTAGGGCCCGCAGGGACTAAATATTTTCTTACAATTCCCCCCCCTTTGTTAATGATTGAAGGATTGAATGAATGAGGGATTGAATGGGATTGAGTAAATAAAGTATTAAAGTTTCTTACAATATCCCCCCTTTACTCTTTGTCATTTCGAAACGATTGATAAATCTTCTGCGCGCGGCTTTGCAAGTGATCGTGTCCCATGCAGAAGATTTCTCTCTCGTACCTCGTTCGAAATGACGGTCAGGGTTTGTTGACTGTTAACAAGTTAATAACCCCAAGTTGCTAAACTCACAATTTTGAAATAATTTTAAC
Organism: Mucilaginibacter sp.; assembly: GCF_039921305.1. Lineage (GTDB taxonomy): Bacteria > Bacteroidota > Bacteroidia > Sphingobacteriales > Sphingobacteriaceae > Mucilaginibacter. Next base: position 459 of record NZ_JBDSCA010000022.1, read on the forward strand.
CGGATAAATTATTAATTTAGTTGCTATGAAACGGCTTGTAGATCTGCTTAAGAATAAGTTCTTTTTAGTGACCATCGCTTTTATTGCCTGGTTGTTGTTTTTAGATAAGAACGATCTGTATTCGCAATATACGAAGCATAACCAGGTGGTTGAGTTGCAAAAGCAGCGCGACTTTTTGGTGACAGAAACCGCCCAGGTTTCTAAAGATCTGGATGAGTTAACTTCTAATCGCGAAAAGCTGGAGAAATTTGCCCGCGAGAAATATTTGATGAAGAAGGATAACGAGGATGTTTTTGTGATTGTGAAGAAGGAGAAAGAGGAAAAGTAAGCTATATCAGCAATACTTTCCAGGCTTCATTTACTCTACCTTCATCCAATAACTGTTTGGCTTTTAAATGTAATTGAAGATCGCGGGTTTGGCTGTCGCCGATGGTTGCATCAAGCAGTTGTTTGATCTCATCAGTTTGGCTATAAGCTTCTATTTCTTCGTCTGATGGTAAGGCTTCTACATTACCTAATTGGCCAAGGTTATTCCCGGTTAATACATTTGAGTTACGGATAGCTTTTGGTAGGGCATCAACGCCAATACCTATTGTGGTAACGGGTTTAGCTACTTTAAACAAGTTATCGGCAGTTACACGGCAATACCAATCGCCGCCTAAACGGGCCACATGGTTAACTTTATGCTGAACGATTTTGCCATCGGTGTCCAGAATGTCATCACTTAAGTGGATGCGTTTGATCTCGGCAATAACCAAATTGCCAGAGCCGGGGCCTTCCCCTAAAGATATTACATCTTTAACCACACACTCTAATTGTATGGGCGATTCGGCAACTCTTGGCGGGCGAACTAACTCGGAAGGTAACTCGGTAAAGCCAGCTTTGGTAAATTCGTTTATGCCTTTGGGATACTCCACACTGGCTAACGAGGCTTGCTGAACCATCTCGTAGTTCACAATATTGATCACACACTCAGGTACTTCGAGGATGTTTTCGAGTGTGTGCTTGGTGGTATTATCGCGCACCCGCCTTGACGGTGAAAACACACAAATAGGCGGATTAACGCTGAATACATTGAAATAGCTGAACGGGCTTAAATTAACATTGCCCGCACTATCAATGGTCGAGGCGAAGCATATCGGCCTTGGGGCGATGGCGTGGTTTATATAATTATGAAGCTCGGCTATGGATAGTGATTCAACTTTGACGGTTTTCAATTTTTGTTGTAATGTTAGAAGGTTGGAAAGTTAAACGTTACCCAGGAGCTTCGTTTTTTCATTTGTATTTTTAGCAGCTTCGAATTTCTTTAGATAATCTATCAGGCTTTTTATTTTGGAAGAAAGTTCAAAACTTCTGGAGTAGAAGGTGTCAAATGTTTCGTTGGAGATTTTACCAGCCAGACTAAGAATGGTTATCTTATTCCTAAATTCGCCACAAGAACCTTTTGCATACTTTAAATATCTGATAAAATCTGGATTGTTATTATATTCAAAGCCTTCGGCAATATTGTCTGATATTGAACACGCTGCTCGTCTAATCTGATCTTTCATTCCCCAATCGGATTTTAGCGGTTCATTATCACAAAGTAAATAAACATCCACCGCGATAGATACCCCTAATTTCCAAATATCTAAATCTTCAAAACGATCAACTTTAGCCATTAAAAATAAACCTTATAACCTTTCAACTTTACAACATTCCAACTTCATTTCCCTTTTTGATGTCTAGAATTGAGAACTCGTCTTTGGCTTTGATGATGGTGTTGCTTAGTATACCTAAGCCTGTTATTTCCATTTCTACTATGTCGCCGTCTTTAAGCCATTGGGTTTTGTAGCTGGCATCATTCAATAAGCCGGTACCATTTAACTCTAAGAAGCATCCGGTACCAACCGTGCCAGAGCCTATTACATCGCCGGGCAATACATCGCAACCGTAGGCGCAACGCTCTATGATTTCGGCGAAGGTCCAGTCCATATCCGCCATTGATCCGTTTGAAACCTGTGTGCCATTAACCCAGCATTTCATTTTCAAATCGTAAGCGTTACCGGTATGGCCATCTTTTGGTGCTATTTTATATTGCTCCAATTCATCGGGAGTAACCAACCAGGGGCCAATAACGGTAGAAAAATCTTTTCCTTTAGCGGGGCCAAGGTTGAGCAGCATCTCTTCCATTTGCAGCGTGCGTGCGCTCATGTCGTTCATTACCATAAAGCCTGCAATATAGCTGTCGGCTTCGCTTGCGCGGATGTTACGGCCTTTTTTATTAAGCACTACGGCTACTTCGAGTTCAAAATCAAGCTTTTCGAAATGATCGGGCATGCATTCGATATCACCGGGACCTTGTATGGCGTTGTGATTGGTGAAATAGAATATGGGGTATTGGTCAAACTCAGGGATCATATCAACCCTGCGGTTACGGCGTGCCGCGGCCACGTGCTGCCTGAAGGCGTACCCATCCCGGCAAGATGTTGGGTGTGGAACGGGAGCGATAACCTCGTAAAAAAACTCCTCTTTGGCCTGTATCTTGCCCGATCGGATATCTTCGTTAACGCGCTTGGCGTGTTCCATTAACTCCTCGCCCTCAAATAAAAAATCCCGCATATTATCGGGAATCAGTTTATCGCAGCTATTCAGGTTGTAAATATGGCCGTTTATAAAAACACCCAGGTGTTCGCGCTCTTCTGTTTTATAGGATACGAGTTTCATACAGGTTGAATTTGTTGGTTAATGGTTACTCAAATTTAAACAATTTACAATCATCAATTCCAATAGTTGGCTCAAAAAATTATGCTTGCATAATAAACTAATTCCATCTAACTTTGTTGTACCAATATATGAATTTTAATAAGTGTCAATATCTTAAACAAGGGCTCATTGCAACCAATGTGGCATCGGAGTTTAGGTATGCTATGCTTACCAAAATTATCTTCGCGCAATATTCGCTATAATTTTTGTTGATCTGTTTCGGGATTGAACCCTTGTAAGCTGTTGCTTTACAAATCAATTCAAGCATCAGCAAATTCTCTTCTATCCCGAAAGTAACACCAATTAGCTTTCAAACCTTATCAACTTATTTAAACCTAAAAATAAAGCATATGCCTATTTACCATACATTGGGTACCATTCCGCATAAAAGGCACACCGTTTTCAGGAAGCCCGATGGTGAGCTATACGCCGAGGAACTGGTTTCTACCGAAGGTTTTTCGAGCTTGTATTCGCTGGTTTATCATTGCTATCCGCCAACTATCGTTAAAGAATTAGGCGAACCTTATTCGGTAGAGCCTAAAATAGCCCGCGAAAAGCATCTTAAACACACCAGTCTGATCGGCTTTAATGTAAAGCCTGAAGACGATTACCTGCAAAGCCGGAAACCTGTGTTGGTAAATAAAGATCTTCATATCTCTCTGGCCGCTCCGCGTAAATCTATGACGGATTACTTTTATAAGAATAGCCAGGCTGACGAGGTTATTTTTATTCATGTGGGCTCAGGTACATTAAAGACGGGTTTTGGTGAGATCAAATTTGAATACGGAGATTATTTGGTTGTACCGAGAGGAACTATTTACCAATTGGAGTTTGATAGTGAAGATAACCGATTGTTCATTGTAGAAAGTTTTAGCCCAATTCGTCCGCCTAAGCGTTACCGTAACCAATACGGGCAATTAATGGAGCATTCGCCTTATTGTGAGCGTGATATTAAGCGACCAATCAACCTGGTTACCCATGATGAAAAAGGCGATTTTAAAATATTGATCAAAAAGCAAGGACTGATCTATCCATACATATACGGTACCCACCCATTCGATTTTATTGGTTGGGATGGGTTCCATTACCCATGGGCGTTTTCTATTCATGATTTTGAGCCGATCACGGGGCGTGTACATCAGCCACCACCCGTACACCAAACCTTTGAAGGAAATAATTTTGTGATCTGTTCATTTGTGCCGCGCAAGTACGATTATCACCCTGATTCTATACCTGCTCCCTATAACCACAGTAATGTGGATAGCGACGAGGTTTTATACTATGTGGATGGCGATTTTATGAGCCGTAAGAGTGTGGTAAAAGGACAGATCACGCTGCATCCTGGTGGTATCCCGCATGGTCCGCATCCGGGTACTGTCGAGAAATCTATCGGGAAAGAAAAGACAGAAGAACTGGCTGTAATGATAGACCCCTTTCATCCCTTGATGATAACCGAAGAAGCCATAAAAATTGAAGACGAAAACTATTATAAAAGCTGGCAAACAAGCTAATACCTAATTATGGAAACACAAACAATAGATAAACCGGTAAATAAGACTAACGATTTTCTTCCCCTTAACGGGACAGATTATGTAGAGTTTTATGTAGGTAATGCCAAGCAGGCAGCGCACTTTTATAAAACGGCTTTCGGTTTTCAGAACCTGGCTTATGCCGGACCTGAAACAGGCGTTAGGGATAGGGCATCGTACGTTTTACAACAAGGTAAAATACGTTTGGTACTAACTGCACCTTTGCACTCCGATCACCCGATTGCCGAGCATGTTAAAAAACATGGCGATGGTGTAAAGATACTGGCCCTTTGGGTTGATGATGCTTATGATGCTTTTGAGCAAACCGTTAGTCGGGGTGCCAGGATATTTCAAGAGCCGCAAACTATTGCCGATGAGCATGGTGAGGTACGTACCAGCGGTATTTACCTTTATGGCGAAACCGTTCACTTATTTGTTGAGCGCAAAAACTATACTGGTGCATTTTTACCCGGCTATAAAGCTATAACATCGGATTATAATCCCGAGCCAACAGGTTTACTTTACGTAGATCATTGCGTGGGTAACGTAGGCTGGCATAAAATGGACCAGTGGGTTAATTTTTATGAAGATGTAATGGGTTTCAAAAACATCCTCACCTTTGATGATAAAGCCATTTCAACAGAATACTCCGCTTTAATGAGCAAGGTAATGAGTAATGGAAATGGTTACGTTAAGTTTCCAATAAATGAACCTGCGGAGGGCAAAAAGAAAAGCCAGATTGAAGAATACCTCGAATTTTACGAAGGCGAAGGTGTACAGCATTTAGCCCTGGCAACGCATGATATTGTTGATACTGTAACCAAATTGCAAAGCCGTGGTGTTGAGTTTTTAACCGTTCCAACAACTTATTATGATACCTTGGTAGATCGTGTTGGTCATATTGACGAAGATTTGGAACCGCTTAAAAAGTTAGGTATTTTGGTTGACCGGGATGATGAAGGTTACTTATTACAAATATTTACCAAACCGGTTGAAGACCGGCCTACGGTTTTCTTTGAGATCATCCAGCGTAAAGGAGCCCGCTCCTTTGGAGCCGGTAATTTTAAGGCCTTATTTGAGGCTATTGAACGCGAACAAGAGTTAAGGGGGAATTTGTAATCGGTTACCGCTAAAACTTTAATAATGAGCCGGGTATATCCCGGGTTTTTTGTGCATAATTCACTTTGTAATTTTTGTATTACCATTAATATTTATATTTTTACCAAACCATATAATAATTGTGATTAGTGTTGAATGCTATTTGCATTCTTTTTTTGATTCTGATTATAACCAATTGATGCTTAAAAGTTAATGTGTGCGGGTGATTGGGCATCGTGTTTTGATTGCAATTTATAACAAGATATTATAATATAGCCGTTATTATTAACTCCAAGCTGTTAATACTATTGGTTTGCGAAAACGTATGTCTGATGAAACTTACATGAGTATTGGTGATAACCCAATGGGCTTTTATGCGCTTGCTGATCAATACCTGGTAAACCAACAGTTGCATAACCTGATTGAGAGTACCAATACAGGTTTGTGGGAGCGTAGTATTACTACGAATGAGGCTTGGTGGTCGCCTAAGTTTTGTGAATTGCTAGGCTATGCCTACGGCGAGCTGGAATCTAATTACCTTATTTTTATTCAAAAAATAGTTCATCCGCATGACAGCGAGATGGTGTTTAATGCATTTCAGAGCCATCTTAAAACCAATACTCCTTACAAAGTTGAATTGAGGTTGCTTACCAAAGCCAATGGTTATCACTGGTATGAAAGCTCGGGTAAGGCCTGGCCAGATAAAGACGGCGAACTAACCCGGATGATTGGTGGTATTATTGATATTGATACCAAAAAACGTAACGAGATCAAACTTAAGCGTAACGAAATTCAGTTACGCGAAAACAACAAAATAGCACATATCGGCGGCTGGGAATTTGATACCAAAACAAATGATCTTTTCTGGTCGCCCGAGATTTATGAGATTCATGAGTTGGATCACGATACTGATATAAATGTTAGCAATGCTATCAACTTTTATGAGCCTCCTTATCGCAATATCATAACTACGGCAGTTAATAACGCCATTGAACATTGCAAAGCATATGATCTGGAATTGCAGATAAAAACCGCTAAGGATAATGTGATATGGATACGCACCAAAGGTGTGCCTATTATTGATGAGCATGGTAAATGCATTGCCCTTCGCGGGATATTCCAAAATATTAACGAAGCTAAATTAAGAGAGCTTGAGTTACATAATTCGGTTGATTTGTTAAGCGATCAAAATCGTCGCCTGCAAAACTTTGCACACATTGTATCGCATAACCTGCGCTCACATACAGGTAATCTGCAATTTATGGTGAATTTATTTGAGGAGGTTAGCGAAGTTGAGGATCAGAAAGAGATCTTTAACAACATCCGCACCATTAGCGAGAGCCTGGCCAATACCATTGAGCATTTAAACCAGATTGTTAAGATACAAACAGAGATATCAAACGAAAAGCAGGAGTTGCATTTTGAGGACTTTTTTAACAATACCATAAACGCTATTGATAATAATGTGGCCGAAACGGGCGCTATAATCTGTTGTGATTTTACCAGCTGCCCTACAGTAAATTATGTGCCAGCTTACCTTGAAAGTATCTTCTTAAACTTAATAACTAATGCGCTTAAATACAGGCATCCCGATCGTAAACCACAAATAATTTGTGAAACTTATTTGGAACTTGGGCATACTTATTTAACCTTTGCCGACAATGGCCTCGGCATCGATCTGGAAAAATACGGTGACAAGGTTTTTGGGATGTATAAAACCTTCCATAAAAACGCCAATGCAAAGGGCATTGGTCTCTTTATCACCCGTAACCAGATAGAGTCGTTAGGCGGAACTATTAAAATTGAAAGCACCGTAAATGTTGGCACAACATTTATAATTAAGTTAATATAAATTCCCCTATAACACGAATGACTATTGTAAAACCTATTAACACCGTTTGCGTAGTAGACGATGACGAGATCTATGTATACGGAATAAAAAAACTCATCAATTTAAAGCAATTGTGCCCTAATTTGATCGAATTCCGTAATGGTAAAGATGCCATTGAGTTTTTAATGAACCCCGAAAATAACGACCAGCTTCCTGATGTTATCTTTTTAGATATCACCATGCCCATAATGGATGGCTGGGATTTTATGGATAATTATGCGAAAATTAAACCCCAACTGAGTAAAAAGATCACCGTTTATATGGTAAGCTCATCTATAAATGATGAGGATATTAAACGAGCTAAAGCTATTGCTGATATTACTGATTATGTGGTAAAACCAGTTTCTTACGATAAACTATTGAAGCTATTTCAATTGGCAGCATAACGTAAAGAAGGGCGGTTGAACCTGCCCTTCTTTATTTTGAATTGCCCTGATTTCTGTTTTTAGCTCGTTATGCCGTTGTTAGGCCTGTCTGTTTTTAGTTATATCGAATAAATTTTATTCAATATAGCTTTCAAGTATTTTGAAACCGGTAGTTGTGCTAATAATAATGTTATTTACAGTGTTAGGCAACAATATGCATTCGCCCATTTTTACATTATAAGTATTACCGGCATGTGTAATAGTATAGGCACCGGCAACGCAAACATGTATTACAAACGAATCCAAATTTGAGTAATCCTTTGTAGTTCCTTCAGTAAAATCCATCACATTGGTAGTGAAGTAAGGGCAGGTAACTAAGTGTACATCCTCGTTTTTAACAGGGTTATATCGGGTTTTATAATCGGGGTATTGTTTGTAATCTATAGCAGCAAGGGCTTCTTCTGTATGTAGCTCCCGTTTATTGCCTTTGTCATCAACACGATCAAAATCATAAATGCGATATGTAATGTCTGAGGTTTGCTGGATTTCGGCTAATAATAATCCTTTACCTATAGTATGTACGCGTCCGGCTGGTAAAAAGAAAACATCATCGGCGTTAGCTTCTTCCTTATTCAGGATATCTTCTAAATGACCGCTATTAAACTTTTCAAGATACTTCTTCTCGTCAAGTTCCTGATTAAAGCCAGCGATCAGGGTTGAACCCGGATCCGATTCAATAATATACCACATTTCGGTTTTACCGAATGAGTTATGGCGTTTTTTAGCCAGTTCATCATCAGGGTGGACCTGGATGGAAAGCCAATCGTTAGCATCAATAAACTTCACCAATAACGGGAAGATGTTGCCAAACCTGTCGTAAACCTTTTTACCAACCAGTTGGTCTTTATATTTTTCCAAAATATCCGCTAAAGATTCACCTTGTAAAGCCCCGCTGCTTACTACAGATACATCAGATTTTACTCCCGATATCTCCCAGGTTTCGCCGCAATTTGGCAGGTTCCCAAAATCTTTACCTAAATAGGTTTTGATTTTTTGACCGCCCCAAATTTTATCTTTATAAATGGTTTTAAATTTTAATGGATATAATGCCGACATAGCTTTGTTTTATTGTAAGATGCTAATATATAAGTTAATACTTGTTATCAAAACGATTTAAACTTCGGGCTCCTGCTGGCTTAAACAATGGAAGCTTCCCAGGCCCCAAATAATATCTGTAGAATCTATCCCCACTACTTTTCTATCGGGAAAGCATTGTTCTAATATTTGCAAAGCCTTATCATCATTCTTATCACGATAGGTTGGAACAACTACCGCCGCGTTGCTAATATAAAAATTAGCGTACGATGCCGGTAAGCGCTGGTCATCATAAATTACCGGTTTGGGCATTGGCAATTCCACAATATTTAGTTGCTTGCCGTTAAGCAGGCGCATTGTTTTAAGTGTATCTAAATTCTCTTGTAGCAAGTGGTAGTTATCATCGTTCTTGTTCTGTTCAACAACAGTAACAACGGTATCATTGTTTACAAAACGTGTAATATCGTCAATATGCCCGTCGGTATCGTCACCAACAATACCATCGCCAAGCCATAATATTTGCTCAACGCCATAGTAATTGTGCAGGTATCGTTCTATCTGCTGCTGATTTAAATTAGGGTTACGGTTTTCGTTTAACAGACAGGCGGTAGTGGTTAATAAGGTACCTGCCCCATTAAAATCAACCGAGCCACCTTCCATCACGATGCCAGGATTAAACACTGGTAAACCGAAATGATTCCCGATTTGTGTCGGGATAACATCATCCAGATCAAACGGCGGATACTTACCGCCCCATGCATTATATCCCCAATCAACAATAGCCTTTTCCTTAGTTTTACGGTTAACTAAAAATGCCGGACCATGATCTCTGCACCAGGCATCATTGGTTGCAAAATGAAAGAACTCAATCTTATTCAGATCAGCCCCAACTTTATCTAATTGCTCTTTAGCGAACATTTCCATTTGAGCATCAACCACATTAATACGCACCAATTGCCCGGTAGAAACCACCTTAATAAACTCGCAATAAGGTTGATAAACAGTTTCGATCTTACCTGGCCACGATTCCTCTTTGTGAACCCAGCTTAACCACATAGCCCTTTGCTTTTCCCATTCGGCAGGAAAAATAAATCCCTGTGATGCAGGAGTTTTAGTCAGATCAATCATTATCGATAAGTCTCTTTGTTATAGGTTGGTATGAGTCAATGCGTCTGTCACGTAAAAAAGGCCAATGTGTCCTATAATAATCCGTTTTATTCAGATCCAATTCATGGATGATATTCTCTTCTTTGTTATGCGATGCCTGATAAAGTATGGTACCAAAGGGGTTTGATATAAAAGAACCACCCCAAAATTCAACCCCTGCTTCTTCGCCAACACGGTTAATGCCGATGACGTGAACGCCATTAGCAACAGCGTGCCCGCGTTGTATGGTTTGCCACGCGTTGTATTGCTCAACGTTGGTCGTTTCATCCTGTGTTAAGGCCCAACCTATGGCGGTTGGATAGAATAAGATCTCGGCGCCCATTAAAGCGGTAATACGGGCCGCTTCCGGATACCATTGATCCCAGCAGATCAATACACCTATGGTAGCGAATTTGGTTTTGAAAACCTTGTAACCCAAATCGCCGGGGGTAAAGTAAAATTTTTCGTAAAAACCCGGATCATCCGGTATATGCATTTTGCGGTACTTGCCTAAGTAGCTGCCATCGGCATCTAAAACGGCGGTAGTATTGTGGTAAACGCCTTGTGCGCGTTTCTCAAATAATGAAGCAATAATTACTACACCAAGTTCAGCCGCAACTTTAGATAACTCATCAGTCGACGGGCCAGGAATAGATTCAGCCAAACTAAAGTTATCATGATCTTCAACATCGCAAAAGTAGAGCGAAGTAAATAACTCCTGTAAGCAGATGATCTGCGCACCACCTTTTGCTGTTTCCCTAACCTTCGCAATCGCCTTAGCCAGATTATCTGCCTTGCTTGCAGTGCAACTCATTTGCACCAGGCCAACTTTCACTTTTGCCATACCGCTTTCCTCGTTTTAATATTTGCGCAAAAGTAAAACTTTAATGTTAAATCGAGTGTCATAAATGAGAGTAGATTTGAGTCTGCCTGTCGGCAGACAGGTATTCAGATAAGAGACTTTAGACAATATCGCTTAATAACGCCGAAATATTTACGAGTTTATCGCACCCATTCTGTTTGAATCCAACTTAATGAGTGTAAACAGTAACAAGGTAAAACTCCATAATGAAGAACCGCCATAGCTAACAAATGGCAGTGGGATACCAATTACCGGCACGGCGCCAATAGTTAAGCCAATATTGATAAAAAAATGGAAGAATATAACACAGGCTACGCCATATCCATATATCCGCGAGAAAGGGGAACGCTGTCGTTCGGCCAGGTAAATAATCCGTAATATTAAAAAGAGGTATAAGCCAACTACCGTTACCGATCCTGCAAATCCCCACTCTTCACCAACGGTACAGAAAATGAAATCAGTACTCTGCTCGGGTACAAACGAAAAGCGGGTTTGTGTGCCTTGTAAATAGCCCTTACCCCAAAGCTTACCCGAGCCAATAGCTATTTTTGATTGGTTAACATTATAACCGGCTCCCTTTAAATTTGAGGCGCGGCCCAGCCATTCGTCAATACGCACGCGTTGGTGTTCTTTAATGATATGGGTATAGATAAACGGAACCGTTAAAATAAAAGCGATGGATAACACCATGGCCGCGCTGGTAAGCAGTATGATTTTCTTATTTCTCCGGAAAATGGCAATTGCCGTCCCTGCGATAATTAATATTGCACCTATAATATAAATAGGCTTCATTAACAAGCCAAAAATGAACAAGGCTATAAATATTCCGGCCAGTATCAAAACATTTGCCGATAGGCCTTCCCGGTAAAGCACAAATATGAGTGAACAAAATACCAGCGTTGAGCCATCGTCAGGTTGCATTTTGATCATGATCATGGGCACAAAAATGATCATCAATGCTATCAGTAACGATTTTAACTCCGTTACCTTAACATTCACACTACTCAAATATCGCGCAAGCAACAAGCATGTAGAATATTTGGCAAACTCGGATGGCTGCAACCTGAACGTACCGATGGCTATCCAGGCCTGATTACCGCCAACGTTACGGCCTACAACCAGTACAAGTACCAATAAAACTAAAGTAACACTGTAAAACACAGGTGTAAGGGCGCTAAAAAAGCGGCTATCCAGCAATAGTACAACACCGCCCAAAACAACACCACCAATTATCCAGATAAATTGTTTGCCATATTGGGTAGCGGGATCAATGATGCTTGGGTGTGTTTCATCATAAACCGCGGCATGAATATTGAACCAGCCAATGGTGCACAGGGCAAGGTATATTAACACCGTTATCCAGTCCACATTAAAAAAGAAACTACGCTGGTTATTCATGTTCCTTCCGTTTTGTTTGTACAGCTACCAAATTCTTAGTATCGCGTTTTGCTTTACGCGATGCACTTTTTATTTGCTTTGTGCTATCTGTTTGTACTTTTTTTAAGGAATCGGTAATGATTTTTTTGGGATCAGCAACAGGGGCGTCTGTTTTCAAAGCAGGCAATAAATTCTGCGCGCTTAACCATTCTATTGTTTTACCCGATGGCCGTGTTGTTGTGGTATCTTTCAAATATTTTTCGACCATATAGCTGGCAATAGGGGCGGCCCATTCTGCACCCTGGCCCGAGTTTTCAACTATAACAGCTATCGCTATTTTAGGGTTATCGCGCGGTGCAAAGGCTACAAAAATGGAGTGATTTTTACCGTGATTATTTTGAGCCGTACCCGTTTTACCACACATAATAATACCTGGTATTTTTGAAGCCGCGGCAGTACCGCCTTCAACCACCTCTTGCATGCCATCAATTACAGGTTCAAAATATTTCTGATCAATCCCCACATTATTCTGCACCTTAAACTCTTTCCTGATTACCTGCTTATCGCCAACTGCCTTAATTAAATGGGGTTTGTAAAAATAACCATGGTTGGCAATTACGCATTCAATATTTGCCATTTGCAATGGAGTAGCTTCTAACTCACCCTGACCGATAGCTAATGATATAAAGGTACTTGATCGCCATTTGCTTCCGCGAAAAACCTTATCGTACCGTTCGGGGATGGGTACATAGCCTTTGCTTTCGTGCGGTAAATCGATACCTAATTTTGAGCCAAAGCCAAACAAATTCACTTTGCCTTTCCAATCGATAAAATTAGGCCTTGTGTTTTGCGATCCGTTTTCGTTCATCAACTCATCAAAAACGCTACAAAAATAAACATTGCACGAACCAGCTATCGCACGACTAAGATTAGTAACCCCATGGTGGTGCGTACAGGCAACCGGGTGATTTCCGGCCCAGTAAACGCCGTTACAGGTAAAGGTAGTTTGCGGTGTGATGATGCCTTCTTGTAAAGCGATCAAAGCGCTTAAAGGCTTAAATGATGAGCCCGGTGGATATTTAGCCTGTATGGGCCTAACAAAAAATGGATTATATGGGTTTTTACTTAATTCTACCAAATTATTCCCCCTTGCGCGCCCAACCATCAGATTAGGGTCATATCCAGGGCTGCTTATAAAAGCCAGTATTTCGCCGGTTGAAGGTTCAATAGCTACTATGCTGCCAACTTTATTATGCATTAATTTTTCGCCCAATTTTTGGATACGCAGATCAAGGGAAGAAATCAATGGGTCACCTGCAACTACGGCGGTATCTTCTAATCCGTTAAGGTATTTTTCTTTTACAACACCTTTTGAATCTACTAAAGAGTTTTGTACTCCCCGCTGGCCACGTAACGAATCTTCGTAAGCGCGTTCAACACCGGTACGGCCAATATAATCGCCACGTTTGTAATATCCGTGAGAGCGCTGTATATCCCTGTCGTTAACTTCATCAACATAACCTAAAAATTGCGCTGCAACGGAATCGGGATAAGTACGTACGCTGCGCTGCACTCCAGTGAAGCCACGAAACTCATATGATAGTTCTGAAAAAGCGGTGTAAGACCTTAGTGGCAATTGCTTTTCGAATGCTGATGGGAGTACTCTTGAATAGGTAAATGCTTTTCTTAAACGTTTTTCGACCCCGGCTTTATCAATACCTAATAACTGGCAAAGTTTTAATGTATCAAATGGTTTTACCTCGCGGGGAATGACCATGATATCGTAAACGGCCTCGTTACGTACCAGTACACGGCCGTTTCTGTCAAAAATTGCCCCACGGGTAGGGAAAATTGTTATTCGTTTTAAAACGTTGTATTTTGCCGATGCGGTATAATGATCGTCAATGAGCTGAATGTAGAATAAACGGCTTAGCAAAGCCAAAGCCATTACAATAAAAATACCCTGAATAACGTAGCGGCGTTCAAAAAAATTATTCATTATCGTTCCTTTTTCCTGAAAAACAATAATCCGGAAATCACGATCAAAAATACTGTAAAAACTGAACTTAGTGCAAACCTGCCTAAGGTATATTGTATTTCGGATAGGCGGAAAACTTCCAGGTTGAAAAGGAAAAAATGATGAATGAGTGTTAAGATGAGCACATAGGCAAAAAACCACCTGAAACCCATTACACTCAACGTTGGTTCGGGCTCATTATCAAAGCCATCTTTTTGTACGGTTATGTTGATGAACAATATTCTAACAAAAGCAAGTAAGGTACATGCGGCGGAATGCAGGCCCGGAGTATCGTAAAAAGCATCTAAAGTGAGCCCCAATATAAACGAGAGGGCGAATAAAAGCACGTTAGGTATTTCAAACGGCAGCAGTAATATAAACAGAATGTAGGTATAAGGCGTAGCCAGATCATAAAGTGTAATGTTCTTCAACAAAAACACCTGTAGTGATACCAGCACCACAAACCGTAGCAGGTTGATCAATATTATTCTACTCATCCTTCTCCTTCTTTGGCATGGCCTCTACTTCAGCCTGTTCTTTAGCTAACTTATTTACCACCACGTAAACATATTCCAGTTTACTGTAATCAACGGCCAATTCAAGATACATATTTAAAAACAAACCGCCTTCTTTGGCATGTAGGTCACTTATTTTACCAATAGGTATACCGGTTGGGTATAATGATTGGCCCGATGTTACCACCCGCTCACCCAGTTTAGGTTTAACGTTGTTTGATACATCCATTAACAAGCCCTGATGCGGATCGAGGCTACTTGTCCAGGTAAAGGTACCTATCTCTTTGGTATCAGCCAGCATGGCGCTTACGCGCGCGTTACCGTTTAATACCGATTGTATATTGGAAAAATGCTCGGTAGTTTTAACTACCAAACCAACTACGCCTGAGCTGCATATCACCCCCATGTCTTTAGCTATGCCATCTTTACTGCCACGGTTAATGGTAATGTAGTTGTTATGTTTATTAGTGGAGTTACTGATTACCTTGGCGGGGATATAAGTGTATTGCTGTTTATATATCGTATCGGTAACGGTGCGTTTAGCCAGGGTGTCAATATAAAAAGATGTTTTTAACTGGTTGCGCAATAAGGCATTCTCGCGTGCTAAGCTATCATTAACACGGCCCAATGATAAATAAGCGGTAACCTCGCTAACTTTAGTGTTTATGGCACCCGTAACATCATTTGAGGATGTGATATATGAAGCCTTTTGGAAAGAGTTATAGTTGAGCAGCAATATGAGCGATATAACCTCAAATATAATAAACAGGAAGAATGCGTTGTACTTGCTGATAAATATCAAAAGGTTACGCATATCGTCAGTTGTGAGTGGTGAGTGGAGAATGGTGAGTAGTGAATTTCAAACCATTCACCGCTCACTATTCATTGCTCACTAAATTATTGCATTAAAAATTTAAAGTTACCTATATTTTTCAAAGCTATACCTGTACCACGTACCACAGCGCGAAGTGGATCTTCGGCAACGTGAACCGGTAATTTTGTTTTAGCGGCAACACGTTTATCTAAACCACGCAACAGCGCACCACCACCGGTTAAGTAAATACCTGTTTGGTAAATATCAGCCGAAAGCTCAGGAGGGGTGATCTCTAAGGCCTTTAATATTGCTTCCTCTATTTTCGAAATAGATTTATCCAGGCAATGTGCAATTTCGGTATAGGATACGGTGATCTGTTTAGGTACACCGGTCATCAAATCACGTCCTTGAACCGCGAAATCAGCAGGTGGCTCAGCCAATTCAGGTAAAGCTGCACCAACTTCAATTTTGATCTTCTCGGCAGTACGGTCACCAATCATAATGTTATGCTGGCGACGGATGTATTGAACAATATCGCTGTCAAAGTTATCACCCGCAACACGGATAGATTGATCACAAACGATACCCGATAAAGCGATAACCGCGATCTCGGTAGTACCACCACCGATATCGATGATCATATTACCCATAGGCTCTTCCACATCAATACCAATACCTACGGCCGCAGCCATTGGCTCGTGTATCAGGTAAACCTCTTTAGCGCCGGCAATCTCGGCTGAATCGCGCACGGCACGTTTCTCAACCTCGGTAATACCCGATGGGATACAGATAACCATACGTAACGACGGGAAGAACCAACCCTTGCCTTTGTTTATCATGCGGATCATATCGCGTATCATGTGCTCGGCAGCGTTAAAGTCGGCTATAACACCGTCTTTAAGCGGGCGAACGGTACGTATATTATCGTGTGTTTTACCCTCCATTTGCATGGCCTGGCGCCCTATTGCTATCACCTTGTTGGTGGTACGGTCAAAGGCTACTATAGATGGTTCATCAACAACAACTTTATCATTATGTATAATAAGTGTATTCGCGGTACCTAAATCAATGGCAATTTCTTGCGTGAAAAAATTAAAAAGACCCATATTCGTTTGTGTTCAAAGAATTTGCAAAGTTAAATAATAAGAACGTATTAACACGAATTTCACTGAACATGATGAACAGTTTAATCCATATTTAACAAGTTCAATTTAGTAATGCGTGTAGGTTTAAGTATTCTCAGTAATATCTATATCAGTGCAAATTAGTAATTTATAAACTATTTTAATGAAATATCTACATCTCATTAATGTTTAAAATGGCGCACCCCGGTCATTACCATAGATATACCTTTTTCGTCGGCCATTTTTATCGAATCCTGATCTTTTATTGAACCGCCCGGTTGCAATATAGCAGTAATTCCGGCATCGGCAGCAATTTCTACACAATCATTGAATGGGAAAAATGCATCTGATGCCATAACAGCCCCCTTCAAATCAAAGCCAAAAGCCTCAGCCTTAACAATAGCTTGCCTTAACGAATCAACCCTTGAGGTTTGCCCCACGCCGCTGGCTATCAGTGTGTTGTTTTTAGCAAACACAATGGTGTTTGATTTGGTATGTTTTACAACTTTATTAGCAAAAAACAGGTCGCGCAATTCATGTTCGGTTGGTTGTTTTGTGGTAGCTGGTTTCATTAGGTCCGGTCCTTCAACGGTTGAATCTTTATCTTGTTCGATAACACCGTTCAGCAAAGTTTTAAATTGCTTAACAGGTAACTCAACCGGGTTACGGATCAGGATGATGCGGTTTTTCTTTTCAGTAAGATAAACCAAGGCCTCATCAGTATAAGCCGGGGCTATTAATACTTCGAAGAATAATTTGCTTATTTCGGCAGCGGTTTCGGCGTTGATCTCGTCGTTAGCGATGATCACACCACCAAAGGCCGAAACAGGATCGCAAGCCAGAGCATCTAACCAGGCTTCTTTGATAAATGAGCGCGAAGCAATTCCGCAGGCATTGGTGTGTTTTAGTATCGCGATGGTTGGCTCTGTAAACTCATCGATCAAAGCAACGGCGGCGTCAACATCAACTAAGTTATTGTATGATAATTCTTTACCGTTCAGTTTGGTGAACATGGCATCAAGGTTACCATAAAAAATCCCTTTTTGATGCGGGTTTTCGCCATAACGTAAAACCTGGCTACGTTGTATACTTTGTTTAAATACCGGCTGCGGGTCTTCCTGGTTAAAGTAGTTGAAGATAGCGCTATCGTAATGTGATGATGTATTGAAAGCTTTTTTAGCGAGTGAGCGGCGCTGATCAAAAGTAGTTTCGCCGTTTTGTGTTTTCAGGATGTTTTCCAACTCAGCATAATCATCTTTTGACGCGATGATGGTTACATCTTTATAGTTTTTGGCTGCTGCGCGGATAAGCGAGATACCACCGATATCTATCTTCTCGATCACATCATCATGGCCCGCGCCCGATTTTACGGTTTCTTCAAACGGGTATAGGTCAACTATAACCAGGTCAATTTCCGGGATCTCATATTGAGCCAATTGCTGCTGATCGCCTTCAAAACTGCGGCGGGCTAAAATACCACCAAATACTTTAGGGTGCAGGGTTTTAACACGGCCGCCTAAGATGGATGGATAAGAGGTCAGGTCTTCTACGGCTATAACATCAACACCTAAAGCACGGATAAAATCTTCGGTACCACCGGTTGAATAAATTTTAACACCTAGGCGTTTAAGCTCCAAAATAATGGGCTCCAGGTTGTCTTTATAATATACAGAAATTAGGGCGTTTTTGATAGCTACAGAACTGCTCATGAATTTGTTGTTTAAGAGCCGCAAAAGTAGTAATTTTTATAGCGGATACCGAAGTAAAAAACTGAATATTAGGTATTAATTTAACAAAAAATTAATGGATGGATATGGAATGAGAATACGCCAAATTATTAATTGGAAAATACTATCTTCAAACCAGCAATTATCAACCTGATGAAAAAATACTTCCTGATTATTTTGCTTTTTAAATGCGTCAATGTATTCTCGTCTGATTCTTTTAAAAAAGGCGATGTTTTAAATGTATGGAATATAAGCGGCATTCCTTTATTACATGAGCCCGGCAAAAACGATAAATTGTTAACAATAGCTTATGGTGCGTCTGTTACAATTATCGATGTAGCAGTTACCACCAAATCATTTACTGTTCCTTTTGTAAACCAGGTTACCAAACACCCTTATCCTTTAAAAGGCAATTGGATAAAAGTTAGTTATGGCAATAAGCAAGGTTATGTTTTCAGCGGATATTTATCGGCAATGCCCTGCTTCTTACAAGATAGAAGTAGATATTCAGACAGCATGGATAAAGGAAGAGTTTATTTTTTTGAAGATGACGATACCTATTTAAAAAGATTATATGGCAAACCGAAAATTACTATAAAAAAAAGTATTGTACGCAAACAGCCCCTGATAGTTACGACACATACTTATAAAAATGGCATCACAGAAATCGTGTCAGAATATGATGGATGCCCGGATGTATCGTTATACATGAATAACTTATCTTTCCAGGAAGTTTTGCTTTTTGAAGAAGTGTGGTTGTTTATGGAAGATGCAGCACAAGAAGTAAAAGCAAAACAGTTAAATGGCGGCAAGATCAAGCTATCTTACTATTCATGCGATTAAAATAAATTTCAAAAAAGTTCTAACTTCGCCGACTGTATTAAAATCATTTTAATTTTACATGAAATTACTCGAAGGAAAAACGGCACTCATTACCGGCGCATCAAAAGGCATTGGCCGCAAGATAGCTGAGAAATTTGCTGAACATGGCGCTAATGTTGCCTTTACCTATTTATCGTCGGTTGAAAAAGGACTGGCACTTGAACAGGAACTGCAAAGCTTTGGTACCAAAATAAAAGGCTACCGCTCTGATGCTTCTAAGTTTGACGAAGCCGAAAAACTGATCAGCGATATTGTTGCCGATTTTGGCACTTTACATATCGTGGTAAACAACGCCGGTATCACTAAAGACGGCCTGTTAATGCGCATGACCGAAGAGAACTGGGACGAAGTAATGAACGTGAACCTGAAATCGATTTTTAACGTAACCAAGGTAGCATCTAAGGTAATGATGAAAAACCGTACAGGTGTGTTTATTAACATGAGTTCGGTTGTGGGTGTACAGGGTAATGCTGGCCAGAGCAACTATGCCGCTTCAAAAGCGGGTATCATTGGTTTCTCAAAATCTATTGCCAAAGAGTTAGGCTCACGTAATATTCGTACCAATGTAATTGCTCCGGGTTTCATCAAAACAGAAATGACGGAAGTATTAGACCCTAAAGTGGTTGAGGGCTGGGAAGCAGGTATCCCGCTAAAACGTGGCGGCGAGCCCGAAGATGTGGCTAATTGCTGCGTGTTCCTGGCATCGGACATGGCATCGTACATCACCGGCCAGGTTATCCCGGTTGACGGTGGAATGCTTTAATAGAACGCAAGCTATAAGCTTCAAGTCGCATGCCTAATTTGTAGCTTATGCCTGCAGCTTGAAGCTCAAATTAAAATAACATACAATTCCCTTTGCCGGTTATTGACTTAGAATAAAAAACAGCATATTTACAAAACGATATGCTGTTTTTGTTTTCTATAAGCTGGGGTTCGGTTTCGGGATGGTGGGTTTTAGCCTGCCTGGCCCTTGGTGCTGTTTATGCATGGTTGCTGTACCGTAAACCCATCAATCTTTCCCATACAGCTTTATACCTGTTGAGCGTTGCCCGTGCCATTACTGTTGCTGTAATTGCGCTGCTTTTGCTATCTCCGTTAATCAAATCGGTAAGCAGCCGCCCCGAAAAACCTTTGGTGCTGGTTGCCCAGGATAATTCATCATCTATCCCGCTATTCAAACCCAAAGATTTTGACCCAGTCAAATTTGTAAACCAATTGGGTGAATTAAAAAAGGCTTTGGGTAACGATTATGACGTTCGCGAGTTCAACTTTTCCAACGATCTTAAAGATAGCCTGTCCACCAAATTCAATGGTAAGCAAACCGATATCTCGGCCGCCTTCCGGGGATTGACCGACCGGTTTGCCAATCAAAATATAGGCGCTTTGGTTTTAGCTACCGATGGTATTTATAACAAAGGCAGTAGTCCGCAATACGTTGCTAAAAATCTAAAGACCAATATTTATACCATAGCTTTAGGCGATACCATACCTAAGCGCGATTTGCTTATCGGCAATGTAAACTACAACAAAACCGCCTTTTTAGGTAACGATTTTGAAGTTGAGGTTTTAACCGAAGCTTACCAAAGCAAAGGCGAGAATATCAGGATGAATGTGAGTGAGGATGGCGCATCCATTTCTAACCAAACCATTGCTATTGCAGCGAACGATTTTCGTAAGGTTATTCCTTTAAAATTGCATGCGGATAGAAAGGGGATTCACAAATTTACCATCAGTCTGCAACCTATCGCCAACGAAATATCCACAGCTAATAATACCGAAACCATTTATGTAGAGGTGTTGGATGTGAAGCAAAAGATTCTGTTGCTGTATAATAGCCCGCATCCGGATATCGGCGCTATTAAACTATCGCTGGAAAGCAATCGTAATTACGAGATCAAAGCCAGCTTGGTTACCGATGCTGATCTTACTAAACTGAGCAGTTACAGTTTAGTAATATTGTACCAGTTACCTGCCGCCCGCTCGGTAATGCCTTCGGCTTTACAAGGCCAGTTGGCTAAATTGAAAATGCCGCTTTGGTACATTGTAGGCGCGCAATCTGATATTTACCAGGTAAACCGACTGCAGAAGATCATCCAGATCAATGTTACCCGTTATGATATGCAGGAGGTTTTTGCCGCTCCTAAGCCTGATTTCTCGGCCTTTACTTTGAGCGATTCAACCCGCAGGCAGTTGGCTTTGTTGCCCCCTTTGTTGGCCCCTTTCGGGAATTATAGCGCGCCATCTGCCCAGTCTGTCTTATTAAAGCAAAAGATAGGCAGTGTAGAAACATCGTACCCCTTACTGGCCTTTGGCGAAGATGCCGGAACCCGTATAGCCGTATTAACCGCCGAAGGTATCTGGAAATGGCGCCTGGCCGAATACGCCGCCAATGGTAACTATAACGCGGTTGACGAACTACTCAGCCAATCTGTACAATACCTAACCGCTAAAGGCGATTACAGCCGTTTTAGGGTGTATCCCGCCAAAAACGTATTCGACGAAAGTGAGGATGTGATTTTGAATGCTGAGCTGTATAATGATGCTTTGGAATTGATCAATACACCCGATGTCAAAATAGATTTGAAAGGTAAATCAGGCAAAACCTATAGCTTCATTTTTACCCGGAACGGGCAGAGCTATCAGCTTGATGCGGGCACTTTACCACCCGACGATTATACTTATACATCGAGCACCAAACTGGGCGACAAAACGTTAACAGCAACCGGGCAACTGGCAGTAAAGCCACTTAATGCAGAAACCCGCCAAAGCGCTGCCGACCATCATTTGCTTTATAACCTGGCTAAAGATAACGGCGGCCAAATGTTAATGCCATCGCAAATAGACCAACTGGCGGCCTTGATCCGTAAGAACGAGAACATCAAAACCATTGTTTACGACGATAAAAACTACCGTGACCTGGTGGATGAGAAGTGGGTATTTGCTTTAATACTGGCCTTGCTTAGCACCGAATGGTTTATGCGCAAACGCGAAGGGGAATTGTAAAATTGAGTTCGGATAAAAATCTCGATGTCATTTCGACGAACAGGGATGGGGAAGAGCATTGGGGTGAGGAGAAATCTTCTGCATCATTCGCTTCGTCTTGCTAATCGCAGAAGATTTCTCTTTCGCGCAACCGCTAATTCCTGCCCTTGCTCTATCGAAATGACATTATCGATATTAGATCCCTAAAACACCCTTTAACTTTACATAACCAGTTTTACTCACCGGAATTTTAGCCCCTGATTTTAGGATGGCGATATGCGCGTCTTTCTCATAAGGATCAATCCGGGTGATCTGTTGTACGGCTAAGATGTAGGAACGGTGTACGCGGACAAATTGACGGGGATCAAGCGTTTGCTCAAAGAAGCTCATGGTTTTGTTTTTGAGGAATGAACCTTCCTGAGTGTGGATACTTA
The DNA here is from genome assembly GCF_039921305.1 of Mucilaginibacter sp. Taxonomy (GTDB): domain Bacteria; phylum Bacteroidota; class Bacteroidia; order Sphingobacteriales; family Sphingobacteriaceae; genus Mucilaginibacter. Next base: position 23,062 of record NZ_JBDSCA010000022.1, read on the forward strand.
CGTAATCATCATCAGCTTCCAGGTATTGCACATCCTGAACAGGGATGATCTTCACCTTAGTACCCGTTTTAACCACAATACGTTCATGTTGCGCCGGCGATGCCGCAACGGTTGAGTTGAGCATATCATCGGCAATTTTTTGTGCCTGCGCAGGTGTGGATTGACTAAGGAATTTGTCAACCGCTTTACCAAAACGCTCTTTGCTGAATGGTTTTAACAGATAATCAACAGCATGGGTTTCAAAAGCCTTAATAGCATATTCATCAAAAGCGGTAGCGAATATTACCGATGGTGGATTCTCAACCAACTCAAGCATTTCGAAACCGTTTATTTTGGGCATTTGTACATCCAAAAATATCAGGTCGGGTTGGTATTGGTTTATGGCTTTTACGCCTTCAAAGCCGTCGCCACATTCTTGCAGAACTTCTATTTGTGGGTAATCCATCAAATACTCCCTTACAATTAAACGGGCCAGGGGTTCGTCGTCAATAATTAAAGCTCGTTTCATGTTTTTGTTACTAACTGGGGTATTTTGATAATGGTTGTATAAGTGTTGTCTTCGGCATGGGTTTCAACCAGATCGTTGCGGGCGAACAGCAGGTATAGGCGGCGTTGTACTCCGCTTAAGCCAAAACCTGTTCCGGCACGCGGACGGGTGGTTTGTGAATCGTATGGGTTTTGTACCATCAAAACTAAATAATTATCGCTAACCTCGGCACGTATGCTTATGGTTACAGCTTCGGTGGTATCGTATAAGCCAAATTTAATAGAATTTTCTACAATTGGCTGCAATAACATGGCAGGTAATATAGCTTCGTTACTTTTCTTATCACAACTGATCTCGGTTATCAAACGATGACCAAAACGTACCTTTTCAATATCTAAGTACAATTGCAAATGGGCCATTTCATCAACCAAAGGAACCAACTCCTGATCATCCTTTTTTAATGTTCCGCGTAAAAAGTCGGAGAGTTGGTGTATCATTTTGCGGGCTTCGTCCGGGCGGATCCCGATCAAGGCATTGATAGAGTTTAGGCTATTGAATAAAAAGTGTGGCTGTAATTGCTGGCGCAGGTTATATAGTTCCGCTTCGCGGGCAAGGCGCTCGGCTTCAAATTTGCGTTTCTCGGTTTTCTTTTGATCTACCTGGCTATAAAAGATAAAGCTTATCATGGCCATGCACCCCACCGCTAAAAAACTAATAAAGAAACGGATAGTGAGTGAGTTTGAAATGAAATACTTATACCCCTTATCCTCAATAATTAACGGTAAACCCCAGCGGGCTATCGCGATACATAATCCCGATAAGGCGGCGCACCAAACTACCAGGTTGATATAGCCTTTGGTACTTGGCTGATAGTAGCGTAAATTGTTGTTAATGAGCCAGCAGGCCGCCGCTAATAATACGGTGTAAATGGCGCTGTCTGTTGCGGCTATATACCAGTTAAACCCAAAACTATAAACAATATAGGCATGCATAGCGGCCCATACCAGCATGCATGTTGCTAATATTATGCTTATTTTTGAGTATGTAGACTGGTAATTTGCCAAGGTTATTGCTTAACAGGTTGCGTGCGCGGCATTGTTTAATAGGGCCGATTTATGATGTGTCCATTTGATGTATAGTTCGGCATCGGCTTCTTCGTGAATGTTGTAGTATAGTTCGGCACCGTCGGTTAATTCACTCACCGGGTTCAATTCGGCCACATCAATAAACTGCCATTGCACGGTTTGTTTTTGAACGTTCTCAAACCTGTCCTGATTTTGGCGACCCATGTTGCAGGCTTTTTCAAAAGCTTGCTTTTCGTTATCGGCGCTTACCAGGCGCAACTGCTCGTCAAACTGTGGCTGGTGATTACCCTCGCCACTTATTATCTGAAAAACTATTTTTGCTACGTACCAATTCATAAGGTTAGGTTGTTTTCGTTAATAAATTAATAACTGCGGATCTCGATCCCTGCGAAGATAGACGTACCGGTTATCATCAATACTTTATCGCCGGTTAAGTTTTTTTGTTTGCGCTTATCATCAAAGCCTGCAAAAAGGGATACCGTATCCGATGTTACGTGCCAGTGTGGTGGTACTAAGAGTTTTATACCGCCGAATATCTGGGTAACATCGATCACTACCTGTCCGCTAATGTCGCTTTGGGTAAAATCAATTTCGGCACCACCGAAGATGTTCACGATCTCGCCGCCGCGAAAGGTTTTGGTGAAGATGGTTTTGTTGGCGCTCCCGAAAATGGAAGTGGCATCTAAATAATCTTCAACAGGGTAGCCTTTGTATGTTTTTCCGTAAGCTGTTTTGGTTTGCTCCGTACTGGTATAAGATGTTGTATCAGCAGGTTCTTCAATTATAGGCTCGGTTGGGTTATCGGGATTTACTTTTTTATCCCAGTTGTATTGCTGGTTTTGCTCCCATTTATCGCTTTCACTCCACCGATTACGGCGACCTTTGCCAAAGCGTTTGTTATCCCACTGGTGGTTACGATTCAATATCATCAGCAAACCTGCGCTAATAATAAGAATTGGCCAAAACATGTGGTGAAAATTAACATCGGGAAAAATATCGTCCAGAAGGAATAGCACTCCTATAATGAATAATATATATGACATGGGTTTGCGGAAGTTATGCTTTGCCCCGCTGTATAAGCCAATTACAATTAAAAACATTGGCCAGCTGAATATCCAATAAGGTAAAATGTAGGCCCCTAATTGTTGCAGCAATAGGCCCCCGCCTATTACCAGTAAAATAAAGCCGGCAATAACTTTGCCGTTGTTGCGGCCGGGTATTGGTTGTTGTTCTATATCGTTTTGCATTTGAGTAAGTTCTGTATCCTGAAAATTTAATAACCAAAAGTAAGTTAACATTTACGGTTGTACAAAGTAAAATTGGCGATAGGCTTTCAATTTTCGGTGAGTGGAGTGATTTTGTCGGTGAAAAAATTATTTGCCTGCAGTTTATTTAGCCTTTGGTGCTATTTATAGTTTTACGGTTATGCAATAGTACCTATATTTCTCCCCGCGCATTGGCCGGGGGGGATAAAGTAAGAATTTTTCCAGCCCTTGCAGATGAACTCTCCAAAGCACCTGGCTCATCACCATGTGTCAAAGTATCCGCTATTACAGTCTCAGCAACAAGTTCTCCCTCGCCATTCACAACAAACCCTTCTTCATCCTGATTCTCACATCCTGATTCTTGAATCTCCTCAAAAGCTTCCTGCTTCAAACTTCCCGCTTCCTGCTCTTCCCCCAAACTCACAACCGGCAACTCACCACTCACAACTTCTGCCACTTTACCCTGAATCTTTGCTCCTTGCTCCTTACTCTTGGCTACTCCATAAAACCCCACATGCCGCGCAATCTTATCCAAAGCGCTCATCTTATTATGTAGTTTTATCCGGCTCAGCTCACCAACCCGGTTACCATACTCGTCAGTGGAATCCATGATCTGGTACTGGCTGATAGCCGCTTTCTCATCGCTTGTTAGTAGGCTCATGGGCTTCAAAGTAGCAGTATCATCATAATAATTACCCATATTACTAAAAGCGATCTTGGCCAGTTCGCGTAATATCATATCATGGGTAACCTCCAAACGCTGCCTTGCCTTGTCCATGCCGGCCTTCAGGTAAGCCTGTATCTTAGGCTGGTGCAGCATGTCACCCTTGCGTGCCGTATTCTCACTATAACCGGCACTCAATGCCGCGCGGAAAGCGTTAAAGCACACCAAATACTCATCACAAAAACGTTGTTGTTGTAAAGTCAGTTCATCAAAATTGTTCATCGGTTCATTTATTTTTAGGTGAGACAATTGGGATCCCGCAGACGCGGGATCCAGAAACACAAAGGTACAAATAAACCAACAAAATCTAATCAAAAAATAGATGTAATTATTTGATTATTAAATAGTTACAATAACTTAATAAATTAAAATAACTAAAGATATCAAACTAACCAACCCGAAAATAAGTAGAGGTGGGTGTCACACTGAGGTACTCGAAATGCGGAGCGGTGGCTTCTCCACGCGACCCATAACCAACTGGTATCCGAAATTTAATTTGAACCCGATTTTTGTCAGCAAAGGGAGCTTCGGACAAAGCGGACAGAACGTGTAGGGCGGTGCGGTAGAAGGGGCCTCTTAGCTTTGCCCGGGCGAGCCTGTGTGATATAGAGCAAAGCTAAGGAAGCCCGTGAGTTCTGCCCGCTTGTGTGCAAGGCCGTGCGGCAAAGAAGCCTTTTTGCTGACTTGACTTTTTGTTTCTTTTGTGTCAAGAGGAGACTATATACGTGTTAGACCAAGTTTATTTAACAAGTATTTTCTATTGATAATTACAAGTATCAGCGGTAGGGCTTGAAGCGCAGCAGAAAGGTATTCATGGTCATATAAGTGCCAAAATACTGCAACAATGATTATAATAATAAGTAGTACAAATCCAACTACTTTAATTTTTCCTTTTATTGTATTCATAGTGCTACTTTTTAGGTTTTTGTTTGGTTTTAGGTTTTTCCTTCTTCTCCACCTTTTTAGATACCGATACTTTCATAATACTATGAAATGTTAGATGCTTCTTTGGAGTTTTTCTTATCTTCTGCCATTTATGTAAAGTTAATAACTGTATGGGTTGGGGCAAACACTCTATGAAATATTATACATATTCTATATGTTGCGACATAAAATCCGTGCGTGCATAATATAAAAGATAAATTGTTTCCCTGTCATCGGGATCTATTAATATCTGAACAATATCTTCCTTTTGTATACCGTTCTTATTAATGAACGCTCCAATTCTTATAGGGCAACTTTGTTATGGCCTTTAACCCAAAAAACCTGAGTAAACATTTTTCATTTGCTTAACATTAAAATATAAATCGTCGAGGCACCGACCTCTAAGTTATTAATATTATTTCCTTATTTTTGTTATACAACATCCTGAAGTAGCCCCTAATGAAATTAGATATGTTGTTTCCGGAGTGTGGTCTGTCTTTTGGGATGTGGAATTTGAATATATAAATCAAATTACAGAAGAAAAAAGGCGTTATATAGTCTCTGTAAAACTTAATAAAACAGAGGTGAAAATCCACCTTACCCAGTTTATAGCAGGAATGACAATATTCCTAAATAATCCATGGTCTAACACGTATGTAGTCTCCTGTCAAGACAAAAGAAATAGCCTCCGTGTCAATTGAGCGGGAACTATGCAAGTCTAACATACAGATCCGATTGATGTATTGACGAGAGTTTTACATCTCACATCTTCGGTGAAATCGCTTTAATATTTTATAGCGGGTAGGAGGCACCTATGGAGCCATTTTAGCCATACTATATTTCTATAAACAGGATACTCCTACGGAGTAGTAGCACACAATTCTGTCTTAGTTCCGTAGGAACTTCCTGTTTATAGATACGTTCACAAAGTTTTTTGGCTCCGTAGGTGCCTCCTGTTAAAAAGCTATTTCCCTGCTCACATCCACACGTGCTCAAAAGGTTTAAACTTCAGGACAATCTGCCCTCAGCGAGGGCTACCTATTTGTAGAAATATAAAATTCCTTATTTTATGCCCCGGAGTGGGCTACCCTTTACCAAAGCGACAAACAATTTGTCCCAGCTATCGCAAGTTTAGCGTAGCGTAATTTGTGAGCATCATGTACACATCCACACTTGTTCAAAAGATTTAAACTTCAGGACAATCTGCCCTCAACGAGGGCTACCTATTTGTAGAAATATAAAATCCATTGTTTTATGCCCCGGAGTGGGCTACCCTTTACCAAAGCGACAAACAATTTGTCACCCAGCTATCGCAAGTTTACGCAGCATAACTTGTGAGCATCATCCAGCAAGTTTCTAACTTGCAAAATAAACATTTTCCATCTTACCTCTCACATCTTCCATCACAACTACATATTCCTTCTGTACTGTCCGCCAACCTCATAAAGCGCATGCGATATCTGGCCCAACGAACAATATTTACAAACCTCCATTAGCTGCTCAAATATATTATCCCCGGCAACAGCAGATTTTTGCAAGGTTTTGAGTAGCAGTGGTGTGATGGTTTTGTTGCGTTGCTGAAAAGCATCCAAAGCGCTGATCTGAAATTGCTTCTCCTCTTCGGTGGCCCGTATCACTTCGGATGGAATAATAGTCGGTGAGCCGTTCTTATTCAAAAAGGTATTTACACCAACTATGGGGTATTCACCAGTGTGTTTAAGGGTTTCATAGTAAAGGGATTCTTCCTGGATCTTACCACGTTGGTACATGGTTTCCATAGCACCTAAAACACCACCACGATCATTAATTCGCTTAAATTCGGTTAGTACGGCGTTCTCTACCAGGTCGGTTAGCTCTTCAATAATAAAGGCGCCCTGTATCGGGTTCTCATTTTTGGCAAGGCCTAATTCCCGGTTGATGATGAGTTGAATAGCCATCGCCCTGCGAACAGATTCTTCGGTAGGTGTGGTTATGGCTTCATCATAAGCGTTGGTATGCAGACTGTTGCAATTATCATAAATGGCGTAAAGCGCTTGCAGCGTAGTGCGGATATCGTTAAAGTCGATCTCCTGCGCATGCAATGAGCGCCCGCTGGTTTGAATATGGTATTTGAGCTTTTGCGATCTGTCGTTACCCTTATACTTGTTCTTGATGGCTTTAGCCCATATTCTCCTTGCCACACGCCCAATAACGGCGTATTCCGGATCAATGCCATTGGAAAAGAAGAACGAGAGGTTAGGCGCAAAATCATCAATATGCATACCACGGCTCAGGTAGTATTCCACGTAAGTGAAACCATTTGAAAGAGTAAAAGCCAACTGCGTAATAGGATTCGCACCCGCCTCGGCAATGTGATAGCCGGATATGGATACCGAGTAAAAGTTGCGCACCTTTTCGGTAATGAAGTATTGCTGCATGTCGCCCATCATCCGCAAAGCAAACTCGGTAGAAAAGATGCAGGTGTTCTGAGCTTGGTCCTCCTTTAAAATATCCGCCTGAACAGTCCCCCGAACGGTGGCTATGGCATAGGCTTTTATTTTAGCATAAACCTCAGCAGGCAAAACCTGGTCGCCGGTAAGGCCCAACAGCATCAAGCCGAGGCCATTATTACCTTCGGGTAATTCCGTTCCGGTTAGGGATTGATAGGTAGGCCTTTGCAGGCCTTTATCATCATATAACTCTTTGAATTTAGCTTCAACCAGGTGTTCGAGTTTATGCTCTGTAATATATTTTTCGCATTGCTGATCAATGGCCGCATTCATAAAGAAGCCCAATAGCATTGGTGCGGGGCCATTAATGGTCATAGATACCGATGTTGATGCATGGCACAGATCAAAGCCGGAATACAGCTTTTTCGCATCATCCAAAGTAGCGATACTCACACCAGAGTTACCTATCTTACCATAAATATCCGGACGGATATGCGGGTCTTCCCCGTAAAGCGTAACCGAATCAAAAGCGGTTGACAGTCTGTGCGCCGGCTGACCAAGCGATACATAATGGAAGCGTTTATTAGTACGCTCAGGGCCGCCCTCACCGGCAAACATACGGGTTGGGTCTTCCCCCTCGCGCTTCAGCGGGAACACACCGGCAGCATAAGGGAACTCGCCCGGTACGTTTTCGGTTAACAACCAGCGCAATATATCTCCCCATGCTTCATATCGGGGCAATGATATTTTAGGAATGCGCGATTGTGAAAGCGAGGTATAATATAACGACTGCCTGATCTCTTTATCCCTAACCTTAAAAATGAACTCGTCGGCTTTATAAGTTTCCAAAGTTTTGGGCCAGTCACGCAAAAGCTGGCGGCATTCGCCATCCAAACTTTCTTCGAGCTGAGTATATAAAGCGCTTAGAGCCTCACCTAAATCCTCTCCAAAGGAGAGAACTTTCCCGTCCTGGTTTTTAACTCCCTCTCCTTTGGAGAGAGTTGGGGTGAGGCTGATCACACCCTTCACCTGGTACATCTGCTGGGCAATTTTGCACTGTCGATTAACCCAATCATTATAAGCCGCGCTGCTCTCGGCAATTTCGGCAAGGTAGCGGGTCCGGTCCGGCGGAATAATATATACCTTATCTACATCTTCACCAGCCAATTCCATTTTGGTATGAAAATCGATCCCGGTTTTAGCTTTGATGGTTTTGATCAACGCCACAAACAAACTGTTCATCCCCGGATCATTAAACTGCGATGCCATAGTGCCAAAAACCGGCAGGTCTTCGTCTTTAGCCTCAAATAATTTATGATTACGTTTGTATTGCTTGCGCACATCGCGGATAGCATCCAGCGCGCCACGTTTGTCGAATTTGTTGAGTACTACAATGTCGGCAAAATCCAGCATGTCAATCTTTTCCAATTGTGTTGCCGCGCCAAATTCAGGTGTCATTACATAGAGCGACAGGTCGCAATAATCAGTGATCATCGTATCCGATTGACCGATGCCCGATGTCTCCACAATGATCAGATCATAACCCGCGGCCTTACAGATATCAATAGACTCTTGAACGTATTTGGATAGAGCAAGGTTAGCCTGCCGGGTAGCCAGCGAACGCATATAAACCCGCGGGTTATTAATAGAGTTCATCCGGATCCGGTCGCCTAATAAGGCACCGCCTGTTTTGCGTTTGGATGGATCAACAGAAATAATAGCTAAGGTCTTATCCGTCTCCATCAGATAACGGCGAACCAACTCATCTACTAATGATGATTTACCCGCGCCACCAGTTCCTGTAATACCCAATACCGGGATATGTTGAGTATTGAGTTTTTTGAGTTCAGTTAAAAACTCACCCGCGTTGGCTGGATAATTCTCTACCACACTTATTGCCGTTGCAATGGCTTTGTTATTCTTTTCGTGCAGGTATTTGATCTCGCCATTTAAATGGGATGTGATAGGCCGGTCGCATTGGCGCATCATATCATCAATCATCCCCTGCAAACCCATGTGGCGGCCATCATCCGGCGAATAGATGCGCGCGATACCGTAATCCATCAGCTCTTTAATTTCATACGGAAGTATAACCCCACCACCACCGCCAAATATTTTGATATGGCCGGCGCCTTTCTCCTGCAGCAAATCATACATGTATTTAAAATACTCAATGTGCCCGCCCTGGTATGATGTTAAGGCAATACCCTGAACATCCTCCTGTATAGCGCAATTCACCACCTCGTCAACAGATCGGTTGTGTCCCAAATGGATCACCTCTACACCCGATGATTGCAAAATGCGGCGCATAATATTAATGGTAGCATCGTGCCCGTCAAACAAAGAAGTAGCCGTTACAAAGCGAATTTTATTTTGCGGTATATATGGACTGGAGTTTTCCATGGATATAAATGGTTATTGAACAAAATTAACTAAAATACCCGAATTAGAATCAGGTTTGAGAATCAAGAATCAAGATGCAAGAATCAAGATAGTAACTGATAATCAAGTCTGTTAAAGTTTTTGTCTTGATTCTTGCATCTTGATTCCTGCATCTTGTTCTTAATTCTTGCTTCTTATTCCCTATCTTTGCAGCAATGCAAAACGAATTAACAGCAACGCCGCCTGGTTTTAAAAGTTATAACAATTACGGGGCCTGGCTACGTGAAAAGTATGATGGACAGCGTGTGTTTAAGGTAATAGTTGATGGCGGCTTTACCTGCCCCAACCGCGATGGCTCCAAAGGCTTTGGCGGCTGCACCTATTGCAATGTTGATTCGTTCACTCCATCGGTTTCACGCGAAAACCCATCCATCCGCGAGCAGGTGATTAAAGGTATGGAGCGCGCCCGCAAAGGTAACCGTGCCGATAAATTCATCATTTACTTTCAGCCCAATACCAATACCTACGCGCCCACGCATTATTTAAAGATGCTGTATGATGAGGCCCTGAGCATTGAACCCGAAAACATTGTAGGCCTGTCTGTAGGCACCCGCCCCGATTGTATTGATATGGAAAAGATAGCCCTGTTAGAAAGCTATACCGATCGTTTTGATGTTGATCTGGAAATGGGGATGGAAAGCATCTACAACGATACCCTCGGGCAGATCAACCGCGGCTGTACACACGATGAACTGATCAAAGCTTTAGCTATGCTGGAAAACTCCAAGCTTGATGTTTGTGTGCATACCATATTCGGTTTCCCCTGGGAAACTAAAGAAATGATGCTCGCTTATGCCGACGAGATCAACCGTTTTCCGCATATCAAGTTCGTCAAGTTCCATCACCTGCATATTGTTGAAGGCTCTATAATGGGCGTGAAATATAAACGAGAACCATTCAAGTTATTCAGTTTGCCAGAGTATGCCGATTTTTTATGCGAACTGCTTCCCTTGGTCCGCCCGGATATTGTGATCCAAAGGTTATTCGGTTTGTCAGATCGTGAGCTTCTGATCGCGCCAAACTGGGACCTTAAAAAATCGGAGATCCAATATTTTATTGACGAAACCATCCGCAAGCGCGGAATAGTTCAAGGCTCGGCCTTATTGTAGTACGATTAGTGGCACTGGCTTTGTGCATTTAACAACATAATTTATTAGTATTTGAAATTAAATTATACAAAGCTTTGTCGCAAAAAACGTTACAGAACTATATTCCTGCCTTAACGGGTGTGCGTGCTTTGGCGGCATATCTGGTATTTATTTCACACTTTGGGTATGTTTTTGATGAATATCTTCCCCAAAGTGGGCAACGTTTTTTTCGCGAATTCCACATTGGGGTAACCATCTTCTTTGTCCTTTCAGGTTTTTTGATCGCTTTCCGTTATTACGATAGTTTTTCTTTAGATAAATTGTGGTTTAAAAAGTACCTCAAAAACCGGGTAGCCCGCATTTATCCCATGTACTCCATTTTAACTATTGGGGCATTCATCTACTACGCCTTTACGCATATCCCGGCCATGGTTGGTGGCTTGCAACCTGTTGTAGCCTTCATCATGAACATCGTTTTTTTACGTGGTTTTTTTGATGGGTTAAAGTTTACAGGTATCGCGCAAGGCTGGTCGCTTACGGTTGAAGAATGCTTTTATTTCTCCGCGCCATTTATGTTTTACTTCGCTAAAAAGTATGGTAAATCATGGTTGCAGCCCTTTGTAATTACCGGTACAGGTGCTTTGCTGGTGCTCATATTCCGGAATGTTAATTTCTATGGCTTCTTCGGCAATTTTACTTTTATGATGCTCTTTACCTTTTTAGGGCGTTGTTTTGAGTTTTTTGCGGGTATATTATTAGCGTTATATATCAAGAAAAACGGGTTGGTCCGTACCAATAAATTTAAATTTACCTACCTGGGTTTTGTACTCATTTTTGTCTGCATCTGGATCATGTCCATACTGCCAATACTTCCCGGTAACGAATTTGGACAGCAACATCCGCTGGGCATCATCACCAATAATTACTTGCTGGCTGTATCCATCACCATCTTTTTTTATGGTTTGATAACCGAGAATGGCACAATTTTGAAAGGTATACTGGCTAATAAGTTTGTAGAATTACTGGGCAAAAGCTCGTACATATTTTACCTGATTCACTTAGGTTACATGTACAATATGCTCAATTTTTCGGTGAACTGGTTAAACGATGCTGTTTTCAATTTATATGATAAATGGGGCGTTGATTGGATCTCGCCTTTTCAATATGAACAATTGAACCTGCTTTATCTGTTTATTGCTCTGAATGGTATCGCTATTCTATTGTTTAAGAATATAGAGGAGCCGGTTAATCATTACATACGCCAGTCAGACTTTTTGGTGAAAAATCCCAAAAGAAATCCCGACAATGATTCCACCCTTTTAAAGGCTAACTAATACTGAAAATGACATTTAAACATACCATCCTTTTAATACTTATGCTTACCGTACACGTATGTGCTGGTAATAAGCTATTTGCACAAAAGGGTGGTGGCGATGTTGTAGTTAAAGAAATGGCCCTAAGTAAGGATGCCATTTTTAAACCCGACTCCACAGTTGCATACGAGTTTGAAATGCAGAATAACTTTAACCGTACACAGCAAGGCAAGTTATCTTACCTCATCAAAACACCGCATGGGGTTTTCATAGCGCAAAGCTCAATGCCGGTAAAGCTGAATGCAAACACAACACAAACGGTTACCTTACGAATGCCGGGTCAAAAACCAGGGTTTTACAAGGTTAGTTTTTCGGTTAACCTGAATGATTATGATGATACCATCCGCAGGGTATTTGGTGTTGGGATAAACATGATCAGATCTAATCATCCTAAACCTGCCGATTTTAACCTGTTCTGGAAAACTGCAAAAGCTCAATTGGCTCAAGTACCGGCGCATTATAAAGTAACCGAAAAGCCTGAGCTGGATCAAGCTGATTACAGGGTATATCAGGTAGAAATGCAATCATTGGGTAATATCACTATCCGCGGATGGTTAACTATGCCTAAAGATAAATTACCGCAAGAGAAGTTACCTGTTTATTTAGTGCTTCCCGGTTATGGTGCCGAGTTATCGCCTATCCCCGGTGTGCCTCATTTTGCCTGTTTGGCGCTTGATGTACGCGGGCAGGGTATCAGTAGGGATGTAATTGCTCCGGCTAAAGATGATTTTATTACCTATGGCATCCAAAGCAAAACGCAATACATTTTACGCGGCGTAATTATGGATTGCGAGCGAATGATCGATTTTATAGTTAGTAATAAAGATTTTGATCCGAAAGCTATTTGCGTAACCGGCGGTAGTATGGGGGCCTATTTATCGTATGTTTTAGCCGGATTAGATTCGCGGGTTGCATTGGTTATTGCTGATAATCCTACATTTTCCGACTGGCGGTGGGCCGTTGGCGATGGTACCTTCCCGATGACTAATATTGAGAGGTACGCAAAGGCGAATGGCTTGCCAATGGCATCAGTACTAAAAACCCTGGATTATTTCGACCTGAAAAACTTTATGCCTGCCGTTAAGGCCAAAAGTATAATGGCTATAGGTTTGCTTGATAATTTTGCTCCGCCAAATACGGAACTCGTAGCTTATAATAATTTGGTAGGCGATAAGCAAATGTTTATCTATTCAAACTTAGGTCACGAGATAGATCAAAGTTTAGGCAACTTTAAAGGTAAATGGTTATACACCAATTTTGATATGTATAACAGGGTTGTTGCACTTACCGATGGCGGTACCTATAAACAGGCAGAAGTTACAACCGCGGCAACCGCAACTGCCGCTGCAATTACTAAAGCTGTACCCCTTAGATCTCCAGTTACCAAACGAGGCCGTACTACTTCTAAAAAGAAGGTAGAAACAATCACTGCGGATAATAATACTTATGCTAATAATCCTCTTCCTGCTGCCCCAACCCCTGCTGTCGAAAAGGAAGAGGTACTTAAAGATGATGCAGGCAATGGTACCAGGTTCAATTCAAACCCGGTAGGGTTTGCGGCGCATTCTGGTTCTAAAGGTTCTATTTTTAAAAGGAACAGCACCATTTATTATGATGTTGATCTGAAGAACAATACCTCGGTTTTACAAAAAGGAACAGTTACCTGCGCGGTTACCACTAAAAGCGGCGATCATATTTCTATCACTACCGCTGCTGTACGCATGGCATCCCAAACGGCGCAAAAATTCAGAATGAATTTGCCTTTGCAAAAGGGCGGCTATTTTAAGGCTACATTCATATTGAACCTGACTACTTTTAAAGATACCATCACCCGCGATTTTGGAGTTGATGTTGATAATATGGGCACCAGTACCGAATCTGGCGAAAAGGGGAAAATTGGTATCAAATTACATCCTGGAGCAAAGGATGCTGTATTTAACAGTAAAAATATTATTTATTACACCTTTGATCTGAAGAATAATTTTGACGTACAGCAAAATGGCAACCTCGGTTTTGAGGTAAGAACAATGGACGATAAATTCGTTTCTTTAACATCAATAGCTGTGCGTTTGGCGCCTAATGCTGTTACAAGTGATGTGCGTATCAACTTGCCCACACAAAAAAGCGGGCAGTATAAGGGTAATATCATTATCAAAACGTATGGCTATCGCGATACCGTAAAAACAAATTTCAGTGTTGATGCCGATCCGGTTAAGCAAGTTGCTGCTCATATCTCCGAAGACGAAACCATAAGTTTAATTGAGCGCCCCGGTAATAAAGATGCTACCTTTAAGAGCAGCAGCAATATCTATTATAATCTCGATCTTAAAAACAATTTCACCACCCAACAAAGTGGCCGTGTTGCCTGCCAGATCACTACGATGGACGATAAGGTATTATCCCTTACTTCACTGGCGGTAACTTTGCAGGGCAAGGCCAGTAAACAGGTGAAAATGAATTTACCTACCCAATCCGTAGGTTTTTATAAGGTTAACTTTATCATCAACACGCCCGATTATGATGATACCGTTCGCCGGGTAATGGGGGTCGATATTTTTGATATCCATTCGCCGCATCCGGCACCTGCTAATTTCCACGAGTTTTGGTCGGCCGCGAAGGAAGACTTAGCCAAGGTTGACCCTAAATTCAAAATGATAGAAAAGCCGGAACTGTCTCGTGGCAACGATCAGGTTTATCTGATCGAAATGCAATCGATCGGAAACCTAACGGTTCGTGGCTGGTTAACTTTACCTAAAGACAGGCGCGCCAATCAAAAATTCCCCGTTTATTTAGCCTTGCCGGGATATGGTGCCGATCAGAAACCGTTTCATGATATGCCCGATTTTGCCGCTATTGCTTTAAACATTCGCGGGCAGGGTAACAGTAACGATGTATTGAGCATTGGTCGCGAAGAGTTTTTGACCTACAACATCCTCGATAAAAACAAATACATATTGCGCGGTGCCATAATGGATTGCGTGCGCGCGGTCGATTTTATATTTAGCCGCCCCGAGTTTGATTCTAAATCTATTTACTCCAATGGTGGTAGCATGGGCGGGTATTTTTCGTTGATATTAGCCAGTTTAGATCACCGGATAACGGTATGTACCGCCGGTAACCCGGCCTTTAGCGATTGGCGTACTTTGGTTGATCATAACGATTTCCCAATGGGATCTATTCAGCGTTATGCGCGCGAAAATGGTGTGAGCCTGAACCGGATATTGGATAACCTGGATTACTTTGACCTTAAAAATTTTGTAGGTGATATTAAATGTAAAACCCTTGTAGGCGTTGGTTTGCTGGATAATCTTGCTCCGCCACATACCGAACTACCGGCTTACAATAACATTCAGGCCACCAAAAAGATATTTATTTTTCCGAATCTGGGCCACCAGGTAGGGGACACTTTCGGGACATATACGGGGAAAATGGTATATGATAACTTTGGGATATTTTAGTTTGCTGTAATATTTGTAATATTGCATTAATTATATACTCTAAAAGTAATTATCCCCGTAATTATGAAACTTGTGTACCCCTTGCTTTTTGCATGGCTGGTTATTTTTCAGCTTTGCTTATGCCAGTATGGCTTTGCCCAAGCCAGATCGGAAAGCAGTGAGGTAGTTATTAAAGAATTCCCGAAAGGTAAGAATGCTATTTTTGATAAGGATAGTACGGTATCTTACAGTTTTAACCTTAAAAACACTTACAGAATCAAGCAAGAGGGAAGGTTATCTTACCAGATAAGCACTATGCGCGGTAAGTTTATCGCGAAAAGTTCTGTAGCGGTAAGCCTTGATCCTTTATCATCAAGCATGGTAAATCTAAATATGCCCGGACAAAAAACCGGGTTTTATAAGGTTAACTTTATGCTGAATGTGAATGATTATGACGATACGGTACGCAGGGTTTTTGGTGTGGATATCAATCATATTAAATCGGATGTGCCCAGGCCGGTTGACTTTGATGCTTTTTGGAATAAAGCAAAAAGCGACCTGGCAAAAGTTCCCCCTAATTTTAAGGTGACGGAAAGGCCGGATCTATCAAGCGCCACCGACCAGATTTTTTTGGTAGAAATGCAATCGTTGGATAATGTCACCGTAAGGGCATGGCTCACTTTGCCCAAAGACAGATTGCCCGATGAAAAGCTACCGGCCTACATTATGCTCCCTGGCTATGGTGCCGAACTGGCGCCGTTTAGAAACGTGCCACATTTTGCGTGTTTGGCAATTAACGTGCGCGGATTGGGCAATAGTAAAGATGTAATTGGCCCAACCCGCGATCAATACATTACCTATAACATTCAGGATAAGAACAAATACATATACCGCGGCGCGATAATGGATTGTATCCGCTTGCTTGATTTTGTAGATACACGGGCAGAGATGGATCCATCATCGGTGTTTTTAACCGGGGGTAGTATGGGGGCGTATCTGGCTTTGGCGGTTGCGGGTTTGGATAAGCGGGTTACTTTGTGCTCGGCCAATAATCCAACTTTTTCTGATTGGCATACGCTGGTTGGCTCGGGCGAGTTCCCAATGTATGATATTGAGAAATATGCCCGGCAAAGATCCATGAAAATGGAAACCGTATTGCACACGCTGGATTATTTTGACCTGAAAAACTTTATGCCCAACATTAAATGTAAAAGCATTTTTGCCATGGGTTTGCTGGATAAGTTTGCACCACCCCAAACCGAAATGGCCGCTTATAACAAAATAGACTCCAACAAACTCCTATTTATTTATCCAAATCTGGGCCACGAAGTCGACCCAGGTTTAAATGCCATAACCGGTAAATGGGTTTACGATAACTTTAGGATATACGAAAAGGTAATGGCGCAAAATCCGCTGAATGCTGAAAACGCTGTTCAGGGTGATACGCATAAAATAAAGGTGGATGAAATATCGATACAAGAAGTGCCCGCGGTTAAGGATGCCATATTTAAGGCCAATAAAAAGGTAACTTATACCATTGATGTCCGCAATTATTACAACACCACACAACAGGGCCATATAGGGTACCAAATAAGTAGTACCGATAATACACCCATTTCACAAGAATTGTTTGCCATCAAGCTTGAGCCAAAGTCATCTAAAAAGGTAACATTAGATATGCCTGTGCAGCAAAGCGGCTTTTACAAAGTGAACTTTACCATTAATGTTACCGATTATGATGATACCATAAGGCGTGTGTTTGGGGTTAGCCCTGAGCATATCAAATCCAACACACCTAAACCGGCCGACTTTGAAGAATTTTGGGAGAACTCCAAAAAAGAATTGGCTAAAGTTGAACCCAATTTCAGAATGGAAGAGCAGCCCGAATTGGAGCGCGATGGTATAGATGTGTTTTTGGTAGAAATGCAATCATTAAATAACATAACCATCCGGGGATATTTAACCATCAGGCATGATAGGCGGCCCAATGAAAAATTCCCGGTTTGGATACTGGTACCGGGGTATGGTATAACTGGAGTGAAGCCAATTTATGGATCATCCGAGGTAGCCGTTCTTTCACTAAACGTGCGGGGAGAAGGTAATAGCCGGGATAAAATAGCGCCAAGCCGTATCGGATATTTAACTACCAATATCGAAAATAAGCTGAAATATATTTACCGTGGCGCTATTATGGATTGCATTCGCGGGATAGATTTTGTGTGCTCAAGGCCGGAGTTGGATTCCAAATCTATCATTTATGCCGGTGGTAGTATGGGGGCCTATTTATCGCTCATCGCGGCAAGTATTGATAAACGGGTAAAATTATGCTCGGCCAATAACCCTGTTTTTTCTGATTACCGCTCATTAGGCTACGATGTTTGGCCAATGAGGGATATTAAGCAATATGCCGAAGATAACTCGCTTGATATGGAAGCGATATTGAATAACCTCGATTACTTTGATCTTAAAAACTTTACCTCTAAACTACGCGCTAAAACGTTATTAGGTATAAGCTTGTTAGATAACTCGGCGCCGCCGTATAACGAGTATGTGATGATCAATGCCATGCCAAACAAAAATAAGATGTTTATTTACCCCAATTTGGGGCACGAAGTTCCCCCTTCGCTCTTTTCATATTTAAGTTTGTGGATGATGGATAACTTTGGGCTGTTTTAGGTGCTTTATGCACCTTTGGAACAATCTTTGCCTATAAAAACTTATCAGCAACATTAAAAACGCTATATTTATAGCAATGCATTTTTTCTTTACTAAAACACATAAGCATATCAATATTTTTACCAGGGCAGCCCTGTTTCTTGTTTTTTTCACGACATTGCTTAGTGCCAATAATGAGGTATACGCCGGTGGTAAACCGGTAGGTAAAAAGCGCTTGTTTTTAATACCAGCCGCCGCGTATTTTTTTAACAGTAGTTACTGGGATAGGAGTGGGGTTTACCGCAGTTATAACAATGATCTGCACTTTGGTTCTAAAATCTTATCTATCAACAGCGAATACGGTTTTTCCAGGCGTGTTTCGTTAATGGCATCAATTCCTTTTATTAGCAACAGTATATCACAATCAGGCTATTCTGCAAGTGTAAGCGGTTTTGGCGATGCCGAATTGGGAATAAGATATTATTTGGCCAACATTAATTATAACGTTTACTTTTCTGTTCAGGGTAACATCGTGGTGCCATTATATAGTAACGAAGTAGGTAAAAGTTTAGGCTATGGCTCGCTTGGTACAGATGTTAAGTTGATAGGTGCGGGTGATTTTTCAATCGCGTCACAAAAGTTTTATTGGGAAATCAATACCGGCGTACGGCAATTTTTAGATGATAGCGGTCCGTTCCAATTGAAAAACTCTTTGAGTTTTAGCTATTCTATCAATAAAAAGAACCAGGTATCTTTAGCGGGTACTTCGTTGTACTCATTTAGCACGCTGAAACAGCCACTCAATGTAGATAACCCTCTGGACGTTGCCAGTACTAAAGACTTTAATTTTAATCAGCTTACAGCCAGCTACGCCTATAGCATTAAGCGTAACAAGAGTTTGTTTTTTAGTTTCAGCAAGTTTATAACAGGCAGAAATACAGGTGCGGGTACAACGTTATCAATAGGGTACGTTTATAAATACTAACCTATACTCATACAAGGTGAAGTTAAGTTTCAAAATATTTTTATCGTTCAGCATATTCTTATTAAGCGGATATAGCACATTTGCGCAATTTATTTTACCCGAAAATTTTAACAAAAGCAAAGTAGATAGTATTGCCGTTCATCATGATGCTAACGAGGTGCAAGGCGATGTATATATCAATATCAGACCAGGCGAGCGTAACGCTATTTTTAAAACCGACGTTAATTATACCTTAAAGGTTACCAATGCCTATAAAGTACCACAAGAGGGCTATATCAGTTGTTTTGTTACTACCGACGAGAACCGAAAGGTATTTGTTGATTCGATTTTTGTTAAGCTTGATAAGAACAGCAAAAAAAGTGTTCATTTTAAAATTAACGCCAGTCAGGATGGTTTTTATAAAATTGGTTTTGCGTTCCATTTAACCTATTATGATGATACGGTTAGGCGCGTGTTTGGTATCAATCCATCCAGGCTAAATACACAACTTCATAAGCCTGCTGATTTTGAATCGTTTTGGCGTAAAACCATTGATACATTAAAAATGGTAGCTCCCCAATATAAGGTGACTTTAGAGCGGGCGCTATCTATCAATAATAAATCGGTTTATTTGGTCGAAATGCACTCCTGGGGTAACGCGGTGATACGTGGCTGGTTAAGTATTCCGAATGATCATGGTAAAAGGATCGCTGTTAAATACCGTTTGCCGGGATATGTTGTTAAAGCCGAACCGAGCTTGGATGATGATGATTTTGCCGTGTTCAATATTAATGTGCGCGGTAATGGTAATAGCAAAGATGCCATTGATACGCATGGCGAATACAACCTATACAACATAGAAAACCGCGACCAGTATGTTTACCGTTCTGTGTATATGGATTGCGTACGCGGCCTCGATTTTTTATGCTCGCATGCCAATATGGGGCTTGATACTACTAAAATAATGGTTGACGGTGCCAGCCAGGGTGGTAGTTTGGTTATTGCCTTAGCCGCTTTGGATAAACGTGTGAAAGTGGTTACCTGCGAGGTGCCTTTGTATGCCGATTTTAGAAAAGCCCTGGCCATAACCCGGTTAAATCCCACATCGCAAACGCCGATTGGGATGATAGCTAAGTACATGCGTAGCCACCCCAGTTTTACCGATGAAAAACTGTTTAATGTTTGGGATTACTATGATCCACTAAACTTTGCCCCTATGGTAAAGTGCCCTGTGTTAATGGGTATTGGTTTATTGGATGAGTTTTGCCCGCCGCAATGCAGTTTTATGATGTTTAACCAGATGAAGAATAAGGATAATGTAGCCTTTGCCAGTCCGGATAAAACGCACGAGGTTGATGGGATATACTATACTTTTCAGTATTTATGGTTTCAGGATCTGTTGAGGCTGCCGTAGAAATAGTTTTGCATTTATTTTTCAGATACGTATCTTTGTTTTAAAGGCACGTGTTATGACTACAAAACTCACATTGACAGTAGAAAAAGGCGTTATTCAAAAAGCCAAATCCTACGCTAAACATACAGGGCGGAGTTTATCCGAACTTGTTGAAAACTATCTTGAAACACTTACTGAAGAAAGAGAAGATACAAAGCACCTTTCTCCGAAACTGAAAAAGTTAGTAGGTATAGTTAAGCTTCCTGATGAGTTTGATGAAAAAAAAGAATTAAGAGAGTATTTTGAAAAGAAACATTTATGAAATCAGTATTTGTTGATACAAATATTCTGATTGACTTTCTTGCCGACCGGAAACCGTTTAGTAAGTTTGCTATAGATATTTTTGATCGTGCTGAGAACAATAAGGTTAAATTGTACATGTCCTCACATTCCTATGCAACCACTCACTATTTGTTAAAGAAGTATCTGGCCGAAGAAGATATTAGAGGGGCACTTCTTTCTTTGTTAGATTTTATAGCTATAGTTCCAATCGATTTCGAGATCATTAAAAAAAGTTTGATGTCCAAACACAAAGATTTCGAAGATGCCATTCAGATATTAGCTGCTCATTCCATTAATAATCTGGATTTTATAGTAACCCGTGATTTGAAGGATTTTAAAGATGCCGGAATTGCAGTTTTACCGCCTGATGAGCTAATTAAATACCTTGATTAATTATTTTTGTTTATAAACACCAAATAGATCGTTTACTGCCTTTATGCGGTAAGCGAATACATTTTTCACTTCTTTTTCTACTAATATGGCGTTAGCTAACCGGCCTATAATGCCAAAGGGTATGGCGTAGGTTAAAATATCAGTCATACACACACCGCCGTTTATTTCTTTAAAATGATGTTCGTGGTGCCAAATGGCGTAAGGGCCGGTGCGTTGTTCGTCAACAAAATAAACATGTTCTTTAACGTGAGTTATCTCGGTAACCCAATTCATTTTGATACCAAACACAGGCGATACTTTGTAAGATATAAGCATGCCAGGATACATTTTGATATCGGGAGTGAAATTGGATGTAATAATAAAATTCATTTTGGCCGGGGTGATCTTTGACAGATTTAGTGGCGATGAAAAAAAATCCCAGGCTTCGGCTAATGGAATAGGAAGATTCTGCTCGAATCTGAATTGATATGTCTTCACTTTAAAGGAACGAAAAACAGCTTAAATGGTTTCCTTTAATTTCTTTTTAAGTAAAGCTATCAATTCATCAAAATCTTTGGGGCTGTAGCCGATAGATTGATAAATGACTTTTCCATTTTCATCTAAAACTACATTACGCGGGATAGATTGTGTTGCGAACAGGCTGAATATCTTGCGCCCCTCATCCGGCAGCATCGGGAAGGTGTATTTGTTGGCATCCTTAAAAGTTAGAACCTTGTCCCAGCCCTCTTCACGACCAAAAATAAAGAGCGCGAATTTTGGATTGGCGCTAAACTTTTCCCAAACTTCCTTTTGTACCCTTGGTAGCTCCATCCGGCAGGGTGGGCACCATGTGGCGAAGAAGTTGATGAGCACTATTTTGCCCCGGTAATCTTGTATACTAACGGTTTTGCCCTTGTCTATTTCGAAACTGAATACAGGAGCGGTATCACCGATCTTTAACAAAGTTGAAGGGTCGGTTTGCTGGGCCCTGCTAAAAAGCGGGATTAAAAGTGTAAATGCAAATACAGCTAAATTTTTCATCAGGATGTTATTTTAAGCAAGATACAACATCCCCATCAAAATTACTGTACCATTTTGTTTGCGCAATACGAGCTGGCGAAAGCCTCGGGCTTGGCCTTAAATACAAAGCCCATACTTAAAATATAACCCATTGCTTCGTGCAGCGCCTGGTTCGATTTAAACATAGGGTTGGTATTAATATCGGCATGCACCTCCAGGTCAACATCATACAAATCAAGCAGATCGCAAAGTTTGTAAGCAATATCGATAGATTTTTGCACTTCGCTAAGCATGCGTTCTTTGATGCTCATTTTTTGCGAGGTACGTTCCTGATGGATAAACATAAAACCTCCGCGTTGCTCGCGTAAAAAAACAATAACGGTTGCAAAATCAGTTACGGAGCCTTTTACCTGCGAATCTGTGCCGATACAAACCTTTAATTTGTTGCCCAGGGCGGCTTCTCTTTCAATGGCCTTTTCTACTTCTTCAATAATGGGGAGCTGAATAATCTCGCCGCTAAATTTTCTCCAGGTCATAATGTTATACGGTTATTTTAAAGCAACCCAACATTGAGTTTACTAAAGTTAAGGCTTAAGTATCCTACTAACGTAAACTGTGCGTCATTTATTTGTTAACATCTGTCTATATATCAACACTTTAAATTGTGTTTTTGATTCGTTAAGACAATTATGCGTTGTCTTTTTTACTATTTAGGTTATATGTACTATATCTGTAAGGCAAACAAATTCGTTAATTAGGTTTTATAGCCATATTTTTGGCCATTATCAAAATAATGAGATTACAGGGCAGGGTTTATTTATGGGTTGTTTGTTTTGTGCTTTGCGCAATGGCAGCATGTAAGCCAAACAGTAGCGATTTACCTGCTGCGCAACCCCCTACAGGACTTGTTGCCTATTTTAACCTGATACCCAATGGTAGCGCTATTAATTTTTATATTAATGGTAGCAGGCAAAATGCTAATAAAATTGCCTATAACGAGTACTCTGGCTATATAACCGTTCCATCCGGAGAGCAATCGGTTTTGTTTAAAACAGATAGTTTGCGTAATAATCTTTTTGATCCGGTAACCGCTACCTTAGCTACCGATTACACTACCATATTTGTAACAGGGAATTCTGCAACCAACCTGATCTATGCCCGGGATACCGCCGTTATTGATGCAAGTAATTACAAACCTAAATTGAGGTTTATTAATGCATCGGCCAATTCGCCAGGTTACGATGTGGTTTTAAAAAATGTATCTATAAACAATACAGCATATAAAGGCATATCCAAATTTGCCCGTGTTGATACTGGTACTATTGCTGTTAATATTAAGTTGACTGGGAGTTCTACCAGTTTGATAACTAAAACTGTAAACCTGGGGTCTAACCGGGTTTATACTCTGTTTATTTATGGCACATATAGCGCTACAGGCGCAGGTTTAAATTTAGGAGTGATAGCTAATAAATGATATAAGAAATTTGAATGTGCAATATTTAAGCATGTGTTATAAATATTTAAAACTATTGTTGTTGATAGGCTGTGCTTTTACAGGCTTGATACTGTCATCATGCAATAACAATAATGCCGTTAGCCCGGCTGGTTCAACTACCAAAATAGTAGTTGTAAATGCTATTCCGGATATTGGGCCTTTAGCTTTACTTTTAGATAACGCGCAGTTGGGCGGTACTACAGTTGCGGTTGCCTCACGAACTTATTTTAGGTATACAAGCACACCTGCTTATTACAGCATAAAAGCTCAGGATAGTATCTTATTCCAATTACAGGCATATCCTATTAAAACAATCACCAAGCTTAGTTCCATTCATTCTACACGGTCTAATACAGGTTACACCCTATTCTTAACAGGTTTGGCATCGGTAGATAGCTTATTTGCTGTTTTTACAACAGATACTGCGGCCCTGCCACCTTTAGGGTATGGTAAAATAAGATTCATCAATGCATCACCACGCACGCCCGAACTCAATGTTTCTATCAATGGCAGTGCAGGGTTTTCTAAAATAGGTTTTACCAAAGTATCAAACTATGTTGAAGTGCCCGCGGGACTGTACGAGTTTAAGCTTACGGCAAACGGTGCCCCTACTAATGTGCTCAATACCTTATCACGCGTTACCGTGCTCGATGGTAAACTTTATACCTTATATACCAAAGGGCTGGTAGGGCGTATAGATTCGGCAGCTATCGGCTTAAATGTAATTACAAACGTAAATGCGCTTATATTAAAATAGAAGCGATATATTGCTATTTTTGCGATAATAAAAACCACAATATTTTGGAACTGATTAAAACTATTATTGATTTTATACTACATATTGATAAAAACCTCGCGGTTATTATTCATGATTATCAAGGTTGGACCTACCTTATTTTGTTTGCTATAATTTTTGCTGAAACAGGTTTTGTAGTGACACCTTTTTTACCCGGCGACTCGTTATTATTTGCTGCCGGTGCCTTAATTGCAGGCGGTAACACAGGGCTGGATATTTACTTCATGGCCTTAATATTGATAATTGCGGCCTTTGCCGGTAATACGCTAAACTACTTTTTAGGGAACTATCTGGGCGTAAAGGTTTTTAAAGCCGAAAACAAGGTTTTGAAACTGGATTACTATCTACAAACACAAAGTTTTTTTAATAAACATGGCGGTAAGGCTGTAATATTCAGTCGGTTTGTACCTATTATCCGTACAATTGCTCCGTTTGTGGCGGGTGTGGGTAAGATGCCCTTTGGCCGCTACAGTTTGTATAATATCATAGGTGGCGCATCATGGATCATTATCTTTTTGTTTGCCGGTAAGTTTTTTGGTGAGATACCTTTCTTCAAAAATCACTTCCCCTTGGTTTCTTTAGCAATTATATTAATATCGGTTATACCAGCTGTATATGCAGCCGTTAAAGCCAGAAAAAGCTCTAAAACTGCTTAGTTTATCCAAATAGCAATCTCGATTTTTTCCCCCGGTAAGCATACCAAAAGCCATATGTTGGGCCTATTAAAAAATAGATAAAGCCTGCTATGCCCGAAATAGAGGCGGGTAAAATTATAGCTAACAGGATGCTTATACAACCTATGATCATACTCATCAGGTTTACATAAGTAGTAGTTTGGGTTTCAAATAATTCTTTGGCTGTGAATTCTAATTCAGTGGCATGCCGTTCCGCATTCTTGTACATTAAAAAGAAAAGCAAGTAGATGGCTACATAACCGGCTCCATAAATTATCAGTAAAGCCGGAGCCTGTGCAGGGGTCATTCTTTTGATCAGTTCGCCGTGTTCTATATAGCTATCTTGCAAAAGCAGAGTGGATAGAAATTTGAGCGGGTATATGTAAATAAGAGATATAAATAATAGGATCCCATTAAGAACTGTGGTGTATCTATCGTTTAGACCATACCGCCTGAAGAAAATATTTTGGCTGCTCCATATCGTGAACAGTAAAATAAAGCACATGCCAAAGCTTAACGTACCCTTCATTAGTTCAGTAAGTTCGGTGAAGCTTTTAGGTACTTCTATAGACATAACGATGAGCGTTAGCGCGAATGCGAATACGGCATCACTAAAAGTTTCGAGGCGTAACGGCTCGTGACAACGCCAGCGGATACGATCTGTTGTATGTTTTTTGAAGGTAAGTTTTTCTCTCATGCTTTATTTCTTTTCGCGTGATATAAGTTTCCCTTGTTTGTATAAAAGCTGTTCGTAATTTACGGCATTTTGTTGATTTGTATTTAAAAGATTTTTGTCTATCAGCTTATTCAAATCAGGCTGACCTGCATCTACCCATGCCGAAAACCAAAAACATCCAACCTCTAATATAGCCGCACGCATTTGCCGTTCTATCATTCCATGTAGTGCTTTTTGATACGCGGCCGAATATTCAACAGAATAATCTTTATTGGTTTTACCATTACGTTTCACCATTTCATATTTTTTATCTGCTGGGAAAAGTACGCTTAAATTCCGCTCAAAAACCAATACCGAATCGACACATTTAAACGTGCGGCGGCTTATTTTCCAGGCCTCTTTAAGCGGACTCTCAATGTAATGTGCACGGCCAACATAATAATTGTACTTGTCGCTGAAAAGCTCAGGTACACGGGTTTCCCAAAAGGAGTGGATTCCGAGTTGGTTGGTAAATTGCCCATTGTAATTCTCTGTCATATGTAAAGGTACGTGTGCATCGGCTATGTAGTGGCCCAGGTTGGCCGATGTGCGCAAAATAGCAGTGGTATCTTTATCCTTAAAAGCCTGAACAAGCTTGTAATAATAATGTTGGATCGTCCACGGAACGGTTCCGTATTTGTTGAGGCTATCGGCACTGTACTGGCGTTCCGCCTCGGCCCAGCGTTGTGGCATTTTATCGAAAGGTTTTTTACCGTAATGGTCGGCATCGAAAAAGTGTCGCGGACCTTCGGTTGAATCTACATAACGCTTTTTATCGGGGTCTACAGCGTGTTCTGTAATGAAATCAATATTGACTTTGTAAAAAGGCAACATTCCGGCAGGGAGCGTAAAAACAGCTATACGGTTAATGCGTTTATGAGCGAAGAAACCCCATGAAGCGCAAAGGGTAATAATTATTACGCATAACAGTAAAAGAGTAAGCTTTTGCTTCATGCTTTAAATATGCGCGAAAAGTTTTGGAGTTTACTTTCTCACTTTTTTAGGTGTAACAATACCAGGTCGTTTTTTAGCTCGGATATTGATTTTACGATGGTTTGGCTTTCAATCATTTTAGCATCGGGTTTTAGTTTAGCCATGGAGTTGGCATAAGCTTCTGCTAATAGTTTTTTAATGTAAGGTTCAGGGAAATTAGATGGGCTGATTACTTTGATGTACCGGTATTGACTGCCTTTACCGAGTAATAACTTTTCAGGATCAGAGATTTGTGAGCCCCGGTAAAAACCGAAATGTACATCTTTATTGCCATACACGGCAATGGAACAAAAAGTATCGCCCAGTTTTTCGGTAGGCGACCAGCCGAAGGCTACCGCGTTATAGTTATCGTAAATTAATTCGTTACATTGAGGATATTTATCCCAAACATAAGCACGTAGCCAAAGTGCCAGCTGTTGGATATCCTCATTAAAAGCTGATAGAAATTTGATCAAATCGGTTGTTTGAGATTTGGGCATGAGTAAATTTAAACATAAGCCGTCTGATTTGCAATGTATTATTAGATAAAAGTTGAGGGTGTAGGGGTTTGGTCTATTTGGTTACCTGGTTGTTTTGAGGAAAGATGCGGATAGTTTTGATATACCTTGATTCGTAATAAATGCTATGGAAATCTGTTTCGGTTACGCCATAAGCTTTGCCGGATGTTGAATGTATAAACCGGAGCGGCTCTTGCGGTAATGAAGATATGATCCCCATGTGGCCTACAACTCGCACTGTGGTATCGGTTCCGGTGAATAATATCAGATCACCTAATTTGGCATCCTTTAGCTCAATTTCATGCTCTACGGGTGTAAAGTCAACTGAGGTGCGGGGAACCTTTACATTAAAATGATTGAATACATAGGTTACAAAACCAGAACAATCAAAGCCTTTTTGGGGATCGATAGATCCGTATAAGTACGGTGTACCTTCGAGCGAGCATGCAAAATTGACCATTTGCTGCGGTGTGGTTTCACCTGTTTCAATGTGGATTATGTGCTCTGCCTGGTAAGGTGTCAAACGGGTAGGAGCGTTGCCTGGATTATCGCAGGCATATAGCATACCAATAAACACCAGCATATTAAGTTGTTTCCACATACCAGCTTAACACCATGATAGATGTTTTGTTGGTATTATTGCCTTAAATAAGAAAGCCCCCGGGTAATCAGTCCGGAGGCATCACTTAACAAATCAAACAAACAACAATCTTTATTACAATCCGTTTGCACGGACGGTAATTTCCGCAATATCTAATACTTGTATCTCTTGTTCCTTTTCAAAGTGCTTAACACCATCCCGCAGCATGGTCATACAAAAAGGGCAAGCAGCGGCAACTACTGTGGCTTTAATGTCAATAACATCTTGTATACGTTCAACGTTAATATCTTTGTTCCCTTTTTCGGGCTCTTTAAACATTTGGGCGCCACCTGCACCGCAACATAAACCGTTTGATTTACAGCGTTTCATTTCTACCAGTTCAGTATCCAGTATCTCTAACGCTGCTCGCGGAGCTTCGTAAATACCGTTACCACGCCCTAAGTAACATGGATCGTGATAGGTTATTTTTTTGCCTTTGAAACTTTCGCCACCCTCGGCTTTAAGTTTACCATCGTCAATTAATTGTTGAATGAGTTGGGTGTGATGGATGACATCGTAATTACCACCTAAACCAGGGTATTCGTTTTTTATGGTATTAAAACAATGCGGGCAGCCCGTAACTATTTTTTTAATGTTGTAGGCGTTTAGTGTTTCAATGTTCACCATAGCCTGCATCTGAAATAAAAATTCGTTACCTGCACGTTTGGCCGGGTCGCCGGTACAGCTTTCTTCGGTACCAAGTACGGCGTAACTAATCCCTACATGATGCAAAATTTTACAAATGTCGCGGGTTATTTTTTGAGCACGCTCGTCAAAGCTGCCTGCGCATCCAACCCAAAACAAAATTTCGGGTTGTTTGCCAGCTGCTACCATTGCGGCCATTGTTGGTATTTCCTGCATCGTCATTACTTCTCGTTATATTTAATTGGTCTACTCGCTTATCGCGGATAAAAACTCATCAACACTGCTGTAATCTTTAAACTTGATGGTTGAGCTGCTGTTTTTTAACTGAGTTAGAATATCAAATGCAACTTGTAGCGATTCAATCTCCAGGCCAAGCATATTGGTATCCCAGTTAATACCGGCAAGTGTATCGTTCTCGCTCATGCCTACGCAGCCGCTTTCTAAAAACTCGGATAGCGGAATCATAGCAGGTAAATAGCCTTTCCATTCGTTCCGTGCACAAAGTTTAGCATCAGCCTTGTCCGACCAGAACGGGATCACATCAATCTCCTCACTGTCGTTAGAATGTGAATTTGCCCACCCGTCTTTATTTTTCAATCCCCACACCAAATTTGATGCAGCTGTTTTTTCAACGAATAGTTTATATTTAGCGTCTGTAGTATCGGTATTTGGTAACATATGTTCTTTTTATACTTCGTTATTTGCCCAGTTTAACCTGTCGGCGTTTGAGTACTTCCATGGGGCGCCATTATTTTCTACGTTGCCAAACATGTTGTTGATGCTGGCTGGTGCCTGTGACTCTTCCATTACAGCGAATTGGCGCAGGCCTATGATAATTTCCAGTGGGTTAATGTTAACCGGGCAGGCCTCTACGCAGGCGTTGCAGCTTGTACAGGCCCAAATTTCTTCTCGGGTAATGTAGGTATCTAAAAGCGACTTGTCGTCTTTAAATTCTTTGCCTTGTTTATCTATATTGTTACCCACTTCGGTAATCCTGTCGCGGGTATCCATCATTATTTTACGTGGTGATAATAGCTTGCCTGTAATATTAGCCGGACATACAGATGTACAACGGCCACACTCGGTGCAGGTGTAGGCCTCCATCAGGTTTTTCCAGGTGAGGTCGGTTACATCTTTTACGCCAAAGCGGCCCGGCTCGACGGCGGCTTCCGGTACAAAAGTTGGATCCAGCATGGCTTTTACCTCGCCGGTTACCGATGCCATATTATTGAACTTGCCTTTAGGGTTTAAGTTAGAATAATAGGTGTTTGGGAAAGCCAGCATAATGTGAAAATGCTTAGAGTAAGGCAGGTAATTTAAAAATGCCAGTATACCAATGATATGAAACCACCAGCAACCCCGTTCTATCATCTCTAATGCTCCGGTGCTGGTTGGTAATAGCGGAGCTAAAAAACTACTTACCGGGAAACTGCCCGCCTGAATGTAATGGCCGAAGTTTAATAATTGCAGTTTGTGATCGGCAGCATTCATGGTGAGGAAGGCCGACATTAATAAGATCTCGGTAATGAGGATATAATTGGCATCAGACTTAGGCCAACTGGTCATTTCCACACCACTAAAACGCTTTAATTTAGCAATGTTCCTTCTGCACAAAAATACAACGCAGGATACTAATACCAATATTGCCAGTATTTCGAACGAGCCGATCAGCAAGCTGTATAAACCACCTAAGGATTTAGAAAAGATGCGGTGTGAGCCGAAGACACCATCGATCATGATCTCCATTACCTCGAGGTTGATGATGATGAAGCCCGCATAAACAAAGAAATGTAGTATAGCGGCAAAAGGCCGCTTCACCATTTTGGTTTGGCCGAGCGCAACTTTAGCCATAGTTTTCCAGCGTAGAGCACGATTATTCGACCTATCCGTATCACGGCCTAACAATATGTTACGCCTTATTTTAACTACGTTTTTACTGAAAAGATAAACCGAAGCGCCAAGAATGAGTATAAAAATGAGTTGTGCAATCATTATGCATGCATAGTATTTTAAATCTAAAGTAGATAAATCCTATGAATTGCAAAAGGTTTTTTTAAATTTTAAAATGTTGGTTAAAAGCCGTGTATATGGTGCTATACCTGTTTTTTGAAAAAAAGTTTCGATAAATAAAAAAAGACGCTACATTTGCAATCCCAAACGGGCAAGGTACCATAGCTCAGATGGTAGAGCAATGGACTGAAAATCCATGTGTCGCTGGTTCGATCCCAGCTGGTACCACACATCAACAAGCTTCTTAGTTAATTCTAAGGAGCTTTTTTTATGCCTTAAATACACTTTGTGAACTCAAAACGCTGTTTTTGAAACCTGTTAATTTATAAATTATTTGACAGAGGTCCGTACGGACTTGGACAATGCTATCAAGCTTCAGGTAAAAAAACAGGTCATAATGGTGATGATGTTAAAGCAACGTTTCTTCAAACTGAGGAGAAAGTATTCTATTCTGCAAATCAACCAACAATTAAATCTATAAAATCTACCTTTTTTATGGATTTAATTTTGATTATTCATTTTCATCCTTACATTTGCCTTGGTTATTATGTTAAAACAAGGTACCATAGATCAATTTTTAATGCGAATGCCTCTTGCTCAAGAGGTCATGTGTAGCTGTTGTCGTTAATTCCGCAGGCTAAAACACATTCATTAACTATTCAGCTGATATCTTACATGTCTCATTTATTATTTCCACGTACTTTTCGTTTTCGCTTCTTTGGTATTCTACTGGCAGCAAGCACTATCGTCTTATTGTTCAGCTCGGCCATCCGAATGACCAATAACGCTGCTTTTCATCTTTCGGTAACACGTCACAATATACAGCTGGCGGGGCGTCACCTTAATTACCAGGCCACTGCCGGTTACCTAACCATTAAGGATGAAGCCGAAAACCCGTTTGCTAATATCTTTTATACCGCATATGATCTGGAAAGTGGTCATCCGGCCGATCGCCCTATAACGTTCGTATTCAATGGGGGACCGGGTTCTGCGGCCATCTGGCTCCACATGGGTGCTTTTGGTCCCGTAAGGGCCTCGGCAGATAAAAGGGGTTATAGCTCAAACCCAAATTCATGGATCGGCTTTACCGATCTGGTGTTCATCGATCCGATAGGTACAGGTTACAGCAAACCGGCCGATGGCATTGATGAGCGTCGATTTTTTGGGTATCATGAAGATATTCGTAGTATAGCTCAGTTCATTAAACTTTACTTGGCCGACCATCATCGCGAAAGCAGCCCCAAATTTTTGGCCGGCGAAAGTTACGGTGCCGTACGTGCTGTGGGTTTGGCCGCTTATTTACAAGACAGTTTGCAGGTCAGCCTTGCCGGCTTAACGCTCATCTCACCAGCACTTAATTACCGCTTGGTCACTTTTCGTTCAGGTAACGATCAGCCTTATGCCTATTATTTGCCAACTTATGCTATGGTTGCACAAAGCCACCACCGTTTATCTGCGGAATTAGAGCAGCTGGCCCCAGAGCAATTAATGGCTAAAGCGGCTACTTTTAGCAGAGGGACTTATACCAACTTCTTAAAAAGTGGCCAGATCATCTCATCGCAACTTATTGATAGGCTAAGCTATTTTACAGGTTTGGATAAAACGCTATTGAAACTGCTGAACGGCCGCGTTACCGATAGCCAATTTACCAAGGCCTTGCTACATACCGATCACCAGGTGGTAGGTACCTTTGATGGCCGCGCGACCGGAAACGACCTGGCCGCCGACCCAAGCGAAACAGCCATCCGGAGAGTATTCACCAATGCTTTCCGCAAGTATGTGGGCAGTCAATTAGCTTACGAGAATCACCTGCCTTACCTGGCCACCACGGCCATGGGCAACTGGAACTACGGTGCCGAAGCGGCCAACGGTTACCTTGATGTTACAAGCACACTTAAACGGGTGATGGAGCAAAACCCTACTTTAATGGTGAAAGTAGCCAGTGGCTATTATGATCTGGCCACGCCCGCGGCCACTACAGATGAGGTGATCCGCAACCTGGGTTTAATTCCGGGGTTACAGCAACATATTTCGGTAGATCATTACAACGGGGGGCACATGATCTATCTAAGTACGGGGGCCAATGCCTTGTTCCGTGCGCAAAGCGAGCAGTTCTATCAACAAACTTTAAAAACATCTACCAGGTCATAAGTCATGTTAAATACAAGGTTATTTATGCTATAAAGCGATGTTAAAAGGTTGGCTGGCCGAGCGGTTAGGCACAGGTCTGCAAAACCTGATACAGCGGTTCGATCCCGCTGCCAACCAACCTCACCAGGTGGAGTGGCCGAGTGGTTAGGCGGAAGTCTGCAAAACTTCTTACGACGGTTCGAATCCGTCCTCACACCTCATAACAAAAATAAAATGATCTGCTACTACCCAACATTGCACAAAGAACATCAGTCAGTTGTTAAAGCAAAGCCGAAACGATATATTAGGCAATATATGATAAAGTCGTGCTTTGTTTTCCTCCTCATTATTTTCACAAGCACACGCCTTTTTGCTCAAAATGCGGCATTACACGGCGTGGTTATTGATAAACAGTCGGGTAAGACTTTGGAATATGCCAACGTCAGCTTGTTTCGGTCAGCCGATTCGTCGCTGGTAATCGGTAGCATTACAAAAGCCGATGGTGTATTTAATTTTACCGCCTTAAAAGGCGGAAGTTATTTTATAAAAGCAAAGTTTATTGGATATAACACCAAATTGTTAGACGGTATTTTGTTATCTAAAGCACAAAAGCTCAATATTGGTGAGATAAGTATCAGCCCCAACAAAAAGTATCTAAACGAAGTTAAAGTTACTGGCCAAAAAGCCGCAGTAATTAACAAAATTGATAAGCAGGTTTATAGTGCCGGACAGTTCCGATCGGCAACGGGCGGCAATGCCATTGATGTATTAAAAAACATGCCGTCGGTAGCTGTGAATTCGCAGGGTGAGATCAGTGTTCGCGGTTCAAGTGGTTTTTTGGTACTCATCAACGGTAAGCCGGTGCAAGCCGATGCCGAAACTGTGCTAAGCCAGCTACCGGCGAATTCCATTGAAAATGTAGAAATAATTACTTCACCGTCAGCCAAATACGATGCCGACGGCAAAGGCGGGATTATCAACATTACTACAAAAAAAGGAACCGGAAACGGTGTTTCGATAGCAGCTAACGGGCAATATGGCCTACCCGAAACACATGATTATGGCAATAAGGTAACACCCGGCCGATATGGGGGCGATGCCACCATAAATTATAAAGTAAACCAGTGGGATATTTCGGTTGGCGGAAACTATTTACGTAATGATATTGCAGGGCAGCGCGAAGGGGATGTAAATACTACCATAGCTAACCGTTATACAACTTTTCCGTCTTTTGGCGAACGAAGTTTCAGGAGGAGTAGTTATGCGGCTCGGGCAAATGTAACCTACGCACCCGATAAGAACGACGCCATAACAGCAGGATTTTACCATGGTAGCCGTACGCAATATCGTATTGCAAACCTTGTGTATAATAACACGAAAACTGATATCAATATAGGTAAAAACATCGGGAAAACCACGTATTACAACTCAAACCTGGTAAAACGACAGGGTGATTTTACTTTAGGCAACCTGGACTATATTCACACCTTTAGTGACAAATCTACCATCGCATTGTCTGGGTTGTTGGAGTATGATGAGTTGGATGGCTTTACACACAATCGTAACCTCAACTACCCGGATACCAATACGTTACAGCAATACACTGCCAATACCAATACTAATCCCTTGCACGGATATCGTTTTCAGGCCGATTATGCGGTTAATTTAGGCCAAGGTAAGCTGGAGGCCGGTTACCAGATTAAATACCAAAAGCAAAATGGCTCTTTTTTAACACAATTGCAAAGCCTGGCATCAGGGCCGCTGGTCGATCAATCGTATAATGTTACCGATGTTACCAATACCGTGCAGGGGTTATACGCCCAATACTCGGCTAAGGCAGGCAACCTGCAGTATACAGGCGGGCTAAGATATGAGTACGCTACACGCTGTTTTTCGGCAAACCAAAGTCAGGGTTTGTATAACCTGTACTTGTCAAACCTATTTCCATCTGCTAACTTGTTATACACTTTAAAAGATGGTTTGAAATTGAAAGCCGGATACAGCACACGGGTACAACGAACAAACTTTAACGAACTTAACCCGTACCCGGAACGTGAGCATTCTGAGACTCAGGAACTGGGCGACCCTAACCTGCTGCCTGAATTTGTTAACCTATACGAATTAGGGGCTATAAAAGCCGTTAAAAACGGTTCAGTATTCGCCACCTTGTATCACCAGGATATTAAAAATGCCATTAACAGGGTAAACAAAGTATTAACCGACACCATATTGTACCGTATATATACCAATGCGGGTAATGCCAGTTTATGGGGCGTAGAGTTTGGCAGCGATGTTAAATTGGCCAAATGGTGGCAGTTGTATGTGGGTGCTAATATTTACAACTATAACATTACCGGTAACCTGTTTGGCAACGCGGTGGCGGTGAACAACTCGAGTTGGAATTATTCTGTAAATGGTAATACTACAATAACTTTTGATCCTACAACAAGTTTTCAGTTCAATATCAACTACCTGTCTGAGCGTGCAACTGCCCAGGGAAAAGATTCGCGGTTTATTACGCCAAACGCATCTGTAAAAAAAACCTTGATGAAAGGACGACTTGCAGCAACCTTGCAATGGCAAAATATTGATTTGGGCCTGTTAGGTACAAACCGCCAACGTATTACTACCTATGGCAATAATTTTTATACTACAACAAACTATATACAGGAAACTGATATGCTTTTGCTCAACTTTAGTTTTAATATTAACCAGTTAAGTAAAAAATCGAAATTACCAGCCAGTGAGTTTGGCGACAAAGAATTTTAAGAGCAGCGTTATGAAATTAGTCAAAAAAGTAGCAAATTTAATATTTCCTTTTATTGGGGTGTTAACATTGGCTTGTCATCAACAGGATAAAACCTACACCATGGCTGCTGTAAAGACTACAGGTAGTAGTGTGTTTAAAAAAACTAGTTTATGCTGCGAGTCGAACATTCCCTCGCGGTTTAAAACTGTGGCTAATGCGGGTATTAATATATCGCCGCAAGGTAGTGATAAAAGCCGCGACCATATGGTTTGGATACCCGCCGGAACCTACATGATGGGTGCCGATAACAAGCAGGCTTTACCGGATGAATACCCTAAGCATAAGGTTTCGGTAGATGGATTTTGGATAGATGTGACCGAAGTGACCAATGCACAATTTGCCAAATTTGTAAAAGCGACGGGCTACGTGACCACCGCCGAGCAAAAACCTGATTGGGAAGTGCTTAAAAAACAGCAGCCACCCGGTACGCCCAAACCACCTGATAGTTTATTGGTGGCAGCGTCGTTAGTGTTCGTGCCTTCCAAAAAGCCGGTGAGCCTTGAAGATTATAGCCAGTGGTGGCAATGGAAAAGGGGTGCCAATTGGAAACACCCTCACGGGCCTGGCACCACACTTGTTGGTAAGGCTAATTTCCCGGTAGTGCATATTTCTTATTTTGACGCGCTGGCTTATTGTAAATGGGCTGGCAAACGCTTGCCTACCGAAGCTGAATGGGAATGGGCGGCCCGTGGTAAACTCACTAATAATATTTATCCCTGGGGTAACGAAAATATTAATAGCGGCAAGCCAAAAGCCAACACCTGGGAGGGTAATTTCCCCTATAGAAATACTTTAAAAGATCGTTTTTATAGCCTGGCACCGGTAGCTTCTTTTTCGGCCAATGGTTATGGGCTTTATGATATGGCCGGGAACGTATGGGAATGGTGTGCCGACCGTTATGATAGCCGTTATTATGCAACGCTTGATCCTAAAGGGGTAAAGAATCCTAAAGGGCCAACCAAGTCGTATGATCCCGAGGAGCCTTTAGCGCCCAAGAGAGTTGTGAGAGGCGGGTCTTTTTTGTGTAACGAAAGTTATTGTACGGGGTACCGCGTCGCCCGTCGCATGAAAACCACGGAAGACAGTGGCATGGAGCATCTGGGATTTAGATGCGTAGCCGACAGATAATAAGATATTTTTTTTTAAATAAATTTTGCACTAACAAAGCGTTTTGTTTACTATTGTAGTAAGTCTATAGATTTAATAGACTATTAAAAAGTAAAATGAATTTATCACCTATCCATCTTACATTCAATCTATCGGGTACTGGCTTCAGCGCCCGAATGCGGATGCGTTGCTACTGTTGTTGATTCTTATAACAGCGCAACTATTTCATACTACACCACATAATAACTGTGGTACCACATCAAATTTAATTAAAACATTTCAACTAGACCCAGAACGGGTCGCAGGCAATAACTTACAGGAGGAAGAACACCATGAAAAAATAAATACCACGGTCACCAAATAAAATAGGGAAAGGTTTTACCCTTTCCCCGAGATCTAAAACAACGAAGCAGAGATCGATTGGCGTTGAGCCTGCTTCATTTATGTCATTTTAAACTAGTTCAAAATTATGCAAAATATTGCAAATATAAGGACGGGTCATATCCCTTTCTTATCGCGGATACCCCTCCGTTTTCTTATCGTATTTTTATTCAGCTTTTTTACGGGCGCGGCATTCGCGCAAAACCAACCTACCATCAATTCCAAACTTGTAGGCCGGGTAGTTGACGCAACCACCAAACAACCCCTACCCGGCGCAGTGGTACGTATTGAAGGTACTACTCACGCGGTATCTACCGATCTTGATGGCAAATTCAGTTTCGTTACCGGTCAAAAATTCCCATATATTC
Organism: Mucilaginibacter sp.; assembly: GCF_039921305.1. Taxonomy (GTDB): domain Bacteria; phylum Bacteroidota; class Bacteroidia; order Sphingobacteriales; family Sphingobacteriaceae; genus Mucilaginibacter. Next base: position 60,322 of record NZ_JBDSCA010000022.1, read on the forward strand.
TTATTGTCAGCTTCATCGGATATGAGCAAACTAAAATCATAGCCAACGGCAGTCCGATAGAGATCGCTTTAAAGGAAATATCCAACCAACTAAATGATGTAGTAGTTGTGGGTTATGGTACACAAAGGCGCAAAGATATCACAGGCGCGGTAGCATCGGTGCCAGCTTTGGCGTTAGCCCAGCCTTCGCTATCATTCGATAGGGCCTTGCAGGGTACTATATCCGGTGTTCAGTTCACGCAAGCCAGCGGCCAGCCGGGCGCGGGTACTACCGTGCAAATCCGGGGTGTTAACTCGGTTAACGCTGTAGCGGAACCCTTGTACGTTATAGATGGTTTCCCTACATCAAACAGCAACTCGTTAACAGATGCGGGCGTTACCGGCGGTACTGCCATTAACCCGTTAGCATCCATTAACCCTGGCGATATCGAAAGCATCGAAGTACTGAAAGACGCTTCCGCGACGGCGATCTATGGTACACGGGGTGCTAACGGTGTCATCATTATTTCAACTAAAAAAGGTAAAGCGGGCCAGTCGTCCATTACTTATGATGGTAGTTATGGTTTGCAAAGAGTTACCCGCACACTTGACCTGCTGAACAGTGATCAATGGGCAGCTTTGCGTACAGACGCCTTTATTAATACAGGTAAGGCCGCACCTACTACGGCGGCGTTATTTCCTTACGGGAATATTAATACCGACTGGCAAGGGGCTGCCTTTCGCAGGGCTGGTATCCAAAGCCATACGCTATCGATCCTTACCGGGACAGATCGTACGCGTATCGCTTTTTCGGGTAACTATGCCGATCAGGATGGCACCCTCCAAAACACCAACTTTCAGCGATACGGCGGCCGTTTGAACGTTGAACAAAACTACAGCGATAAATTAAAGATAGGCGCCTACGTAGCCGGAGGGCATACCGTAGCACAAGTAGCACCCAACAGCGTTGTACCCGCTATTTTGTTGATGACACCAACCACGCCGGTTTATAATGCCGATGGTACATTCTTCCAAAAAAATGCTTTCGAAGGGGTTTACGGCAACCCGATCAATACGCTTTATAATCAGATCAATACCACTACCACCAACCGAATATTGAGCAACATATCCGGCGATTATAAATTTTTCGAAGGATTGACTGGTAAGGTTTTGTTCGGTGTAGATATCATCGATAATAAACAGAACCGGTACCTGCCATCAACAGTTTACGAGGGCTCGGGCTTTGGCGGATTAGCCGAGACCGGCACTTTGTATTCAACCAACTGGCTTAACGAAAATACATTGACCTATGTCAAAAAAACAGGCAAACATTCAATTAATGTATTGGCTGGTTTTACGCAACAGTCTTTCCGTGCAGAAGGAGCTGTAGCAGGTTCATCGGGCTTTGTTAGCAATTTTAGCACCTTTAACAACATTGGTTCAGGAAGTGTAACCTCCATTACAGGTAGCGGATTCGCCATCGCGCCGTCATCATCCTATAACGCGTGGGCATTAAACTCGTTCCTGGGCAGGATCAATTACGGTTTTAATGATAAATACTTGCTGACACTGACTATCCGTGCCGACGGCTCTTCAAAATTTGCGCCCGGCCACCAATGGGCAAGCTTCCCATCAGCCGCCTTTGCATGGAACGCTTCGAGCGAACCTTTCCTGAAAAACATAGAAAGCATTACCCAGTTAAAGTTAAGGGCAAGCGCTGGCTTAACAGGCAATAGCGATATTCCGCCATACCAGTCTTTCTCGCAATTGGGTTCGTACCGTTACAATTTCGGTAATACCACCGTGATCGGTTTCGCGCCTAACACATTGCCTAACGAAAACCTGACCTGGGAAAAAACGGCACAATATGATCTTGGTTTCGATCTTGGCTTGCTTAAAGACCGCATTAGCCTTGTAGCGGATGTTTACTATAAAAAAACCACCAACCTGCTCATCTATTTACCATTACCTGCTACCAGCGGCTTAACCATCATTACCAACACCGCTATCACCAACCCGCAACAGTTTGAAAATGTTGGATCGGTAGAGAACAAAGGTTTTGAGTTGAATCTGAACACCCATAACCTGATCGGTGCATTTCAATGGAACACCAACATCGTATTCGCTATTAACCGTAACAAGGTGTTAAGCTTAGGCGGCAACGGTGTAGATCAGTTCATCCCCGATTCATCCTTGCCATCTATCCTAAGGGTAGGTGAGCCCATAGGGTCGTTCATTGGATACAAGACCAATGGTTTAATCCCAGCAACTGGTGTAGCATTGACCCCGGCAGCTAACACAGCGCCAGGTGGTCAGGCTTATGCCGATATTAATGGCGATGGTAAAATAACCCAGGCCGGCGATCGGTTGATACTGGGTAATTCGCAACCAAAATTTTCTGGCGGGATAACCAATACCTTCAATTATAAAGGTTTCGACCTGAGTGTTTTTCTGCAAACATCCTATGGCAATAAAATATATAACCAACAGCGGGCTATACTGGAGTTAGGTACAGGTTATACTAACGCTACAACTACCTTGCTTAACAGGTGGACAGCTACCAATACCAATACTGATGTGCATAGCGCTTTTCAAGATCCGGCCGCGACCATATCTGATCGCTTTATTGAAGATGGCTCATATCTGCGTTTAAAAAACCTGAGCTTGGGTTATACCATACCAAAATCCATCCTGTCAAAGTCGCCTATCCAAAAGGTACACGTATATGTATCGGCTGTTAATTTGGCCACATGGACACACTATACCGGTTATGATCCCGAAGTGAGCACTAATGGGCAAAATGCCATCACCTCCGGTGTCGACAATGGCGCTTATCCCAACAGTAAAACCATTATAGCAGGCGTATCGGTTACGCTCTAACAAAAATATTTACAGCAAAATTCATTATAATCATCATGAATAGATCTAAGTATCTCATCATCCTGTCGGCAATTGGTTTAGCGTCGTGCGCTAAATTAACAGAGAGCCCGGCATCGTTTATCCCGGCCAGCCAGTTCTACAAAACTCAGGCGGATGCCGTAGCGGCCGTAACGGCGGCTTACTCCCTATTAAATGCCGGATCCAACAGCATACAAACCCCATATAATACCCTATTTAACACAGGGATGAATTTTATGGGCGACGACGAAGGGCCGGGTCCGGGTGCTACCAATGCCGATGTGCGCTCACAAGCCGTATTAGGTCATTCATCAACCGGGTTGCGCGTTTTACAGATCTGGCAGCAACATTATGCCGCTATAAAAAAGGCCAATATCGCAATCGATACTATTCCATCTATCTCGTTTGATGCCACACTGAAAGCAAGGTTGATAGGCGAAACCAAATTTTTGAGGGCGCTATATTACTTTAACCTGGTGAGATTATATGGCGATGTGCCCTTGGTTTTACACGATCAAACTTCGGTAAGCCTGTCCGATCAGCAAATTGGCAGATCAGCCGCAGCCACAGTATACGCCCAAATTGAAAAAGACCTTACCGAGGCGGCCGCCGCTTTACCAGCGACCTATGGCAGTGCAGATATAGGTAGGGCAACAACGGGTGCAGCAAAAGCTTTGTTATCAAAAGTTTATTTAACCGAAGGCAAATGGCAGGCATCTATCACAGCTGCAGATGGTGTGATAGCGAGCGGTACTTACAAGCTGCTCACTAACTACCCAGATGTTTTCCTTCCGACGACAAAGAACGGTGTGGAGCATATTTTCTCGGCACAGTTCAAATCCAACTCTTTAGGCCAGGGTAATAATCAGGCACCACGATCTGTATTAACGGGTATCCCAGGTATTGTGGCTTCCTATGCCGATCAAACCGTGTTTTATAATGTTACCGATGCTACCAAGCCTGATGGTATTGATCACTTTTTTAGTGTGTATAAATTATATACCACTGGTGATAAAAGAAAAACCGAAACCTTTGTTACCCGATTTTTAAGCCCTTCTACCGGCTTATATTACGGCAAACTGAACGACCCTAAAATAGCAGGTGATTCGGTGCCGTTCTTTAACAAATACTGGGATCCCAGCATCGTAGGTAACTTGAGCGAATCGGGCGCAAACGTACCCATCATCAGATACGCCGAAGTATTACTGATAGATGCCGAAGCCGAAAACGAATTGAACGGCCCTACACTAAAAGCCTATACCGCCATTAACCAGATCAGAATAAGGGCAGGTATAGCTCCCCTTATTGCAGGCTTATCGCAAGATCAGTTCAGGCAAGCCGTTTATTTGGAACGACGGTTGGAGTTCGTATTCGAATACCAGCGCTGGTTCGATCTTATCCGCGAAAAGGACCCATCAGGCACAGGATATAAACACGGTATTTTAGAAGCCTCTCTGCTTAAAGTGGGTAAGACCAATGTAAGCAAAGGTGTCGCAGGCAAATTCTATCTGTTCCCTGTTCCACAGCAAGAAATTGATAATAGTAACGGTAAACTCACTCAAAACCCAGGTTGGTAATTATGAAAAAGATGTTCATCATTTTATTAATTACAATTGGCTTTAAAGCCGCCTTTGCGCAGCAGCCAATAAATTCGGGATCGCATCAGATCGATCCCAAAGTAAAGATCGAAGTATTGAAAGTGCTGGATCAATACCTGGCCGCGTTTAACGCCAAAGATCTGGCAGGCTGGGAACGTACCTACCAGTTCCCGCATTACAGGCTGGCCAGTGGTAAAATATCGGTGTTAGAAAAAGCTGGCTTACGCGACCCTAACAAAGTATTTGGCGAACTACAAAAGCAAGGCTGGGACCATAGCAAATGGGACCACCGCAACGTGGTGCAAGCATCTGCCGATAAAGTACATGTGGATACCGAATTTACCCGTTACCGTAAGGACGGAAGTGTGATCGGTCATTACGAGTCGTTGTATATCCTCACCAAAGAGAATGGCCGTTGGGGTGTGAAATTCAGATCAAGCTATGCCGATTAATATGAAAAGGAACCTCATTATCCTGTTGCTGCTGCTGATAGCGGCAACAGGTTTAAAGGCACAGGAAACGCATGTGCCCTATGTACAAAAAAGCCCGAATAAGATCGCGGTTACGCCTAAAACGAGCGCTAATTTAATAGATGAAATAGCGCAAGGCAAAGCTTACCTAGTAGATGTGCGCACACCCGAAGAATATAATAAGCAGCACTTAAAGTACGCGCAAAATATCAATATCCGCTCGGCCAATTTTGGCGAACAGGTAAAAAAGCTGAGCAAGGGCAAGCAGATATACCTGTATTGCCATTCGGGCAACCGCAGCGGCAAGGCTACCGATAGTCTGCAAACGCTGGGCTATGTGCGCAGCTATAACATAGGCGCGCTCGATAGCTTGATAAAGGCGGGTTTCCCGGCGCAGTAAAATAAATTAATGATCATTCAGCAGAACTATAAAAGATAACTAAACCACTATTTATGAAAACAAACTTTAAATTATTACCCAAAGTAGCCGCTCTAAGCGTGTTATACTTTTGGGCATCAGGCGCGGTAGCGCAGCAAAACATCCCGCCATCAACACCCGGAACTTACAAAGGTGTGGTTAAAAAAACCTTGGCCGAATCGAAAGAATGGTGGCCTAAGCCGCAGCATGCACCGGCAGGTTCGCCCAACATTGTTTGGATATTGTTAGATGATGTTGGCTTTGGCGCATCGGGGACGTTTGGCGGTTTGATCAATACACCAAATTTTGACACGTTGGCTAATAACGGTTTGCGTTATACCAATTTCCACACGGCTGGTATTTGCGCGCCAACACGGTCATCGTTATTAACCGGCCGTAACCACCACTATGTACATGTGGGTAACTTTGCCCATGCTTCATCGGCGGCAGGCTTTCCGGGTTATGATGGCCGTATCCCGGCTGATAAAGGTACCATTGCCGAAGTATTGCGCGAGAACGGCTACAGCACCTTCGCGGTTGGTAAATGGGGCGTAACGCCCGATGAAGATACCACCGATGTTGGTCCGTTCGATCGTTGGCCAACGGGCAAAGGTTTCGATCACCATTTTGGTTTCCTCGAATCGGCCACTGATCAATACCATCCACCACATTTGGTGGAAGACAACTTTCATGTGAAGCCTGATGGCCGTAACCTTAACGAACAGATCACCGATAAGGCCATCGCTTATATCGATAGGGCACATACTGCCGCTCCGGATAAGCCTTTCTTTTTATATTACGCGCCCGGTGCTACACATTCGCCACACCAGGTAGCTAAAGAGTGGAGCGATCTGTACAAAGGAAAGTTTGACGAAGGGTGGGATGTTTACCGTGAAAAGGTATTCGCAGATCAAAAAAAGTTAGGCTATATCCCTGCTTACGCGCAGTTACCCGAGCGTAACGAACTTATTGAAGCATGGGCCAAACTCCCTGCTGATCAAAGAAAGTTATATGCCCGTTTTATGGAAGTTTATGCAGGTTACTTAACCTATATCGACAACCAGGTGGGCCGTGTAATTACCCATTTAAAACAAACCGGGCAATTTGATAATACGCTGGTATTTGTAATGATAGGAGACAATGGCGCGAGTAAAGAAGGTACATTCCATGGCGTGATCAAACCGTTGAAAAACCCAGCGAAAACAACACCAACTCAAGATTATATCAAAAATAACGAAGTAGAGCTGGAAGCCATAGGCACACCGGAAGCATCAACCAATTACCCACTGGGTTGGGCGCAGGCAGCAAATACACCTTTTAAATACTGGAAATCGGATGCGGACGCGGAAGGCGGAACGCATAATCCATTGATCGTTTATTACCCAAAACTGATCAAAGAAAAGGGCGGCATCCGCAATCAATACGGGCACGTATCTGATATTTTCCCGACCACCATCGAAGCCGCGGGTTTACATATTCCCGAGTATATTAAGGGTATAAAACAAGATACCTTACAGGGTAAATCATTGTTCGGGTCTTTTAATAATGCTAAAGCCCCTACGCTTCATACCACGCAGTATTATTACATATTCACCAACCGCTCTATCTACAAAGATGGATGGAAGGCAGAGGCCGCTCACCATCCAAATTCGGTGGAGTTGAATATATACCCTACCGTTAAACCGGCTGATACGCCTAACTACGATGCTGATGTTTGGAAGCTTTATAATTTGAATGAAGACTTTAACGAACGCATTGACCTCGCAAAAAAATATCCTGAAAAGCTAAAAGAGCTTAAAGCATTATTTGAGGCTGAGGCTTGGAAAAACCATATCTATCCTTTTATTGATATGAGCGACGTAGGTAACAAACGGATCCACCATTTAGAGAACAACAACTAATAAACCTGTAACATCATGAAAAAATTCAGATCAATAATAGTGGGACTGCTTGCCGTGGCAACAGTACATGCCCAAAACAAAAACTCCCTTACCCTGGAGCAATTTAATACTAACCTTAAACAAGCCGGCAGCACCGCTCAAATATTGGATGCCCGCAGTAACGAAGAGTTTTTGCAAAACCATATAAAAGGCGCGGTAAATGTGGATCAAAAGTCGGCCACTTACCAGCAAACGCTTGATGGGTTGGATAAAGCCAAACCAACGTTCGTTTACTCCATAGCTAATGGCCGCAGTTCGATACTATCGACGCAATTGCGCAACAATGGCTTCAAAGCCGTTTACGAATTGCCCGGGGGCCTGGCCAACTGGGTAGGTTCGGGCTATCCCATTATTTCGACCACCAAAAAAGGGGTTGCGTTATCGCTGTCACAATACCAGTCGCTAACCGGATCGGCAGACCTGGTGCTGATAGATATTGGATCTAAATACTGCGGCGCGTGCAAAAGGTTAGTACCCGTGCTCGATTCGCTGAAAACCAAAACAGGCTTCGCCGCCAAGGTGATCAGCATTGAACAGTATGATAACACGGCCCTTGCCAAACAATTAAAGATAAACGTATTGCCTACGCTGGTGCTTTATCGTGGTAAAAAGGAAGTTTGGAGAAGGTCGGGATTTTCATCAACACAATTGATAGAGGAGGCTGTGAACGCCAATAAAACCAAACTGGCCAGTGCTGTAAATTAAACATGTTTAAGTTCAAATATCCGTTCATCCTTACTGTGCTGCTGTTTACCGGCAGCACAGCTTTGGCTCAAGCTAAAAAACCGAAACCCAATATCGTTATCATTTTGGCCGATGATATGGGCTTTGCCGACCTGGGTAGTTTTGGTTCGGAAATACATACGCCCAATATAGACAGGCTTGCCACCGAAGGCTTAAAGCTTACCCAGTTTTATAACGCGGGCAGGTGCTGCCCATCGCGCACGGCATTGCTTACTGGTTTATACCCGCACCAAGCCGGTGTTGGCGATATGGTAAAAGACTGGGGCGATCCGGCTTATCAAGGTTACCTGAATGACCATTGTGTTACCATAGCCCAATTGCTAAAAACCGAAGCGGGCTACAATACCATTGTTTCGGGCAAATGGCATGTGGGTTTGGTACCATCAGCATTGGCGTATAACCGTGGGTTCGATCGGTCGTTCACTATGTTGAATAACGCGAGTAGTTATTTTAACTCCGTGCCTTTGTTCAACGATGACAGCAAAATAACCTTTATGCTTAGCGATAAACAAGTATTCAGGAACGATACTTCGGAATACTTAACGCAGGCTATCACGCGCTTTGCCATCAAATCGTTAGATGAGATCAAAAACGACCAAAAGCCTTTCTTTTTATATGTGGCCTACAATGCGCCACATTGGCCCATACAAGCCTTGCCGCAGGATATCGCAAAGTATAAAGGTAAGTATTTGAACGGTTGGGATAAACTGCGTGCGCAACGTTACCAAAAGCTACGTGCGGCAGGCATTATTAAAAGCGACTGGAAGCTGTCGCCCCGTTATGATAAGGTACCCGATTGGGATAAGCTTAGCGCCGAAGAGCAGGATAAATGGGATACGCGGATGGCTATTTACGCCGCCATGATAGATAGGATGGATGCCGGTGTAGGCGAAATACTAGCTAAGCTTAAACAGATAAAAAAGGACAAAAATACGGTCGTGCTTTTCATGTCCGACAATGGCGGCAGCGCCGACGATGTGAAGAACTGGGCCAATGTGATCCAAAGAGCGGGCGAGGCCGGTTCGGTAGCATCTATCGATAGTTATGAAACACCGTGGGCCAATGTGAGTAATACACCATTTAAAGGGTTTAAGAAAAACACCCACGAAGGCGGTATAGCCACGCCGTTTATCGCTTACTATCCTGGGGTGATCAAACCCGGTAGTGTTAACACGCAACCTGCTCATTTTATTGATGTTTTGCCCACCTGCCTCAGTTTAGCAGGTGTAAGTTATCCAAACGAATTTAATGGACACAAACTTACACCAGCACAGGGTATGAGTTTATTAAACGCCTTTAACGGAAAGCATTTTAAAGATCATGATGCCCTGTTTTGGGAACATGAAGGAAGCCGCGCTATTCGCAAAGGGCAATGGAAACTTGTAGCAGAAAATCATGCCGGATGGGAGCTTTACGATCTGGTGAATGATCGATCCGAAACCAATGATCTGGCGGCCAAATATCCTGATAAGGTAAAAAAATTGGAAACAGAATATTTGACTTGGGCCGCCAATGTTGGCGTAAAAAACTGGAACGAATTGAGTAAAGCCGCTAAAAAAACCGAATAGTTAAATTACTAAATAACTCACCTATGACATTAAATGATGTAAACTTATTAGGAAAAAAGGTGCTTCTGGGTATCGTTATTTCCATTATTCCGCTGATTATCACCATCGGCGGATTGACCCTGATCCGTAAAGTTTTTACAAATCAGGATGCACAAACGCAAACGTCCAATATAAACCCTCAAACTCAGCAAAAATGAAACTCGAACAGCCTGTTAAGCAACGCATCCTCAGGAACGCGATCCTGAGCTTATTCATTTACACCTTGCCGGTGATACTAATGCTGGTTACCTTTTATTTTACGGGCCAACGGCCATGGTTAAAAAGCCAGAGCGCTAAAAAAATTAATCCATCTACTGTAAATCGTTAAAACATTAATATCATGATCAAATTTTTTGAACAAACATTGCTCGGCGCCGATGGCTACGGGTTCGTTATTTTTGTGTGGGTGCTTGGTGCGCTCGAATTCTCGTTCGGCTTGTATAATAAACGCTGGAATAAAAATGAAAGATGGGTGGATATTGCCTGTTACACATTACCGAAATTAGTAATTAAACCCGCGGTAGCTTTTTTTGGTCTCAAATTTTTACCGCTCGCACTGCCAGGCCTCAAGGGTACCTTTACCTGGGTGCCGTTTTTTTGGGGAGCGCTTATCATAGCCATTACAGATGATCTTACCCAATACTGGTATCATCGCCTGCACCACGAATTACCCTGGTTATGGCGCTTTCATCGTACCCACCACTCTGCTAATTACATGGGTATGGCCATGGCCAGCAGGCAAAATGTGATCTACTCGTTATTTTTTTCACAAACCTATGTTACTACAACGCTGGTTTATTTGGGCCTGGGTGTACCGGCGGTTATTGTTAAGGGTATCAAAAGCGTAATTACTACGCTCGCTCACTCCAGTATCCCATGGGACAAACCGTTCTATCAGTACAAAGCGTTGCATCCTATAGCCTGGGTATTAGAACGTACCATATCAACACCGGCAACACACCATGCCCACCATGCCGCCACTACTGATGATGGCGTAGGCTATTATAAAGGTAATTTTGGTAACATGTTTTTTATCTGGGATATTATTTTTGGAACGGCCCATATTTCCAGGCAGTACCCTGCAGTTTATGGTATATCACATTACGAAGCTGACCCATGGTATGTGCAACTGGCCTGGCCTATTTTTAAATCGAATGTAGCCGGTAGTGAACTTGCAGCCGACGGGCCGATGGTTAGGGTGGATATCCAAAAGGCAGAGGCAAGTGAAGACGCACACCCCTATGATACCATCCCTATAAATGGCAGGGCCGATAAGCTCCAAAAAGGGCCTGTATATATCTAAACATCAACAGCTATCTTCTTATTGGTTTATGCTCATGGTATTTGGGGGAGTGGATATTCCGGGAGGCTTGACCAGGCGATTGTGTAGGATGTAGAGCACCCAATTGTGTAAACACCTTACAAAATCGCAATTAAGAATCAATGAATTGATATGGTAAAAGTGTTACGGAACAAGCTTTCAGATATTCCAGAATGAGGTGTCAATGGTGCCGGAATGTCCAGTCTATACGCATCTGTTGTTTTTTTATAAACACATTTACTATTTGAACCAAAAAATTTATAAGTCTAAATCTGCTATCAGGCGCAAATCA
>NZ_JBDSCA010000023.1:0-206724 GCF_039921305.1 Mucilaginibacter sp.
CGCCGGCATGGATAAACCAGGCCGGCGTTCGCATATCTAATTTAATCTCTATTTAAATTATCGCGTTCTCAATATCATCATGCGCCATGGCATATGGGTCTGTTTGAGTTTTAAATTGGGTTACTACCCTATCGGTAAATGCAAGTAAGTTATCTAACTGAACAACGGCTGTATCAACTAGTGTTTCGCTAAGGCTTTGTAGAGACGATGTTAGCTTTTCGCGATTCTCTTTTCCTCTGGCAGGTGCAAATAATAGTCCTAAGGTAACTCCGGCAGCTAATCCTGTTAATAGTAAAACTGCTCCTTTTGAAGTATTGCTCATTTTGTTATAAATATAAAACGTAGAATAATTGATTAGTAAGGCCCGATAGTGTGGGCACACCGCAAATTAAAAAATATAATATAAATTATAAAATGCGACGTGTTATTTAACACTCATTTAACGCAAAACTGACACAATGGTTTGCCTATGTGTTGCTAAAAAGTAACTTTCAGCAATGCAATTACTCTTCGAGCTTTGTGGCTGCTACACCAAAGCGGTTTAAAAATTCAACACCTTCGTCAAACGGCAGGCCTTTATAAGCGGCGTATGATTTTTGGAAGAATACCTGCTTGATACCTGCCGAATAGATTAAACGGGCACATGCCAGGCATGGGGATAATGTTGTATATAAAGTTGCCCCTTCTAACCTGGCTCCATTTTTTACGGCGAACAGAATGGCGTTTTCTTCGGCATGGAGGGCCAAAGAGCAACTACCTTTAGCATCGCGGGCGCAGCCGGTTTCGGGCCACTCTTCGTCGCAATTATGGGTGCCTGACGGCGGGCCGTTATAGCCTATAGAAATGATGCGGGTATCTTTAGTTAAAACAGCCCCAACCTGGGCCTTAACGCAGTGTGAGCGTTGGGCCAGATCGAGGGCTAAATTCATAAAGATACTATTGAAGCTTGGTTTCATCTTTATACTGAGTGGTGAGCGGTTGTTTGAGTGAGCGGTTAAATTTTATAGGGAATTCTATACCTGATCAACTACTAACATAATTAACCTGTTCACCGTTAAAATTAATGTCCGCCTGAAACTTCTATATTGTCAAGATCAATACCTTGTGCTCTTAATTCGCTACTGGCTTTCCATGCAAAATAGGCCAAATAAGCAAAGCCAATAACCGGTACTATATATGAGAAATGAATACCGCTCATCCCTTTAATAATTTCGTTGCTACCATCGGCAACTTTACCCTGCAAAGGCGGGATAATAGCTCCACCCAATATCATCATAATTAAAAACGCCGAACCCTGGCTCGTGTATTTCCCCAACCCGGTTATAGCTAATGAAAATATAGAAGGCCACATAATTGAACAGCACAAGCCCCCACTAATAAACGAGAATGTAGCTACTCTACCTGTTGTAAGTAAACCTACCAGCATAAAAGTAACTCCCAATAAACTTAATACCGTTAAGGTACGGGTTGGCTTTTGTTTACCTATAAAAAATGCCACAATCAATACAGCCACACAAACTGCGTAAACATACAGGTTACTAACATTTACGCCGGTAGCCGCGTTAACTAACAGTACTACACCAAAGGCTATAAATGGTACAATGATGTATAAAATGTATTTGGTTGATTTAGACAAATCAAACGCGCCTATTGAGCCTGCAAAACGCCCTATCATTAAGCTCCCCCAATACAATGATATGTATGGCGCTATAGCAGAATCTGCAATAGAACCGAAAGCTGGTGTTTTTAATAGTGATCCCATGTTACTTTGAATGGTCACTTCGGTACCTACGTATGTGAATATGGCTATCATACCCAATATCAGCTGTGGATATTGCATAGCTCCCCATCCTTCTTTACTCTTTTTAGCAGCAAATATGGTACTGATCAATGTCCCCAAAATGATAACTAAGGAGGCATATACGAAGTACTGACTAGGAACGCCTGTTGATTTGCTGATCGGATCGGCGGCAAGTATCATAAGGAAAGCGATAAAGATAATGAACAAAGGCATATTAGCTTTTGTGCTCGACTCTATTTTTTCATCACTGGTTACTTTAGGCAAATTTGATATTTTAAAAAAGATAGCTACCGCGATAAATAAACCGGCTAATATGTAATATAAATTATTGATAGACGATATTTCTACAGTCACCTTAGCCGTTGAATTTGCTGTCCCAAACAATACTAAACCTACAACAACCGGGCCCAGCAATCCGCCAATATTATTAACACTACCAGCAAAGCTTAAACGGTTTGAGCCTGTTTCTGGCGGACCTAAGGCTATAACAAAGGGGTTTGCAGCTGTTTGCTGCAGCGAAAAGCCAATAGCTATAACAAAAAACGAGGTAAGAATAAGTGCGAAAGAACCAGAGTTTACCGCCGGTATCATACCCAACGCTCCAACTGCCGAGATAACGAGGCCACTGATGATACCATTTTTATACCCCAGTTTGTTCAGGATATCTACTTTAGTAGCTTGCGATGCAAAATATAAGATTAATGAACCAATAAAATATCCTCCATAAAACGTAAAATCTATCAATTGCGATTCAAACTGCGTAAGGTTAAAGTGCCCTTTACAGAACGGAATAAATACACCATTTGATGCTGCCAAAAATCCCCAGAAGAAAAATACTGTAATAAGGGTATACAGCGCCGAGCCGTAGTTTTTAGTGTTTTTTTGTTCCATGAAAGTGAATAAGTATTGGTTAGTGTACTTTTTACGCTATAAACATAAATTTAATTTTCAATATTAACTAAATTTAAATTTTAAATCCTTTACCTCAAATTTTCGTTGTATTTGATATAAAGTTGCATATTCGCATTCCGTGATTTACGAAAAGGCTATAAATTAATGATAGAAGCCATTATTGCAGGCATTGGGGCGGGTTTAGTGTTAGCACTATTAACCGGACCCGTATTTTTTGCATTGATTAAAACCAGTATTGAAAAGGGTTTCCATGCGGGGGTTGCTATGGCCCTGGGGGTGGTAGCCAGCGATGTGGTTTTTGTAGGTGCTATACTATTCGGTTCAGAATTTTTTGATTTTACTGTAGATACCCGAATACTGGGTATGGTTGGCAGCGGTATACTACTTGTTATTGGCCTGTATTACATGTTTAAAAAGGCCGATATCACTTATAAAAACAACACTCAAAAAATTAACCGCTCAGGTTTCTTTTTAAAAGGGTTTTTGATGTGCATTTTCAACCCATCGCTCCTTTTTCATTGGATCACGGTGATTGGCGCGGCAAGTACTTTATTCCACCGCGGCGTACCGGGCAGCACGACAAAGACGGCTATTATGTTTTTAACCATACTAATAGTGCAGTTTGGACTGGATACCACCAAGGCCTATTATGCCAATAAACTCCGCGATAAGATCTCCGAAAAAATGGTTCACCGGTTGAACCAGGTGGCTGGTTTGGCGCTCATTATAGCAGCCTTTGTAATTTTTGACAGGCTGATCACGCATTTTATATTTCCGCCGCAGTAAAGAAGGTGAATTGCGAGTAGTTGATACATCAGCTACTTCAGTATCCGTAATAATAATTGAACTCTCCTCTTAACAAATGAAAAAATTAACCGTCGTAGCTTTATTTATTACCCTCACTTTGCAATCTTGCTATGATTATAGCTTTAAAGAAACACACGTTGTAAAAAACATCTATTTAACTCATAGCGAAGGCCAATCAAAAGATGATTACTATTCTTTAGATAGAAAAGAAAGCGAGACTGGATATTCTGGTATCATTTCCGACAATGTCGTTGATATCTATTGCGATTCGCTGAACATCTTCGCTAAGGCAATTAACTTTAAAAATGATACGGATTTTTATACGTTGAACGTTGAAAAACTACATAACCTATCAACTTCGAATGTTGCGAGTACTTCAAAAGAGAAATTCTACAAAAAATTAAAAGCCTGCACTGCATGCAAAAAAATCAAGATAGAATATTGATATCTCAATAAACCACTCACTGCTATCCATTCAACCACTCACCAAAAGAATCTTACATATAAGCTCTCTGGTTCTTGCCTTCCATCCAGTTTACGTAAGCTCTGTTTACTACTTTGTTACCACCTGGGGTTGGGTAATCGCCGCTAAAGTACCAATCGCCTAAGTGATCGGGGCAGGCTATGTGCAGGTTATCCAGGGTTTGGTATATAACGTGTATTTCGGCTTTGATATCTTTCGGGGTAATTATTTTAGCTATCCTGTCGGATATTTCCTGATCTGTAAATGGCGCGTAGATGGCTTTTACGTAATTTTCTACTTCCTCTTTAGGTAGCTTTGAGCTTTCCTTACATTTTTGATAAACGTCGGCTATTACCTGGTACTGGCCACTGTCTTTCAATAAGCTAACTGCAGCTTCGAATGCCACAAATTCACCCATGCGGCTCATATCTATACCATAACAATCCGGATAACGGATTTGCGGCGCAGATGATACAACGATGATCTTTTTAGGTTTAAGCCTGTCGAGGATTTTCAGGATACTTTGCTTTAGCGTTGTACCACGAACTATCGAATCATCCAAAGCTACTAAAGTATCTACCCCATTTTTTACGATGCCATAAGTGGTATCATAAACATGAGCCACCATTTCGGAGCGATCGGCATCCTGGGTGATAAAAGTGCGGAGTTTTACGTCCTTTATGGCTATCTTCTCAACGCGCGGGGCCATGGCTAAAACTTCGGTTAGCTCTTCGTCACTTATTTTATCTTCGCGGTTAAGCAATATTTCGCGCTGGCATTGTTTAACGTGTTTGTGGGCGCCTTCAACCAATCCGTAAAAAGCAACTTCGGCCGTGTTGGGGATATATGAGAATACAGTATTCTTCATATCGTTATCAATGGCCTCTAATATTTGAGGGCATAATAAGCGACCCAATTGCTTACGCTCACGGTAAATAGAAGCATCACTTCCGCGTGAGAAATAGATCCGCTCGAAAGAACATGCTTTCTTTTCCTGCGGTTCGCTAAACATTTCTTCGCTTATCGTGCCATCTTTTTTAATGATCAAAGCGTGGCCGGGTTTTACTTCTCGCACTTCGCCGATCGGAATATTGAAGGCCGTTTGAATAGCAGGGCGCTCCGAAGCGGCTACTACAACCTCATCATTATAGTAATAAAATGCCGGACGAATACCAGCCGGATCGCGCATAACAAACGCATCACCATGGCCAAATATGCCTGATATGGTATAACCACCATCCCAGTTTTTGGCCGATTTTCTTAATATTTTAGCTACGTCCAGGTCTTTAGCTATCAGTTTGGTGATCTCTACGTTATCATCCAAACCTTCGCGTTTGTACTGATCGAATAAGCCTTGTACTTCGCTATCTAAAAAATGACCTATTTTTTCTAATACAGTTACCGTATCGGCTTTCTCTTTAGGGTGCTGGCCAAGCTCGTACAATTGTTGTAAAAGCTCGTCAACATTAGTCATGTTAAAGTTACCTGCAATAACCAGATTACGCGTCATCCAGTTATTTTGGCGTAAAAACGGGTGGCAGTTTTCTACGCTGTTTTTACCGTGTGTGCCATAACGCAAATGGCCCAAAAGAACTTCGCCGGTAAAGCTTACGTTACTTTTGAGCCATTCGGTATCAGCCATTTTTTCGGGCTGTTCCTTTTGTATGTCTGCAAATTTTTTCTGGATGTATTCAAATATATCCGCAACAGCGTTGGTTGCTAAAGACCGGTGGCGGCTAATGTAGCGCTGCCCGGGAGCTATATCCAACTTAATGGTGGCTACCCCTGCCCCGTCTTGCCCGCGGTTGTGCTGCTTCTCCATCAGGAGGTAGAGCTTATTTAAACCATATAGTGCTGTGCCGTACTTTTTGTGGTAAAATGATAACGGCTTTAAAAGACGAATAAATGCTATTCCGCATTCATGTTTTATCGATTCGCTCATGGTATCTAATAAGCGCGCAAAGATACAGTTTTATGTGATAAACGAAAAGGTTTTAGCGGATTTTGAGGGAATTGTGGAGAGATGACAGTGTGGTGGAAAAGTTGGGGTTACTTTGATATAATGCTATATTTTGTATTATCAGAATAATAATCTGTAGTATTTGATATAGGGCAAACTTCTTTGATCACATCATGAAATAAATTAGATATCAAAATGTTCCAGATTCTTATGTCCGCAAGTCGATATTAACAAATTACAACAACAAAAGTCAACTGTTCACTATTGTTTGGGGCGTTGCCTTCGGCCCAGGCTATACGCTCATACTACACAGGCCTTAGCCACGGGCCGGTATCCGCTCCTATCCTTAACGCGGAATTGGGAATTGGGGATGCATTAGAATTGCCAACTTTTAAAAGTTGGCAATTCTAATGCATATTAAAGCTTTTCGCCGTGCTGACTGATATCTAAACCAATCGCTTCATCTTCAGGTGATACACGTAATGGGGTTATCATATCGGTTATTTTGAGTAGCAGTAGCGAGCCAAAAAAGGCGAAGATAGACACACCTACCAAAGCTTCAAGCTGAATTAAAAACAGATGGGTTTCGCCAAAGAATAAGCCGTTGCCTGTAGTGTTACCCGGGTTGATATTTTTATGCGCAAATACACCGGTTAAAACCATACCTACCATACCACCTACACCATGGCAAGGGAAAACATCAAGAGTATCGTCAATTTTGGTACGGGTGCGCCATTCAACAACTACGTTACTTATAATGGATGAGATAATACCGATAGCCAGCGAGTGCGGAATAGATACATAACCTGCCGCGGGGGTTATAGCTACCAAACCTACCACAGCGCCAATACAGGCCCCCATTGCGCTTGGTTTTTTACCACGTAACAGATCAACGTTGATCCAGCAAACGGCTGCGGCGGCTGATGCGGTGGTACTTGTGGCCAGGGCCGTAACCGCCAATGAATTTGCACCCATAGCCGAGCCAGCGTTGAAACCAAACCAACCGAACCACAATAAGCCGGTACCTATCATTACATAAGTAATACGGGCAGGTGCATGGTTAGGTTCGTTACGACGTTTTAAATATAAGGCTGATGCCAGCGCTGCCCAACCTGCCGACATGTGTACAACGGTACCACCGGCAAAATCAAGCACACCAAGTTTAAACAATACACCATCCGGGTGCCAGGTGCAATGTGCAAGCGGGGCATAGATGAACACAAAGAACAGGCAAATGAATGCTACGTATGAGTTAAAACGGATCCGTTCGGCAAAGGCGCCTGTAATTAGCGCCGGTGTTATAATGGCGAATTTTAACTGGTACATGGCAAATAACAATAAAGGTATTGTAGGTGCAAGTTTCCAGGTTTGGTTGCCCAGCATTCCGCGCATCATAAAGAATGTACGGGGATCGCCGATGAGGCCGTGTATTGAATCGCCAAAGGCTAAACTGAAGCCAAAAACTATCCAGATAACCGTGATAACCGCCATACAAATAAAGCTCTGAAACATTGTAGATATCACATTTTTTTTATTCACCATTCCGCCGTAAAAAAAGGCGAGTCCGGGTGTCATGATGAGTACCAGTCCGGTGGCGCTCAGCATCCAGGCGGTATCGGCAGCGCTGATGGTGGTGCTATTATTTACAACATCAATAGATGGAAAGATAAAAGAGAACAATAAAATAACGAAGAGGAAACCGAAAGGGATGAATCTTTTCACTTATTTGGAATTTTAGAATATTTCGAGCCCCGAAAATATAAAATTCTGTTTGAAAATCCCTGTCTTAATTAAATTTTGTTAATAAAGTCTATCTAATTAATAGGAATATTAAAAAATTGTGGAAATATTCCGGCAATCAGAACAAATAAACTGATCAAACAAATAGAGATCAATAAATACTGATGTGTTAATAATTGGTCTTCAGCATGGTGTTCGTTCCTTTTGAGGAAGAGATAGAGCGGTATTTTAATGTAATAAAATAACGAAATAACGGTTGTTGCAGCACCGGTTATCATCAAAGCCAAAAGCCAGATATTATGATTTATATCATATATTTGATACACAGACGAAAACACCATCACTTTGGCGTTAAAGCCCGCGCTAATCGGTAATCCCGCCAAGGAAATTAAGATGATGACAAAGCAAACCGATGGTAAAGGATAACGCAGGCCAACGCCTTTGTAGCTATCCAGATCATGAGCGCCTATCTTATTTACAAAGTATGATGTTAGCATAAGCGCACCAACATTAGCAACGGCATAAACCAATAAGTAGAACAGTATTGCAGACACGCCTTGCTGTGAAAATGTAGCCAAAGCCATTAACGCGAAACCCGTATGCCCTATGCTTGAATAAGCAAGTAAGCGTTTGATATTGGTTTGCCAGATGGCAGCCAGGTTACCTACGATCATGGTGATGATACCGATCACCGAAAGGAACAAGCGGAAATCAAAAGCAGACCAGGTTCCGTAGGATATAAACGGGGTTAAAAAATTAATAAACAAACCAAAGGCGGCAATTTTAGGCAAAGTAGAGAGGTAGGCGGTTATTGGTGTAGCAGCTCCCTGGTAAACATCGGGCACCCAAAAATGCATGGGTACAAAGGATAGTTTAAAGCCTATACCTACCATTACCAGCACAATAGCCAACGAAACACTTACCGGGTTAGCTATGCTTAAGTTATGAATAAAAGTAGCGTCATTAATATCTAACGAACCGCTAAAGCCATAAAGCAGCGATATACCATAAAGCATTATGGCTGATGATACCGCGCCGAAGAGTACATACTTCATACCAGCTTCGGTAGTTACCGGGGTATCTGAGCGGTAGGCTACCATGAGGTAGGACGCGATAGACACCATTTCGATAGAAACATAGATACTGAGCAGGTTTACCGCCATAACCATGATATGCAAGCCAAGTACGGATGCGATGATGATGGAATAAAGATCGGCTAAGCCTTTGAAATGCGCACGCAGCGCTTTATCCCAGGGAACGTAAAGCAGGATGATGATGGCTAAAACATCGATGATGAGTTTAAAAAAAACTTCGGTGCGGCGCAGCTGGAGCATTTCGCCAAAAAGATAAGCGGCGCCGCCTTTTGAATTGCTGAGCAACACCAATTGCCATAGCACTTTGTATATTACAACCAACAACCCTCCGATACTGATGCTACGGCAGATCCGCCCGGATGTTTTGCCGAAGATGAGGTCGGTTACAAAGACGAGAATAAATAACACACTCAGGATCAACTCGGGCATAAAGTAGCCTAAGCTATCCATGATACTTTTTAACTGAGCGGGTATTGATGGTAATAATTCGTGCATTTATTTGACCTGAATAAATTGAATTAATGCCAGTACAGAATCGTTTATCTTATCAAAAACTAATGATGGCATTATACCTAAAGCAAGAGTTAGCAAGGCTAAAGGCACAAGGGCCAATATTTCGCGTTTACCCAGATCGGTCAGGGCAAGTTTCCAGGCATCCCCACCTTTTAAGCGGGTATCGCCGAAGAACATGCGCTGTAGTGTCCATAAAAAATAGGTGGCACTGAGCAGGATACCTACCGAACCACAAACAGCCATCCATACAGGAATAGTTTTGGAGTTGAACGCGCCTATCAAGCTAAAAGCCTCGGCTATGAATGCTGAAAAACCAGGTAAGCCTAATGATGCGAAAAAGGCGATCATGATGAAGACCGTGTATTTAGGGAGCATTGTACCCAATCCGCGGAAGCTATAGATATCCCTATCATGAACCCGAATGTAGATCACGCCCACCAAATAAAATAACATGGACGACAGGAAGCCGTGACTTACCATCTGCATCATGGCGCCGCTCATCCCTTCGGCAGTGTTTGAGGCTATACCTAATAACACAAAACCCATGTGTGATACGGATGAGAAGGCGATAAGGCGTTTCAGATCGCGTTGAGCGAGGGCGTTTAGGGCGCCATATAAAATAGATACTACACCCAACAAGCCTATCCAAAAGGCTCCGTTTAAAGCTACTTCGGGGAAGATGCCGAGGCAGATGCGGATGATACCATACCCTCCTACTTTCAATAATACACCAGCTAATATGATAGATACAGGGGTTGGCGCTTCAACGTGGGCATCTGGCAGCCAGGTATGGAAAGGCACTACGGGTACTTTAATGGCAAAGGCGATGAATAGCACAATAAAACCAACTGTACGTGCCGGAATTCCAAATAACAGGCGATGACTTAGAATACCAAATATGGAACCACTATCGTAATTGGCAGGGTTCATCATTTGAACCATATTAAATGTATGATTCCCCGTTGCCGGATCTTTAACCGAAAAGTATAAACCAACCATCACCAGCAGCATAAATACTGAGCCAAATAAGGTATACAAGAAGAATTTAATAGCCGCGTATTCGCGGCGGACACCGCCCCATATCCCGATAAGGAAGTATAGTGGCAGGAGCATTAATTCGTAAAAGATATAGAACAGGAAGAAGTCTAATGAACAAAATACGCCCGTTATGGCAACATCCAGCAATAGGAATAAGGCAAAATAACCTTTGTGATTCTTATTGATCTCCCATGATGATAAGGCGGCTATCACCATTACTACAGATGACATAAGTAAAAGTATGATAGATATACCATCAACACCTACAAAATAATCTATCTGCATGCGACCCATCCCGCCAAGGTTAAGGCCTATCCAATGGAGTTTTTCTACAAACTGATATTGCCCCTCGTTGGCAACTCCCGCGTAAGCGGCGCCTGTTTTAAAGTTTAGATATAGCCATATGCTGATACCCAACTGCAGCAAAGTAGCAAACAGCGTGAGGTATCTGAATATGTTGCGATACCCTGCAGGCAGCATCAAAATGATGAGCCCAAACAGTATCGGCGAAAAAATGAGCAGCGTTAATATATTCATTATTTAAATAAACGTCTTTAAAACATATACAACCAAAATGATGAACAGCATGGTGAACAGATAATTTTGCACCTTTCCGGTTTGAAACCCACGGATAAAGTTACCCGCTTGTTTAACTATATCGGTAATTAAATGCAACAGCCCATCTATAATGTATCGATCAAACCATGCCGATATTTTACTTAGCGCTATGCCAACTTTACCTAATGTATTTACAAAGCCATCTAATATATGTTGATCAAACCAATACAATGCCTTGCCAATAATTAATACCAGCTTAACTATTACGCCGTTGTAAAAATTATCGATATACCATTGGTTGAACGAGATATTGAACAACAAGCCTTTTTGTTTAAACCAATGTACACTTTGTTTGGCGTAAACGGCGTATGCCAGGTAAATTACCAATAAGCCCACGCCATTAATAATAACAGGAACCCAAAGGTGAAAGGAGAATGGTGAATGGTGAATGGTATCAATTAAACTTGTTGTTGTGAAACCCTTTACAAGCCACACATTATTAAACTCGAACGGATTGAATGAGAATAGCGGGAACAAACTGCAAAGGGCTAATAATACCATTGGCAGGGATAAGCGCCAATCGCCCTCGTGGGCCTCAGGTTCTATACTGGCATCAATGTGCTTTAAGCGCGATTGGCCGAGGAATACTTTGAATATTAAACGGGCTATATAAAAGGTAGTTAGTAAACTAGTAAGCATTGCTCCTATCGGGATGATGCTGTAGGCCCAGCCCTTGCCGTGTGCCCAGTCGAAGGATTGTATCAGGATGCCATCTTTAGATAAATAACCGGATGTTAATGGGAAACCGATCAGGGCTAAAGCAGCCACACAGCAGGTAATAAAAGTTACCGGCATCAGCTTACGCAAACCGCCCATATACAAAATGCTTTGCGGATCGATATTAAGATGGTGTTTATGTTTGAGATGGCTCATCTGGTGAATGATAACACCAGCAGACAGGAACAATAAGCATTTAAAAAACGCGTGCGTAGCCAAATGAAACAACGATGATGAATAAGCGCCAACTCCCATACCCATTACCATAAAACCTAATTGCGATATGGTAGAATAGGCTAAAATACGCTTCAGGTCGTTTTGCGTGAGCGCAATGGTGGCGGCCATAAATGCCGTAAAGCAGCCAGTGATGGCAATGATGGTTAACACTTCGGTATTAAAGAGCGGATAAACCCGACCCAGTAAAAATATACCCGCGGCAACCATTGTAGCGGCATGTATCAATGCCGAAACCGATGTTGGCCCTTGCATAGCATCGGGCAGCCAGGTGTGGAGAGGAAATTGTGCTGATTTAGCGATGGCCCCACATAAAAAACAGATCCCTGTAATAGTGAGGAGTATTGTATTTGGTGCTATACCTCTGCTACCGCCAAATAATTTTTCAATATCGAAAGAATGGAATTGCGAATAAACCAACAGAATACCAATAAGCAAACCTACATCACCAATACGGTTCATTATAAAGGCTTTTTTGTTTGCTTGTACAGCTCGCTCACGTGTAAACCAAAAACCGATGAGGAGATAAGAAGCAAATCCAACAAGTTCCCAAAAGGCATAAAGCAAAAGCAAGTTATCTATTATAACCAAACCCAACATAGCGAAACAAAAGAAACTGAGATAAGCAAAATACCGGGTATAACGTTCATCACCCTTCATGTAGGCCATAGAGTAGATGTGTACTGGTAAAGCAATAGCTGATACCAATAATAACATCAATACCGAGAGGTTATTTAGCAATATACCTATTGGGATATTGAGATAGCCAATTGTAAACCAAATGGTTTGGATATGTGTTGATAATTGATTCCATTGCTGACTAAATATCCAGCCCGACAGGACAAAAGATACCAATATAGTAATAGTAGAAACCCAAGCTGATAGTTTACTTTGTTTTGGAAGGAATAACGCATTAACGATGCCCGCAAATAAAGGCGATGCAACCGCTATAATGGCGAGCAGTGCAAGAGTGTCTTTATGTTGCAGAGTTAGTTCCAATTATTTTTTAGTTGTGATAAATATCTTATAGTGTTTTGTAGGGGCATATGAACCCTCAAAGTCTGAATCCATAATAAGACTGGCTATGCTTTCTTTCTTTAAACTATATAAAATTGTAGCTATGTTTTTTTGACTGCCTTTTAGTTCTTTTCCATCAATATAATAAATTGATGAAACTGAGAAGGGGTTATCTTTCTCTTTATCCCGTTCAAGGTATAGCTTATATAGATTGGAAATCTCACTCAGCTTTTTTTGATAAGATTCAATTGCATACTTTTTTGTAATAATTATAACCACACCGTAACGCGCATCATTTCCATATTTTTTGTAAGCGGCATCTCCCGTTTTATAAGTAGATAATTCTACCATATCACTTGTATCAGGAATTTGCTTTACCCCTCTTTGTTTAACGCCATCTATCACGTATAAAAGGCTATCCTCATAACTATGGTGCTCAATATTAATTTGAGCCGAAACCCGACCTACAAGTAACAATAAAAAAAACAATAGCAGCAATCTCGTCATCATCCTTTCAGTTTTTCTACTTTAGTTGGGTCAATAGTTTTGTATTGGCGGTATACGTTCAATATAATAGCCAATGCCACGGCAACTGCTGCCGCTGCCAGTACGATACCGAATAGGGCGAATGCCTGGCCCGCGTTGTTTACTTTATCGTATTTACCAAAAGCTACTAAATTCAATATTGCCGAGTTGATGATGAGTTCGATCCCGATCAATACCTGGATGGCATTACGTTTGGATAATATGATGTAGATGCCAATGCAGAATAAGCCTGCACCTATGAGCAAAAAATTTGATAGGGTTATCATAGCTTATGCTCCTCCCTCCGGGCTAAATGGGCGGCTCCTATTAAAGTCATCATTAAGAGTACGGATATGATCTCGAACGGCAGCAGGTAACGCGTCATCAGGTTGATGCCGATGTTGTTGATGGTGTTATCGGTCGGTTTAATTACGTTGTTGCTTTGCGCGGATGCTTTGACCCATTGCAACGCATCGGGCTCGGCTTTGAGGATGGCATTTACCAATACTATCGCGAAAAGCACAGCTACCAATATGGCAGGTAGTTTACCTACCGAAATAAATTTGCTATTGCTTTGCTGAAGGTTATTTAAAACTTCTTTATTAGAGAGCATAAAAGCGAACAGCATCAGCACCAATACCCCCCCTACATAAATTACAACCTGGGTTACGGCTACAAAATCCGCTAGGGCGAAAACATATAATCCCGCCAAGGCAAATAGGGTGACAAAGAACATAAAGAGTGAGCGCACCAGGTTGTTACTGATAGCCACCAGCAATGCCGATGCTAAAGCAACAAACCCCATTACGCAAAATAAAACCTGATCTATGTTCATTCGCCCTCTTCCTTCTTTTTCATGGCAGCTAATTTGGCCGCTTCTTTTTCTGCCTGTTGGGCCGCGAGGGCCTTTCGTTTTTCTTCGGCAAACTCGGCACTCATGTCCGAGAATTGGTAGTTTAGCAGATCAATACTTGGTACGCTCACGTCGTACTCATTGGTCATTACGATGCATTCGGTTGGGCATACTATGGTGCACAGCCCGCAGTACATGCACTTAGCCATATCAATATCAAATGTAGCGGCGTGAATGCGCTTCGGGCTCCCATCGGATGTTAAACCGATTAGTTCGGTAGCCTTGATCGAATCGATAGTTATACAATCAACCGGACAAATTTTGGCGCAAAGATCACATACGATGCAATCGTCAATTTCTACATCTAATTGATAGCGCCCAACTTCGGGTACGGGTAATTGCTGGCTTGGGTATTGGATGGTATTGGTACCGTGACCGTTTTGTTGCTCAAAGTAGTTATCGGATTTAACAGACTCCACCACCCTTTGCTTATTTGAAGCAAAAAAATGTTTGATGGTAAGGGCTAATCCCTTAGCCGCCGTTGTAAGTCCGTTTAATACTCCGCCTAACATTATAATACTACATTAACAATAAGCGCCATACGCCCGATATCAGCATACAAGCAAAAGCCAAAGGTGTTAAAACCTTCCAGCATAAATTCATTAGTTGATCGATGCGGAAACGTGGTAATGTCCACCTGATCCACATTTGGGCAAAAACCAGTAACAATGTTTTTGAGGTTACCCATACAATTCCCCAGGCTAAACCGGTTGTATAGTTAGCTAACGCAAAGGAACCAAAGTTAGGGAATGGTGTATTCCATGCGCCTAAAAATAGCATTACGGCTACCATTGATACCAAAAACATCATGGCATACTCTGCCAAAAACACAAAGGCGAAACCCATGCCTGTATACTCGGTATGGAAACCTGCTACCAGTTCTGATTCCGCTTCCGGGATATCAAATGGAGCACGGTTGGCTTCGGCTAATGACGCGATAAAATAGATAACAAAAGCGATGATCAAATGCGGGGCACGGAAGATATTCCATGATAGTATGCCGCCGATGTGGCTTACATCCCAATAGCCTAAAAATTTGGTTGTAACCGTTGACAGGATGCCTTGCTGAGCGGCTATTTGCTGTAAATCTAAAGTCTGCGTTATCATTACTACGGCTATGATAGCGAAGCCGGCAGGTATTTCGTAAGATATGATCTGTGATACGGAACGCATCGCGCCAAGCAAAGAGTATTTATTGTTTGAACCCCAACCGGCCATTAAAATGCCCAGGGTTTCGATAGAGATTATAGCGAATACATAGAACAAACCAATGTTTAAACTTACCGGAACTAAACCTGGCCCCCATGGCATAGCAGCAAAGCCCAAATAAACGGCTACAAATATGATGCAGGGCGCCATAATAAATAAAACTTTATCGGCAGCGGCAGGGGTAATAAATTCTTTTTGGATAAGCTTGAGCATATCGGCCAAAGTTTGCAGGGAGCCAAATTTACCCACCTCGGTAGGGCCAAGCCTATCCTGCATAAAGGCAGATACCTTACGCTCGGCATACACCCCAAATAAGGTAAATGCTCCTGCGAAAGCGAAAAGCACTAAAGCGATGATGATATATGTGATAATGAAGCTCAATTGCAATTTGCCTTTGGGCTGCAAACTTACTTAATTACAAATAAAATATAGCTTTTTAGTATACATTATTGAATTGCGATAAGGCTTATTTCATTTGCACATAAGTTGACTTTACAGGCTCCGAATAAAAGATGGATGCATGATGGTCAAAATCAGCAGTATCATCAGTAGTAGTAAAGAATTGCTGGTTGCCGTTTTTGGTTAAACGTTGCTCCATTTCTGGATGGCGTTGCAGGTAATTAACCAAGCTTTGGGCTACAATATCTCCCTGGGATACCACTTGTATATTTTGCGGCAAATAGGCTTTGATCTTTTGCTGAAGTACCGGATAATGGGTGCAGGCTAACAATAGCGTATCGATATCGGGCGATTGCGCCAGTATCTGATCGAGGTATTGTTTTACAAAATAATCGGCTCCGGGTTTATCATATTCCCCGTTCTCTATCAATGGCACCCATAAAGGGCAGGCTTGCTGGTAAACTTTTACATCAGGAAAGAATTTTCCGATCTCGAGCAAATATGATCCGGATTGGATTGTTCCTTTTGTGCCCAGTACACCTATTTGTTTGGTTTGCGAATAATTACCAATTACTTCGGCCGTTGGGCGGATGACGCCTAATACACGTTTGGTTGGGTCTGCGGTTTTCAGGTCTTTTTGCTGAATGGTTCGTAACGCTTTGGCGGATGCCGTGTTGCAAGCCAATATAACTAAGGGGCAGCCCAGACCGAACATTTGCTGTACACATTCCCAGGTATACTCGTGAATGGTTTTGAATGAACGGTTACCGTAGGGTGCCCTTGAGTTATCGCCTAAATACACATAATCGTATTGTGGTAACAGTTTAGATATCGATTTAAAAACGGTTAAACCGCCGTAGCCGGAATCAAAAACACCAATAGGTTGGTTGAGTAACATAGATGCTAAAATAAGAAAATAAAAAAGCCCAAAAACAAAAAAGGGAAAACCTAAGCTTTCCCTTTTTTATTCTGATAACTTAATATCTTACTTGATACCTAATTTCAACTTTACAGCCGGAGTTAAATCGTCCGCAGCCGGAGAAACAACTAATATTTGTGAAGTTGCATCTAATACATATCCGTAACCTTTTTCTTTAGCTACTGCTGCAACAGCGGCTTTAACCTGGTCAAACAATGGTTTTGCTAAATCTTGTTGTTTCTGCTCCATTTTTTGTTGCGCATCGGTTGAGAATTTTTGGATGCGGTTTTGAATGTCTGATAATTCACCTTCTTTTACCTGGCGTACAGCATCTGTCATGGTAGCACGGCCTTTTTCGTATTCGGCACCTTTTGTTTGATACTCTGTTTGCATCAACTGGTATTGATCGGCAAAGGTTTTTTGATAATCCTGCAATGTTTTTGCAAGAACGGCTTTTTGAGGCATTACATCAACTATAGCGCTAAAATAAACGAAACCTTGTTTGCTTTGAGCTTTGGCAACAAAACTTGCTGTTAAGGTAATACATGCTGCAAACAGGGCAACTTTAATTAATTTTTTCATTCTGGTTTTTTTGATTTTTATTATGATACTTTGATATTACAATTTTAAGCGGTTTACCGCTATTTTACAACAAAAAGGAAAGATGTTAAGTCCTTCCCATCTGGTTTGTATGATTTGATGTTATTTTAAGCCCAATTTCAATTTTACGGCCGCCAACAGGTCATCAGTAGTTGGAGATACCAACAACTCATTTTGTGAAGAATCTATAACATATGCGTAACCTTTCTCTTTAGCTACTAAAGATATAGCGGCTCTAACTTTATCAAAAAGAGGTTTAACTAATTCTTCCTTTTTTTGGTCAACTTTTTGCGCGGCACTTGCCTGATAGTCTTGAGCGCGTTTTTGCAGATCCTGTAATTCACCTTCTTTCAACTGCCGAACAGCATCAGTCATGGTTGCTTTTTTAGAATCATAATCCGCAGCTTTTGCCTGCAAATCGTTTTGCATAATGGTCAACTGATCCATAAAAGTTTTTTGGTAAGCCTGAAGCGTTGCAGAAACTGTTTTAGTATCGGGCATAATATCAATAACCGCATTAAAATTGATATGACCGATCTTAGATTGTGCATTAGCTACAAAGCTCCCCGCAAACATCATACATCCCGCAACTAATACAACTCTTAATAATTTTTTCATTAACGTTTTCAATTTTCTATTATGGTGCTATTTTAAACAAATATTTTCATTCGGGCCCTTTATTTTTCAATTCGGGGCAAAGTTTAATGTGCCTTTAATTATTTAGCAAAAACACCGGGTTTAAGTCCTAAACGTGTGATTATATCGGCACTCCTGTCATAGCGTGGGTTTGCGTAAAGCATAATTACCTCGCTGTTTTTATCAAATACCATATCCAGGTTCTCGCTTTCGGCTAAGGCCTGTACGGCTTTGGCAATTCTATCCTGTATAGGTTTAACCAAAGCATTGCTACGCTGGGTTAGCTCACCATCCGGACCAAATTTTCCGCGTTGAAAATCCTTAGCTGCTTTTTCCTTTTCAACTATCTCGTTCTCGCGGCGCTTTTTCATATCAGCGGTCATCAGTACCTGATCTGCCTGGTAGGCTTTGTACATCCGGTCGATCTCTAAAAAGCGGGCATCAACTTCTTTTTGCCATTGGGTAGAAAGCGAGTTTAGCTCCTTTTGTGAAGATACATAATCGGGTATATGTTTCAATATATAATCAGAGTCGATATATGCCAGCCTTTGAGCAAATGCGCAAGCGCTCATCAATAAAGCAAAACTCAAGGTTAAAAACAGCTTTTTCATTTTTGGTTTTATATTAAATGTATTGACGTTAAAATACGCAATATATTGCTTTTCTTAAATATTTACTATTTAATTTCAACATACATTAATTAAACCCACCAGTTAAACTTTGTGATATAGAGAAGTGGAACTGGCCTTTGTTTGCATCGGGAGCACCCGGTATAGCATCAAACCCATAACCATAATCCAGACCCAATAAACCAAATATAGGTAAGAAGATACGTGCACCCACACCCACCGAACGCCTTACGTTAAACGGAGCATAGTCGCTAAACGAATTCCAAACGTTTCCACCTTCGGCGAAAGCCAGTAAGAAAATAGTAGCGCTTTGGCTGGCAATAACAGGGTGACGAAGCTCCAACATATATTTGTTAAACACAGGGCTACCCGGGTTATTATCGGCATTGTAGTTTGAACCAACCGGAACGATAGAGAAGTTTTTGTAACCCCTTAAACCGATGATCTCGCTACCTTGCAAAAACTGATAACTCTGCATACCATCACCACCTAATTTAAAGCGCTCAAATGGTGCCTGGCCTACATCTTTATTGTAGTATCCCATAAAGCCAAACTGTGCCTGACCTTTCAATACCAGTTTACCATATATTTTTTGGAACCACTGACCTTCAAATTTCCATTTGTGGTACTCAACAAATTGGTAACGCTCTTGCGGTGTAGCAATTTTATAGTTGGTGCTGTTAAATGCCGAGTATGGCGGCGTTACCTGTACAGTGAACTTTAAGTTTGAACCCGATGTTGGATAAATAGGCGCATCTAAAGAGTTACGGCTTAATTCCTGGGTTAATTTAATGTTCCATGAGGTACCATTTTTGAACAGGTAGCCCGGATAGTTTTGTAAAGAGTAATGATCTACATTGAATGAGTAATTCAATTGGAAGGCATCATCTGGCCATTTTAAACGCTGACCCAAAGTAATACCTGCACCATTAATTTTCAAGTGATAATAATTGGGATCGTCGCTTGCGTAAACAGACGCGTTTGAACTTAACTGTGTGTAAGCTGTTAATGCGAAGTAAATAGGTTTTTTACCCCCTAACCAAGGCTCAGAAAATGTGAATGAATAATTTTGATAGTTCTCGCCGTTAGACTGACCTCTTAAGCTCAGTTTCTGACCATCACCTTTAGGCAGCGGGCGGTATGCCTTACCATTAAACAGGTTACGTAGCGAGAAGTTGTTGAACGTTAAACCTAAGGTACCAACCAGTTGGCCACCACCAAAACCACCCGAAAGTTCGATCTGATCTGAAGGTTTTTCAACTACGTTATATACAATATCAACGGTACCATCTTGCGGGTTAATGTTGGTTGGGCGTGGATCTGTTTTTTGCTCATCAAAGTTACCCAGTTGTGTAATATCACGTGTACTGCGAACAATGGCTTCTTTTGAGAATTTCTGACCTGGCTTAGTGTGCAGATCACGTAGAATTACTTTATCGTTTGTTACATCGTTACCTTTTATCAATACACGGTTAATGGTGTATTGAGGGCCTTCGTACATACGAATATCCACATCAATAGTATCGTTGTAAATACGGGTTTGAACAGGGTCTGACTGATAGGTTAAATAACCGTCGTTAAGATATAGCGACGAAATATCATCACTATTGGCTGTTGGACCGCTTAAGCGTTTGGTTAGGTTTTCTTCGCTAAACACTTCGCCTTTTTTAATACGAAGCAAAGTATTTAAGTAGTTTGTAGGATATTTGGCATTGCCCGAGAAGGTGATATTACCAAAGTAATATTTAGGCCCTTCGTACATTTTGATCTTGATATCAACCGTATTATCATCATGGCGATAAACTGAATCCTGTATAATTTCGGCATCGCGGTAACCTTTGGCTTGCAGTTTTTCTACAAAACCCTGTTTATCCTCTTCATACTTATCACGCATAAATTTTTTAGAACCGAAAAGGTTATACCATTTACGCTCTTTGGTTTTACCCATATAACTCTTTAATTTTTTAGGATTAAAGGCCACATTACCTTCAAAGGTTATGCTGTTGATCTTAACTTTCTTTTTCTTATCAATGGCAACATCCAAAATAACACTGTTGGCATCAGCCGGGTCTTTGCGTTGTTTGATGTTTACGGTAGTATTTAAATAACCCTTTTCGTTAAAATGCTTTTTAATGATGATGGTAGTTGTATTCAGTAAATTTTCGTTTACAATTTTACCCGATTTATCATTCAGCTTTTTCTGGATATCTTCTATCTCACCTTTGCGGATGCCTGTTAAATGTATGCGTGATAAACGCGGACGCTCAAGGATCTGGATATCGAAATAAACAGAATCAGCAGTAAGCCTGGTGATGTTTAATTGCACATCATCAAACAAGCCTTGCTCCCATAACGCTTTAATTACGTTTGACGATGCTTCGCCGGGAATAGTAATTTTATCGCCTTTGTTTAATTTTGAGATCTGGATCAATACATCTTTATCAAGATGCTGAATACCACTAACTGTTATACCACCAATAATATAATCTTTCGGATTTAGATAACTTAAAGTGTCGGAAGAACCCGGCCTGGTCAATTGTTGCCTGGGCTGGTTTGACACCTGTGCCCAAACACCAGAACAGAACATAGAAAAAAGAATAGCAAAAAGGAATTTATTCATTCGAATATTTTGGTGGCTAAAATAATTTATACAGTTGTTAAAAAGTGTTAAACATAAAAATATTAGTTAACCTGCTCGCTTGTAAGGCCAAAACGGCGTTCGCGCTTCTGAAAGTCCAATATGGCTTCGTACAGATCTTCGCGCCTAAAATCGGGCCATAGTTTATCGGTAAAATACAATTCGGCATAGGCAATTTGCCATAGCAGATAATTGCTTATGCGGTATTCGCCGCTGGTACGGATTAACAATTCCGGATCGGGCAGGTTAGATGTATGTAAATGTTGCGAAAAAACCGCTTCGGTAATATCGGTAGCCTTTAACTCGCCGCTTTCAACCTTTTTGGCTATGGCTTGTGTGGCTTGTAAAATTTCGCGGCGTGAGCTGTAGCTTAGCGCCAGGGTAAGTGTTAAACCAGTGTTGTTAGCCGTTTTGTTAATAGCGCTGGTTAACTCATCGCTGCACTTTTTGGGCAGCATATCCATATCGCCTATGGTATTGAGGCGAACATTGTTTTCCATTAATTTTTTGATCTCTTTATTGATGGTTGATATCAACAACTCCATAATGGCGGTAACCTCAAATTTAGGGCGGTTCCAGTTTTCGGACGAGAAGGTATAGAGTGTTAAATATTTGATGCCTAATTCGCCGGCCCCTTCAACAACATCACGAACAGAAAGTACACCATTATGATGGCCAAACACGCGTAGTTTGCCTTTTTCTTTGGCCCAACGGCCATTACCATCCATAATTACAGCTATATGCTGTGGTAACCTCGCCGTATCTATTTGCTCTTTAAATCCCATTATTAAATCAATGCCATTAAGCTGCAAATACCGAATTATAAAAACCTGAAAGCGGGTAACGCATTGCTATGTTATATTATTGTTTTATAATCCGCTGTTAACGGTTGTTTTATTAATTAATCAAATATTGTTTCCAAGCCCAAATAAGCACATTATATGCCATTAAACCTGAATACATTAAAAAATTTCAGGGGACAAAGGTAAAACTTAGTTTGTATATTTTTATTATATGGTGGAAAAGAAAAAGCGACTTAACTTTATTTAACAAATATCACCCACCATCACAATTAAAATCCGCTTAAGCTGCCTGTGTTACAACCTTGTTTTATATAATTGTTTAATATTTGCAATTGGTAGTTTATTGTAAATTGTAGATATTTATATTCCATAATCCCATACCAATGGTATCATCATTAAGTATATTTTTCATTGTTGCATTCTACTTCTATTTTAAGCAGCATTATGAAAAACTCATAGCGGCTAAAATAGATGACATTGCCGAGCGTGAGAGCTATTTGAAAAAGCTAAAAATGAAACTCATGATATTCCCGGCGGGGGCTGTAGCTATTGTTGTGCTTTACGCGATATCGTACACGCTGATGCGCTTATACCCTGATTCTGATGTTGATGTAAAATCCTTACGAAGGATTGTTGACGCGGCTGCCGTAATTATGTTCGCGGCTGTTTTTATGATAGATAAGCGCGAACTTGACCATAGATTGCGGATGAAAAAGAAAATAGAGCCGCTAATAGATAAAAACGAACCGGGTATTGATATACCCGAACCCGTGGATGTTATTTAAACTGATACATTAAAAACACATTAACAGGTTAAGTAAATCAGTTTTGTTATTTAACATTAACGGAAGCTATAACACTTATCACTTAAAAAGGTGAATGATACCGTAAGGTTTAAAAACATATAGGTATCGTTACGAAAGTTGCCGCGCTGTGAACCCGTTGAGCCAATGTAGCCTGTAGCCCGCTCTCCCGAACGATCGGATAGTATTTTGGCAATATCTGTACTTAGGGTACTTTTGTCGGTATAAGAGCCATAAACATCGTCTAAATAACCTGTATTGGTGGTACGGTAGCCCAAATCCAGAATTAAGGTAAATTGGCCTCCTACGTTGTACTTGATGCCGGCGCCATAGGGTATGGCTATGGCCGATTCTTTGTAGGGTTTTGATTGGCCCTCGGTGGTTAAGGCCCGCAATTCGTAGTCTGCACCGTTGTAGGTTGCCATAGGGTTATAGGCGGTTATTGCAATGCCCGCAAATACAAATGGGGTAATTACATTTTTACCGATCTGTGGGATGTAGGGTAGAAAGTTTATCTCGCCAATCAAACTAAGTTCGTCCAGGTTGGTGAAGAAACTAAGGTTGCGGTTCTGCATTTGCAGGTTTGACGATTGGCTATCGCTCCCCGAAATGGTGGCATGCGTATAACCGAGCTTCAGGGAGAACACATCAGTAAGGTTGCGTTTTATAAATGCGCCAAATACCGGGTCGGTAAATTTGAGTGGATTGTTTGGATTAAAATCGCCAATGTAACCTGAGCCACCTACCGATGCTCCTATTTCCCAGGTTTGGGCATTCGCGGTGCAGGCGAGTACGATGAAACCCATAAAAAATGGAAGTAAAAATTTGGGCATATTCAAACGCGGGTACATTTTAATAATTACGGGCATCAATACCCCACAACAACTTGTTTCTTAACGTTGTTAAATAGGTTTCATTATTAAGGCGCACCAAATTTAACTCGAATGCCGCTTTGCGGATGCTGAATTTAATAGAGCTATCGATAACAACAGTGCGCGAATCGCAAGAGATCAAATAGTTGGCGCTGCGGCATTCCACTTCGAAGGTGAGTACGCTATCGTCGCCCAATACAATGGGGCGTACATTTAAATTATGGGGTGCTACCGGGGTAATTACAATATTGCCCGACTGTGGTAAAACTATGGGTCCACCACAACTTAAGGCATAGGCCGTTGAGCCTGTTGGTGTTGATACAATAATACCATCGGCCCAGTAAGAGTTTAATAACTCGCCGTTAAGGTAGGCGTGTATCGTGATCATGGCCGAATCATCGCGTTTGTGGAAGGTAACATCGTTTAGCGCGAAGTTATCGTCGCCAAATACTTTACTTTCCGATTCCACGCTTAACAAAACGCGGCTATCTAAAGTAAACTCATTGTTTACAACAGCGTGTATGGCCGCGGCTATATCATCCTTATTAATACTGGCTAAAAAACCCAAACGGCCAAAATTGATACCAATTACCGGGATACCCGAATTACGAATGAAAGAAACGGTATCGAGTAGTGTACCATCCCCGCCAAGGGTAAGCAATACATCAATAAGGCCTTGCAATGGCTGGCCTTTAGTGAAGGTTTTACAAGTACCCGTGATTGTTGTTTTACCAGACAGGAACTGGTACAAATCGTGGTAAACATATATTTCTACCTTGTGCTGTGCCAGCGCGCTAAAAACCTGCTGCACATAGGGTAAAACGGTATCGTTAAATTGCCTGCTGTAAATACCTATCTTCATGCGGTTGCATTACAGGTTGAGATAATTCATCAACGAATCGTAGCGGTTCATTGAATCATCGTCAACCGGGGTAAAATTGAAAGTGGCTTGTACGGTGTAGTTGTAGCGCAAAAAGGCGGCTACTATGCCCGATATATCCTGCTTGTTTACTTTAAGGGTTATTTCTAAACGGGTAGAATCTGGAAAAGAACGGAGGTATGAACTCAATACCTGCGCGTTATCCGACTCTACTATTTGCGCCATGTGCGCCAGTGAGTTGTTGCGGTTTGTAATTTCTAAAACGATGATACCACCCGGCTCGGCAACTGATGTGAGTTTGGCAAAGTATTCGTTCATGCTGTTGATAGATATCGCGCCTAAATAATTTTTGCGGATATCTAAAACCGGAACTATGCTTAGATCCTGCTCGTAAAACAGGCGCATTACATCGTAAATATGCTGGCTTTCTACAACATAGGGGTTAACTAAGGTTAGGAATAGATCGCCTATGGGTTTGTTGTAATCGGTTTGTTCAATAAGTTCGTCTTCGGATACCAATCCTAAAAAAACATCATCGTTAACTATAGGGAAATGGCTCAGCTTAAACTCTGCCATACGGTCAATAACCTTTTGGATCGTATCGGATGATCGAGCAGGAGGCATTGCGTTTGACAGTAGTTCTGATGCTAACATATTATCCTTTAAGCTTTTGCAGGAAACCTTTCAATAACCTGTTAAATTCCAACGGCTGCTCCATCATTGGGGCGTGGCCGCATTGATCAATCCAGTGCAACTCGGAGTTTGGTATCAGTTTATTAAACTCCTCGGCTACATCAGGCGGTGTAATTTTATCGTTCTTGCCCCATATTAACGCTGTGGGCATGTAAATCTTATGTACATCTTTAGCCATGTTGTGCCTGATGGCCGACTTTGCCATAGCTAATATACGAATAACCTTATGGCGATCATTCACCATAGCGTAAACTTCGTCAACCAGTTCTTTGGTAGCGGTTTTAGGATCGTAAAAAGTATACTCAACTTTTTCCTGCACAAAAGCCATGCTTTCCCTGCGGGGGAACGAGCCTCCAAAAGCGTTTTCGTATAGGCCAGAGCTTCCGGTTAATACCAATGCTTTTACTAAAGCGGGATGTGCCAATGTATAGATCAAAGCTACGTGGCCGCCTAAGGAGTTACCTATTAAAACAAAATCGCTAAGGCCTTTAAACTTAACAAAACGGTGTACATATTTTGACAGGGTTTTAACGCCTGTAGTTAACAAGGGCAAATCGTAAATTGGCAGCATCGGTATTATTACCTTATACTCTTTACTAAACTCGTTAATAACGTCTTCCCAATTGCTTAATGCGCCCATTAAGCCGTGTAGCAACAACAGAACTTCGCCCTCGCCTTTTTCGATATAACTAAAACCGTTTTCCTCTTTAAGCACGAAATCCATATATTCTGTAAGTGTTTTTTTTGTATTAAGATTTTTATGCTTTAATACGGGTAAAGTATAAAATTTTATACCCGGCATAAAAATAGTTTATTGAAATGGAGTTACAACAATTTAAGCAATAATTTAACTTAATAATTGTTTTACCACTTCGGATATTGTTTTACCATCGGCTTTACCAGCCAGTTCTTTATTGGCGGCACCTATTACTTTGCCCATCTCTTTTACAGAGGTTACGCCTAACTTTTCAATCAAACATTTGATAACTGCTTCAATATCGGCGCGGTCCATTTGTTTGGGTAAATACTTTTCAATTACCTGTAATTCTTCTATTTCTATCTGGTATAGATCGTCGCGGTTTTGGGTTTTGTAAATATCGGCAGACTCTTTACGTTGCTTGGCCAATTTTTGCAAAACTTTGATCTCTGCTTCTTCGCTGATCACATCGCTCGCGCCTTTTTCGGTACGGGCAACCAATAAGGCTGCTTTAATTGCTCTTAAAGCACGCAAGTCATCGGCTTGTTTAGCCAACATGGCTTTTTTTATATCCTGATCTATGTTTTCTATTAAAGTCATGGTTGATTGGTTGAATTGTTTATTGGGTTATTAATTCCTTTTATCATTTGCGCATCTGCATATTCGCACATCTGCACATTAAAATTATGTTCGGAAAAAGGTGGTGGCGTTGGCTTGCGCTGTGGGTACCATCACTATTTCGTTAATGTTGACGTGTGCCGGGCGCGAAGCGGCAAACCAGATGGTTTCGGCTACATCTTCGGCTACCAGGGGTTGCAGGCCATCGTATACTTTTTTGGCGCGTTCCTTATCTCCGTGAAAACGAACTTCAGAAAATTCGGTTTCTACTGCTCCCGGGTGTATGGCTGTTACCCTGATCCCGTAAGGTAACAGATCAACCCGCATGCCTTTGTTTAAAAAATCTACAGCGGCCTTACTGGCACAATATACGTTGCCGTTGGCATAAATTTCTTTCCCGGCGATAGAACCCATGTTGATGATATGGCCGGAGCCGTTGGCTATCATCCAGTTGGATACTATTTTGGTTACGTATAATAAGCCTTTTACGTTAGTGTCTATCATGGTTTCCCAATCGCTTATCAGTCCGTATTGTATCGGGTTTAAACCCTGGCTTAGGCCCGCGTTGTTAATGAGTACGTCTACTTTTTTCAAGTCGGCTGGTAAACTTTCTAAATTGGCTGCTACAGCGTCTTTATCCTGAATATCAAAAGCACAGGTGGCTATGCCGATGTTGTAACGCTCATTCAGCTGTTTGGCTAAAGCCTCGAGCCTATCCTGGCGGCGGCCTGTTAGTATCAGATTGTATCCTTCGCGGGCGAATGTATAAGCGCAGGCTTCACCAATTCCGGCAGTGGCACCTGTAATTAAGGCAATTTTAGACATAGACGTATTAATAATCAGCACGAAGTTATGCTTTTTTAACTAACCCGCTATTACTCGAAATAGATAGAAAACACCAGTGTATGTAAAAATAGCTGGTCTATTGGTTTCGAATAGGGGTTATCGGCGTTGGTGAGGATGTTTTTAAACGAGTTTGAAATCTTGATCTCGGGCGAAAACTTGAAATAGCTAAAGTAGATATCGCAACCAATACCAGCTTCGTATGATAGATAATTACGGTTATTATTCACCAGTTTTTCGAGCGGAGACATGTTGGCATCTTCTTTTTTGGGGCCGGTTATGCTGTACGAATATTTTGCACCACCAATAAGGTATACCCTAAAATCGCCTATCCTGTCGGATTTTAATTTGAATTGCAGGGGTATTTCGGCCAGGGCGGCGCTGATGGTTTTATCTACATTTTGCGCCGGGGTTTTATATTGGTAAGATATTTTACGATCGGTAAAAGAGAGGCCGGGAGTTATACGCACCTCCAGGTTATCGGTTATGCGCAAACGGGCCAAAAAACCTACGCCAAAACCGGCTGATGTGCTTGATGTAATGCTGGTTAATGAATCGGTAATGTACTTACCTGCGTCGGTATAAAAATAAGGGTTACGCCAGTCATCCTTTTTCAGGATGCGGAAATCACTCCCGATATATGAAAAGTGAAAACCGAAGCCATAATCTTCATAATCGGCTCCCCCACCCCATGCCGGTACCTGAGCGTACAACTTTGTACCGCATATGAACAGGAAACAAACAATGAGGTAAAGTTTTTTGATCATTTAACGCCGGTGTATATGGAACAAATACCAAACGCCAATGGTTTATGTTTGGTATCTTTAAAACCTACTTTATCCATTAGTTTGGTAAAAGTTTCACCATCCGGAAAGGCGGCTACAGATTCGGGCAGGTATGAATAGGCCCTTGAATCTTTAGAAAATATTTTGCCGATGCCGGGAGTGATATAGTTAAAGTAGAAGTTGTACAACTGTTTTATTGGGAAAGCTTTGGGTTTGGAAAACTCTAACACAACCGCTTTGCCTCCCGGTTTTAAAACACGGTAAATGTCGGCTAAACCAGCTTCGAGGTTTTCGAAATTGCGGACACCGTATGCTACTGTAACCGCATCGAAAGTATCGGCATCGAATAATAAACGTTCGGAATCGCCTAAGCGGACCTCGAATTTATCACTCAAACCACGTTTAGCAATTTTTTGATCGGCAACATCAAGCATCCCCCTCGAAATATCTACACCTATTATTTTTTCGGGCTTTAATATTTTCAAAGCTTCGAAAGCGAAATCACCTGTACCCGTGGCTACATCCAAAATTAACTTAGGCTGATCTTTTTTTAGCTGATTGATGGCTTTTTTACGCCAGATGATATCGATGCCCAACGACATAAAGTGGTTGAGAAAATCGTAGGTTTTGGATATATTGTTGAACATATCGGCCACCTGCTCTTTTTTGGTAACCTGTTCGTTTTGGTAGGGAGTAACTGTTTTGCTCATTAGTGAGGCAAAGGTAGATATTTTGATGGAAGATGTAAGATGTAAAATGGAAGATGTAGGTGTTATGGAAAATGTGAGATGGAAAATGTAAATCATTTTAACATCTTCCATCTTACCTATTACATTTTACATCATTTATACATCTTACATTAAGCTTTCAATTCTCCCAACAAACCCTCAACATCCAAATATTCGGTGAACATGGTGAGGTTGCCGTTATCGTCTTTTGGCCAGAGTTCTTTAGGTCTATCCCAATATAATTCTACTCCGTTTTGATCCGGGTCGTTCAGATAGATCGCTTCGGATACTCCATGATCCGACATTCCCGTTAAGGGGTATTTCAGGTCTATCAATCGTTGCAGAATAGCGGCAAGATCTTTCCTTTCGGGGAATAAAATAGCAGTGTGATATAAGCCTGCCGCTCTAACCGGTGCCGGGCCCATGCCTTTGCTATGCCAGGTATTTAAACCAATATGGTGGTGATAACCCCCTGCCGATATAAAGGCGGCCTGATCGCCATACATTGTCACTAACTCGAAGCCCAATACGCCGCAATAAAAATCTAAAGCGCGTTGCAAGTCTGTCACTTTTAAATGTACGTGGCCAATGCGCGTTTGGGCAGGGATTGTATAAGTCTCCATTATTATATGTTTAAACATCTAAATTACGGATGATAATTTAGAATGATGTTAGGGTATTGTCAATTTATTCTTTAAAACTACTCGCATGGAAATGAATTTGAAATTAGCTTATCATCTTTAAAATAGAAATCAGCATAACACCGGTCAGATTCTTTGATTATCTTATTATTTGAACATACAGTGCCCCAATAGTAAACCAATACTTCACTTCCATCTGATTCTTTTATCGTATCAGGTTCTCCAAATACATTTAGAAATGCAACTTTAGTGTTATTCATTAATTGATAATCTTTTAAAAGTTTATCGGCAAGCTTAGTATCTCTAATCCGCGAGCAACCGCAGGTATCCTTACTCCAACGGTTATCAAGAGATCCGATTTTATTTGAGCTACAACCCACAAATAATAATAGAGCAACCATTGCGACGATTCCAATCTGAGTGTTCTTCATTTCATAACTCGTAAAACGATAAGTTATTTGGTTAAGCAATGTTAAAAATACTTAATAAATGTTAACGCGAGTTACTTAATAAAACTAAATAATTAGTTTAGGAGAGTATTCAACCTATTACAATTATATCACTATGTATAAAATATTACTGACTACTTTTTTTGTTTCTATTATTTTATTTGGCCAGGCTCAAAACCGGGCTGTTATTAAGGGTAAAGTTATTGACTCGCTCAGTAATGAACCCATGGAGTTTACCACCGTAGCGGCTTTAAATTTGCGCGACACCACGAACTCGCTCATAGCTTATACCGTGACAGATAAAAAAGGTGCCTTTACCTTGCATAACATGCCCGCCGGTGTACCCATAAAACTTTTAATAACTTTTGTTGCTTATCAACCTTATCGCAAATTTTTAACGCTGATAAAAGCTCAGGAAGTTGACCTGGGCATAGTTCACATGGTGCAAAAACAATTGGCTCAAGTAGATATTGTTGGCGAGCGCCCGCCTATTGTGATACGCAAAGATACTATTGAGTTTAATGCAGAGGCCTTTAAAACCCGCCCCAACGCTATGGTTGAAGATCTGCTTAAAAAACTACCCGGTGTGGAGGTTGACCACCAAGGCAATGTAAGTGTTAACGGCAAGGCCATAAGCAAAGTTACAGTTGATGGGCACGACTTTTTCACCAATGACCCTACCATCGCTACCAAAAACCTTGACGCCGACCTGATAGACAAAGTACAGATATATGACGACCGCGAGAACGACCCCGACCACTTAATACCTGCGAGCGATGTTAAAAAAATAATAAACCTTAAGTTTAAAAAGCCTTTTCGTAAAGCCATATTTGGTAAAGTATATGGTGGCGCAGGCACCGAGCAGCGCTACAATACCGGCGGGCTCATCAACATGTTCCGCGATACTTTGCAGGTAAGTGTTATAGGCCAATCCAACAACCTTAACAATACTGGTTTTTCGTATAACGACCTGCACGAATTAGGCGGCATTAACCGTGGTGGCGGCAGCGGCTTTGGCAACCCCAGTTTTGGCGCTGCACAGATAAATGGTATACAAAAAACCACATCCACGGGCGTAAATATCAATACCGACTATGGTAAAAAGTTAAAAATAAACTTATCGTACTACTATAACCACAACATTAACAACTTTAGCAGCCTTACCAACAAACAGCAATTTTTACACGATACCGATCTGGTTAATAACAGCATAACTACACGTGTTAACACTACTGATAGGCATAACCTAAGCGCTACCTTGCGCTGGCACCCTAACGATGCTACCGAATTTACTTATGCACCAGGCTTTAGCTACACTACAAATAATTCGGGCAATAATACAACCGGTAACAGTTTCAGTAATTATGTGTCGCGGCTTAATCAAACCTTTACTAACGATAGTACCAATAATCATAATCTGCAGTTTGCTCAGGCTATATCGTACAACCGCCAGCTTAAAAAGTCGGGCGAGTCTATCAGTATCAGCAACGAGTTGCGTGTTGAGCCAAGTGGCGGCATATCTTATAACGAGAACGGGTTAACTTCTTATGTATCAACCTTCCCATCATATTTACTAAGCAGGCGCGGCAATACCGATAACCGCGCTACAGGCACCGGCCTTAGCATTGCTTATCGTTATCCGGTGAGCAAAAAAATAACGTTAAGCATCTCGGAAGCGGAAAGTTACAATCACCAGGTAAACAATACTGCCACTTTTGACCGCGACCCTGCCACGGGCAATTATGATACCTTTTTACAAATTTTGAGCACTGCTCTTACCCGCAACTTATGGACCAACAATACCAACGCGGGTATAGCCTATAATATCAGTGAGAAGCTATCGTTCCAGGGTGGCTTCAACGCACAGTATATGAACGTAAACAACCAGTTTGATAGGGGCTATGCCGATATTAACCGATCGTATTTTGCGCTGCTCCCTAACGCGCAGTTACGTTATAAACAAACTACCTTTAGCTATAGCAGAAGCTTTAACACACCTAACATTGGTGATTTAGTGCCTTATTCGGTGGTTTTTAGTCCGTTATATTCCGTTACCGGGAACCCTAACTTACGGCCAACCCGATCAGATAATTACAATGTAGTTTATTTTGGATATAACCCGCAAAGGCAAACGAGTTTGAGCCTTACAGCGCATCTGGGGATAGACCACGACGGCATATTCAGGGAGCGCACGCTTGATGCGTTTGGTGTCGAGACAAGTACCCCCCTCAACATGGACGGACGTTATAATATTACGGGGCAAGTCTATTTTAACAAACGTTTTAAAAAGCAGCACGGCATTATTTTTAGTACCGGCACTAATTTTTCGCTAAGCAAAAACCATAATTTTTTTGAATTG
The DNA here is from genome assembly GCF_039921305.1 of Mucilaginibacter sp. Classification (GTDB taxonomy): domain Bacteria; phylum Bacteroidota; class Bacteroidia; order Sphingobacteriales; family Sphingobacteriaceae; genus Mucilaginibacter. Next base: position 32,554 of record NZ_JBDSCA010000023.1, read on the forward strand.
AACCATGTGGACGGTTATCAAAATTCATATTATATAAGTTACAGTCAAAACTTCGGAATCAACTGGAATGACATAATTGAGATTGAACCGCGATATTCGCTGCGTTATTCACGATCGGAGTATACCGGTATAGCACTTAACCCGGTAAACAATGCAACTCACACGGCAGATACTCATTTCAACGTATACTGGCCGGTACATATCAATTGGGAGGGCAATTATACCTATAATTACAATCCGCAGGTTTCACCAGGTTTTCAAAAAAGCTCGAATCTGTTGAGCATCAGTGTAGCACACTCATTCCTGAAAAAAGATCATGGCGAGCTTAAATTATCGTGCTACGATATTTTGAATCAGGCCATTGGCACAAACCGGATTATATTTGAGAACAACATAACCGACACGCAATCGCAGATCATAAAAAGATACTTTTTGTTAACCTTCCAGTACAGGTTTATGAAATCGACCTCAAAAGCCGACGAGAAGCCAAAGCCTTCGTTTAATATGGGGCCGATGATGAGGCTAATGTAATTTTTGGTTAAAAACAGTTAATAATTGTTAAATCATACTTAGATAGCTTGTATTGCAGATACTTGATGAATATTATAAGCATATTTACGGATATCAAACCAACCTTATCTAATTTTAATGTATAAATATTTATTGCTGCTGTTTTTACTAAGCGGCACGTTCATTGGCAAAGCTCAAAACCGATCGAACCTGACGGGTAAGGTTGTTGACTCGTTGAGCGCGGCACCGGTTGAGTTGGCCACGGTAGCGGTTTTGAATCCTAAAGACACTTTAAGCTCATTGATATCGTACACATTAAGTGATAAGAACGGGGTGTTTACACTTCATAATTTACCATCGGGCATATCATTAAAGGTTTTGATCACTTTTGTTGGTTATATGCCCTATCGTAAAACACTTACGCTTGTGAAGGGGGTAAATGTAGATCTGGGTAAGATAGTTTTAAATCCGAGGCAATTAAAAGAAATAGCGATAACGGGGGAACGGGTACCTATCGTGATCAGAAAAGACACCATCGAGTTTAACGCCGAAGCATTTAAAACACGGCCCAATGCCGTGGTTGAAGAGTTACTGAAGAAATTACCCGGCGTTGAGGTTGATAATAAAGGTACGATCACGGTTAACGGAAAAAGCGTAAGCAAGATTATGATAGATGGCAAGGAGTTTTTTGCCAACGATCCTAAAATAGCCACAAAAAATTTGGATGCATCGTTAATTGATAAGGTGCAGGTTTATGATGACCGGGAGAATGACCCGGACCATTTGATTGAGGATTCTAAAGTAGACAAGATCATTAACCTAAAATTTAAAAAGGCGCTCAAAAAAAGCATATTTGGCAAAGTATATGCGGGGGCCGGTACCCAAGGGCGATTTGAAGCGGGTGGTTTGTACAACATATTTAGAGATACTTTGCAGATCAGTTTGATTGGGGTTGGCAATAATCTAAATAAAACCGGCTTCTCGCGCGAGGACCTGTACGAGGCTGGGGGATTTAATCGATCTGGCGATAACGTATTGAACCAGGGTACAACGTTTGGCGGCAGTAGCTACGGCGGTATACAAAGTGTAGCTACAGGAGGCTTCAACATTAATAACGATTACGGAAAAAAGTTAAAGCTAAACCTGGTTTACTTTTACAGCCGTACACAAACCATCAATAATAACCAAAGCAATAATCAACAGTTTTTTCCGAAAGATACTTTAACTACCCAATCTGTTTATAGCAGTAAGGCTACAGATAATAAGCATAACCTGAGCTTTAGTTTAAAATGGCAGGCCGATACCGCGACTCAAATTAAGTATAACCCGCTGTTAAGCATCAGCAACAGCCAAACAACGGGTAACTCCATTGCCGACCGGAATAGCTACTTGATACCACGTATTAGCCACAATACCAATGTATCTGATTATGAAAGCAACAGTGTACAGTTTCAGCATTCGTTTAGTTATTACCGCAGGTTAAAGAAGAAATTTGAATCGATAACGATAACACATAACCTGAATATTAACCCGGGTGTTACCAATAATCACTATGGTAATGATCTTATATCGTTTACACCAACGCAGCCATCCGACTCGTTAACCCGATATGCGCAGCGGAACTCTAAAAACACAACAGCGAGTTTAAATGTAAGCTACAGGTATCCTTTCACCAAAAAACTGATTGCGGATATAGGAGTTAGTGGTAATTATAGTCAGCAGGGTGGTAATCTTTTTACCTATGATTTTAACCCGGCAAGCAACCAATACTCAATCTATATTGATAGTTTAAGTACCGATGCTACCCGTTATCAAAAAACAGAAGGGATACGGCCCGGCTTCACTTATAATATCACTAAAAAAACTTCGCTTATTGTAGGGTTAACGGCGCAATGGCAGCAAATTAAAAATCAGTTCAATAAAAACATCAGCGATCTGGATCAAAACTATCTGTTCTTTTTACCGAGTGTGCAATTACGAACTGGAGATATTTCGTTAGGTTATGATGTGAGCGTTTCGCAGCCAAGTATCAGTGATCTGCAACCTATTAAATTAGTATCCAGTTCGTTATACACCTTTACCGGAAACCCTGATCTGAAACCAACCCGGCGTAATAACTTTAATGCCAATTATTATAAATATAACCCCGAGAGCCGGGTAAATTTAAGATTCAACATCAGCGGAACTATAGAGCAAAACAGCATTTACAGGCAAAGAACAATAAGTACACTGGGTGCGCAAACCAGCAGACCGATTAACCGCGACGGGCAATATAATATGTATGCAGGCGCTGGTTATGGTAAAAGTTTCAAAAAAAACCATGAACTTACTTTTAGTACATCAGGAGGTTTTTATGGCAACATGAATCACCGGTTTTTTCAGCTTAATGCAGATGAAGGTTATCAAACAAATTATTATTTAGGCCTATACCAAAATTTTTCGCTTAACTGGAACGATAAGTTAGAATTAGAGCCGAGTTATAGTATTTCTCGTAATATTACCCAATATACCCGCGTAAATTACTCGGGTTTAAGCTATACCACGCATAGTATTGACTCGCGGTTAACTGCGCACTTGCCGCAAAAAATAGATTTGGAAGGCAGTTATAACTACACTTATAACCCTTTGGTGAGCGATGGTTTTCAGCGGAGCATAAACCTGGTGAGCATGACCGTGGCCAGGCAGTTGTTGAAAAAAGACCGGGGCGAAATCAAGTTATCATGCTATGATATTTTCAATCAGAATGTGAACGCATACCGCTATGCTAACGAAAATTCCATTACCGATTCGCAATCGCAAATATTGAAAAGGTACTTTCTGTTAACACTACAATTCAAGTTTAACAAAACCATAACCAAATAAGCGTTAACTTTGTGGCATGATTGTAAAAACTGCCGATTTTATTTGCAGCAATACCCAGGTATCAAAACTACCACCACCGGTATTACCCGAATATGCATTTATAGGCCGATCAAACGTTGGTAAATCATCGCTGATCAATATGCTGGTGAACAAACATGGCTTGGCCAAAACATCGCAAACGCCGGGTAAAACCCAACTAATTAATCACTTTTTAATTAACGAAAAATGGTATATTGTTGATTTACCGGGCTATGGTTACGCGCGGATATCTAAAAGTAAAAAGGAAGACTGGAATAAATTTATCCGCACTTATTTAGATAAGCGTGAAAGCTTGCAGTGTGTTTTTGTTTTAATAGACAGCAGGTTAGAGCCACAGAAAATAGACCTTGAGTTTTGTAACTGGCTGGGTGAAAAGAGTATCCCGTTCTCGCTGATATTTACGAAGGCTGATAAGCAATCAAACACAAAAACGGACCAGAATGTAAGCAAATTTAAGAAGGCTTTACTGGCTACTTTTGACGAAGTACCTACTTTATTTATTACATCGGCAGAGTTACAGAGCGGCCGGGAAGAAGTTTTGAACTTTGTGGGATCTGTTAATCAGCAATTTGATTATAAAGCTGTTTCGGCGGCTTATGAGGCTTATAAGAAGACATTGTAACGTATAATGTATGGCGGAAGGACACACCCCTCCGCCCCTCTCGAGAGAGGGGGAATCCCACATGGCCCACTTTTGGTAATTTGAGATTTTGAATTGTTATTAGAAATGAAAAAGTATTTATCCTTAGTTACGTTTTCGCATACCATATTTGCTATGCCGTTTGCCTTTATTGGCTTTTTTTTGGCGGTAACCACTACTACGCACACCTTTGAATGGCAAAAACTGCTTTTTATGGTAATGTGTATGGTGTTCGCGCGTAACTCGGCTATGGCCTTTAACCGTTATTTAGACCGTGATATTGATGCGAAGAACCCACGTACCAAGGTGCGTGATATCCCGGCAGGGAGATTAACGGCTAACGCGGCTTTGACCTTCACTTTAATCAATTGCGCTTTGTTTGTAAGTACAACCTGGTTTATCAATAGTTTGTGCTTTTACCTTTCGCCGGTGGCTTTGCTGGTTGTTTTGGGGTATAGCGCTACCAAACGTTTTACGGCGCTTTGCCATTTGGTTTTGGGTTTGGGTTTGTCCCTTGCCCCTATTGGCGCTTATTTGGTTGTTACGGGTGAGTTTGCTTTGCTGCCGGTATTTTTTTCGCTATCGGTTTTGTGCTGGGTGAGCGGTTTTGATATTATTTACGCTTTGCAGGATGAGGACTTTGACCGTGCCGAAAAGCTACATTCGATACCTGCTTATTTAGGTAAAGTGAATGCGCTAAGGTTATCTACTTTCCTGCATGTGTTATCGGCTATATTTATTGTGATGCCGGTATTTTTCACTTTGGTGGGATGGCCCTATTATATCGGGATCATTTTCTTTTGCTGCATGCTTACCTATCAGCACATGCTGGTTAAACCTAACGACCTAAGCCGGGTTAACTTCGCTTTTATGACTACCAACGGGATTGCGAGTGTGGTGTTCGCGGTATTCTTTTTGATTGATAGGTTGTGGGTACGCTGATAGATAATAAATTTGGGCTTTACCGCCAGCAGCTGGAAGCCTTTGTAGTTTTCACAGATGAAGAATGGCAAATATTCCAATCATATCTCCGTTTTAAAAATCTCCGAAAAAAAGAACATTTTTTCCCTGCAGGTAAAGTTTGTAATGATATTGGCTTTATGGTATCGGGCCTGGTACGGTATTTTGTGGTGAAGGATGGTAACGAGATAACCAATTACTTTGGTTTTGCTAACGACATGGTCAGTTCGTACAAAAGTTTTTTAACGCGCCAGCCGGGCATTGTTACCTTGGAGGCTTTGGAAGAAACCGAATTGATCACCCTAAGTTATGCTGCTATGCAGGATTTGTATAAGCACCCCAAACTTGGCTATAAAATGGAACGCTTTGGCCGATTAATGGGCGAATACCTGGCCTGTTGCTATGAAGATCGTGTACTATCGTTTGTAACCCAATCGCCCGAAGAGCGTTACCTGCAATTACTGCAATACGGCAAAAATATTATTCAGAACATCCCCCAGCATTATATAGCTAATTTTTTAGGTATAACTCCCGTTTCCTTATCCCGGATAAGGAAACGCATCATGGAACCTGTTGTTAAGTAACACTATTCTTACTTTAAGCCTAAACCTTTCCACCTGTTTTCTTATCTTTTGTTAACGTTTTGTGTAGATAGCTAACTGTACCTTAGCATCATACAAAAATAGAAAAATCATGCACACGATATTAGGAGCAGGCGGCCCGGTGAGTAACTCATTGGCACGCGAATTAGAGAACAATAACGAAATAGTAAGACTGGTTAGCAGAAAGCCTATACAAACAACTGGTAAAACTACCTGGGTTAAAGGCGACCTGACCAACTATAGTCAGATACTGGAAGCCGCAAAAGGATCAGCAGTGATATACCTTTGCGCGGGTTTAGTTTATGATAAAAAGGTTTGGCAAGAACAATGGCCCAAAATTATGCAAAACGTAATTAATGTTGCCAAACAAACCGGCGCCCGATTGATATTTTTTGACAACGTTTATATGTACGGCCTGGTAAATGGAGCCATGACAGAAAACACACCCTATAACCCTTGCAGTGCAAAAGGCGAAGTTAGAGCACATATTGCTAACACTTTGATGGATGAAACCAAAGCCGGAAACCTGAATGCGAGCATTGCCCGGGGAGCAGATTTTTATGGTGCCGAATCGCTCAATAGCTTTTATGATATGATGGTACTTAGCAAATATGCCAATGGCGAAAAGGCTCAATGGCTAGGTAAGGTCAGCTGCAAACATAGCTTTACTTATATACCTGATGCTGGCAAAGGCATGTACCTGTTAGGCCAAAATCCGGATAGTGATAACCAGATATGGCATATGCCAACTGCACCAGCCTTAACCGGTAATGAATTTATCAACCTGGCTGCACAGGCTTTTAATGTACAACCCAAATACAGCACAGTTAATAAATTGATGATGCAATTGGCAGGCATATTCAGCAAACCTATACGAGGTTCGGTTGAGATGTATTATCAGTATGATCATGATTACATTTTTGACTCGGCCAAGTTTGAAAAGGCGTTCAACTTTAAACCAACCAGCTATAAAAACGGGGTGGAATATTTATCGGAAACGATGTTCAAAAAATAAATTGTGGAATTAGTTTGGATAGTATCGGTTTTGTGGAATTGAATCTATGTCCGCAAGTTAAGCCATTGTAATGGCATGGTAGTTGGATAGAATATTTATCGGATTATGCTTTGATAATGTTCCGCACATCTGCACATTTGCACATCAATACATTTGTACTTTATAAGCTATGATCCACAAAAGAGAAAGAAAATATATACCTGCCGAACTTGAAATTAAATGGGAAGTTTTACAACCTGTTTATGATGAATTACTGATCCGTGAGATCAACTCGGTTGAAGAGTTAGAGAAATGGCTGCAAGACCGCAGCGAGATTGAGGCGGCTTTGGAAGAAGATTTTGCCTGGCGGTATATCCGCATGACATGCGATACCAGTAGCGAAGATTTATTGCAAAATTTTCAATTTTTTGCTACTGAGATTGAACCGCAAATTGCGCCATACAATAACAAACTGAACGAAAAATTTGTTGCCAACCCTTATGCCGAAAAGCTGGATGGTGAGAAATTTTATATTTACCTGCGCGGCGTACGGAACGCTTTGGAATTGTTTAGGGAGGAGAATATCCCGATACAAACCGAGATACAGGTGGAGCAGCAGAAGTACCAATCGATAACAGGTTCCATGTCGGTAATGATTGGCGATAAGGAATATACTTTGGAGCAGGCTTCGGTGTTTTTGAAAGACCTTGACCGCAATAAACGCCAGGAAGTTTGGCAAAAGATAACCGATAGGCGGTTACAGGATCGCGAAAAGCTGAACGAGTTGTTTAACCACCTGCGTGGCCTACGCCATCAACTGGCCTTAAACGCCGGGTTTGAGAACTTCCGCGATTATATGTTTAAGGCATTGGGCCGCTTTGATTATACGCCACAGGATTGTTATAATTTCCATGAAGCGATAGAAAAAGAAATTGTTCCTATCCTGCATGAGCAGGCCGAAAAACGTAAGAGAGCATTGGATCTGCGCTTGTTACGCCCCTGGGATACCGAGGTTGATACATCGGGCAAAACCGCTTTAAAACCTTTTACTAATGGGACTGACCTGATCGAAAAATCGATCCAATGTTTTAGTAACATCAGCAGGTACCTGGGTGAGCGTTTGGAAATAATGAAAGATAACGGTTTGTTTGATGTGGAGAGCCGCAAAGGTAAAGCTCCGGGTGGATATAACTATCCCTTATCAGAAACAGGCGCGCCATTTATTTTTATGAATTCGGCGGGTACGTTTAGGGATCTGACCACAATGGTTCATGAGGGCGGACACGCGGTACATACTTTTTTAACCGCCGATTTGGAATTGAATGATTTTAAACATTGCCCAAGCGAAGTTGCTGAGTTGGCATCAATGTCGATGGAGTTGATATCGATGGATAACTGGGATGTTTACTTTAAGGATGAGGAAGAGTTGAAACGAGCTAAAAAAGATCAGCTTTTTGATGTGCTGAAAACCTTACCCTGGGTAGCCGTTGTTGATCAGTTTCAGCATTGGATATATACCAACCCAGACCATACCGACGCGCAGCGTACCGAAGCCTGGACGCAGATATACGACCGCTTTGGGGCAGGGTTTGTTGATTGGGAAGGTAACGAAAACGCCAAACAAAACCTGTGGCAAAAGCAGTTGCACATTTTTGAAGTGCCTTTTTACTACATTGAATATGGTATGGCCCAATTAGGCGCCATTGCTGTTTGGAAGAACTATAAAGAGAACCCTGAAAAAGGGTTAGCACAATACCTTGAAGCCCTAAAGCTTGGCTACACCAAAACCATTACCGAGATATATGCTACAGCTGGAATCAGGTTTGATTTTAGCGCTGCTTATGTTAAGGAGTTGGCGGCCTTTGTAAAGGGTGAGATGGAGAAGATTGGGTAAATAGAGTATGTAAACTTGTCATTGCGAGGTACGAAGCAATCGCACGGAGGCAAAGCAGCAATGCATTCGCCCTGTATAGTTCGCGATTGCTTCGTACCTCGCAATGACACAGTTTTTTACTGCGCCGGTACTGGCGGGGCAACAGGGGTAGTTTCCTGCATTTTAACTTTTCTCCTATCAAGTGCCTTTTCTTTAACCTTAGCTTCCATATCAGCGTATTGCTTTTGCTGGTCGGGTGTTAATACGGCATTTATCTTTTTATCGGCATCAGCCATAGCTTTCATTTTAACTAAACGGCCGCCTTTAACGCCTTTCATTTTTGGCTCATCCATTTGAATGGCGCGTTCAGCAAGTATCGCGCTTATTTTTGTGGTTTGATCGGCAGTTAGGTTAAGTTTTTTCTGCATCAGTTTGGTCATTTGCGCGGCGCGTTCTTCGGGTGTTTTTTTTACCCTTGTGGTATCTTGTGCCTTGGCAAAGGCTGTTATCCCTGTGATCAGGAATAATGCTAACATGAGTTTTTTCATCGCTTTCATAATTTTTATAAGTAAGAGTTGAAAAAATGGCATAGGTTTAATACGCTGATAATTAATCAATTTTAACGCCGCAATTAAGCACAATAAATTTGTTATTTTTGCCATTATAATCCTTCGTCATACATGATCAGATCATTAACACTTTGTTTGGCTTTATTGCTTATCGCGACCTATACTTTTGCCGAAACAGAGCAACCAGCAGATAAAATTACCATTGCCAAATTAATACGGTACTATAATAATAATCAGTCGGATAGCTTGTATAAGATATTTGACCCCATTATGCAGTCGGCTTTGCCGGCAGATAAAGTTGGAGTATTGTTTAGCCAGATGAAAGGCCAGTTAGGGCCATTAAAGCAAACCACCTTCGCGCAATATGTGGGTGGAGCGGCCAATTACAAAGGCGAATTTCAGAATGACGCTTTGACTATAGTTTTAGCCGTGAACAGTCAGAAACAGATCAGCGGTTTATATTTCAAGCCTTATCAGGCACCGGCCGCTGTTACCGAGAAACCTGCAATTGCAGATGCTAAACCTGTAGTTACTGCTGCTGTTGATGCATCAATAACAGAAACCGAGCTTAGTTTAAAAACCCTGGCCGGAACTTTATCCGGTACGCTGAGTATGCCTAAGGAGGTATCGGGCAAAATACCTGTGGTTTTAATTATAGCAGCGTCGGGTCCGGTGGATAGAAATGGCAATAGTACCCAGGGCTTAAACGGCAATACATATAAATACATAGCCGAAGGCTTAGGTAAAGCGGGCATAGCTTGTTTACGTTATGATAAGCGCGGCAGCGGTAAAAGCGTTACATCGCAAAAAGAAACTGATACTAAATTTACAGATTATGTTGATGATGCATCGGCAATGATGCTGACGCTAAAGGATGATAAACGGTTTTCGAAATTTATAATACTTGGCCATAGTGAAGGCTCATTGGTAGGAATGATAACCGCTTATGGCGAGCCTATAAACGGGTTGATATCTGTAGCGGGTGCAGGCAGACCGGCTGATCAGATATTAATAGAGCAAATGGGCAAAACCCAACCCCCTGCCGTAGTTGATGAATTTAAAAACATTATAGACAGTTTGAAAAAAGGCAAAACCACACCGCGGGTTGATCCGTCGTTATACTTTATCGCGCGGCCATCATTACAAAACTATTTGATGACCTGGATACCTTATGACCCTGCCCGTGTGATCAAAAAAATAAAGACCAGCTTTTTAATAGTACAAGGCACTACCGACCTTCAAGTTAGTGTAGGCGATGCCGAGAAATTAAAAAAGGCAAAATCAGAAGCGGTGCTAAAGATAATAGATGGCATGAACCATATTTTAAAAGCGGCCCCGGCTGATAAAGAGAAAAATATGGCTACCTATGGCGATCCTACCCTGCCTTTAAAGCCTGAGTTTATGACGGCTGTTGTTGATTTTATTAAGGGGCTGAAGTAGGTAATTGTCATTTCGACGATAGGAGAAATCTTTTTCGCGCGACAAGTCTGCTGAACTCCTATCACATGCAAAGAATGATGCAGAAGATTTCTCTCTCGTACCTCGTTCGAAATGACATTTGTTATATTACGCCTTCTTCCAAGCTCCTAATAACCGTCTGATCACAATGATCTCCGCCGTGTGGTAAGCGTTATGATCTCCTATCAAAATGGCTTCGCGCAATAGTGTTTGGCCATCACCTTTAGGTAGTGGTTCGTAGAGGTTACTATTGGGATCATTTAAAATATCCAGAAACTCAGCTGTATCTTTTTTAATCTGGGCTATGGTTTTATCCCATTCTTCGCTGCTTTTGGGTTCGGCTTGTTTGGGCCAGTATTCATCGGGCCATTTTGGCGATTTATGGGTTTGATCTTTGGTAAACTCCAGGATATCCCATATCACTATCCGGATATGCTCTGCCAGTTGCCAAATACTGTAGGGCAAGCCAACAGGCACTGCACCGCGCAAGCTTGGGGGTAAATTTTTAAGGGCATCATTTAAAGTGGCATGGGCGTTGCCGCCGGTTATAAAATCAACTAAATGCTTGCGGGTTGCTTTATCGGTGCTTTCCATAATTATTATTTCTTGTTGGGGATGATAGCTCAAGTTTACAACAGAATTACGGCTATTTAGTTACGGCGATTTTAATTTTAAATACAAAAGTCATCGTTTTAATAAATCACAATTAATAGTTAAGTTAGCTTACATAATAACTCATAAAAGATGAAGAATTACTTGTTCGGCCTGTTATTGATTTTAAGTTTTACCGGCTGCAAAAAGGATGGAGCGACAGCGGAAGAAGGCGATACGCCTTTCGATAAATTTAAACAACAATATATTGATGCCTTATGGAAACACAATCCGGATTGGGCAAGTAGTGTTGGCTACCATAAATATGATAGTGTATTGGTTATCCCTAATGATGCCAACCGTGCCGAACAGGATGCCTTTATTAAAAACATGAAAGGCCAATTAGCATCTTTTAACTTAATGCAATTACCGCCATTAAACCAGATAGATTATCACCTGATAGAGAATCAGTTAAAATCATCATTATGGCAAATTGACACGCTTAAAGCTTACCAGTGGGACCCATCATCGTACAATGTAATAGGCAATTTCGCTTTTATTTTGAATGAGCATTACGCGCCTTTGGATAAACGTTTAAAGAGCTTTTACCAAAAGATGGAAAACATTCCGGCTTATTATGAGGAAGCTAAAAAGCAGATAAAAAACCCCGTGGTTGAATTAACTACTTTAGCCATAGACCAGCATTTGGGTGGTGTATCTGTAATTGAAAAAGACTTTGCCGACTCGTTAAAGAAAACCAAGATCCCGGCAACGGAACAAAAGCAGATGCTGGCGCGGGCTAAAACTTCGGTTGCAGCTATTAATGGCTTTGCACAATGGCTAAAAGATTTAAAGAACCCTACCCCGCGTAGTTTCCGTTTGGGTAAGGACTTGTATGCGCAAAAATTTAAGTACGATATCCAATCGGCTTACACGGCTAACCAGATCTATGATTCGGCCATGGTGCGTAAAAAGTACCTGCACGGCCAGATGTTTAAATTGAGCAAGCAGCTTTGGCCTAAATACTTTGGTAAAAAAGCTATGCCTTCGGATACTTTACTAGCTATCGGCAAAATGATAGATACGCTATCTGTTAAACATTCAAAACCAGAAAATTTTCAATCGGATATAGAAAAAATATTGCCGCAGTTAACCGCCTTTGTTAAGCAGAAGGACTTGCTGTACATTGATCCAAGTAAACCGCTTATTGTTCGTAAAGAGCCGGGTTATATGGCGGGTGTGGCCGGTGCATCGTGCAGTTCGCCTGGCCCTTATGATAAGGGTGGCAATACTTATTACAATGTAGGCAGCCTTGCGGGATGGCCGAAGGAGAAAGCCGAAAGTTACCTGCGCGAATACAACCAATACATGCTACAGATATTATGTATCCACGAGGCTATACCGGGGCATTATACCCAATTGGTTTATGCTAACCAATCGCCAAGTTTAATTAAATCGATACTGGGCAATGGGGCCATGATTGAGGGCTGGGCGGTTTACACCGAACAAATGATGCTGGATAATGGCTTTGCTAACGGCGAACCCGAAATGTGGATGATGTGGTACAAATGGAACCTGCGCTCGGTATGTAATACTATTTTGGATTACAGCGTACACAGCGGCAACATGAACCGTGACGAGGTTGTTAAAATGCTAACCAAACAGGCCTTTCAGCAACAGGCTGAAGCCGAGGGTAAATGGAAACGTGTGAGTGTAACCAGTGTACAATTAACCAGTTATTATACCGGATACAAAGAGATTACCGATCTGCGCGAAGCCTACAAAAAGAAAATGGGCGACAAATATAAATTGAAAGAGTTTAACGAGAAGTTTTTAAGCTATGGCAGCGCACCAGTTAAGTATATTAAGGAGTTGATGCTGGAGAAGTAAATTTTCCACATCATGGCTTTATACCTATGTCCTTGCCGAGTAATGAATACCGTGGACTTTAAGAAGGAATGACGGCTTACGCTCTTTTAATTTCTTAACCTACATCAAGTAATTCTATAATAATCCGCCTTACATTTGTATATGTCTTTGCAGGATCAACATCACCGCAAGGAAGAAAAGAGGAAAACAAATGAACAAGAAGATAGAAAAAGTATTCCAAAGGCCTGCGAGGCCGGGTATGGTTGGCGATGGTTTCAGGGTATTCAATTACTTTCCGGGTATTATTCCGCAAAAGCGGGTGAGCCCTTTCCTGATGCTCGATTTTAACGCCGAATACGATTTTGGCGCCTCCGACCATTTGCGTGGTGTGGATGTGCATCCCCATAAGGGTTTTGAAACCGTTACCATCGCTTACAAAGGCAGCGTAGCACATCATGATAGTACCGGCAACAGCGGCATTATTCACCCCGGTGATGTACAATGGATGACAGCCGGCGCAGGCATTTTGCACAAAGAATACCATGAGGAAGAGTTTTCTAAAAAAGGTGGCCCTTTCGAGATGGTACAGCTTTGGGTTAACCTTCCCGCCAAGGATAAATTAACCGCGCCTAAATACCAGCCTATAACCGCTGCCGAAATGGGTAAAGTAGAATTGCCAAACAACGGTGGATTAGTGAACATTATAGCCGGAGAGTTAAACGGCACCGCCGGACCAGCTACTACTTTTACCCCGGTAAACATGTTCGATATCCGCCTGAATAAAGATGGCGAACTAAGCACAGCAACCCCGGCAACGCATAATACCGTTGTACTGGTGGTAAGCGGCAGCGCTATAATTAATGATGAAACTGTTGGCACACATGCCTTTGTACTGTTCAAAAACGAAGGAGAAGAGATCAATATTAAAGCTACCGAAGATAGTGTATTGCTGTTATTAAGCGGTGAGCCTATTGACGAGCCTATTGCCCAATACGGCCCATTTGTAATGAACACTTCTAAAGAGCTTGAAGAAGCTTTTGAAGAGTTTAGAGCAGGTAAGTTTGGAGTGTTGGAGTAAGCTAAACAAAAACTCCGCGGCTCTCTGTGAAAAAACTCTGTACCTCTCTGTGGTAAAATTAACCACAGAGAAGTACAAAGAGTGAAAACACAGAGAGCCACAGAGTTTTTGTTTAATCTATCCTCACTTTTTTCATATCCTCACGCCCATAAAATACCGGGAAGTACATCATTTCCGCTTTTGCGGGATTAAGGTTATAGGTGCCGCTATAACGTGGCATTAGCCTGATGCTGAAATTATACTTACCCTGTTTTAGCTTGCGGCAAAATATGCTCACTTTGTTTTTAAAATACTCGCGGTGCACCTCGTTGCCCCAGTAATTTTGGTCCTTACTTTCGTAAGAGCAACCTGCCGGGATGGGTATTTCTATCATCACAAAATCGGCATCGGCCCGAGCGATAACTTCGGCTTCCAGCGTTACGCGTTCGCCGCCTTTTAGTTTGGTTATTTTATCGCCGTTTTTGGTAAACTTGGTATTCACGGTAAAATCTTTACTTACCTTTTCGGGATGCTTGTTCCAAAACTGTTGGTAGCCGGTTATGTATACGGGTAAGTCACCTTTTTTACTCACCGTTAGTTTTGCTGTCGCGTTAAGCGTTGTGGTGTACGGGAATTCAGTCACCGTTTCGCTCTTATCCCCGCTAAGGGTAATGGTTGATGGCTGTGGCGGCTTGTTGTTAGTCAGCAAGTCGGGCAAAATGGTTTCCAGTATTAGTGCCGATTCATAAGTGTTCCGCCAGCCATCGGCCTGGCGCTGCTCTAAAAAGTAGTTGCGTATTTTAGGTAGCACATCTAAGTGGTGGCCCTCGGTTTTATAAATCTGGTAAGCCATCACACTCTCTTGTATCGAGTTATCAAAAAAGTAATAACTATTATGGCCCCAGTACAGGTTACCAAACATGGTGCTGTGCTTGTATTGGGTAAGGCTATCCAGTTCGATAGGCAAACCAGCCTGTTGTTTTACCAGCATCAAACGCATTTTTTCGTAAGCGGATAATTTTACCTTTTTAGGGAGTTGCTTTTGATAATCGGATATCAGCTGCGCGTAATCAGCCTTTCCCCCTAACTTGATCAGTAAACTAATAGCATCGAGCTTGTTGGTGCTGGTATAGGCGTTAACGCGATACACCAGGTAATCTATCAGCTTTTGCTTATCCAAAACCACCGCATAACCTTCTTTTCCGGCTTCAACAAAGGCTTCAATGGCGTGCAAACTGATCCATATTTCTTCGTCGCTATCTTTCCACCAGCCCCAGGTACCCTCGGCTTTGCGGCTCTCCTGTAGTTTTTTAATGATCTGGATGATATTCTTATCCCATTTAAATGGCTCACCCAGGTATTTCCTGATGCGTTTTTCAACCAGCAAACCTTTTAGTTTAGATGCCAACTGTTCGTTACACAGGTACTCGTAATTACGTAACCGCTTAATCTCGTCAGTTAAAACGGGTAGTACCGATGCCTCTGCCCTAAAGGTTACCCTGCCTAAATCCGGATCGAACTTTAGGGTTAACGTGGTATCCTTTTCCAGATCGGCAAAGGTGCCTTTGGTTTCAAGCACACCCTGCTCAAACACCGGGATGCTGCGGCGTTCGCCATCAAAATAGCCGTTATCTTTTTTAATGGTGTATTCAAAATGCAGACTATCTACATCGGCTACACTAACATTAAAAGTATCAATCAACGAGTTTTTTACGCTAATACTACCTTGCTTAAGCACCTGCCCATTGTATTTAAAGGTGCGGTTAACGTTCACGCTTTCTGTAGTATAATTGATCACCTTGCCTATGGGGTTGATCTCGTCGCCCTTTACGGCGAACTGTGGCGATACAAAATTAGCACTCAGCGATTTGAACGATTTGATTTGCCCCTCCGTATAACCGGTTTGCCTTCCGGCGATACCGATCACTGTGGTGCGCCATTTGGTAATATCATCCGGAAAGGTAACCGTAAACCTGGCCTTACCCTGTTCATCCGTTTTTAGTTTAGGCTGCCAGAAAGCATAGTCGGAGAAGTTTTTACGTAAGGTTTGCTGTTGCCCTACGGCGCCCGGATCGGTGGAATTAGTACCGGCAGCTTTCTTTTTAGTGGTAATGACCACTACACCATTGGCTGCCCTTGCTCCATAAATAGCAGTAGCGGCCTCACTCTTCAATACACTCATATCCGCTATAAGCGATGGGTCTATCCCGGCCATGCCGCCTTCTGCTACTACACCGTCAATTACATATAAAGGAGGCATCCCTATCGGTAAAGTGTTGCTTCCGCGGATCTGAATATCAAGCCCCGCCACCTTACCCATTAAAGCGCTTGAAATGCTGGCTACAGAACCCGTCATATTTTGTTTCATCATGGAGCCATATCCTACCACAACCACCTCATTGAGCGAATGGCTTGCCTCCTTCATTACGATGTTAACATATGTACCCGACTTAATGGGTAACTCCTGCGTTTCAAAACCAATAAACGCTATCATCAATTTACCTGTATTTGGTACGGCTATTTTAAAATAGCCATGTATATCTGTGCTAACTGCACGGCTGGTACCTTTTACTTTTACAGTGACTCCAATTACGGGAGTTTTACTATTATCGGTTATCCGGCCGGTCATCTGTCCTGTAAATGTTGCCCTGTCTAAGTAAGTATCATTAAAGGCCTCCTTTAACGATAGTATATCCTTGTCGTTAGTATCGCTATTGTAAATACCATTGCGGCTGTTCACTATGGCTGCAATTTTACTGCTCACGCTATCGCGCGGAATAACTTTAAAATCAATTTTATAAAAATTAATACCATGGGCCTTAACGGTGATATGCTCTTGCACGTAATAGTTATCGCCTTTGAGTAAAAACAACAGGCGGTAATTACCAGGTTGCAGATAACCCAGATCGGTATTATTACCGGGATACACCCGCATATAATCCGGGTCATCGTATTTATAAACAATAATGTTTTTGATAAGGGGGTGCTTTTTATAGGGCCAATTTTTAACGAAATAACCATCAACACCTATCAACAGCTTGCCATTACCCCGTTCTCCAATATAATTGCGGGGGAAAAGTTGGGTGGTATTGCTCCGCTCATCAAGGTATCGCTGCCAAAGGGTATCAACCTCGTGATAAGTTAAAGGGTACTGGTTATACTGTTGCACCTGCGAATTAATAAGCAGATTGGTATTAAACGGATACCGCCCGCTGATAGATTTTTGTTTGATAAGCCCCGGCATAAACTCGAACGAATAATTAGGCTCAACCAGAAAAGTGCGTGCGGTTTCGCCGCGAACGGTAAAGTCGGCATAGTTATAAGGTAATGGCCCGGCTAAAATGCTACCCCCACGGCTGTAATTATTATTGACTGAGTTTAACAGCAACATATCGTTTAACCGGGATAGTGTGGCCATTTTGTTACCGAAATTATTAACAATGCGGGTCATGTATTTATTGAGTTGCCCGGCTTCGTATTCGCTTAGGGTATCGGGCACTTTGGTAAAGCTTACTTTTTTATTCAAGGCAGTATCGGCATTAATGCTTAATATCAGCTTTTTACCTTTGGCTACCCATACATCCCGGTACACAATCTCTTGCAACAAAGTACGCATGCGCAAGGTGTGCTGGCCGGGCTGCACTTTAAAGCTGTAACGCTGCAACTGCTCGGCCTGGTTAAAATAAACGGGGCGGCTATCAATATACAGTATATAAATGGGCAGTATATTGCCCTTGCTCATCACAAAAGGCGCTATCTGAGTTACCGAATCTGGCGCGAATTCTTCTATCCGGTAAATATCATGCGGATGTGTAAATTTAAAATAGGTAATGCTATCCAAACCCATTTGGTGGCCCCACCTATCCCAGTTCAATATAAAACTGCCGTTTTGGCCTCCATCTTCTAAACCGAAGGCTCTTTTTAGCTTCCTTCCGGGATAGAGCTTGCCAAAATACGGGATGCTTGGTGTACGGTAATTTTGAAACTTGCTTGTAGCCGAGTAGGCTGTTAAATCGGCATTAGGTATGGGTTTGCCTTGTGCATCCTTCACATTAATTTCCATTTCAACCTGCTGACCGGGGTAAACTGCCACAGGTTGCTTCACGCTAATATCCAACAGCTTATCGCGATACACAATGGCTACCTCATCGCTCTGGGGCACACCGCCCCAAACCCAATTGAGCAAAAAGAACAGGTTACCCTTACCATGAAATTCTTTTTTGTAATACAACTCGCTACCCTTGCCGCTATCCATAATTTTGTTGCCGTTAAAAACGGTATACCAAAACGGCACATGCCTTGGATTGTTTACCTTAATAAAAACAGAATCGGCGTTGCGGTAAGCTGATGATGAAATATCTGCCTTAAAATCTTCGAGCTGTACATTGGTGCTGGTACTGTCGGTTTCAATATCATACTCGGGTATGGCGGTATTAATTGCAAATTTGGCAGGCAGGTTAACCTTGATGACGGCCATATCATCCTTATCCTTATTTACAGGGGTTATCGAAGCTGTTCCGGTTGTTTCTTTTCCGTTCACACGATAGCTGATGTGCAACGTATCCTGATCAAGCTCGGTAATCAGTTTATACTTCTCGTTAACATACTTCAAGTTGGTTAACCGGGATTGCATTTCGTTATTGCTATTTAGAAAAATGCTCTCAACCCGGTATTTAATATCCGCTTTCGCGAAGATAGAATCCGGTATTTCCAGTTTGGTTTCGCCAACCGGGTCAAGGTTCAGCTTATGCTTCCAAAGGGTGTCGGGCACAAAAACATGTTCATTTTTGTAGTAGTCTACATTTTGAGTTAATAGCGTTAACTCAACACGGCCATCGGCAACGGGCAGGTCGTTTTCGTCGGTAGCTTTAAAATATAGAGCAACCGGGTTACCGGGCGAATGCTCTTCCTTATCTGCCCTAACGGAAAACTTAAGGGCTTTAAGTTCATAATCCTCGTACCTAAAATTACCTGTAACAAGCACATCATTATGACCGTCACGGTTTATCTTGGGGTCCTCAAGGCTCAGCGAGTAACTTTGATCCAGCTTAAGTTTCAGGCTATCGTTCAAAACAAACCAGCTCTCGAAAGCGCCATCGCGATAGCTGGCAAGCTTGCTGATGGTTTTTTCGCCATTACCATTATAAAACGTATTCAATTTAACCAACAGAGCTTTTTGCTTAACCGGATCTTTAGTTTTACGGCTAAATATGTAAGCCTTAAATTTAACCGTATCGCCGGGTTTATACATGGGCTTGTTAAACGCCATATAACCCGTATAAAACTGAGACCCGTTCGACCTGTACTTATTACGCCTGAACAAATTACGGATGGGCATCCAGGCATACTTAACCGGGGTATTATAAATTAGGTTTCGCCAAAAAGGCATATGGTATCTGTACTGCTTTTTCTCCGATAAAGGGAAATAATTGATTACACCGGCGTATTTAACTTTAAGCAGCGTGTTATCAGCAATATCAATGTGCCTGTATTTGTACATCTGAGCATCGGCATCAAAGTCTATCTTCTTGTTTTTGAGCCATACTTCGGCATTTTTTATTTCTTTTCCGGTGGTATCCAGCAATATAAAGCGCAGGTCTTTTTTATTATCAAGCACTTTTAATAAGGCGGTGTGGTTTTCAATCAGTTTGTATTCCAACTTATTTTCTGTAGCGTAAACCTGCAGGTAATTACCAGGTTTTAAATAAGGGGTTTTAAATTTAGTGGTGAGTACAGAATCTATTGCCCTGGATAAAATCTTATCGTCTAACAAAAACTTTTTGGCGCCGTACAGATGCTCTACATCGGCATCCTCAACGGGGAAAAAGTAGGTATAATAACCGCTGATGCGACTATTGCTCAACGGCTTTTGGCCCATACCAACACCTGCGATAAAAAGTAATAAGAGCGATAAGTAAAGGTTCTTCATGGTTATAATTTATGCAAGGATGTAGGTGTATAACATATTCCATAAATTTTTATTAAAAAATATTTGATACGGAAGTTAATCAGGATATAAACTAATTATGATAGCTTTAAACTATGGTAATAAAGCGAATCAGTATCCTGTTTTTTATATTTTGTTACCTTATAGGCTGTAAACAAAAAAGTGCGAAAGCACCCTTTGCTAAAATCATATACCATACATCGGAATGCTATGGCTGGTGCCCTGTTTATCATTTGGAAGTTGATAGCAATAAAATCCTGAAGCTTTACTCGGAAATGGCACACAGAAATGCTATTGATAACAGTGGCGATTCAACCAAAATAGGTTATTTTACCGGGAAAATAGCTGATACAACTTTTACCAAATTGCAAAATGCAGTTACAACATTAGGTATTGATACTGTAAAGTTTAGAAATATTACCTGTTGCGACGGAGCTTTAAAAACAATTATTATTTATCACGATGGTAAGCGCAAGTTTTTACGCTCAATGTTTCCGCCCAAAGCGGCTAATAACTTAATTAGCTTATTACAGGGAATATGTGAACAAAATAATTTACAAAGAGCAAGCTCAAAGTTTAATATTGAAAGTGGCGATACGGTAAAAGTTTCGGATGTACGCTACCCACCCAAGCAATAGGAAATTAACCAGGCTTAGATTTTACCCCTCAAAAAAATAAACCGGCTCATGCCTTACCGGGAAATTACACGAGTTGGCAATATAACACTGCTTGTTAGCGTCCTGATGCAGTTGCTGCAACAGTAATCTCTCGACCTCTCCATTAATCGTGATCTCGGGTTTCAATATGGCTTCGGTAAAATGGCCGCCACCATCGGGAGTATCTTGCATAGTTCCGGTGGCCTTGTCAATATACGCGGTAACCACAATTTTATTTTGCGAGCACAAGTACAAATAAACCAACATATGGCAGGCAGATAAGGCTGCAAGCAATAGCTCTTCGGGATTATACCTTACCTTGTTTCCCAGCATAGATACCTCGGACGTGCCCGGTATCGCGGGCTTACCTTCAACCTGTATGGTATGATCGCGCTCGTAGCTTCGGGGTGTTTTGGTGCCTTCACCGGTGTTTCCCGTCCAGGTGATATTGGTTAAGTAGTGGTGCTCTTTCATTGTGAGATATTTATTGCACTAATTTCAGGTTATCCCGATAGAAAGCAAAATAAAATAGCCTGTCGCGATTAACCATCGCGACAAGCATTCTTAATAAACCAATTTACTATAACGGTACATTATAGTGCGTGTAGGTGGTAAAGCCTAAAAAGGTAATATCGCTTGGTATTTCGTACGGCGCACCAATTGCCCTTAAGCTGGTTAAGTTGGCGGTTTGGTAATGCCTGCGGGCAATCTCAACACCTGGATAAACGTATTGGCCCGAGCATGGTATACATTTTTGATTATTGTAAGCCGCGCGCATATAATCGTAACCGGCGCTTAAACGGCTACCGTTGGCACCGTAAATAATATTATCGCCCTGTATGGCCGATATGGTTGCCGCGTAGCTGATACCCGTTAAGCTATATTGAAAATGGTGGCAATCGTTACGGTCGCACAATTCAACATCAGTACCATCTGATGCGATTACCGATGGGATGGTTGATGTGATGATATCTTCGCCGGCACTATAAACCGCCGGGCTATCTTCAAATACCCCAATAGCCATTTTTGCATAACCGGCAGATATATCCCAATTGTTGTGATAACCCATACCGGTAACATTATTAATGTAATTGTTCTTCAGGTTATTTAAAAAGTTGGTAAAGTTGGTGTTTTCGGTAGCAGTCCAGCCACCACCTACACCATTGGCAGGTACGTACCATTTGATAATTTCGGCAGCAGCCGCAAAGTTTGGCGCCGCCCATGATGCCTCTAAATAGGTTTGACTGAACGATGTACCGGAGTTATTGGTAATATTCGTAAAGTGTGTGCTCCAACCATCTAAAATTTGCTTAACCTGCGTGGCATAGCTGGCAGTACCGGTTTTGGCCCATCGCAAGGCTATCGCGTAAGCTAACAAACCATCACCTTTAAAGCGTTTTTCATCGGGAGTAGTGGTACCGCCCTCAACATGGATAGTGGCCGGGTACGAAGTTGGCATGGGGTGATTGTTGATATAATCGAGCACAGTATTATTGTAATCGTTATAACGTGCTGTAGATGTGTTATTGGCTTCGCCAGCTATAAAATCAAGCGTGGCTTTAGTGTTGATCACTCCCGGGTGCACAAAGGTGCTTACGGATAGCCTATTAAAACTGTTTGGGAACGTTGGCGAGTCGGTTGTTGTTTTGGCTATAGCCGGGGTTTCCTTTTTTGTACATTTTACTAGTAAAGTAGCCGTCAGAATTACGGCGGCAGCGGTAGCCAGGTAAGAAAATCTGTTTGATCTCATAAAATAGGATTTTGGGTTAATTTTGGTTAATAATTATTGCAGCACGCGCTTACGCAACAAACCTTTGCCGTTAATTAATTTCAAAAAAATGCTTTGCCTTTTACGGGGGGATAAACGGGCTTACAAAAAAATAATTGGTTTGCGAATACTGAAATACTCAGAGGCAAACCTATATAATATTTTATAAATAACTGATTGTTAATCATATATAACAAAATCAATACGCTTAAACCGCAATTAAAATTCCAGCAAAAAAGCATTGACACCTTGTAGTGAGGGATAAATTATTTAAAACTTTTTTTTTGCTATACGCCTGTTTCCCGTTTTGGATAAATGTAATATACCCGTTACGCTTTGAGCGCAACAAAACCTAATGTTACAGCCTTTACAAAGCAGAAAGCCAACCGCATTTAATACGGTTGGCTAACATTATTATGCTGAAATACAGCATAATAAATTTCAATGGGTTATTCTTTTTTGTTGATGGATATCTGTATAAGTAACTCAGAATTCCGAGTAAACGGATTATCCTTATGCTTTTGATTTAAACATACCTTTACCTTTGATCAAAACTTTTAACCGTTGTCGTTTTAACGATATATGTACGTTTACACGGTCGTTCTCATCATGATATAGATGATAAGCCTTAACAATATCTTTGTAACTCAATAACCCAATAATTTTATTATCATCCAACACGGGTAAAGCCTCAATGGCTTCTGCCGATATAATTTCGACGGCATTCCGTAAACTATCGTCACCCTTTACATATAGCGACGAGGGCTGAACTATCGTTTTTATCGAGGCTTTGATATCTGTATCATGTTTGTAAATATCAGTTAGCTTAACTATTCCATTATAATCGCCTTCTTTATCGGCCACAATAAAATACTCTTCGGTATTCTTATTGGCGGCTATCCAATTCCTAATATCTTCTATCGTGCTTTCAGGGTTCAGTATCTCACCATCCTGACTGATAACCTCACTAACGGTAAGTTTTGCCAACAGGTCAGGTTCGTACGAATCTGGGGTGGCTACACCACGACGGGCTATCTTTTCTGTCATGATGGTATTTTCCATTAAAAAGAACGATACCAGATACGATGCCGTGCAAGCGCCCAGCAAAGGCAGCAAAGCATTAAACTGACCGGTTGACTCGAGCGCGAAAATAATGCTTGTTAAATAAGCCCGCGACGCACCTGTAAACATAGACGACATACCAATCAAAGCCGCCATAGGTATACTAATGCCCGAGTTAGGGAACATATACAAAACACCTGCACCTAATAGCGCGCCACCTGCACCGCCAATAGTTAAAAGCGGGGCCAGCGTTCCGCCTGATGTACCGCTACCCAAAGCAATTGCCCATGATAAGAACTTGAAAAAGAACAACCTTAATATCAGAACAATAGCTACAGATCCGGATAGTACACTGATAATATTATCATACCCAACACCTAAAGTATGCGGTGCAAAGTAACCGATAACACCAACTGCTAAACCGCCAAGAGCTGGCCACCACATCCAATGTATGGGGAGCTTTTCAAACGCATCTTCAATATAGTAAACAATTTTAGTGATGCCTAACGATACGAAGCCCACAACTAAACCTATACCACTATAAATGGCCAGGGCACCGTTTGTAGGTATTTCCAAATTAGGCATAGGGAATACCGGCCCGGCCTCGAACAACAAATGATGCCCGGCCGCCCCGGTAATACAGGCCAGCGCAACCGGAAGTATGGCACGCGGCGAAAACTCAAAAAGCAATAATTCGATAGCTAAAAATACTGCCGCAATGGGTGTTCCAAAAATAGCCGACATACCTGCCGTAGCACCCGCTGCCAAAATTATTTTCCGTTCGTTTGATGTGATCTTAAATAGTTGCCCCAGGGTTGACCCCAACGCACCACCCGTTGCGATGATCGGTCCTTCGGCGCCAAACGGCCCACCGGTACCTATGGCTATGGCCGATGATACTGGTTTTAAAAAAGTGATAGAAGGTTTTATTTTACTTTGGTTAGTAAGTATTTGCTCCATAGCCTCGGGTATACCATGCCCGCGGATAGCCTTTGAGCCATATAAGGCCATAAAGCCAACTAAAATACCGCCTATTGCCGGTATCACCATCACCCACAAGCCTAAATGGTTATTTGCCGGGCTGTGAAAAGCAGGATCAAAGGTTCCATAAAATGCAATATTGGTTACTACATTAATGAGGGTAATTAAAAATTTAGCTATTAAACTAATAGCCACGGCCACAGCTATTGATAAACCAGATACCTGTAAAAGGCGTTTTTTAGCTATAAAGTTAGTTTTTGATTTTTCGACGGCATTCTCCATTGATGATAATAAGGGCGAAATGGGGATGCCTTTTTGAGCGTTCATTTTTTTCATGTGGGGTTGGTAAGCAACAGCCTACGATAATTTTTCTTTTTTTAATATGTGCTGCAAAAGTACTGATCATTTTGATTCAAAAAAATTAAAATCAATAAATTACATTGCACACGCAATAAAATATAACTAACATTGTTATATAATTACATAATTTTATTACTTAAGCAATGTATAAAAGATACAGCATCGTATTGGTGGTACTCGGAGTTATCGCCATTATTGTTGGAGAGTTGATGTTTAGTCATGTAAGCACAGCTAACGCGGTTGATTCTAATTCGTGGTCCATCAACCTCAATGGTATCCGATCTTTCAAATGGCCGGTGTTTTTGGGTGTTGAGATGGTTATTTTAGGAATTTTAGTTTATACAACTACCGATTTACCTAAAGGGCAAAGGTTTTCATAATTTAGCCTGTAAATTAAGCTGTATAAAAACTGTGATTGTTAAAACTAAGTTTACGTGCGATGTTGCCACCTGCTTTTTGTGTACCTTTTGTTTAAACGATTGGAAACCGGCTATTGCAGCCAATAAGCAAAATTTTAAAGTAAAAAAAGGTCAGCAGATATTTAAGGAAGGCGACCCCGTAACCGGTATTTACTTTGTTTACGATGGTAGTGTTAAAGTGCACAAAAAATGGGACAAAGAAAAAGAGCTCATTATAAGATTTGCCCATAAGGGCGATATTTTGGGACACCTTGGTTTAGAGAGTAACCATGTATACCCGGTTTCGGCCACCGCGCTTGAAACAAGTACCGTTTGCTTTATAAACATGGATTTTTTTGAGGCATCCCTTAATGTAAACAACGGTTTTGCCATCAAACTGATACGTTTTTTTGCCAACGAACTGCAAAACTCAGAAAAGCGGATGCGTAACCTTGCCCACATGCCCGTAAAAGGACGTGTGGCCCAGGCTATTATTACGCTCAAAAATCAGTTCGGCATAACGCACGATGGTTATATTGACATTGAACTGGCCCGACAGGACCTGGCTTCCTTTTCGGGAGTAGCTTACGAATCATTATTCCGCACCATTAATGATTTTGTAGGCGATGGCATTATCGAAGTTGCCGGTAAAGGCATCATGATAAAAAATGAGGATCTGCTTTTGCGGGCAGTTGAAGATAGCTATTAGCCTATAAAAACAAGCCGAAGAATTGTGATATGAGTATCGAAAAAAACACTATTCTACTTGTTGTTTACTATCGGGATGAATCTTATCCTATACAAACCTATCCCAATGAGTGTTATAGTTTAATGACACTCATTTCTGATAAACTGGCTATCCTCGGTTTTGGTTTATGCTGCGGGATGGGCAGTTGCGGTACTTGCTTAGTACAGATAAGCGATCAATACACCACCCTCAAAAAAAATGTGCTGGCCTGCGATATCCGTGTAAACGACAATCTGGCCAATACACATATTATCATACCAGATAATGGTTACTGATTACTATGGGGGCAGAAAGCTGTGCCAGCAAAAAAGTACCTATTGCCATAACAATATCACATGTAAAAACAACAAATCCGCTTCAAAATTAACGAAAGCGGATCTATTGTTTCTATATCTTAGTTAGCTTGTGGCCAACGATTCCAGCAAAGCAATTAACTCAGGTTGCGGATGGCAATCTTGTTTATCAGTTGGTTTGCGGTATGATGTATGTGTCCAGATGCCCGGTTCGCTGCCTATGGCTTTCTTGCTCACATCCCACATATCGGTATGGTAAACTTTAGGCACGGCGTAAGTATTGCACAGGTAAAGCAGCAATTCTTTTACCGATGCCAGTTGCGCTGGCGAATACTTTTCAAATGCCACATATCCCCTGAATGGTGGATCATAGATCTGAACATCGCTATCAGGTACTACAACACCTGCATAACTCACCCATTTGCCATTCTTTTTGGTTAAACCACCCCAACTGGTAATTTCAATACCTACGCTTTGTTTATGCAGTGTATCGCAACGGGTACCATAATCGGTAAAACCAAAG
Organism: Mucilaginibacter sp.; assembly: GCF_039921305.1. Classification (GTDB taxonomy): domain Bacteria; phylum Bacteroidota; class Bacteroidia; order Sphingobacteriales; family Sphingobacteriaceae; genus Mucilaginibacter. The sequence goes on from NZ_JBDSCA010000023.1 coordinate 59,314, forward strand.
GTTTTAATAAAGGCGGCAGGTATCCCTAAATGGGCGGCATAATATTTAGAACCAAATGCCTGAACAATAACGCCATCTTTACCAATAACAAAGGCCGTTGCCACCTTGTCTGGCTGTGTTTTCCAATAATCAATATTCCCCTTAGCTGATGGGCCGCTCGCCGTATGATGAATCACCACTTGCTTTTTAGGAAACTCTACCTTATGATACTGATCTTCGGCCAGTGGGTACTGCACAATCTTACTGATATCCATTGTTGTATTTTTCATAAATATAATATTTAGAAAGCATATCTTATAAACCTAATGGGATATTTTTATTGACAATTATCGCCGATCATCTCATATTACATTCAATTAAACATTTATTTAAAATCTGGTATCGGGAAAATATAACCACCAAATAACAGGTACGACCATAACAATGTCCAAAAGATATTGAATATCTGCGCGCCAATAAAAGTGTATGCCGGGCGACCACCTTGCAATTTAACCAGATCGGCAAATTTGGCTTCCGGAAATTGAGATTCTGCTCCGTTTGATACTTCTGTCACAGTCGGCTTATATAGCTTTGTTAATGCCGATACTGTTAACTGCCATACAAATGCGAGCTGCACAAAATGAGCACAGTAAGAGCGCAAAATACCCTGCGTAATAGCCGATGACCAAGCACCATATGATAAATGAGGTTAAAAAAACACAATAGAGGTCACAGGCGGATTTGAACCGCCGTTGAAGGTTTTGCAGACCTTTGCCTAACCACTCGGCCATGTGACCGGTTTTGATCAGGCCGACTTGCGATCGCTAACGTAGTGCGCTGCTTCGTAAACAGCTGTCAAAATGTCGTCAGCAGCAAAGGGGCTTTCAAAATCGTAGTCAATATGGTCGTAGAGTATATTTTTTGAAGCGTTAAGCACGTAAGTGGCTAACAAGGGTACATTCTCGTCAACACCGCTAAAACGATTCCATACCGGGCTGGCTTCATCATACACCCTGAACTGTTTGGCTATCTCGTTATTCAAATCAAAATAGAAGGTTAACGACAGGTTATGCTCCCAGGCTAATTTGTTTAACAATGTTTCTTTTTGCGGACTGATCACGATCAATTGGCCCCCAGTGGCTTTAACTTCGTGCTGCAATTCGTTTAAGGATAACAATTGCTTGATGCCGTGCTGGCCCCAATGCTGCGAGTAAAAAGCGATAACAACTGGTTTACTTTTCAGCTTAGAGAAAGGGATCAACCCGTGCGAATCGGCACCGTTGGTGTATTGTTGCCATCTTCCAAAATCTTTTGAGAATGAAAAGTCGGGAATAAAGTTACCCGCTTTAACCGGGCTTAATGGCTTATAGGGTTTGAAAACGAAATCGTTTTCAAGTAAGATCTCTAATGAATCGAAATATGGGTATTTAGTTTTAAGTGACATTTTAATATGGAATAAAAAGAAAAATTGAATGGTTAATGTTTGTGCGGGGTATTAATTACAACAGCCACACATACCATAAATTATTTCGTGGTATTCAACCTGCCAGTTTTGGCTTCCTCTCTTCGTCTTATTAAACCTGTTTGTTTTCACTGTAGTAGTTTTATAGTATCAAGCATTAATTAAATGCTTATCGCGATACAAACATATAAAATATTCTATTAAATCCATAGACATTATAGAAATATGTTTATATTTTTTATAATTATCTGATTATTAATATATTAACTTCGATTAAAAACATCGATCAGATAATCAATTTGGTGTAAATGCACCGCTCAAAATAAATTACAGCAGGGTAAGTAAATCATTAGCCAAAGGTGTCCTATGTTTGCAGTACATTGCTTGCGTATACTAATTGATGGTTCCACTCAAAAAATCCATAGCCGTTTTATTCCTTGAGATACAGGGTGGTAACAAGCATGCCTTCGACGAATTATTTACTGCATATCATAAGCGGCTCATCGCCTTCGCAAGGCAATATGTTAACGATCAAAGCACAGCGCAAGAAATTGCCTCGGGTGTATTTGTGAACCTTTGGTTAAAGCGCGCTACCTTAAACGAGGTTAAAAAGCCGGAAGTTTACCTATATGTAGCGGTTAAAAACGCGGCACTTAATCATTTACGATCATCAAAAAAACGAAACCTTGTTATTGTTGAGGATAACGAGGAAACTGCCGTAGCAACCGGGCATCATTCCGGCAAACAAAACGAACTTGATCATAAAGAACTACAAGCCGAACTGCAACTGGCTATAGCGGCATTGCCTGAGCAGCGCCGCATTATTTTCAAAATGGTGAAAGAAGATGGTTTAAAATGCCGCGAAGTTGCCGAAATACTGGGCATATCAACCCGCACGGTTGAGAGCCAGCTTTATAAAGCCGTAAAATTTTTAGCCGACAGGCTGAGTATCTATTTAGGATACAACCCTCAAAAGTCTGGCTCAGGAAGATCGATATCCCCCGGCACACTCCTCAATTTATTTATTACCCTTTAGTAAGTAATTGCTCCACAAGGGGTGTCCTTACAACAATAACTGACAGATAATGAACAGGCAAAACTTTTTAGAACTATTAACCTTGAAAATTTCGGGCGAACTTTCGGCACCGCAACAGCAGCAATTTGATGAAGCTTTGGCATCAAACAAAGAGTATCAGCTTATTGCCGATGGGCTATTGTATGATGCTCCGCAAGAAGTTGCAGAGCCGGAGCAACTCCAATCAATATGGGATAATATCGCGATAGCCGAAAACGAGCCGGAGAAAAAATTCAGGTATAGTTTTCCTGTAAAATACTTTGTCAGGATAGCAGTTGCCGTAGTTATTATGATCAGCGCGGGTATCCTTTGGCAAAAGTATCATGCTGCAACTGCTCCAACTCAATCACTATCTATCAACGCGGCTAACCACAAACTTTATCAAACATTGGATGATGGTACAACCATTTATTTAAACAACCGATCTGTTATTCATTACAACGCTGATTTTGGTAAGGCCAAACGCGAGATCAGTTTACAGGGTGAAGCTTTTTTTGATGTGACTAAAAATGCAGATGTTCCCTTATTTATTCATGTGGGTGCCATCACCATCGAAGTTAAGGGTACAGCTTTTAATGTTTTGGAACATAGGGAACAAAAGCAGGTTGAGATAGCACTTATCCGTGGTAAAATTGAGGTAAGCGGTACGCCGGGGCAAGATAAAAACATTCCATTGAACCCGCATCAAAAGATGATCGTTTCGGCAACATCTTATCAAATACTGGCTTTAGATACCATAAAACAAGCTGCCACTTTGCAATGGACGCGCGATAGCCTGGTATTTAAAAAAGAAAAGCTGATTAACCTTGTAATACTGTTAGAAAGGAAATACCAGGTTAAAATTGAGATCCACAACGAAAAGCTGAAACTCAAGCAGTTTAGCGGCGTGATCAAAAATGAGCAACTTACCGAAGCTTTGGACGCGCTTAAACTCTCCTACCCTTTCAATTACGCCATTAGCAACAAAACCGTTATCATTAAATAAGCAGGCCTATATATGAAAATGAAAATTATTTACTTGCTTGTGTTGCTAACCCTATGTACGTACACTGCATTCGCGCAATCACAAAAAATAACTATCTCGGCGGTTAATATACCTATCAAAACCGTTTTCGACCAGATCCAGGCTAAAAGCGATTATTACATTTTATACAGCGATGAGGTTGTACCCGATTCGATGAAAGTGTCTATCCAGGCAGATAAGCTGGCGGTTTCGGCAATACTGGATCAAATTTTATCGGGCAAAAACCTTACTTACAGCGTTTCCCGTAAGGGAATGATCGTGATAGCGGCATCAAAAAATGCGGGAAACTCAAAAACAAAGGGTACCAATATCGAAACATCCATTAATGGGCATGTGAATAATCAAAATGGTGTGCCTTGTTCATACACTACCGTAGCACTGGCCAAAAACACACAGGTATTATCGGGATGTATCACAGATAATAACGGCAATTTTCATATGGTGTATCCTTTTAAAACGAACGAAACCTATCAGCTTAAAATTACCGCTTTGGGCTTTAAAGCATGGAGCCAAACTTTTGTTTATCCCGATACAGCCTTCACTAAAAACATCCGGCTAACCGAAGAAAGTCACACCCTAAATACGGTAAGCATAGTGGCCGAGCGTCCCTTAGTAACCCGCAAAGCCGACCGCTATATTGTGAATGTGGAAGGTAGCTTTTTGGCCAATGGATTTTCGGGGCTGGAAGTGCTACAAAAATCCCCGGGCATTTGGGTGAATAGCGATGGCAGCATCCGTATTAAAGGCAATCAATCTGTAATGGTGATGATAAACGATGTGGTGCAGCGCATGTCTACCGATGATTTGGCCGAATATCTGCGGGCTTTGAAATCCGAGTCGATCAGTAAGATAGAGGTGATATCAAACCCACCATCCGAGTTTGAGGCTTCGGGTACCGGGGGTATTATTCATATCCAGTTAAAAAAATCACGGTCGGATGGGATGCTGACTAACTTATACGCCCAATACCGTCAGCAAAATAAAAGGCCGTTCATATCCTCTGGTGGGTTGATCGATTCAAAGATCAAGAACTTTTACCTTTTCGGGAACGCGTTTGTAACCAGCGACGAAAGTACTTACGTTGGCACTTATCATATCATTTACCCCGGCAACAATATCTATGATAGCTACACCATCCGCAATAATCATAATGAGCGTTTACAATACAGGCTGGGTATGGCTTATGATCTGCCAAAAAATCAATCCATCAGTCTGCAAACTACAGGAAACGTTAGTAAGCTGGAGCAATCTTTTGATACTGATATTGGTTTTAACAACCTTTCGGGATATACTACTTCGGGCTGGTTACGTAAACCTGTATTGAATGCCAGTACTTTTAATTATGTATGGAAAATAGATAGCCTGGGATCAATGCTCAAGGTGATAAGTGATTATGCCTACAGCGAAAAAACAGAGCAGAACCTATTTACCGGCGCATATAACGACCCTACAAAAAACTCTATTTTCAGGACAAATACACCTAACACAACCAACATCTTCAGCTTTCAAACTGACTATACCAAGGCGCTGAAAAACAAAACCGAGTTTAAAGCAGGCGTGAAGTACGCGGGGGCCAATCGTAACAACGAATTGCTGAACGAAGATTACCTAAATAACAACTGGGTAGTGAATCAGCCGGGCAGTAATCAGTTTCTTTACGATGAGCATTTGTATATGGCTTATACATCGTTTGAAAAAACACTTAATAAAACCAGCATTAAAGCAGGTTTACGAGCTGAAGAAACATCTATTGATGGTAACTCGCTCACATCGAACGAACAGTTTACCCGCAACTATTTAAATTTGTTCCCATCGTTGTTTATCAACCATGTTTTTGATGCCAAGAAAAACGAAGCCGTGTATTTTAGTTATTCACGGCGCTTGCAAAGGCCATCGTACAAAGAGCTTAACCCCTATCGTTTACAGGTAGATAACTTTATTGTATCTATAGGCAATCCCGATCTGCAACCACAATACACGCATAGTTTTGAGCTTGGCGCCGATTTTTTTAAGGGCTGGTCGGCAAACGTATATTTCTCGGCTACTACAAATACCATAGCTCAGTTTGCACAACCTATTCAAAATAATGTGCTGGAATATCAAACCCGTAACTTTAGCAACAGTACCGAATACGGAACTAATTTGAACATACCCATCAGGGTAAACTCATGGTGGAACATGAACAACAGTGTTTCGCTTTACCACTTATCCTATCTGTACAATAACATCCGCAATACCCAAACCACTTTTTCTGCCAAAACGGCACAAACGCTGGTATTTAAAAAACTATTTAATTTGGATGTGTATACCGAGTACCGTTCGCCCTATGTTAATGGCAACACCGAATTTACCTATGTTTTATATACCGAGGTTGGCCTGTCCCGCAAAATAATGAACAACAAAGGCCGCATACAACTTTATTTTGATGATATATTTAATGTATTTAAAGAACAGGAATATACCAATTACAACAACACTCAAATTTATTTTTACCAAAAAAGGCCTACCCGTACAGCCAGTATTCAGTTTAGTTACAGCATTACATCGGGTAAAAAATTCACCAATAAAAAGGTAGATCAAAGCAATACGGAAGAAAAAAACAGGTTATAAACCTGACCAAATAAAATAGGCCCGGCTTAAATGAGCCAGACCTTTTTAAAGGCCATTTTTTTGAACGTTCTTTTCATGTTTTTTGTTTTGGTGTAACAAATTCAAGTTTGGACGTTCAGAACAACAGCCTTTGAACAACAGCGATCGGTTATTCGTAACTTTTTACAGTAAACTCTTTCTTCAATTTCAAATCGGTTGATGAAGCGCCTACCATTACACGAAATTTCCCGGGTTCAACCGTCCAATTCATGTTCTTATCCAGTAATGCCAGATCATCCGGATGGAGAGTAAACTTTACCGTTTTAGTTTCGCCGGCTTCAAGCGTTACGCGTTCAAATCCCCGCAGATCATAATCATAAGTAATTACGCTGCTCACTTCGTCTTTAAGGTATAATTGTACCACTTCGTCGCCTTTGCGTTTTCCGCTGTTGCGGATATCTACCGATACCTGTACATCTGCATTGGGGTAATAAGTGTCTTTATCGATCTTTAAATTGCTATACTCAAATGTGGTATAGCTTAATCCAAATCCAAAATGATATAAGGCCCCATTCACGCTGCTTTTGCCATAACCGTTATCACCACTACTGGCCTGCCCCGCCTGCGATGCCGGTTTGAACGGGAAATTATATTCTATCTGCCCCACACTTTTAGGGAATGTAATGGTCAATTTACCACCGGGATTATTATCGCCAAACAACGTTTCGGCTATGATCTTTCCGCTTTGCGGGCCCGGGAACCAGGCTTCCAGAATGGCTGGTACATATCGGTTCTCCCAATTAATAGTTAGAGGCTGACCATTGATCATTACCATTACTATTGGTTTACCGGTAGCTTGTAAAGCCTGCAACAATTGTAATTGCCTGCCCGGCAGGTTTAAACCCGTGCGGGATAAGCCCTCGCCTACCTGTTTCTCGCTCTCTCCAACTACAGCGATAATGACATCGGATTGTTTGGCTTTGGCTACGGCACTATCAATACCCGCTTGCTCGGTTTGACTTAGCGGGGTGAGAATGATCTCACTTTCGGGCCAGGTAGGATCGGTAACATCACAGCCTTTTGCGTAAGTTACCTTGGCTTTATTGCCTTTACTATTTAAGTAATTGTTGATGCCTTCTAATACCGAGATAACCGGATTGTTGGATGGCCCATAACGGCTGGTGGTATAACGGGTTTCAGTAGCCATTGGGCCACATATCAGGATGTTTTTAAATTTAGCATTAGCAGCATCTAAGGGTAACAGGTTGTTATCGTTTTTTAATAGCACCATCGACTGGCGGTTGATCTCTACAGCTGTTGCTTCGCTGGCTTTGGTATGCACTAATTTATTGGCGGCCAATGTATCGGTAACATAAGGGTGATCAAACATGCCCAATTTAAACTTAACCCGTAGCACCTCGGCAACGCGCTCATCCAATACCTTCATTGATACATTGCCTTCCTTAACCAGTTCCCGTAAGGGGAAAATATAATCGCCAGGCATGGTAAAGTTAGTGCGTACGTTTAGGCCTGCTTCAATGGCTTGTTTAACGGCTCCTTTATAGTCGTCGGCCACGTGGTGTTTTTTGTAGATGAATTCGAGCGCTTCGCTATCAGATACTACGTATCCTGTAAAGCCATATTGCTGGCGTAGCAGCTCGGTCAAAAAGTAATGACTACCGGTAATAGGCACGCCATCCCAATCATTATAACTACTCATCACACCCAGCGGGTGCGCTTCTTCAATAACTCTGCGGAACGGGTATAAATACATTTGATGCATTTCGCGGGGCGCAACATGCGGATCGGTGCGGGCATCACCATCACGGCCGCCTTTGGGTACGCTGTAAACCGCATAGTGTTTTAAAGTGGATGCTACGCCCTGCTCCTGAACACCTAAAACCATTTGCTTGCCTAATTCGGCAATCATAAAAGGATTTTCGCCGTAACATTCAGGTACACGCCCCCAGCGCTGATCGCGGGCCGGGTCCAGTATAGGGGTGTAAACGTTGGTATAGCCTAAGGCTTTGGCTTCGGCACCAATAATATCGCCCATTTGCCTTACTAAAGCCCTGTTCCAGGTACTACCAATGCCAATTGGAGCGGGGAATGGAGTAGCCCTGTCATGGCACAAACCGTGAATGCCTTCGTTGGTAAAATCGACCGGTATACCGAGACGGGTTTCCTCAACAAACCATTTTTGCACCGTATTGATGGCCCAGGCATGTTTGCTGAACGGATAGGAATAGGCTGTTTTGGCTTTGCTATTATAAGCCAGGCTGTTCAACTCTTCGTCAATATTGGCGATGCCGTCTTTCCAGACCTGGTTTTTCCACGATGAATTCGGCAACTCATCTTTTAATACCCGGCCGTAGCCATACAGGGTAGACGTTTGGCAGGTCTTCTCGTCCAGGGTCATCTGCGACAGTAGGTCGGCTACCCGGGCTTCAATGGGCTGGGATGGGTCTTCAAATACATCCTTCTTCCCATTCTTGTTAAAGTCTACCCAGCCTTTATGATAGATGGATCCAGGTTGACCTGAACAAACTTTTGCCAGGCACAAGGCAATTATAATAATGCTCGTTTTTTTCATATCAGCTCAAAAATCCACATACAATTTCAAATTGGCAATACATTTATTGGCTATTTAATATTATTTATCAGCTGATCTGTCAACTCAAAATTACCTCGAACCTGATATCATCGGACTAGGAGCCGATCATCACCTAAAAAGCGCCTGATTTTGTGCCACCATATCGCGCCCCCCCAACTGCCTATCCATGTGTACCTGCTCTTATCCTGAAGAATGGGTTACGATAGGATTTGTATCAATCCATCACGCTAAGTGATGTACCTAAAACGGATGGCAGGTTGCCGGGCATGTAGCAACCTGCATGGCAATAATGCCAAAGCGCAAAAACACACAGCTACACCCCACTATTTCATAACCAATACAGACCCGGATATTTTTATTTATAATGTGCAGATGCACACAAACATATGCATTGAACATCAAGAAGTCTATAAAACCTCTCTGATACTAAAAAGCCGCTAACTTACAAGTAGCGGCTTTTAAAAATGTGCATTATATGGGACTATAATAGAACACATTGAATATATTTTATTGATTATCAAACAAATAAGAAAAACAGAAAGGTAGACCGCATATTTCGTTTATTAAGTAAAATATGATTGGATATTGTGTGCCTTGAAAGCTGATAACTTAAAAATAATTTGCATAGCCACTCTGAAACCTATTTTTGATGCTTCCAAAACCGGCCTTTTCCCTCGGCAATCCACTCTAAAGCTTCAATCATTCTTTTTTGCCGGGTTTCATCTGTCTTTGCATCGGTAATCCAGATAATATATTCTTTACGAAAAGAGTTGGACTTACTTTCAAAAACTTGTTTTGCCTGAATGTTGCCGTTTAATGCGGCCTGGAGGTAATCGGGTGTCTCCAATACTTTTGGTTTGTCTACTGCTGGTTTTTCCCGCTCTATCTTTATGCCCTTTTCATTTAATTGCGCAGCATCTTTAACCATCACTATAAAATCCTCATCACTTGGCAAATCACTTAGCTTGCTAATTTTGCCCAGGAACCTGTTAATTGGTTTAACATCTTTGCCGGCCGCTAAACGTGAGTCACTCATCAGTTCGCCTTTTAGAAAAGTAAAAGAGCAGTGCGATTTGTAAGCTGCCATTACACACATATGGTCGCCCTTGTAATCAAAATGAGGGATGCCCCATTTAATTGCCTCTTCCACACCGGGGCAATTTTCCTGTATAAGCCTGCGCCAATGCTCAAGAATAGGCTTGGCAAAATCTGCTGCGTTAGTGATGTAAAGATCTACCGCTGAATTATGATTCATAATTTTAATTATTAGGATTGCGGGAATTGACTCATATCTACGTAGGCCATTTCCCATTTGTGACCATCCAAATCTGCAAAACTGTGCTGGTACATAAAGCCATCATCTTTCGGTTCGGTATAAATCCTGCCGCCTATCGATTCAGCTTTGCTTATAAATTGTTTTACCTCATCGGCCGAACTGGCATCGAGCGCGATCAGTACTTCAGTTTCACGATGCGCGTCGCATACTTCGGTATCAATAAAAGATTTGAAATAGCTTTCAGTAAGCAACATTACAAAAATGCTTTCGCTTACGATCATACAACCGGCTTTTTCGTCGGTAAACTGCGGGTTGAAGGAAAAACCTAAGTTTTGGAAGAAAGCTATAGATTTTACCAGGTTTTTTACTGGAAGATTGATAAATACTTTAGTTGGCATAAGATTAATAATTTCAGCAAAGAAACATAGCCCGGCGCAAAATCAATCGGTTAAAAACTTGGATTCAAAGGTCAATTTAATCACTTGCGACGTTCGCGAAAAGCTGATGGAGATAGTCCAACTTGTTTTTTAAAGAACTTGCCAAAATTGGTTGGGTCCGAAAAGTTGAGCTGATAGGCAATTTCAGCGATTTTAAAATTGGTATATAATATAAGTGATTTTGCCTCTTTGGCCAAACGTTCTGCAATAAAAGTTAATGCGTTCCTACCCGACTCCTGTTTAACGGTTTGGGAAAGATAATTAGCCGTAACAGATAGCAGGCCCGCATACTCTTTTACAGTGCGTTTATGGATGTAATGATTATCGATCAATTGGATAAACTTACTCAACAGTATTTGTTGCGTGGTATCCAACCGCACACTCTCCCTGCTTTCCATGGCAAAGTCTTCCAAATGGTGTAATAAACCAAGTAATTTCAATCGCGCTTCTATATGCTGGCTTTTAGCCGATCTTTCATAGGCAGTGAAAACCTCTTCAAATTGAAGCGCCAGCTGGTTAAATATAGCGTGATTAAACTTAAAAAGATTGGTGTGCAGCAGATCAAACAGTGGGAACTGTTGGTGAAAACCGGGCTTATAAAAGGAGAAAGCATCAGGCTTAAAATAGATCAAATAACCCGCCAGTGCATTATTGTGTGCAAAGCTGTAAACAAGGTTGGGGGAATGGAACACAAGATACGAATCAGGATCCCGAATACTTCCATCGCCATAATTAACCTCAATTTTTCCAGAATTAAACAGCAGCGCGAAAAAGTAAAAAGAACGTTTGAACGGTGGCCTGTAAACCGACAATTCTTCTTGGTCGAGCGGCTTTAACCGCAGGCAATAAAAATCAGGGCAACTCGTCCTGTCGGGCCAAGGTATGGATGCCAGGAAGTCATTAATCTCTGTGTAATAAGGAAGAGCGGTTTTTATTTTTTTCATTAGATGTCCTCAATGTACAGCCTAAAATAGCAAACGAAAATGTTTTGACGTACCGTTCATTCAATAATCTTTTGGTATCGTCTTTCGCTGATATCTTGAATTGGATAGCATAAGGAAATATAAACGTGGGACTCGAACACAAAAAGTGCTTGAATTTTATTAAAATGCACTTTCCAAAAATATCTAAAAATAAAACCCTCTCTAAATTGCTTTAAAGAGGGTTCTCTCATGTGGTGCGGGAGAAGGGACTCGAACCCCCACGCTTTCGCGCCAGATCCTAAGTCTGGTGCGGCTACCAATTACGCCACTCCCGCGTTTTTTTGGTTTTTTAAAGGATTGCAAAGGTAACTTAAAAACCCGGAATTTAAAATACTATTTTTAATTATTATGCAATAGCGTTTAAATCAGTTAATTATTTAAAGCTGTAATTAGTTGCTCAAAGTAATCAGCGGCTTTTAGTAAGCGGCTACCATACCATGAGAACATTTCGCCATCAACCAATATTACTTTACTCTGCGGGCATAACGTGCTTATAAAGTCGGCATGCTTTTGTTTAAATGGATAGGGTTCTGAGGATAGCATGATCACATCCGCTTCATTTAAATCATGGATGGTAACTACGGGGTAACGATCTGTATTAATTATATTTTGCCACCCGCAGCGCTGTAGCATATCATTAATAAAAGTATCTACTCCTGCAACCATGTATGGTTTTTGCCATATCAGGTAAGCTACCTTTAATGTTTTGGCTGCTTTATGCAATGCATTAAACCTCTGTGCCATTTGCTGCGTTATAACAGCCGATTCTATTTTACGGTTAACTAGTTCACCAATACAGGTAATCATCTCTAAAGCCCCCCGCAAATCGCTTATATCACTTATCCAAACAGGAAACTCCTGCATTAAAGTTTCTATTTGTACCTGTTCGTTTTCTTCTTTATTACCGATGATCAAATCGGGTTTCAGGTTTCTTATCTTATCAAGATAAAGTTTTTTTGTACCGCCAATTTTAGTTTTGGATTTAATTTTACCGGATGGATACTTACAAAATTTAGTAATCCCAATAATCTCAGCACCTAAGCCCATATCAAATAACAATTCGGTTTGCGATGGTACTAAAGATATGATACGTTTTGGCGGAAAGTTTACGCTTATTTGCCGCGATAACTGATCAGTAAAATTTTGTTGAGACATTTGCCTGCAGGAAAATTAAAAAGCCTGCTTATCACCTTTTATAGATAGCCAAAACGTCAAAATGATGATTTTGATATCTAATATGAACGACCAGTTTTCCAGATACCATACATCGGCTTCTACACGCTCAAGCATGGCATCAATAGTTTTAGTTTCGCCACGTAAGCCGTTTACCTGTGCCCAACCGGTAATACCGGGTTTCAAAAAATGGCGCACCATAAACCTATCAATCAGTTGTGAATATTGCTCGGTATGACTTATCATATGTGGGCGTGGACCTACGATTGACATGTTACCTATCAGCACATTAAAAAACTGCGGCAGTTCATCAATACTGGTTTTACGTAAAAACCGGCCAACACGTGTTATCCGGGCATCAGTACGAGTAGCTTGCACTTTGTCCGAATTGCTATTAACGCTCATACTCCTGAACTTGTAACAATAAAAGGGGTTGTTGTCGCGTCCGGACCGAAGCTGAACAAATAATATTGGTCCTTGGCTCTCTAACTTAATAATGATAGACAATATTGGGTATAGCCAGCTAAAAATAAATACAATAACAAATAACGAAAATAAAATATCAAAGCCGCGTTTAACACCACGGTTTAACATATTTTCGAGCGGCTCGGATCTGATAGAAATGATTGGAATATTACCAAAACTTTGAAGATAGGTTGGCTTTTTAATATATTCGTGATACTCCGGAACTATTTTAAAACGGATCAAGTTACGATCGGCATCAATCATTAAGCGTTCAATAATATCATGCTCAGAGTAAGGCAAGGCGCAATAAATCTCATCAACTTTATTGTTGAGCACATACTCCATACAGTAATCTGTGTTGCCTAAGTATAAATGCTTTTCGGATACCCGTGATTGTTCGTCGTCAAAAAAACCAAGCAGGTCATATCCACGGAAGGGGTTATTTCTAAAATAGGTTCGCAATTCGTTACCGGCGCGGCCTGCTCCAACTATAATAACCTTTCGTGAATCATTAAGCATGGCCCTATCGCTGCGGCGGATAGTTAAAAAGATAAGCTTCCAGAACGCCAGCATGGTTCCGAACAATATGATCGAGTAAAACAGGTATTCGCGGGTAATAAAATAAGCTTTGGTACCAATTACAATTAATATAGTAACGCAAATAAGGCACACAAACAACAGATAGGTTTGAAAAACGCTGCGATAAGTTTTGATAGAGTCTTTATTCAACACCTGCTCGTATAAGCCGGTTATATTGGCCGATAATAACCATATCAAATTAAAAACCAGTACAACTGGTAAATATTGTTTATTGTTTATCCATACGATGAGGGAATCATCCAATATTAGATAGGCGGCTACCATTGATACATTAAGCACTAAGTAATCAACAGTGAGGTTTATTGCCTTAAAAAATGTTGCGTACCTGTGAACCATACTCTTAACAAGGATATTATTATCAACCAACTAAATTAGCACTTATTTGCAATTCATCAAAAATATAATCGCTAAGCGAAGGTAGTTTCACGTTTTTTATACCTAAGAAACAAATTATATAATCTGACCATGTAAGTTAAATACATATTTGGTATTGAACTGCTCAACAGTTATTAACGACGGGTAATACTTATAATACCGATCAAGACTGCGGCTATAGATGCCAAGGCTCCTGTTACAGTTCCAAATTCGGCTAAAGAAACTCCCTTTTTTGTCGGTTTTCTAGGAATTATAATTTCACTCCCTGCCTTAACTTCGGGATAGGAGTGAATGAATAAGAAATTATGAGTTGACTTGACCGATCCGTTTGCATATACAACATAGGCTCTTTTTTTTAATGCTTCGGGAGAAAATCCGCCTGCATTGTCAACAAAATCGTTTAGAGATTTTGATTTGGTATATACAACCGCATTTGGAAACAATACTTCGCCATTAACTCTTACCAATTGCTGCTCTTTAGGTATCCGTAAAACATCACCTTCTTCTAATATTAGATCAAACCTTGAACCTGGTTTTTCCAATATCTTTTTCAAATCAATACCAACAAGGCTATTTCTAAACTGCTCATCTACGTTGGTAGTTGAATCTTTTAATGTTCTTTTTATATGTTGTGCCCGGGCAACTTTTTCTTGTTGTAAAGCTGCGGGATCAATTTTTTCCTTTTCGGCATTTATACCCAATGTATTGGGACGATTTAATGTACCCGATTCTACATCGGCAAATATAGTTACCCCCCCAGCACGCTTAACCAGATCTGATATTTTTTCATCTTTATTACGTATGATATAAGGCCCCGGATACAGCACTTCACCCTCTACTCTAACTGTACGTTGTTTTTCATAACCGGGTGAAGAGTATATTGATACTACATCAAACGGTTGTAGAATAAATGGCTTTTTGTTTACTTTAAAATCCGGATCAATATCAATAATAGAGATATTGGCCGTAGGCGAATTTTTTTGATTAGGATCGGCATTATTAATACGACGGGCCACTTCGATGCGGTTAGGGCTTGCCGATTGAGTAAAACCACCGGCCTGAACTACAAGATCTTCTACAGACATATTGTCTGCATAAGCGAATTGCCCGCCTTGACGCACCTCACCATTAATACTAACTGTATATTGGTCGCGCAGATCAAAAATTGATGGGATAGTAACCACATCTTCCTTTTTCAATATAATATCCGGAACGGTACTCTTTACAATTCCCCTAACATCAAAAGAAACAAGTTCTGTTGTGTTATCACTTCTTAAACGGCTGATAAACCCGCGCGAAGCAAAAGCATCTCGTTTTAACCCTGCGGCCTTAGCTATTAATTGTGATAACATTAAGCCCTTTTCTAATTCAAAGATCCCAGGTCTTGTTACGGCACCATAAATAGAGACCCTGTTTTGATAAGAATCTAAAATACGATCAACAGTATAATTATCACCACGTAATGGTATATAGTTGCCAAAATCGGCAGATTTTATGTCGACAACCTTTTTTTCCTGATCAGTTAACTGAACAACCTTTATGGTTGAAGTATAAGCCGATTCGGTAAAACCACCTGCAAAGCCAATTACATCTTTAAGTGTTTCGCCAGGCAAAACTTCAAATATAGCCGGAGTTTTAACCTGGCCGGTTAACGAAACTTGCACTTTGTAAGTTGGTACGCGTACTATATCACCGTCTTGCAAACGGATATCATCTTTTTTACTTCCCGTAAGTTTAAAATCGTAGACATCTAATTTGCGGATCACACTATTATCCCTTATCACTTCTATTTCCCTCAGTGAACCATTTCTATTAGGACCACCCGATAAATAAAGCGCATTGAAAACGGTTGATAATGATGATAAAGTAATTGTGCCCGGCTTAACAATTTCGCCCACCATATACACCTTAATGCTGCGAATGTTACCAAGAGATACCGAAACATTAGTTCCGTGATCTATTGCATAATTGGCAGCTTTTAATTTTGATTTGATCATACCAGTAGCTTGCTCAATAGTTTTACCGCCAATATTAACAACACCAACTGTGGGTATTTGTATTTTACCATCTGGGCTAACATTTAGCTTCCAATTGGCTAACGAATTACCATACACATCTATAACAATTTGATCATCAGGTCCAACTACATAGTTTTGAGGTGTTGCAATACGCAAACTAGGTTCAAAAGTTAAATTAGAATTATTAAATAATTCTGACCCGAATACTATTGGCCCGCGAGGCTGATTTACACCACCTCCTGATCCTTTTTTATCTTTTTCAGTATCATCCGATATATCCTCACCATTTATTTTGCGTTTTGCCTCGTCATCGGCCATATTAACGTCTTTTGCTGTACGGATAATACTAATACGATTTTGTAGCTTATTAGCCTCACTCTCGGGCATACCTTTTGCAATAGCAGCCTGGCGTATTTGCTCATCACTCATACCAGATGCCTTGGCCTTTTGCACCATATCCCTAAGTTGGGCATCACTCACATCATCCGATTTTGTTGGAACTGTAGTTAAAGGGGTTGTGGTGGTTGAAGTTGACCCTGTTGATGTAGTTTGTGCATTTGCTATTTTAATACTCATTAAAAAAATGCATATGAATATCGCTATAGCTCCTCTAAAAAAATATCTCATTTTAATTATTTGTTTGGCTAATTTTATTAGCTTTTTATTAAATTTATACAAAATTACAAATTAAAACGGGCTGTTATAATTATAATGTTACAATCGCCCGTCGGTAATGTTTACTGCTAACATGCCTTTAATATCATATATAACAGATCGTTTTTCTTTTTTCAATTTATCAAAATCCAAATCTTTAAATTGGTTGTGGGGCACAGCCAATACTATGGCATCATACTGGTTATGGTAATTAAGCGCTGCTATTATATCAATGCCATACTCAAGCTGCACTTCTGTAGGGTTAGCCCATGGGTCGTATATATGGTAATCGGCTTCAAAATCTTTTAACTGGTTTACAATATCAATAACCCGCGTGTTGCGTACATCAGTACAATTTTCTTTAAATGTAAAACCTAAAACTAATATTTTGGAGTTTTTAACAGCGATATCATTTTTGATCATCAGCTTAACCACTTCTAAAGCCACATATTTACCCATGCCATCGTTCAAACGGCGGCCTGCTAAAATAATTTCGGGGTGGTAACCCAACTCCTGTGCTTTTTGTGCCAAATAGTACGGATCAACACCTGTACAATGCCCGCCAACTAAACCCGGCTTAAAATTTAAAAAGTTCCATTTGGTACCTGCGGCAGCTAAAACATCATGGCTATCAATACCCATCAGGTTAAATATTTTTGACAACTCGTTCACAAAAGCAATGTTAATATCCCGTTGCGAGTTTTCTATTACTTTGCAAGCTTCGGCAACTTTAATACTGGGTGCCTTGTGTGTTCCGGCAGTTATGATAGATTGGTAAAGGCCATCAATAAAATCGGCAGCCTCTGGGGTTGAACCCGATGTTACTTTTAGGATATTAGTTAAGTGATGCACTTTATCGCCCGGATTAATACGCTCTGGCGAGTATCCTGCGAAAAAATCTTCGTTAAATTTCAATCCCGATACCTGCTCTAATATGGGTACGCAGACCTCTTCCGTACAGCCCGGGTAAACAGTTGATTCATAAATAACCACATCGCCCTTTTTCAAAAAACCGGCAACAGTTTGGGTTGCTTTGATAATTAAGCTCAGATCGGGACGGTTATGTTTATCAGTTGGGGTTGGTACTACTATAATGTAAATATTGCTATCGGCAATGCTGTTAAAATCCGTTGAACAGTACAGCCCTTTATCAGGATCATTTGCGTTTAAAACCGATGTTAGTTTGGAATTTTCAATTTCGAGAGTACTGTCGATACCGCTATTCACCTCATCAACACGCCTTTTCTTTAGGTCGAAACCTGTTACGGGGTATTTTGTTGCAAATTCAACAGCCAAAGGCAATCCTACGTATCCTAAGCCAATAATAGCTATTTTTTTTCTTTGAGGGGTGTTAAACATTTTATAGATAGAGGCACCTTTTTATGGGTGCATGCAAATATATCCAATTTGTTAATATGTAACCATACTTTGGGCTTAAACGATTAAATTGGGATTTGGTTTGATTGATATCGAAATATATTACGCGTTGTATATCTGGTATACTCCCGTAATACAATGCTCTGTTGCCGAGCCTATCAAAACTGTAGCTATCCGTTTTTCGCGCATTAATTGCTCAACCTGGCTCAAATACTCTTCACCATCAACAATAATTGGGCTTTTTGTCATCATACCGGGGATGTGTAATTGTGTGGTATCAGCATTAGCTACCAAGGCCCGGCGCAAGTCGCCATCGGTAACAACCCCTTCTATCCTTTCCGAATCACCAATAATTACCATACCCAACCGGCCTTCGCTCATTTTAAGAACCAGATCTGTAAAAGACGCGTTTATATTAATGAATGGCAGATTATCGGTACGCATAAAATCTTTAACACGGGTTAAAAGCTTTTTACCCAGGCTACCTCCCGGATGAAACCTTGCAAAATCGGCAGGTTGAAACCCTCTTACTTCCATTAATGCTACAGCAACTGCATCGCCCATAACCAGAGCAGCGGTTGTTGATGAGGTTGGCGCCAGTTTTAACGGACAAGCCTCGCTCTTGATAGCTATATTTAAATGATGTGTACAATTTTTCGCTATGGTTGAGTTAGGGTCGCCAGTCATGGCAATTAACTCATTACCGTTCCATTTTAAGTATGGGATGATCTTTAACAATTCGTCTGTTTCGCCGGAGTAGGATATCAGCATTACAATATCATCCGCTCCTATCATACCCAAATCGCCATGAAAAGCCTCGCCGGGATGCAAAAAGAAACTTGATGTGCCAGTGCTTGACAGTGTTGCCGATATTTTTTTACCGATCAAGCCCGATTTGCCTATCCCGGTAACAATAAGCTTGCCCTTACCTTCCAGTATAGTTTCAATCACATCGCTAAAGCTATCGTCAATTAACTCAACTACGTGCTGCAGCGATTCTATCTCTACATTAAAAACCCGTTTTGCTATATCTTTCATTACCGTATTAATGGTGCGATAACAGATTCCAATTCATGCAGTTTTACCTGGTTAGGGCCATCGCTCCAGGCATTATCCGGATCGGGATGGGTTTCTATAAAGTAACCATCGGCACCAAACGCTTTAGCGGCAAGGGCCATCATAGGTACAAAGGTACGATCGCCACCTGTTTTGCCACCTGCGCCACCTGGGCGCTGTACCGAATGCGTGCAATCCATACAAACCGGGTGGCCAAACTGCTTCATATCGTGTACATTCCTAAAATCTACTGCTAAGTTGTTGTAACCAAACATGTTACCACGCTCGGTTAAAATTACTTGTTTGTTGCCCGAATCAATTACCTTTTGCGCCGGGTAAAACATATCCTGACCAGATAAGAACTGCGCTTTTTTTACATTTACAATTTTACCGGTTTCGGCAGCAGCAACCAACAAATCGGTTTGTCGGCATAAAAAGGCAGGAATCTGTAAAATATCAACTACCTGGCCTGCAATAGCTGCCTGGTAAGGCTCGTGAATATCGGTAGTTAAAGGCAGGTTAAAACGTTCTTTTACCATAGCAAGCATCTCCAAACCCTTTTCGAGGCCTGGCCCGCGTTGCGAGTGGATAGATGTACGATTAGCCTTATCAAACGATGATTTGAAAACTACGGGTACATTATACTTTTGGCCAAGGGTTGCAACCTGCTCGGCAACTGTGTATAATAGATCCTGGCTTTCCATTACGCATGGACCTAAGATGAAAAAAGTGTTACTGCTTATCTGATCAAACAACATAGGGTAGTAATTAGATACCGCAAAGATGAAAATTATTGCCGGATTGTAAGCGGAAATAGTTTAAACCGATCGTCCAACTCAAAAAAATCAAACCTTCCCCAAACTACGACTTTCGTTAATAATTCGATATTTAATTTCACCCGATTATGAAAGCACAGTATAAAAATTATGTCTTTATAAAAAAAGACCATACAAATATGCATTTATGAGTTATTAACATATTGATAATCTTGATGATGTGGAAAAAATAATGTGTTAAAATTCGTTAAAAAATTAGTCTGGTAACTCTATAGATTATATATTTGGTCAATTGTTAATTTATCAATTTTAAACCACTCGTTCTTTATGGTAAATAATGAGGTCAGTTATAAAAACATGGAAAGCTCTTGCTTTCCATGTTTTTTTGTTTAACCCTATACTGCCTTCTTCAGCTATCCGCTTTTCGCCCTACCTAAACAAGTTTGCCTATCCCTGGCAATATTTTATCTAAGCATCAATTTTTTAGTACTCAAGAACAACAAGACGCGCGTTTGTATCAAAATGTTACCACTGTTTAAATACCAATTCTGCAAATATACCACGCAGACAAATTAATAAATATTTATTTAATATTCAATATGTTACCGCAATCGTTCCCGGCAACGATTGCACAGTTTTATATCTATAAATATTTTTATTGTTAAAATATTAAATTGATAATTGACGCATAATCTAACCAATTAGTACTTATTATTAACCTTTGAGAAAATGAAAAAATTATTAGGATTTTTTATGCTTTCGTGCGCGCTTTTAAGTTGCCAAAAAAGCAGCAATGTAACTCCCGCGCAAAGCGAGGAAGTTGCGGTGTTAAACGCGCCGGGTGTAAATTCACAATCATTTGCAAGCACAACGGTAACTACCGAAGCGGCCCTGAAAACCGCTGTTGCCAATGCCCATGCTGGTGATGTGATTACCATTAGCGGAACCATTAATTTAACCAGCACACTACAATTGCTGGTTAGCGGAACATCAAGTTCGAAGATCAACCTTTCGGGCGGTACGCTTAATTGCTCGGGTATATCATCGGGCTGGGGTGTAAAAGTTAATGGCAGCTATTGGAACATCCAAAATATCACTATAAAAAATGCACCAAGCTGCGGTATTGTTTTCCAATCAGGTGGCTATAATTACGCCTATAAAATAATCTCGACCGGGAATAAAGATTCGGGCATACAGGTTTACAATGGCGCTCATGATGATAATATTACCTATTGCACTTCATCCGAAAACTATGATACAGCCGCTGGTGGTGAAAATGCTGATGGTTTTGCCTGTAAGCTATCTGCCGGTAAAAACAATAAGTTTGACCACTGTACGGCTTATCATAACTCTGACGATGGTTGGGATCTTTATGGCCAGCCGTATACAGTAACTATCACTAATTGCACATCAACCAACAACGGTTACGGTGGCTCGGGAGATGGTAATGGCTTTAAGTTGGGTAGCGCGGGCCAGGTTGTGGCTCATACTGTTACCAATTGCACATCAAGCAATAATACCAAGTCTGGCTATGATGGTAATGGAAATACCGGCCATATTACCACCACCGGTAGCGGAGGCAGTGGCAATGGGTATGCTTTATTTTACCGTATTTACTAATTAACCAAATTATTTAACTGTATTAATGGTTAGTTATGCAAAAGGAGTTGCCTTTAAACAGGTCAACTTCTTTTGTGTGTAAGTGCAGCAACATGTGTTAATGCTTGTTAATTTTTGCTTTTAGCATACAACAATTTGTACCTTTCGGCTGTTTACACTTCATTAACCTTAACTGCTTTAATGCTACGTTACTTTTTTATATTAACCATACTATCATCAATAATTTGCTTTGAAGCTAAAGCGCAGGGTACTTTAATGGGCCGTATTTATGAGTATAATACGCACATCCATTTACAATCTATAAAAGTTACCAATTTAAACAGCAGGCAATACACCCTTAGCGATACTGCCGGGATATTCTATATTTATGCCAAACCCGGCGATCTGTTGGTATTTAAAGGCTATGCTTACCAGCCTGATACGGTATCTATAGTTAATAAAAATCATATGGAAGTTTTTTTGGTGCCCGAAGGCAAAACGCTGAAGGAAGTTAACGTTGCCGGAACAGCAGCTGAAACTAAATTAGGTAGCCTTAAAGACCCTACTTTAACCGGCGCTCCGGTAACTTACCAACGCAATGCCGATGGCTCATATAAAGGCGGTATTGCTTTACGATTTGGCTATGGTAAGGATAAAAAAGCCATCCGCAGCAAACAGCTTACGGATGAGGAAATTGCCGATGAACAGATTGATGATGCCTTTAACGAAAAAACCGTTAGCCAAACCATACCCTTGCGAGGACAGGAGCTTAAGGATTTTATTTTGATGTACCGCCCGGCACGCGAAGTTTTTAAGGCGCGCGGTTTTAACATGACCATATACCTTAACGATAACTATAAAAAGTATATGGCCTTACCAGCGGATAAGCGTAAACCAAACGGACCGTAAATAAAATTTACGGTTTCAGATTTACGATTATTATCCCGATTAAAGTATCTGGAGCTTAGTTCATTTTACCAACAATAACCTTACAAAACTTGTCGAAATCAAAGTATTGGTTGGCTAATATTAGAATTTGTTGTGGTGTGATGCTTCGGATAATTTCGGTATAACGATCATAATATTCAAAATCCAATCCCGAAAAGTAAACGTTTTTGAATTTATCAGCATGCGAAAATACATTCTCAAGGCTACCCAGCAGCGAGCCGAGCATGTAGTTTTTAACCAGCGAAAGTTCTTCATCGCTTATCAATTCTGTTTTCAGAATGTTGATCTCTTTTTCGATCTCGGTCATGGTGGCATTGGTTACATCCGCGCCAACTTCGGTAGCTATAAAAATGGAACCACTATGCTTCATGGATGACGTAGCCGAACCTATGCCGTAAGTGTAACCTTTATCCTCGCGAATATTATTCATCAACCTTGAGCTAAAGTACCCACCCAAAATGGTGTTTACAATTTGCAAAGCCGGAAAATCGGGATGAGCGCGGTTGATGGTTGGCGTACCCATACGAATAGCTGATTGCAATGCATCGGGCTTTTCAATATAGGTAAATAAATCGCCCTTGCTGTGGATTGCTGGTTGGCTTGTATCTGCCGGGGTATCGCTATTTGCCCAGTCTTTATCAAATAAATGAGTTATCGTTTTCAGGGTATCATCATCAACCTTGCCCGCTACTATAAGGGTGCAATTATTGGGCTGGTACATTTGTTTAAAATGCGCCAGCATATCGTTACGATCAAGCTGGGCATAATCCAAGGCATCCGGACTAAGACCATACATGGTATTGCCAAACATGGCATTGTTAAAAGCGCGGCGGGCTACAAAATCATTTTTTTGCAGGCTCACCTGCAATTTTTGCTGCTGGTTACGGATAAAAGTTTGCAGTTCCTTTTCGGGAAATATGGAGTTGGTTAAAATATCTTTAATAACCGGCAGTGTGCTGGCTAAGTGCTTATTTAAACAATACAAACTTACCTGCGATTGATCATAACCGTAATCGATCTGGAAAAAGGCGCCGTAATAATCAACAGCATCCGCAATTTGGGCTGCCGACATAGTTTTGGTGCCTTCGGTAAGCATGGTGTTTACGGCCACGTTTAACAATGGCTTTGCGGGGTTAAAACGCACGTTAGCAAATATCCACTCAATACGTACTAATTCTTGCTCACCAGAGTTAAACCAGTACATATTGCAGCCATTATCTAACTGCGCGTAACCCGGGGTAATTAAATTGATATGATCTATAGCCTTAAATTGGGGCGTTATGGTTCTGTCTAACATGCTATTCGGCTAAATATACCAGCGTTGATGAATTTTCTTTTCTAAATAGGGCTTGTGCCTGGTGCTGTATTTGTTGGGCTGTTATGGCAATATATCTTCCGGTTTCCAGGTTAAGCAATTCGGCATCTCCAAGAAGCTCAAAGTAAGCCAAATTCATGGCCTTATCCAGTAACGACATTTCGGAGAACACCATAGTTGATTCGGTTTTATTGCGCACTTTGGTTAATTCATCTACCGGCACCAATTCGTTTTTAATGGTTTCTAACTCTTCCCAAATGGCGGCTTCAGCTTGTTCTATGGTTACTCCTGGTAAAGGTTTGCCATCAATTATAAACATACCGGTATCAAAGCTACCCGTCATGTAAGCGTGTATATCGCTAAACAATTGCTTTTCTTTTAACAGGTTGCGGTGTAAACGAGATGAGTTACCACGGGATAAGATATCCGATATCAGATCGGTAACGTAATAGCTCTCGTCTAAACGATCTTTCATCTGGAAGGCTATATACAGCGAATTAAGCGGAACTTTAGCGGTAACAGTTGCGCGGCGTTCATCGTGCTGTTCCGGCTCTTGTGGTAAATCGCGGTTATATTTTTCACCTGCCGGGATGCTGCCAAACCATTTTTCGGCCAGTTCTTTCACCTGTTCGGTATCTACATCTCCACCTACTACCATTACGGCATTTTGCGGGTTATAGTGTTTTTTGAAGAAGGCTTTTACGTCTTCAATTTTAGCGTATTCGATATGCGAAAGCTCTTTACCTATGGTTGCCCAGCGATACGGGTGGTTTTTATAAACCATTGGCCGCAGTTTGAGCATTACTTCGCCATAAGGCTGATTTAAGTAGCGCTGTTTAAACTCTTCCATCACTACGTTGCGCTGCACTTCGAGGCTTTTTTCGCTAAAGGCAAGGTTGAGCATGCGGTCGCTCTCCAACCAAAAGGCAGTTTCGATATTTACCGACGGCAGGGTGATGTAATAGTTGGTGATATCGTTACTGGTGAAGGCGTTGTTTTCGCCACCTACACGTTGCAAAGGTTCGTCGTAATTGGGAATGTTGATCGATCCGCCAAACATCAGGTGCTCAAATAAGTGGGCGAAGCCGGTTTGCTCGGGGTTTTCGTCGCGGGCGCCAACGTCATACAAAACGTTGAGCACTGCCATTGGTGTAGTTTTATCTTCGTGAACAACAACGCGAAGGCCATTGCTGAGTGTGAAACGGTTGAATTTAACCATGTAGCTTAATATGTTTTCAAATAAAAACGGATTGCAAATGTAAAAACTTTACTGGCTTTTAGTATAAACAGCATTGACAGGAATGTTAAATTATGCAGGTGGACAATTATGTTAAGCTATTGTGAATATTTAATTAATAAATAAAAACCTTAAAACAAAGTAAAACGGGTACCTGTTATATCTACATATAATTCTCCATGAAAAACATTCTTGTGTTGATCAATCTTTCTGCCGGAGCAGAACGGATCGCTAAACTATCATTAAAAGTTGCCCAGCAGCTTAATGCTAACCTGTTGCTATGCAATGTGTTTGAGTTGCCGGTAAGCAAACCACTGGCTTATGCCGGGTACGATGATATGCACAACCATGCAGAAGAAAAGCCTTATACCAGCATTGATGAACTTGCCGACAATTTAAAAACTCACTACTATTATGAGCACCGCAATGCTACGCACCATCCTAAAATAAACCGCTTGCAAAACATTGTTTTTAACAGCGATAAAATAAAGGATATAGTTGCAGAGAACCAGGTGAACATGATTATTACCGGCACGCATGATTTGCTCGAATTAAATAATTCGGGATTGTTGTATGTGATAAACAAGGCTAACTGTCCGGTTTTGGTGATCCCCGCTGATGTAAATTTCAATACGTTGGATAGCACCGCTTATTTAACCGATCTGCGTTATTGCGATGTAGAGGTTGTGCGGTTCTTAAGAGATTTTAATGCTAAAATATTTGTAACGCATGTATCAAGCAGCGGGATACCGGATATGGAAGATGCCTACGCGCAGAGTTTATTAACTGATGCCATTGCCAACAGGGTTGGTTACAACAAGTTATTTTTGCGTAATATTAAAGGGGTAAACCGTAAAAAAGACCTTGAAGTAGTTACCACTACCGAGGCCATTCAGTTTTTCACGATAGTAAACCGCAAGCATTATGTATTGGAACGGTTTTTATCAGATACCGGTGACGCCCGCCGCAATTACCATAGTGTTCCTTTGCTTATAATGCCTTACCCTAACTGGTATCAAGCCTGAATACTAACTGAAAGCAATTTTTTAATGCCAGCTTAAATAGACTTTATTAAAATCTTTATATATCTCCTGGATAAACTTACTTTTGTTATTGTAGGTATTTGCTTTATGCACTGCCTGCATCATAAATTAAGATACCATGTGGCATAACAATATATTAGATACCATTGGCAACACGCCGCTGGTAAAGCTGAACAAAATCACCAAAGACATCCCGGCAACGGTTTTAGCAAAAATTGAAACTACTAACCCCGGTAATTCAATTAAAGACCGTATGGCACTCAAGATGATTGAGGACGCCGAAAAAAGTGGTGCCTTAAAACCCGGCGGAACTATTATAGAAGGTACATCGGGCAATACGGGTATGGGCCTGGCTATGGCTGCTATTATTAAGGGCTACAAATGTATTTTTACCACTACGGATAAGCAATCGAAAGAGAAAGTTGATGCCTTGCGCGCCTTTGGTGCTGAGGTAATTGTTTGCCCAACCAATGTTGACCCGGAGGATGCACGATCATACTATTCCGTATCATCACGCCTGGTTAGGGAAACGCCAAATTCGTGGAAACCTAACCAGTACGATAACTTATCAAACTCGCAGGCGCACTATGAGCAAACCGGCCCCGAAATATGGAAACAAACCGAAGGCAAAATAACGCATTTGGTTGTGGGCGTGGGCACCGGCGGCACCATATCGGGTACAGCCAAGTACTTAAAAGAGCAAAACCCGAATGTTAAGGTTTTAGGCATTGATACTTATGGATCGGTGTTTAAGAAATATAAAGAAACTGGTATTTTTGATAAGAACGAGATATACCCCTATATAACCGAAGGTATTGGCGAAGACTTTTTACCGCAGAACGTCGATTTTACTTTAATAGATCATTTTGAAAAAGTAACCGATAAGGATGCCGCCTTAATGACCCGCGAAATCACCTTAAAAGAGGGCATTTTTGCAGGTAACTCATCAGGATCGGCAATTGCTGGTGTTTTACAAATGCGCCATATGTTTAAAGAGGGCGATGTTGTGGTAGTGATATTCCCGGATCATGGCTCGCGCTACGTGGGTAAGATGTTTAACGAGGACTGGTTGCGCGAACGCGGTTTCCTTGCTGATGAAAAACAAACAGCCCGCACCATTTTGTCTAAAAAAGAAAAGCAGGAGATTATTACTATAGATTGCGAAAAAACGATCTTGGAAGCTATTAATACTATTAAATCACTTAACATATCGCAAATACCGGTAACCCAAAAAGGTATGGTGATAGGTAAAATTACTGAAAGTGATATTTTGGATGCCTTATTAGAAAACCCGGCATTGCGCTCACAACCATTGAAAAGCATCGCTACTGCGCCTTTCCCATTTGTTGACTTGAATACGGGTATCAATAAAATATCATCGCTCATCAATAAAGATAATACTGCTGTTTTGGTTGAGGACGATAAGGGGAATATTGAGATCATTACGCAGTACGATATTATAAATGCGATAAGCGGGTGATAAAAAAAGCGTACAAGAATAATTCCTGTACGCTTTCAGATCAACAAATTCTATTTACAAGCAAATTATGGGGTTACGGTAACCGATAGGTTTTCGTAATCCCAATATAACCTCACATTGTCTGGGTTACCATCCGGCACATCGGAAGTATTTACATAATTGGTATTGGCATAAAGGGTATGTGTACCTGTATAGGTCCATTGTATGGTTATATAGTCTCCATATTGCATATCAAAGCCCTGGTCAATAACAGTGTATGGAGAATCGGATGACCAGTATACATCATAACATGGGGTATCCAGTTCGTGTGTAAAGGCATAATCGGCATAGTAGGTTACAGAGGTAGCAACAACAGGTGCGGCATCACCGTCTATTTGCGCCTTTGCATTGTTTGTAAATAACACCAACACAATTAGGGCAGTTGCATATTTTACAACGTGCTTAATTTGAACAACATTCAATAACTGTTTTAAATTTTTCATAATAATAGGTTTTTGATTAATAACTGTTTAAGCTGATCTGCTACATAAAATAACGTGCTATTAATTATAATAAAGTTGGTATTATTATCTTATCAATAAGTTATCTTGACATGTTTTAATATCATATTTAAACCAATAACCAAAAAACACAATTAAAAAAAGCCACTCCGAAACAATCGAAATGGCTTTTTAAATATGCAAAACAGCTATCCCTTTTAGGGGCTGGGAGACTAATATTCTAAAGGCACGGTAGGTTCCTTTTTACTGGTGCTCATGATCATCATGGTTTGGAAGGTTTTAACTACCGTGATCTTGCTGATCTTATCCATGATCAATTGCTCGTATGCCTTGATATCGCGCACGTAAACTTTTAATAAAAAATCGCACTGGCCGGTTACGTGGTGGCACTCGGTTACTTCTTTAATGGCCTTTATCTCATCAACAAAAACCTGGATGGTGTTGTTCTTGTGAAAATCCAACGAAACCTGGATAAAAGTTTTGATGCCTAAACCCAATTTTTCTTCGTCAACCAAAGCGTGGTAGCTTTTGATATACTCTGCGTTTTCAAGTTTACGCACACGCTCTAAAGTAGGCGCGGGCGATAGCCCTATCTCGCTCGAAAGTTGCAAATTGGTTATTCTTCCATTCTCTTGAAGGATCTTTAGAATCTGTAGGTCTAATTTATCTATTTCAGCTGCCATAATGGTTACAAATATAAATTTTTGGCTCAAACAAAATAATATTTTTTCAAATTGATATAAAAGCAATATAAATTCTTTTTTAATTATAAATTTAGACAGGTCTAAATTTATAATTAGATTTGTTTAAATGAACTCATACACAGAAGAAAACTACCTCAAAGCCATATACCATTTATCGATAAACGGCAACGAAAGTGTGAGTACCAACAGCATCGCGGCGGTAATGAACACTAAGGCAGCGTCGGTAACAGATATGTTGAAGAAACTGTTTGAAAAAAAACTGATCAATTACGCGCGCTACCAGGGAGTAAGTTTAACCGACGAGGGCAAGACCATAGCCGTGAGCATAGTGCGTAAACACCGTTTATGGGAGTTTTTTTTGGTAGAGAAGCTACAATTTAAATGGGACGAGGTACATGACGTGGCCGAAGAATTAGAGCACATTACGAGTGCTGAACTGGTGGACAGGTTGGATAAATTTTTAGGCTTCCCGAAATATGATCCGCATGGCGACCCGATACCCGATGTTAATGGGCGTTTTAACACAAACGAGTTAAAACCTATATCAGAACTTCTGGTTAATGGTGGGGGCATTATTATGGGTGTGCGCGAACACATGCCGCAGTTTTTACAATACCTCGAAAAAATGAAGTTAACTATAGGAAACCATATTAAAGTAATTGAAGTGGTTGAATACGATCAGTCGGTAATAATACAGCTGAATACCGAAGATACCTTTGGCATTAGCAGAGATGTAGCGAAAAACATTTTAGTAAGAATATGAGCGAGAAACAAGGAGCATCATTAGGAAACGTTCATAGCACAGTTGAAACCCAGGGCAAGGTTGGCTGGAAACGCATAATGGCCTTTTTAGGTCCGGCATATTTAGTTAGCGTGGGCTATATGGACCCGGGCAACTGGGCTACCGATTTAGCCGGGGGCAGCGAATTTGGTTACAAGCTGATATGGGTTTTATTGTTATCAAACCTTATCGCTTTATTACTACAATCGTTAAGTACCCGTTTGGGGATTGTACGCGGATTGGATCTGGCGCAAGCCTCAAAAAAAACCTATCCCCGTTTTGTAAACTTTTGCCTTTATATACTGGCCCAGATCGCCATTATAGCCTGCGACCTGGCCGAGATCATCGGGATGGCGATTGGTTTGCAATTGCTGTTTCATCTGCCCTTGCTTTGGGGCGTATCACTCACCATTACCGATACCGTTTTGTTGCTGTTTTTGATGAACAAAGGAATGCGCAAGCTGGAAGCGTTCATTATTTCGATGATCTTTATTATCGGCGTTGCCTTTTTGGTAGAGATGTTTATTGTAGAACCCAACTTTGGCGATATTGCCAAGGGATTTATACCCAGTAACCTGTTTGGGCACGATGTGGCCAGTAAAAAAATGCTTTATATTGCCATTGGTATTATTGGCGCTACAGTTATGCCGCATAACTTATACCTGCACTCGTCATTAGTGCAAACCCGTAAGATAGAGCGGACTGACGAGGGTATTAAAAATGCCATCCGCTTTAATTTTATTGATACCAGCATCGCGTTAAACCTGGCTTTTTTTGTAAACGCGGCCATATTGATATTGGCGGCAAGCGCCTTTTACCGGAATGGTTATTTTGAGGTAGCCGAAATACAGGATGCATATAAATTATTAGAACATATATTTGGCGCCCTAGCACCTGCGCTATTCGCCATCGCCTTGATCGCATCCGGACAAAGCTCTACCATTACGGGTACCCTTGCCGGCCAAATTATTATGGAGGGCCACATTAACCTACGGATACAACCCTGGTTACGTCGCCTTTTAACCCGTTTGCTGGCTATTTTACCGGCGGTGCTAACCATAGTCTACTTTGGCGACGAAGCGCTTGGCAGCCTGATCATACTGAGCCAGGTTGTGCTGAGTTTACAGCTCGGTTTCGCGGTTATCCCGCTGATCCATTTTACATCAGACAAGATGCGTATGGGGAAATTCGCAATCGGCACTAAAGTAAAAATACTGGCATGGTTAAGCGCGGCTATTATTGTATCACTAAATATTAAACTGGTTGTTGAACAGATATTTGACTGGATCAAACTTTACCCCAATGCCCAGATCTGGATATATGCTACCGTAGTACCGCTTACACTTGGAATTATCGCTTTGCTATTGTATGTTTTTTTAAAACCTATATTGAAACTTCCCGAAGAGAAACCGGTACGCGTTCCGCACGGATTGGCAACATCAATAACAAATTTGGATGTTACTTCATACAAACACATTGGGGTTACGATAGATTTTTCGAGTAACGACCGGGATTCTATCCGCCATGCTATTATGCAGGGTGGTAAAGGTGCCGAGTACACTTTAATACACATTGTTGAAACAGCAGCTGCAAACTATCACGGCACCGAAGTAATGGACCACGAAACACAAAGCGATGAAGAAAATCTGGATAAATATGTAAAAGCGCTTGACTTATTAGATTATAAATCGACAGCTAAAATTGGTTACGGTAATGCAGCTAACGCCATTGCTCAGATTGTAAATGATGAGCATATTGATTTTATGGTAATGGGCGCACACGGCCATAAGGCCTTAAAAGATATTATATTCGGTACTACGGTTGACAAGGTTAGGCACAGGGTTAACGTACCGATATTGATTGTGAAGCCGGGGACGAAGTAGGATTAAACATTGCGTACTTTAGCTATCAATGTACTACATTAATAACCATCCTTATCTTATTTTCTTATTTTTTAGCTTTCCATTAACAGGTTGGTTGATAAGCAGGTTACCTAATAAAGTAATTTGGGTAATGTTAGCATTGTTCACCATTTTGGTTATACCTGTAATATTGGGATATAGCTATAATGATGATACAAACAATGCTAAGTTTCTATATATCGCTTCCTCTTGCGGATATGCACTTATATTTAAAAGGCGGCAACTTAATTTTGCAAGTTGTTTAACAGCTTCGGCTATATGCTTTGCATTATTTGGATTTATCGCTTTTATGGGTGTAATGTTTGGTTCGGTTGTGGTTAAAGACAAATGGAACATAAATGACTACCAAATTAAATATATAGAAGAACGTGGATTTTCAGGTGGTCCTTTAATGCGATATGAGCTAAATAAATATACAAAATACTCCATTTTAATAAAAAACGTTGACAACAAAATTGACACGGACAGCGTTAAAACCTGCACAATAAAATTTGAAGAGGTAGGTTTAACTTTTGATAAATGCCAACCAGATTCGCTGTATCTAACAGTAAAAAAGTAAAAGCAACTATTGATTATTTAACACTCCCATAATTTCCGCATATTTGCAGCCGCAGAGAGAAAAAGATCATGAGTCAGGATAACCTATATATTAAGAATAAAAAAGCCTATTTTGAATTTACCATACTGGATAAATACGAGGCCGGCATTAAGTTGCTGGGCACCGAAATTAAATCCATACGTGATGCCAAAGCTAACCTGACCGACGCTTTCTGCACTTTTATTGATAACCAGCTTTACGTGCGTAACCTGCACATTGCCGAGTATTCGCATGGTTCGTTCTACAACCACGAACAAAAACGCGACAGGGTGTTACTTCTTCACAAAAAAGAACTCAAAAAACTAAAAACCCGCACCGAGGAAAAGGGATTTACCATTGTACCGTTAGCTTTGTTTATTAGCGAGCGTGGTTTTGCCAAGCTGGAAATTGGTTTGGCGCAAGGTAAAAAAACGTTTGATAAACGCGAAACTTTGAAAGAGCGGGATAGTAAGATTGAGATGGATAGGGCCTTGAAGAGATAGGGAATCAGAACCAGGAATCAAGATGCAAGAATCAGGGCTTCCTTTGAACTGTCTTGGTTCTTGAGTCTAACTTATTGATTCTCTGCGTTACCACGCTTTATCCCCTACTAGGGGTACAAACCTGAAGGTATCTAATACTATTTTTTCGTAGTCGGTTTCACTTACTTTGAGTACGGTTACCATTTGTTGGGATTTTTCGTCGCCAACGGGGATAACGAGAATACCTCCAATAGATAGTTGTTTGAGTAGATCTTCGGGAACAAAGGGTGCTCCGGCTGTTACGATGATCTTTTGATAGGGTGCATGTTTGGCTATTCCTTTTGAGCCATCGCCACAGAAGAAATGCGCCTTATAGCCTATATGTGGTAACACCTGTTTGGTACGCTGGTATAGTTTTTCCTGGCGTTCTATGGTATATACTTCGGCACCTAAGTCCACCAGCACACAGCATTGATAACCGCAGCCGGTGCCTATTTCTAAAACTTTATCGCCTTTACGGATGTGTAATAATTCAGTTTGATAGGCTACAGTGTAAGGTTGTGAAATAGTTTGACCTTCGCCTATCGGGAAAGCGATATCTTTATAAGCCTGGTTCCAGAAGGTTTCGTCGAAGAAATAATGGCGGGGTACTTTGCCGATGGATGCGAGTACATTCTCATCTTCAATACCTTTTTTACGGAGCAATTCAACTAACCTTTTGCGTGCGCCTTTTTCTTTGTAATTATCAATAAACTTGTGAGCCATTATAAACACAAAGTTATTATAAAGGTGATTATTTGAGGGGTAATTTGATGGATTGTGGAAAGAAGTTTTGGGGCTGAAAATCAATAAAAAACACGCGATTGCGAACGATAGGGAGAAATCTTTTGCGCATGCCTTGCCTACAACAGACTTGTCGCGCGCAAAGGATCTCTCAGTCGTCCTTTCTTCGAAATGACCAGGAAGTTTAGATTTTATTCTACATACCTGATCTTCAAAACTATCTTTTTATCGTGATCGGCACCATCAACTTTGATGTTCGGGCGGTGAGCATCGGCTGGGAAGAACAGGTAAAATGTGCCGGGTACAGCGGTATATTGTTTGCCATCAGCTTCGTAATGGGCAACGTCTTTAGCTTCGTTGTAAGGTTCGGTAACTTTAGCGGTGGCTACGGGGTTAGCGGCTATACCCTCGGCGCCCTGAATTACATATTGCAGATCGATGTATTTTTTGTGTGATTCCCAGGCGGTTTTTTCGTAGGGCTTTGTTGGGTTATCAGTAACCGAAGCAAATACATTTTCGCCATCAATAGGGTATTTACCCACGGGCAGTTTATCCAGATCGGTATTTTTGAGATAGGCAAAGGCTTTATCCCAAACGGCTTTGTTGAGTTTGTATTGGCGGGCAAATTCGGCGGCATTGGTTGATGGGGCGGGTACCAGTTTTAAACCGTCGAGGTATTCATGGCCGTCGAACCATTTTTGAGTTTTCGCGTCGGGTTTGGCTTGTGCCGATGCGTTTAGGTTTGTTGATAGTAAAGCACCTATACATAGTGCTGACAGGAGTAATTTTTTCATATTGGTTTATTGGTGTGGTAAAGATAGAAATTGCCGGGAGAAAAGTTAAGTAACGATGTTGCTAAAAAGCAGATTGTATCAGGCTATGGCTATGCCTCCATGCGGTTGCTTCGTGCATCGCAATGATTCAGTTTATAATTAATACGGATCAACATCGGGCTGTACAATGCATCCCTTACTTAGTTTGGTGGTTTGGAATTGCAGCAATACCTCGGTTAAAATAGTTTTTACCTTGGCTATAGATACCGTATCCTTTTCAAACTTGAGGGTGATGGTACGGATGTAGTAGTTGCGTATGCGGTTGATCAGCGGCGTTTCGGGGCCGAGTACACGGTCGCCGAAGTGCTTGCGAAGCTCGTTGCCTAAATATTCTGATTGGATGTAGAGTTGCTCGGGTATTTTATGTTTGATATCGAGCTGTATGATGCGGTAGTATGGTGGGTATTTGAAGGCTTTGCGCTCAATCATTTCTATCTCGTACAACTCCTTATAATCATTACGGATCACCTGGCCTATTACACGGTGGGTGGGATCGTAAGTTTGAATTACAACTTTACCTTGCTTGCCCCGACGACCTGCCCGGCCGCTCACCTGCGCCAATAACTGGAAGCTGCGTTCGTTGGCGCGATAGTCAGGGTATTTTAACAGGCTATCGGCGCTGATGATACCTATTACGGTAATATCCGGAAAGTCTAATCCTTTAGCTACCATTTGAGTTCCTACCAAAATATCTATCTTTTTCTCTTCAATATCATTCAATATACTTTGAAAAGCATTTTTGGAGCGGGTGGTATCCAGGTCCATACGGGCAATTTTTGCATCGGGTAGCAGGATACTTAACTCATCTTCCACCTTTTCGGTTCCGAAACCTTTTTGCTCTAAATGCGCAGAGCCACAGGCGGGGCAGATAGATGGTGAATCTTCGCGGTAACCACAGTAATGGCAATGTAGTTTGCCGCTGCTTTTATGGTAAGTAAGTGTTACATCGCAGTTAATGCATTTGGGCGTATATGCACAGGTTTTGCAAATGACCACCGGGGCATAACCGCGGCGGTTTTGAAACAGGATCACCTGTTCTTTTTTACCTAAAGCCTGTTCTATATCCAGCATCAGCACACTGGTAAAGTGCGATTGCATGGTTTTTTGTTTGGTTTCGGTAGCTATGCTGACTACCTGTATTTCGGGGAGTTCTACTCCGCCAAAGCGGTCGGTTAGTTCGGCCAGTCCGTACTTGTCGGTTTGAGCGTTGTAATAGGATTCAAACGAGGGTGTGGCAGAACCTAACAGTACTTTAGCAGTGTGTAAGTGTCCCAGGAAAATAGATGCGTCACGCGCGTTATAGCGTGGTGCTGGATCGTATTGTTTGTAGGAGCTTTCGTGCTCTTCGTCAACAATGATCAAACCTAAATTCTCGAAAGGAAGAAATACGGATGATCTCGCGCCAAGCACAATGCGGTAATCGCCGTTTAAAACCTTTTGCCAAACCTCAACCCGTTCGTTATCGTTAAAGCGGGAATGGTACACCCCAATATGATTGCCAAAATGGTGACGCAGGCGTTCTACTATATGGGTGGTTAGAGCGATCTCTGGTAACAAATAAAGCACCTGCCTGCCAGTTGCCAGCATTTGCTCAATGAGGCGGATATAGATCTGTGTTTTGCCCGATGAGGTTACACCGTGTAGCAATACCACATCTTTTTGAACAAATTGCTCATTGATACTTTTTAATGCACCGCGCTGGGAATCGCTTAATACAAAGTTTTCGTCAAGTTCTTCTTCATCAATAGATAAGCGGCTCACCACACGTTCATCGGCAATGAAGACATCTTTCTCTATCAATGCTTTTATGGCGGCGGCCCCTGCTCCGCTGGCTTCGGTAAGTTCAGTTTTGGTGATGTGCTTTTGCTTGCGCGATAGCTGGATATAGGCTAAAAGCGCATCTGATTGTTTGGGCGCGCGCTCTAATATCGCGAAAAGCTCTTTCATCAAATCCTGGTTTTGATAAACCGGGTTGAGGGTGATGAAGGTACGGCGGCGGGGTTTGTATTTATCGCTCACCTCTTCGGATATGTGGATGATATTTTTTTCGAACAAGATCCGCAACAGCGGCATAACTGTTTTTTGGCCGAGTAATTTTACAATATCGCTAACGCTGAGTTCGGGTTGAATTTCGAGGGCATCTATAATGAGATACTCTTTATCATTCAGCAGTGCTTTGTCGTACTCAAACTCTTTGTTCAATACAATTTTAGTTTCGCTGGCCAGTTTGAGGGCCGCTGGCAGGGCGGCGTTCATTATTTCGCCTATGGTGCAGAGGTAGTATTCGGCCAGCCATTTCCAGAAGGATAGTTGCTTTTCGTTCACAACGGGCCTGTCGTCCAAAATATCGATGAGGTATTTAGCTTCGTATTTTTCGGGAGCCTGATCGCTTACGGAATAGATGATAGCGGTATATAACTTACTTTTGCCAAATTGCACTACTACGCGTTTGCCGATCTCGACCGAGTTATTTAGCTCAAAAGGAACCCTGTACGTATAGTTTTTAGCGATAGCCAAAGGCAATATCACCTCAACAAATAGCGTTTCTCTATCGTGAAATACTGGTTCGGCAAAATCGAGCATTATTTATTTTTATAGCCTGCAATTGCTAATGTAACCCATCCGACGATAAATAGCAAGCCGCCAAGTGGGGTAACCGGCCCGAAAACATGGATCCAGCTCCAGCCTAACAAATCGCGGCAAGCTAATAGGTACAGCGACCCCGAAAACAGGATGATACCAAAAGTAAACAGGTAATAAGTTGTTATAACCATATTATTTTTAAACCTTGTGAGCGTGGCTAAAAACAAAAGGGCAAAAACATGGTAAAACTGGTATTGTACGGCAGTGTGCCAAACTTCGAGTTGTTTTGGGCTAAGTACCGACTGTAAGGCATGCGCGCCAAAAGCGCCTG
Organism: Mucilaginibacter sp.; assembly: GCF_039921305.1. Taxonomy (GTDB): domain Bacteria; phylum Bacteroidota; class Bacteroidia; order Sphingobacteriales; family Sphingobacteriaceae; genus Mucilaginibacter. The sequence goes on from NZ_JBDSCA010000023.1 coordinate 96,365, forward strand.
CAATAACGGCCAGCAGTCCAAAAAAGGCAGCTGTTACGATGATTTGTTTGTTCATGAGGGAATTTGGTGGCGCTAAGTTAACAAGTTGAAAAAGAAATTACGGTTAGCCGTGATGAAAAATCTAAATTTGAAAGATTAATACAATAGAATGAGAGCATCATGAGCTTCAACTGACAAAATCAACCAATGCTCATGATAACCTCATCACTTTAAAAAAATAACACAGATGAGAAACATCATCATGACGATCATCCTGCTGGTTGTGGCAGTGGGCATATCGGTTATGTATTTTAAAAACCTGAACTCGCCGGGGCAGCGCCCCGGCAAGGTAATGGGTAATATCCCCAGTGATGCGGCCTTGATATTCGAGTATAAGAATGATGAGGGTTTTTATGACATTTTTAATAATAACACCTTACTGACTACGCTAATAGGCAACGATAAATCTGCAGAACTGGCCAATTTAAAAGCCAATGTATTGGATAACCCGCTATTGCAACCTTTATTTGAGGGGCAGAGTTTATTTATATCGGTACACCCACAAACTACTACAAACGACATTGATTTTTTATTGACCACATCCGGTAACGGTAATGTAGGCGAAGTATTTGAACAGGTTGCTGCTCAAAAGAATGGCAAGGTATTGATACATGATATGCCGCTGGCGGCTGGCAAAAAAGGCTTTACCATTTACCTGAATGATATTAAACGTAAGTTTTATTTGCTGATGAATGACGATAATACCTTTTCGGCAAGTTTTTCGCAGAGTTTGGTTGAAGCAGCGGCTAAGTATCGTAACGAGCATCACGAACATTTTTTTGTGCAGTTATCCGATCAGCAAAACGCTAACTCTATCGCTAATTTGTATGTGAACTACAGGCAACTGCAACCCTTTTTTGATCAGTTATTTAAGAATAAGAATACTGATATTTTCAGGAGTTTCAGGCTGCTATTCGCCATTGGTGCGTTCAGTTTAAATTACAAGAGTGACGCCCTGATGTTTAACGGCATTAGCCATATTAATGATAAAGAGCCCAAGAGTTACCTGGATATTTACCGTTTTCAGCAGCCGATGGAGAACAAATTGAAGAGCATTTTCCCGGCGAGTTTGGCCTATAGCTTGAATTTCGCGGTAAGCGACCCGCTTAAGTTTGAACAAGATTTGCTACAATGGCAGCACGAAGCAGGTTATGATAAAGACAAGAAACCCATTTTTGATAAAATTAAAAAGGAAACCAGCATTGACTTATCATCTGAATTCATTAAATTATTGGGTAATGAATTTGCCGTAATTACCACCCGCTACCAGGAAAAGATAGCGTTGATCCAGATCAAAAACGGTTTGAATCTGCGCCCATTTATGGTAAACATTAGCCATATGATTACCGATGATATGGGCCAGTTTAATTATGATAAATTGCCGTTCTATTTGCTTGGCGACGCGTTCAGCATTTTCCGCAGACCGTATTTTATGATAGCGGATAATTACCTGATCATTTGCAATTCACAATCGGGGATGCAGGAGTACTATAAAAATTATACGGCTGGTAATTTTATGAGTAAGAATGATGAGTATAGCCGTTTTGATAATTTGCAGGCCGAGCGCAGTAACGTATCGTTTTTTGTTAACTTCAAAAATGCATCGCAGATATTGAAAGAGGATTTGAAACCAGAGTACGCTAAAGCTTTCGCCGATAAGGGTAAGGGATGGAACAATTATTACGCGGCCGCTTACCAGTTTACAGCATCCGAAAAAGACTTTTATACCAACTTTTACATGCGGCAACGGATGGTGGATAGTGCGAAGGTGGATACCGCGGTAAGGAGGTAAGTTTCTTTTCGATTGGTGAACGGGTAGCCCCCTACCGGGGCATAATTCCATTAGATTTATATTTCCCCGCTGGGGCAGATCTTTTGATTGATATCCCTTTATCTCCCTCAAACAATTTTCCTTACTTTTGCGCTTCAAACAAATAACACATGCCAGGTAAAAATAAAGCTGTTTTTTTAGATCGTGATGGGGTACTGAATAAAGAATTGGGTGATTATGTTACCCGCGTTGAGGACTTTGTAGTGCTTGATAATTTTGAAACGCTCAAAACTTTACAGGATCGTGGTTACTTGTTAATTGTAGCTACCAACCAGGGCGGCCTTGCCAAAGGATGGTATACCGAAGATGAACTGGCTAAAATGCATGCGCACCTGCGTAGTGTTTATAAAGCACATGGTGTTGAGTTTACCGATATTTTTTACTGCCCGCACCACCCGCAATTTACCGGCGATTGTGATTGCCGCAAACCTAAACCGGGATTGCTGTTGCAAGGCATCGAGAAACATGATATTGACCCTTCCCTATCCTACTTTATTGGCGACCGTGAACGGGATGTTGTTGCAGGTACCGCTGCCGGAGTTAAGGGTATTTTGATTGATAGCGACCAGCCAATTAGTGATGTGCTGGGTATGATAGCGTAAAGTTAGAATCAAGCTAAGATTTATAATATTTAGTTTCGGGGATTGCAAATATTGCAAACCTCCTAAAGCAGAGTCCTGGATTACAAATCCGGACTAACAAAAGGGTCACGAAGCAATGGTGAACTTTGCATAACCGCTTTGTATAGCCGTTCAACTTCGGTGTGATTGCTTCGTTCCTCAAAATGACGCTTTTTTATTTTGATTCCTGATTCCTGATTCTTCTTTTTACATTTATTTCAAAATAAACCATCCCATTGTCCAATCCTGTAAAAGTCGATCGTCATTAGGGTATAAACATTACAAAATCAGAAACCATGACAGAATTTAGCTTGATCTTCCGTAACCAGCAAAACCCCGATGTACAGTTTTCGCCCGAGCAAATGCAGGGCATTTTAAACCAATGGCGCGATTGGATTGGTGGTATTGCCGCCCAAAACAAACTGGCTAACCCCGGTAACCGTTTAGATTTTGAAGGAGCGGTACTCACATCGCCAACCGTAATTACCGATGGCCCTTATGCCGAAACCAAAGAGATTGTGAGCGGCTTTATCATAGTTAATGCCCAAAACCTGGCCGAAGCTGTTGAAATGGCCAAAGGCTGCCCCGTATTTAGCGCCGGTGGCAGTGTTGAGGTAAGGAGTATTATACCGATGCAAAAGTAATTGTAAATTAATTTGGCGGCCTTGTCCGATAATTAAAAAGCTGATCGTAATTAGGTTATAAACATTAAAACTTACAACTATGAACGAATTTACAATGATCTTCAGATCAGACCCGGCATTGAGCGCAAACGTTACTGCCGACCAATGGAAACAACGCCTTGAGGTATGGGGCAACTGGATGGGCGGTATTGCCGCGCAAAACAAACTGGTAAGCAGCGGCAACCGTTTAGGCGATGAAGGCGCGGTTTTAAAATCGACAACGATAGTTACCGATGGCCCTTACGCCGAAACCAAAGAGTTAATAGGCGGTTACATAGTAGTTAGAGCCGCCGATCTGGCCGAGGCTATTGAGTTGGCCAAAGGTTGCCCAATGCTAACTGGTAATGGCGGCAGCGTTGAGGTACGCAGTATTATACCCATGCAAATGTAAACTAACAATTAACCACAGAGGGCACAGAGAAGCCCGATGTTATTAAGTTGAGAGATTTTTACTTAATGAATATCGAACACTGAACACTAAATGTCGAATTTTGAAGTAATTCGGTGTTGGACATTCGAAATTCAGTATTCGATATTATTATTTTCTCTTTGTGAACTCTGTGGTTAAATTAACTATGCAAACCCAAAACGAGCTTATCCCCCATTTGTTCCGTACCGAATACAGTAAAATTACAGCTGTATTGGCTAAACTGTTTGGTTTTGAACATATTGAGATAGCCGAAGACCTGGTGAGCGATACCTTTATGCTTGCCGCCGAAACCTGGGGATTAAAAGGTTTGCCCGAAAACCCTACCGCCTGGCTGTACACCGTAGCCAAAAACAAGGCGAAGGATTACTTAAAGCGCCATACGCTTTTCAACGATAAGATAACGGCCGAGATCAGGCGCAACCAATCCGAATTATTTGAGATCGATATCGACCTTTCGGGGAAGAACATTGCTGATAGTCAGCTGCAAATGATGTTTGCCATTTGCCAGCCCTGCATCCCGCCCGAAGCGCAGATAGGCCTATCGCTCCGCATCCTCTGCGGTTTTGGCATCGAGGAGATAGCCGACGCCTTCCTCTCTAACAAAGAAACCATCAACAAGCGCCTTTTCAGGGCTAAAGAGAAACTGCGGACCGAGCAGGTTAAGATAGAGTTCCCCAAACCGGCAGATATCAGCAGAAGGCTCCAAAACGTATTGACTACGCTCTACCTTTTGTTTAACGAAGGCTACCATTCGGCATCTAAAAATAAGGCACTGCAAAAAGATCTTTGTTTAGAGGCTATGCGCCTCACCTATCTGCTCACTCAAAACCCCGGTACCAACCTGCCTTTTGTTAATGCTTTGCTTGCGCTGATGTGTTTCCACGCTTCGCGTTTTGAGGCCCGCACCAATACCGATGGTGAAATTATACTTTATGAAGATCAGGATACTACACTGTGGGATAATGAATTAATAACCCGTGGCGAGCATTACCTAAACCAGGCATCGCGCGGAAGCGAACTCAGCAAATACCACCTTGAAGCCGCTATAGCCTACTGGCACACCAACAAAACCAACAGCCCCCAAAAGTGGGAAAGCATTTTGCAGTACTACAATCAGCTGCTTATGCTGGAGTATTCGCCCATAGCGGCGTTAAACCGTACCTATGCCCTATCTAAAGCATTGGGCAAACCGGCAGCCATTATTGAAGCCGAGAAACTTGGCCTTAATAATAACCACCTGTATTATTGCCTGCTGGGTAATTTGTATACCAATGTGGATGATGCGATGGCTGTTGAACACCTGAAAACAGCGTTAAAACTGGCAAAATCTGCCGATGACAAGCGGGTTATTGAGAAACAGATTTCGGAGTTGGAGAGGTAATATCAATAAGTATATTTATTTAGAGCGTCAGAGTGAAATCTACTGCATCTCCCCCTAACAACTCAATATCAATCCATTATAGATAATTAGCATTTTCATCTGTTATATTACCACGTTGATAAATAATTGTCAAATTAGTGTTACATTCTCAATTATATTTTTATATTTGTTTACTAATTATCCAGATACGATTAAACCCCTTTTAAAAGAATCATTGATGAAGAGTATTGTTTTGCGCTTTAGTGTTGTGGCTGCGATGCTATGTTTAATGTTTGCTGCGTGCAAAAAGGCTGAAGTTTCGGCTACCGCTACGGATCCCGAGTTAACCTTCGCCCTTATTCCGGATAACCCGGTGGTTACATTTGCTGCTACCCAGGCAGGCGGTGTTGCTTTAACAAGTATAGCGCCAAGCAAGCAAGCGTTTTCGTGGTATGCAGGTACCGGCAATATCACACGTTTCAGACTAAACGCCAAGCGTGGCGGCCTTGCTGCGGAGTATTCATCGGGCAGTTTAAGTAATATCAATCTATTTTCGCTTAACTCGCTGTTAAGCACCATCAGCATCCCAAAAGGTGATTATACCGATGTTAGGGCAACTGTTATATTTAGTCAGGTTACCGCCCCGCCATACCCTATTGTACTATTAGGCACCTATACTACAGGCAGCGGCACCAATATCCCCGTTGAGTTTGATTTGAACGATAACCTGGAGATAAACGTAAACATAGCCAATATTATAGCCGACGGCAGTAAAGATTTTACCGCCAACATAGCTATGCACCTTAACATGTTTTTAAACAGCGTTTCTCCATCTGAGATTGACAATACCACCCGCACCACAAACGGCAGCATATTGATCAGCAAAACCATCAATACAACGTTATACAACAAAATTAAAGGCAACATGCTAGCGTGCAGCGGCGCTACGCTGGCTAATAAACCGAAGTAATTATTTTAGGGAAGATGGGATAGGTAAGATGGAAGATGTGATCATTAGATACATCTTCCATCTTACCTGATACCTTTTACATCTCTCTTCCCACATCTTCCATCTTATCCCAACAAGCTTCCTGTAAATTCCATCCGTATCCGGGCCTGGAAACCTTCTATCGTTTTGAATATCTCGGTTAAGGTTACGCGCTCTATTTTGGTGAGCGTTTCGGGGTCTATGTAGTTATTCGGCGCGGTTTTATCCTGGATGATCTGGGTGGCTTGCTTACGCAGGCGCAGGCTCATTAAAAAGTAGTAGGATTGGATCAGTTCGTGATAGGCGGCTTCGGTGAAAATGCCTTTATCTTTTAGCGCCTTTAACCTTTCGCCTGTGTTTACATCAAAAATGTGGTTTTTAAGCGCGTATACGCGCGCCAGATCCACAATGGGTGTCATAGCCTTCTTGATATCGAAAACCTCTTGCGAGCCCTTGGTGAACGTTCTGATGCGTTTAAAAAAGGTAAGTGGTGGTTCGTACTGTAATGCGTTTTTGGCCATGTGGAAGAAAAGCTTTTCCATCGGGTTCTCCAGTTCCTTATCTAAAAACTCTTTTAGCTCGGTCATGATGGATTCTTCGCCGTAAATATGGCGGCAATCAAAAAAGGTTGAGAATTTCACCACACTCTCCGGCACCGATTCGGCCATCCAGCTCAGGTAATTGCGTTTCCAGTACGATAGCGAGTGCGTCCACTCCGGGTTCATGGCCATAAAACCACCCTCGCAGTACACAAAGCCAATAAAATTAAGCTTATCGGATACGCGCTTGGCAAATTCTAAAAAATATTCGCGCACTTCTTCGCGGTGCTCGTTAGCTTTATCTTCGTAGATGATGGCATTATCCTGGTCGGTTTTAAAGGTTTGCTCTTTGCGGCCCTCGCTGCCCAGCACCATAAATACAAATTTAGCGGGTGGTTTGCCCACTTCCTCTATCACACTCTCGATCACCTTTATCGCGATGGTATCGGCAACGGTGGTGATCACCTGGTTCACAATTTCGGCATGCACACCACGGCCCAAAAGCTGGGTTGCCATTTGCGGAACGGTTTCCCATTTACGCTTCAACTCGCTTACAGAAATAGCCAGCTTAACCGACTGGATAAACACCAGCGGTGATTGCGCCTGATCGCTCAGTAGCTTGGTCCTGCTGATGAACCCTACAAAGGCATCATCCTTTTTAATGAGCAGGTAACGTGTTTTGGTACGAAACATCATCAATATAGCCTCGTAAACGTAAGCTTCAGTATTGATTGAGATAATAGGATTATCCATCACATTACTAACCTGTTGATGGGCATCTAACAGCTGCGCCACTACATTATCCCGCAAGGTAATATCGGTAACGTAGCCTATAATATCTTCGGCAGCGTTGCGCACAAAAATACAACTGATCTTGTGCTGGGCCATCATGCGGGCGGCCTCAAAAATAGGCGTATCATCGCGGCAAGCTACAATATCGCGGTACTCAATGCTTTCAATTTTGCGGGAGTATAATTGCTCGGACGCAATATAGCTTTCCTCGAAAGTGGCGGGCCGTTTAAAAAAATGCGAGAACTCGTCGTTCAGCATCAGCTTGCCAAACTCGGATGTGAAGTATTGGAAAAACTCATCGTAAGCCTTGCACAGCGCCCTAAACTCTTTACGGTGCAAAAAGTAAATACGCGTACCCTTTTTGGCAATTACCGTGCGGATGGATTGCTTGCGATTAACCAGCATTGATATGCCGCCGAAGCAAAAACCGGTTCTATAATATTCCAAAAGGCGTTTAGTATGCGCGCTATCGTAAAAAAAGGACTCGTACTCGCCATCAACAATCAGCTCTACACCACGCAGTTTGGTAATTTCCTGCTGGTATATCACGGTGTCTTTTTTGTAGTTAATCTCTTGCAGTTGCTCGGCAACTTCTTCCAAAACATGCTCGGGGAGCAGGTTAAATGGGGTTACTGTTTTTAAAAATTCTACCCGGTTGTTCATAGCCAGTAAGCAATTAAAAGGGTGATTATCAGTAAAAATAAGATGGACAGGCCGCAGCCACGTTTTGATACAGGCAGTTTACGCTTTTCGCGATCAATGCGTTGTTTTTCGATAGCCTGATCGCTCACAATGCCGGTGCGCAGCATCTCAAAAAAGCATTCGGCGGTAGCTTCGGCATCAACCATGGCATTGTGCTGGTTATCAAGCGGTTTGTTAAACAGCGTGCCATACAACTGCCCTAAACGCAAATACTCTACCTGCGATGTGCGGATGTAGTGCCTGCTGCCCAGCATGGTACAGTACTGCGGCAAGCTTGCCATGGGGTTATTTAAAACGCCCAGGCGATAAAAATCAACCCCGGTGATATTGTAGTCCAGCTCCATATAATGGCCCACTACCATGGGCTTATATTGCTCCAGATCGGCGTTAAGCAGGCCCATTACATATGCGCGGCGCTCACCTTTGTCGTCCAAAAATTCGCGGGTAATGCCATGTATCTTGTACGCTTCGGGATTAATTTCAAAGTCGCGATCGCGGATGTAGTGGTCCTCACGCTTTAGCTCTACCCCATCGCGGTTGAATACTATCCACGATACCTGCACGGCATAGGGCCAGTTGGCATTGTTGGAGTAGGGTTGCGTCCAGTCTTTAGGTAAACCCGATGTTTCGGTATCGATGAAGAGGAGATGATCTTGCACGGAATAAAAATAGGAAAAATTCTTAGAGTGTCATTGACACAACTTTTAATCCCAAATCAAAAAATTCTTGCAAATCCCAATCTTATCATCGTATATTTGCGATATATAATTTAACAATTATGGCGATCAATAAAAAAGAAGCTTTTACCGATACCGACCAGCACCTGGCCGATTTATGCAAAGCCATGGCCCACCCCGCCCGCATAGCCATACTACGCGTATTGGCCGAGCGCAGCACCTGCATTTGCGGCGAGATTGTGGATGTAATGCCATTGGCCCAGGCCACCGTTTCGCAACACTTAAAAGAGTTGCTGAACGCCGGGTTAATTAAGGGAACGGTTGACGGAAAAAAATCGTGCTACTGCATTAACTGGGAAACCTTTAAAAACTTTAACCTGGCCTTTAATACCCTTAGCGGGGATATGGAGCAAGCCGCCTTAAACCAAAACTGCTGCTAAATTTTACCATGATGAATAACCAAGAAGCCATGAACTGGCAAAATTTTAAAAACGCACTGGTTCAAAACCCAGACTTAATTCTTCAGTTTCAATATGCCGAAAGCCTTTGGGTTGATGCCTCATACCATATCACCGAAATTAAGCAGGCCCCCATCACATCGGTTGATTGCGGCGGTGTGCTGAATAGCTGGACAGAGGTAATTGTTCAGCTATGGGAACCGGCCGCTAAAAGTACCGAACGGGCCATGCAAGTGAGCAAGGCATTGAGTATTGTAAAGGTGGTTGAAAGCAAATTACAGCTTAACCCTTTGGGCACAGTGAAGATAGAATTTGGCAATTCGCAATTTGATACCCGCCAAATGTACCCTGCCGAAATTATTGCCGCTGGCGAAAATTTGGTGGTGAATTTAACACCCGATTTTACGCAGTGCAAAGCCATCAACCGTGGTGGAAGTTGCGGCACAACGGAGAGCGGAGAGGAGTGCTGCGCACCTGCCGCTACCGAAAAACCCAAAATACAACTGGTAAACTTAGCTGCCGCAGCAAGCTGTAGTACTGGTTCAGGTTGTTGCTAATAACATTTTGAATAATAATTAGATATAAATTAAAACTTTCAATATTGAAAGTTAATAAACCCGCTAAAAATGCCTGCTTCTAACGTTCCAAACATTCTTGTACTGTGTACCGGCAATAGCTGCCGCAGCCAAATAGCTCACGGCTACCTGCAACATTTCGCCGGTGATAAAGCAACCATTTACAGTGCCGGAATTGAGACACATGGCGTAAACCCTAAAGCCATACAAGTGATGGCCGAAGACCATATCGATATTTCAAAACATACCTCAAACAATGTGGATGAGTATGCGAATATCTCTTTCGATTTTGTGATAACCGTATGCGACAATGCCAACGAAGCCTGCCCCTTTTTACCGGGCAAGTTTGAACGTTTCCACCAGAACTTTCCTGATCCCGCCAAGGCAACCGGAACACCGGATGAAGTACTAAACGAGTTTAGACGAGTGCGCGAAATGATCAAGGTTTACAGTGCCAATTTTATAGCCGAACACTTATCCGCCAAAGCATGAGCGCTAACAACTGTACTCCCGTGGCCGAGCGCAAAAAATTAGGTTTCTTAGATCGCTACCTTACTCTTTGGATATTTTTAGCCATGGCCATTGGCGTGGCAACGGGTTATTTTATCCCATCATCGGCTGGGTTTATCAATTCCTTTTCGAGCGGTACAACTAATGTTCCGCTGGCTATTGGGTTGATATTGATGATGTACCCACCCCTGGTTAAAGTGAAGTATGAAAACATGGGCGAGGTTTTTAAAGACATCAAAGTACTAAGCGCATCGTTGGTGCTCAACTGGATCATAGGCCCCATCCTGATGTTTGTTTTAGCCATTACCTTTTTACAGGCCTACCCCGAATACATGGTTGGGTTAATATTGATTGGCCTTGCCCGCTGCATAGCTATGGTTGTGGTATGGAACGAGCTTGCCGAAGGTAACCGTGAGTATGCTGCTGGTTTAATAGCGCTCAACAGCATTTTCCAGGTGTTGCTGTACAGCGTGTATGCTTATATTTTTATTACTGTCCTCCCTCCTATTTTCGGGTTTAAGGGCTTGGTGGTTAATATTACCATCATCCAGATAGCTAAAAGCGTGGGTATTTATTTAGGGATACCATTCGCGGCAGGTATCATCAGCCGTTATGCTTTGATCAAATTGAAGGGCGAAGAATGGTTCCAAACCAAATATGTACCCTTTATTTCGCCCATTACACTGGTAGCTTTACTGTTTACCATTGTGGTGATGTTTAGCCTTAAAGGCGATCTGATTGTTCACATCCCGATGGATGTTTTACGCATAGCCATACCGCTGGTGGTTTATTTTACAATTATGTTTTTGTTGAGTTTCTTCATCGGCAAATACTTTGGTGCCGATTACGCTAAAAGTACATCTATCGCCTTTACGGCAACTGGCAACAACTTTGAGCTGGCTATTGCCGTTGGTATAGGCGTTTTCGGCATTAATAGCGGCGAGGCTTTTGCGGGGGTAATTGGTCCGCTTGTTGAGGTACCTGCTTTAATAGCTTTGGTTAATGTGGCCTTTTGGCTGCGTAAAAAGTATTTTAATAACCTTGCAATAGCCACAAAATGAAGATAGCCCTGTTTAGCGATATCCACGCCAACCTGCCCGCTTTTGAAGCCATGCTGAAAGATATGGACAGCCGCCACCCCGATGCCATTTATTGCCTTGGCGATTTAATAGGCTACAACATTTGGCCCAATGAGGTGATTGCCGAAATACGCAAACGAGGCATAGCTACACTAATGGGCAATCATGATTTAAAAGTTAAAGACTTAAAAACCAGCATCGCCGAAACATCGGGTAAAAACTATGCCTATCATCTGGTTGATACAGCGCATTTAGATTACCTAGCCACATTACCCTCGCACATCCGACTGGAATATCCCGATCTTAATATTTTGATGGTGCATGGCAGCCCGGCAAAAGTGGATGAATATGTGCTGGAAGATATGGACCAAACACTGGTACTCAACTTAATGCTGCAAGCCGGAGCCGATGTTTTAATTGGTGGGCACTCGCACAAACCCTATCATCGTATTATTGCCGATGGGGATCACTACCGCCATGTGATCAATACCGGCTCGGTAGGCAAGCCTAAAGATGGTAACCCCAAGGGCTGTTACGTGTTGCTTACGCTGAACGCAGGCAGCAGTAGGATGGATAAAGACAGTATTGAAGTAGAGTTTATCCGCTTTGAATACGATATTGAAAAAGCAGCCAACGCGATATTGAACAGCCCACTACCCCATGAATTGGCGGACATGTTGGTACAAGCTTATTAACAATTATATAACAGAACATTACCCGTTTACCATTGTTGTATGGCTAAGCAAATCTGCTTTAAAAAAAACCAAACCATGGAAACGTCAACAATTATAGAGATCGTTATCGCGATCGTATTAGCCATTGCCTTCATCTTGTTTTTGATTAGACGAAACGTTGCCGATGAGCAGGATATTAACCCCGAACTAACCGATGCTTTGGAAGATGAAAAGGAAGATATCAAAAAGAACAACGAGCGCAAAGAATAGCTATTTGCATTTATACTAAGGGTTGTTATAAACTTCACCCAAATTTCATGTTGCAATTTTAATTTGCAGCCATTAACCTAATGATTGAATGACAGAAGGATGGACGGATTGAATAGCTAAAAGGCACCGATTATCCAACTCAATCATTCCATCCTTTAATCATTATTAAACCATTGTAACAACATTTTGTCAAACCCGGTACTTAATTAATTGATACTTGTTGTTAGCATTGCAAATGCAGAAAATAACCCAGATTAAACCTTGATCCGCAATTTTATAACCGTATGTCTGCTTTTGTGCAGTACAGTCGCGTATAGCAAAGTTATTTTGCCTTGCGGCGATACTACACAAACCGCCGATTCGACCCAACAAAAGGATGTGGGCGATCTATTGCATACCCTCTTCAGTAAAAAAGCCGATAACAGCGCGCCAGATAAACCCAAAAAGATCAACCTATCCATTGTGCCAACTTTGGGTTATACGCTCTCTACGGGCTTTGCAGCGGGCCTGAGTAGCGTGACAACTTTTTATACCCAAAGCAACCACAAGGGCCAGGAATCGGTAATAAACGCGCAGGCGTTTTATGATTCGCATAGTCAGCAAACTTTCATCACACAATCAAACATCTGGGCCTTTAACGATCAGATCAAATTTGTGACCGATTTGCGCGCCACCAAATACCCCGATGTAACTTACGGCCTCGGCAATGCCAGTACCCAACTCCAAGCCGATAATATCGATTTTAATTACATCCGTTTTTATCAAACCATCCTGAAAAAGGTAAGCAAAAACTTTTACGCAGGTGGCGGCTACAATCTGGATTATCACTACAACATTACCGAAGACGGCAACATTGATAACACCGTATCCGCCTTTAAACGCTACGGCGAAAGTTCATCATCCCGATCGTCGGGTATTAACCTCACTGCACTATTCGATAGCCGCACTAACCCGGTTAACTCGCTTGGTGGTTTTTATGCCAATGCCGTTTACCGCGATAACTTTAAGGCCCTGGGCAGCGATGCGCCATGGACCTCCATCCAACTCGACCTGCGCAAGTACTTCCGCCTGTCAAAAAACAACAATAACGTACTGGCTTTCTGGAGCTATACCTGGCTTACCCTAAGCGGAAAACAACCCTATTTAGACTTACCCGCCGTAGGCAACGACACCTACAACAACACCGGCCGGGGTTACGCTATCGACCGTTTCCGCGGCAAAAACATGCTGTACCTCGAAGGTGAGTTTCGCTTCGGCGTCACCAAAAACGGACTGCTTGGCGGCGTAGTTTTCGCTAACGCGGAAAGTTACCCGCGCAGCGTGATAGCCAATATTCCTAAACTATTACCCGCCGGTGGCGCAGGTATCCGTCTCAAAATAAATAAACACTCAAACACCAATCTGGGTATTGACTATGGTATTGGTACCGATAATTCGCACGGGGTGTTTGTGAATTTGGGGGAAGTGTTTTGATTTGGGATTCTAAAACTGTGTCATTGCTGTAAGGGTACGAAGCAATCGCGAACTCTACAAGGCGAATATGTATAGCCGCTCTGCCTCCGTGCGATTGCTTCGTACCTCGCAATGACATATTGGAATAATTTGACACTCATTCTACCATCCATTCCCTACCTTTGTGCCAATGGAAGCCGCACAATCATCTAAGCACGAAATTATCCGCTGTGAGCGGTGTAATACCGCATTTGAGTGCAAGGCCAATAAATTTAGCCAATGCCAGTGCAGCACTGTGCAGCTTACCATTAATGAAGTGCAGTACGTAAGCGAACTTTATGATGGCTGCCTTTGTGCCAGTTGCCTGCGTATTTTGCAACAAGAATACATTGCCGAGCTTGGCTAAAAACTACATTTTATTCATAATAACAAACATAATGGCGACCTTTGCCGCCGTTCGGGATTAGCATCAATCCCACCATCACGCATGACTAAAAAAGAATACTTCTTCCGCATACTCATATTAGGTTTTTTAACAGCGCTTGGTCCGTTCTCCATTGATATGTACCTGCCCAGTTTTGATGCCATAGCCACCGACCTGCATACCACCAGCAGCCAGGTAGCCCTTTCATTAAGCAGTTTTTTTGTGGGTTTAGCAGCCGGGCAATTACTATACGGCCCGTTGTTAGATCGTTTCGGACGTAAAAGGCCTTTATATGTAGGTTTAGCGGTTTATATTATCGCATCAATAGGTTGCATGGCCGCGCATAACGTTCAAATGCTCATCTGGCTGCGCTTATTACAAGCCATTGGCAGTTGCGCCGCCGCGGTGGCATCTGTAGCCATGGTGCGCGATCTGTTCCGTGTTGAAGATAATGCCAAGGTGTTTTCGTTGCTGATGCTGGTTGTGGGCCTGTCGCCTTTGCTGGCCCCTGTTGCGGGTGGTGCCATTACCGGAATGTTTGGCTGGCAGTTCATCTTCATTACCCTTGCGGGGATCTCTGTTTTGATATTGATAGCCGTAATATTTGCCCTGCCAGATGGTTATAAGCCCGATACCACCTTATCCCTAAAGCCCTGGCCCATTTTGCTTAACTTTTGGCACGTGTTAAAAGTGCCGCAGTTTTATACCTACGCCTTTACCGGAGCTATCGCCTTTTCCGGATTATTTGCTTACGTATCGGGTGCGCCCTTAGTACTAATGGGCATTTTCCACATGAACAAAAACATGTTCAGCATAACCTTTGCCAGTATGGCCGCCGGTTTGGTAGGCTTTAGTCAGGTTAATAGCCTGGTTATGAGATACTATAAAAGCGAACAGATACTCAAAACAGCACTCATTGTACAAACCATTTCCGGGGTAATATTTGTGATCGCTTCTGTAGCTGGCTTGTTAGGTTTGGCGGGTAACCTGTTTTTCATCTTCATATTTTTAAGCTGTTTGGGCTTTATCAGCTCCAATGCATCAGCCTTAACACTGGCACCATTTAGCCGCAACGCGGGTACAGCATCATCATTAATGGGTGCCTTACAGTTGGGTATAGGCGCGTTAACATCATTCGCGGTAAGCATATTGGACGATAATACCCCGGTTCCCTTAGCGGGCATAATGGGCGCAACATCGGTAATAGCACTGGTTATTTTACTGGTGGGCAGGCGGATAATCAAACACAAGGTTGAAGTGAGCGAAGACTCAGGTGTTGTGATGCATTGAGGTATACAATGATTGAAGGATTGAATGGGCCTTTATAGTGACAATACCTGAATTGAATAATTAACATTTTTTTAATTATTCAATCTTTCTATTCTTCAATTACTCAATCCTTCAATCCTTCAGTCATTCAATCCTTCAATCATTATAACTATTCAATCCTTCAGTCATTCAATCCTTCAATCATTAAT
This sequence comes from Mucilaginibacter sp., assembly GCF_039921305.1. Taxonomy (GTDB): domain Bacteria; phylum Bacteroidota; class Bacteroidia; order Sphingobacteriales; family Sphingobacteriaceae; genus Mucilaginibacter. The sequence goes on from NZ_JBDSCA010000023.1 coordinate 111,946, forward strand.
TACAGCCCCGAGTAATAATCATAGCCGTGCTCGGCCCAATAATCTGGCGGACGGGTGTTGCTGAAGGTAATCGTCGATATCCGTTTCAAATTCTTAATACCATATTTTACCGGGATAATTAAACGCAACGGCGCACCGTGATCCATGGGTACGGGCTTGTCGTTCATTTCGTAGGCTAAAATGGTTTGGGGGTGCATGGCGCTATCCATATCCAGACCCACGTAGTATTGCTTATCGGGGGTTGCCATGCCTACGTAGTCCATTTGAGCAAGCTTGTCTAATTTGTAATGGGCCACAAAATCGGTAAATTTTACGCCTGCCCAGTGTTGTATCTGGTCCCAACCCTCAACGCATTTAAAATCGAATACGATCTCGGTTTTGGGTAAAGCTTTTAACTCATCAAGGGTAACATTTAATATATCGCCGGGGGCACGTTGTATTTGCAATGTCCAGGCGGCAATATCAAATTCAGTTTCTAAACCAATATCGCTATTCTGGCGCACGTTTTTAGCGGCCAGTTCTTTAGGATAAGTGCGCACCAAATGGTTACGACTAAATAAACGCCTAAAAAACAACTCGTTTTGATTAAGCGCCCTGCGTAAAGGCTTGTGGGCTACACCGGTAATGGTTTTAGGCTCAATGGCCGATGTATACAGCTTGCGCCAGCCAAAATAAGTTGCCCCGCTTAACGCGATAAAACTACCAAAAGCGATAAAGCTACGGCGTTTGATCTGTTGATCACTCAGCATTTTTTCGGGCATTTCTATGTGTTTGTTAATGGGCTTCTTCATGGTTGTTAGCTAAATCGTTAACAATTTTGTCTTCTTTAACGGTTTCAAAACCGGTAATAACCGATTGAAAGTTGCGCCATCCGGCCAATATTACCTGTACTATGTGGATCAAAAAAAACAAACAATAACCAATAGTAAGCGCAAAATGAATAATGCGTGCAAAATGGTAACCGCCACATAACCAGCACACCCAATAAAACTGAACAGGTTTATAAATAGCCAGCCCGCTTACCAGCGAACCAAAGCCCATCACAATTATCGCGGTATAGGCTATCCGCTGGGCAGCGTTGTATTTGCCTTGCGGCGGGGTGCTTTTGCGGATATGTAAATCGTGCAGTAGCACCAGCCAGGCTTCTTTAAACGATTTCCTTTCGGGTACCAATGCCCGCCATTCGCCCGATATGATGGTGTAAAGCACATATAAAAAGCCATTAAGCGCAAAAAACCACATCAATAAAAAGTGAAAGGCCATACCCTCGGCCAAACGGCGGCTAATGTGGAAGTAATTATAAAAACCTTCGGGGAAGAAATGGAATACCAGGTTATTGCCAATTTGTATCTTATAAGTATCACTGGCCCAATAAATAAGCATCCCGCTCCATATCATTACGGCCAGCACCGGGAAATTTATCCAATGGAACCAGCGCATGGCAAGTGAATGTTTCTCTCTTATCTTTTTCATCCTTTTTATAATGAGCTTAAACGCCTTAATTCATAATTCTTTGTGCCGATAATACCTCGCCCGTGGCTATATTTTGTACAAAACCAATAACCTGCCAGGTTTGAGTGCTAAACCCTGCAGGCAGCTTAATATTTTCGGTACTGTTGGTTTTGTTGAGTTTGATGCTTTCCAGATAGCGCACAATGTTTACATGGTTGAGAACGTGGCCGCCGTTCTCGCCGCTTTTCACATTGCTCCTGGCATTGTTTTGCACAAAAGCTATTAGCAAGGCGCGGTTAGCCGTGTTTTTAGTTTGATATTGCAGACTCAAAATACTATTGCTAAAATGGACATCGCTCAAAGCAACAGGCTCAATACCGGTTTGCCGCAAGCCAGCCTGTATAGCAATGCGTAACGAATTTTCTGATGATCCTACAAACTCCCGCTTGCCGTTCACTACAATTTGGGGTGTATACACATCAGCGTGCAGGTAAGTAGCATATTTGCGTTGCCTCTCGGAGTATTCGGCTTTGCTAAACTCATCGCGCCAGCCTAAATGGTTCCAATAATCAACATGGTAGCCTAAAACGTATACGGCTTTGTTTTTATCTTCTTTAATAATGCGCGAAACTAATTCATCGGCAGGCGGGCAGCTTGAGCAGCCTTCGCTGGTGAATAATTCTACCAACGCAAAGCCATTTTCGGGTATGGATTTTTTGTTTTCCCTGCTTTTAAAGGCATATATCCCCAACAGGGTTAGTGCTGCAAAAGCAAGCACGGGTAATATTTTATTGAGTTTCATGGTTTGGTTTTTAGGGCTTAGTCGTGCGTGCCATAATATCCTTACAATAATACTGTTAAATATAACCATTCGTTTCTAATTAAGCATCTGCTATATTTACATCACAAAATCAACATCATGAAAAGCATTAAATTTTTATTTATAGCCTTATTAATAACCGCATCAGCTAAAGCACAAACTACGCTTAGCGGCAGTGTAAACAAAGTATTAACCGCTTATATAAATCTTAAAAACGCCCTGGTTGCCGATAACAGCAAACTGGCTAATGACCGCGGCAAGGAGTTTACCGCCGCTTTAAAAGAGGTTAACCCGGCACAAATGAATGATAAACAAAAAACGACCTGGAAAGCCTACGGTGAAAAACTAAGGTTTGACGGCGAGCATATCAGCGAATCGGACAAGTTAGCTCATCAGCGTGAACATTTCACCAGCCTGTCTAAAAACATGATAGCTGTTACCAAAGCCTTAAAACTGAACAGCACCATTGTTTACGAGCAATACTGCCCCATGAAAAAAGCCAGTTGGTTAAGCGAAACCGCCGCCATACGCAATCCCTTTTATGGTAAAGACATGGAAGATTGCGGTAGCGTGAAAGAAACTATAAAAGCGAATTAAAATAAGAATCAAGACTCAAGAATCAAGATATAAAAAACACTCTTCCAATACAAATTGGCGATAATTTGGAAAAAGGTCTTGATTCTTGAGTCTAGCCTCTTGATCCTATTCCATCAGCTACCTCTTTCCCGCTTGCCAGTGCGGCTTCAACGGTTCCCATTTCGGGGCCATCGTACATAAATTCTCCTGTAAAGTAAATTGTATCTTGAACGGGTTGGGCCAATAACTTGCGGGCCTCATTAGTAAATATGGTTGCGTAACTGTATGATCCGCGGATGAAGGGATCGGCGGGCCAGTTTACAACCTGATGCGCGGTTAGCTTTGCGCGAAGGCTGGCAACCGGCATATCATAAATATTTGATAGCGATAACAGACCCAAATTCAGGATATACTCATCATCGGCATTTTTAAGGTTTTCGGCTGCTGGTCCGCCCAGCCAACCGGTTAGCAGCGGTATGGTATGCGGGCGCTGGGTCCACCAGGTAGGTATGGTTTCGGTGCTAAACAGGTAGCTCATTTCTTTTACATCCGCTTTAGCGCCTTTTTTAATGGCCTGCTTTTCCCAAAACACCTCGTCAAATTGTAACAGCAGTTTAATTACGTTGCCCATACCCATTTGCTGTAAAGCATGTTCCCTTTCGGGGATGGGTGGCGTAAAAGCAATCGCGCCTTCATCATGCTTGTTAGCCTGTAAAACGCCCAATGGTAAAGCCATAATCACTTTTTGGGCAGTAAACTCACGCCCATCGGCAGCAATGGCTTTTACCATTCCCTGCTCCCATTGCAGCTCTTTTACTATGGTTGATAAACTAACGATGCCCCCATTTTTAACTATTTCACTTTCTAAATAGCCTATCATAGTACAATAACCACCATTAACCCGGTATTGGTGGTCGTCGTCCTCGCTTTGTAATTCTTTACGCATGGCAAAGGCGCTAAAGCGCGATGGATCGGCCGTATCGTATCCGGCTGCAAAGTTGCGCAACATGCTACAGGTTTCGGTATATTTTTTTGCCGAGAGGTACCTGGTCAAAAATTCATCCAATGTAATATCGGTTTTCAAAGCGTTCAGCTTTTTGATGATCACCTCATAATGAACCAAAAACTGTTCGGATTTGTGGAACCTACCATCCGCGTAGCGCCACATATCGCCTACAGCATCCAGCGGTTTTATTTTGGCTTCTTTTAGCAAGGCAAGCGTAACCGGTAATTTGCCATGCACAAACTCGGCACCCAGCTCGGTAGCTTGCTTAAAACCACGATTTGTAATGGTATGAATGCGGCCGCCTATTCTATCACGAGCCTCTAAAACTAAAACCTTTTTTCCTTTTCGGGATAATTGCATACCCGCCATTAAGCCGGATGCCCCCGCACCTATAATTAAGATATCTGCCTGCATTTTGTTATTACAATAATAGCCGCTTATTGTTGCAATCAACATTAAATGGTTAAATTATTAACCATACCTGATAAAACAATAGTTGTAAACCCCTGTTATATATTTCGACCTAAAAACCAAGACTATGGAAACTGATAAAACCTACACCGGCGCAACCGAAGAGCAAATATGGAAGCAAATTGCCGCCGATATTAACGACGATATTTTAGAATACCATGCCATTATACAACAGGGCCAGGCCCAGGTTTATTTAGATATTGATATTGACCTTGGCGGTGGTTTTGAAGGCGGCTATGCTACCACTACTTACCGTGCACCACTAAACAGCACTAATTTTCAATTTGCCATTCACGAAGAGCATTTTACCGACGAGATAGGCAAGTTTTTTAATATGCAGGATGTGACAATAGGTTATCCCGAACTGGACGAGCACCTGATTGTTAAAACCAACGATGTTGAAAAGGTTAAAACCCTGTTTACTGATGAACAAACCCGCAAAACTCTCACCGAGCTGGAAAACTTCGACTTAGGTATCCGCCTACACAGTGTGGAAGGCAGCGACAAAAAAGAAGCCTTTTTAGAACTCAACATTGAAGACGGCATTACCGATATTGATACTTTACGAGAACTTTACCACGCGTTTTATATGGTGTTAGTTACTATTTAGTTATCACTTTATTATTCACAACCACCCATTCTCTTTCATCCACTCGTAGCAGCGATCTATCCAATGGCCCGCGTTGTTATCCCTTCCGGCGAAACCGTGGCCACCTTTGGGGTATACATGCAGTTCGGCGGATATGCCTTTGGTTTGCAGGGCGGTATACATGTTAACACTATTGGCCACTTTAACCGTATGATCATCGCCCGCATGGGCCAAAAAGGCTGGCGGCGTATTTTTAGCCACCTGCTTATCTGCCGAATACAGATCTACCAACTGTGCCGATGGTGTTTTACCCAGTAAATTATCGCGCGATCCTTTATGCATCAGGCTATCGCTCAAGCTAATAACCGGATAAACCAGCACCATAAAAGTTGGACGCAGGTTGGTATTCTCTTTATTATCAATAACAGGTTTATCAAAGTGCGTACCTGCCGTAGCGGCCAAATGCCCCCCTGCCGAAAAACCTATAATACCAACTTTAGCCGTGTCAACACCCCACTCTTTGGCGCGCATGCGTACTATTTTAATGGCTTGCTGCGCATCCTGCAAAGGGCCTATGTTTTTATCCTTCATCCAGGCATCACTGGGCAGGCGGTATTTTAACACGAAAGTTGCTATGCCACGTTTTAAAAATTCATCGGCAATGGCCGTACCCTCGTGCGTGTATTGCAAACTGGAGTAGCCACCGCCGGGGCATATTACAACCGCCGTACCATTACCCTTTTCGGGGATGCGAACTTCGAGCGTTGGGATGGACACCTTGGTGTATGCTATACTACCCGTTTTGCCAACCGTTTTTACTTCGGTATTGGCAGTTGCTATGGAGTTAGGTATTTTACCTTCGGCATATAGCGAAATAATGGTTTGGGCCTTTAAGCTTAAAGTTGTTAAGCTAAGGAGTACGGTTATAACAAGGTTTTTCATTGAGTAATGTTGGGTTAATGGAAGATGTAATAGGTAAGATGGAAGATTGATTACCTAAAATAGGTTCATCATTCACATCTTCCATCTTACCTATCACATCTTACCTCTCTTCAAATCTACATAAACCGGTTCATTTCTGTCACAGGTAATTTTGCCATCTGCGTATTTCAATTCAACAACTTGTATCAAACTGCGGCGGGCCTCGGGCGAGTTAGCGGGTGCGGGATTAGCTTTCGACCTTCCGGGATGGGTGAAGTAGTACAAATAAGCCCTATCGTTACTTACCAGCACATAGGCATGGCCACCAATAGCCTGGTCGTCTTTACCGGTTCCGGGGAGTTCAAGCAGGCGTTCTTCCTGTCGTTTCCAGTTGAGCAAGTCGGTGCTTTGGTACACACCTAATCCTTTCCAGTTATCAACTATCATCCATTCAATCCCTTTCCATTTAAAAGCTATTGGGCCCTCGCCGGGCATATCGTGTATGGCTTTGCCTTTATCCGTCCAGTTATCCAGATCAGGGCTATCGGCATAGTAGATAGATTTATGGTCGCTTTCGTTATTGTACCACATGCGCCAGGTGCCATCGGGCAGTGTGTACACGCAGGGGTCAATTACCTTATCGGTAGCCAGTTTTATGGTTGAAATATATTTCCAGTTCAATAGGTCAGTACTGGTGAGGTGGATTATATTGCGCGGGTGCTTCCAATCGGTAAATACACCGGGCACATAGGTAAGATACATGTGGTACAAACCTTTATTCTCTATCACTTCGGGTGCCCAATGGGTGTACTCGGCTGTTGGGCGATAATTGATGTTTGCGGTATCTCTGTATTTCCAATTGGCACCATCGATACTTTCGGCGATGCCTATCCTTGTGCCATGTACCCAGGTTACACCTACCGCGTTTGCATCGCTGGCCCGACGGTTGGTGTAAAACATCCACCATTTTTTTTCCTTCTTGTTCCAGATAATGGTTGGATCGGCAGCACCATCGTAAACCGGATCACGGTATAAAGGTTTAGGAGCCAGTTTGCCTGCTGGTTTGCTTTGCGCGGATGTGTGCGTTGGTGCCAGCCACATGGCTATAATTATGACCGCTATGTATTTAAGATGATTCATTTAAGGGTTTAATTGGAGGCTTAAATATATGGATTTGAGTTTAGACTGGCTGTACTGTTAGTAATGAAGGATTGAATTATGCGACATGTTTGTGTTAGGGATAGCAGTGGAAAGCCCGGAGTGAGCCCCCTATCGGCGAATGAGGACTTGTAACGGATAGCCCGGGCCGAAGGCAACGCCCAAATCTCCAATAACTGGTTGTGCTCAAGAGCAGAGTAGAGATAGCCAACCATAACAATTTGATTACAATTATCAAATCATGACTTATAAGTCATTTTTAATATAACGCGTTTTGACTTTTGGGTACAGTTCTTGTTTAACTAATTATAAAGGAGGATAATACAATGGAAAAAGTAAATGCAAAATACAATGTAATAAAGAAGAACCCGGGAGCAGTATTAGCTTTTTTGTTTTTACTTACCGCTTTGGTATGGTCGGCAGTAACCAGTATTGTTTAAAATATTAGCTTATAATGCTTAATAACAGCTTTTTTAGGTAGAATTTATTCTATAGGCTTTAGTCTGCGGGTTTATTTGTTTAACTCCTCTTCTATTTTATCCTGCATCTGTTTTTTATACGTATCATTTAAATGATACTCTTTTGTGTCATTTACCTCGCCATTATATAGTTGCAGTATCCTATCATTTATCATTTTGCTCTGTTTTTTATACAATGCGCATACATTACAGCCCAGCAGATGAATGCGCAATTCTATTTCTTCGCGAAAAGTAATTTTGGTGAATGCCTTTTTTTCTACCAGTAGTGTAGCCTTTTTACAATTGTAGAGTATCTTTTTTAGCTCGTTCATATCATCTCCCCTCTTATTAAATCCAGTTTTTTTGTAAGCAAGCCCGCAAGTTAAGCTTGGCGCGGTGGATGATCACCCAAAAGTTTGACGAGGAAACCTTCAGCTCGGCACAAATCGTTTCTGATGCTTCATCGTCAATGTGTTTCATGGTAAAAACCGAGAGCCACAGGGGCGGCAGTTTTTGCATACAGGCTTTGAGTATCTGGTTAAACTCTTTGCTTTCCAGCGGATTATTTTGCTCTAAACCAAATTGTTTTGGCCTATGTGCTTCATTCCAATGGCCGTCGTTCACATCAAAAAAGTTTTGATCATTGGCCGCATCCGTAATATCCGACGATACTACCACCGCCGATTTTTTGCGGTACACATCAATTATCTTGTTCTTTAATATCGCGGTGAGCCAGGTGCGCTCGCTGCTTTTACCTTCAAATTTATCAGCCCGTTGCAGGGCCGCTAAAAAAGTTTCCTGCACCAGGTCTTTAGCCTGCTCCTCATCGGCAATGCGTACACGGGCAAAGGCATATAAGTAATCGGCATGGGCGCTAACCCAGTGCTGCGGTTTGAGTAAGGATGTATCTATCGGCATTATACGTTTTAACTATTTACTTAGTCGGGGTTGTTGGGCATACCTTACAAATAAAAAAAACAATCAGGCTTAAAACAGCAGTACCTTGCCCTGCTCCGGGTAAACCAGCTTCAATCCTAATGTATTACCGGCAGCTAATTGCTTTTTAATATCGGGGATATGCCCGCCGGCTGGTTTTAAATGCGTAATTACTACCGGGAAGCTTTTCATCGCTTCGGGCCCGGCCAGTTTGCTTAGGGCATCCATTTCGTGCATCAGCAACCTCGGGGTTAAGTGCCCAAATAACGCTTTATCCGGTTGCTCGTTAGGGAAAGATACCTCTATCATTATGGCCCTAAGCTGCTTCGTTTTTATTAGTTGGGCAACATCCTGCCAAAGCAGGTGCAGTTTGTCGCTTTTTTCAATTTCATCGGCACCGGTATCGCCTAAATATAAAATGAATTTATCTTTACTATGTAGCAAAAAAGCGGTGCTCTCATAGGGGTTGCCGTGGCTTAGGGGAAAAGCCTGCACAGTCATGTTGGTATTATCTACAGCTACCTCATCAGCAACAGCCATTGGTGTATAAGTGTATTTATGCAGAATAGGTTTATCACCTTCGCTGCCAAAATTGGCCCAGTTTTTCCAGGTGAAATAGTTATCGCGCAGCACATTAAGCGTATATGGCAAACCGTATATCTTTTTAGGCGCATCCTCCGGCGAGTTGATGATCATCCCCGCAAGGTGATCTAAATGGGCGTGCGAAATGAAATATCCTTTGATGTAACGCTTTAAAACGGTATCGGCCGGTACGGTAAAAACATGGTTGGCAATGGCTTTTTCAATACCTGCGTGCAAGGTGCCGGCATCTAAACATGCATAAGCATCCGAGCCGACGGGCCCTACCATATAGGCCGATAGGTTACTCTCATCGCTGCCGCCATAAACACCCAACGGCACAACCTTAAATGCTGGCTTGGTTTGGGCAAATGTTATTGTAGAATAACATAAAAGAATAGTAATAAAGCACGGTTTAAGTATACGCATCAGTTTTGTTTTTTGTAGTAATACTTGTACATGGAAAATAATACCGAAGTATTGCGATACTCAGCCCTTGAGCTTATACAACCATCGGAATTATAGGTAAAATAGGTAAGGCACTCGTAATAAGTAGTAGTAGCTGGCTTAGAGGCATCGTAGCTTTTGCCATCGGGCGTAAGCGGATAGTTGCTAATACCATTCATCTGCATCATTTTAACATTCTGATTTTTGTTGTTAAAGGTATAGGTTGCCATCAGCATGCGTTTTCCGTTGATGATGTTAAACGTTTTGATCTCATTTCCCCGTTTATCAAAGTAGCTTTCCTGATCGCTTGTCAGGGTATCATTTTTAAATATTTTGACGAACTTGATCTTACCGCTATTGGTGTAAACATACCTGTTATCAAACTTAATTACTTCTTTAACAGGCGATAGTGTATAGTATAAATTAACCTCGTGTACCAATTGATGTTTGCTGTTATATTTGCTTACCAAATTTGCTGTTTTTTTAGTGATTACATCATTGGTTTCGCTATGTACGCTAAACACTTTATTGGTGTTGCCTATATATTGGGTTATAATCTTATTACTAATACCACTTTTTCCACCAACCGTATTTACTTCGGTTACCCGGCCAAATTTGTTGTATTTATAAGTATCAGTATATACTCCACTCAAGTACTTTGAAACCCTGGAGGCTAACAAGCCTTTTTCATCATACATGTTGATAATTGACACCTCTACTCTACCTCTTTGATAATGTTCGTTTTTTATCTCCTTCCCTTTTTCATTATAATAATGCAAGGTAGAATCGTCCGCTATAGTGGTTTTTAACTGATTGCCGTTTTTGTTGTAAATAATGTGTACCGAAGGCACACTATCACCCGTTAGTTTACCATCCTTAACGGTTAATTGGTAACCATTCATTTCGGTTACTTTTAATTTTACGATACGGTCCGGATCGTAAAACTGTGCCCTGGCATTAAAACCTATCACTAACATAATGATAACTAATAAATTACGCGGATGTTGGAGTATCGCTAAACGCTTCATGCTATATAATTTTTCACTACTGATGCACGAGCCTTACATATTCCATAAACATTATCCTATTCATTTAAAATACCATTTATAATAATCAATCAGCTTATTGTTTTTGTAGGTTTCCTTTTGGGTACAAAAGCCATATTTATCATATTTGTAAATTTCGGTAACAGTTTCGTGCCTGATTAGGCCATGCCCCATTTTTTCTACAGAACGCAAATCATCTTCGTTCAGGTGGTAATGATTGGTAAATTTCAGCAAATCGCCGTTAGGGTTTAAAACGCTTTCTGCCGCGAAAGTAATTTTACCGTTATCTACACTGTAATCTTTAACTCTACCATCTTTATCATACTTTTTAACGAATATCAAGTGGCCCTCTTCATCATAAAATTCAACCACCTTTTTCATACCGGCCCCAAGCCCGGTATAGGTATACTTATAACGCTGCCGCTGAATGCTTTGACCTTTAAGTGTGGTCCAATATTCGCGCAAAACTTCATTTTTGGAGCCATATTCAAAATGGTGTTGCGTATAATCCGGATATAACGATTGCGTGTGCTGCCATCTTTTAACCGTTTCGGCCATAATCATATTGCCCCGTGCATCGTAATCAAACATCGTAATGCTTTGGTCCGATTCATCTTTAGTGGTAATGGTTTGTTTTATCAGGCGGCCTTTTGCACCGTACTCGTTACTATAGTGGTAAACATTGCTTTGCTTTAAACAGATGCCTGTTTTATAAAAACCAATACTATCCACCAAAACACTATCGCCGGGTTCAGTGGCATTGGCAAAATAATAGCAGATTATTTGTTTGATATGCCTTTTGGCGATAATACGCTGCTCCCGTATCGAAGTAAAATCGCCCTGAGCGAATAACGCAGTATGCGCAACGCAAAGAAATATAAGCAGGAATAAACTTCTTTTCATGGGCGGCAAATGCAATTATTGGTGTAAGATAGCAAGGCATTAATCAATAGCAAAATCATTTCAATATTATTATCTTTGCACCCTCGTAACGGGCAGGCACATACACGCCATCCCCCAATCGTTATACTACAATACAATATGGTTTATCCCGAAATAGAACGAAGAAAAACATTTGCCATTATTAGTCACCCCGATGCCGGTAAAACTACCCTTACCGAAAAGTTTTTGCTTTTTGGAGGTGCCATTAACACCGCGGGAGCTGTAAAACGCAACAAGGCCAACCAAAGCAATACTTCGGATTTTATGGAGATCGAGAAGCAGCGTGGGATCTCGGTTGCTACATCGGTAATGGGTTTTGAGTACAAGGATAAGCGTATTAATATATTAGATACCCCCGGTCACAAGGATTTTGCCGAGGATACCTACCGTACCCTAAGCGCTGTAGATAGCGTTATTTTGGTGGTTGATAGCGTAAAGGGAGTTGAAGAGCAAACCCAAAAACTGATGGCCGTTTGCCGGATGCGCAATACCCCGGTTATCATTTTCATTAACAAAATGGACCGTGAGGGTAAGGATACTTTTGATTTGTTAGACGAGATAGAGAAACAACTGAGCATTAGTCTGTGCCCCCTATCGTGGCCAATTGGACAAGGATATTTATTTAAAGGTGTTTATAATATATACGAGCAACAGTTAAACCTGTTCAATCCGGATAAAAATAAGGTGACCGAGGCTTTAGTTAAGGTAAAGGATTTAGATGATGAGGAACTAACCAAACACCTCACTCCAAAAGAAGTTGATGGACTAAAAGATGATTTAGAATTAATAGGCGGCGTTTACGGCGAACTGGATAAGGAAATGTACCTGGAAGGCTTGTTGGCACCTGTATTCTTCGGTAGTGCCATCAATAACTTCGGCATCCGCGAATTGCTGGATACCTTTGTAAACATTGCCCCAAGCCCTAAAAGCCGTGAAGCCGAAACCCGTGAGGTTTTAGCTACCGAAAAGCCTTTTACAGGATTTGTATTTAAGATACATGCCAACTTAGACCCAAACCACCGCGACCGCATCGCTTTTTTGCGGATAAGCTCGGGCAAGTTTGAGCGTAATAAATTTTACTACCACACCCGCCTCGGCAAAAAGCTAAAATTCAGCAATCCGATGGACTTTATGGCCAACGAAAAGAGCCTGGTTGAAGAAGCCTGGCCCGGCGATGTTGTTGGCTTATACGATAGCGGCAACTTTAAAATTGGCGATACCTTAACCGAAGGCGAGCAACTACAGTTTAAAGGCATCCCAAGCTTCTCGCCCGAAATATTTAAAGAAGTTGAGAACCGTGATCCGCTGAAAAGCAAGCAATTAGAAAAAGGCATCCAGCAACTAACCGAAGAAGGCGTAGCCCAGCTATTTATACAGCAACCCGGTAACCGAAAGATCATCGGTACGGTTGGGGAGCTTCAATTTGAGGTAATTAGCTTCCGTTTGGAGCATGAGTATGGTGCCAAAGCAGCCTTCCGCATGTTAACTTTTAAACGTTCAAGCTGGATCACATCAACCGATAAAAAGAAACTAGGCGAAATCATCCAGCGCCGGGCCCACAACATAGCCACCGATAAAGAAGGCAACCCCGTATTTTTAGCCGATAATGATTTTATGATCAACCTGGCTAAACGCGATTTCCCGGAGGTTGAATTTCATAGTACTTCGGAGTTTAAAAAAGAGAAGTGATATTGCACAGGTAAGAGGACGGATAACAGAAAACTGAAGAATTGAACTCTAAAACTGTGTCATTGCGAGGTACGAAGCAACCGCACGGAGGCAGAGCGGTTTTACAGAGCAACTATATAGCTCGTGCGAATAAAACCGCTTCAATGATACCACCCCAAACTCAAGTCATTCCAATTTGAGTTTTCTTTATTAATGAGGTCAACTTTAGCTTGGCGCGATCCCGCTTTCAATTGCTTTTCACGATCTATCGCATCATTTATCCACTGAAAATACTCAATATAAATTAATTTATTACAGGCAAACTTCTTTGTAAAGCCTGCATGAATACCTTCCTTGTGTTCCCAAACCCGTTTTGTCAGATCGCTGGTAACTCCAACATAAATTACTGTGTTGCCATTATTAGTAAGCATATAGACATAGTATTGCGAAAGCTGCATATCCCCAATAATGGCTAAAATAAATTAGCTGCAAAAGCTAACCGGGTTAACTGCTGTTGCTTTTTTCCAATGAACATAGTTTATGATGTTGCCAATCTGTATAGCAACTCGGCTTACGTGCGGTTGCTTCGTACCTCGCAATGACACAGTTTGTTAGTGTATACTTCATCCCACAAAAAAAGGCCTCTCCAAAATGGAAAGGCCTTTTCAAAAATCTATAAGCTTGAGCTTATTTTACTGAATCAACAACTGCTTTAAAAGCATCCGGGTGGTTCATTGCTAAATCGGCTAATACCTTACGGTTTAAACCATTGTTAGCTTTAGTTAATTTACCCATTAATTGTGAGTAAGATAAACCATGCTGACGTGCACCGGCGTTGATACGTTGTATCCATAAGCCTCTGAACTCTCTTTTCTTAGCTTTACGGTCGCGGTAAGCGTACTGTAAACCTTTTTCAACTGTGTTTTTAGCAACGGTATAAACCTTGCTGCGTGAACCCCAATAGCCTTTGGCTAGGTTCATGATTTTTTTCCGGCGTCTTCTCGACGCGACTGCGTTAACTGAACGTGGCATTTTTGCGTGTTTTTGGTAGTGAGTGCCTCAACTTAATGTAGGACTTGTATACTCTAATACCTGGTTAAAAAATTGATTACTTACCGATACAAAGCATACGTTTAACGTTTCCTAAGTCAGCATTAGAAACTAAGCTGGTGTGACCTAAGGCGCGTTTACGTTTTGTCGACATCTTGGTTAAGATGTGGCTTTTGTATGCGTTCTTTCTGGTAATTTTACCGGTTCCAGTAAGCCTAAAGCGCTTTTTAGCACTGGAATTGGTTTTCATTTTTGGCATAACTCTGTTTGTTAAGATTTTTAGATATGAGTTTTGAGTATTGAGATAACCGCTCTCCTTTTCCCTAACCCTTATCAATTGTTAATTATTGTATTCTACTGTTGTATTCTACTTTTAAATGTGATGCGATATCTCAATACTCATATCTAACATCTCAAATCTACACTTACTTTTTACCCGCTTTTGGCGTTAACGTAAGAAACATACGTTTACCTTCCAGCTTTGGTAATTGCTCAACCTTGCCTACATCTTCAAGCGCTTGTGCAAAACGCAGCAGCAATATTTCGCCCTGCTCTTTGTACACAATGGCACGCCCTTTAAAATGAACGTAAGCACGTACCTTTTCGCCGCTTTCCAGAAACTTCATGGCATGCTTCAACTTAAAGTCAAAATCATGATCATCGGTATTCGGGCCGAAACGGATCTCTTTAATTACAGTTTGCTTGGCATTGCTTTTAATCTCCTTCAGCTTTTTCTTTTGCTCGTAGATGAATTTGTTATAATCAACTACCTTACAAACCGGTGGAACCGCGTTGGGGGATATTTCAACCAGGTCAAGTTCCTGCTCTTCGGCTATCGCCAAAGCATCTCTTAATGAATAAACACCAACCTCTACGTTATCACCCACCAATCGAACTTCGAGTGCGCGGATGTATTGATTAATGTTGTGTTCGGCTTCTTTCTTTTTGAAAGGTGGCCTTGGACCTCTGTTAAAATTGGGTTTATTTAATGCCAAGTGTTATACTGTTATTTCTTGTTTTATTCGTTGTGTAAATTCTTCAATAGTCATACTGCCTAAGTCGCCTTCGCCATGTTTCCTTACGGATACTAAGCCTTCGGCTGCTTCTTTTTCACCTACAATAAGCATGTATGGTATCTTTTTGACTTCAGCGTCTCTGATCTTTCGACCAATCTTCTCGTCCCTAAAATCAATAAGCCCGCAAATATCCGAATCTTTTAGCGATTCTGAAAGTTTTTTTGCATAATCTTCATACTTTTCTGAGATAGGCAAAACGATGAACTGCTCTGGCGATAACCACAACGGAAAATTACCCGCACAATGCTCAATCAATACCGCAATAAAGCGCTCCATTGAGCCAAAAGGCGCACGGTGAATCATTACCGGGCGATGTTTTATGTTATCGCTGCCAGTGTATTCCAGCTCAAAACGCTCAGGTAAATTGTAATCAACCTGTATGGTTCCTAACTGCCACTTACGGCCAAGGGCATCCTTCACCATAAAATCAAGCTTCGGTCCGTAAAAAGCGGCTTCGCCTGTAACCTGTACAGTTGGCAAACCCTTTTCCGCCGCCGATTCTATGATCGCCTCTTCGGCAATAGCCCAATTTTCATCAGTTCCAATGTATTTGGCTTTGTTTTCCGGGTCACGTAAAGAAATCTGAGCGGTAAAATTGTCAAACCCTAAAGCCTTGAAAACGTATAGTACCAGATCAATAACCTTTTTAAACTCGTCCTTCACCTGGTCTGGGCGGCAAAATAAGTGGGCGTCATCCTGGGTAAAGCCACGTACGCGGGTTAAGCCGTGCAACTCGCCGCTTTGCTCGTAACGGTAAACAGTACCAAACTCGGCAAAACGCACCGGAAGATCTTTGTATGATCGTGGTTTGGTTTTATAAATTTCGCAGTGGTGTGGGCAGTTCATTGGTTTTAAAAAGAACTCCTCCCCCTCCTGCGGTGTTTTTATAGGCTGGAACGAATCGGCCCCATATTTTTCGTAGTGACCGCTGGTTACATATAAATTTTTATGGCCAATGTGCGGAGTAATTACCTGCTCATAGCCGGCTTTAACCTGCGCCTTGGTTAAAAACTGAACCAAACGTTCGCGCAAAGCGGCACCTTTTGGCAACCACAATGGCAAGCCCATACCTACCTTTTCGCTAAAAGCGAATAGCTCTAACTCCTTACCTAACTTACGGTGATCGCGTTTTTTAGCTTCTTCCAGTATGTGCAGGTATTCAGTTAGTTCGCTGGCCTTGGGGAAGGTTACGGCGTAAATACGGGTTAACTGTTTACGGCTCTCGTCGCCTCTCCAGTATGCACCGGCAACGCTCATCAGCTTTACAGCTTTAATGAACCCCGTGTTGGGGATATGCGGCCCGCGGCATAAGTCGGTAAAGTTACCTTGTGTATAAAATGTGATGGCGCCATCGGGCAGGTCTTTAATTAAGTCCAGCTTGTACTCGTCATCTTTTTCAGTAAAATATGCAGTGGCATCGGCCTTACTAACGGGCTTGCGAACAAACTCCGATTTTTGTTTAGCCAGCTCAATGATCTTGTCCTCTATCTTCTTAAACTCATCCGAAGAGAACTCCCTATCACCAAAGTCAACATCGTAATAAAAACCGGTTTCAATAGCCGGACCAATACCAAATTTGGTTCCAGGGTAAAGAGCCTCCAAAGCCTCGGCCATTAAGTGGGCGCTTGAGTGCCAGTAGGTAGCTTTGCCTTGTGTGTCGTTCCAGGTTAGTAATTTAACGGTTGAATCGGTTTCGATTGGTCGGGAAGAATCCCAAACCTGGCCATTTACTTCGGCCGCTAAAACGTTGCGGGCCAAGCCTTCAGAAATGGATAGGGCGATCTGTGCCGCGCTTACCCCTTTGTCGTACTGACGGACTGACCCATCAGGGAGTGTAATGTTAATCATCTACAAACATGATTTTTGCTGCCTTTCTATTTAATCGGTCAGCGGGTTAATAATATTACTTTTTCACAATCGCTTACAAGGCGATTTTAATTTGCTGCAAATATAAGGATTTGGTTGGAGATTTCTGTTTGAAGTAAGCTTGTAAAATCGAGATTATTAAAAATATTGAATCACATTTTACTACCATTCTTCCGCCAGGTTTTTAGCGGGATAATTTTATCGTTAGCAACATCCCAATAGCTAATGGCATAGGTTTTTGCATCAACATAAAACCAATACCGGGTACGCAGTCGTTCTCCAACATCTTCGGAAACCGACACCTTGTAAAAAGGATTCGTTTTGGTAGGATCATTATCTACTACGATAACTAATGGGCGACCACTCCTTTCAACCACATAAGTGTTAAACTTGATAACCTCGGGCAGGGTGGCAATCAGATGCATTGCTTTTTCCTCTTGTTTGGTTACTGTAGTTTTTATGGGTTGTTGTTGAGTAGCAACCGCAGGTAAAAACTGAAACAAAATGAACAGTATAATATGCATTTGACTTGAAGTGATTAAAGTTAGGGATTTGAATAATTATCTCATAAAAAAACTTAAAAGTATATTATTAAATTAGCTTTGATTATCAACCACATAAATCGTCATTATGCGTACCGTTACCAGTAAAATATTTTTATCATTTATTTGCTTAACGCTGATATTGTTCACGGCTTTTATCTCTAAACAGCAAAACCCTTTATACCAACAATTCATTGGCGAGTGGCGTAATATTTATATTAAGATAAGTATGCCCCCTGCCACTACAGCTGGTACCCCGCGGATAATGGAAGCCGACTCGACCAATTGGGAAGCCCGCCTTAAGATACATCCCATACGAACCCATTTTAATGCTGATGGCAGCTATTACTCCGAATATATTAATCTGAAAGATAGCATAACCAGAAGGCCCACCGGTACCTGAGCACTTAAAGCGGATACCATTATTATGTTACAGCTTACGCCTGATAAGAGCGAAACACGCCTACATGTAAGTATTAGCAATAAAGTGGCAACTTTTAGCGGGATGATAGATTTTACCGGTAGCGGCAAAAAGCAGGATAGTTACTACGGCAAGCAGCGTAAGTTTAAATAGTTGCTCACGATAATTATATAAAACGAAGCAGGCATCCGGATAAACCTGATGCCTGCTCAATAAATTTCTAACGTATCTGTCCCTTTGCTATAACTGGAAGGCCTTGAGGTATGGTTTTACATAGTCGCCATAATCTTTCAAGGCGGTGCTTAATGTTTTTACCAGGCTTTTCCTGTCGGTTAATTTGCCTTTTGTAGGTGGTGCCAAATCTTTTACGGGTACGGGGGTTTCGCTTACTTTGGTGGCAAACCAGGTTACGTTTTCGTGTGGCAGCGCTACTCCTAATATCATCCCTGGCAAACCATTGAACGATTCGGGGCCGCCGGTTGTGGTTATCTCATCGGTATAAAAAGCTACTACGTAGATAGAATCCAGAATAATGGCATTGGCACGGCGACATTTGTAACCGGCTACATCCCGGGTTTCGGTGGTAATTTTCCAGTTGATATGGCGGGTACTGTCTTTCACCAAAAAAAGATCGTCGAATACGGTTTTTTGCATAATTACCCTGCCTTCTTCCGTATCGCTAAAAATGGTGTTGTTTTGAACGGCCATGGGGTCGTTACCATAAAAACCATTGTTAGCAATTGTTTCCTCGGCGGGTCTAAACATTGTTTTACCATCGGCAAATGTTAATGTACTTTTATAAGTTTTAAACTGTGGCTGGGTGCGTTTGTACGAATCGTACAGGGGGGCATACCAGGCTTCATTATCTTTATTGATATTCTTTTTAATGAGCGCGAACATATTCACAGTTTTTTCAAACTCAATAGTTCCCTGGGTTGCAAAGTGCGCGTTTTGAGCTACCGATACTTTACCGGCCAGCATTAAAAAGCAAATAAGTAAGGTTAAAATATTTTTCATGATGATATTATTTTTTTGTGGGAGCAGCGCCGCCCATTTTGCTAAAATCGTAAGTAATTGAGAACATAAAGTAACGCTTGATGCTAACATAGCTGTTTTGCGTAATATAGTTACCATAAGCCGAGCGGTTGAAACCAACGTTCTGGTTAAACAAATCGTTCACGGTTGCCGATATTTTCAAATTGCTTTCTTTCAAAAACTTCTTGCTTACCGATGTATTAAAAATCACCTTCGAAAAATCATCGCTAAATGATTTGGTTGCGGCACGGTATTGATAATCGGCATCATAGTTAATTTCAAAGTTTCCCGGAAGGTAAACATTGAAATACGAGTAACCATTCATGGTAAAGCCATTATTATTGGTATTAGGCTGTAGCGATGATTGGCTCACTGTATAACCCGGCTGCCACGAAAAATAGATATCCACTTTTTTCTGGATGTATTTTGACACACCTAAGCTACCGCCATAATTATATGATTTTGTAGTATTTAACACGCTATTGGCATAATTGTAATTTACACTGGTACTTCCGTTTAAACCGAGATCAAAATTAATTCCTTTAATTTTTTGACCATAACGGGTATAAACACTCGCGTTATAAGGGTTGTTGCTGATTAAATTGGAGTATACAGATGTGGTGGTACCTTTTTTGGCATCAGTTATAACATTACTCACAATAGGGTTTGCGGTGAAAGATAAGTTACCACTAAAATAAAACGATTGCCCGCTTAATACTTTAAAGGTATTGTAATTCATATTAAAGTTGTTGCGGAACGATGGCCTCAGATCGGGGTTACCCAAAACGATATTCAATGGGTCGATATTGTTTCTGATCGGTTGGATCTGATCAATAGTTGGCTGGCTTGTATTACCGCCGTAGCGGAAATTTATTGATCTGTATTGCGTAAACCTGTACTGATAGTTCATTTGGGGCGTCCAGTTTAAAAAGCTCCTTTTAAAATGAATATTACCTATGTTATTCACCTGATCAAACTGAACATCGGTAGCCTTGGTGCCAAAATTGAATACCGTTTTAGCCGTGCGATAGTTAAACATGGCGCCCAGTTGATTGCTAAACTGATTAAAATCGTAATTGTTACTCAACGAATCAACAAGTTTATTATAAGTTCCGGTAACACCGGGGTCAAAAGATTTCCTATCGGCCGAGCTATGGTTAAAGCCTGTACCATAGTTAATGATGAGCGAAAGCGTTTTGGTAAAAGGCTCTGAGTAAGTAATATTACTGGTTAAGTTGGATCCAATGGTATTACCTGTTTTATATTGATCAATATTTGATATACTATCTAAA
Organism: Mucilaginibacter sp.; assembly: GCF_039921305.1. Lineage (GTDB taxonomy): Bacteria > Bacteroidota > Bacteroidia > Sphingobacteriales > Sphingobacteriaceae > Mucilaginibacter. The sequence goes on from NZ_JBDSCA010000023.1 coordinate 132,297, forward strand.
CCGGGTTTGTAATTATAAAAAGTGGTTTTCTGCTGTAAATAGCCTGCTGTTTTGCTATCGTTATAAGCTTCGCCAACGCTCCACGAGAATGAGCGGCCAACTTTTTTAAACTTTTTATTATAAAAAATATTAGCGTTAAATATTCGCCCGTCTACATCGTTGGTTAATGATTTATTACTCTTATTAACCAATGTATCAAAATTACGGTAACTGGCCGAACCTGTAGTGCTGTTAAGTTCGCTGTGCTTTAAAGTACCATCAATTGATATTTTAAGGTTTGATAACGAATCGATCTTTAGCTGGTAAACAAAATCCATTTTTTGACGGAAGATGCTGTTGTTATACGATTGATCGGAATTACTGTTGAGTATATAACCCGGGTTATTATTTTGCGTAAGCGTAGTATTTAAGCCATTAACAGCCAGGTAACCCACTTTATAGTTAGCGTTGATATTTACCTTATCGGCATTAAATTTACCATCGTAATGCGCGCCGGCTGTGCGGGCCACAGGTATGCCCCTACCATCGTAATTACCGCCGTAAGCTTCCAGTTCATCACGAATGTATGGGCCATTGTTACCGCCATCATCATCAAACGCCAGGTTGTTTGAGCCTCCGTATTTACTGGCATCGTCCCACCCTAAACCTGTTTTACCGGTATTCGCCAGCGTACCATAAACTGCAAACTTTTGCTTGGCCCTAAATACATTTATAGCTGCCTGTCCCTGGTAAAATTTATCGCTACCTACACCTGCATCAGCTTTACCAAAGTAGCCGTTCTTTTTATCTTCTTTGAGCTTAATGTTGATGGTTTTATTTTTCACACCATCATCAATCCCGGTAAAGGTGGCCTGATCGCTCTTTTTGTCATAAAGCTGTACCTTATCAACCATATCGGCACGTATGTTTTTGGTAACCAGCGTGGGGTCGTCGCCAAAAAACTCTTCGCCATCAACCAATACCTTGCTTACGGTTTGGCCTTGCGCGGTAATTTTACCGTCTTTATCAACCTGTATACCGGGTAACTGTTTTAACAAGTCTTCAACCTTGGCATTGGGCTGCACCACAAAGCTCGATGCATTAAATTCCGTTGTATCTCCTTTTATTTTGATTGCGGCCTTGGTACCGGTAATCATAATTTCGCGCAGCAGGCGCGATTTAAGCTTCAGACTCAAGCGGCCAAAGTTTTTTTCGTGTTTAAGCGAGTCTAATTGAAATTGTTCAATGTAATCGGCATAATCCGGATAGGTTACCATTAGGATGAATTTGCCTTTGCGTAAATTATTGATAGTGAAACTACCTGTAGCCGTGGTACGGGTAAATTTAACCAGTGTTGAATCTTTAGCGTTAAGTACAGCTATGGTTGTATTGGCCAGTTTAGAGTTGGCTACGGTATCGGCAACGGAGCCTTTTATACCATAAATACTTTGAGCATGTAACGTAACCGAGCATAAAAATAGCGCGAAAAAAAGCGTTAAAGGTAGTTTCATTCAGTAAGGTTTGGTTGCGAAAGTTATAACTAAAATTTTAGTAACAATGATTTATATATGTTAAATATTGTAAAATATGTGTTAAATAAGTGTTACTTATTTAAAGATGCTTATAAGGCGTACGTTTCCATAAATAGTTACAAAAAAAGTTTATTTAATGACAGGGGAATTTATTTAACCATTTAAAACAGCTTGCCTCCTACTCTGTTATCGTTATAAACCAATAAATAGTTATGGCAACTAACAAAGGGCCCTTCGGGCGAAAATTGTAATGTCTATCCTGATAAAACAATCAAGTGTATTAGTTAATTAGTACACTACAAAAGTAATCAATAAAACTAGATGTGCAATTATTTATAAATATTTTTTTCATGGATTGCATCGGGATAAATTAGAGAAGGAAATAAAATGGCAGTTGCAAAGAAAACAACCAGAAAATGGTCGGCAAAGGTGACTAAGGAGAGCGACGCGCTTGATTTGAAGAAAGATATTTTTAAATCAAAAGACCCGGAAAAGATAGCCCGCTCGCTCAAGCGCTCGGCCGAGGCCAGCCATAGGCGAAAGGCCTCCCCTTTTCAAAGCGCTATGTCGATGCTTAATTTTTATGAGAACCGCGCAGGCCGCAACTTATCAAAAAAGCAAAAAGCACCTTTAGAAAAAGCGAAAAAAGTATTGCGTAAAATATTTGGACGTGAAGAAAATTAAGAGCCAGCCCTTAGTTTTAATTATTGTTTTTTTACGTATCCCTTAGGGTCTACATTACCTTTGGATGTGGTATCCTTTTTAAGCGAATCGTGGGTGGCTTCCTTTTCGGCTTTGCTAATACTTGCTGTATCGGTTATTGGCGGGCCACCAGCACGGTTAACACTGCTAGTATCCTGGCTACCGTTCAGTGTTTTGTTACTATGATCGCAACCTGCCATATTGATTGATAAAAAGGTTGCAAAAGCAAGCGCCGCTATTAGTTTAGTTACTTCTGTGATGGTACGTTTCATAATAGTTAATTAATGTACGTATCAATACCTATTTTGAGCAGTAATGGTTTTAACAAAAAAAACCTATCAGAATATTTATTACGCCTGGATTAATACCTTAAAATCAGAAATCGAAAATCCAGTTCCAAATTATATATTTCCCCACCCGCTTGCCAGTACATCAGCCAGGTGTACCGTTTTAATTGGCAGGTTATGTTTATCGATATAGCCTTGTAATTGCAACAAGCACGATGCATCGGTTGATATGATCCACTCGGCATCAACAGCCAGTGCATTCTCAACCTTTTGCTGCGCCATGGCGCTGGATATGGCATCAAATTTAACGGCAAACGTTCCACCGAAGCCGCAGCAGGTGGTATTGTCTTTTAGTTCAACCAGGTCAAGGCCGAGTACTTTGCTTAATAAATGGCGTGGCTCCTCCTTTATTTTGCATTCACGCAAGCCACTGCAACTATCGTGATAAACGGCGCGGCCCTCAAACTCGGCACCAAAGTAATCGCGGTTGATCACGTTCACTAAAAAATCCGACAGCTCATGGATATTAGATTGGATGTTACGGCACTTGTTATGGATCACCGTATTGGTGAACAGATCGTTATAATAGTTTTTAACCATGCCCGTGCATGATGCGGATGGCGAAACGATGTATCTGTCTTCCGAAAAATCGCCCAGCCATTTACTACCTATCTCTTTAGCCTCGTCCCAAAAGCCAGCGTTAAACGCGGGCTGCCCGCAACAGGTTTGGTTAGGATTATACTCCACCGTGCAACCTGCCTTTTCCAAAACTTTAACCGTATTAAAGGCCGTATCGGGGAACAACTGGTCGATAAAACAAGGGATAAACAGCTCGATCTTCATCTATAAATATTATTCGGCGCTAAAATCAGAATTTTTGGGAGCATTTACCTCAGCAGTTCGTAAAGAAATCAACAAAATGAATCCTATCACAAAAAAACCGCACAATACTAAGGTTGAATTACGCATGCTCCCTGTTATCTCTTCAATAAAACCAAAGCTAAACAAGCCGCCTACAATGGCCAATTTTTCGGTAACATCGTAAAAACTGAAGAATGATGCCGTATCCGGAATATCCTGAGGTAAATATTTAGAGTATGTGGAGCGCGACATGGATTGTATCCCTCCCATCACCAAACCCACAATAACTGCCACCACATAAAATTGTGTAGCCGTGGTAGTAAAGTAAGCCGCAATACAAACCGCTATCCAAATCGCTACCGTGATGAGCAAAACCTTTACGTTGCCAATTTTATCTGACAGTTTGGACATAATGGTTGCTCCTGCTATAGCTACAATTTGGATGATAAGGATGATAGATATCAGTGCCGATGTTTCCATATGCAATTCTTTAGCCGCGAATCCGGTGGCTACCAGCATAATAGTTTGCACACCCATAGAATAAAAAAAGAAGGCCGGTAAAAAACGTTTCAATAAAGGCATTTGCTTAACCTTACGCCACACATTGGCCAACTCAATAAAACCTCCCTTAATAATGTTATGCGTATGGGTTTCGGCATTGGGGCTGCCTTTGGGTAGTATGGTAAAGGGTATCATGGCAAAGCAGATCCACCATAAACCAACCAGCAAAAAAGACAACCTTGCCGGGAAGCTTGCATCGGTAATACCAAACGTTTTGGGCGATAATACAAAGGCGAAGCATATCAGTTGCAGTAAAACGCTGCCAACATAACCGAATGTAAAACCCTTTGCCGATACGCTATCCTGCATATCCAGGGTTGCAATTTCGGGTAGGTATGAGTTGTAGAATACAAAGCCGCCGCTATACCCTATCGCCGCTAAGGCGAACAAAATGATACTCATTTCGAGGGTATCGGGTGTAAAAAAATACAGTCCGCAACAGGCTACCGAACCCAGCAGGGTAAAAAACATCATGAATATCTTTTTATTGCCCCGGTAATCGGCAATGGCCGAGAGGATGGGCAGCAGCAACACCATGATCATGTATGCGGTAGCCAAAGCATAATCGCTCAAAGCGGTATTCACAAAGCTTTTGCCGAAAAAGTTCACCCGGTTTCCGTTGGCCAGATTAGCGGTAATAGCCACATAATAAGCCGGGAATATGGTTGAAGTGATCACCAGGTTATAGGCAGAATTTGCCCAATCGAACATGGCCCATGCGCGGATGGTTTTTTTGTTGTTTTTGCTTTCCATTGCTGTAGCTAAAAGTAAATAAAAATTGGGGAGTGTGAAATATTCCACCATGTACTTAGTCGATAGAAGAAATGATAATAATTTTTTATTTAAACGCAAGAAGATTTACCTTGTGGTAATATTGTACACACACTATTTTATTAGCTACTTACACATTCCCCTATGTATAACAGGCGTAAATTTATAAAAGCTTCGGCGCTTGGCGCTTCTGTATTAGCCGTATCTGCACCTGGTTTTGCTAATAATCCATTATCAAATGATAACCATGCACCCATAACCGGTAAACCCATTGTAATATCAACCTGGGATTTTGGAGTTGCTGCCAACCAGGAAGCCTGGAAAACCTTAGCAAAGGGTGGCCGCGCGCTTGATGCCGTTGAGGCTGGCGTTAAAATACCCGAGGCCGATATGCACAACCACAGCGTTGGCCGTGCGGGTTATCCTGATAGGGACGGCCACGTTACTTTGGATGCCTGCATTATGGATGAATTTGGTAATTGCGGAGCTGTAGCGGCCATAGAAAACATTGCCCACCCTATATCGGTAGCGCGCATGGTGATGGAAAAAACCCCGCACATAATGCTGGCCGGCGATGGCGCTACCCAATTTGCTATTGAGCATGGTTTTAAGAAAGAGAAACTGTTAACGTCAGAATCGGAAAAAGCATGGAAAGAATGGCTCAAAGGCAAAAAGTACAAACCCGTAATTAATACCGAAAACAAGCTTTATAAAACCGAATTGCCCGGCGGCAAAACCAACCATGATACCATTGGCATGCTGGCTATGGATGCACATGGAAACCTGAGTGGCGCCTGTACCACAAGCGGAATGGCCTGGAAATTACATGGCCGTGTAGGCGATAGCCCTATCATCGGCGCCGGTTTGTATGTTGATAACGAGATTGGCGCGGCAACATCAACCGGTGTGGGCGAAGAAGTGATACGCAACGTAGGCAGCTTTTTGGTTGTTGAATTGATGCGCCACGGCTACTCGCCACAAGATGCGTGTAAAGAGGCCATTAACCGGATCATCAAAAAGAAGCCGCAAACCGCTAAAGAGATACAGGTTGGTTTTTTGGCCATAAATAAAAAGGGTGAGTACGGCGCTTACGCGATACAAAAAGGATTTTCGTTCGCGGTATGCGATGCTAAAAAGCAAGATTTGTTAATCGATGGACCAAGCTTTTATTGAATTGATAAATATTTACTATATTTAGTACCGATTCACCTATTAAGTTACGTTCCGATCCCCCTAATGATAACACTCGAAGTTTGTGCAAACTCCGTAACATCTGCTTTGGCTGCCCAGCAAGGCGGTGCAACACGCGTTGAACTTTGCGATAATTTGCGCGAAGGTGGCACCACACCATCATGTGGACAAATAAAAATAGTACGCCAGCTACTTAGTATTGAAATGTATGTTTTAATACGACCCCGCACCGGCGATTTTATTTATAGCGATCTGGAATTTGAAGTAATGAAGCTTGACATTCAAACCTGTATTGAAAAGGGTTGCGATGGCATAGTAATAGGCATTTTAAAAACCGATGGCTCCATTGATAAAGAACGCTGCGCACAACTGGTTCAATTGGCCCGCATTGGCGGCTTAAAGGTAACCTTTCACCGGGCGTTTGATGTTTGCCGGGATTATTACGAGGCCCTTGAGGATATTATTGAAATTGGCTGCGACAGAATACTAACCAGCGGTGGTAAAAGTACTGCCATGGAAGGCGCCAATACTATTTCCAGGTTGGTAAGCCTGGCCAAAGGCCGCATAAAAATAATGCCCGGCAGCGGTGTAAACGAATACAACATTGCCGATCTGGTTCGTTACTCGGGCGCAAAGGAGTTCCATGCATCGGCCCGATCAAGGGTTGATAGTAAAATGATTTATCGCAACACCAATATTTTATTCAGCGGTTCGGGCGAGGAATATACCATGCATGTTACAGATCCAGACCGTGTTGGCCGCTTAATACAACTGGCTAATAGTGTGGTAATGTAAATTTGATGGAAGATGGAATAGGTAAGATGGAAAATGTGAACTTTGGCAACTTCCATCGGCGCTAATTACGAAGAAGCCCAGGGCGCCTCTTCAAAAAAAGATTTCAATCACAGAATTACCATAGCCTACCGTGAGGCAAGAGAATCGGTGTACTGGTTAAGAATACTAAGAGAGCTTTACGAAGATGAACTAAAAAGGGTATTTGCAAGTATTAAGCTTTCATCTCAAAACAAATAGACACAAAACACATCTTCCATCTTACCTTTTACATCTTCCCTCCTAAAATATGCTTATCGGCACCACAATCTCTACCCTATCAGCATTGCGGTTAGTGCTGAAGATGTTGGCGTTTAGCATGTGGCTGTATCTTATACCAACGCTGTAGTCGAAAAAGTTCCAGAGTTTGCCATCAAAGGTTATCTGTGCGCCGGCGGTGTTAAAGTTGTTATCTATTTTGATGTTGTAATAGGTAGGGTCATAACCGTAGCTATAATCGTAAAACAAGTTGGCCCTGATGCGGGATAGATAGGCGGCATTAATGATACCCAGATCAGGATAAGCGATAGGGAAGTGATAATCTGCCGATAGCTTACTGATCTGGTACAAATTACCCGCGCTGTAACCACGCGAGAAAGTAAAATCGTTAGAGAAATTAGCCTTATTTAACGCATCACGCTGGTGGTAGGCACCGTTAAATATCAAGCTATGGTTGGCAAATAATCCCGGAAGGAAAACCGTACCCGTAGCCAACAACTGATTGCCCTGGTAACCATTAATAGCATTTTTATAATTCAAACCCAGGTTTAAACCCAGGCTTGGGTAAATATTCTTTTTAGCCGAGCGGCCATGGCTGGTAAAGCTCAGAAAATTATTAAGGTACAATAATTCGCGACTATTTGAAGGCAGATCGTACGGAGGGTCAAAATAATTACGGCTGTAAACCAAACTGCTACCCACAGATAAACCTGCTGCCAAACGGCCTTTTGATAGCGTGAAAGGCAGTTGCACACCACCATGATATTGAATCTGATCGTAATAAACGGCACCCTTACTGCCTGATCCTTCGCGGTTAACTATATAATCGGCACCGGCAGACAGGTACGGAAACCACGCCCCGTAAATAAAATCCAACCCATACTCGCTGTACCCTTCGTTGCTGTTATAATTGTATGATAGTTCGGTTATCATGGTGTTGAGCACATTATTACCTTGCAGGGTAACCTTGTAATTGGGGCTCTCAAAATCGGGCTGTAAGGTGTGGAAGTTAAGCAGATGGAAGGCCTTATTATATTTGGTAACCTCGGGATGAGTGTTGTTTACCGATGCCAGCAGATTAACCGCGTTGCCTTTGTTTAGCGTCGTGATGTCCATATCCGGTAACGAACCGGGTATGGCGTTGCCCTCCAATGGCTCCCATTTTATTTTGCTGTTATCAGCCTGTCGAACTTCGTAGCCATAGGCGGTAAAGCTAACCCAAGCCAGTTTATTTGCCGATGCCGTTGGCTGGTAATTGCCTATATCGCCTAAAAGGGTATCGTTTTGCAGGCGGTACAATTTTTTATCCGTTAACGATAGCGCGAACAAACCATCATTCACACCCTCTGTTGCCGAAAAGTAAACCTTATCGCCGCGCACAGATGGAAAACCTATAGGTTTGATAGAGAAAGGCAGCAGATATTCGGTATTACCGGTAGCCACATCGGTTGAAGCGATAGACATGGTGCCATCCTGCTTTCGTACTGCCGAAATGATATGATCGCCATAAAACTTAGGGTAGGTATAAAACAGCTTATCCTGATTTGGCAAGGCGGTTATCAGCCTGCCATCTATACCCAAAATATGCAATTGGTTTGTACCATTGGGTAATACCTGCACAGCCACAATCCGCTTACCATCGTTACTGATGGATGGCGAAAAGTATTTGGTACTTTTGGTAACGCGGGTTTCCTGGCCGGTTTTTATATCAACCAGGGTTATCTCCGAGTAATCGCGGTAGCCCCAGCGCAGGTTAGGGCGGTATGATGCATAGATGATCTTGCCATCGTGATAATCAAAATAATTATCGATAGTGAAATTGCGCCCCTTAATTACGCGCTCTTTACCATTGGTATTGATCACAAAAACGGCAGGCTTATCATAAGTTGTTTTGGTGTAGATGATGCTGTTATCATCTACATAGGCCGGATATTCCTGGTTGGCGATAAAGTGTTGGTGAGGGTTGGAATCTTTTGCCTGTCTTACTGGCATACCAAACGCCTGGTAATTATCACTCGCTGTACCCTTTTCTGGGATGAATTTATTAAATTGCTGATAATATTGATTTAAAGCACTTCGATAAAAGTCGGCAAATTTAACACCCGAATATTTTTTTACTGCCGATTGCATTGGGTAGAAATGATATAACGATGCGGCATCATGCGTAACATTCTTCCAAAAATCCTCACCATATTTTTCTCGGCCGTAGCTTACCAGCATGTAGCCTAAGGGGTAATGATCGGGCACGTAATCTTGGTACGACCCGTTGCGGAGTTTCATGTAGCTGTAGTTTTTTCCTGCTGCCCATAAAGCACGATACCCATTAAAAAAGTAAGGTAAACGGCCACGGCCCTGGTTGGTAACATAGGTTTCGTTAAACACGGCATCACCCTCAAAAAACCAATTGGGTATGGCAATTTCGTTACCGAAGGATTGCCCGCCTTCGCCTAAAACGATTCTCAACACATGCGAAAGGCCCACATTAAAATTATTGAATTGCTGCACATGGCGGAACTCATGAACGGATAACTGATCGGCAAAGCGCAGGCTGCCTAACTCAAAAGAATTTTGGTCGGGCGTTAAATAAAACTCACTTCTGAACGGCGCCAAACCCACATAACCGTTTGATTGTGTAGTTTGGTTTTGCAGCACAATGCTTACCTGCCTTTGCTTTTGGCCAATGGTTGGCTGTATCCGATTGTACATTTGCGCTATAATGCTGGCCACACGCTGCCCTACCGAATCCATCCCGGCAGGGAAAATGATACGTGCTTCGGGTGTATTAACCTGTCGCCATTTAATTTCGGGTGGGTTACCGCCATAGTTTTGCGCCTGTGTTAAAGTGGCAGCAGTTAGCAGCAATAGCAGTATGGCAGGTTTAATCAGGTGGCGCATCAGGTTTTTATTTGATTGGTGAAAATAAGATATTTTATATGAAAATTTGATGAAGCGGCTAGCTTGTTAAAACGGGTTATTCTGATGGCCGAAGAACCGGCTATATTTTAACCCCGAATTCCCCCCTGCAAATCGCCGGGTATTAATAATACCGCTGTAACTTTTATGCGTTTTATTATTCGGATACTTCTATTTTAATCTAAACTTTTTAAACAATGGGGCAATTAAAACTAACATAATTCAACTTATAGCCGATAATGGCAACACGATCAACAAAAAAGGCTTTCAGAAAATCTGAAAGCCTTTTGTATTATTTTGTTTTTTATCTTCTTAATCAGCAACTAAAACCTCGGGGACTGATTCGACTACCATTTCCTTACTCTTTAAATATGGCTCATGATATTGTTCCATGAATTGTTTTTTGGAATCGCGGTAAAAGGTTACCCCCCCTATCATACTTAAAAACTTAATATAATACCAGGCGAAATCAACCTGGTAAGGCATAAAGCCTGTACGTGCGCTTTTGGGGAACAAATGGTGATTATTGTGCCACTCGCCGGCTACAAAACCAGGCCAAAGCTGATTGATAGACATATCATTCCGGTTATGATCCACACCGTCTTTACGTTTATCTTCACCTTTACCGTGCCCTTCGTAATTAAAGGTACGTACGCCTACTGCCCAAAAACCGGCAGCCCCAAAAATAGTACAGGCCAGGGCATGCCCGCCAATCAGGAAAAAGATACCATACCAAACCGACCAATTAATTATCCAATATAAAACTGCCATACCGGGGCTGGCTAACGAGCCCCATTTTTGATATCCTGCATAGCTATTGGTTTTAAGCCCTGTATGTTTCATTAGCTGAACCGCACGATCATAATCGGCAGCGCTCATGTTTTTGGCTATGGGCTGGTGGTTCACATCTGCTAAAAAGCAATATAAAAACCCGCCAAACGCATTGTAAGGATCGCCAGGTTGATCTGACTTGGCATGATGCACATGATGTGATATTACGTATATCTCTTCGGGGATAATTTTAAGGGTAAGATTTTGAGTTACAAAACGCCAAAAGTTATTTTTAAACTTATAAGCACCATGCGTACAATACCTGTGATACCATATGGTACCATGTGTACCCATAATTATCATGCTGTATAAAAATGCTATTAAAAGCATCCACACACTAAAAAATTTAAATATGAACAAGAAAAAAAACGGGGCCAGACATATTACTTTTAACCAACTAAAAAAACCAAGCCAGTTTTTACGATCAGAAAATACGTTTAAGCGGGAAAAAAATTCTGTCCAGATCTGTTTTGCCGTTGGTTTTATAAGGTTACCGTCATCATCTTGCCAGCCATATGCAGGCGGCTCTAATACATGGTCTAAAAATGCCATTTGGGGGGATTAAAATAGAAAATAGAATTAATTAGGGTGTAATTTTGCATTATTGGGCCAATATATGAAATTTAAATGACATTACTTTTAGCCCCTTTTTAACATGCAAGAAGTAAAAAATTGTGCTAATATTTACATGTATAATGATTGTGTTAAAACCATTATATCAAAAAAATAGCATAAATAACATTCTTGTATAAGTTAAATCCACATCTGCCTGTACTTGTATTAATATCTTACAAAGTTTAATTACGCTAATTAAACGGCAAAGTAGGCTCTTCAGTATTGATATGATTTATTAATTAATAATTAACCCACAACGGACTACGACTCCAATTATTAAAATACGATAAACATATTTAAACTGCATTTAAATTAAAATTCTTTCATAAAAAACAATACAAAAATTTTATTTGGTTATCAAAACCGTAAATAGTTTGTATTTATGAAAAATTTTATATTTTTACAAATGCAAAACTACCGGTCTATGAAAGTGAAAATTCTACCTCTTTTTAAACATAAGACATACTTATTTTCTTTTATGTTGGTTATGCTGGGAAGTATTCTTTCTTCTTTACCAGCATTCAGTCAGGTTGACTATTATTACGGGATTAATAAAAAAGGAATAAGATTGGGGATTGGAGCTGGTGCGGGCTTATTAATGTCAAATTGGAGCTCAAATCCGATATCCCCAGCAGGATTGTTATCACTTGATTATGACCTTAACCCCTATTTCAGTATTGGTTTACAAGGACAATTTGGACAGCTAAAAGGTGTTGACGCTAAAAATAAATTATATTATCAACAAACCGCAGTTACTTATTATGGTGGTAATTTAAATTTCAAAATAGCAGTAGGCCAGTTTTCTGATTTTAAATCACATAGCGCGATTCAGGATGCACTAAAAAGGATATATGTTGGCGTGGGTGTTGGCGAGGTTAATGCACAAGTGGCATTAACTAACTATACGCAAACTCCTAAACCCGGAATAGCTTCGTTAACTGATCCTAATGGAATAGCCGGAAGTTACCCTAACTATAATTTAACTCCTAGTAAAACAAAACCATCGGGTACTTCATTATATATACCTATTAGCTTTGGTACCAATATTTCGTTACGCGGTTTCGGAGGAAGTGATAAGTTTGAATTGAATCCTAACTTCCAATATAATATGGTTCAGAATGCTTATTTTGATGGGTATCAGCCAAGTACACTTGATTATACACCTGATAATGGTTTGTATTTTTATGTCCGTAAAAGTTCAAACCAAGCCTTTTTTCTAGGTTCCATAAACTTACGTTACAAATTTTAATTTAACTGTTAACGCAGATTAATTTTTAGTAAACACAAGAAATAATTATTAAAGATAAAGATGAGTTCAAATCACAAAAAAATAGCCTTATTAGCTACATCAGCTTTGTTTTTCGCGTGTAAAACGCAAAAACCTATATACGAGCTACCTGCTGATGTTAGGCCATACATAGGTAAAACAATTGCCGCTCCTCCGGGTATGGTATATGTTCCGGCGGGTACTATATTTGAAAGCACAACCATTAAAGATTCTACAAATAGCGACACCACAACCCGTAGGGTGAGTTTAAGTTCGTTCTTTATGGATGTAACCGAAGTAAGCAATAAACAATACCGCAAGTTTGTTGATTGGGTTGCTGATTCGGTTGCTGTAAGCACTTACTTAAAAAGTGATAAAAAGTATTTTTACGATGCTAAAATAAAAAGCAAGAGCAAAATTACTACTAAAGGCGCTAAAGCTGATTCTGTAGCGAGAAGGATTAACTGGAGCAATATTGACATGAATAGCAAAATTCCTTTCTGGCAGAGCAATAGCGAAAAGTTTCCGGCGTTAGTAACTATGGTGAACGGGCGCAAAACTTTAAATAAGGACATGCTTAAATTTGCTTTTACACATGTACAGGCAGGTGGCCCTAATGCAGGCAAAAGTGTAACAGATACGGTTAAAATTATGCCAAACAATAATGTTTGGCAATCAGATTTCCCAAATTCACAATCAGATTTTTTGGTAAATAATTATTTCTTAATCAAGGGTTTTGATAATTATCCGGTTGTTGGTGTAACCTGGAAACAGGCCCGTGCGTATGCAAGTTGGAGAAACATTATAAGCGGAACAAGCGATGCGGCCTTGGTAGATATGGGTTTGAGTTTTAGTTTGCCAACAGAGGCTCAATGGGAGTATGCTGCATCAGGAGGAGAGTTAAATATTGAAAACGCGACAGGCAACGTTCAAACTAAAGATCAAAACGTTGTACCATCATACATTCAACCTAAAACAAAAAAGGTGTTACCAATAGCTAACTTTAAACAAGGCGAAGGTAATTACACCCGCGATGGCGCCATACAAACAGTACCGGTAAAATCATATGCTCCTAACGTTTTTGGTTTATACAACATGGCAGGTAACGTTGCTGAGTGGGCCTTAGATGCCTATAGTCCATCGGCTTTTGAATTTGTTGAAGATCGTGATCCGGTTTTGTTATTGGATGCACCTGATGATGATGTAGATGTGATGAAACGTAAAGTTGTAAGAGGTGGTTCATGGAAAGATAACGCTACTGACCTGAATACTGCAACACGTAACTACGAAGTACAAAATGTTGCTCACTCATATATTGGTTTTAGATGCGCAATGGCAGCTCCTGACCTGATCACAGAACAAATTGGAACTAAAAAAATGCCTGTTCAAAAGAAGAGCAAAAAGCCTAACGTTCAAGCAGCTCCGGGTAAATAGTGACAAACAAATAAATTGAATAAGAATAGCAACGGTTAATAGCATGAAAAAGAAATTCATAATTGTTTTGTTTATTACATTGGCTGGCAGCCTGAGCTTAATGGCGCAATCCAAAAAGAAAAGCAGGGCAAAAACCACTAAAAAAACAACAAAACCGGTGGCTGCGGTAAAGCCTGATACAACTGCGGCCTCTTTGGCCATTTTACCTGCCAATAATAAAATTGATACCATAAAATCAGTACCGGATAGTGACGATGGTTATTTAAAAAGTATTGTAATAACCAAAGCCAGGCCATTTCAGATTTTTGAACCCAGCGAAAACAACGTTAAATTTTACCATAGGTACAAACGCGATATCAGCTTTAAAGATGCCCGTAATGCCAAGTTTAATACAACAGGCGCAACTTTAATTGAGGCTATATTGAAAGGTGTTAAGGATGGCATAATTACCCCTTATGATGCAACCGCGGTTGCCAAAATTAACCCAAATGGTGATGCTTTTACCGTGCCTTTAACTTATAACCAATTTATGGGTAAAATGGTTGATACCGCATTAGTTGATCAATTAGATAAAGACGGTAATAAAATTGGTAGCGTAAAACAATTGAACGATTTTTCGCCAGATAAGGTAGTTGGTTACCGTATTAAGGAGGATGTTTATTACGATAAACAACGCGCAAAAGTTGAAACACATATTATTGGTATTGCACCACTAATTGTATTAAAGCTATCAAATGGCGATACTGTAGGTACACAACCGGTAGTTTGGTTAAAATACAAACAGTGCCGTGAGGTTTTTGCTAAGATGGACGTATCTGATGCAGACCATAACATGTATGATGTAAGTATGGATGATATGTTTTTACAACGCCAGTTTAACTCTGTGATAGTTGAAGAATCAAATCCGAAAGGGAACCGTATTAAAGATTACATGAAAACTCCGGAAGAGCAAGCTAAAGAAGCTGTCCGTATTGAGAAAAAGCTTGCTGATTACAAGAAAAACATTTGGAACTACCAAACCAATATCACCGCGGTATCTGTACCGGATAAAACTAAGGCTCCAAAAACTAAGAAACCAGCAACAGATACTAAAAAGAAAACTACTACCCCACCGCCAGCTGATAATAATACAGGTACACCTGTAAAACCATAATAAAAGCTGACGCAGAATATTTAAAGTCCCGGATCAATGATTCGGGACTTTTTTGTTTATTAAGGTTCGGGTTCCTTTTTGTTTAAGGCCAGCCTGATCACTTTATTGAGCGTTAAACCCTGAACTATAATGGAGAAGATAACCACAAAATAACAACTGGCTATAATGAGTTCTTTATATTTAGATTCCCGTAAGGAAAGGGCCAGTGCTATAGAAATGCCGCCGCGCAAACCAGCCCATGTTAAAATGAAGATACTTTTGTAATTCAGATCGAGCGTACGTTTTAATAAAGTTACGGGTAGCCAAACGCTTAGTCCGCGGGCTATAAGAATTACCACAATGGCTAAGAGGCCGCTTCGCCAGTAATCATCAACAAAGGGTAGTTTGAGTAATTGCAAGCCTATCATCACAAAAAGGATGGTGTTCATCAGTTCATCAATCAGCTTCCAGAAGCGTTCCATAAATTGACGTGTGCGGCTTCCCTGCTCGTCGCTGGTTAAATCATGACTACCAATATAAAGTCCGGCGGTAACTACACTTAGCGGGCCCGAAAAGTGTAACAGGCTGCAAAGCACCGTTAAGCTCATTACCAAGGCGAGCGAAAGGATGATGATAGTTTGAAAATCTTCTACAGCTTTCATAAGTCGGTAAATAATGACAGCCATTATAAGGCCCAGGATCAAGCCGCCAAAAACTTCGGTACAAAATAATTGTGCTATTTTCCCAAATGGTATCTCCACTTTGCGCTGCCGTGCTATCTGCGAAAGCGTAATAAAAAGTACCAGGCCTATGCCATCGTTAAAGAGCGATTCGCCGGTGATGATGGTTTCGAGGTGCTTGGGTATCTTTGATTTTTTGAGGATAGATGAAACAGCTACCGGATCTGTTGGCGATATTAAGGCTCCAAACAGAAGGCAATAAACAAAGGGTACCTGGATATGTATCAACATGGATACTACGTAAAACAGCGCTCCAAAAATAGCTGTAGAAAGCACCACACCAATAGTGCTGAGGATAAGCACCGGCTTTATCTGGCCTTTAAGCCGATTGATATCAAAGTTAAGCGAGCCAGCAAAGAGCAGGAAACCGAGCATGGTATCAAGCAGCGTATCGCTAAGATCCATGTGGGCGGTAAGGGCATTGATAAACCTGTTAACAGATGGAATAGATTCGCCAAAAACAATGATCAGAATTGATGCTATGGTGGCAATTGTAACAATACCGATAGTACCCGAAAGTTTTAAAAAGCGAGCGTTAAGGTAGGAAAAGAAAGCGCTGATGGCTACCAATATAGTGACGACGGTGTAGGTACTCATAGGCGCTTTATTAGTTATTATTCAGTTTTCATGGTTTCGGGATCGTATTTGCGAATAATAAGGCGCGAGCCACTGTTGTTGCTGAAATAGCTGCCTATCCAGTTGATAAAAACGATGAGGCGGTTACGCGAGCTAATGAGCGATAACAGGTGAACAACTCCCCAGATGATATAGGCGAAGAAGCCTTGCAGATGTATCTTGCCTAAATCGGCAACAGCCAAATTTTTACCAATGGTGGCTAAAGAGCCTTTGTCGAAATATTTGAACGGCTCGGGTTGTTCGCCGTTGATTATTTTGATCAGATTTTTTGCCAAGTGCTTGCCTTGCTGTATAGCTGCCGGCGCTACACCGGGGTGGCCATCGGGCGTTTCGGGCGTAACCACGGCTGCAACATCGCCTATGGCGAATAAATTGATATAGCCTGCTACACGGTTAAACTCGTCGGTTTGGATACGGTTGCCCCGCACTATTACACCTTCGGGAATGCCTTTAAGCACTTTGCCTTTTACACCGGCCGCCCAAAGTACGTTGCGGGTTTGAATAGTTGTACCATCATCTATCACCAAATCGCAACCATCATAGCTTTTAACATGCACGCTGTTGGTTACAATTACATTTAATCCTATCAAATAATCTTTAGCCTTTTTTGATGCCTGTGGCGACATTACCGCCAGCACTTCAGATTTACCCTCAACCAGGTAAACCTTCATATCTTCTTTCTTCAGTTCGGGATAATCATAGGTTAAAACGTAGTTGCGCATTTCGGCTAACGCGCCCGAAAGTTCAACTCCGGTTGGCCCCCCTCCTACCACAACAAAGGTTAACAAGGCATCGCGTTCAACATCATCTTTAGCAACCAAAGCCTTTTCAATATTTTGCAGTATGAGACTGCGGATGTTAAGTGCTTCGGGAATACTCTTCATGGCCATGGTACGATGTTTTAACTCATCGTTGCCAAAGTAATTGGTATCCGATCCGGTTGCCATTACCAGGTAATCGTATTTTATTTCGCCAATATCGGTATCAATGGTGTTTTTTTCGGGATTAACCCGGTCTACCTTGGCAATGCGGAATGTGTAATTTTTTTGCCCGGTAAATATTTTGCGGATAGGAAAGGCTATAGAATCGGCTTCGATATCGCCCATGGCAACCTGGTAAAGCATGGGCTGAAAGGTATGATAATTGTTTTTATCAACCATGATAACCTCAACGGGTTTGTCTTTTAGTTTTTTGGCTAATTCTATCCCGCCAAAGCCACCGCCTATAATTACTACCCTGGGGTGATGGGTTATTTCGTTTAACTGCATAACATCAATAAAGCAAATATGCTGCCTTTGAAATAAAGGTAACAATAGCATTTATGTTTGCAGCAAATTGAAATTTAATTAATTAAATGTTGACAAAGTGGTAACAAATTGTTTTATATGTTGAATATTGTACAAATTGCATGTTACGGCTTATATTTGCATATATTAATAGTCCGTTAACCGGAAATCTAACAAGCATGAATTTACACATCATCAAAATAGGCGGAAACGTAATTGATAACTCTGAAAACCTGCACAGGTTTTTAAAGGATTTTGCGGCGCTTGATGGTTTTAAGATACTGGTTCATGGTGGCGGCAAGGTGGCTACGCAGCTATCGGCAACATTAGGTATTGAGGCTACACTGGTTGATGGGCGCCGCATCACCGATATTGAGACCCTCCGTGTGGTAACGATGGTTTATGCCGGATTGATCAACAAAAACATTGTGGCATCGTTACAGGCCGTTCAATGTAATGCTATTGGTTTAACAGGTGCCGACGGTAATTTTATATTAGCTAAAAAACGCCCGGTTAAAACCATTGATTATGGTTTTGTTGGTGATATTGATAACAACTCGATAAATCCAGGCAACCTGAAAAACTTGATGGAAGCCGGATTTATACCTGTTTTTTGCGCTTTAACGCACGATGGCGCAGGGCAGTTATTGAATACCAACGCGGATACCATAGCATCTGCTTTGGCGGTGGCTTTGTCAAACTTATACGAAACAACGCTTATTTACTGCTTTGAGAAAAAGGGTGTTTTGCAGGATATTGATGATGAGGATTCGCTGATACGGGAGATTGACCCGCAGCGCTACGAGGAGTTAAAAGAGAAGCAAATTATTGCAGGGGGTATGTTACCCAAGTTAGATAATGCTTTTACCGCTATTGCATGCGGCGTAAAAGCGGTAATTATTGGCCATGCTGATGAGTTGGGCCAGCTCAAAAACAATAAATCATTTGGAACCCGCTTAAGTACAAGGATATGAACATACAAAAAAACATCGCGATAATAGGGAGCGGAAACATTGGTTTAGCTTTAGCTAAAGGATTGGTTAAGGCCGGCATTTACCAGCCACAGCAAATTACCTTAACCCGCAGAAATATAGCGTTGCTGGATGATCTGGCCAAAATAGGTTATAAAGTTACCGACGATAATGCAAAAGCGGTAAGCAAGGCGCATATTGTTGTTTTAGCTGTATTACCACAACAATTGAATAAATTATTAGACGAGATAAAGGATAGCATTAAGCCGAAGAAGCACTTGCTGATATCGGTAATATCGGGCGTGAGCTGTGCCGATGTACGTAAGTACTTAGATATTGATGTGCCTGTTGTGCGTGCCATGCCGAACACGGCTATTGCCATTGGCGCATCAATGACCTGTATTGGCAGTGATAATGCTGATAAGGGCAGTATTGCATTGGTGAAAGAATTGTTTGATACCGTTGGTGTTACGATACCAATTAACGAAGAACTGATGACATCGGCCACGGCTTTATGCGCTTGTGGGATAGCCTTCTTTTTACGCTCTATACGTGCGGCATCTCAAGGTGGTACAGAGATTGGTTTCCACGCGCATGACGCGCTTAAAATGGCCGCGCAAACCGCTAAAGGCGCAGCCGACCTGTTGTTGCAAATGGCCAGTCACCCGGAATCGGAAATTGATAAGGTTACATCGCCAAAAGGCTGTACCATTGCCGGTTTGAACGAGATGGAGCATAATGGCTTTAGTTCGGCAATGATCAAGGGCATTAAGATGTCTGCTGAGATTGCTGGCGTTTTGTATAAGAAAGATTAGATAAGACTTGAGTATTGAGGGCTCATCTTCAATACTCAAGTTGATTAGTTTTGATTTACAGCTATCATATTTAGCGATAAAATAATTCAGAAGATTTTTCGCTCGTACTTCCTTCGAAAGATTTTTTTGATGTGTTGTAAGGTATCCCACACCTTGCCGACTAAGTTTTAAAATAAACTTAAAAACAACATGAAAAATTTATTGAAAGGCCTTGCTGCCGCATTAATCATCACTTCGTTCACTGTGTCTGTTCAAGCTCAATCAAAGATGGACTCCAAGATGGATTCTAAAATGGAGATGAAGAAAGACACATCTAAAATGAAGATGGAGAAGAAAAAGATGATGGCTAAAAAGAAAATGAGTACAAAAAAAATGAAAAAAGATACCACAAGCAAAATGTAATTGCTCAAATCTATCACGCAAAGCTATATTGCCTTGCGTGATGTTTATCCTAAACTAAAAACAATCATGAAAAAAATATTTATTTTATCCGTTGCTTTATTATTTGCACTGGCTACTTTCGCGCAAAGCGGATTGAAAGTTGGCGCCACCGCCCCACAATTTACCGCTAAGGATAACGCGGGCAAAACCTTAGACTTGAAATCACTTTTAAAAAGCCACAAAGCGGTAGTGCTGTTTTTTTACCGTGGTCAATGGTGCCCGTATTGTAACAAGCAGATCAAACAACTGCAAGATTCACTACAATTACTAACCGGCAAAGGCGCGTATGTTATTGGTGTTACGCCCGAAACCGAAGATAACATTGCTAAAACCGTTGAAAAAACAAAAGCATCATTCTCTATGGTTCAGGATAAAGACTATGCTATTATGAAGGCTTACGGTGTGAATTACACTATGGACGCAGCTATGGTTACCAAATACAAAACCTATGGCATTGATCTGGATAAAAACAACGGTAATACCGATCATGTACTACCTGTACCAGCCACCTACGTGATCAACAAAAGCGGCAAAATCACTTTTGTACAGTTTGATAAAGATTATAAAAAGAGGGCGAGTGTTGCAGAGATAATGAAGCAGAGCCCCCTAACCCCCTAAAAGGGGGAACTGACTTGCAAGCGTTTACCAGTATAACGTTCCGGAAGCCATTCAACAGCCCCCCCCTTTAGGGGGCGGGGGGGGCTGTTCTGCGTTTTTTCTCTTTCGTAATCAAGCCCAACTCACGGCTCATTTGTCCTGCAATAGCGGTATTCTCTTGCGCACGGCGGAAAAGGTAGGGTAGCACAGCTTGCACCGGTCCGTAAGGCACATATTTGGCTACGTTGTATTTAGAATCAGCAAGGTTAAAGCTCAGGTTATCGCTCATGCCTAACAATTGCGAAAAGTAGATGTGCGGGTGGTTATGGTTAACCTGGTATTGATCTAACAAATCGGCTAAAATTTGGCAGCTGTCTTCGTTGTGAGTTCCCGCTACTATGGCTAAGGTGTCAATATTGGCTACGCAATATTCTAAAGCTTTGTTATAATCATCATCAGTAGCTTGCTTGGTAGTTTGTATGGGCGATTTATAACCCATTTCCATAGCACGCCTGCGTTCCTTTTCCATATAGGCTCCGCGTACTAACTTTGCCCCTAAAATAAAACCTTCGGCAACAGCTATATCATGGTCTTCCTGTAACGATTCCAGCTTATCATGCCTATACAGTTGGTATGTGTTATAAATAATGGCCCGCTCCTTGTTAAACACATCCATCATGGTTAAGGCCAGTTCGTCAATGGTGTTTTGTATCCAGCTTTCTTCGGCATCAATCATTACAGGGATACCTAAATCATATGCTTTTTTGCATATCATGGTTACACGCTGCTCAACCTTTTTCCATTCAGCTTTTTCGGCTTCGGTCAGGTCTTGCTTCGCGTCAAGCTTTTCCAATAAACCAAAGCGGCCAACGCCGGTTATTTTAAATACCGTTAGCGGGATGCTTTTATCGCCGTTAGCGCGGTGTATGGTGCGGATAATCTCCTGGCAGGTTTCGTCAAAAACGGCTTCCTCATCTTCACCCTCTACCGAATAATCCAGTATAGTACCTACCCCGCCCTGTGCTAAATTTTTAATGGTACTATCGCACTCGGCAATGGTTTCGCCACCGCAAAATTGTTTGAATATGGTTGCCCTGATGATGCCCTTGATAGGCAGGTGCATATTGAGCGCCCAATTGGTTACCGGCGGACCGATCTTGACCAAAAAATTAATATTAATTAGCTTAAACAACCACCAGGCACGCTTTAAGGCTGCATTGCTTGTATGCCTGAAGGCTACTTCGGTATTTTCAAAAGATAGTTGCTTCCCCTCGCGGGGATCGGTGTTATTTGAGGTCAGCATACTGCAAATTTATAAAATGCGTTTTTATATAACTCATTATTGGATGAATAGTTTATTTTTGCCGTTCCTATGATCGAATTCGAATTAACCGGAGAATACATCCCGATGATACAACTGTTAAAAGCTACTAACCTGGTACAAACCGGTGGCGAAGCACAAATTGTTGTAACACAGGGCGAAGTAAAATACAATGGCCAGATTGATACCCGCAAACGCCTTAAAGTTAAGGTGGGCGATGTAGTAGAATTTCGTGGCAAAAAAATTACCGTTAAATAACAGATGAAGCAGATACAAAGCATTAGCTACCCTATATATTTTGACAGCATAGCTACGCACCTTAACCAGTTTATTGCCGATGGCAAGTACTCGCGTTTTTTTATTTTAACCGACGAGCATACCTCAAAACACTGCCTTGAATACATTACCAGCAAGGTTGACCCGGATAAATACGACCTATTAGAAATTAGCGCCGGCGAAGAAAGCAAAACCATTGATTTTTGCATAGGAATATGGAAAATGCTGATCGATTTTGATGCCGACCGTAACAGCTTATTGATCAATTTAGGTGGTGGTGTAGTTACCGATCTGGGCGGCTTCGCGGCATCAACCTACAAACGCGGTATCGATTTTATACATATCCCTACTACCCTGTTATCACAAGTTGATGCCTCTATCGGCGGTAAAACCGGTATTGATATTGATAACCTTAAAAACATTATAGGCACCTTCACACAGCCTAAAGCCGTGTTTATTGAGCATACATTTTTACAAACCTTACCAGCCCGCCAAATAAAAAGCGGCCTGGCCGAAATGTTGAAACACGGCTTAATTGCCGACGTTGCTTATTGGGAGAAATTAAAGGTGAGCAACCTGGAGTTGCCTTCAACTGAGTTGGTTTACGAATCTATCCTGATCAAAAACAAGGTAGTTATGGCCGACCCTACCGAACGCGGCTTACGTAAAATATTAAACTTTGGCCATACCATTGGCCATGCTTTAGAGAGCTACTCGCTTGATAACGATAAAAACCCACTTACCCACGGCGAAGCCATTGCTGCTGGTATGATATGCGAGGCTTGGTTATCACACCAGAAAGCAGGCTTATCTGCCGAGGCATTGCAAGAAATTACCGATACCTTTTTATCTATCTACGGTAAGTATGATGTTAAAGAAAGCTGCCACCCCATGCTACGCGGCATCATGAAGAAAGACAAAAAGAACCAAGGCGGTAAAATTAACTGCTCCCTGCTTACAAAAATTGGCGAAACACAGATTGATAATATTTGTACAGATGACGAACTTTGCGATAGTTTAAAATATTACGCATCGTTAGCATATGAACCAGCTTGAGCTGAGAGATAAGGCCGCGTTGTTTTTATTGGTAATGCTGGTTGTTTTAACCTTGGTTGAAATGACCTTAAGTTATAGCGAAAACCGCAGATATTATCAAAAGCGCGACACATTAAATAACCTTTACCTTACGGGACTGGCTTTTTGCCTTAATCTGTTGGTTAAAGGTTTTACTTTTTTTGTGCTTACTTATGTTTGGCAATACCATCTGTTCATTATCAGTAACCGTATTGTTTATTGGATAGTGCTTATTATAGCGCAGGATTTTTTGTACTGGGTACTCCATTACACGGGCCATTACTGCCGCCTGTTTTGGGCCATGCATGTAACCCACCACTCCAGCCAGCATTTTAACTTTTCGGTAGGTTTCCGCAGTACAGTATTTGAGCCTTTGTACCGGGTATTTTTCTATTTTCCGCTTGCGCTGATGGGTTTTAACGCCCTGGATATTTTGTATGCTTATTTGGTAACACAGCTTTACGGCAACCTGGTACACACCCGGTACAAGATCAGCTTACCACGATGGTACGGATACATATTTGTTACCCCGTCGCAGCACAGCGTTCACCATGCTTCAAATATTCCTTATCTGGATAAAAACATGGGGATGGTTTTTATTATCTGGGACAGAATATTCGGCACCTATCAGGATGAGAACCTGCCCGAGCCAACACGTTATGGCCTAACCCATCAACCGCAGGATATGGGCCCGGTGAATATCATTTTCCATGAGTGGAGGGCACTTATCGGGGATATGCGCAAAGCTCCCGGGTTATCCAATAAACTGAAATACCTGTTTAACTCACCCGGGTGGAGCCACGATGGAAGCAGTAAAACAGCGAGGGAGTTGCAACGTATTGAATCAGAATCAAGAAACCAGAACCAAGAATCAAGATAAACAAAATTGTGTTATTGCGAGGAATGAAGCAATCGCGAGCTGTACAGAACGAATAGGCATGTCCACTCTGTCTCCGTGCGATTGCTTCGTTCCTCGCAATGACACAGGAGTAAATAACTTATCCCTTCAGATGATCTTTTACCACATCTATCAGGTAATCAATATCAAATGGTTTGTGAATGTAGCCATCGGCTTTGCTCAGTTTGGCTAATTCTTTCAGGTTTTGTACCGATGATACCAGCAGCACAGGGATGTGATTTGTTGCAGGGTTCGCTTTTAGCTGGCCGCATAGCTGGTGTCCATAGCCATCGGCAAGCCAATCGTCTAAAAGTACTAAGTCGGGCTTGTGGGATTCAATATCATTTAAAGGTTCAGCATCTAATGACGATATCACCTCGTAGCCTTCATCCTCTAAGATATAAGCGATCATGTCTAAAATGTCATGATTGTCTTCAATTACAATTATCTTTTTGCTCATTAATTAAATAGGTCGAACGATTAAAGGTAAACTTTATTTCCCGACAATACACTATATCGTTTATATAATTTGAAATTATATTTCTTATAACTAAAATAATCCACAAGTAATATACTTGTACTTTCTGTTTTAATTCTGTTTTTTAGAATCTTTATAAGTATTGTTTTCAAGATCAACATCTGGCAGCTGGTTATCCGGATCAAGCGTGATACTGTCTATCCGTTTTGTTGAAGAGTATTTAAACTTCCATTTAAAACCACGCTGCCAAATTTCAACAGGCAGATGTATAATTTCGGTTTTACCACCATGCTGAATAATTTTAAGGCTAACCGGCATAGCCAGTTTCTCTTTATTGATCAGCGTGATCAACACACCCTTTGCGGGATCATTATCAGTATATTCAACCCGATCTATTGCCTGATCTAGTTGCCATGTTGTGTAAAACCAGCTTTTAAAAAACCAGTTCAGATCCTCGCCCGCCGCACTATTCATGGCATGGAAAAAGTCTGATGGTGTTGGGTGTTTCATGGCCCAGTTTTTAATATAGTTTTTAAAAGCGTAATCAAACCTATCGTGCCCAAGTACTTCGTTGCGCAAAATTTCTAAACCTAAATAGGTTTTATCATAATATAACACATAGCTATTTAGGTTAATGGCTTCGGGTGGCGTCATTAATGGATCTGTACATGCTAACAAGCTCTTCATAAATTTATCATCGCGGCTTAAGCGTTTGGTGCTATCGCTGTACTCGCCCTTGTTAAAATTATCAGCAGCGTAATGGTTTATAAAGGTATTAAAGCCTTCGTCCATCCACATGTACTTGCGCTCGTTCGAGCCTACGATCATCGGGAACCAGTTATGCCCAATTTCGTGTGTAACATCGCCCCAAAGCTCTTTATCTTTTATCTTATTTAAGCAAAAAATAATACCGGGATACTCCATACCTAAGGCTACCCCGGCAACATTAACCGCCGAGTTCCAGGGGTATTCAAAGTACTGGCCCGAGTAAAGTTCCATACTATTTTTCAGATACTCGGTTGAGCGGCCCCAGGCTTCGTGGGCATCTTTACCATAACTTTCAACCGGATAGGCCGACATGGCTATACCTTTCCTCCCCGAAGGGAAATTAACCTTCGCCGCATCCCAAACAAAGGCTTTTGATGCCGCCCAAGCCACATCGCGGCTGTTCTGCATTTTAAAGTGCCAGGTTTTTTGGGCGCCCATAGTGGGTACCTTACCTTGCGCTGTAGCCTCATCAGGCGTAATGATCATTACTGTTTTATCACTGCCACGAGCCGCATCCAACCGTCTGTTTTGGGTTGATGATAGTACTTGTGCCGGGTTTTGCAGCTCTCCGCTGCCCACTACCAGCATGTTTGATGGCGCAGTTATGTAATAATCAAAATCGCCGTACTCGCAGTAAAATTCACCTAAACCCATGTAAGGCAAAGTGTTCCAGCCTTCAACATCGTCGTATACGCACATGCGCGGGTACCATAGAGCTATCTCATAAACGTAACCATCCTTAAATTTTTGGCGGCCCATACGATCAGCCCCGTACAAGGGGATAGAAAAGCTATAGTTTACTTTTACCGATATTTTATCGCCTTTGGCGCCAAGCGGTGTGCTTAAACGCACCTGCATGCGGGCATCGCTAATTACCGGATTAACGGTATAAGTTTTGGTTAGATAAGTTACAGAAACCGATGTAATGTGATAACCACCCCTACTAAAACCCTTTACATCAAACCTATCGCCTGTGGTAGGTGTGGTAGCCCAACCGCGCGAACCGGGTTTAAATATATTTTGATCAAGCTGCAACCACAGGTAATCTAACTTATCCGGACTATTATTGGTGTATAATATGGTTACCTCACCGGTAATGGTGGTGTCTTTTGGGCTTTCGGTTAAAGTGGCCTTAATCTGATAATCAGCCCGGTTTTGCCAATAGCTGGGCCCCGGAGAGCCGCCTGGTGAGCGCAGATCAGAACCCGGAGTAGGCCAGTTTATGGGGCCAAAAAGTTCCTTATGGTTATACTGGGTAGAATCGGATTGCGCTTTGGCTGGTGATGAGTCAAGCAATATGAAAGCTGCTGCACTAAGCAAACAGAGTGTCGTAAATTTTAAATAATGCATTGCCAGTTGAAGGTATAATACAAAGTAACCAAAATTATAACAGATATTGAATTTTAGATACTTAGGTAGTCAAATTATTACACCGTTGATTGTAGTAATTAGTATCTATATCGCCTTCACATCCCCAACCAATATCCAGCCTTCATTACCATTAAGCAGGCGTACCCGCATCCAATTGTTACTATTTTCCAGAACATCCACTTTAGTACCCTCGTGTATCACAAAAAGGTTTTTGGAGCCTGCTCCCGGTTCGCTCTTCACATTAACAGCGTTACTAAATACAATGGCTTGCTTATGCGATGCAAAATAATGTACCTGGGTTGCGGCCAGTATAATGGTGATCAAACCGATGCTTATTAAACCCATCGCTGTAAAAAAGCTGGTGCGCTTTAAACTAACCGATTGTGAATACAGATAGGCGATAAAAACTCCGCTTCCCGCAATAAAAAACAGGATGCTTAGCCAACCCAACGTACCAACCGAAAACGCCATTACAATAGCCTCCCACCATTTGGTTAAAAAAATATCGGGCGTGGGGTCTATCTTATCCGTAGTTTTTAAGTTGCAAAGCTGGATGTTGAAATTGATATCATCATCGCCGGGGTTAATTTTATGAGCCTTTTCATAATATAAAATAGCCGATGGGATATCGCCTTGCTTGTAGTAAGCGTTACCCAAGTTAAAATAAACGGTGGCCGATTGATTGCCATTATTCAAAATACTTTGATAGGTTTTAGCGGCATCGGCATATTTGCCTTTGGCGTATTGATCGTTGCCTTTCGCGAAAAGCGTATTCACTTCATCGTTACCAAACGATGTGAATGGTAAAGCCAGCAACAGTACCAGGTATGTTATGCGCTTCATCATTTTATACATTGGTTTCAATATCGTTAATGGTTGATTTTGCTCCGTCAAACACCTGCTGTTGCGATACATGCGATACCGGTGCGAAGCGGGCCATTTCGCACAGGTCGAGCGTATCGGTCATATTTTTGATCAACGCATCGCTAACTCCTTTTAATTTTAATTCTGCAGCTATGTTTTCCTGGTTCAGATCGGCCGCCGGGATGTTGAGCTTATCGCTCAGGTAGCCGTATAAACCTTTAGATACGGCCTCGTAAAATGCTTTGGTATTGCCTGCCTGCATTTCTTTACCGGCATTAGCCATGTGTTTGGCGGCCAGTTTTGCGGCACGGCGGTTTTTCACTTTTACAATATCGCTGTTAAACTCTTCGGTGCGTTTACGGAACGCGAATGCGCCTATAAAAGCCAGCGGGCCTAATAACAGCAACAACCAATATCCGGCAGAACCGAAGAAAGCTTCGCCCTCATTATACAAATCGGGGCTTGATGATTTGATGTAGCGGATATCCTTAGCCAGCATTTTAATATCCCGCTGATCTGCCGGGGCCAGGCTGGTTACATTGCCAGCCGCATCGGTACCTTTGTTTACCTTGATAGGGAAAACCGGGGTTGTAAGCGTTACGTATTTGTTGGTTTTAGGATTAAAATACGAGAATTGCACCGGTTCAATAGTATAAGTCCCTTCGTGCCTTGGTATCATCAAATAAGCCAGCTCCCTGCTGCCAGATACCCCTTTGATGCTCTCGGTAACGGCATCGGTAATTTTAGGATCGTACTTCTCAAAATCTGTTGGCGGGTTAATGTTAACCTCTTTTAGTAATTTAATATTACCCGAACCTGTTATTTTGAGTTTATAGTTAAGCGCCTCGTTGGCTTTTAATTCACGTTTATCAACAGTACCCTCAATAGCGAATGTACCTACCGCTCCTGTAAAACTGGCGGGTTTGCCGGCCTCGGGCAAGGGTTGTACATGCACAGTTACCGGCGGACTGGCCACCTTAATTTTCACATCCTCGGTACGGCCACCAAACATTTGCTCCATCACATCGCGCGCCGGCAAGGCTTTGCGAACCACAAACGTCATCGCCAATGGGTCAATGGTTAAGTTTCCTGCCCTTTCGGGGAAAAGGATGGTTTGCTTGACCTCGGCAACATTATAACGCTGTCCGTTATAAACCTCCATTTTCCATGGGATATTCTGTTGCTGGTTTTTGTTCACATCCTGGCTCCAGAAACCATTTAGATCGGGCGCTTTATCCAGATCATTCGCCACCAGCGAAACACGGGTATAAAGCTTGTAAGTGAGCGTAATTTGCTCGCCTAAATAAACCCTGCTTTTATCAATTACGGCGCGCATGAAGATGTTCTTCTTCATATCGGCACCCGGAGCATCGGGCGGTGTGTTATCAAATGGCGATTGTGCCTGTTGCTGTTGTTGCTGACGTTGTTGTGCCTGCGGATTACCTTTTACTACCGTTATAACAATTGGCTTTGTACTCACCGGCCTGCCATTGATCACAATATAAGCCGAGCCAATGGTAAAAGTACCAACCTTATCGGCCACCAGATCATACCCGATAGATACACTTTGGGTAACCTGCCCGTTAATAGAGCTCATGCTTTGCGATTGGTTGGGCCCACCCACTACCTGGAAGCCAGCGAAGTTTGGTGGCGTAAACTTATCGCCACTGGCATTCAAGGTAAACTGCACCTCAAACACTTCGCCGGTGGCTACCTGCGTTTTGCTTACCTGGGCCACAAAACTTTGGCCCATTGCCGCCGTGGTGCAGAAAAGTAAGAGGGTCAATATGTAATGTTTGATGGTCATTTATTAGTTTAAAAGTAAGAGGGGATTAGCGTTATTTTTATTCCCTCCCCACGGGAGGGGTGCGATTGGTTGTGTTGTGGCAGGGAGGGGATATGCGACATGCTTACGTATAAACCCCTCCCTACACCCTCCCGTTGGGAGGGAATCGCACAAGGCCACCGCTTTTAATTGGCGACCTATTTATCTTACCAATCCTTCGATATCGCTACTTTGGCTCCTTTTAACTTTTTATTTTTTAATTTATCCTGTGTTTGCTTTTCCTGATTGTTGAGGGCCTCCAACATGCGCTCGGCATCATCTTTTGATACCTTGTTGGGTTGCTGCCCCTGCTGATCTTTCTTGTCCTGGTCTTTTTTATCCTGATCCTTCTTATCCTGATCTTTCTTGTCCTGGTCCTTTTTATCTTTATCCTTGTTGTCTTTGTTATCTTTATTTTGATCTTTTTTATCCTGATCTTTCTTGTCTTTGTTATCCTTATTGTCTTTTTTATCTTTCTTATCCTGATCCTTTTTATCCTGCAATTTTTTCTGGGCGTAGGCTAAGTTATAACGGGTTTGATCGTCTTTCGGGTTATTCATCAACGCCTTTTTGTATGCGTCAATGCTCTCTTCCAGCTTTTGCGATTGCAGGAGCGAATTACCCAAATTATGATAAGCCGATGCCGCTACGTTTTTATTGTTAGCCGTCTCGGCAATTTTGGTGAACTGGGTTTGAGCATCCTTAAAATTCTTTTGCCTGAACTGTGCATCGCCCATGTTAAAGTTACCCTCAACGCTCTGGTCCTTTTTAGCTACGCCATTTTTATAGGCTTCTTCAGCTTCCTTGTATTTCTTGTCCTGGTATAATTGGTTTCCTTTGCGGATATCGGCCTTCTCCTTCTGCGCGTATATCGCGGAAGCGGAAAGCACCAAAACCATCACTATAAAGTACTTTTTCATATCTCCTGCCTCTCCTTCACTTCAAATAATTTCATGCGGCTTAAGCGTAAACTTTTACGGTTCGAGATAAAAAACTCAACGATCAATAAGATGATCGCCAATGCTACCAAGATCTGGAAACGGTCTTCAAAATCTTTAAACTGTTTACTGTCGTAATCCTTACGATCCATGCGGCTCATCTGATCCATAATTATATTCAAACCGCTGCTCGCGTTGGTAGCTCGCACGTATACGCCATTACCCGCGCTGGCAATTTCTTTACCCATGTTTTCGTCAAGCTTGCTCACTACCACTTTACCGGTGCTATCGGTATGGAAACCGGCTTGCTTACCATCTTTGATGATCGGTATCGGGGCGCCCTCGGCCGAGCCTACTCCTACTACATTTACCGTTACCTTTTTATCGTAGGCATTGCTGGCGGCGGCTACGGCATCATCCTCATGGTTTTCGCCGTCGGTTATTACGATCATTGATTTCGGGGTGCCATTTTTAAAATCGAAACTCTGCATCCCCATATCAATGGCCGCGCCTATGGCCGTACCTTGTGTAGGCACCATATCCGGGTTAATGGTATTTAAAAACAGCTTGGCGGCGCTGTAATCGGTAGTGATAGGCAATTGCACATAAGCCTGACCGGCGAATACCACAATACCTATCCTATCATCGTGCATGTTATCAATCAGTTGCGATATAGCCCGCTTGGCGTTCTCCAAACGGTTGGGAGCCAAGTCTTGCGAAAGCATACTGTTGGATACATCCAGCAGTATCATAATATCGGCCCCCTTGCGTTTTACCTCTTCGAGTTTGGAGCCTATTTGCGGGTCGGCAGCGCCAATTAACAGCAATCCGTAGGCTATCACAAACAAAATAAATTTGAGCCAGGGTTTTGATAACGATACCTCGGGCATCATCAGCATCACTACTTTTTTATCGCCAAATTTGGCCAGAGCCTTCTTTTTCCAGCGGCTCACCAGTATAAAACAAATGATGAGGATGGGGATAAGCAGCAGTCCCCATAAAAATTCGATATGTGCAAAACGTATCATAGCTTAGGTTAGGGCTCCTTTAAATATTGTGTTTTTCAATGCAAATTCTAATAATAACAACACCAGCGCGATGATGGCGAAAGGCAAAAACATCTCAGTTTTTTTGCGGTACTGGGTTACATCAATCTTGGCTTTCTCCAATTGATCAATCCGGCCATAAATCCCTTTAAGCGATTCATTATTAGTAGCACGGAAGTATTGGCCACCTGTGATCTGGGCAATTTTGGTCATAGTTGGTTCGTCTATCTTTACCTCCATACGCTGGTATACCACCCCGCCATAAGGCGATGGTACCGGGTAAGGCGCTGTGCCAATGGTACCGATACCCACCGTATACACGCGGATACCAAACTGCTTGGCAATCTCCGCAGCAGTAATGGGCGGAATTGAGCCGCTGTTGTTCACACCATCCGTCAGCAAAATAATTACCTTGCTTTTAGCCTTGCTATCTTTTAAGCGGTTAACGGCGGTAGCCAATCCCATACCAATGGCGGTACCGTCTTCAATCATTCCGTTCTTAATATCCTGGTAAAGGTTGATCAAAACCGAGTGATCAATAGTTAAGGGGCATTGCGTAAAACTCTCACCACTGAAGATCACCAAACCGATACGGTCATCCGGCCGGTTCTTGATAAAATCAATCGCGATGTTTTTACCTGCTTCTAAACGGTTGGGTTTAAAATCTTCGGCCAGCATACTGCCCGATATATCAGATGCGATCACAATATCAATACCCTCGGTAGTACTATTCTGCCAGCTTAGGGAAGATTGCGGCCGAGCTAAAGCTATAATTAAAGCCACCAGCGCCAGGCATCGCAAAACAATAACACTATGCCTAAAGTACGGAAACCACGATTTTGAGTACTTGCTAAAGCCTTTTAAAGTAGGTACACTCAATGTACCCTGCTGCCTTTTGGGTTGCCAAAAATACCATACCACCATCAACGGGATGATGATGAGCAGCCAGAAAAAACCCGGTGCGGCAAATTCAATTCCTTTAAACCAGCTCATCACCCTCTCCTTTCCTAATTAGAAATGAACTTTTTGATCGGTTTGCGTAGAAACCCCTCCCTACACCCTCCCATTGGGAGGGAATCGCACGGACCCCATGCTTTTTAAAAGCTACCGCGCTACTCATCACCCTCTCCTTCTTTTTTAATGGTTGGTTTAACAGGTTCGCGCTGAGTTTTTACTACGAAATCTATCGCGTTGTTCATGCTGGACTCGTTATCGGCGGCAAGCGGTTTCTCCTTGGCAAATTTTACCAGATCGGCCATTATCAAAATCTGTTTCAGCTTGGCGCGATCAGGCTCTGCAATTTCCATGTAGCGGATACTGGCGAAGATCTCGTCCGTAGTTTGCTCGTTGGCGTGAATGTGATAACGTTTCTCCAGGTAATCACGCAAAATATCGCTTATCTCGCTATGGTATTCTTTTATCCGGTTTTGCTGCCATAGTTTTTGTTCTTGCAGGGCGTATAGCTTGTTTAAAGCAAGCACATGTGCAGGCTTCTCCGGTTCGGGCGGTGCAACGGAAATTTCTTTTTTAGGGCGCTTGCGCAGATAGTAAATAATACCCGCTATCACCAAAATGGCCAATATTGGGAAAGCTATTTTAGGCCAGTTATCGCGCAGCCATTCTTTCCACGAGTAATCTATTTTTAATGGTTCTTTGATATCAAATACGCCTTTGGTGGTGTCAACGGCTATACCTTTAACGGTTAAAACCAGCTCGGGAGTTTTAAAAATACCGCCTTTGGTTTTGATCTCGTACTGGGGTATTACATATTGTCCGCTATCGAATGAGGTTAGGGTATAGCTCCTGTCGATGGTTTCTATACTAATATCGCTTTTATCGAAACTGGTATCGGGCTTGTTTACACTTACAATGAGCAGCTTGGCTTTGATACTATCGGCCAATGTAGGGAAGTTCACGCTATCCTTAGCCGGAAACCTTACGGTGATGTGCAGCTTGGTTTGATCGCCAATTGGTAGAGTGGCTTTTTCCAGGCGCGCATCAACCTTTACGGCCTGCGCCCTTGCCTGCTGTATGCCGCCGATGGCGAAAAGTAAAACAATTAAATATTTAAAATACTGGTTCATTTATCGTCTGCTTTCCCGCTTTTTAAATAATGTCATCAATGGTTTAACGTAGTTTTCGTGGGTGCCTATGTCGCCAAAATCCACACCCGATTTTTTGAAGGCTTCTTTAATACCAGCGTTTCTGCGCAAGGCATCAGCCCTAAAGGCGCCGCGCACTTCGGGGTTGGCGGTATCTACCCATTGGATAGTGCCGCTTTCTTCGTCCCTTACGGGGATGAGGCCCATGTTGGGGAACTCTTCTTCGTGCCTGTCGTACAGCCTTAGGGCAATTATATCGTGCTTTTTGTTGGCTATCTTCAACTGATCCTCAAAGGCCGGACTAATAAAATCTGAAATAACGAAAGCCGTACTGCGCTTTTTAATGGCGCTGGTTAAATATTTTAAAGCTTCGGCAACGTTGGTGCCCTTGCTTTCGGGAGTAAAATCGATAAGTTCGCGAATGATCATCAGGATATGGCTTCGTCCCTTTTTGGGTGGGATAAACTTCTCTACTTTATCGCTGAAAAAGATAACGCCTACCTTATCGTTGTTCTGTATCGCCGAGAAGGCCAAAACGGCGCAAAGCTCGGTAGCTACATCCTGCTTTTGTTGGTTAATGGTACCAAAATTCTCGGAGCCGGAAACGTCCATCAAAATCATCAGCGTAAGCTCACGTTCCTCATCGAAAACCTTAACATAGGGGTGGTTAAAACGGGCGGTAACGTTCCAATCGATGGTGCGGATCTCGTCGCCAATCTGATACTCGCGCACCTCGCTAAAGGCCATACCGCGCCCCTTAAAGGCAGAGTGGTACTCGCCCGAAAACAGGTGATTGCTCAACCCCCGGGTTTTGATCTCTATTTTACGAACTTTTTTGAGGAGTTCTTTGGTATCTTTTGGCATTTGTTGGTTTTGTTGTTTTGCGAGGAACGAAGCAACCGCACGGAGGCATATTCGCCCTGTATAGCTGCCCGGCTTCCGTGCGGTTGCCACGCTATCGCTCGCAATGACACAGTTTTATATTTAATCTTGCTACTTGATACTAACTACTTGCTACTCCCCCTAAGGTACCTCCACCGCGTTCAATATCCCGGTTACAATATCTTCCTGGGTAATATTCTCGGCTTCGGCCTCGTAAGTTAAACCGATACGGTGGCGCAACACATCATGACAAATGGCGCGGACATCCTCCGGAATTACATAGCCCCTGCGTTTGATGAACGCGTATGCTTTGGCAGCCAGCGCCAAATTGATACTAGCCCTTGGCGATGCGCCGTAGCTGATCAAATTTTTATAGTTGCCCAGTTTATACTGATCCGGGAAACGGGTAGCGAAAACAATATCGATAATGTATTGCTCTATCTTCTCGTCCATATAAACCTCGCGCACTACTTTGCGGGCGCGGATGATATCTTCGGGTTTGATAACCGCGTTGGGCTTTAACATGCCTGTTGGCGATATATTGGCGCGAATGATGCGTTTTTCGTCCTCCTTGTTAGGATAGCCGATAACCACTTTCAGCATAAACCTATCTACCTGCGCTTCGGGCAGCGGGTAGGTTCCCTCCTGCTCGATGGGGTTTTGGGTGGCGAGCACCAAAAACGGCGTTGGCAGCGGAAAGGTATTATCGCCAATGGTTACCTGGCGTTCTTGCATGGCTTCGAGCAGGGCGCTTTGCACTTTGGCTGGCGCACGGTTGATCTCATCGGCCAATATAAAGTTGCTGAACAGCGGACCTTTGCGCACTATGAATTCTTCCTTTTTTTGGTTGTATATCATGGTGCCCAGTAAATCGGCAGGTAACAAGTCGGGTGTGAACTGGATGCGGCTAAAATCGGCCTGGATGCATTTGCTCAGGGTGTTAATGGCCAGGGTTTTTGCCAGTCCGGGTACACCTTCCAGCAGAATATGCCCGTCGGCGAGGAGGCCGATGAGCAGACGCTCCACCATATATTTTTGACCAACGATCACTTTATCCATTTCCATTTTCAGGATATCGATAAAGGCGCTTTCCTGCTGGATCATTTCGTTGAGGGCGCGAATATCGGTGCTCTGCGACGATACCACCGGCTCGGGCTGCGGAACGTATGAACTGTTGCTAATTGATTCTTCCATATCGGGATATAAATTATTTCGGTGGGCAAATTTAAGGTACCCATAATTTCACACAAGCGATATGTTAAATTAATTTGTTAAAAAGTGTTAAATGTTGGGGTTGCTGTAGTCGGAGACTACAGGCATAGTGATTCGAAGTTGAAAAACTTCGAATAGCGAGAGAATGTGAATGGCGAGAGGTGAGTTGTGAATAGGTTAGTTGAAGATAAACTACAACTATGTGATAGCCGACGCTAGTTATTATA
The DNA here is from genome assembly GCF_039921305.1 of Mucilaginibacter sp. GTDB lineage: Bacteria > Bacteroidota > Bacteroidia > Sphingobacteriales > Sphingobacteriaceae > Mucilaginibacter. The sequence goes on from NZ_JBDSCA010000023.1 coordinate 168,191, forward strand.
TTAATATATTTACGTATGAAAATAAAAATTCTATCAAAATTCCACTACCTTAATATTACAAATGATATAGAATTAGAGCAATTCACTATTTCTAACGATTTGAATAAACTTGCCAAAAATTTTGTAGAGCCTTTTTTCAATAATGCTATAGGCCAGATGGAATTAAATGCATTTTGCGAAGGATGTCATTTATACTATATAGGAACCGCAGAATCCTTAGGTTCAGATTTTTCCAATTTTGGAGCGGAGTGTGAAAAAATAAACCGATATATTCATCGTATGATTTCAATGCTTTGGTTAATCAAAGATAACAGTATAAATCTGGGTGCTTGTTATCTAATAGATGTTAAGAAACCCGATATAGTTTTAAATAAAAGATATATTGTATATAGCAATTCCTCAGGTAAGTATGAAAATGCAAGCGTTTCAAGCCATGAAATGGCCGAGGCTTTACAATATTATCACACAACTTTTACACCGCGGGAAAGAAAAGCCAAACCGGTACTTTCGTCAGTTCCTTTAATGCATCCAGAAATAATTCCATCCCCATTAAATTATATACACTACGATTCATTTGATAGAATTGACCGAAGTTTCATATTTCTTGATATGGCGAGGTCAAGTTCTCTACTTCCTTTAAAAATTTCTTGCTATATAGCTGTATTTGAATGTCTATTTACTATTGATGCCACAGAAGTAAGTTATAAAGTCACAGAAAGAGGAACACTATTTTTAGGTGGTGATAGGGTAAAGAAAGATAATACATACAATACTATTAAAGAGGCATACACTATCCGATCAAAATTCATGCATGGTCAAAAGTTAGGTAAAAAGTATAAAGAAATGGACAGCCTGGTTGAAGTTTCTAATAAGATTGATTCACTAACAAGAGAAATTCTTAAAAAAATAATTGTCAATCATAAAGACACCTTTTTAAAAGACGATGATGAGCTAAATATTTTTTTCAAAAATTTAATTTTCTCTTAGTTCTTTACAAGCTGTTCCGCTACTGCATATGAACGATTGTGGTTCCCCTGCTCTCCGTAGTCTATTTAATTACCTTGCTCTCCGTATCAAATCACTTTATGTAGTCGGAGACTACATGCATATTAGTTCGAAGTCAGAGACTTCGAACAGCAGCAGAGTCAGAGACTTCGAACAGCGTTTTTTTTCGAATAGCGTTCGTTTAACAACATTTTTTAAAACTTAAAAAATAAAAAGTCGCTATTCGAAGTCTCTGACTTCGAATGACTATGCCTGTAGTCTCTGACTACAGTAAAATCTACATCCACAAACAATCCACATCAATAATAGATTCTTTCTCGGCATAGTTAGCCGCGCTGGAATACACATATTCTGTAGCATCATAAACATAACCTGCACGCACCGGGTTATTATGAATGTAATCTATTTTTTGTTGAGTAAAATCGGGGCTAAATAATTCAACAAAATGGTTCTCGTGTGTCCAGATCTGATAATGCTCGTTACGGGTATGTTTTGAAGCATAGTACTTAAACTGGTGCAACATCCATTCCCCCTGCTACCTGTAGTTTACTCAATAAATCGCTTATGCTCAAACCAGAGGCCTACACAGGGCGCTTGCGATAAGAACTATAGATCTGAATATTTATACGTTATTGTTTTCAAATAATTAATCTTAGCTTTAGACTATGAAAAAGCTTACCCTGATTATTACTTTGGCAGTATCTGCATGCATAAACTGTATGTTTGTTAACGTTAGCGCAGCTAAAACTACCGCAACACGCCAATCAAGAATACAACCATTTTGTAAATTTACTTTTGTTGATCATCGCGGTCATAGTATTAAATTAAGTACAAATATATTGCATGCTACATCAAAAAGCTTAACCTTCATTTTTGAGACCGGCCAAAAACTGATAATAAGCTTTACCACTTTGCGGCCCGGCCATTTTGTTGCAGAATCGGCCCGATCTAAAGATCCAAGTATATTGTTTTTCTCGCAGCACGGCGTTCCAGTATCTATGACTGGTGCTGTTATAATTACGACTGTGAAACCGGCGATAACCGGTAATTTTAGCCATTTGGTAAGCGACGATGATGAACACATTACTTTAGTGTCCGGTACTTTTAATCTTTAAGTTATAGTGATAGCGTTATAAATTTATTGAGTTACAGCCAGCTCTCCGTAGTCTGTATCAAATCACTTTATGTAATCCCTGCAATCACAAACGTACTTTCTGATAATTAAAAACAAAAAAGCCGTCTTATTTTCAATAAGGCGGCTTTTAATATAGCATTCTTTTTAAATCCTATACATCGTTATATCTAATTCACCGGTATAATCATCGGCAACAACGGCATTGTTGGTTAACTCGTAATCGGTATTGGCATACATGTTTAAACTATAGCCTTCATCCTGGCCGGCATACCAATCGAAATAAGACTGGGAGAAATTATAGTCGGAAAATGCAACACTAACGGTGTAAGTACCGGCGGGAACGCTACCTATATGGTACACGCCATCGCTCAGGTTATTGTAGCTTGTTTGAAAATAATAATAATCATTAGTAGCATTATTAACCAGCGTAACATAATAAGTAACCGATGCTGCAAATGGCGGGTAGCTGCTTGACAACGACGTTAGGTATACTGTGTGTAATGTTTGGGCCTTAGCCTTAAAGCCAACAGACAGCGCGGCAAATAATATTGCCACCGCAAATAGTAGTTTAGTTTTTTTCATGATTTTGAATTGTTAAAGTTTGTAATTAATTAGTGAACGTATATAGTGTAAGGCCCGAATCGGGAGTAGAAATATTATAACTAACTACCACACCGGTCGCAAGTGTAGAATCTGTACCGGAGTACATGTGATGATTGTAGATCCATCCACTATTATTTACATAATAATCAAACCACTCTTCCGAAACACCCGAATTATAATAGGAAGCTGTTACTGTATAAGTACCCTCGGGGATATCGCCCAAATGGAAATAACCATCATCGCCTAAATTGTAATATTGAGTTTGAAGATAAATATCCTCATTAGTGGATTCGTTGTGCAGGGTTAAATACCAGGTGGTACTCCCTGTCCATAAAGGCACATCGTTCGAGCCGGAGTATAAACGAACCGGAACCATAGTTTGGGCCCTGGCCTTAAAGCCAAATGACAGCGCGGCAAACACTATTGCCAACGCAAGCAGCAGTTTAGTTGTTTTCATGATAATAAGTTGTTTTTTATTAGTTTATATGCCAAATATACCTGTCAGTAAAGTTGTTAAACTATGATGGATTTGCATCTCTATGTATTATATTATCTTTTAACATATAATACATTATAAATAACTACAGCATTTAATATCCGGATATTATTTATAACTTACGTACAATTTAAACCTTATCACTTTAAATCATGAAAAAATTTGGTATCCTACTATTGCTGCTTGCCGCGATGGTTAACGGCTTGTTTGCAAAGGCTAAACCTGTACAGCAGGGCAGCATCATCAGCGTGTCCGACATTCACTTTAATCCATATTTCGATCCATCGTTGGTAACTAAACTGGTGCAATCGGGTTATAAACAGTGGCCGGCTATCTTTGCTTCGTCGGCGGTAAAGCAACCTAATACTTATAATAGCGATTCTAATTTCCCACTGTTTAAATCGGCATTGGCGGCCATGAAACAGCAGAATGCCTCGCCCGCATTTATGGTGATCACCGGCGATTTTTTGTGCCACAGCTTTCAGGAAAACTTTAACACTAATGCGCCATCCTATCCCGATTCGCTAAAATCGTTCACATCAAAAACCATCCAATTTATGGCTATGATGTTTAACCAATATTTTCCGCAAACTGTTGTATTGCCGGTATTGGGCAACAACGATTCGTACTGCGGCGATTATCAGGTTGAAGCCGACGGCGCTTTTTTAAACATGTTTGCCAAAGCCTGGGCGCCTTTACAGCGCAACCATAGCGCAGCGCTTGATAAAGCCTTTATCAGCAGTTTTTCTAAGGGTGGTTATTATACTTATACCTTGCGGGATGGATCAGGCGGTAAAATGGTGATGCTGAACACGGTATTTTTCTCGGCAAAATACACCAGTTGCGGCGTGCAAACGGGTAACCCTGCCGGTACCGAACTGCAATGGCTAACAGGCGTTTTAAAACACGGGCAGCAGCAAAAAAGTAAACTCTGGCTGGCTATGCACATTCCACCGGGTATTGATGTGAACAGCACCCTGAAATATGGCAGCGTAACCAGCATGTGGGCCGATAGCTGCAATACGGCGTTCATTAGCTTACTTACCCAATATGCCCCAATTATAAAGGCAGGCCTTTGCGGCCATACTCATATGGACGATTTTAGACTGCTTTATAACAGCGCGGGTACACCAATTTCGTTTTTCCATATTACGCCGGCTGTTAGTCCGCTGTTTGATAATAACCCTGGTTTCCAATGCATCAGCTACAGCAAAGCACCATTTACACTACTTAACATTAAAACCTATTACCTTAATGTGAGCACCAGCGGCAAGCCCTGGGCTTTGGAGTACGATTATCAAAAAACTTATGGCGTAACGGGCATAAACCCGGCAAGTGTAGATGCAGTGCGCAAAAAAATATCATCAAACCCTACCTATCGCAACTATTACATTAATTATTACGATGTAAATAATCCTACCTTAAACGGCATTAACCAGCAAAACTGGATGGGCTACTGGTGCGGAACAGGTAATTTAACATCAGCCGGTTTTTCTGCCTGTTATAGTACTACAGCTAAATAATTATACAAAAATGCGGATAGCTTAAATGCCATCCGCATTTTAAATTCAAGTAAAAACGATCTACATTAGGTTCGACGCAAATTACCGATGAACAGGGCCAATTTGCGACCTTTGTTAGTTATAAGTCTATTACATGTTGTGCAATGTAAACTATAATCCAAACAAAAGCCATGTGTTTGTTATTGTAGTTTAAAACATTACTAATGCCCAATTGGTTTAAAACAACACTCAAAATAATTGCCGCGCTTGCGGTTGTGATCATTGTATTATTGCTGGGTGTGTTACTTTATATTAACAGCAATAAGGCCAAAGTACAGGCTTTGGTTACCGCCGAATTGAACAAGAACCTGGATGGCCAGATCATCATTGGTAACATGAACACTGTTTTTTTTAAAGATTTTCCGAATATCTCCCTCTCACTGCATAATGTTTTGCTTCGCGATAAGCAATGGGCCAAACACCACCATACCCTGCTGGATGCCAAAGATTTTGATGTATCGGTTAACACGGCTTCCCTGTTAAAGGGCACTGTCAGCATTAACCATGTGGATATCAGCAACGCCGCTATCGATTTCTATACCGATAGCAATGGCTACAGCAACACGGCAGTATTTAAAAAAGGCAATAAAAAGAAAACCGGTGGCAAAGACGATGCCAACAACAGCGCGACCGAGATCAGCAGGTTTAACCTGCATACCGTAAGCTTCGCGGTTAATAACCAAATGCTGAATAAGCTTTTCCATTTTGATATTAATAGTTTAGCAGGCCAAATGGCCTACCCCGATTCGGGCTGGCATGCTAAGCTGCATTTAGATGTGGATGCCAAAAGCATGGCTTTTAATACCGATAATGGCAGTTTTATTAAAGGCAAACAGGTTGAAGGCGATTTGGTTGCAGGCTATAACGAAGATAACGGAAAGATCAACATACAATCGCCAAATTTTAATATTGGTGGTACGCCGTTTAAACTGAACGCCTTGTTTGCTGTGGGTAAGGGCCAGGCTACCTTTGATATCAGGCTTGCCGCCGATGCCATTACATGGCAGGGCGCATCGGGCTTGCTGGCCGCCAACATCAGCAAAAAGCTGGCTATGTTTAATATGGATAAACCACTCGCTGTAAAGGCTACCATATCGGGTAGTTTTAAAGGTGGCGATCCGTATCTGAATGTGGAGGCTAAAGTTCGTAATACCAAACTCACCACACCCGGCGGTAATATTGACGATTGCAGTTTTGATGGTGTATTCAATAACAACTTTGTTAAAGGGCAGGGTAACAGCGATGCTAACTCCATTATTAAAATATATCACCTTACGGGGAACTACAGCCACCTGCCTTTCACCATTGATACGGGCAGTATTATTAACCTCGAAAAACCTATTGCTACGGGTAACTTCCGCTCTAAGTTTCCGTTGAGTAATTTAAATTATCTGATGGGTAAAACCACCAAATTTACCCGGGGCACTGCCGAAATGAAGTTGCGTTACAAGGCCGACATTGTAGATTACCGCCTGAATAAACCTTTTATACAAGGCTTAATAAACCTGCGCGATGCTGATGTAAGCTACCTTCCGCGCAAGCTTAATTTGACAAACACATCCATGTCACTCAACTTTACCAGTACCGATTTGATATTGAACAACATCCGCCTGCAAAGCGGCAAGAGTATTGTGATGATGGAAGGCCGGGTTAAAAACTTTTTGAATTTGTATTATGATTCGCCGGAGAAGATATTGTTGGCCTGGCAAATCAATAGTCCGCAATTGTATTTGGGTGAGTTTTTGGGTTTCCTGAATAAAGGAGGCCGGGCTGCTGCCCCAAAAAGCAGGAACAGCGGTAACATTATTGACCAGTTGAGCAACGTATTAGACCGCGCCCATGCCGAAATGCATATGCAGGTTGCCAAGCTATATTATAAAAAATTTTTAGCCACCAATGCCACTGCCGATGTGTTATTATCCGAAGATGGTGTAGTGGTAAAAAACATGAGTGTAAAACATGCGGGAGGTTCGCTCAAATTTAACGGACAAATTAACGATGGCTCGCGCACCAATAACTTTATTATGAGTGCCATTGTGAGCAATGTTGATGTGCACGAGTTTTTTTACGCCTTTGATAACTTTGGTTTAACCGATATCACATCCAACAACTTAAAAGGCATTTTATCTGCCCAAGCGCAAGTAAAAGGCGGCTTAACCAACAATGGCTCCATTGTACCCCGATCAATAAATGGTTATGTAACCCTTAACTTAAAAAATGGCGCGTTAATCAATTATAATCCGCTTAAAACGGTTGGTAAGCTGGCGTTTCCCTTTAGGGATCTGAATAATATTGTGATACCAAATTTGGATGCCAGGTTTGATTTGCATGGCGATAACATTACCATTAACCCCATGAAACTCACATCGAGCATTATCAATATAGATATTGCCGGTACATACGGTTTAACCCGCGGCACCAATATAGCCCTTGATATCCCACTAAGGAACCCTAAAAAAGACAGCACGATCACCGATAAGGATGAACTGCTCAAAAAGCGTTATAAAGGCATAGTGCTCCATATTTTAGCCAAAGATGATGAAAACGGAAAAGTAAAGATCGGCTGGAATAAGGATCATAAGAAAACGCCGTAAAAGCGAAATGCCCGGGTGCTGATCGTTTTGACTAATCAACACTCAGGGCATAATTTCGCTCGGTTTAGGTTAACCTTTGTTTTAAGGGCGGGGGATATTACAAGTTTAGAATTCTTATGATCTCTACAACAGTATCCTTTGCTTGTTTATATTTCACTATGTGAATACTATGTTGTGAACCAATAGCATGCTGCAACTCATTCAAAGTTTTAGCTTCTTTATCTGTTATTGGTTTATTTCCATTCTTTAATCTGATTTCGTTTTCGCATACGGCAAGAAATTTTTCTGCTTTTTTAATGGCTGCTGAATTGTCTTTTTTGGTTGGCATGATATTTAATTTTTAGGGTTTAAGTTAATTAGTTATACTTTGTAAATTTCCATTGCTGGCTGGAGGCTCTTGTTGATGAATCGTTTAAGCGTAACTTCATATTTCCGCCTTCATTAACAACATCAAGTGATCTGTGATTGCCCACAGCACTGGTAAGGCGGAAGTAACCAAACTCGGGCTCTATTTTCCATAACTGGCCTTTTCCATTGTTATTTCCAGTCAATGCAACCGTTGGGTTTGGGTTGAATGTAGACGGCCTCTGGATTTGATCATCTGCTATGAATGGAGGCGGGAACCCAGGTTTATCCCAGGGTTTGGAGCGCTTAGGGAAAAAATCTACCGGAGGCTTCTCATCGATAATATCCAGTGATTTCTGATCCAGATAGGTTCTGTTCATTAGTCTGAAAAATCCGTCACCTACTGATTTGATCACCCAAAGCTGACCCTTACCTTCGCTACCCGTCATCATAAGTTTGTTTTGGGCCGCATCCTTCTTATCGATAGTTAAAAACTTGTCGTTACCCAACCACTCGTTAGTGATAAAATAAACAGCATTTGGATCAAAAACAGGTTCTATTTCTCTTATCGACACATCGTTTTTCAGGGTATCACCAAATAATAATATAGCTTGTTTTAGTGAAATTAGCCCGGTTTGTGCCGGATCAAAACTGGCGATAGTTGGGTTTTGATTATTTAACTCTTCTACAATATCGCGCACATCCTCCACCTTATTAGATAGGTTGTTTAGTATGGTTTGCAATTTGATGTAAAACAGGTTAACCTCAGTAAAATAAACCAATCTTTGGCGCTGTACTTTTTCCTGGTTGTTTAATTTTAACTCCAAAAACGACAGATCATCTATTACCTTATTTTTTTGTTGAATAGTGCGGTTCAGTTCATCAACTCTTCTTTCGCATTCTCCCTGCAGGTTCCTTGATTTGGATAACTCTTGTTGAACCGCAGCCATAGTGTTATGTATATTATTGATCTGCCCTTGTACATCGTCAATCTCAAGGCTTATCAATTTCACCAACCTATCAAAACCAAGCGTCCCGATAGACATGATGATACTCCAGAATGACGTATCATTTAATTCCTTCTGCCTGTTTCTCAATTGTTGTAACCTGTTATTTCGCTCGCCTAAAGTTGATTGTAAATGGGCTATCTGGTTTGTATAACTTGGTATGGCTGCTTTTAACCCCGCAACATTGGCATACGCAACCTCCAGTTCTTTTTTAACATTGTTACGTTCTGCATAGGCTCTGCCTTGTTGTGCTATTAAATCGCTAACCTCCGCGGTTGTTTTAATTTGCAATTGTTTGGTCTCCTTTTCGGATGCCGCGGCTGCTTGTTTAAAACTGGCCACCTCGCCGGTAATTTTACTCAGGCTGTTGATAGCTGATTGCTTATCCTGTTTTTCTAGTGAAACCGCCGCTTGCTGCAAGGCTTCGATCACTAAGGTTGTACTGTTGCTCATTTTTTTAATATTATGATGGTGAAGGATGATTGTTAATTATTTTGCTGTTTCTAAACGGGCTTGTTCCTGAAGGATGTTGGAACTGTTGTTTGTTGAGTCCAATATTCTTTGATTCAGCATAATGCCCATTTTTTTTGCCAATTCCGGGGCGTTCTTTTTTGCATTTTCGATAGTTGGTGATTGTGCAAGATTTTGAACGCATTTTTTTTGAGCGTTAGAAGTGCTGATCAGGTACTCGCCAGATAAACCATTCAAAGCCACCCACTGGCAGATGTAGAATAAAAACTCCGACATGAAATGCAGATCCTGGTAATGCTCAACTCTTTCGTCCAAATCTAAACCAGTATCCGGATCAATAATATCCTGTAATGTCGCCTGGAAACCTTTTTCCGACATTTTTGAGCAATAATCGGCCATCTGTTTCCAAAATAAACTCGCGTTGGTTAGTGTTCCAACTATCTTACCCATGGCTTCAATAGCGGCATGTAACGAATTGATACTTACTTCGGCGTTGCCCTGCTCAACTTTGGAGTTTTTGATATTTTCGGCAAACTCAGCCATTGCAACTAATGATTTGCGTTTCTCGGCTTCCATGGCAAACTTCTTTTCCAGAACGGCCATCTTCTCGCTGCGGATTGACTCTTCTGCACTCGAGGCAGCGTCGGCCATTTTATCCAAACCACCCGATAACTTTTCGAGCGAGGCCGATGCGGCACCATATTCTGCCGATAGGTCTTTCGCGCTTTTTTCTACCAGCTTCATTTCACCTTGTAGTGTTTCTGTTTTACCTTTATTTTCGGCTATATCAGCGGTTATTTTAACAAGCGCCTTTTTGTGTTTATCCAAATCGGCTTTCTGTTTTTTTGTTCTGTCTCCAGCGTCAACACCTTCTATAATACTGATCTCTGTTTGGGTTTCGGTTTTCTGGGTTTCTAAGGCAGCTAACTTTGTTTTTGCTGAGTTTACCTTATCCTTTAAGCCGAGCAATTTTTTATTGGCTTTATCCGAATTTGTTTTTGCTTCATCTGCCTTAGCCTGGGCAAGCTCAATTTTTTTAGCGGTAGCTCTATCTGATGATGTTTTGGTAATAGCGCTGGCAGCTGGGTTTTTAGCAGCAGCAAATGCGCCTAAACCGGCACCTATGGCACCACATATTGCCGAAGTAATACCTAATATTAGTGATCTGTCGGCCGCTTTGTCTTCATCCCTTTGTGCTTTATCGTACATTGCCTGCAAATTGGCTACCTGGGCAACCAGTTCTTCCTGATTAACCTTTTCGGCTTTTTGCTTGGCCTCCAGCTCTCTGATCGCTTTTTCGGCAGCCAGTTTCCGGTTGTATTCAGATGTTTCTTCGATGATGGTATTAGATCTTACGGCAACCGATCTTTTCTGTAGCTCCATAAATTCGCTGGATAGCTTTTCAGAATCGGTAGCCATTACTTTTGACGATACACCGCAACGTTTTAATTTGGCAAGGGCAAGCTTCTCATTACCCGAAACCAGGAAGCGGTATGTTTGGCCTAGCTGACTGATGATGTTTTCAGTTTCAATTTTAAAAGAATTCATGGTGCCAACGCAGCGGTTACATAACAGGGCCAAAGCACCCATAATGTCATTGATCTCGGCTTGCAGTTTGCCTCCCTGTGCACCGGCCACGCCATTATAGGCAACAAAAAGCAGTTCTACAGATAGGTACAAATTGTCATTTAATTCATCCAGGTCAATTTCCAATAACAGATCTTTGCGCTGCTTTAATACAAGCGGGTCGGTGTAAGCGGGGGCCACCTGCAAATCGTAAATTATATTATTTACAGAAATTGAGGATTTAGTTTCAGTAGATTTTTTGATTTCGTTAGTTGTTGCCATAATTGTAAGGTTTAAGTGCTTGTTGAATATTATTCAGTTTGATTATAAGCAGTATAATTACTGTACAGGTTTATAATGGGTTATTTAACTGCTTATGTTATTCAAAGCTATGGTATGAGCTTGCCGCGGTTCAGGGTATAAACACTGTAATTAAAAAGCTATTTAAACCCCCATTTTAAGCTGTATATCAAGACTAATATTCAACGTATATTGGTTTTTTATTGATTTAATGCTGGAATTTATATCACAAAGGCACTAACAAGCGCGGTTATATTTTTAATGAGATTGGTGGCTGTGTAACTACACAAACATTGAGGCAAGCTGAATATCACTGAAAGTGATAGCCTCTCTAAACAGGTAAGTTTAGCAAATAGGCAATGAATAGCCCGAAACAGGTGTGCAAAGAAGTAGGTAATAAGAAAGTGGGAACTAATCAGTTATTAATGTCCAATTTATACCCTCTGCCGTGGACATTGGTTATTTGGATTGCCTTATCGTTCTCCAACTTTTTGCGGAGCTTGGATATAAACACATCTAAACTACGGCCTACAATTACGCCTTCGTCTTCCCATATTTCTTTTTGAAGCCGGGCCCTTTCAACAATCACGTTTGGTGATGTTGCAAATATTAAAAACAACTTGTTCTCTTTGGCTGTAAGCTCTATGATAGTATCATCGAAAATTAAATGCCGTTTATTGGCATCAAATAAGGTGTTGCCAATTTTTAAACTATCATTACCTATTGGTATAACAGACTGCTTTTTTCGTGTTTTGACAGAACGGGAGATCAGTAAGCCTACAAAAGCCAGCATAGGCAAACTGCCAAGCAAATAACCTTTTTGTATAGGTGTAATGCCTGATTTTTGGAATTTGACATCAATGCGATAACAACTTTTAGGTTGCTTTCTTCCCGAACAGGGTACAATATTATCCTGCTCTTTTCCTAATATGGCATAGCCGAATATCACATCTTTACCTGCACAGTTTAGTACATTAACTATATAATTGTGCGTAAGGTTATTTTGAGCCAACGAACGTTTAATGATGGTGACCAATGAATCGGACTGAAAAGTAAATTCGTTTTGAAAGGTGATCTGATACTCGTTTTCGGCTGTTTTTTTTACTGGCAACACTCTTGACGTGCTATCTCCTGAATGCAAAAGTACTTCGTGCCCTATTTTTCTGAGCATGATCTCTTGCCTGGCCATGTCGAAATCATTATTGTCAGAAATATTGAAAGCACAAAACATGGCCATCAGCAATACAGCAATTGCTCCTAAAAGGTATTTGGTTGTTGTTTTCAATATCATTGCCGATAGGTAACACCAAAGGTAACTGAATTTGCAAAAGAGATAACCGAATTTACAAAATTTACATTTTATTTTACAGACTAAAGCATTGAGCTTAAAGGGTGTGCATGTAGGTTTGCTTTATGAAAAATCAACACGCAATCTTCCGGTTTACAATTGCCTTATTATTCGCTATTAGTAGGTTTAACGGCTACGCACAACAAACCAGTGCAACACAAACCATTAATTACCAGCTTGATGTTAAGCAAAGTAAAATTTTATGGCAAGTTCCTAAAAACAAACATTATGGCTTTTTGCTTTTTAATTCGGGATCGCTTAACGCGACCGCTCCTGGCAAACCTACCGGTGGAACCTTCAGCATGAATATGAATAGTATGAGAAGTACCGATCATAAATTGCAAAAAGACAACCAGGAGATAGATGATCTTTTACGAAGTGACGGATACTTCGCAATTGCTAAATACCCAACAGCTACTATGGTTGTTTTGAATATTGCCCCAACAAATAACCCTGTACAATTTAAGGTTTCGGGCAACCTCACTATTAAAAGCAGTACAAATCCTATTTTTTTTATAGCCAACATCAAAACAGTTAATAAGGACATGCGCATAACCGCCAATTTAAAAATAGACCGCATGAAATGGCACATTACCGGCGAAACAGAACATTTTATATTTAGTATAAAGGAGAACTTACAGGATGCCTTTATAGCTGATGAGATACCTATTACACTCAACCTGGTATTTCATCAAATATGATTCTATAAATATCCTGATCATAGTTGGCACTAAACTATAATTGCGCAATATTGTTAATAAATTATGGAAGCACTTCCTTTTCGCAAAGACCAAACACCCTACTCAATTTTGGGGATTCGGAATAATAATTCTATATTCATTTTTTGTAGCAAATAGCTCAACCAATTCAAACCGTTGCTTAAAATATCTAATCTACCATAAATATGATGCCTGTTTGGCTTTGATTACACAAAGCTTAACTACAATGGTAAGGATGAAGCCTTAAATGGTGCTTATACTAGCGTTTATTTTATATGGCTTGCGCCTAACTATGGAACTATAACTAGGGTAACAAGTGGCTTGTGAGCCATTATTTATTCATAAAACACACAAATGATTAGAGTAGGATTTATCTGGTTTTTGTTTTTATTATCGCTTTTAACTGTATTTAAGGCTCCGGCTTATTACCTGTGGTTGGTATCTATCGTGGTAACCGAGTTTCCGTGGGTATTTATTGTGGTCACGCTGTTTTTACTGGTATGGGGCATGGGTGTAAACAAATATCAGTTAGCTGGCGCTATACCGGGTGTAATTGCTTTGATATTGTTTTGTACCCCTATTGTACGGGCCTATAATGTTGCCCACACTTTAAAGCCCGATTTTGAAGCTGTGTTTGGAGCGGGTAGCACCAAGGTGACCAATAAATCAATCAAAGAACCTTTCCGGTTTTTTAAAATGCTGGCAGGCATCGGCGAAAAGCTGGCATTGCCCGAAGTTTTAACTTACGATACAGAGCATAATTTAAAATTGGATTATTATCATACCAAAGCACCTGGAAAACAGCCTTGTATAGTGATTGTTCATGGCGGCTCGTGGAGCACTGGCAACAGTACCGAATTGCCGGAGTTAAATACCCATTTGTACAAGGTTGGTTATAATGTAGCTGCGGTTAATTATCGTTTAGCGCCTAAGTTTCAAAACCCGGTTCCTGTTCAGGATGTGCATACGGCTATTACTTATCTGAAAGCCCATGCCGAAGAATTAGGGATAGATACCACTAATTTCATATTACTGGGCCGCTCTGCAGGTGGGCAAATTGCTTTACTATCGGCCTATACCCTTAACGAACCGGGAGTTAAAGGCGTAATAAGCTATTACGCTCCGGCGGATATGGTTTGGGGGTATTCCATCCCATCAAACCCTTTGGTGATGGATTCGCGCAAGGTGATGAGCGATTATTTGGGCGGGGCTTATGATAACGTACCGAAGAACTATGAAGCCAGTTCGCCTATATTGGCGGTTACTAAAAACGCTATCCCAACACTACTAATTCATGGGCAGAATGATGTGCTGGTTGCTTATGAGCACAGCCGCCGCCTAAACGAAAAGCTACAGCAATTAGGCGTTAAACACTTTTTACTTACACTGCCCTGGGCAACCCACGGTTGCGATTATACCCTGAACGGACCAAGCGGCCAGTTAGCTACCTATACGGTAGACAGGTTTATTAACCAAATGACCAAATAACATGCAGAAGGCAGCAATTATTGGTACCGGTATTGCCGGTATAGGTTGCGGGCACTTTTTAAACCCAATCGCCCGCATTGCTTTATACCGAACAAGCCGTTACATAGGCGACATACCCAATACGGTTACAATTTAAGAAGATGGCCAACCTGTTTATATTAACACCGGTTTTATGGTTTAATTTTCACACTTATCCTAACCTGATTAAGCTGTTTAAAGAGATAGGCGGGCCCATTAAAAAAACGGACATGAGCTTTAGCGTGCAGCATAAAATGGCAAATACTTTCAGATAACGGTCTTCATTTCCAATTTAGATGTTGCTCCTGCGTACGGGGCATTTAAAGATAAAAAGTCGTCATTTTTGGGTGTTTTCAATCAAAAATTGAACCTCTTTAATGTTATGATGGGATATGTTTGTGCTTGCATTACGTTAGCATCCTGCGAATCTGCCTTGCTTTAACCGAATGAGTTTATGAAAATGTATATCCCCAAATTACCGGGTACTTTCCGGCATGCGATAAGCTTAGCCTGGAGTAGCGATATAGCGCAACCCCGGGTTAGAGCAGGTGTATCCAAACCTTACGATATCTTATTGCGATTTTTTTTATGAATAGATTACGAGTTTACTTTAATAAGAGCACTTATAGAATAATTTTAAGTGCATTTTTTTTAACCTCTAGCCTGGTAGCAGCCGGACAGGCCAACGAACCCGTTAACGGCACAACAGGAACGCCGCTAGGGGGTTTTGGAGCGGGAGCGATAAAATTTAACGCATCAAAGGGTACGTTTACTTTGATGACACGGCCACCGGCGGACGCCTATGATTTCAAAACTGTTCCCGGCGCTCATTTTGAGTTTTATTCTCAAAGAGGTTCAACCGTCAAATCCCAGAATGTTATGACTGCCGTAAATAAAGATGGTCATCCGGATGATGATGCTATTTGGCCGTTGCATATGGTCAATTTTGGTAAAATCAATGATGTGCAGATCAGAATGACCGGTTTTTCGCCATTGGATAACAAGGATTATAATAACATGAGCCTTCCATATGCTTTTTACGAATTTTCCGTAGAAAACCTTTCCGGCTCTCCGGTCACTGTGGGATTAGCGTTACAATGGGCTTTACCCGGAGAGCCTTTCAGTGCCCAACCGGGTGTCGGTATTTATAGTTTCAGCAGAAGTGTTTCAGTAGCAAGTAGCGCTAAATCAACCAAAGTTACCACAGGAAATATGGATGAGCCAAACTTCCTCGCGACCGGAAAATGCGATAATACCGTTAACGGGGAAGGTGGAAAAGCTGCTGCTTCAATAGAGTTGAAACCCCATGAAACGTCGGTGATTCGTTTTGTGGTTGCCTGGTATGATAACACGGACCCTGCGCTGGCGTATTATTTTAACCTGGCCAATAACGCTCAAACGGTTGGCCGGATAGGATTGAAGAATTTTGATTTGCTTAAAGAAAATGCCGTGTGCCTGGTAAACCGTTTCCGGGCTTCTAATCTCCCGTCATGGCTCAAAAACCAAACGCTTAACACATTAGCCAATCTATCCACTAATTCCATGTACAAAAAAGACGGACGTGTGGGTTTTGCCGAGGGACAATGGACCTGCTTTGGCACCATGGATCAAATGTGGCATGCCAGGCAGATTGTTGCGGAAACCGTTCCTTACTTCGCCTGGCAAGAATTACGTTACTGGGCCCGTACGCAAATGAAGAACGGGCAAATCCATCATGATTTCAATAAAATGGGTGGAAATGGTGAACGCGAAAAAAGATCGGTTCTGGTTGACTGGGACGATACCGAACATGATGATTATAGAAACATTCAAAAGTGGGTTGATTTAAACTGTGCATTTATTATTTCCACATTCGAAGTGTATCAGATAACAGGTGATAAAGCACAATTTGAATTTCTTTGGCCTTATGTAAAGAGGGCCGCACAACGGATAATTGATCAGGTTGGTTTATATGGAAACAAAGAGTTTCCATATACTTTTGATCAGTCGGAGAATTCCTATGACGCGGGAGGTGAACCCAATCCCTTCAATGCCAACCTGTCTGCGGTTGCTTATAAGGTTATGACCATATTGGCTCAGGAACAAAAGGATCTCACTTCGGTAAAACAATATCAGAGTGCATACGATCAGGTAGTGAAATCCTTCGCCAATCGTTACCTTAGCGATGAGCATTTCAAGTTGGGAAATCATTGTGAATCTTATTTTGCGGGCCAATGGCTCGCTTTCAACCTAAAGCTGGGGCAAATTTGGACTGCCGGCAACACTGATTATGTATTGAATAGGCTCGACCAGTACTATCATCCGTTATACTGGGGATTAGGTAACGAAAAAGGCACCTATGACGAATGGACGCCTTATATCCTAACCCATTATGGTGGTTTACTGCTGAATACCGACCGGGCCTTGCAATGGATGGCATTGCAGAAAGACGCTTACCAGCGACAATATCAGAATAGAGACAAAGTATTCGACCATCCGCTCAATATCTTACCGGTGGTAAAATCCGCTAAATGGACTGCTACCAATACCAGCAGCGATAAACAATACATCAGTATGCCCGGTTTGTGGCGTAACTATTATGATCTGGCCGGATATCACCGGGATATGCGGACGAAGGAGCTTTGGTTGCAACCGATTATACTTGCGGAATTAAATCATGAATTGAGGAACGCGCTGGTTTTTTCACCGGAAGGTTATGGGAGCATCAGTTGCAAAACGTATGGAGCTGCTGACCAGAATAAAATGATCAGTTTCAAATCCGATCAAAAAATTTCAGTCTCCACGTTGCACTTACGCGACGATTTTGGGAAAAATGTTAGTTTATCAATCAATGGTAAGTCTTATTCATTTACAAGGGGAGGTAGCGGGTATGCTAAAGAATTGTTAATTCAATGGAATGACAGCATCGATGAAAAAGGCATCCAAATCAAAGTTACCGGCGATCCGGGCTCTTCCCATCCTGTTCTTCCACCTGCACCAAGAGAAGTTCAAAACGATGGACGTAAAACAAGTTCGCAGCGCAACGCTTATGAAATAATAGAGGCCGAATCGGCAGAGAAGTCAGCGGGAACAACTAAAGATACAACCGGAACTGGAAGAGTATTCGTTACTTCCTGTAACAACTTTGATTACATCCAGTTTGGCAGTATCGATTTTGGCAAAGAGGGTGCTGATCAATTCCTGGCCCGGATATCGAGCGTTCAGGGCGGATCAAACATTGAGATCGTAGTGGACAATGTAGCAGGGGAGCTAATAGGTACCTGTGCTGTACCCAACACCGGCAGCTTTGATACCTGGCAGACCGTGAGTAGTTCAATTAAAAAAATTAAAGGTACCCATGATATCATTTTACGTTTTTCGGGTGCAAACTCCAATAATTTAATGAACATCGATAAAATCATCTTCAACAATAAAGATAATAACCCTCCACAGGGGTTTTCGAAATAGCATTGAAAAATACCTAACACGCCGGACATTCCTAAGCAGAGCAAACTCTGCGATTTAAACGGAATAACCCCGCACCAACAGAATCTGAAAATGAGGCGTTATATAAAAAGGCTGGATGATGAATCCGGCCTTTTTAGTTCAATCAATTGCTACATTAACGCTTAGTATCCTAATTCATGTATTCTAATTCGCGCTTTACTATCTTCCTTGTCGATAGAATAAAATCAGGTTCAATAACCCATCATAAAAAAGCCACAGACTACCCACGAATGAGTTGGTCTGTGACTTATTATCCTTACCGGAACAGGCATTAATATGCCCAACGTGGGTCGCCTATTGTGCTTCCGGAAGTGCTTGCAGTAAATATGGGGCTGGTGGAAGGCAATGCCTGCAAGCTAAATGTTTGGGTAGTTGCGGTCCAACCCAGGTTAATATTCAGGCTGCCAACCTGGTTCAAACCGGTGAGTATTAATGGTGTGCTATTTGCTCCGTTTGAATATAAATTGAAATAATTATTATTCAGGAAATCATTGGTACTACCCGATCCGGTGCTGCGGGAAGCATTGACCTGTGTTGTTCCTGCCTGCGGCGAATTTGCCAGAATGGAATTTCTTAGCGCATAACTGATCTTGTTGGTATTGGCGTCAATAAACAGGTATTTACTACCTCCGCCAAAATTATTAAACGTGCAGTAATCAACCGTAATTACAGGTACAATAGCAGATGCCGCAAGCGCGGTACCCATGTTAAACAAACCTGTACCCATATTGTAGAAGGTTGACTTAGTGATGCTGAATGAATTGAGCAGCGTTTTCTCCAGACTAATGTTATAGTAGGTGCTGGTTCCGGCTTTATCAATATTATAGATAATACAATTGTTTATGATATAAGATTTGATGGTATGCGTGTTAACCGTTGTTGCGTTATTACCCAATATCAGGCACCTGGTATAATCATGGATGATACAGTTGTCCAGTTTCACATCCGCGAAGTTAGTTGGGTCGCCAACCGCCACCAGGCCTCTTAAGTTCAAAAATTGTACACCAAACGAGGTCCCGGTATAGTTACCGTTAATTTCGACCCCGGCAAGGATCAATCCAGCGCCATTACCCGCAAGGTCTATCTCCCTTACATTTATCTTAGTATCGGCAGCATTATTTGATGTAGATCTGATAGATACACTTTTACCAGTAATGGTGAATACCGATGTACCAAGGGTATAGGTTCCGGGATTGAGTCCGATCACATCTCCGTCGGCTGCCGCATTAATCGCCCCGACCAGATCACCACCAGCTGACAACGTTTTAGTGTAGGTTACCGTATTTGGCGTGGTGAAACTCATAATTCCCCTGCTCTTAGCCCCGGCAAAAAGTTGTAAAGTATATTTTGTATTAGGGGTTAGGTTGTTTAAAAGTTTTGAGCCAGCCGCAATCTCCGTTGGCGAGATAGTAAAGGTGGTTGCAACGCTTCCATTCACCGACAAAACGATCTTATCAATATTTGTGGTATTGGCATTAACGTACCAATGTATCAATGCCGTGGTTGGGTTGATCTCGTAATCACGGATCACGCGAAGATAATTAAGCCCGTTGATCGTAAAAGATTTAGACAGGTAATAGTAACGGGATGAATCGGACCCTTTAAACGGATTTACGACCAGGCGTGCATAATATTTTTTAGCAACGGCCAGTGTAGGTTCTACCACAACAAAACCCAGGGTATCTACGGTTTTAGTCAGATCAATACTGTGAAAAGAACTATCCTGTGATATATCAACAGTATAGGTATACCGTTTTCCGCTGGACAAAACCGGTGCGGTCCAACTAAATACCGCGGAATCTTTCGCCGTTTTAACCCCAAAGGAGCCCGGCAGGAATGGGCGGTTGGTAGATGCATCGTCGACTATGCCGTCAAATGATTTAACGCACGCGCTCAGCACCAGTAACACAACTGCCAGCGGAAGCAACTTCAAATATTGTTTTATTGATTTCATACTTATCGATTATTTCATTAAGTTTTATTGAGTATATCCAAAATTCTGTTGCACTGCTCCGCGGTTTTCAATGATCACCTTTGAAGGATATGGCAGAAGTTCGCTCTTATTTGGCTGGAACTTACATACATATCCTTTACCAGGATCGTTGAGAAAGTCAGCGCCTGTTAATACCCCCGCTGTCCAGGTTCCCATTTGTTTTCGCCAGTATATCCGCGTGTAACCGCCGGGAACGGCGGTGTTAGCCGTATAGTAAGCCACATTGTTAATACCGCCGTAAATATTTTGCGTCGATTCTTCGGTTGTACAGTCCCGGTTGCCAAAAGTGCTCGGCAGGTAGTAAATATAATCAGGAGCAAATGGATATGGATTACTAGGTGTTATAGCGGCCCCTGCAGCAAGGAACGGTAGCCTGGCCCTCACGTCGTTTATCTTGGTAGTTAACAGGTTCCACCGGATCAGGTCATATTTTCGCAAACCTTCACCACCAAATTCTAATAACCTTTCTTGTGTTAAAGCGGTAAAAAAGCCGTCGTGGTCGGATGGGGTAACAGGTAGTGGATTTGAGCCATAGGCACGCTTTTGCACCAGTTGCAGCGCTTGCAAAGCAGTAATTGCGCCGGATGTTTGCAGCTCGTTGGCCACCTCCGCATACATCAGCAGCACATCGGCATATCTTACAACCGGCCAGTTAACACCATAAGTGAGCAAGGTTGAGGCCGAAGTAAAAGCGGTCCACGATTTTCTGAATTTAGCACAATTTAAAGTGGCAAGGTTATTAACGGCCTTACCTTCGCTTGCGCCTACGGTATAAGTACAAACGGTTACATCTCTTCTTGAATCTGTACCGTTCTGGAATGAATAGAAATAGGTAGGCAGCGCGTTCGGTCCGCCACCTGCTTTGCCCCAGGTTGGACTGCCGTTGTAATTAGTCCCAAAACTTCTTGCAAGGTCGCCGTCGTTAAAACCGCCCCACATCGCTATCTCGAAGATCAGTTCATGGGCATCATCGTACCGTGTGGGTGAGTGCAATGTTTTGAATACGTTTTCGAAACTCGGATTTAATTGATGCTGTCCTGATTGTATGATGTCGTTACACTCATCAAAAGCGATCTGGTAATATTTAAGATAGTCTGGTTTGCGTTCCAATAAATGAGAGGTTGTGCGGAGCGAATATCCCCCACGGGCCAGCGCAACGCGCGCACGTAAGGCTTTAATGGCAGCCTTGGTTATTCTCAGAGATCCGTAATCCGGAAGTTCGGAGCGCCAGCCAACATAGCCCGATGCCAGTTTCAGGTCGTCAAGTATCTTATCATAAGTACTGTCACGGTCTGAGTTTTTTAAAAACTGCGACGGGAGATCAGCGGAGGGTACAAACGTTGCCGGTACATCTCCCCAATTTATAATCAATTCGAAATAGAACAATGCCCTGAGTGTCAAGGCTTCGCCAAGATAACGTTGCATAAGCACCTTACTCGCCCCTGAATAAGCAGATGACAGCGGTATGTATTTACAGGCTATATTAGCACGTTCAATTCCGGCATAAAGCTGAGTGAAGGTATCGTAAAGGCTCCCCGTAAGCGGGCTTGCACCATAGTTTGAGATGGCATAGTTTTGCGTTGGATCGAAACTACTGTTACCCTGTGCAGAAAAGTCATCCGCGCCCACCGGTATAACATAAGCAAGATTACTTCCAAAGCCAGCTCTGCCGGCTGCCTTATTGTATATGCTCAGGATCTCGTTACCGGTATTATCGGTTGTGGCGAAGGTTTGCTCAATATTGAGCGCCGACGGGGATTGAAAATCCAGGAATTTTTTACAAGAGGCCATTGTAGCAACGCTTGCGATGGCTATCAGTAAATAAAGTTTTTTTAAGTTATTTATTGTTTTCATGATCTTAAAATGAAAGGTTAACACCTGCGAGTATGTAGCGGCTACGCGGGTAAGCAGAATAGTCAACACCGGGGGTCAGAGCCGTTCCTCTTGTACTTGCCTCTGGGTCAAATCCTTTATATTTTGTAAAGGTGTAAAGATTGTTAACGGTGGCGAACACCCGGAGTTTAGACAACCAACCTATCCGGGAGATGAGTTTAGACGGCATTGTGTAGCCCAGTGTCACGTTGGTTAAGCGTAGGTAGGAAGCATCTTCCACACCGTAACTTGTTGGCAGCAACGTACCCGAGCGTGGCGCAAATAGCGTGGTATTTGTATTAAGGGCCGTAAGCTGATCGTAGTTGGTGATATAATTACCCGCCTGGTCAAAATTCTTAAACCCATTCACAAATGCCGCCGGGTAGTTATTGCCATTCACCTGGTATTGGATACTTAGGGCCATATTGGTTGCGTTGTAGGTTTTATTACCATACGAGAAGTTCATAAAAACATTCATATCAAAGGCTTTGTAACGGAACTGGCTGTTAAAACCGCCAATAAACAAGGGCTGATAGTTTCCTATAACCGTTTTATCGTTGCTGGTGATCACACCGTCCCCGTCCAGGTCTTTCAGCTTGATCTTTCCCGGATAAATATTCGTCCCCAATTTGGATGTGGCATCTACTACACCTGGTTTTAAGGTCCAGGTAGGGTTGTTTGGGTGGCTTGGTAGGCTGGCCTCATAAATGGCCCGGTCAAAATCATCAACCTTGTAAAATCCATCATATACATAACCGTAAAACAAACCAACCGGCTTACCTACCTGAACGTAGTAATCTTCTTCGGTCACTCCCCATCCGGAGGACACCGCATATCCGTAAGTTGACGTTCCGCCCTGGTTTAATGACAATACAACGTTACGGTTGAAAGACATATTGAACGAAGCGCTATAAGTAAAATCCTTACTTCTAACCACGTCACCAGTCAACTGTATTTCAAGACCCTGATTGCGGGTAGAACCAATATTTTGATACTGTGTAAGATAACCGGTTTGTTGCGGGATATTTGTACTCAGCAATAAATCGTTGGTTACATTGGAGTAAACATCAACAGTAGCCGTTAAACGGGAATTGAAAAAATCGAGATCGAGACCAATATTCTTCGAAACGGTTGTTTCCCATTTTAAGTTGGGATTGGCCAGGTGATCAGAATAATAGCCGCTGGTTTGCGAATTATCAGATATTGAATAGCCTCCTGCGCTAGGACTGCTTAAGAAAGTGGTTGAATAAACGCGGTCGCCGTTAACCCTGTTGTTTCCGGCGGTTCCATAACTCAAACGTAATTTAGCAGCATTGATCCAGGAAGGGCTTAACTTTTGAAAAAACTTTTCATCCGAAACTCTCCAGGCAAACTGCGCGGATGGAAAAGTAGACCATCTGTTTTCTTCAGCGAACTTTGATGATCCATCCTTCCGTATCGACAGGTTCAGGTTATATTTGTTTTTGTAAGAGTACATAACCCTGCTGAAATAGGAAAACAACCTTTCGCCACCAACATTGGTAAAAGATGGCGCCTGAATACTCCCCGGCGGCGGGTTGGCCTGCTGTATATTGGCAAATGCGCTCTCCCAGGTTACCGATGGCGGGAAGTACTGGATATTCTGGGTAAAGTTATCATTGTCTATCTTGTTCAATTCCTGACCTAACACTATATCAAAACGGTTGGCTTTCAATGTTTTTGAAAAGGTAAACACGTTGCTATTGTTAATGGTGGTAGAATTTGATTTGCCCAGATCAACATACGGATATCCGGTGTAGAGGGCTAAGTTTGAATAATTTGATACCTTGAAGTTACTTACCCCCCTAAAATTTTTATTATCATTTTGCGTGGTATTGTACCCAATGTTTGAACGGAAGGACAAGCCCGGCAAAATATTGATACTCATAAATCCGCTGCCTACCAGGTTTTTGGATAAATTACGCGACATATCCCTTGTTGCGAATGTAGTTGGATTACTCAGGTCAATCACGGTTTCAAAATTTGAATCCGGATCATTTTGCTGTAATGTAGAGGCGGCATCATAAGGCTGGAACCGCGCGGCACCCAGAATAGATCCGTTGCTACCTTTTGAAGATGTACCCGACCCAACAACGAGTTGATTACCATACCGTACATTAACGCCTACCCGCAAGGCTTTGCTCACCTGGTTTTCAAAACGAAACGATCCGAAGATGCGATCCATTCCAGATGCGAGCATTATACCATCTTCTGAATACCGGTTGAAAATGATGCTGTATAAACTGGTTTCGTTACCACCGTTAATACTGAGGTTTTGCGTATTGGAAAGCGCGCTCCTGCCAAATACTCGTTGCTGCCAGTTCACAGCAGGTATGCTCTTGTAGATATCAAAATCGGCAGGGCTGCCATATGTTCTTACAAAACCATTATATATTGATGAATCGGCCAGGAGGTACCCATTGTAATGCATCAGATTTTGCGCGAATTGAGCCTGCACATAATCGTATGGTTTCATCATCTGCAGGTAGTTAGTTATTTTGCGTACCCCTGCATAGCTATCAAATGAAACAATGGTGCGCCCTTTTTTGCCGCTTTTTGTGGTGATGATGAATACCCCGTTTGCACCGCGTGATCCATATATGGAGGTAGATGCAACGTCTTTGAGTACGTCGATGCTTTGTATTTCGTTGGGTGAAAGAACCGTTAGAGCGTTCTCCATCGGAAATCCATCCACAATGAACAGTGGTGAATTATCCTGAGTGATAGATGTTCCTCCACGTACGGTAACATTGATGGTTGCACCGGGAGCGCCTTCTGTTGTATTAACAGCAACACCGGCCAATTTCCCGGCTAATGCTTCGGCCACAGATGAAACCGGAAAATCCTGAATATCCTTCGCGGTGATAGAAGATACAGAACCTGCTAACCGTTCTTTACTTACCGTTCCGTAACCAACGTTTACAACCACCACCTCATTGAGTGCTGTGCTGTCGTCCAAAAGGGTTACGTTAATGGTTGTTTGATTTGCAACTTTAACCTCAACAGATTTATATCCGATGAAGGAATAAACAAGGATCGCGTCGGAAGAAGGAACCCGTATTGTAAATTGACCTTTGTTATTTGTAGTTACTGCTACAGTGGCACCTTTGATCTTAACTGTGGCTCCTGGAATGGCTTCTCCTGACTTATCTTTGATGACGCCTGTTACTACAATATCTTTTTCATTAAATGATAAAACAGGTTGTTCTAAATTGGTATTGAGGTGTTTTTCCACCCCAGTGTGATTATGCTTATAAGCGAATGAGTTGGTTGATACGGAGATCAATAATATTATGGCTATAAGCAAGCTGGTTGGTCTTTGCTTATGATTCCATCCGTTACCTGATGGTGCCAAATAAAAAAACAATGGAAAATTCTTAATCATATTATGAGTTTAATGCTGGTTGTATTAAAAAAATAGAGGACTGTTCCGTTAGAAATAGTTTGATAAAGGTTATAACATAGCGATCTCCCTTCTTAGTTATTAGATTAGATTGAATAGCCTGATGCTGCCGAAGGTTATCCAGCCGCGTAGCATACTTTTTATAATTGGTTTATGAGCCGAGAACGATTTTGTAAGTTCAAGACCAGCTCAAAATAAACTAAAGGATACGCCAAAGAGGTTAAAAATCTGATCTAAAAAGGACGTGATTTAGGAAAAAAGCGGCTATATGATGATTTTTCGGGCATGATCCACTTATTTGACAAATTGTGAACTGGAATAGCAACGATTTATTAGCCGCGGTTTTGAAGATCAATGGTTGCAAGACACAATTACATCATCTGTTTATATCAGTTAGAACTGTAGTATTCTTACTTTGCAGGTGTGTGTTTTCCCACAAGACAGATAGCGTTTATCAAGGTCAAAAAAGGCAGGGTTGCAGTACCTTGCTTTAGTTGCGTGAGGCGATCGGGTTTCTGAGGCTTGTTATGTGTAAAACAGATCCACAAAACATCAATGATAGGTTTTCTCATTGATCGCAGGCTTGCTGGATTTCAGGTAGTCAGACGGTGATATATTGTATTTGGTTTTAAAACAGGTGCTAAAATATTTAGGGCTACTAAATCCTACAGTATAGGCGATTTCTGCTACATTTCCGCCGCCCGCGTCAAAGTACTGCTTTGCACGTTGCAACCGCATATCCCGCACAAATTCAACCGGAGCAATTTGAGTAAGACTTTTAAATTTTTTATAAAAGTTTGCTCGCCCCATGTTGACCATGTGAGATACCTTTTCAATATCGAAGTCTGAGTCAGCCATATTTTCACTAATGATCTGTAATACCTTTTTGAGAAATATTTCGTCTTTAGACGTCACTATTATATCACCAGGTGCCAGGTTAACTATCTTCTTATCCGCGCTCAGTTTTTGAAATATTTTTTTTCGCTGGTCAAGAATATTATTGATAGCTGCGAGTAACAGCTCATTTTTAAACGGTTTACTGAGGTAGTAATCTGCACCATAATTCAACCCGATAATTTGATGCTCAACAGCGCTACGGGCAGACATCAGCACGACGGGGATATGGCTAACATTAACATCATTTTTTAATTTATCGATAAGTTCTATCCCATCCATCTTTGGCATCATTACGTCACTCAAAACAATATCTGGCATCAACAACTTTACCATTTCCAATCCCTCTAAACCATCTGCTGCCGTTTCTACCCTATAAATTTCACTTAGTTGCATCCGAAGAAACGCCCTCATATCCAGGTTATCTTCAACCAATAACAACAGCGGTGCATTCGTTTTATTGGAATGAACGTTGATGTCCCGAAGGTTATCCACCACCGGCTCCTCATTGGCCGTTGGCCCGGGGAGCCTGATGGTATCGCCCATCTCATAGGGTCCTTCATATGGTAATATTACTATAATTCAAAGAATCTTGAATTATATCTAAAGTCCTATAAAAGGGATTCGTTATTATTTGTGAACCACTATGAATCCGAAGATGCCCTGGATAAACTAAAAGCGACTTATTACAATCTTTTACAAACGCAAAATCAAGCCATTCAAAACTATAGATTAAATAAAGCGAGGGTTGATGAGACAGAGAATCAAATACAACAATTTGAAATCATGGACCGTGAAAAACTACTGAATTTAAAATTAAGTTTAACCTCAAACTATAACGACCTTTTGGATGGAATAAATACCTGGGAGCAAAAATATACCTTTCTAAGCCCGTTTAATGGTCAGGTGCAATTCCTGAAGTTTTGGAATGAAAACCAGTATGTTCAGAATGCGGAAGAACTGTTCACGCTGATCCCCGAACAGAACCAGATTCAGGGGCAAGTTAACTTGCCATCCTTGGGCGCGGGTAAAGTAAAGCCCGGTCAGGAAGTGATCATCAAACTGGAAAATTATCCATATACCGAATATGGAAGTGTAAAGGGTAAAGTAAGGTCTATTGCACTAACACCAGGGACATTGAAATCCAAGGACCAAAGTTTAACGAACAATTATCTGGTTACTGTTGATTTAGCTAATGGTTTGAAAACCAATTATAATACGACCATTGATTTTAAATTTGAATTAAAAGGGTCAGCCGAAATTATAACGAAAGAGCGAAGATTAGGATCGAGGTTATTTGATAATTTAAAGAGCCTTATTGAAAAAGAGCCAGAGGTAAAATAAGTTTTCGATGGTTTCCTAATTCGGTAAAACTCGTTGGAATAAGGTACTTAATTGATTAAGGATAAACCTATAGAATTACCAATAGAAATGTAGTTAAAACATTAGAGTATTTACTATACACCGGGTAATAAATTAGGTTCCATCGACTCTGATGGTACTACATAATAGTTAAACAGGAATATTTTAAAAACAAATGAAATTATTAGAGCCAGTGTAACCACTATGAATAATTGCTTTGTTAATCTCAACATTTGAGTGTTATTATATACACGTTAGACTTAATCATCAAAAGTAATTAAAATCTTTTCTTTAGGCTTATGATTCTGAACCATGGTCTTCACTGTTGCAATAGATTTTTATGATTACTTTCATATCTCTCTATTTCAGCAATAACTGTTTCTTTTCACGGTAAAACACAATGCCATCTTCTTTATTGTAGATTCCTGTGTTTTCCTCATAAATTTCTGTTGCAACCCTATATAGTTTATCACAGCAATTCTATTTCAAGAGTCATCCAACAGCGAAAACCGTTCTCGAAAAATTTTATCCAGCGGGTATATCACTCCATTAAAGCACAGAAAATCTATGGTCAATCGCAAAAAAGTAAAAAGCTGTTTCAATAAAAATAATTTTCATTGAATTAAAACTAAATGCTTACCTTTAGGATGTAGCAAATGCAGTTAAAACGTATTCAAGCAAAGTGAGCTATTCGTGGAGTTCGGAGGGCTGACGCTTGTAAGATGCTAAAAATATGATAGTTAGCTGGTAGGTTCGATTCCCCTACGGGCTTGACGGTGAGAATGTTTACGTTCAAATAAACCCGGGCGCTTGAAATCCATCGTTTTATAATGAAAATGACTACGCTTATATGTCTTACCCTGACTTGGGCTATAGAATTCTTGCCCTATATCGTTATTGAGGAATAATCAATTACTTTTATCAATATAAATATTCAATAGGAACAAATTGGAATTTATTTTGGATAGTTTTTACTAATCATGATTAATGCTAGGAATATCACTGATTATTCGTTGTCAACCTTGAAATTAATTTCAAGTATACATGACACACATGCTATCATTTGGGAGCGATCACGCAAATTGTCAAACATCATCAAATTCCTGTTACCAAAAGCAATATAACCACCTGATAGTGGTTACATCATTGACACTTCGGCCTGTTGGCGATACCGGTGGTCTTATCCTATTTTATCACGTGCCGGTATTTTTAAATAAGTGTCCTTTAGAATTTGACATATCGCATTTTTTATTCGTGTCAGCCCGGTTTCTGTATTGACATCGATCTGGCAAAATAAGCTATCGTTACTTTTAGCATGTAAAACCATATAATAAACTCCTGCTACCAATAATCCAGTAACCGCTCGTAAGTCAACATCCGTGTTGTGAAAAAAAGGGTCGGCCAAATCAAAAAAATCTTTTCCTACCTTCTCTCGTTCCTCCGCGACATCAAACATCACTTGACTCCGTTCACTGATCTGCCAAAGAATCATTTTTTGCATCTCTTCATCTTTAGAAAAGTAATCGAGTTGATTGATCAGCATTTCTTCCAATATTAGCCTGGTGTCAATCCCTTTTTTTGCGGCTATTAGCTCACCTGCGTTTCCGGCGGCATCTACCCAGTAATCCTTACTTTTTATATAAATTTCAATCAGTTGATCTAAATTGTCGAAATAAAAGTAGATTAATCTTCGGTTCACACCCGCCTTTTTAGCAATGTTAGAAGCCGTAAGGCCTTTGTAGCCATATTCACGTATAACGATACCAACGGCCTCAATCAGCTTTTGCTTGGATCGCTCTTTATCGTTATTAGGCCCTTGGTATGTTTTTCTTATACTCATGACATTTTATAGGGAAATATGCAACTTTTGATTTACATAATCAAATGCGTTTAATGCTAGGTCAAGTTGTTCTTTGGTATGTGTTGCCATTAGACTTGTTCTGATCCTGGCGTTTTTTCGGGCAACGCCGGGATAAACGATCGTATTGGCATAAACGCCAGCCAACAATAATAATCGGCCTGCATGGCCCGTTTTATGGGCATCGCCAATTTTTACTGGGATAATAGCAGATTCTGTATGGCCTATGTTAAGTTTCATATCAGTCAGCCCTTTTTTAAAGTAGATTACATTGTGTAATAATTTTTCACGCCATTCAGGCTCTTCGTCTATCAAGTCCATTGCTTTTATCAATCCGGCGGCGGCTGGTGTAGAGGTGGAGGAAAATACCTGTTGCCGGGATTGAAACTTTAAAAAATTGATGATTTCCGGTGACGCAACGACAAATCCTCCGATATGTCCAAAAGCTTTACTAAGTGTACCTGTAATAATGTCAACTTGATCAAGTAGGTCGAAAACTTCGATAGCTCCACGACCGGTTTTTCCTAATACGCCAATACCATGTGCATCGTCAACCATCAGGTAAGCACCATATTGTTTGGTCAATGCCAATATTTCTCTCATTTTCGCCAAATCACCATCTTGCGAATAAACGCCGTCGATGATGACTAATTTGGTCTGATATTTACTTTGTGCTTCTTTTAAAGCCCTTTCTAAAACATCCAAATCATTATGTAGAAATATTTTTATGTTCGTGTCTTTACATCCCTCATAAACACTCGCATGAACCGCCATATCAACAATAGCGATGTCATCTTTTTTCAATAATGCCAATAAGGTGGCACTGTTGGCCGTATAGCCAGTAGTAAAGACGAGTGCCGTTTCCGGAGGCCGATTAAAGAAGGAAGATATTTTTTTCTGTAACATCTCATGGTATTCGTGGTGTCCCCCAATGAGGGGCGAAGCGCCGGCTCCCGTACCATACTTCTCTATGGCTTCAACCGTCGCTTGCTTGACCTTGGGATGCTGGGTGAAATTTAGATAGTCATTTGATACCAGGCTAACACATTTAATGGGTTCGTCGTTGAATGGTGAAGTGACCCACATTTCTGGCCCATTACCCTTTTTCGTAGTAAGAAACCGGAAATTCATTTGTTCATTATCTTTCATGTAATCTGTAAACTCTTGAAAGAAGGCTGCGCGTTCAAAAGCGTCAATACCTGAAATGTTTTCGAAATCTTTGAAAGTTGCCTTGGCGAAGTTGATATTATGTTTTGTCATTGTCTGAATAAATTTATTGATTTATGAGAGCCAATCCTGATAAAAAGAACTTCCAATAAAGTTAATTTAAATTTCTCAATGGTGTGAAATTTAAATTAACTTTGTGTATTATAATTTATATATTATTAATATGCTTATTCAGAAACTAATTCTTATAAGTCATAATTGATAAATCTCCTCCATGTAATTAAGGTCGGCCTGTCGACAATGGTTTCTATACTTTTTGATACTTGCTTATGCGCTTACTTCCTTTCCATTCCCATATTATTTCCTGGCTATTCATTGTTTTCGAATTGTTGCTTATGGCTTATCATTGGGGGCGTTATTACGCGGTTAGGCATTCCTGGAAAAAATGGCCGCCCCTGATCGTGTTATCACTGTTGTTGAGCTGGAATGTTTTTTTTGGATACAGTTGCGATTTTTTTGTGCTGGTCAATGTCAATACTATCGCGCTGATGGTTGCGGTGATCTTGATGTTGACATCCTTTTTTTACAGAAAAACGGATACCGAAGACCTACCGGATGGAGTGATAGATTTGGAACCATCGGATCGTTTTATAGAAAATTGCCGGAAATTCATGTTGTCCCCACGGGAACTGGAGGTAGTTCTGCTGAGCAGGAAGGGCCTTAAGAATAAGCGGATCGCGGAGGAGTTGTTTATTTCGGAAAGGACGGTTGAGGGCCATTTGCGGAATATCTATGATAAAGTGGGCTGTGATCGTAGTAAACTGGTGCTAATCAATAGGCTGAACGGTTAAAATAACTGCTGGTAGGGTAAGTGATTACACGTGGTTGATCGGATCAGGGGTTAGCACCTATTGCGCTTTTGCGGCTTGGGTTGCACTTTTGATTTTAGCCAATCAAAATGCAAAATACGAAATCCGGAGATTTGAATGATAGAGCCAACGAGTTGCTGGAGGTGTTAAGCCTGATGTTCCCTGTATCGCCAGGCTTCAGGGTGGATTTCAGCAAGCTTCCTGCTACGCAATATTGTAGGATTAAAGAAGTGATTTTGTTACCGCCTGCTTATGCCCGTTATGCCTGGTATAGCGTAAATGTCTGGTTGATGGCCAGTTTAATTGATGAGCAGGGTGCCGACCGGGTAGTCCGTTTCTACGGGCCCGGGCAGATCTTTACCGATCCTTTAAGTTTTTTTAAGGCGAAGCCTTCGGGTTTGAAATTGTCGGCTTTAACACCGGGATTGTTGTTATCGATGCGACGGAATGGGGTGGTTGAATTGAAGAAGTACCCGGAGACGCATGAATTGGTGACGAATATCCTCTTGCTGGAACAGCAAACTGAGGCGTGGCGATCAAGGGTGATGGGTTTGCACGACAAGGATAAATTAGCGGCTTTCGCAGAAGCTTACCCTTTGCACAAGATTCCTTCTAAATATGCGGCTTCTTTCTTGAATATGGGCACTGCTAATTATTGTCGGGAAAGAGCGGCGTATAATGCTGAAAATCGGGATTGATATTTTTCTGCCACGAAATGTAATCAATAAATGGATAAAACAAATTGTTGAGGGACAATTTGTTAAGGGGTTTTTCAGCAGAGATTTGAAATAAGCAAATATCTATACATGGAAAGTTCATTATTTATCAGCAAAAAAGATACCTATGTCGTGCTCGTTTCGGTCGCATTCATCTTGTTCTGGTTCTTTGCCGCAGGCTCTAAACTTTATGATTTTGGCGAGTGGAAACAGGAGATGGATAACCAAGTATTTTCCAGAAGGATTACTTATGGAATCATATATACTTTGCCAGCCTTAGAAATCATGATCGCTGCCTTACTTGTCCGTTCGGCGACAAGGCTGATCGGAATGATACTTACTTTCGGCTTGATGGTGATTTTTACGATCTATGTTGGGCTGGCCTTGTTGGAAGTCTATAGTCGCACTCCCTGTAACTGCGCTGGATTAATGGGGCAAAATAGCAGTTGGGCGGCCAATTTTAAACTAAACTTGTTGATTACGGCAGTTGCCGGAGCAGGTCTTATATTAACCTCTAAAAGTAAAGAAAGGAGGAAAAAGGGTATGGATACTGTGGTGTCACATGCCCCATTGACGACATGATGGGTGCACAAACCTCCCGCATCGAACGATCCCGGGTGCCGGTTGTATAATGGGATTATTACCTTAAAATCAAAAAACATGAAAACCAATACAGTAACAAAATTACCTAAGATGGCCTTTGGATTAGGCTTCGGGTTATTATTAGCCATTGTGACGATGAGTTCGTTTAAAGCCGGACATAAAGAAGTGGATTCTTACCGCTATAACCAGACAACCCAACAGGATTGGGATAGTGATATTGATCAGGCATCAAGTCATTATTCATTGGTCTCCGGGTCGTATTCCTGCGGGTCATCCTCGAAAATATGCACTTACACATTGGTAGATGGCGTATTTACACAAGATGCCGAGGGTTCATATACCCCCTGAATAGTTCATTATAATTTAAGGCTGTCGCAAGTTTGCGGCAGCCTTTTTGATGAGGAATCTTCTGACAGCATTAATGATCGACATTCATTTGGGTGTATTAGCTAAAACATCCTTAATGAAAGCAATGAGCTTCTCAGGCTCATAATCGGGTCTTGGTGGATGTGTTGAAATTACTTGTCCCGAGGGGCTAATCAGTAATAACTGGGGATAAAGGTTTTGCGGGACGTACTTTTTAACAAAATCATTATTTGCTCCACAACCACCCGTATACAGAACGATAGTGCCAGGTACTGGATAGTATTTCCCCGCCCAAGGATTGAATTTCGAGGGAACCGAATTTTTAGTGACACTGAGCATCCATTTTGTCCTGTCCTGATCGATGGAAATACTTAAAAATACAATATTCTCTTTAATAAGCTGATCATGTACGGTATGTAAACCTTTATTCGCGGTAATACATGCCCCGCATCCGGAATACCATAGATCCACTACGATAAACTTTCCTTTAAAATCAGATAGCCGGACACTTCGATTTAGGGTATCTCGGAACGCAACATTCAAAGCTTCACTACTATCTTCCTCTGCAATATTTAAATGACCTTTGATGTTTATGCGGGTCGCTTTAATGGTGGAAGACTGCAAAATAAATGAGCAAAAGCTGATTAGCAATAGGCTAATTAATAGTTTAATCTTATTTTTCATATGGAGGAAATGAGTTATCGGTTGTTTTGTTGAATGCCTGAAAGTGATAGTACATCAGGGGGGATTGGCAAGGCATAACGTGGGTCATTCGGCGGGAGTGTATAAATTTGTCCGTTTAGATTGCGGGTAAGCGTAATATTATATCCTTCTTTGTTTAAACGCCTGATGTCGTTCCAGCGCAATCCTCGCAACACCAATTCTTTTCGTCGCTCTGAAAGGATAGTGTTTAATAGGGCTGTTCCCTGTATTCCTGTAATGGGAGTAAATGCTCCGTTTTTGTATCTATTTGATAATAAGGCGTTCAAATCACTCAATGCTTTGTTATTATCATTGTTCCTTGCTTCGCACTCGGCCCTTGTCAGGTATAACTCATCCGTTGCCAGGCCATTTGAAATTACTGAACTCCCCGAATAGCCTCTTTTCCTGTTGATATAGGTTCCGTTCAAAGAAAAGTAGATCTTTTTCCTCAAATCATTTTTAACATAAGATCTATACAATATGGTGTCTATAGAATAACCTTGTGAGGTAATGACATACAAAGTGGGATTAGCGGTAGCAAGGTAACTCTGATAAATGATCTCATCATTATTCAAAGTAAACGGAACCGTGGCATTTGAGTCGACTTTATTGTAATCAATTAATTTAGGCTGTAATGAAAGGGCACTGTCCGCGTATAAACCAGCCTGTTTATAATCACGCATCGTTAAATAAATTCTTGACATGAGTCCATAACCGGCAGATTTAGAGGGGCGGTTTCCGTTTGCCTGAGCAGTTTTTAAACTGATTAACATACATGCTTGTTTGGTATCTGATACAATCTGATCATAGGTCTGTTGGAGTGTTGATCTTGTCGAAGGAGCGTTAATATCAGCGGTAAGCCTGATAGGTATGCCTAAATCGGAACCGGATGTATTACTGTCATAAGGCAAAGCGAATACCTGTGCCAGGTCAAAGAAAGACCAGGCCCGAATAAACAGCGCAGTCCCTTTGATATTATCATAGGCGATGCTGTTGGAGGCATCGCGACTAATGTTATCTAATTGTTGCAATACAACATTGGTGTAAAGCACTTGCTTATAAGGTAAATTCCAATCAGCAATTGCACCACTGCCGGCGAAAATGTCCTTTGCCCAAACATAAGCGTTGGCATCTTTCAGGAGAAATTGGTTATTCCATTCACTAAAGCTCATGTAATAATCATCGGCAGATTGTTCACCTAAAACAGGGCTTCGCTGTAGGTCAGTCGTGTTATCCAGAAGTAGCTGTAAATCAGGCAGTGTAGTCGGTACGTTTAGGTTGCTTGTTGGTTTCTTATCTAAGAAACCTTTATTACAGCTGATCATGATTGGTAAAGAGCAGATTAACAGTGCTATATGCACGTATTTGTTACTTTTCATTTGAATATGTTCTAATTTTAAAAATTAATTTTTAAACCTAAAGCGTACGTTTTCGGACTTGGGTATATCGCACTCCCGTTAGGTACATTGTCAGGATCTAAGCCGGCTTTATTTGCCTTCCAAAGTATGCCGATGTTGTTGATATAGGCATAGATCCGAACATTTGTAAACGGGAGGTGGGGGAATTGGTGTTTGCTGATGTCATAGCTCAGACTGATATCCCTTAACCTGATATGATCTCCTTTTTCGATTAGAACGCTTGAATATCTATAGACAAGGTCCCTGTTGCTGTTTGCCGGATAGATCAGGGATGGAATGTCGGTTTTGATTTCATCTCCCGGTTTTTGCCAGCGGTTGACATATTCTCCATCAGGGAAATTAATAGACCCGGTAAAGAGATCACTATAACTTATCCCCGGCCTCCTAAAGTAGTAACCAAATTTATAGGTGATATTGAGTGATATCGTGAATTGTTTCAGGGAAAAGTCGTTTCGTAAACTGCCGTAGACCGGAGGGTTTACAGGGCCCTCATATTTGAGGTTCGCCAGGTTGGTCGAATTAAAGATCGCCGTATAATTTTTTGAGACGGTATTATCCAACATGATCTGGGGGTTACCTAAAGCATCCAGCCCGGCCCAGTTCAAGCTATATAGAGAATAAAGAGGGTTACCCTCGATTGGACTGATCCCGGTGGTGATCGCGCTCCTTAAATTTGTTGGTTTCAAAAGGTATTTGGTTACCTGATCCTTTGCATAGCTAACCAAAAAGGCAGTGTTCCATCTAAAAACCCCATCAATATTCCTGGAATTAAATACCACATCGATCCCCTTTGATGCCATGTTAGCAGAATTGCCCTTAAAAGTCGTTACCCCGGTTGTGGGGTCAACATTGCTGGTGCCGATAAGATCGGCACCTGTTTTACGCCAATATTCAATAGAGCCGGTTATCCTGTTGTTTTTGCTGCTGAGATCAAGTCCGAAATTCAGGTTACGGATCTTCTCCCATCTTAATTCTGCATTGGGTGGATTATTGAGCGATGAGTATGGAACGTTATAGTAATTTGCGGAACCTACGGTTGCCGTTACTAAGGAAGACAATGTATTGTCAACATTGCCCTGGTAACCACTCGTTATCCTCAAGCGAACATATGGTAGCCAGTTAAGATGATAGAATGTTTCTTTACTGACCTCCCAACTCCCTCCGACTGACCAAAGGGGGATACCTTTTTGGTTAGTGCTGACCCCGAATAAGTTTGACTCATCTTTTCTGCCACTGGCGGATAAGATATAACGATCCCTGAAAGTATAGGCCATGTTGGCAAAATAAGATTTGAACCTATTTGTGGTGGCTAATTGGGATGCCCTGGGGTCAATTTTGGAGGTTCCGTTAGTAGGTGTTAAGGTATAATTTGTTGTATAATCAATAGCTGAACTCGATCCTAAATCACTATAACCATATAAACGATTCGTGGCGTAATCCGTATTGATATCCCGGATTTCATAACCACCTAATGCGGATAAACTATGTAGATCATTCCATTGATGTGTATAATTGATTTGCCCGCGAACGTTTTGCGAAGAAAAAATCTGAATAGTTTTATCCAAAATCCCACCTGGGGGTACGGGTCTGGTATAAATGCCCGTGGATGGATTGTATTGGGTAAACTGGTTGATGTAATCCCTCGCGTAATAACTTGCTGAACCATATAATATATTCTGAAAAGAGTTCCCCTGATCGTACTGGTATTGAACGGATGCATCCAATCCTGGCGAAACATGATAACGTAAAAGTGTGTTGACCCTGTATTCCGTTAACTTGGTGATATTATTATCCGTATTCAATTCATCGAGAGGACGGTAATTCCAATCTAATAAATTTCCATGTCCAAGCGTATCGACGTAGGGCTTCCTGTAGGAATACGGGATGCTTAAATTAGTCCCGTTCTCGTCTTTGAGCTTTAAATAGGGGTAATTGACGCCGATGCCACTTATCCCGTTATTGTCTGTCGTGTTTTTTGTAAAATAGACGGCATTCGTTAATTCCAGCTTTTTCTTTAGAAAGGTATACGTGTTAGAGCCATTAATACTGATACGGTTAAAATCATTCCGTTGCAGGCTGGTCAAGTCTTTATTAAAACCCGCACTGACATAGTAAAGGTTGTTTTCGCCCCCGCCTGAAATGTTTAGATCGTATTGCTGGTTGATTGATGATCTATAGAGATATTTTGAAATATCATCTCTGGTATCCTGTCCGGTGTAGGGATTAATTAATTTGGCTGAATCAGTCGAAGAAATCAAGTTGCTTCTTCTTTTTAAAAGGATTTCAACGACTGGTGAAAGAACCGGGTGACTGGTGCTTGTTATGGATGCGTTATAATACCCTTTGTTAAAAAGGTATTGCTCCACATCAATAAAATGCGCGGAACTAAGCTGAGGGGCATACCAAAGGTTAGGCTTTTCACCAATAGTCACACTGCTGTTGATTTCTATTTTGGCTGCCTGATTATATTTACCTTTTTTTGTAGTGATCACAATGACGCCGTTCCCTGAAAAGGCACCCCATATTGATGCCGCCGCTGCATCTTTTAAAACAGTAATTGATGCGATATCGTTTGGATTGATTGCAGATAAGTCCCCATTATAAGGAAAGTTATCGACGACGACCAATGGATTAGGATTGGCATAGATGGTGCTTCGGCCTCTAATGCTCAAGGTTGAAGGATTACTACTATTGCTGATGTTGATATTCTTATTAAAGATCAGGCCACTGGTTATCCCATCTAAACGGTCAACGATATTTGTACTGATACTTCTGTTGATTAATTTATTATCAATTTGAACAAATGATCCAGTCGCTCTTTCTTTGGGCAAAGTTTGATAACCGGTAGACACGATATTGATTTCTTGCAGGGCACCGGTATTCCTGCTAAGCCGAACTTGCAACGAAACTTTATTTTTTTGATTGAAGCTTATTTCAGCGGTTTGATAGCCGATATAGCTGATGATCAATTTGCCGGTTGAGGCTGTCGTGCTGATCATAAATTCTCCGTTTTCGTTAGTTTTCGTTTGGGGCCCATAAGGTTTGATCTTGACAGTTGCACCGGAGAGTGGCTTGGCCCCGGACATATCTGTGATTCGGCCGGTTAGTTTGGTATTGGCCTGGGCTTTGGAAGTAAATTTTAGGCAAAGC
>NZ_JBDSCA010000024.1:0-44612 GCF_039921305.1 Mucilaginibacter sp.
AAAGCGGAGAGAACGTGCAAGCCTGTGCGGCCGGGAAGGGCCTCCTGATTGTGCATAGCGAGGGCCTGTGTAGCTTAAGCCGCACAAGCATTCAGCCCGTGTAGTTCTCTTCGCTTGTGCGTAAAAAGCCCTGTGCGGCAAAGAAGCCTCCTGCCGACAAGCCCTTTGGTTACTTTGTGGCTACAAAGTAACTAAGCCCCCGCGGCTATGAGCGGAAACCACGCAAGATCTAAACCCTGCAAAAATGAATCAAAACCTGCTAACCTACCTCACCGATATCAAAAACCAAATAATAGATATCGCCACCCAAAAGGGCATGAATGCTTCGGGTAAAACCCTGAGCTCCATCGAGATCATAGAAACCCCGAAGGGCTATGATTTGCAAGCGAGCCCCAGCATTTACTTTATGGAGCACGGCCGTGGGCCAACCCATCCCGGCACACCGGCAGGCAACCCTAATTTGGTTGAGGTAATTCAGGATTGGTTAGATGCCAAAGGCATCAACGCCAACCCCTACGCCATAGCCAAAGCCATCCACAAAAACGGCACAAAACTATACCGCTCCGGCGGCAACTCCGGCATCCTGAGCGTACCACTAAACCTCGATAGGCTTGATCAGGTATTTAACGATATCAGCGCTGAGTACCTCAACAACACAGCCCAGGCCGTATTTGATGAAATAAAACTATAAACAACCAATTCACCTCTAAAAAAGATACTTGATACCTGATACTCGCTACTTGATACTAAATCACTAACCCAAAAACCCATGCCATTCTTAACCACCATCGATTATTTCAGCTACGGCTCCGTTGTTTACAGCATCAATTACAGCCATACAACCGAATCATTTACCATATTCCCCGATATGCTGCCCGAAGATACCGTGATAACCGAAGCAGACCGCGGCAAATCAGAATCGCAATACATTAACACCCTAAGCTACCCCGGCGAAACCGTCGATTTTTATGCCAGCCTCACCTACCCTTTTGCAACCCTGGTAATTAACCCTGATGGTAGCGGCGACCCCGGCGATGGCGATACCTGCGATCTAACCATCACAAACATCAGCATCACCAACCAAAGCGTAACCAGCGCTCACGATGGTTCAGTCACTATATCGGCAGCCACAACGCACACGCCTATTCAGTATAGTATTGATAATTTGAGTTGGCAAAGCAGCAACGTATTTACCGGTTTAAACGCTGGCCACGGTATAGCTTACGTAAAAGATGCGATGGACTGCACCGCGTCAATGGGTTACGATATCATCACCACCCCCATCCCCTTTAACCGTTTGGTAAGCACCCCCGCATCCGGCCAATCCCGCTGGAGCGCGTTGTTTAACCCCATTGTATTTGGTTATCAAAGCGAAAGCATGGTTCCCGGTCGCAAATTCATCACCCAGATCACCAGCGGGTACGATGGCGCAACCAACATAATAACCGCTACTCATGCCGCTAACCTTACGGGATATTGCCGGGCCGACATCTCCAAATACCTCCGCACGTTATTACAACCTAAAGACGAGCTGGACTACACCGCCATCAACTATCGCGATGCCAACATCAGCGCATCGTACACCGTACAATACAAAGAAGCCTGGAACGGTGGCGAAGATTTAACCTGGACCAACACCGGCGACCCCTTCTACGTTACCTACTCGGCCATGCAAATAGGCAACAAAACCGGGGGTAACATGGGCCCCTATGTTACCTATCCGGATGCCGTTCAAACCAACCCCGCCAAGTTTTTAAACGATTTTAAATACCCCGTATTTTACACCGATATGCCCTGGGATCTCTCCTTCATCTACTCCGAAAAAGTAGCCGGGTACCAGCTCAAATTAGGCGGTAACGGTATCGATATCAACGGCAACATAGCTGGCGCGCTGGGCGAAACCATGCTATTGAACGAAGATGGATCGGTGCTGTTAAACGAAGACGGCTCCAAACTCCTGATCGAAAAACAGGCACCCGGTGTACTCTACAACAAACTGGGTGTTAACCGTTTGCGCATCAGCCAAAACCTGCCTGCCAACAGTATTTGGTTAGATGTGTTTTTGTTTTACACCGATGGCTCCGGCAACAACATCCGGGTAACCGAAAACCGCCGCCTGCTGTTAGATAACTCGCCTTGCAATGGCCTGCCTTACGAGTATTTAAAATGGGTGGGGCCAACCGGCGGCTGGCTCTATTACCTATTCACCAAAAACCAACTGCACGAACTTAACACCAGCAACCCGGTACTCATGGAACGCTACATCAGCGATTACGCTGCCGCGGATAGCTCGCACGATTTGATCAGCATCAGCGCCCAGCGCAAAATAACCGCCGGCAAAAACGATATCCCCGCCCACGAAGCCGAGGCCCTGGCCACCATCCTCTACTCGCCCAAAGTGTACCGCCTAGTTGATGCCGACACCAACACCTGGCAAGGCGTTATCATCGATACCAAATCCATCAAAATGTACCAAACCTACGGCAACACAGGCGATTTCGAGATCAGCTATTTACTGCCGGAAGTGAACACCCAGAGGGCGTAGAGCCCCCTAACCCCTGTCTGCCGACAGGCAGGCCCTAAAGGGGGAACAAAATAACTAAGTATTAATTAACCATCACACTAATCAAAAACTCCCCCTTTAGGGGGCTGGGGGGCTTATGCAAAACTCACAACTCTACATCAACGATCACCCGCTCGATCTTCCTTCAGATAGCCTCATCGCGCTATCCTACGCGGTAAATACCTTGACTGATGTTACCACCGTGCAGGGTAACATTTCCAACTCCATCACGCTGCCTAACACGGCCAATAACCGGGCAGCTTTGGGTTACCCCGATGATATGAACTTTAACGGGGCGGGCATCATCCGCAAAAAGCTGCCCTGCCGCTACATTCAAAACGGGGTTGACGTTATTGCCCAGGGCAACCTTCGCATTACCGGGGCAACTAAAAGCGGCATCAACGTGGTACTTAGTTGCGGCAATACCGATTTTTTCGATGTCATCACCGGCAAAATAACCGATTTGCGGATGGATGAACATGACCACATCTGGAATCACGCCAATGTGATCGCATCGCGTATTAACCCTACAGCTTACGTGTATCCAATCATCAATTACGGCACACTTTTACCTTCCGGCGATGAGGGTCACAGCAGCGGCGTGTACACCAACGAAATGCGTCCTGCCGTATTCGCCCGCTACATCGTGAAAAAAATAGTCGAGTCCGCAGGTTATACGTTAGATGATCAGGCCGTGATAGACGACAACGTTACCCAACCCATTTACAGCAATTTGCTGCTGCCCTTTAGCGGCGATAAAATGTCGCACCCGCAGCGTTATATTAATGATTTGAAACCTAAAGACGTTAAGGCTACTAACACAGGTCAATCGCACAGTAGCGCAAACGGCGAACTGGTGCCCATCCCCTTTACCAACGAAGTAACCGACACCGATAACCGCTTTGATGGCACCCGGTGGACAGCCAACCGCATTATGCGCATCAACATATCCGCAGCCATGCCGCACATTCACCTGCACCGTCCGTCGGGCTCTGGCGGTGGTACCGATAGCGTAGCCGGGGCCTATTTCAAAATAATGCATCAACCCGCGGGCAGCGGTACGGCTAACATTATGTACGAGCAAAACCTGCGCTTTGGCCCTGCCCATGATGATGAAGACCATAACGATGTTCACCTTAATATGCAATCGGTAGCTATGTGGCCCGGCGACAGTATTTTTATAGCCTATGAAACCGCCGGGCACGATGTTAACACCACTGTAACAATAGATACCGGTGCCACCCTGAACATTAATGCCGATTTTAGCGATATAATTTATGGCGAAATACTGCAACTGGAAGGCACCCTGCCCGATATGAGTTGTACCGATTTTCTTCGTTTCATCCAATTCTATTTCTGCGCCGTAATCCAAACCGATAATGTTAAAAAAACGGTAAAAATTGTACCCTTTGGCCACATTATTCAAAATATGCCCCTTGCGCTGGATTGGAGCAGCAAAATAACCAACGGCGACGATGAGTTTGACGTTCAGATAGGCGATTACTGCCAGCAAAACGAAGCCAAATGGCAGCCCGACGATAACATATCGCCAGATACCTACGCCAACGGCAGCTTTAAGATTACTGATGACAACCTTGACCTTTATCAGGATATTTACGATCTGCCCTTCGCCCCCAGTTATGATGTATTGAGCTTGGCCTCAAAACTAAAAACCATAGCCATTAACAAAGTGCCCGATATTTACCAAAGCAGCGAGTTTACTATCCAAACGGAAAACCGCATCTGTTTGCTCAACACCGTAAATACCCAACTTATTTATTACGATACCAACGGCAGCGGCACCACAATAACCGATAACATCCCGCTAACATTCTTCAGCTCCGGCAGCGCCGATGTGCCCGATCTTACCCTGCCCAGCATCTTCAATAATCACTACAAAGATCTGGTGACGGTACTAAACGATCAGCGCAAGCTCACCTGCTATCTGCGCCTTACGGAGATGGATATTCAGCAGCTCAATTTCTTTATCCCTATCTACATCCAAAAGTACGCTAGCTACTTCTACATCTCAAAAATAACCGATTTCACCGGAGTAAAACCCGTAAAGGTGGAGCTGATACGGCTTTAAGAGGTTCATAGCCAATGGTTCATAGATCATAGTAAAAGCACTTAGCACGCTTTCCATGATCACCTTTTTTCTTCCATGAACCATGATCCATGGTCTATGAAGCAAACATCTCAATACTAACTACTCACTACTAACTACTTCCCAATGGACGATACCAAAAAAGCCCTCCTCAGTATCGAATTAGATACTGCCGCCCTCACCCAAAATGCCGAAAAGGCCAAAGAAACCGTAAAGGCCCTGGCCGGGCAGCTCAAAGAACTTAAAGCCGCCGGAAAAGAAAGTGGCGATGCTTTTGATAAGATAGTTGAGCAACTTAAAAAAGCCAGCGAAGAAGCCAGTAAAAGCAACGAAAAGCTCAAAGAGTTTGGTAAAGGTTTAGTCGACGCAGCCAAGGCAGCGGGTGATCTATCCGCCCAGCAGCAAAAAGCTACGCAGGATACTAACAGTGGCGCGGCCGCTTTAGATGTTTTAAAGCAGCGT
The DNA here is from genome assembly GCF_039921305.1 of Mucilaginibacter sp. Lineage (GTDB taxonomy): Bacteria > Bacteroidota > Bacteroidia > Sphingobacteriales > Sphingobacteriaceae > Mucilaginibacter. The sequence goes on from NZ_JBDSCA010000024.1 coordinate 5,133, forward strand.
TACGCAGCCAGCACAACCGAAGTTGCCGCGCTCGGGCAGCAATTCAGTCTGTTAAACCACCAATCCATTACACTTAAAGAAACCCATGGCAAAAACAGCGAAGAAGTAAAAACCCTGCAAAACCAGTTATTGGGCCTAAACGCGCAAATTAAAAATGCAAAAGCCAACAGTGCCGAGTATAAAAACGAAATAGCCCAGTTAACAACACAGCAAGCCGGCAACAGTACAGCCATAGCCAACACCTCCCGGTCGGTTGGTGATTATACCAACGCGGTTGTACACGCCATTGAGGCGCATACACCATTCGGTAAATCGGTTGGCGAAGCGGCCCAGCAATTCGCTACCTTTAAAGAGGGTGCTACCAAAGTAATCACATCCCTTAGCGATTATAAAGCCGAGGTGGCGGCGGCCTTAGCCAAATCCGAAACATTCAACAGCAATACAAGTATATTTGCCAAAGGCTTCGAGGTGTTAAAAACAGGCACATCGGTAGCCACCGGTGGTTTCGAAGGTTTAGGTAAAGCTATAAGCGGCACAGGTTTTGGCCTGTTGCTCACCGTACTGGCCGCTGTGATAGATAAATTTAAAACCTTTACCCCACTGGTTGAATTTTGCGATAAGATAACGGCAGCCCTTAATGGCACGTTTGATGCCCTGGGCAATATGGTGATAAAGTTAGTTGCGCCTATGGGTAAAATATTTACCGAACCCAAACAAGCCCTGGTAGATTTTGGCCACCTTTTAATTGAAAACGTAGTTAACCGCTTTAAAGCCATATCCGTTATCGGCGAAGGCGTATGGCATATACTAAAAGGCATATTTACGTTAGATGGCAAAGAAGCAACCAAAGGCTTTAAAGGCTTAACCGATGGCGTTATTCAACTCAATACGGGTGTAACCAACGCTACCGATAAAATAGCGGGCTTTGCAAAAACAATAGGTAACGCCAGCCAACAAGCTTTTAAATTGAAAGGCGCGCAGCAAGATCTGGACAGGCAGGTGCAAACGTCGGCAATAAAGAGCCACGAGGAAGCCGCCAAAATGGCGGATCTATCACGCAAAATGGCAACAGCCGACCTGGCAACACGTAAAAAATTACAGGCCGAAATAGATGCCATTCAAAAAGGAGCAACCCAAAGGCATAAAACCGAAGTTGACCGGCAGATAAGCATTACCACATCCAAAGTTGCCGCCGCGCACGGTCTATCGCAAAAAGAGCTTTCGCAGCTTACCGCTGATGATGTCGAAAAGCTGCGCGTATCAAAAAACCTGAACGCCGAAGAAGTTAAAAGCCTGCAGGAAGCCGTTAAACAACGTGCCGACCTGGGCAAAGAAGAAGCCGAAGCCTATGCTAAGGGTCATCAAACCAAGCAGGAAGAGCTAAAGGTTCACCTCGAAAAAATGCAAACTATCCATGATAAGGCTAAAAAGCAAAAAAAGAAGGACCCACAACAGGCTGCACCAATAGAAACACAGAAATCTACTTCCACAGATGATAATAACAGCTTAAGCCAAGGAAAAGACGCATTTGATAAAACCACCGCTGCTGTGGCTGCGCAGGAAGCGAAAACAAATGACAACGCTTTAAAGAACAAAAAGAAAACCGTCCTCGAAGAACTTAAGATACTGAAAGACAAAACAGCCGCCTACCAGCAGCATTTTACCAAACTGGCCCTAATGTTTGGTAAAAACACACAAATGAACAAGGCGGCATTTTTAGCTCAAAAAGCCTTTGCCGCTGCCGAGGTAGCCATTTCTACCGAAAAATCAGTAGCAGCAAGTATTTTAGCTACCAAAAATGCTATAGCAGAAGATTCCAGAAACCCATTCCCCTTAAACGTTGCCCTTGTTGCTAAAGATATTGCCTTTGGAGTGATTGATGTTGCTACCACCATTGCCGACGGTGCCAAGCAAATATCAACTATTAACAGTAGTAACCCATCCGGTTTCGCCCGAGGTGGTTTATATTTGTCGGATGGTAATGGCGCCTACCTAACCGGCCCCGGCAGCGGCACCAGCGATAGCATCAACGCCAAACTCAGCAATGGTGAATCCATCATCAACGCCCGCTCAACCCAAATGTTCGCACCGGTACTATCAGCCATCAACCAGGCAGGCGGCGGCAAGGCTTTCAACACGGCGGGCAATGGTAATAACTATGCCCTTGGCGGGATATTCAGCGGCAGCGATGTATTGAACGATAGTTCAAACGAATTGGCTCAAACCCGTGCCCTAAATGATATGGCCCGCATAATGGCCGCCAATATGCCCCGCCAGATATTGGTAGTTGAAGATGTACAGGCAGGCCTCCAAAACAAAGCAATGCTGCAAAGCATGAGTAACTTTTAAAAAAAACTAATTTTTTTAGTATTTTATTGTTGTATTATTTAAATGTTTTTTTATTTTTATCCAAAATATTAAAACATGAAAAAAATATTACTACCTATTATCTTATTAATTACTGCTTTTAACGTAGCAAACGCACAAACCGACTTTTGTAAGGATATTACCAGAACTACAAAAGGGTCAAAAGTTATTTACGAATCACCCACACCTGGCGATAAGAGGGAATTAGTTACCCAATGTGGTTTCATAAAAGCAATTGATGAGAACGGGGCCCAAAATTATTTCAAGCTTGGTACCGCTATGGGTGGCAATCCGGATGTTACAGATGTAGTCTTTACCTTTGAGGATGGATCTGAATTAAAATATTCAAACATAAAAATAACCCAAGGAGAGAAGAGTGCTCTGGGCGACTATATGTATACTACCATTTTTGCAATATCCAAGGATGATATAGTAAAGTTTAAATCAAACCCAGTGCGCTTTTATATGTTTTTAGGTAAAAAGCGCGCTGTAGGCTTTAAAGGTGATATAGCTAAGTTACGTGCATATGCCGATTGTATTGACAACCTTAATGAAGCACCCAAACCCCTAATAAACGCAAACGAAAAAAAATCGATAGATGGTTTTTGGGGCATCAAATTTGGCGCATCAGTCGACGAGGTTAAAACGGCTATTGCTGCAAAAGGCGGGACTTACAGCACCGGAAGTTCAAAACCTGATAACCTGATGTTTAGCGGTGCAAGCTTTACTGGTCGTAATACAGAATATATCAACGTTAGAACAGTGAATGATAAATTTTACGAGGCCTCAGTAGGATTTCCGGAGTTAACAGATGTTCAATTAATACCGACATTTAACACAATCGTATCCGAATTATCCGCCGTATATGGCGATGCGAAAATTGAAAAAACTTTTAAAGAGCCTTACAAAGAGGGTGACGGCTTAGAAGCCGGAGCTATCAGAATAGGCATGGCAAGTTATGTTGCCCGATGGAAAACCAACAACGGTAATACTATTATTGTACAAATTAATAAAAACAGCACCATTACAATCTTTTATACCGACACCGCTTTAAATAAAGTAAAAAACACGCAAAAAAGTGCCGATTATTAATCAAAATTAACTCAAAAAAAAGGCTTCCTTATAAACAGGGAGCCTTTTTTGTAAACAACCAAAACCGCATCATGAAAAAATTATTACTCGCTATACTATTGCTCCCGCTGTTCACCATCGCCCAGCAAAAACGGATAGATGGTTATGCAGGCATTATGTTTGGCTTATCGCCAGAGTCGGTAAAAAATGCTATTGAGGCCCGTGGAGGCGTGATGGAGGCCTCATCATCCGCTAAAACTTATTACTTTTCTAATCTATCATTTAACGAGCATAAGTCCACTACAATGGGTTTTCATTTTTTTGATAACAAGTTGTACCATGCTATCATGTTTTTTGATCATGTTGACCAAGATAAGGTAATAAGCACCTACAATGCCTTAATTAAAGAACTCAACGTTATTTACGGCGAAGGCAGTGTAATAAGCGAGTTTAGGGCGCCTTACCAACCCGGCGATGGCAAAGAACTTTACGCCCTGCAAAATCAAAAAGCAAGCCTTTATACCACGTGGACATCCCACAATGATGATGGTACCGATAACGTTGTACTGTTAAATATAACCAGCGAACTCAGCATTGCAATTAGTTACATGGGCGGTACCCTTATGAAACAAAAAGACGCGGCAGAAGAAGCCCAGGCCCAAATTAAACCAAAAGCCAAAGCTAAAACGACAGCCAAAAAACATTAATACAAATACCCGGCACTTAGCCAGTGCCGGGTATTTATTTACATCCTTTCCAATCATCACCATTATCTCATATCACTCCTATATCTCAGCAAAAATCTGTCGGTAACTTTAATTATTCTGGTTTTTAAAGTTAATTATCAAAATGCAATAATCTCAAAATCAGATAGATAAATTTTATTACAATTACCCCAACAGTAATAAAACCCGTACCTTTGTATAACACAAAAGCAAACGGAAATAAAACACATCCTGTTGTAAATTTCATCATTCCGTATTCAATATTCAGTGTTCGATATTCAAAAAATCTAATTACTAAATACTTCAATACTAATTAAAAAATGCTCCAAACCCTGCTCAATCTCAAAAACAACGGTACGCTAAAGCAACTGGTGCTAAGCGGACTCATGTCGCAAAAGGTGTTTAATTATATCGAGATCTACCTGTGGATTGATGCCCGCGCCAAAACCACCGGCAAAAGCCTCAACACTATTATTACCGATGCCGAAATAGCCTTCGGCGTATGCCGCCGCACCGTGTGGAACGCCCTCAGGGTAATGAAGGAAATGGAAGAAGGTTGAGGTCAATTTTCGGCTTCGCTTAAATTAAAATGATAAGTAAAATCATCAAGCAGGTTCCTCTTAGATTCCGAGGCGTTAAACCATGTCAAACCCGGAATAACAATCATGCTCATCACACCAATCGTACCCAAATAACCATTAAATGGTGTTTGCAATAATGCATTCGTAACCAATATCAAGCCAATAATAAAACAGCTCCATACAATAAAAACACTGGCAAAAGGTGGCTTTAAACAAACGTTAACCTGGCAACCATCTGCATCTTCTAAATCAACAATTAGTCGGCCATTGTGGGTTCGGTTCGGTATCAGTTTCCTAAAACTATGTTTAATATTAAAACTTCCATCATCATTCATCGTTCCACAAAGTTCACTCATACTTAAACCCCAAATTGAAAATGGCTTTTCGCAAATTACTATCAACCGGCTTTCAATTTGTGCTACGCTTTGGCTGCTATAGTATGTAAAGTACTCTTTGCTAAAAGCTTTGTTAATAAAATTCATCAGCTAAAGCTGCTCATTAAAAATCAAAATAACAAATGAAGGTAGTGCAAAAACACGTGCACCACTTTAACCCAAAACCCGCCGTACCTTTATATCACAATAGCAATAAAAGTAATGCATTAAAGCTTACTCACATTAAAACATTGGGTAAATGCTTGCACCAGAGCATTTTTAGCATAATAACAACCATAAGATAATAAGCCAGGAATACCTATCATCAAGAATAAACCCACAAACAATACTTTAAAAGCATTCCCCCTATTAAAAGGTGTTGCCGATGTTACGAGCAAAACACCAAACGCAAACACAATTAAACCAATAACTATAAAAGCTCTATGCGGTCTTAGCCTTGCTTCAACAATGCAACCATCAACAGCAGGCAAAACCCGCACTACAATTATAGCATTGCCACCACCACCGTTATCTGGCGACATTTTAAATTTCCCGGTAAATCTAAACCAGCCGTTATTTTTTTTTCTGCCACTAAGTGTATCTGATAAAATCCAAATACTACGGCTGCAATATTCACGCAATTCCGCTTCAAGCTCTGCCGAGTTCAGTGTACTGCTAAAACCAATATGCTCGTTACTAAACTGCTTAAAAACAATATTCATCAGCTAAAGCTGCCTAAATAAAACCATAAATGCAAATCATCATTCAACCATCAAATTCAAGTAGTGCAAAAACACGTGCACCACTTTAACCCAAAACCCTCCGTACCTTTGTATCACAATAGCAATAATTGTAATAAATAAAAACAGCAAGCTTTAAGCTCCAAGCCACAAGCTAAAAACCAAAAGCATACAACTAACAGCCAACACAATTCCCATAAACCAAAAGCTTGAAGCCTGGAGCTTGAAGCTAAAAGCTAAATCAAAATGCCTCAAACAACAGCCCACATATACATCTACGGCGATATCGTCAGCTTGCAGGCTCCCAGCCTGGGTCAGTCGGGCGCTGTGTCCTTAACCTCAGTAAAGGATGCGTACAACTCTAACAGCGCCTGCGACAACATCGTGGTACACATCCACAGCAACGGTGGTTCCGTTTTCGAAGGTTTCGCCATCCACGATTTCCTTGTTAACACCCACAAACCCATCACCACCATTGTTGAGGGACTATGCTGCTCCATCGCCACCGTCATCTTCATGGCCGGTACCGAGCGTAAACTCACCGAAAATTCCCGCTTTTTGATCCACAACCCATGGGGGAATGCCGAGGGCGATGCAGCATACTTCCGCCAGTATGCCAACGAACTGCAAAACGAGCAGAGCCGCTTATTAAACTTTTACAAACAACAAACCGGCGCCAGCAGCCAAATACTGCAAAGCTACATGAACGCCGAAAAAATGATGAGCCCCCAATTAGCCGTCGACCTTAAATTTGCCACCGGCATCATCGATACCGTAAAGGCTATGGCCCTGTATCGCAACCAATTGCACAATCCTTACCCCGTAACCCCTCAAAACAAACAACATATGGACAAAACAAAAAAGACTGCCTTTAGCCAACTCATATCCGGCCTAAAAAACCTGGTTAAAGATTTTAATAACGATGCCTCGGACAATATCCAGGCGGCCAATAAAACCCTTATCGGGAATGCCGGCGACCTGTATTTTGATGGTGAATTAGCCGTAGATACAGCCGTTTTCACAGATGAAGCCCTAACCGTACCCGCAGCCGATGGCGATTATGAGTTTGAAGATGGCACAACCATCAGCATAGCATCAGGCTTAGTAACCGACTTAACCGAAGCCACCGATGGCAGCGGCACAAACGATACCCCATCGGGCAGAGCTGTATTAGCCACTTTACGCAAAAAGTTAGCCACCCTAAAAGCCGAAAAACAAGAACTGGAAGCCGCCCTTGCCCAAAGCGAAACCGTAATGGCCAGCGCATCAAAAGCCTTACAACTGGCAAAATCAAGCTACCGCCCCGATAAGCGCGAAAATAAATTTAACTGCGCCACCAAACCCACCACCAACGATCTGGCCGACAAAATGGAAGCCCGCCGTGCAGAACTAAAAGCCAAAAGCGCAAAGGTAAAAGCGTAAGCAATTCTCTCCAATTCAATTCCCACCATCTCCATCGTGTCATTGCGAGCGATAGCGCGGCAACCACACGGAAGCCGAGCCGCCCACCAAGTCCGCCATACCTATGTGCGATTACTTCGTACCTCGCAATGACACATTCAATCATTCAATCCATCAATCATTCAATCATTAAATATGTCATCAACAATTGATCTATCCACCGTAAGCTTCCATGGCAAAGAAGTTATGAGCTTGCGCGAAGCCTTTTACCAGGCCGTATTCCAAAACCCCACTATCGATCAGTTCCACACCGTAGTAAACGGCATTAAGGCCAGCCAGCAAATCGTATTTCTGGGTCAGTACGGTTTAACCGGTAAAAAACTGGTAGGCTGCGATGCGCCAACACCCGTATCTGCCATACCAACATCCAACAAAAGCTGGGATCCGCAATACATTGGCGCCCGCATCCAGGAGTGCTACGTCGACTTATTAGATACCTTCTTTGTTTGGGGTATGAAAAACGGCGTTCAAAAGCCCGACTTAACCAACACCGATTTCGCCCTGTTTTTAGAAGAGCGCTTCTCCCTTGCCGCTTATGAAACCGCCCTGCGCTTTGCCTGGTTAGGTAACGTATCAGCAGCACGCGTAGCCGGTGGTGGTTACCTATCCGACACCCTAAGCTCTGCCGACTTAGGCTACTTTAACGCGCTTAACGGTTTTTGGCAACAAGCTCTATCTATAGCTACAGCCGATGCCACCAAACACGTAACTATCGACAGGAACGCACAAGCAGCCTATGTTGATCAAGAATTTACCCAAACCGATACCGATAACCGTGTAGCTACCCACGTCTTCGAAAAAATGATCTATGGTGCCGATATGCGCTTACGCGGAGCTAAGGACAGGGTGATCATAGCCACACAATCATTAGTAGATCAGTACGCCCGCGAACGCAAAGCCGTAGGCAGTATCGACTTAGCTTACGAGCGTACAGAAAGCGGTATCGATACCTTTAAAGTAGATGGTATTGATGTGATTCCGTTCCAGTTTTTAGATCGCCACATTCGCGCTTACGAGCACAATACCGTTAAATTTAACCAACCGCACCGCGCCCTTTTCACCACAAAAAGCAACCTGTTGTTAGGTACCGAAGAAACCGGCAATTTATCAGAGCTTGATCCTTTTTACGATAAGCCAAGCAAACAATACATTGTTGATTACGCCTACAACCTCGACGCCAAAATTGCCGAAGACGCGCTAATTATGGTAGCGTACTAAAGCCCCCTAACCCCCTAAAGGGGGAACAATAAACCACAATCAAACTAATTAAATAACCAACCCGCCACCCAGCAAATCAAAAGCTCCCCCTTTAGGGGGCTGGGGGGCTCAACATCATTCAAACACATGGCCATCTGCGGAAAATTAATCCAAAACATGCTTTACGACTGCAACAACCCCGTTATAGGCGGTACCGAAGCAGTAGTTTACCTTTTTAACCGTGCCGATATCGTAGCTTACGTTCGCGACGTCACTAACCCACAAATCATTACCGATATTACCCTGGCAGCCAGCGCAAAAGGCTTCCGTTACGAGGGTTACAATACATCGGTTAAACCCAAAACAACCTTCATTAAGAAGGATTACAGCGCCCGTTACGATCACATGGTTGATTTTGTGGTCTTCGCCAAAGGCTCTGATGTAAAAGCCGAGATCGAAAAACTGGGCACCAATCGCGTAGTAGCCGTTATCGAAAACATCCACAAATCCGGCGATTCCGCTTTCGAGATCTTCGGTACCGACTTAGGCCTGGAACTAACCACCCTAAAATCCGACCCGAACGATGCCAACTCCGAAGGCGCTTACGAGGTTAACTTAACCTCACCTGGTAACTTCAAGGAGCCACACATGCCCGCAACTTATTACAAAACAGATTACACAACAACCAAAGCGGCATTGCTGGCCATGATAACGGTATAAGCAATGATAGAAGGATTGACTGATTAAATAATTGTTTAAACACCTAATCCTTCAAAAAATCAATCCTTCAATCATTAAACACCCGGCACCAACTATTGAGCGGCGGTCCTAAGCTGCCAGGTTGGTAGCCGGTTGTGATGTTGATGGAAAGCCTAACCCTCTTCCACCACGTCATTGCGAGGTACGAAGACAACCGACCATAGGGGAGCTCATTAATACCTTAAAAAAACAAACACAAATTAATAATCGCACGGAGGTAAGTAACCCACATTCAAATCCGCCCTGTAAAGTTCGCGATTGCTTCGTACCTCGCAATGACAAAATGGAAAATACCACATGGATAATACCTCAATAATAACTCCCCCTTCAGGGGGCTGGGGGGCCTTCGGCGCACAAATAGCCCAGCGCCAGCCCGAAGCCATAGCCCAACTTAACCAGCTCTATCATAATCTGTTTAATCAAACCATACAGCAGGGTTGCGGCAACTGTTATCAAAAAGCCTTTTATCGCATCCAAAAATACCTGTATCTGCAACAGCAAAACAATCCATCAAACAATAACGATATTATGAGTAAAACACATCCAACCAGAAAATACCTGCTCAAGCCCGATCGCAGCCTGCAAACAACCTTCGGCGGCGATACACTAACCAACGATAACCTGACCGACGATGCTGCCGAAAAACTATTAAAAGCATTCCCCTCACTCATTGAGCATTTTGAAAGATATCCGGTAGTACAAACGGTAGAAAAAGTAGTTAAACAAGCAATCAAAGTAGCAGGCCCCTTAGTAGAAACAGCAGCCACCATAGCCGAAATAATTGCCGAAATTAAAAAGTAAGCTCGGTCGAAACATTCAATCCTTCAATCACTCAATCCTTCAATCATTAATAATGAACAACAACGGGCCAAACACTACCCTCCGCATAACCCAGCGCGAAAACCGCACCTACGGCATCGTTAATTTTGACGATGATAACGCTTATCCGCAGCGCATCTATTCGCTTACCAATTCGGCCCCAACGGCGCGTACTTGCGTGGATACTTACAGCCGCTTTATAGGTGGCTCTGGCTTTGCCGATACTACCTTTTACCAAACCGTGGTAAACAGCGAGGGCCAAACTATGGATAAAATATTATCGCTGGTTAAAAAGGATATGGCCCGTTTCCGGGGATTTGCGCTGCATGTGAATGTGAATGCCGAAGCCAAAATAACCGACATCTTCCACGTACCATTTGAGCACGTGCGCATGGCTGCCGAAAGCAAAAAAAACGAAACCGGGTTTGATTTTGCCACCTATTACGATTGGGGTCGCGAAAAGCGCAGCAACCTCAAAGCCGAGCATATCAACTGGTTCCATGCATTTAACCTATCTGCCGAAGCAATTGCCATACAGGTAGAAAGCCTTGGCGGCTGGGATAAGTACAAGGGCCAGTTGCTGTATGTTAGTCTGGACGAGAACAGCTACCCGCTATCATCGTGCGATGCCGTGTTGGAGAGCCTGAATGCCGAAATTCAATCCGACATCCGCACCACGGCCAACCTGCAAAACAACTTTAGCGCCAAAACTATTTTGGTACACAAAGGCAAGTTTGCCGACGAAGAGAGCCGCGAAGAGTTCCAAAAAAGCCTGAATGATTTCATCGGACCAGAAGGCTCTGATCTGATGGTGGTTGATGTAGACAGCAACGAAGAAGTGCCCGATCTGGTACCCATAACCAGCACCGCCGATGATAAGTTATTCGAGTATACCGATAGCAAGATCACCAACAAGATCATCCGCAACTTTCTCATCCCCAAAGTACTGCTATCCGTAACCGATGGCTCGGGATTCTTTAACCAGGAGCAGGTTCGCGATGCAACCATGTATTACAACATGGTAACGGTAGAAGAACGTTTGTTGCTCGAAGCCACATTCAAAAAACTGGGCGGAGGCTTCCAGCAAAGCATCAACCCCAGCGGCGATTACCACCCCATGACAACCATAGAAAGCAAAGAAATACGAGGCATTACCTTGCGTATACTATACTTATTGGTGGCATTCTCTGTAGTATCAACTGCGGGGATCATGACCTCCTACTTCAGTTTAAAAAACGACAATCAACTTTTAGGAACACAAATCGAAATCTTGAAAATTCAATATAAAATAATTGATGAACGTTTAGAAAAAATTGAAAGCAAAAAAGACAATCAATATCCGAAAGATCATTCAGTTGTTAATGCCGTTTCGCAAAAGCCCTCAACCTATAACAAACTCATAGCTTCAACTGATGTCGCGCAAATCAGGTAACCAATCTGTTACAATCATAGCAAAACCCTAAAATTTGCTCATTCCTTAATTTTTCCTCGTCGATTGTTCTCATAAAATCCACAAAAAACCTTATATTTAAACAGTGTTATTGTTTGTAAAACATTTCGTTCAAATTAAATGTGCAAACTTTCAATTGGTTAAGTATAGTTTTACATTAGTTGTTAAGAGCGACTAACATATTCCCCTTAGGTACAATTTATGAGTGAAACTGTTCGGGTGCAGGCAGTTAAACAGTTTGAACGCTTTGATTTGCAATCAGATACCGAATTGCAGGAGTTGATTACTATGGCTTCTGAAATTTGCGAAACGCCCATCGCGCTCATTTCTTTGCTAGACGAAGACACGCAGTGGATGAAAGTGCGCAAAGGTATCACAGTAGAAAGCTCTCCACGCGAATTAACGTTTTGCCACCATGCCATTGAGCAGGAGAGCGTTTTCAGCATTCCGGATACTTTGTTAGACGATCGCTTTGCCAACAACCCTTTTGTTATTCAGCATCCGTCCCTGCGCTTTTATGCAGGTGCGCCGCTTATCAACCGCAAAGGCCAAATACTGGGTACACTTTGCGTTGCAGATAGTAAACCACGTATTTTAGATAAACACCAGGAGCTAATGCTTAAAATGCTATCCAAACAGGCCATCAATATTATGGAACTAAAGCTAAGCTATGAGCAACTGGAGTTAAAGAAAAAGGAAACAGAGGAGCATAAAGAAACTATTGCCAATGCCGAAATAAGGCTCCGGTCGTTTTTTGAAAGCTCGCCAAACCTGCATGTGCTTTTAGGTAAAAGCGGCGAGGTTTTAGATTATAATAAAGCGGCTTACAGCTTTGTGAAAAAAAATCATAATACCAAGCTATTCCGTGGCGATCTGTTTATCACCTATCTGGCGCCATCTTTTGTACCTGTTTTTATTGAAAAATACAATTTGGCCCTTACCGGAGAAAAATGTTATGCCGAAGGTAGTACCGACTATAACGACTTAGGTGAAATATGGTGGGAAGCCCGTTTTGAACCCGCCTGGAATAACAACCACGAGGTTATAGGCGCATCATACAGTGCACGTAACGTTACCGACCGTAAGCTTTATGAACAGAAGATAGTAGCGCAAAATCAATCGTTGATCAACATAGCCTACATCCAATCGCATGAGTACCGCGGGCCGCTCACTTCAATTATGGGGATGATGAACCTCATTAAAGAAGAAAACTATAAACCATCGGTTGAATACCTCGAATTATTGGAAATGGCCATCAATAAATTAGATGAAAAAATTCAAGACATTGTTAGCCACGTTAACAATCAAGATGCAACCAACAACAACCAGGTTAAACTGTTTTAAACACAGGGTTTAGTTATTGTAAAGTCACAAAAAAGCGCCTCACCTACCAATACGTCTGTTTCGGCCACTGTATCAGCTTTATTACTTGGTCATTTTTAAACCTTTAGCTAATTTCATACTCAAACATTAACACGGTTTGTGCGTTGGATATTAAACGAAAGGTTATGAACAGGGTTTACATTAAAAAAGCGGCAATATTGGTAACAACAGCGGTTGTACTATCGGCTGCTTATTTAGTTGGAAAATCTTTATTAAAACCTAAAGTAAGCGTCGATGTTTCCGAACTGGAAATTAAACTCCCAACGGGCTTAAATTCAGTAAAAATAGGTTCGTCGCAAAAGGCTGTTATTAAAGCCTTGGGGCAGCCTAAGCAAATTGCAGCTTACTCGTCCCAAGCTAATTATAAAGAAGGCACAGTGCTTAATTACAATGGCGCCAAGTTTATCTTTATTCATGATAAGCTCACTAATTTCGAGATCACATCACACAAATACAGGGTTGGTTTAGCCAGTACCCACAAATACAGTTCGATCGGCAGCCTAAAATCCGATCTTCCTCATTTTAAAATTCAGGACAAGACGGCATTCCTTGATGTAACTAACGAAGATTCGACAACGGATCAATACCTGGAATACGACCTGAATGATAACGGGCAGGTAACCAAAATTAGCTACGCCGATTATTGATTAGCGCTGCATCAGCCTCGCAACGTACTTCCCGATAATATCAAACTCTAAATTTACAGTTGAGCCAATACGTACCTGTTGCAAATTGGTATGTTCCCAGGTATAAGGTATAATGGCTACCGAAAAGTAATTAGGCCCCGAGTTCACCACCGTTAAGCTGATTCCGTTTACACAGATCGAACCCTTCTCAACCGTTACATTGCCTTTGGCAGCATCATATTCAAAAGTATACTCCCAACTGCCATCTAACTCTTTATAAGCGGTACAAACAGCAGTTTGATCAACATGGCCCTGAACGATGTGTCCATCCAGCCGGGCGTTCATTTGCATGCAGCGTTCCAGGTTAACCAGGTCGCCAACTTTAAAGGTGCCAATATTGGTTTTGTTCAGCGTTTCCTCGATAGCCGTAACCGTATGCCCGCCATCGGCCAAGGCCACTACGGTTAAACAAACGCCGTTATGCGCTACCGATTGATCTATCTTCAGTTCATTAGATATTGCAGATGCAACCGTGATATGCAAATTACCCTGATCGTGTTTCAGATCGGTTACCGTACCTAAAGTTTCTATTATTCCTGTAAACATATGGCCCCTTCCGTCCCCTAAAGGGGATACTTTTTTTGCCGAAACTAATTATAATTATGCAGGGTTAATACTTTGGTGCCGAAGTTTTACAATCAACTTATCAATTGAACAACTGCCTGAACTCCAATGGCGATAACTCTGTTTTAGTTTTGAACAGCTTACTGAAGGATTGCGAATGCTCAAAACCTAACTCATAAGCAATTTCGCTTACCGATAATGTGGTGGTTGATAGTCTTTCTTTAGCCTTATCTATCAACTTATCGTGGATGTGTTGCTGTGTGCTTTGCCCAGTTAGTGCTTTCAATAATTCGCTTAAATAACCGGGCGTTACGTTGAGTTGACCGGCAAGGTGAGCCACGGTTGGTAAGCCGTGTTTGGCTAAAGCGGGACTGTTGAAATACTCTGTCAGAATACTTTCTACCTTATCGATGATCTGGTGGTTAGCAATTTTCCTGGTGATGAATTGCCGCTGGTAAAACCTGTCGGTGTAAGTGAGCAATAGTTCAAGCTGGGCCGTGATCACGCTATCGGTAAACTTGTCGATATTAGCATGATACTCCTGCTCCATATATTGTACAATGCCGGTCATTAGGTTTTCTTCCTTCTCCGATAGGTGTAACGATTCGTTGGCCGAGTAACTAAAAAACTCGTACTGCTTAATGGTTTTTGCCAGGTTAGTGTTCCACAAAAAATCGGGATGGATGAGTATCATCCATCCCGACGGCCTATGTTTAGCCCCATCAATAACGTCGAAACCAAAAACCTGCCCCGGTGCCATGCAAAACAATATGCCTTCCTCAAAATCATAAGTTTGCTGGCCATATCTAAATTTTCTATCCGGCACCCTTTTCATGGCGATGGAATAAAACTCAAATATCAAGCTTACCTGCCCCGTTACAAACGGACCTTTAATATTGGCCACATTAACCACGCTTATAAGCGGGTGTTCCGGTTTGGGCAGGCCCATCATGCGGTGATATTCGGCAATGGTTTTAAAGCGGTGAATTTGCGTGCTCATAACACAAGGTATTGATTATTTACGATTTGAAATAGTATTGCTCCATATCTTCAAGCAAACTTATTCCGCTTGGTTGCCAGCCTAATGTTTCGCGGGTTATTTTGCTCGATGCGGGGCAATCAATACCGGCAAAGGCTGCAAACCAACCAAAGTGCTCGGCGGCGGCTTCTTGAGATATTGATCTAACCGGGATATTCAAATTCTTACCAATCACTTCGGCGATAGCTTTAAAAGCGATACCCTCTCCGTCAACGCCGTGGAAACGGGCTTTCGCTGTTCCTTTTTCTAAGGCCAGTCGGTATAAACTTCCGGTATCAAAACGTTGCACACCCGTCCAGCGGTTTTGGCCTTCGCCAATGTAAGCGGCAAATCCTTTTTCGCGGGCTATGTTGATCAATACCGGCACAAAGCCATGATCGCCCTCGCCATGAACGGACGGTGAAAGGCGAACCACCGAGGTACGCACCCCCAGATCAGCCACAGCATCCGAAGCGGGTTCCGAACGGCGTGGGGAATGCAGGGCATCATGGTCGGGATCCATATCCTCGGTAGCCATCGTACCGGGTTTAACCAACGCGGTACCTGAGGTAACAACGAATGGCTTATTTGTACCAGCAAGCACTTCGCCAATGGTGGCTATGGCTACCTTATCAACCTCACATACGACTGCAAAACGGGAAAAATCATGAATAAACCCGGTATGAATAACGCCATCGGCCTGCGCGGCGCCACTGCGTAAACTATCCAGATCTTCCAGATCGCCGCGATGAACCTGGGCACCGGCGGCTTTTAATTTTTCGGCAGACGCATCCGACCGGGCCAAACCCAATACCTCATGACCTGCTTTTATCAAATCCTCAACAACGGCTGTACCTACGAAGCCTGTGGCCCCGGTAACAAATACTTTCATAAAATTAATTTTGGTGGATGTTGTTTAACATTCTGTTGCAACATAAACGCAAGGTTTTTCTATTTCCCTTTGTTTTTGTTGATACAAAGTTGCGCATCAGCACCTAAGCGGATGTAGCCGAATCGTGGGTTGTTGTAGCCTAATTGGGGGTTGAGGGGATCAAAATAAATTTAAGTTTTTTTATGGGGTTATTTAATTGACTGAAATAGTTTAAATTTGTGTATGACAACATTGATCGCGCATCCTGAAAGCAAAGAAAAACTTGCTGCGTTAAAAGCGGTAATGAAAGCTTTGGAAATATCTTTTGAAGAGGAAAAATCCCCATATAATTCTGAATTTGTGGCTTCTATATTACAAGCTGAACAAGATATCAAAGATGGAAAGGGTGTTAAGATAGCCACTAAAGACTTATGGAAATAGTCTACGCTCCAAAAGCATTGAAAGATTTGGAGTTTTGGAAAAGATCTGGCAATAAGTCAATTCAAAAGAAAATTCAACAAATTATTGATTCTATTCAGGAATCGCCATTTGAAGGAATTGGGAAACCAGAGCCGTTAAAACATAACCTTTCCGGAAAATGGTCAAGGCGTATTAGCCACGAACACCGTATTATTTATTCGGTATCAGATGAAAAAGAGATTGAGATATTAGCGATCTTCTCCTTAAAAGGACACTACTAAAATTCCTTCCTATTCCTAACCCAACCATTCTTCTCCCCTACAACTGCTTCTGCCACCGCCACCTGCTTCCCTGCTGCTAACAACTTGCCCATTAGCATAGCTGCAATTTTGGCTTCGTCCTCATTTTCGGTATTCAATACATCGGGAGTAAAATATTTTTTGACGAAGTGGGTATCAAACTGACCGCTGGTGAAGGCCGGATGCTGCATTACAAATTTACCGAAGGCTAAGGTGGTGGTGATACCGGTGATCTGGTACTCGTCAATGGCGCGAATCATTCGTTCTATGGCTTCGGTGCGGTCTTTACCGTAAGTGATAAGCTTGGCAATCATCGGATCATAATAGATCGGGATCTCCATGCCTTGTTCAAAGCCGTCATCAACCCTAACGCCGGGGCCCTTTGGGGTTTTGTAGGTTTGCAGGGTACCAATATCCGGAAGGAAATCGTTTGCCGGATCTTCGGCGTAAACCCTGAGTTCCATGGCGTGGCCCTGTATGTGCAGGTCTTCCTGCTTAAAGCTGATGGCTTCTCCCCTTGCTATGTTAATTTGTTCTTTAACTAAATCGATGCCGGTGATCAGTTCGGATACGGGGTGCTCCACTTGCAGACGGGTGTTCATTTCCAGAAAATAAAAATTAAGGTCATCATCCATAATAAACTCAACCGTGCCTGCGCCGGTGTAGTTTACCGAGCGCGCCACATCAACGGCGCATTTACCCATCTGCTGGCGTATCTCGGGCGTTAGCACGCTCGATGGTGCTTCTTCTATCACCTTTTGGTGACGGCGCTGTACCGAGCAATCGCGCTCAAACAGGTGCACTATGTTGCCATGCGTATCACCTAAAACCTGGATCTCAATATGCCTTGGCGAGGATACATAGCGCTCTATAAATACCGAGCCATCGCCAAAGGCCGATGTAGCTTCACTAACGGCCAGTTGCATCTGCTCTTCAAAATCTTCAACTCTATCTACTATCCGCATACCCTTGCCACCGCCGCCTGCTGCCGCTTTGATCAGGATAGGGAAACCTACCTCTACAGCGCGGTTTTTGGCATCGTTTACATCGGTAATAGCTTCTTCTGTGCCGGGCACCATGGGGATGTTGTATTTTAGGGCGGCCGCTTTTGCGGATAGTTTGTTACCCATTACCTCCATAGCTTCGGGCGATGGGCCAACAAGGATCAGTCCTGCTTCGCGCACTTGCCGGGCAAAGGCGGCATTCTCCGAAAGGAAACCGTAACCGGGATGAATGGCTTCGGCACCGGTTTGTTTACAGGCTTCGATTATTTTGCTGCCAACTAAGTAGGATTGGTTGCTTGGCGCGGGGCCGATATGAACCGCTTCGTCCGCGTAACGCACATGCAGGGCGTGTCTGTCGGCATCCGAGTAAACGGCTACGGTTTTGATCCCCATCTCGCGCGCCGAACGCATTACCCTAAGTGCTATTTCGCCCCGGTTGGCAACTAATAATTTCTTCATCAAAACAAATGTAGTTTTTTTGAGCTGAAAGGCAAATGGTGGATAAAAATCCGATGATGCAAATAAGCCAATAAACTATTGTACCTTTAATAAAGCGTTTTTGTTGCCACTCTTCATGCCAAATACCAATCAATATATGCGTTTATTTAAGGGCCATTTAAAAATGGATGAGCCTACGCTAACCGATCTTTTTCTGGGTCAGCTGGGTAATATCTATTGTGCCAAAAGCCATTTGGTTACGGTACTGCCCGAGCTCTCGGCTAAAGCATCATTCCCGGAGCTTAAAACCGCTATTTTAGAAGGTATTGATAATATCAAGATGCAGATACTCCGGATGGATGTAATATACCAGCAATTTGGCATTCAATACACCGAAGAAAAATGCATGGGCATTAAATCTATTACGCTCGAAGCTTATTTGGCCAGCAATGCCGATGGTAAATCGCCATTACATATCGATATGTCTATCCTCACCCATTTGCGTATTATTGAAAGTATCGAGATCACCTGCTTCAATATTCTTAACGATATTGCCAAATCGCTCGAAAACGACGATGTACTTACGCTGATAAACCAAAACCTGCAAACGGCTATCAATACCAACCGCATACTCGAACTGATATCGCTCGAGTATATTTCGTGATGGTAACTAACATCAACTAAAAACCATTTTCGCTTTTTTTATTGGATTTATAAAACAGATTTACTATTTTTATAAACCCCTTAATTAAAAGCATGAAGATTAAGTACTTAAAGCGCATAATTTTAGTTTGTTTTATTTACAGTTTTGCACTTACAGGGTGCAAAAAAAGCAATGTTGAAGTGCCTGAAATACCCTTCCCCATTACGGTTTATCCTACCAGCTATACAGCTAAATTTGCCATGAAAATGTTTGTGGGCGGCGTTGAAATTACCGACGCAGGCAAAATAACCAAGTTTATGGCCAATGTGCCGGCTAACTATACCAGTACCGATCTGTTAAGTAAGTTCCCGGCATCGTACACCTTTACATCTAAAGATTCGCTCAAGTTTTCGGCAAACAACAACTTTTTTGTGGCCAAAACTAATGATAGATATGTGATAACCTATTTAACCACATCATCAACAAACCCGGTTAACCCTTTGGTCGACTATGAAAAATTCTTTGTATTCCAAACCAAGGCTGTACCTAACGGAAGCACAGTTAACATCACCCGGCAATTTGCCGCCTATGGCAATTACTCAAATTTTAAGGTTTCGGTTTTAAATTACAAATACCGCAAGCCAAACATCAACAATGTAACGGCCTATGGCTTAGCCACCAACGAGTTTGACCCTACAACCGTTAGCAAGCTTGGCCCTACTGATACCCTTGCTGTACAGGAGTTTTTTATTGATTACAAGTAGTTTTTATGGCGATGGGCTAAACTTAGGTGTTTTTTTGGTCCAGCTTATTTGAAGGAAAATTCGATTAAGAAATGGGCGCTGACGGAGATAACTACAATAATATTGTGCGCCGGGTGTCATGCTGAGGTACTCGAAGCACGAAGCGCAAAGGCCACTCTACGCTATACTTTAAAAGCGGTAATACAGCGGAGTCGCGCGTATAGGCCACCCACTATGCTTCGAGTACCTCAGCATGACACCTCCCCCGCTAAAAAAATCAAAACAAATTCCCCGTTTTCATCCTTATCATACCGCATGAAGATCACCAAATACATTCATTCTTGCCTTACATTTGAGCAAGACGGTTTTAAACTACTGGTTGACCCGGGTAATTACACCTTTGCCGAGGGCCGTGTTAAGCCCCAAGACTTTGCCGATGTACAGGCCATCATCATCACCCATATTCATCCCGATCACCTGGATATGGATAATCTTAAAAAGATCATCGCGTTAAGCAAAGCACCCATTTACACCAACAAACAGGTTGCCGAAGCCCTTCGCAAACAAGGCATTGACAGCGAATTATTTACCGATGGAAAACGCATGTTCGGCAAAATGGAATTTATGGCCATGCCGGTTACCCACATGCCACTGTTAGACAGCCCCATACCCGAGATGACGGGCTACATTATTAACGGGAACATTTTGCACCCGGTTGATTCATTCCAAACTGAGCTTACCAAAATTGAGAACATTGAGTTACTGGTACTTCCTGTTATGGCGCCCTTTTGTAACGAGCTGCAGGTTACCGCTTTCGCGGATGCTATGCGGCCCAAAAATATTTTACCCGTACATGATGGTTACGCCAAAGAGTTTTTTGTAAAGGCGCGCCATGCCAATTATGTAAAGCATTTTGCAGCCATAGGCACCCGGTTTTTACAGGCGCCATCGGCAACACTGGCAGATGGTACCCAAGTGGTTTTTAAATTCGGCTTTTAACCAAAACCTTATCCCTATATTTATATGGAACATGCTTTATATCAATATCCATATCATTGTTAACCCGGCTTCGGGTAAAGAGGAGCCTATCCTATCGTACCTCAACACCATATTTTTGAATACAGGTATCCATTGGGAAGTAAGCGTAACCACGCCCGATAGGGAAGCTTTTGATATTGCCCGCTCGCTCATCGGCAAAACTGAACTGATCGTAATTTATGGTGGCGATGGCAGCATTGCCGAAGTTGGCCGGGCCCTGTATGGCTGCGATACGCCTATGGCTATTATTCCCGGTGGTACCGCTAATGTAATGAGCAAAGAGCTGGGCATACCGCAAGATGCTATGGAAGCTATTAAACTCATAGCCTATGGCCATACCAAAGTAATTGCCATTGATATGGCTATGGCTAACGATACCCCGTTTTTACTCCGGGTAAACCTGGGCATTATGGCAGATATGATCATCCAGGCGGATGATGCTTTGAAACACAATTACGGGCAATTGGCCTACGGTATTTCGGCAGTGCAAACGCTGGTACACTCCGAGCCAAAACAATACCGCCTGTTGATTGATGGTAAAGAATACATAGAAGAAGGCGTTACCCTTACGGTGACAAACGCCGGCAATATTGGCATTAGCGATTTTAGTTTTTTGCCCCATATTAACGTTACCGATGGCTATCTGGATGTGATACTGATGAACAATACCGACCTGCTATCATTGCTGCGTGTGGCTGGTACCATGCTTTTCCAAACAGAAAGCGAAGTTTTAAAACACTGGCGCTGTAAAGCCGTTACTATAATATTAGATAAGCCCACGCCCTATATTTGCGATGATACCGAACAAACCGCCAGCACAATAAATATTAGTATGATGCCCCGGGTATTAAAGGTTTTGGTTGCAGAAAGCTATAATAAACATGCGCAGTAAACTAAGGAGTTTATGGGTTGTGTTCCGCATCTTTATGATGAAGATAGTGGATAACCTGCACCGGGTAATTTTTGGCTTGCCGCGATTAAAACGCAGCCAGATTACCGCTAACTTGTTTTTGGGCAGTCAGTACAATAAAGTGGGACTAAAAAAGCTGCGCAAGCTTGGCGTTACCGCAATAGTGAACATGCGCATCCATTCGGTTTACAGCAAAGCGCGTTTTATGGGTTTCCATTACCTGCACATCCCCACCATTGATAATACCCCACCACCGATAGAAAATTTGCTGAAAGGCGCCCTGTTTATAGAAAACGAAATTAACCACGGCGGCAAGGCCTATGTACATTGCCGGCAGGGGCTTGGCCGGGGGCCAACCATGGCCCTGGCATACCTCATCAAAATTGGCACTACCCTGCCCGATGCTTTGGCGCTGGTTAAAAGTGTAAGGCCATTTGCCAACCCGCGCCCCGGCCAGATACAGCGTTTAAAGGAGTTTGAAACTTATTGCCGGAAGAATTTTGGATGAAGGGGAGAGAATCCTTTTGATTTGTCATTGAGGAACGAAGCAATCGCACGGAGGCGGAACGGCCCATGCATATTCGTTATGCATGGGCCGCGATTGCTTCGTACCCTGTCTGCCGACAGGCAGGCTCGCAATGACAAAGTTTTTTACACCCTCAATTAAACCCTGCTCCTTCCTTCCCGTCTAAACAAAAACATGCAACATCTATCTAACTAAAATGATACGATGGCCTGCTTTTTTAATCCTGTTTTAATATTATTTTTGTAGTTAATTATAAATAATCTGTTGAATAAAAATTACTTACTCCTTTATTTACTGGTATTTTTATCGTTCAGTACGGTGTTGGCGCAAAGCAATAATGGTACAATAAGCGGCAAAATTACCGATCCATTAACCGGCGAAACCATAGATTTTGCCAGCGTATCTGTTTTAACTCCCGGTACCGAGGATATTGTAAAAAGTAATAACAGTAATAACGGAGGCTTATTTAAAATAAGCAACCTAACCTATGGCAAGTACACCCTGCGCATAACCAACATGGGCTACGAGAAATACATTGCCGAAGATATTGAAGTTGATGGCAGCCATGTTGATGTTTATTTAGGTACGATCAAATTAAAAAAAAGCGGCGGATCGTTAAACGAAGTCGCTATTGTTGAGAAAAAGAATACTGTTGAATTTGGCGCCGATCAGATCAATTATAATGTTTCGTCGAGCTTACAATCAGAAGGCAGCACCGCTACCGATGTTTTGAAGAATGTGCCCATGGTGAGTGTGGATATTGATGGTAACGCCACCATTGCCGGTAAACGCAATACCCGCGTTTTTATTGATGGCAAACCGTCGGACTATATGACATCCAACATTACCGATTTGCTGAATGTGCTACCATCCGACGCGATCGAAAAAATTGAGGTTATGACCAACCCGCCGGCCAAATACTCTGCCGATGGTGAGGGTATCATTAATATTGTACTTAAAAAGGGATATAAAGTTGGCTTAAACGGCACGCTATCGTTAAGCGCGGGTACGCTGGGTAATTACAACGTGAACACTTATGCATCGTACAAAGGCAAAGGGCTTTCGTTAACATCAAGCTATGCTTTTGGCCGCAGCGAAAGCAATACGTACTCCACATCAATGAGTCAGAATTTTTTGGCCGATACCAATTACAACCGTAATCAGTTTGCCAACCGCAATTCCATGAACTTTGGCCACAACCTTCGCGAAAGCATCAATTGGGATATTGATACCACACGCAACCTTCGCTTAACGGGTAATTTTAACTTCAATAAGGCACAGGGCGGCTCAGGCAGCGATTACCTTTATTTTGATGAAAACGATATTGAAACGCAATTGCGCGATCAGAATAACAATAACCACAACCAATCGGTAAACTATGTTTTTGATGCCGATTACACCTGGAAACGCACCAACGGCGATCAGTTAGAGGCCGCAGCTACTTACAGCGCCAATCAGTCAAATAACGACCGCTTTGCACAAACGCTTTATCTGGATGCCAGTGGTTTACCAATAGCCAACTCTAAACCGTTAAACCAAACCTATGCCATTGACGGTAAAAACCGCGCCTTCCAGTTTAAACTGGATTACGATAAGCCGCTGTTTGAAGCCAAAAAAAGCACGTTCAACATCGGGGTTTCGGCCAATATGCGCAAGCATGATAATGACCAGGATGTGCAGGATTATAGCTTTACTAACCAGCTTTACAATCAAAATACGTTATTGAGCAGTCAGTTTACTTATAACGAGCACATTTACGCGGGCTACGCCAGCTTAACCATTAAAACCGAAAACAAGTGGAGCTTTAGAATGGGCGGCCGAAGCGAGCTTACCGATGTTAATTTTAACCTGGGTGATAACGCCGCCGATGCTTACAGCATAAAGCCATACATCAGCTTTTTCCCTAATGTATCCGCAGCAAAAAACTTTAGTAATTACACCGTGGGCATAAGCTACAGCGGCCGCATTGGCAGGCCAAACGAGTATGCGCTAAACCCGCAGGTTATTTACAACACCAACAACCCAAACATCGCCTTTGGTAATACCGATCTTATACCATCGTACACGCAACAGTTAGACTTAACCTTTAGCATTTACGGTAAAAACTGGGCCTTTTACCCACGCATAGGCGTTGCCAACACCTCGCATATTATTGAACGCCTTACCACCCCTATTAATAGCGGCGCATACCAAACTACGTATAACAATTTAGGCTCAAGCAGTTACAACACGGTTAATTTGTACGGCAACTATCGCGTAAGCCGCAAAATAAATCTGAACGGCGGCGGTACCTTTGGCCACATGGTTTACGAAAGCCAGAGCGATGCCCGCCGCAACCGCAACGGTTATACCATACAAAGCAAGGCCGGCGCGCAGATAGATCTGCCGGGCAAAACAGCTTTTGAGGGTAACTTTAATTACTACTCCAACTCATCGGCGCAGGGGCGTAATAAAGGTTCGTTAACATCGAGCTTTGCCATGCGCAAGGCCTTTTATAAAAACAAAATGCGCGTGCGTATTATGGCCGTTAACCCGCTGGGCCAAACCAGCAGTACCACCCTAACCAATGATGTAACCTTTAACAAGCAAGATTATTACACCATTAACAGCCGCAACTACACCATATCGGTTAGTTATAACTTTACTAAGGTGGGCAATAAGGCGGTTAAGAAGATTATTTAGATCAGGAGATCGAGCCCCTTCCGCACCCAAAGCTGATTACAGGCAAATTCATTCTAAGGTTTACTTCGTTTAAATTATTTACCATGTATTATTGAGTAAGTAAAATAATACAATCGTTGTGTAGTTCATAATTACAGTTGGGGGCTTGATCTTTTATAGATTGTTCTGCGATAAATCTTACAATTTTTTCTAGTTTTTCAATGCTTATTTTTGTTTCTTGTAACCATTTTTTAATGGTTGGAAGGTAAATTATGGCAACGCAATTACCACCTCCATATTCAAAAAATAATTTTAATTCATTTATGTCGTCTTTATAGATAACATAACCACCTCGTCCCTTATTGATGTATTCAAGTTTTTGTTGCATCCGATTTTTAAACTGAAATATTAGCTAACAGAATTCCTCCTTTCGCACAAACGGAAATGGTTTAAACACTATTCCCGTTCTTTGTTTATGGCCATATATCTTGCAAGATACATAATATTAATTTACAGTTAATAAACTACACTTATTCCTTAATATCGGGCATTTTTGATTTGTTTCTTCTCCATTTAGCAGACAAATAATACGTTTCTTTTTTTATTAAAAATACAGTATATAAACAGAATGTACCCTGATAGGTCTGAATACTGGAATAATGATCAGCAATTACCCCAATAAAGTGCTGGCTAACAAATAGCGTTAACTAATTAAAAAGGGGGCACTGGCTTTGCAAGTAATGGTTAATGATCCTCCTGATTAAAAACATGGTTTGCTTGAGTTGCCAAATGGTAGTGAAATACGAATTGGAAAAGCTCGGCATTAATTTAATGACCATAGAAGCCGGAATGGTTACTATATTGGAAGCCATGTCGGCACAGCAATTAGTAAGTTTTAAGCTTGCTTTAATTAATGCCGACCTGGAGCTGGTAGATAGCCGGAAGAATATGTTAGTTGATAAGATCATCAATGTAATTTCGGAGATGATCAATGGTACTGATCATGTTTTAAAGATCAATTTTTCTAATCATCTAAGTAAAAAGCTAAACCTCGATTATACTTATATGGCTAATGTATTCTCTGAACATCAGGGAACCACCATTGAACAATATATAATTCAACACAGAATACTAAGGGTAAAACAACTGATTTGCCACAACGATTTAAATTTGACCGAAATTTCGTGGAAACTAAATTACAGTAGTGTGGCCCACCTGTCAACACAGTTTAAAAAAGTTACCGGTATTACTCCTTCTCAATATAAACACATCGATTGCAATAGCCGCATAGCGGTTTAACAGGTGTGAATTATAGAACTTTTTCCACTAATTATATAACGTTTTAACCTACATCCCAAGGTAGGTTTGTATTGTCCTAAAACCTGATCCCTTAGGTCTGGATAAAAAAGAACCATACTATTAATTAAAAAAATGACCATGAAAAAAAAATCTACTTTGATTATCGATAATAGTTCCCGGCCCCGCTGCCTCGGCTATTCCCAGATCTTTAATACACTTTGTTTTATCGCATTCGCGCTGGCAATTTTTGCTGGCTGTAAAAAAGATACCTATAAAGCAGTAGAAGGCGTTTGCCCTATTGTTACCGCTACCGATCCTTCGGATAAAGCTGTTGATGTTGTACTTAATAAAGTAATCTCGGCAACATTTAATACCGCCATGGATTCTGCAAGCATCAGCAATTTAACTTTTATTATTAAACAAGGTGCTACCGTGATTACCGGAAAGGTATCAACCACGGCAGATAATAAGGTTTTCACCTTTAAGCCCACTGTGGCACTGCTACCCTTTGTAACGTACACCGGTACCATTACTACCGGCGCTACAGATGTTTTCCATACCGCCCTCACCGATAATTATGTGTGGACATTCACAACCATTCCGCAAGTAACCTTATCTGCCAATCCTGTTTTGGGTGGTACGGTGGCAGGTGCGGGGGTATTTGCGCAGGGATCAAAAGCTACAGTAACGGCAACACCTAACACAGGTTTCACATTTACAAGTTGGACGGATGCCGGTGTTGTGGTTTCAACAAGCTCAAGCTATCAGTTCACTATGGCAGGTAACAGAACGCTGGTTGCTAACTTTACAGCCATACCGGTTGGTAACTTCGCGGTAGTATTATCATCAGCACCGGTTGCCGGGGGTACTACAGGTGGTGCGGGTGCTTTCGCGGCAGGTACCGTGGTAACGGTAACATCAACACCAAACGCAGGTTATACCTTTACCAATTGGACAGATAACGGTGTAATTGTTTCGGTAAGTTCAAGTTACCAATTTATTATAGCAAGTAACCGCACTTTGGTTGCTAATTATACTGTAATACCTGCTTCGCAATTAGCGGTGGTGTTATCATCAAATCCTATTGCAGGCGGTTCAACAACTGGTTCTGGCTCGTACACGTCCGGATCATCAGTAACAGTGACAGCTACAGCTAATGTAGGTTACACTTTTGCCAATTGGACAGAGAACGGAAATGTGGTTTCTACCAGTGCTGCATACACTTTCGCGTTATCAGCAAGCAGAACATTGGTTGCCAACTTTACCGTGATCACCTTTACCTTAACAACATCTGCAGTTAACGGAACAGTTGTGGCTAACCCTAACCAAACAACCTATAATTTTGGGAGCGCGGTACAACTTACTGCAAGCCCTGCTACAGGATATGTGTTTACCGGCTGGAGCGGCGATGCTACCGGAACGGCCAACCCGCTAACGGTAACCATGAACGCTAATAAAAACATTACGGCCACCTTTGCGCCAATAACGTTCACTTTAACGGTTACTGCTTTAAACGGAGCAGTGGTTAAAAACCCCAACGCTACTAATTACAACAGTGGCACAATTGTACAACTTACGGCTACAGCAAATCCGGGTTATACCTTTACCGGTTGGACGGTTGATGCCACCGGAACTACAAATCCATTATCTGTTACCATGAATGCTAATAAAAATATCACGGCTAACTTTACCCTAAATCCTGCTGTTGGCCCTACCCTGGCTAACCTTGGCGGTGCGGGTAATTTTACAATTTTAACGCAGGCAGGCATTACAGATGTTCCAACATCAGCCATTACAGGTAATATAGGTGCCAGCCCAATTTCGGGTGCATCTTTAGTTATCGGCTGCCCGGAGGTAAACGGAACTATTTATACGATAGATGGGGCTGGCCAAACATCGGCCTGTGCTGTAACCAACAAAAACCTGGTTGATATTGCTGTGGCAGATATGGGAACGGCTTACACTACAAATTACGGTTTAACCACACCCGCTCCTGTTAATGAGCAATCGTCGGGTGTGCTTAGTGGCGAAACGCTAACTCCTGGTATTTATAAATGGAGCTCTAACGTTTCAATAACTACTGGTATTACCCTTAAGGGTGGTCCGAATGATACCTGGGTTTTCCAGATAGCGGGTAACTTAACTGTAAATAACAGCGCTATCATTACGCTTACTGGTGGTGCCCAGGCTAAAAATATTGTTTGGGTAGTGGCGGGTGCAACAACCGCGCTTGGAACAAATGTTGATTTTAGTGGTGTGATTCTGTCAAAAAACCTCATATCACTTAATACAGGTGCTAAGGTTACAGGTAGGTTACTATCGCAAAAAGCGGTTACCCTGATCAAGAATATCGTTGTTAATCCTTAATCATATCTTATCAACAAGTAAATCCTCCCACAGGGAGGGTTTACTTAGTTCAATTAAACAATAATTTAAAATATAATCTTATGTTATCCATAAATAAAATAATGCAAAAACTACTCATCGCTGCTTTGATGGTAGTTATTGCCGGTCCATCTGCAATGGCACAAGTTACGCCGCCTACGTGGTGGTTCGGTGTATCGGGAGCTGGTAATTTTAACTGGTACGATGGTACTACCCAGCGCTTAAACAATTCGTTAATAGTTCCTACGGCTTTCCATAAGGGATTTGGCGTTCGCCCGTATGCTTCCGTTTTGGCTGAGTATCGCCCTGCGGGTATTTGGGGTGGAATGTTAAATGTAGCTTACGACGGGCGTGGAGCTAAATTTGACGAAGTAATTGCCCCCTGTAATTGCCCGGCTAACTTAACAGCCAATGCAAGTTATATAGCTATTGAGCCAAGCTTGCGTTTGGCTATACCAAAAACCGGTATTTACCTTTTTGCTGGTCCAAGGGTATCTTTCAACATAACCAATAGCTTTGAATACACACAACTTAAACAACCTAATACCAACGCCGATTTGAGCGAAGTGAAAAAGGTATTAGTATCTGGCCAGGTTGGTGTTGGTTATGAAATACCATTATCATCAGCCAGCAGCGTAACCAAGTTTGATCTGTCGCCATTCGTTTCTTTCCATCCATACTTTGGTCAGGAGCCGCGTAACATCGAAAGCTGGTCGGTAACTACAGTGAGGGCCGGTATCGCGTTAAAATTTGGCGTAGGCAAAAAGGCTCCCATTAAAGAAGTTGCTATTATCCCGGTAGCACCCGATGTTATTTTCACCGTTCGTGCACCTAAAACAGTACCATTAAAACGTAACGTAAGCGAAACCTTACCTTTGCGTAATTCGGTATTCTTTGACGAAGGATCGGCTGCTATACCGGATAGGTATATCGCACTTACGGCTACACAGGCTGTAACTTTTAAAGAAGATCAGTTACAAAAAGCTGAATCGGCAAATACAGTTGGTCGCTCTTCAAGGCAGTTAAATGTGTATCATAACATACTTAATATTTTAGGAGATAGATTAAGAGCCAACCCTGGTACTACCATCACATTAAATGGCGCTGCCGCTGGCGGCCCGGTTGATGGCAAAATACTTGCCGAGAATGTTAAACTATACCTTGTGTCAAACTATGGTATTGATGGCACACGTATCACCACTATAGGTCGTACAAAACCGGTTATCCCTTCAGAACAGCCGGGTGGTACAAAAGAACTGGCGTTATTACGTGCAGGCGACAGACGCGTTGATATTACCAGTAACTCGCCCGAGTTGCTTACCGAAGTAGGTGGTGGTATGATGAAACCTGTTCAGATAGTTGCTGTACAGGTAGATCCGCTTGATAGTCATGTTGTTTTTAATATGGATAAAGCCAAAGATGTATTTACATCATGGACCATAGATATGACCGACGATAGGGGAACTGTACAACATTACGGCCCGTACACCCAAAACCAGGAAAGTATTTCGGGAGCGGCGATATTAGGTAACAACCCCGAAGGTAATTACAAAGTAGTAATGACCGGGCAGACTAAAGGCGGTATGACCTTGACCAAAGAAAGCTCTGTGCATTTAGTTCGTCAGGATCAGGCACCCGAAACTGGTTTGCGTTACAGCATTTTATACGATTTTGATAAGTCGAACTCTACTGCATCGTACGATAAATTCCTGACAAATACCGTAGCGGCATCAATTACCGATGGCGCAACTGTTATTATACACGGCCATACTGATGCTATTGGCGACGAAGAGCATAATCTTAAACTTTCGCAAGAACGGGCTAAAGATGTGCAGACCACACTGGAGCGCGCTTTAAATAAAGCCGGCAAAACCAACGTTAAATTTGAAATTATAGGTTTTGGAGAAGATGTAGCCCATGCGCCATTTGATAATAATTTGCCCGAAGAACGTTTTTACAACAGAACGGTTATTATTGATATAATACCCAATAAGTAGTTAGTTAAATGATATAGTACAATTGTTTTAAAGCGGTTGTGCTATATCACTAATAACCAACATGATTTCTTGAAGGTGTTCTTATTATAATGCACTATCATAAAAAAAGCCCCTTTTGTTAGGGGCTTTTTTTATGATATGGAAATTTGAAATATCTATTACAGATGTTATGGTTATACCGTAATACGCCGTTACAGGTGCATTTGCTAAAAGGTAAAACTTCCCGACATTATGCTGATGTGATCAGCCTCGTTATTATTTAAATGGGGGAATGCGCCGCTTATTGGTTTCAAACCATATATCATCACAACACCCATTAACGCTACCGGAGGGCTGCTATGTGAAGCATAAAATAGTACTTGCGGATCTTTAGCCCGGGTAGATTCAATATTATAATGGCCTATCCTAACGGAGTTTGAAAAAGTAATGATCAATCTTTCGCCACCGTCAAACATGAACGTCAAACTTTTTGCTGTCCAATGCATCTGGTTTGTGTGCATCACCACCATACGCCCCTCATGATTCAAATAGTGAAACTTACAGTATGGCTGTACTTTGGTTTGTAATGGGGTTATATTCTTATTATTTGCAACAACGCGGTTAGCAACAGCTAAATGATTTGCCGGCTTAAAACTGGTAAAGCAAACAGCGGAGCAAAGCAATAATATGGATACTGCCGATTGGATAAGTTTTTTCATACTATAACAATAGCATTATTTTATAAAAGCGATGGTTTATTAATACCTGTTTTGATGTTAAAAATTTCCGGAAGTCATTATAGTTTAACTACTTATCAGCATATTTTGTTAATTTAAAAATGCTTCATTTTCGTATATATGTTGTAGTGCATAAAAATACAATCGGTTTAATTCTCCCTGAAATAACTTGCATTTGTCATAGCTAATAATTACGTTCGTATAATAATTGTAATAATTACAATTATTACAGCCAGCTGTCTGTTCGCAGGTAACTTATAAACCCAACCAACCAATAACCAATTTATGAATAAAACATTACGTTTATCACTTTTTGTGCTTTTTGTAGCGCACATCGGCAACGCATTTTCGCAATCGTACCAGCGCACCGCCCAGGGTGTTAAGGCAAATATTCAATCTATGGATATTGAAGTGCAGTTTTATTCCCCTCAAATTGTGCGGGTGTTAAAACAACCCGAAGGAAATGTGTTAAAGAAAGGGAGTCTTGCTGTAATTAAAAAGCCGCAGCAAACTCAATTGGATATAAGCGATCAAAACGGCGTAGTCACTTTAAAAAGCAGTGCGCTTATAGCCAGGTTTAACCTTAAAACAGGCAGCGTAAGTTTCGCGGGTATTAATGGCGCGCCTTTGTTTACCGAGAAAGATTACGGCGCGCAGTTTACACACGTCAGAGATGGTAACGATGCATCTTTTGAAATACGGCAAGCTTTTTTGTTAGATAAAGACGAGGTGATTTATGGCCTTGGCCAGCAACCCAATGGCAAGCTGAACCAGCGCGGACAAAAAGTATATTTACGTAACGAGAACACCCGCGTTTGTATACCCTTCTTCCAATCGGTAAAGGGCTATGGCATTTATTGGGACAGCTACGCCCCTACCACCTTTACCGACAATGTGCAGGAAACCGCCTTTGACTCGGAAGTTGGTAATTGTTCCGACTATTATTTTATGTACGGCGGAGGTGCCGATGGCGTTGTAACCCAAATGCGCGATCTTACAGGCCAAGCCCCGATGATGCCTTTATGGGTATATGGTTACAGCCAATCGCGCGAGCGCTACAAAACACAATTTGAGCTGGTAGATGTGGTTAAAAAATACCGCGCGCTTAAAGTGCCCTTAGATGGCATTGTACAGGATTGGCAGTATTGGGGTAAAGACGATAACTGGAACGCCATGAGTTTTGATGCTGCCACATATCCAAAACCACAGTTAATGGTTGATAGTGTGCACTTGTTAAACGCGCACTTGTTTATTGTTTCGTGGCCGGGTTTTGCCCCTAAAACACCACAATACCAAGAGTTTAAGCAAAAGAATATGCTGATCAATTTTGACACCTGGCCACCGGGCGCCAATACACGCCCTTATGATGTATACAACCCGGCCGCGAGGGATATTTATTGGAGTTATTTAAACAAAGGCATTTTTTCGTTGGGCCCGGATGCCTGGTGGCTGGATTCGACTGAACCCGATCATATCAATGTGAAGGACAAGGATTTTGACCAGCCTACTTTTTTAGGCACTTTTAGAAGTGTACAAAATGCGTTCCCGTTGCAACATACCAAAGGCGTTTATGAGCACCAAAGGCAAACATCCGAAGCTAAACGGGTTATTCTGCTTACCCGTTCGGCATTTGCCGGTCAGCAACGCTACAGCGCCAATACCTGGAGTGGTGATATACGATCAGACTGGCCGACGTTTAAAAGACAGATTCCTAACGCGCTTAACTTTTCTATGACCGGGCTACCCTATTGGAATGCCGATATAGGTGGCTTTTTTGCCGGTAACTGGAATAAAGGCGGCGGTATAAATAACCCCGAGTTTAGGGAGTTGTATACCCGCTGGTTGCAGTTTGCCACCTTTACGCCCATGATGCGCTCGCATGGTACGGATATCCCGAGAGAGATATACCAGTTTGGTAAACGTGGCGATGAGATATTTGATGTACTGGATAAGTTTATTAACCTGCGTTATAGTTTGCTGCCTTATACCTATTCAACCGCCTGGGATGTTACACACAATTCTGGTTCCATCATCAGATCGTTATATGCCGGGTTTGGTAATGATAAGCAGGGTTATGAAAACAATAACGAGTTTCTGTTTGGCAAATCGTTTTTGGTGGTGCCCGTTACCGATAAAGGCCTCAAAAGCCAAAGCGTTTACTTACCAGCCGGAACCAAGTGGTACGATTTCTGGACGGGAGAAGCTATTGATGGCGGTAAAACTATTGAGCGCGCTACTCCAATTGACATATTGCCGCTGTATGTACAAGCAGGATCAATCATTCCCTGGGGACCTAATGTGCAATATGCAACAGAGAAAAAATGGGATAACTTAACCATTCGTATTTATCCCGGTGCAGATGGTAAATTCACCTTGTACGAAGATCAAAACGATAGTTACAATTATGAAAAGGGCATGTATGCCACTATAGATTTTGCATGGAACGATAAAGAAAGCACATTAACTGTTAATAAGCAGCAAGGATCGTTCCCGGGAATGCTTAAAAAACGGGCTTTCAACTTTATTATTGTTAAACCAAATCACGGTGCCGGTATTGAAAGCCCGTCTCCTGATAAAACCAAGGTTTATAATGGCGAGTTTACGAAAATTAAGTTTTAACGTTTTATTGGGCCAGCGCAGCCGCATTAGCGGCTGCCAAACCAGCCTGTAGCGATTTTAGTTTCACCTGTGCCTTATTCAAATCTGCCTGGGCATGGTTGAGTTGTGTAGTAACATTTTTTAACGCCGCTTGGCTGTGTTTATACGCTGCTAAAGCATTAGTATAGGCGGTATGGAGATAACTTTGCAGCGATGCCGTTTCCTTTTTAGGTGCCGCTTTGCCGGGAGCCATGCCGGTTAGGGTTTGATACAAGGCTGCCGCATGCTTATCACTCAGTTTGGTGGCTGCCGCCGATTCTGTATGAGCAGCAGCAGCCGCAAAGCTTGATTGCAAGGCTACCAACGTTAAAGCAACGGCATTATTGGCATCTGTACCCGCGGTACCTACCAGGCTCACCAGATCATCGGATATTAAAGGGTTAAGCGCCTTTTGCCTGATGACAAGGTTAGCCAGCTTATTGGTTACCTCGGCAGTGTAAATGAGCTTATCTATCAATAGTTTCATTTCGGCGGCAAGGTTTGTGGTGCTGCTAGCTGCTTCACCCATTTCCTTTATGGCGATAGCTGAGTTATTGACCAGATCGAGCGCGCTTTGTACCAGTGTATCTAATACCTGCTTGTTGCTAAGGGCTTGCTGTTTATTACTATCGGCCACGGCCAAAAAACCCTGATAGCTATCGGCCTTTCCGGTTAACGAGTTAACTATGGCCTGCAACTGATCTACCTGCTGTTGCGCACTGATCACATCAATGGTTAATTTATCCAGTTCGGTTTTCTTGTGCGCTGTTATTCCTTTAGTTTGTATGTTGTTTAACATGGGCTGGCCTGGTTAAATTGAAAAGGTTTTTGTTGTGTTGATGTTGGATAGGGCGCTCCGGTAATTCTGGTCCTCATCTGCATCTATTGTTAATACAGCCGGTATATATTCGCTTCCAGTAAGCAAGGGGTTGCCAAAGTTATCGGTTGTGCTTTCACTTATAGTGGCTGTGTATTGCCCTTTGCCGTCGGCAACAGCCACCGTATAATTAGCGGCCGGTACTTGTTCGGCTATCATCGCATCAAAAACAAAACCTGCTTTATTGTGATGCATCAAAACCGTACTTACAGGTAAAAACAGGCAACGGTGTTCTGGTTTCGATGTGGCATTTTGGGCCGCTCTAAACTCTAATTGCAGTACGTTACCGGCTTGCTTTTCGGCGGAAGCCTTAACTTTAATAACGTTTATGCTATCGGCGGCAACCGCTGCAAACTGCGGGTTAATGTTAAAGGTATTTGATGCTGCGGATAAAAAATTATCAAAATTATTAATGCTTTTTTTATAAGCATCGGTGTAAACTGCCATTAAAAACACCACGTAATTTGTTCCGGCCGTAATTGGCTCGCCATCGGCATCGTGCAAAACAAATGTTTTGGATGTTGAAGTAGCAGACGGCATTTTCCTATAATTAAAACGCTGACTAACATGGCTTTTTGCACCAACCGGTATATTGATAATGATGTGATCACTTTTTTGAGCAAGCAGGTTTTCCGCGTCGGTTATTGAAAAGGTTACCTTTTGTGAATCCTTAACCAAAATAAAATAGTAGCTGCTAACCGGGTCAATATCGGTTAATGGTTTTTTAAACGGGGCTTGGATCTGCTCGAAATTAACCGTGAAGCTGCTTTCATCAACATCGCTAACGCTTAAGCTATTATTGAGGTTGACCGTGGCAAAACCCAGGGCGGTTTGGGCTGCTTGTACATCGGTAGTCGAATCAAGATGGGCTCCCCCGGCTAAAGCTTCTGCCGCGCTTGCTGCGGCTAAAGTGCTTTGCGCATTCAGTACAGTTTGCATGGCTGCACCGGCATCTGCGGAGCAAAGCTTGAGCAGGTTATTAGCCTGCGCGTTGGTACTTTTCGACTTATCCCATACCGTAGCCGATGAAACCTCAGACGTTAACATAGAAGCCTGCATCGCATTTTGCGAAGCCTGTTCTGCAGCGTATGCGGTATCGTTTATGAGTTGTTTAAGCTGGGTGGCATACGTATACAGTTGAGTACCATAATCGGCCGCGTTTATGATGCTGAATATGCTGCCGATATCGCCGGCCAGCCTTACAATGGCATTAGCGGCAACCTGCACATTAGCCGCGCAAACAGCCGCGTTAGTAACCGACTGCTTTACATATTGATTGGCCTGCGTTGCCGATGCCAGTTGATTGTTAGCTATATTGCTAACCGTTACAGCCTGGTTGCTAACCGCTTGCCTAAACACCAAACCAGCTTTGGCCGATACTAACTTTTGCCCTGCCGTAATAGTTGCTCCTTGATCGTGGTAAAGGCTAAACAACGAAGCGTTAGCCTTGGCTACAAGGTTTTTCACCTCCAGGTTTTGCATCTCCAACGCATTAACTACGGTAGCGTGCAGGTTATCGGTATAGCTATTCATTTTTGTGATAAGTAAGGTTAATTAAATATAGCAATATATCAGCCTATTGCTGCAAGCTTGCAGCCGTCAATCAAAAAATATATCGATCAGCACCTTTTCGTCCTTTCGCCACCGCAACCAGCCTTTAACCGGCGATTTGCATTGGCTGATGTATTTATGGCAGGGTTCGCCCTCGTGCTTGTTGTTATCGGTATTGTAAAAGCAATCAAACTGTACCTGCACCCAATCGCCTTGTACCTGCATGGGGCAAAACATTTCGTACTTTTCGGTGCCGGGTATGGGTTCGCCTTTGCCATCGGGCCCGGTTTGCAAGGGTATACTTTTGTTCCCTTCGTAAAGTGGTTTTATCCCGGTTGAACTGGTTATATAATTGCTCCAGGTAATAAAATCGTAGCCTTTGGTTTTGGGCAGGTATTTTTCGGTAGTGCGGTTTACCAATACCTTGTAAGCTTTGGGGCTTTGGCTGATGCAAACAAAATGCATAATGCCATAGTCGGGCTTAAAGTATTTTGGCGATACGCTGAATTTAGCATCATGCCCCATATCAATGCTCTGGTACTTTTTTGTTAGTAGGCTATCATCATAAATATCAAACTTTTGAGGCGCTTTAATTAAGCCGATGCCCAAGCTGCTAACCGGGTTATCATACATAGCTTCGTGCGTGGTATCGGTAGCAATTTTGCTTAAAACCTTTTCGGCCAGGGTTTCTTTTTTAGCGGTTTTGCTTTGGCAGGATGCCAGGATGCTAACAGCGGCAATATAAATAAGTATTTTCTTCATTCTACTTCAAATTTTTAGTTGCCCCATAAAGCTGATCGGCAGCGTTAACTAACCCTTTTAAAATACCAAACTCTTTAACGTAGGGATAACATGCGCCGAGATATTCCGAAGCTGCATAATAACTGAGTAAGCGGGTTTTGCTATTGGAGTATTCCATTAAAAAAGAAGTAGCCGCATCATGAATAGCATACAGCCCCATGGTTTTACCATCTTTTACATAACTACAGCTTCGGGGTAGTT
Source organism: Mucilaginibacter sp. (assembly GCF_039921305.1). GTDB lineage: Bacteria > Bacteroidota > Bacteroidia > Sphingobacteriales > Sphingobacteriaceae > Mucilaginibacter. Next base: position 42,345 of record NZ_JBDSCA010000024.1, read on the forward strand.
TATCCAGATCGGTTTGGTTATACCGGAATGCAGAATCAGGTTTAATCAACTTCATTACCGAATCGGTTTCAATTTTTGTAAGCAGCTTTTGTTTCACTATAATTCCTTGATCTAACAATTTTGGCTGCGGTATAACCGATGTGGATATATTAGCCAGGTAATATTTGCCATGCTGGATAAATAAACAATAGAAGTTCCTTTCGCTATACATCCATGTACTGGTTCCCCACGATATTAATGCATACTCAAAATTATTATCCTTTATAAAATCAATAATGCTTTGGTGCGAGTAATTGAGCTCTTTTTTTGTATCAATACGCAATTGCCCATAGCTAAAGCAAGTGGATATTGCAGCGATAAATATAGTAAGCAGCAGCTTTTTCATAACTATATAAATATCCAAAAAATATGGTATTAAATTGGGGTTACGGCTAAACTAAAATTGAAATTTATACCGCATCATAATTTAACAGCATCACCCCGCTTTTAAACGCGCGCGAACTGGTGAGTTTCAAATCAAGCGTTTTTTCCATGCCTGTAAAGATGGAGATACCGCCGCCCAGGGCAATGGGATCAATCATAATAATATACTTGTCGATCAAGTCCGCTTCGGCAAATTGGGATACGATGGTGCCGCTGCCTAAAATAGTCATATCCTTACCAGGAGTGGCCTTCAGTTTTTTAACCTGCTCCACAATGCCTCCTGATATGATAGTAGTATTGTCCCAATCGGCCTTTTTAAGTGTGTTGCTAAAAACGATCTTTTCAGATCTATTCATGTTATCGGCAACTTCGGGCATGCTTTGTTTAGCCGCATCGGTTGGCCAAAAACTGTACATCATGTCATAAGTTACCCGGCCAAACAGCAATATGTCCCCACCTTGCGAACTTTCTTTAGAAAAATCGGCTTCCTCGCCACCATGCTCGTGCCATTGCATGCTGTTGTTGAGGTCTTTGTAATAACCATCCAACGATATAAAATTGAATACGCTTAGCTTTCTCATAACATGTTTATTTGGTATTACTAAATTAAGGGTATTAACAAGGGGTAGGCGGTGTTGTTCGAGACGGTTTGAGGGGTTGGATGGGACAAATTCAACGCCCATGTCATTTCGACGGTAGGAGAAATTTTCTGCTCTTGCTTAGTCTGCTGTAGATTATCCCTCGCAGAAGATTTCTCTCTCGTACCTCGTTCGAAATGACATGAGGCTAATTGTTGTTATTCTGCATTCTAAAAATGCGCCCCTACCCCTTTATCCTCACATCAAAAACAAACGCCTCAACCCTAACCAACTCAACCAAGCCAAAATCGGCATGTAGGGGGTTAATTAAATAGTTGGTTTCGCCGTCTATAATGGATGATGGTACCTGGAGTATGGCTGTTGTGCCTTGCTTTACCCATTGGGCGCCTAATTGCTGGGTATAGGGCATTTGGTTAAAGGCGCGCCAATCGGGTAGTAAGTCGGCAGTGGTGATGGTTTGGATGGCGATGGTATCCGGGATGTGGATGGTCATCACCCTAAAATTATCGTTCAATCCGGCTTTGTTGCGGTGTACCACGTTCTCTAAGCAAGCCAGCGAACGTGAGGATGCGGTGTAGATCATTTCTACCTCGTTGGGGTTCCAGCGGGCGGCCCGGCCAGATGCCTTGAGCGCGCTGGCATATTTGGCTAAAGCGATGCGGTAAACCAGCATAGGTTAAGCCAGATCGCCGTATTCTATGCGGATCAGTTCTTCCTCTATCAGTTGGATCCCGGTAATTGTATCCATCAGATCAAAAGGAATCTGGTTGCCTAAACCATAGGCCGGCGTGTTTATCCACTCATAAAAAGCGGCTGCCGAACCAAATATTTCAATCCCCTTATCAAACAGGGCGAAAGATTTTAAGAGTTTTTCGCTTAAAGCGGAATCAAGCTTCAAGGCCAGTTTTAAATGGTTTTGGATGGTTTTAACGGTAGTTTTAAACACGTTTTGAAACTCCTGCTGTGAAAATCCCGACAAGGATAAAAAATCGATAGCGGCTTTGGCATCCAACCCTTCTTTAGAGCTAATGAGCAAATTTATGGCATTAGCATACATGGCCTGGTAAATGGTTACCAAATCGGCATCGGTTTGAATATGTTGTTCTTTCACTTTCATCCTTATTCAAATTTAAGAAAATTTTCTCTAACAAGAAGAAATTTTTCCACATTTTGTTTTAGTAAATTAATAATGTGGGTAAGGTGTCATTCTGAGGCACTCGAAGAACGCGCGCAGAGGCCATATCCG
>NZ_JBDSCA010000025.1:0-207153 GCF_039921305.1 Mucilaginibacter sp.
AATCTCTTTAGGACAAGCAAACTATGCAAGTTCGCCCTGTACAGTTAGGGATTGCTTCGTACCTCGCAATGACGCGCGGAGCCGGAATAACTCAATAACAAATAACTCAATATCCAATTGCTAACCATCCTCAAAAAAGAGATCACCTCATACCTCAGCTCTATGGTAGCCTACGTTACCATCGGGGCATTCCTGTTGGTATTGGGGCTGTTTCTGTGGGTATTCCCCGAGTCGAGCATCATGGAATACGGTTATGCCGGTTTGGATAGCCTGTTCAGCACAGCACCGTACTTATTTATGTTCCTTATCCCGGCCATCACCATGCGCTCTTTAGCTGAGGAACGTAAGGAAGGAACCTTCGAAATACTCGCCACCCGCCCCCTAACCGATTGGCAAATCATATTAGGTAAATACTTCGCTTGTTTAGCCATCGTGCTATTCGCCTTGCTGCCAACACTGGTTTACTATTACTCTGTTTATAATTTGGGTGCGCCGCAGGGCAATATTGATACGGGCGCCGTTATTGGCTCATACATCGGCTTGTTTTTATTGGGAGGCGCGTTTGTAGCCATAGGCTTGTTTGCCTCCAGCATTACCAGCAATCAAATTATAGCTTTCACTATAGCCGTTTTTTTATCTTTTATCGCTTTTAGCGGATTAGATTCTCTGAGCAGCTTATTATCGCTTCAAAGCTTCGGATTGCAAAATTTCGGTATCAATCAGCATTACCAGTCCATTAGCAGGGGAGTGTTAGATACTCGCGATCTGGTTTACTTCCTAAGCTTCATCACTCTCTTTCTTGTCGTTACCAAAATTATAACAGGAGGGCGCAAATGGTAAGCAGCAACAAAAAGCGCGACTTAACACAGATAGCCATTTGCTTAATAGCGATAGTTCTGGTCAATTTCCTTTCGGGAAGTTTTTTTACCCGTTTTGATTTTACTAAAGAGAAGCGCTACACCCTAAGCCCCATTAGCAAAAGCCTGATGGATAGTATGCCCAAAGTGGTTAAAGTAACCGTATACCTGCAAGGTAACGATATGCCATCGGGCTTTAAACGCCTGCAAGGCGCCACGCGCGATATGCTGCTGGATATGCAGGCTTACTCCAAACGCAAACTGGAGTTTGAGTTTGTTGATCCCCTTGCGGGGATGAACCAGGAGCAACAGCGGCAAGCCATCCGCGATTTGCAAACCAAGGGCATCGAGCCAACCAACCTGAGCGTGAAGAACGATAACGGCCTTACGCAAAAGATCATCTTCCCGGCGGCCATCGTATCGTGCGATGATAAACAGATTCCGGTTCAGCTTTTACAAACCCGCACGGGGGTATCTTACGATGATCAGTTAAACAACTCTATCCAAAACCTGGAATATGCTTTTACATCGGCCATTAAAAAAGTAACAGCCGATGGTAAGCCCGAAATTGGTTTTACCGAAGGGCATCACGAACTTACTGATCTACAATTGAATGATGCCATGCGCAGCCTGTCTGATGGTTTTTTGGTGGGCCGGGTTAACCTCAAAACTATCCCGTTTGCTAACCTGAAAAAAATAAAACTGCTCATTATACCCAAACCCGATAAAGCCTTTACCGAAGCCGAAAAATTTAAGCTCGACCAATACCTAATGCGCGGCGGAAAAATATTGTGGAGTATTGACCAGGTAAGTGCCGAGTTAGACAGCATGCGCCATCACCAGAACGAACAACTGGCATTTAATAAACAACTCAACCTGGATGATCAACTTTTCCGCTACGGCATCCGCATCAATTACGATTTGATACTGGACATGAGCTGCGCCCAGATCCCCATCAACACCGGCAGTGTAGCCGGGCAGCCTCAAATGCAACTGGTTCCCTGGTTGTTCTATCCCATATTTGTGCCTGTAATAAAACATCCGCTGGTTAAAAATCTGGAGGTACGCAGCGAGTTTGTAAGCACCATAGATACCCTCGCCGTTAAGGGGACACAAAAAACAGTGTTGCTGTCTACATCAACTTTCAATAAAAAACTCACATCGCCGCACACGGTATCGCTGCAAATGATAGAGCAGGTACCCGAGCCTAAAGATTTTCAAAGTCCGGCTAAAATTACCGGGGTATTGTTAGAAGGTACTTTTATATCTAATTTTCGTTTCCGCCCCGTTCCCGATAGCGTTAACGAACAGATACCGGTATTGCAGCAAAGCCAGCCCACCAAGATGATCGTGTTGAGCGATGGCGATATCTTTAAAAATCAGGTAGCCAGCGATGGCTCACCATTCCCTTTAGGGTTCGACAGGTACACGCAACAATCATACGGCAATAAAAACCTGCTGCTCAATATTGCCGATTACATGACCGATGATTCCAGACTCATCGAGCTTCGCAATAAAGAAATTCAGTTACGATTACTCGATCGCCCCCGCATTCGTGCCGAAAAGTTAAAATGGCAGTTAATAAATAGCATTTTACCCATTGCTTTGGTGTTAATATTTGCTATTTTTCAACATTATATCCGCAGACGGAAGTATGCACGCTAATTTTTCTATTTTTGATAGATAATACCAACAGAATATGAGATTTATTGTTTCGACATCAACCTTGCTTAAACAACTACAGGCCGTTAGCGGCGCTTTAAGCAGCAGTACTGTATTACCCATACTGGAGAATTTTTTATTCGAGATCAAGGATGGTACTTTGACCATATCGGCTACTGACCTTCAAACCAGTATGACCACCTCTTTAACTGTCGAAGCTAAGGAGAATGGCCGTGTGGCTATCCCGTCGCGTATTTTGATGGATACTTTGAAATCATTACCGGAGCAGCCTATCGCTTTCTCGGTTGACGATAAAACCTTCGCTATAGAAATTAATGCCGGCGACGGCAAATACAAACTAAGCGGCGAAAACGGCGACGATTTCCCTAAGATACCTGTGGTGGAAAATGCTTCACAAGTAAACTTAGCCGCTTCTGTTTTAGCCGAAGCCATTAACAAAACCATATTCGCGGTAAGTAACGATGAGTTACGCCCGGCCATGACAGGCGTTTTCTGCCAGTTAACAACCGACTCGTTAACCTTTGTTGCAACTGATGCCCACAAATTGGTTCGCTATCGCCGTAAGGATGCTAAGGCTGCCAGTACAACATCTTTCATATTGCCAAAGAAAGCGTTGAACCTGTTAAAATCATCTTTACCAGGCGATGCCAACGTTTCTATTGAGTATAATAACACCAGTGCGTTTTTTAAATTTGCTAACATTAACCTGGTTTGCCGTTTAATTGACGAGCGTTACCCGGATTACGAAGCTGTTATCCCGCAGGTTAACCCCAATAAGTTATTAATTGACAGGCAAGCATTTTTAGGTTCATTGAGCCGTGTGGCCATATATGCCAATAAAACTACCCACCAGGTACGTTTAAAAATTAACGGTAGCGAACTGCATATCTCATCAGAAGATATCGACTTTGCTAACGAAGCCCACGAACGTTTAAGCTGCCAGTACGAAGGAGAGGATATGGAGATAGGTTTCAACGCCCGTTTCCTGATCGAGATGCTGAAAAACCTGGGTAGCGAAGAAGTGTCCTTAGAAATGTCGACCCCTAACCGTGCCGGTTTATTACTGCCACAAGGCGGCGATGAGAATGAAGATGTACTGATGCTGGTTATGCCGGTTATGCTGAATAGCTACGCTTAAAAGCGTTGAAAACATAAAAAGCAAAGGCGATAGTTAACTATCGCCTTTGCTTTTTATAGTGTTTTTATTTGTTATATCTTTTTAGCCAAAGCCTCACGTCCAAACTTCAATAGCATATCAGGTTGGATAAACCCAACGGTGCCCAATACCGGTTTCCCTTTTGGCGAAAAGATAATGAGTGTAGGGTAAGCCTGCATTTGCCATTCTTTAGCCAGTTGCGGTCCCATACCTTTTTCCATATCAATAGATACATTGATAAAATTCTTATTATAGAATGCTGCTACCTCGCTATTGGTAAAGGTTTTAGTCTTCAGCATTTTGCAGGGGCCGCACCAGGTGGCGTAAGCATCTACAAAAATATATTTGTTTTGGGCCGCGGCTTGTTTAAGAGCCTGTGTCCAGGCATCTTCAATAAAATGGATCTCGGTTTTACCTGTTGCTTTATTTTGTGCAAAGCCGGTAAACGATAACATTAACAGAGCCACCATAAGCGGCAAAAATTTAAAGGTATTCTTCATAGGTAACTGATATAAACGAAGGTAATTACAAAATCATACTAAAGGTGGCAAATTAAATAAAAAGCTCCCCTTTATGGGAAGCTTTTTACCTGTGCCTTACATTGGCGGTTTATCTTCTTTCTTTTGCTCAACTACAACCGGCCGTGGCCTTTGTTGTTGCGGCTGTGCCTGCGGCCTTTGTTGTTGTGGCTGCCGTTGTGGCCGCTGCTGCTGAGGCTGTTGTTGTGGCCTTTGCTGTTCCGGCTGAGGCTGCGGCTGTGGTTGCTGCCTTTGTTGCTGCTGCTGCTGCGGTTGTGGCCTCTGCTGCTGCGGTTGAGCCTGCGGCTGTTGTTGCTGCTGCTGACGTTGTTGTGCCGCTTGTTGTTGCCTTGCCTGCTCTTGTTGCTGGCGCTGCTGCTGCATTTGTTGCTGCCTTACCTGCTCTTGCTGTTGGCGTTGTTGTGCCGCTTGCTGATCGGCCTGTTGTTTAGCTGCCTGATCTTGATTTTGTTGTTGTGGCTGTACCGCAGGAGATTGCTGGCGTGGCTGAGTATTTGGGGTTGCCGTACTTGGCCTGTTCTTGCTGCGGTTAAACCTGCCATTATCAGGGTTAGGCGTTGTTGGGTTAGGGTTATTAGGTACTACCACAGGCTTAACCTCGGGTTGATTAGCCGGAGCCGCTTGGGGAGTTGTACCATTCCCACGTGTGCCTCTTCCATTATTTGGATTATTCGGCGTAGTATTAGCTGGTGCGCCCGTAGTAGGTTGTGCCGGTTGTACACCGGTGCCGTTGTTATGGTTAGCCGGATTAGTATTATTTGGGGCGCCGTTAGTATTCCTGCCATCGCGACCGCCAAACCTGCCATTGCCGTTAGGGTTGTTGTTAGGTGTAGTATTAGCAGGTGTGCCTGTAGGTTGTGCAGGTTGTGTACCTGTGCCATTGTTATGGTTAGCCGGATTAGCATTATTTGGAGCACCATTAGTATTTCTGCCATCACGACCGCCAAACCTGCCATTGCCGTTGTTATTATTGTTAGCCGGAGTGCCGTTATTATTACCGTTAGCCGGAGGGGTTGTTGCACCGGGCCTGTTAATACGTACTACGCCGTTATTGTTGTTATTAGGTTGGGTGTTTCGGGCGGTTTGTGCTAATCTGGAAGCATTTTCATGCCTGATGGTTGCACCGTTGCTCCTGTTGGCAATGCCTGCGTCTGGGTGTTGGTTACGGTAAGCATTAGCATCAACCACACGGGTAGGGCGTGGCCTGTCGTTACCACGGTTATTGCGGATGATGGTTGGGCGGTATACGTTAACCGTGTTGTTTTGTATAACGGTTGTACCCGGCCTGCTGCTATTACCCAAACCATAAATTTGCGGGCGGCGGTGGGTATAGCGCTCAATATCCTGCGGGCGTGGGCCTGCAACAAAACGCCTGTTGTTGTTTACATACACATTATTAATAATGCTAGTATTGCGGATGATGGTTACCACCCTGTTGCGTGGTACATAATAATTATAAATATACGGGCTATTGATATAAGCACGCGGGGCACAGATCCAATAATCATCTGGCACCCTATAATCGTTACCGAATGATATATCAATACTTATACGGGGGCCTAATGGTGCCCAGGCGTAATAATCGCCACCGGTACGCCAGTTAACCCATGCCGGTCCCCATTCGCTGCCCGGTATCCATTCCCATCCATAATAATCATCAAACCTCCAGCGGCCATAGTGGAAAGGCGCCCAACCCCAGTCGTAATCAGATACCCAGGTATTGCCATACTCGGTAAGTACCCAGTGGCCGCGGGTTGCGTAAGGCTGAAATCCATCTTCAACATCAGGCACCCAAACGTCGCCATAATCAGGGTCGTCTACCCAGGTACCGTAAGGTGATAGTTCGTCGTAAAAAGTTTGGTATGATACCTCAGCACCAGGCTGCGCCTGCGTTTGGGCGGGTTTTAGCATCAACAGCAACAGCGCTGTAAAGGCTAACCCTAATAATTTATTTATAGTTCTCATGATTTCTGTTTAATTTAGAATCTGATGGTTTGACTCTTGATTAAAGATAACGTTTATTATTGCTGAATGTTTCTTACGTAAAAGTATTGTCACATTACTTTGCAGATTTTGCAGAAAAATATAGTATTGAAGAATTTTTTTGAGATTTTAGTAGGGGTTAACAAATGATTTAGATATTTTTACATTTACTAAACGATTATAATATGAGCATAAATATTCCACGTCTGGATCTGGACACCTATGTAAACGGTACCGCCGAGCAGCGTAAAAAGTTTTCGGATGATATTGGTAAAGCGTTCAACGAAACAGGTTTTGTTACCATAACCAACCACGGTTTAAGTAAAGAACTGATAACCGAGCTTTACAGTGAGGTTAAAGAGCTCTTCGCCCTTCCGGAAGAAACTAAGCTGAAATACGAAAAAGTTGAGCTTGCCGGTCAGCGTGGTTATACCAGTAAGGGTAAAGAAACCGCGAAAGGTTTCCGTGTTCCTGATCTGAAAGAGTTTTGGCAAATTGGTCAAACGATAACAGATAATGATCCGATTAAAGAAGAGTACCCTGATAATTTAAAGGTTACCGAATTACCTAAATTTAACGATACTACTTTAGAGATCTACAAAAAGCTTGAAAAAGCGGGTAGTGAGGTATTAAAAGCAATTTCGGTTTATTTAGGTTTGCCCGAAGATTATTTTGCGGATAAGATACACAATGGCAACTCCATTTTGCGTTGCCTGCATTATTTTCCTATTCTTGATCCGGATGCTTTACCCCCCGATGCTGTACGCGCCGGTGCTCACGAAGATATCAACCTGATCACCCTATTAATTGGCGCCAGTGCCGATGGTTTGGAAGTATTAACCCGCGATGGCGATTGGTTCGCGATAAAAGCTGAGGGTGAGGATGTGGTTGTTAACGTTGGCGATATGCTGCAACGCTTAACCAATGGCAAGCTAAAATCAACCACGCACCGTGTAGTTAACCCTCCGCGCGAAAAAATGGGTTTCTCACGTTATTCGGTACCTTTCTTTTTGCACCCACGCTCAGAGATGGACCTGACCTCGTTGGATTCGACCATTGATGCCGAGCACCCTAAATTGTACAGCGATATTACCGCCGGCGAATATTTGGATGAGCGTTTGCGTGAAATAGGTTTGAAAAAATAACAACTATTGATTAAATTGAGTTAAATTAAAGCCTTGCAATAAAACAATTGCAGGGCTTTTTTCTTTTAGATATATCAACCAAACACAATTGTTATGAATGCAGATCAATATAACTACGCAACCGTTACCCAGGCATTAAGTAATTTAAAAGACCGGGGATATACAGATGAATTTGATTTTAAAGATCAATACCTTTTTTGCAACGAAAAAGGCATCCAATTTAATCCGCAGGAACTAAAGATAACCGAAGTTTACCGCTTTGAAGGTGCCAGCGACCCGGAAGATAGCTCGGTAGTATACGCTATTGAAAGTGCGTCGGGATTAAAAGGGGTATTAATTGATGCTTATGGCGTTTATGCTGATGAACGGAAAACCGCATTCATCAACAGCCTGTCAATGTCTTAAGAAATTTAAAAAAGCTTTTCTATCAGTTGATCAGCGCTGATGCCTTCGGCCTCGGCCTGATAGCTGCGCACTATGCGGTGGCGTAAAATTGCTTTGGCAACGGCTTGCACATCTTCAATATCCGGCGAGTATTTGCCCGATATTACGGCATGGCACTTTGCACCCAATACCAAAAATTGCGAAGCCCGTGGCCCTGCTCCCCAACTTAATAAGCGGTTAACATCGGCTGTAGCTAATGCCGTGTTAGGGCGGGTTTTGGCAGCAAGCTTAACGGCGTATTCCAGCACATGATCGGTAATTGGGATGTTGCGAACCAGTTGCTGAAAGAAAACAATTTGCTTACCGGTAATTACTTTATGGATATCCGGTTTTAATGAGCCGGTTGTATTTTTGATAACCTGTATCTCTTCCTGCAAGGTAGGGTAATCTAAAAACACGTTGAACATAAACCTGTCCAACTGTGCTTCGGGTAGGGGGTAGGTGCCTTCCTGTTCAATAGGGTTTTGGGTTGCCAGTACAAAAAACGGTTGTTCCAGGTGGTGTGTTACACCGGCCGCCGTTACCGATTTCTCTTGCATGGCCTCTAACAGCGCGGCCTGGGTTTTAGGCGGGGTACGGTTGATTTCGTCTGCCAGAATAATGTTGGCGAATACGGGACCCTTAATAAATTTGAAATTCCTGTCCTCACCCAATATTTCCGAGCCTATAATGTCCGAAGGCATCAGATCGGGGGTGAATTGTATGCGGTTAAAATCCAGATCCAATACCTTGGCTACGGTTTGCACCAGCAAGGTTTTAGCCAAACCAGGTACACCCACCAATAAACAATGCCCGTTGCTGAAGATAGAGATCAAAACTGATTTCACTACCTCATCCTGACCGATAATTACTTTGCCAATTTCGGCACGTATTTTTTCGTAAGTAGCCTTTAACGCGTCGGCCACTTCAACATCGCTCTGGTATTGCATATCGGGTTTCAAATTATTTTGCCTGTGCGGTTGGGTTGGCGCTTGTCCAAATTTTAAGTTGCGGGCAGCTCATAAACTCAGGGTCTATCTTCACGTAAGTTTCTTTACGTTTTTTCTCAAACCACTCGCTTACCGAGCGGTTTAGTTTATCCTCGTAAGCTAAATCTTTTATCTTAGGTAAATCTTGTGCCAGGTTGGCCTTATGGGCATCGGTTTTAGATTTAAGGAATAAAATTTTGTACGATTTTTTTCCATCCTGAGCGCTAAATAATTGTGGTTTTGATAAACTGCCAACCTTCATGGTATCAACCACCAAAGCAACCTGTGGGTCAAGCTTATCCGTTGGGATGTATGTGGTACGCGCTTGTACGTTATCAGCGTTAAGCATCATACCACCATTAAACTTGGTTTCTTTATCGTCAGAATAAAAGGCCGCCGCACTCGAAAAGTCGATTTTTTTATTGCCCGAAAGTAAAGTATAAACGCTGTCTATCTTAGCCTTAGCCCTATCTAAACTTGCCTGGGTTATATCTGGTTTGATCAATATGTGGCGAACGTGAACCTGCTCACCACGGCGCTCTATAACCTGTAAAAAGTGAAACCCATAATCGGTTTCAAATACCGGCGATATTTCGCCAGCTTTTAATTTAAAGGCCTGGGCCGAAAACTCTTTTACATAGCCCGAACGATCGCCAAAACCAAGATCGCCACCTTCGGCTGCTGATCCCGGATCTTGCGAATATAAACGGGCAAGGTTACCAAAGTCTTCTCCGGCTTTAACCCGTGCGCGTAAGGACTCTACTTTTTCTTTAACAAACTTTTTTTCGGCGGCAGTTAAAGTTGGCGAAATAGATATGGCGCCTATCTCAACTTCTTTGTTATAGGTACGCAAGCTATCTTTTGGGATAGCATCAAAGTATTTTTTAATATCGTAAGGCGTAACATTTACCTTTTCGGTTATTTTTTGGCGCATTTTTTCGGCAATTTTTTGCTCCTTGATCTCTGGGCGAATCTCGTCTTTGTATTGGATAATTGAGCGGCCTAAAAAGCCTTCCAGGCGTTCTTCGCCACCCGCGCGGGCAACCATGCTGCGCATACGGCGGTCAACCTCGGCATCAACCTCATCATCTTTAACGGTAACGCTATCAATAACGGCTTGTTGTGCCAGTAATTTTTGAGTAAGTAATTGCTGTAAAATGTAGCACTTAATGCTTGGGTTAGGCTGATTACCTTGTACCAGGAATTGTGCGTATTGCGATTCGATGTCGGACTGTAATATAATACCACTACCTACAACACCGGCAATTTTATCTAAGGTTCTTTTTTGAGCTTTAACAAATGTTAATGTGGTCAGTAAAATAAATAGGATTAACCCAAACTTTCTCATGTATCTCGTTTTCTTCTAAATATATATCACAGGTTTACCAACCATATGAGGCTCCGAATTTCGGAAAATAAATTGAGTTTGATCATAAAATAATTACGCTATCGCTCAGTTATACTTATATGCTGCGAATATGCTGAATAAGGTATAAACAATTTGCCTATTTTTGGTTAAAATTTGTTAAATGATAATTGATAACACCGCCGGCTTGCAATATTTATTAAGTGAAGATATTTATCTGCTTAGGCAGGATATGGATAGTCTTGATGGCGGGGCGGCACAGCCAGCAGGTGCGATTGAAGAGACTGCGATTGTATCTGCTAAACCAGAACCCGTAATTACCGAACAACCTATAGTTGTTGCGGAGGCTCCGGCTTTATATTTTAATTATTTAGGCAGCAATGCCAAACAGTTTTTGATATTGTGCCATTATCCGGATAACGACCAAATGGATGAGAAGCACCTTGAGGCTTTAAAAAGCGCCTTATCCCGTAAGGAACTGGCTTTGGATGACGTGGCTATTGTAAATATAAATAAACACGGCACCGCCACCATTAGCCAACTGAACGAATATTTTAAACCAAGCCGTTTGCTATTATTAGGCGCTCCTTGTTTATTGGCAGGTTGGGATAAACCGGCGCTTAACCAGTTAACAAACCTTGGCGGGATAAAAGCGTTATACACTTACAATTTTACCGAAATGATGGGCGACAGGGATAAAACCAAAGCCTTTTGGGAACAAATGAAAGTATTGTAACCATGCACAAACTCGTATTCGCTACCAACAACGCCCATAAAATTGAAGAGGTTGCCGCCAAAACCGGTAACGATTTTACTTTGCTGAGTTTAGATGATATTGGCTGTAACGCTGATATTGCCGAAACAGGGGCAACCTTTGCCGAAAATGCTTCCATAAAAAGTCATTTCATTTTTAATCATTACAAACTCAATTGCTTTGGCGACGATAGCGGATTAGAAATTGACGCGCTGAACAACGAACCGGGTGTTTATTCGGCCCGGTACGCCGGTACGCATGGCAACCACGATGCCAATATTGATAAAGTGCTGCACAAACTTAAGGCTAGTTTTAACAGGCATGCCCGTTTTAGAACGGTAATATCGCTGATATGGAACGGTAAAGAGCATCTGTTTGATGGTACGGTAGAGGGCGTTATCCGCCATCAGAGATCAGGATTTAAAGGTTTTGGTTACGACTCCATATTCCAGCCTGATGGCTATAACATTACCTTTGCCGAAATGAGTATGCAGCAAAAAAATGCCATTAGTCACCGTGCCAGAGCGGTTGAAAAAATGGTGGCGTTTTTAAAAACGGTTAAGTAAATAATAAAGGCCACCATTTTATCGCTAAAATTATTGAGGTCGGTGATATTCGGGGCTGTTCTCAACATGGGCCATATCTATATTTACAAATACAATATAATTGTACCATTGTACGGCCTCAACATAGTTTACATCTACCAGTACTTTTTTACCGCCGAACCATTTGGTGGTATCAACAACAAAATTGAGCAGTTGCCAGGTATCATCATCAATTAAAAAATTGTTTACGTGGCCTATAATGCCATTGCTGGCGTGGATCTGGTAGCCACTTACATCGGCCGCGCTGCGCAGGTGGGTATTGTATTCTTTTCCGGGGGTTTCGTTTTCGCCGTTTATTTCTTCGGCAGGTATGGTATCGCCGCTTGTGCCGCCACCAAAAAAGTTATTATCCCAGTAGTTTTGCCAGGAGTGGTGCATATGCAGTATTTCTTCCTGCTGGCGCGATACGGGCAGGTCGGTATCTATTGATGGACTGTTTTTTAACTGATCCATAGTTAAATTTACGTGGAACTTTCCGGGATCGCGGAAGCCCGATTGTACAGATTGGGGTGAAACGAATACTTTACGGCTATTTAGCCATGTACCGGTTTCTACAATAAGGTAGCGGATGGTCCAGGAATGATCGTCGAAATAAAAATCTTTTACTGTGCCTAACTCACCATCGGTGGCGGCTATTTTGAAGCCAATTAAGCTGTTGATGTCGCGTTTCATGATAATTTGGTTTTAAGTATCTGGGTATGTACGAGTAACAAGTATTGTAAAGCCTGAATTGTTTTTATTTAACGTAAAATTACGGTAGAAAGATACCGGTAAAAATGTTTCAAATCACTTTTTTTACCATTCACCGACATTTTAGTGCCGTTCACCTAAAAGGTGTGGGCAAAAGAGTATTAGCAGGGCATATTTGTATCATCAAACTAACGACAATATGAAAACTTTCCTCGCTGTTCAAATTATCCACCTGATTGTTAAAGCTGCCGAACATGTGCACAATTTTATCCATTTAAGCGGGCATCTAATTAAGTAATGTTATGAATACACCAGATTTTATATATCTTATATTGGTTGCGATAGGGCTTACCGCCGTATGGTTTGACCGAAAGATAGTTAGGAATACCTGAGCGGATTAGCTCCTGATTTTGTTATCTGCACGTTTTTGCGTATATTGCATGGAGGAAGAATCAAGAGATAAGAATCAGGAACCAAGACTGAAATATATCTTACTTTATCCCCCTCTTGGATTAAAGAACAAGGAGCAAGGATAAAAGACCAGTGGTTAACAAGGTCAATTTGATTAATAGCTGGTGATGAAAAATATCTTACTTTATCCCCCTTCAGTTAGTAAGAACATCCAAGCTTTATTATTCTGGTAATTGAAGTTATTATGATTTAGTAATGAAAATATCCAGGTATACGTGAGGGTGAAACTCTAAAATCGCCCCAATTGATTAAATATTTCCGGATATTTAATTTTATCTGCAAATTAGCCAACACAAATATCAACTACAACTATGATCATTGATTCGCGCGCGTTTGCGAGAGCCGGTTTACTTGGCAACCCCAGCGATGGATATTTTGGTAAAACGATAAGCTTGAGTATCAAAAATTTTGGGGCTCAAATTCTATTGTACCAATCGCCCGAGTTGGTTATTGAACCACAAGAGGCCGATGTAAATACATTCCGCAATATTTATGATCTGAAAGAAACCGTGAGCCTGATAGGTTATAATGGTGGTATCCCCATCATTAAAGCGGCCATTAAAAAGTTTTGTGATTATTGCGATGAAAGCGGGGTAAAGTTATCTAATAAGAATTTCACTATCCGTTATCACTCAACCATACCACGTCAGGTAGGTTTGGCAGGAAGCAGCGCCATCATTATCGCTACATTGAAAGCTTTAATGCAGTTTTATAAGGTTGAAATACCCATGCACATTTTACCAAACATTGCCTTACAGGCCGAAACCCAGGAAATGGGTATCAATGCCGGACTGCAAGACCGTGTGATACAATGCTACGAGGGCTGTGTTCACATGGATTTTAACAAAGAACAGATGGGAAAGCATGGTCATGGTGTTTATACGCCAATCAATCCCATGTTATTGCCTAAATTATACATCGCATACAAAACAGACCTGGGTAAAGTATCGGGCAAAGTTTTGAACGAGATCCGATCCAAGTATGATAAAGGCGATGAGCATACTATTAATACCTTAACCACTATCGCTAATTTAGCTGATGCCGGTGCAGAGGCCATAAAAGCTAAAGATGATACGCTTTTGGGCGAACTGATCAATGCCAACTTTGATAATCGTACCAAGATAATGAGCATCAGCGATAGTAATATGGAGTTGATTAATACTGCCCGGGCTTGTGGCGCTTCGGCATCGTTCACCGGATCGGGCGGGGCCATCATTGGTATTTACCAGGATGATGAGATGTTGAAGAAATTAGTTTACAGTTTAAAAAAGATTAACGCACGCGTTATAAAACCTTACATGATATAATATGGTAAAGAAAGCAGTAATACCGGCAGCAGGTTTAGGAACCCGATTTTTACCGGCAACTAAGGCATCACCAAAAGAGATGCTCCCGATAATTGATACGCCTACCATACAATATGTTGTGCAGGAAGCGGTTGATTCTGGTATTGAAGATATCCTGATCATCTCTGGTAAGGGCAAGCGTTCTATTGAAGATCACTTCGATCGTCACCCGGAACTGGAAGCCCGTTTGCTTGAAAAAGAAGATAAGATGTATGACGAGATCATGCACCTATCGGATATGGCCAATATTCATTTTGTTCGCCAAAAGGAGATCAACGGATTAGGCGATGCTATAATGTATGCACGCCACCATACCGGTAACGAACCTTTCGCGGTGCTGTTGGGCGATACCATTATTAACTCTGTAATACCCGTAACACAACAGCTGATTGATATTTACGAGCAATATCAAAGCACTGTTATCGCGGTTGAAACGGTTCCGCATGATAAGGTTTCGCGTTATGGTATTGTTGGTGGCGATATGTTATCGGACACGCTAATGAGCCTGAATACGCTGATAGAAAAACCGGCTGTAGATAAAGCGCCATCAAATTTAGCAATAGCCGGCCGTTACATTTTAACGCCCGAAATTTATAAGGCTTTAGAGAAAACCCCTCCGGGTAAAAACAACGAGGTACAGTTAACTGATGCCATGCTTTATCTGCTGAAAAGCGAAAGTATGTATGCCCATACCATTGAAGGTAAGCGCTACGATATTGGTAACAAGCTCGATTTTTTGAAAACCAATGTTGAGTTTGCTTTACGCCGGAAAGAATTTGCCAAGCCGTTTTATGCCTTTTTAAAGGAGATTGTAGAGCAGCATAAGGGCGAGTTTTAGGGGATTTCGGAAATCGGATGTTCGATTTCGGATTTTCTTCTTTGTTATTTGAAGAGGAATGATTGAGAGATCTTCTGCACTTACTCATCTAATGTAGACTTGTAAGTGCAGAAAATTTTTGTTGTTGTTCCAGGTAGCTTGTTCTATTGTTTTAAAATTCCATTGTGGTTGAAAACCGGGATACCAATCAAAATCAGGGTTTTTTCCTTTCCACTTCTTTATCCATTTCCAAAATATCAACCGGCTGATTAAAATCGCCTAATAGCCATTTAGCGAAGTAATCGCTTTTTTGCCAGAAGAAGTATTCGGACATATCGCCATAAGCGTGGCGTTGGCCGGGCAATAGCACAAAATCAAAACGTTTGTTGGCTTTGATGAGGGCGTTAATCAAACGGATGGTATTAGCCGGGTGTACGTTGTTATCAATATCGCCTGTGGAGAGCATTAGTCTGCCTTTTAAGTTTTTGGCAATATCGGGGTTCTTATCAATGGTATATTTGAATGTTGTATCGCCTTTTGGGGTCACTATTTCTTTTACGCCGTTGTGCTTTTCGCTCCACCAGCGGTTATAAACGGCATTATCATGATTGCCTGATTCGGAAACGGCTACTTTAAAAAAATCAGGGTATACTAACATGGCCGCGCTGGACATGAAACCACCGCCTGAGTGGCCGGTGATACCTACTTTGGTGATATCGATAAAGGGGTAACGATCGGCCAGTTGCTCGGCAGCGGTTTTTTTATCAGCCAGGCCATAATCGCGCAGGTTGCCGTAGCCAAAGGTGTGGTACCATACCGAACGCTCGGGGTTACCACCGCGGTTACCTACCGATATTACAATAAAGCCCAATTGCGCTAATCTATCAACATAATCCATACGTGAGCTGAACGCTTTGTTAACCGCTTCGGTTTGGGGGCCGGGGTATACGTATTCAATTAATGGGTATTTTTTTGACGGGTCGAAGTCAAAGGGTTTATACATTACGCCGTATAGATCGGTAATGCCATCATCAGCCTTTACTTTAAATGGCTCCGGAAACTTGTAGCCTGCGGCCATCAGGCGGGATAGGTCGGCAGTTTCAAGGTCCATTACCTTGTTGCCGTTATTATCCATTAGTACAGATTTTGGCGCGGCATTTACCCGGGAAGAAATATTAACGAAATAGCTTTCGTTATCATTCATGCTAACGGTGTTGTCAAAATCACCTGTGTTGAGCAACTTTAAGCCTGTGCCGTTTAGGTTAATGCTGTATAGGTGGGTATAATATGGGTTTTGATTTGGTTCGCGGCCCGATGCGGTGAAATAGAGGATTCGCCTTTTCTCGTCAATCTTGATGATATCGTCGCAATGGAAGGGGCCTTTGGTGATCTGGTTTTTAACGTGGCCTGCTTCGTCATACAAATAAAAATGTGCCCAGCCATCACGCTCGCTCCATTGCACCATTTCTTTACCACCATCAATTAAGCCGGGGCGGTTAATTTCCACGTAAGTGTTCATTCGCTCTTGCGCTTGTATGGTTACGGCATTGGTATTGATATCAACACTACAAACATCAATACGTTTTAAATCGCGCGAGGTACGGTAAAAGTAAAACTTGTTATCGGTACCCAACCAAACTGAAGGTTTGAACTCATCATCACGGTTTTTAGCCAGGCTTGGTGCCGCCCACGTTGAAATATCCTGATCTTTAAATGATGATACATTGAGTTTTTTACCGGTTTTGGCTGCAAAATCAAATAGCATCAACTCATCCCTGCCATTTTCGGCTTCGCCGGGCATCTGGTATTTATAGGTTTCGAGGGTTGGACGAGGTTCTGCAATGCTATTGATCACCCACAGATCTTTCACCTTGCGCATATCGGTACGGATCATGGCGAAATGCTTTGAATCTGGCGACCATATCACCGATGATGGTTTACGGTTCTTTTTGTTTTTGACCTCATCTACATTGGTTTCATTTTCAACATATCCGCCATAGGCATAAAATTCAACACCATCTTTAGTGAGCTGGTGCTCTACTACGGTGCTGTCATCTTCATTTTTAAGGGCCTTTTTGTAATTATTCTTATCCATCCAATACAAATTATTGTAGCGGGAGAAAATGATGGCACTGCTATCGGGAGCTATAGATGCCCAGGTAGGTTTAGGTTTTACCTTATCGTAGTTTTTAAGTTCGGATAGGGTTTGGGTAGTTAGGTTATATTGAAAGTAGAATGATTTTTTTTCCAGAGAATCAGCGGCCTTCTTGTCTTTACGATCTTTCTTTACTTGATCTAAAGAGCTTTTTAGTTCAAATTGAATAGTTTTTTCGTCTTTAGTAAATTTCAGGTTTTCTATCGGGAGGTGTTGCGCGTCGAATGGGTCTTTAATTATATTGGTGATCTCGGCGGCCAGGCGGTCCTTATCAAATATCAGTTTTTTGGTTTTCAGAAGCGGGTCGACAAGGTACCAGTTTTTGATGTTGCTGGTTTCGTACACATACCAAAAACGGTTGCTTTGTTTTAGCCAATGCGCATCGGCGTTAACGGTAAACACCATTTTCTCGATCTTTTTTGGTGAGAAGCGAGCGGCTAACTGGTAGTTGGCTTTAATAGGAGCAGGGGCTGTAGTTTGTGCCTTTGCCCAAATGCTGAATAGTATTGCTGCGAATAAAAAATACAGTTTTTTCATGTGGAAATTTAAAACTGTTAAGATATAAAATTTCAGTATATTTTAAATGCAACAAATTTAATACGGTAGTAAACGGTCGGGGCAAAATACCTAAACCAGATCCAGTTTCTTTGCCGTGGCTATTTTGCGGCTGGCCAGATGCGCTGTTAACGCACCGATAGAAAATAGGAATCCTATGGTACAAACGCCCGTCCAATGGTAATGTTCCCAAAGGTGGCTGGCTAAATAAGTACCTAAAGACCCACCTATAAAATAGCATACCATATAAACGGTATTGATGCGGTTGCGGGCTTCGGGATGTAGTGCTAAAACCATGGTTTGGTTAGATATGTGAGTGCCTTGTACGCCCATATCTAATAATATAACACCAATAACTAAACCTACCATACTGGCTGTTGAAAAGCTGAACACCAAAAAGGCAAGTATCACCATTATAATGGTTGCGGTAGTTACATTGTATGGGTCCATTTTATCGCTTATGCGGCCCATTAGCGATGCGCCTAAAGCACCGGCAACGCCCACTAAACCGAATAAACCGGCAGTTTGCGGTCCGGTATCAAACTGCGGTTGTTTTAACAGGAAGGTGAGGGTGGTCCAAAAAGCGCCGAAACAACCAAATACGCATGCACCCCGAAATGCCGCTAACCTGAGTTTCGGTTCGTTTTTAAAATAGGTTGCCATTGAGCGCATGAGTGTGCCGTAATTGCCCTTATACTCCGGTTCAACTTCGGGAAGTAGAAAATAGAGGAAGATCCAGATGATGAGCATAAGCCCTGCTGCTATTAAAAACATGGCCCGCCAGCCTAAGTGTTCGCCAATAAAGCCACTTAAGGTTCGGGATAGCAGGATTCCTATTAGCAAGCCGCTCATTACCTGGCCAACTACTTTACCCCGGTTTTGAGGTGTAGCCAGATGCGCGGCCATGGGTACCAATAGTTGTGGTATCATAGAGGTGGCTCCGATAAAAAAACTGGCTATAATGAGCAGATTAACATCTGTTGCGAAACCTGCAGCTATGAGCGAGATGAGCATGAAAACAAAATCGAACATCATTAAGCGCTTACGTTTAACCATATCGGCCAGCGGAGCCAAAAACAGCATACCTACGGCGTAGCCCATTTGGGTGAGCATAGAAATTAAGCCGGCTTTGGCTTTGCTTACGTGCAGAGCCTCCGATATAATATCCAGCAATGGTTGGTTATAATATAGGTTAGCTACAATTAGGCCTGTGGCTATAGTAATTACCCATAAAGTTAGCGGAGTGAGTTGCGGTTGTGTGTTTGTACTGTTATTCATAAGGACGGGCAAAGTACCGGAATATGTTTTTGAATTGGGGCAACTAGTTAGTTTTTTGACATGGGAATGGTTGTATTTGTGTTAGTTGATTTGTTGGTGCTTTTTAAAACACCCATGGATACCTAGCATTTGTTATTGGTATCTTAATTCTCAAATTTAGATTTTCACCAAACAGAAGGTCAGCCTAACTGTACTAATATAATGGAAACAGCAAATGAATCTAAATTCCCGAAGATCGTAATTATAGGCGGTGGCTTTGGTGGTATTGAACTGGCTAAACACCTTGATGATAAGCCTGTTGATATTATTATGTTGGATAAGCATAATTACCACACCTTTCAGCCCTTGCTTTACCAGGTTGCTACGGGTGGTTTAGAGGCGGATTCGATCGCTTTCCCGTTAAGGAAGATTTTTGAGGGGCAAAAAAATTTCAGGTTCAGGATAGCTGAGGTAATGGAGATCAATCCCGAAAGGAACTCATTGGATACTACCATTGGCGAGGTTAAGTATGATTACCTGGTGATAGCGACAGGATCGACCACCAACTTTTTTGGCAATAAGCAAACGGAGCATTTTTCGATGCCAATGAAAAGTATTCCGGAAGCGCTTAACCTGCGCAGTATGATATTGCAAAATTTGGAGGAGGCCATATTGCTTACTACCAAAGAAGAGCGTGAACCTTACCTCAACTTTGTGGTTGTAGGGGGCGGTCCCACAGGTGTTGAACTATCGGGCGCTATTGCCGAATTGCGTAACCACATTCTTCATAAAGATTATCCGGAACTGAATAAGGAGGAAATGAAGGTTTATTTGGTTGAAGGGCTGCCTAAAGTTTTACAGGTAATGAGCGAACAGGCATCGGCAAAATCAACTGAGTTTTTAAAAGAATTGGGCGTTGAGGTGATGACCGATACCATGGTGAAAGAGTACGATGGCAAAGAGATCAAATTTGGTGATGGAAAGAGCATTAAGACACATAATGTGATCTGGTCGGCAGGGGTTATGGGGCAGGTAATTGAAGGCTTGCCTAAAGACGTTGTTGTGAAAGGTAACCGGATACAAACCGATGACAGGAATTTAGTTACCGGTCAAACTAACATTTACGCCATTGGCGATGTGGCAGCAATTATTACCGAGGGTACACCTAAGGGCCATCCCGGTGTTGCGCCTGTAGCTATGCAGCAGGGTACACATTTAGCGAAGAACTTTATCAAGATCATTAATAACCAACCAACGGAACCATTTAAATACTTTGATAAGGGTTCGATGGCTACGGTTGGGCGTAATAAAGCGGTGGTTGATATTGGCAAAATACGTTTCCAGGGATTTTTTGCCTGGTTAACGTGGATGTTTGTGCATTTAATGTCGCTCATTAGTTTTCGTAATAAGGTAGTGGTGTTTATTAACTGGATAGGTAGCTATTTTAGCTATAATGGCGGCGCAAGGCTGATCATTCGCAAGTTTTCGAGAGAAGAAATTGTAGAAACGGAGCATTTGCCCAAGGCGGATGATTAATTTGATAGAAGCTGGAAGATTATGAGTTTTCAAATGTATACATCTTCCATTTTTACCTTTTCCATCTTACATAATTTACTGTATGTTTGGGTAAATATATCATACCAATGAAACAACTTTTACCTGCAGCATTTATACTTTGCCTTTTTTTAGCTGCTTGTGATGACGACAATGGGGATAAAGCCAAAGAAGTTGACACTAAGGGCAGTATCGCGGTAACGCTAAGTACACAACACATCGACTCGCTTAAAGACCTGGTTACTACACATTATGTAGTTTGGAAACAAGGCGCAAAACTTAAAGAGTTTGATGTTAAAGATACCATACCAAGCTTAGGTAAAACCAAAACCGAAGGCGAGGACGACGATGGCAATACGAAGGATATGGTTATCCCGAAGGATTACGATTTTTTTGTAACTGTTAAATAGCCGATAAGATGAAAAAATCGAAAGCTATTACATTAGTGCTGGTTACCGGCTTATTGGGTTGTAGCCACAACAAACCGGAGCATAACCGGCTTTATATGCGTACCGATTCTACCGGTAATTATACCCATGCTACAACCGGCTATCATGGTTATTATGTATTCCACGCGTTTGGCACTTATTACCCCGGCGCATACTATGGCAATGGGTATGGCGGCTACTACGGTGGCGCTTATGGAGGCCGTAGTGGTTATATCCGTCAGGGTTATTCCAATAGTGGCGTTCACTCTTCAGAAGGCGGCGGCGTATCCCGTGGCGGTTTTGGGAGTTCGGGCGGGTTTCATGCTTCATCATCTTCATAATACTATGCATCGCATTAAAACTACGCCACGCAATAACTGGCAAAAAACGGTTGAAGGTTTAGGTTTCGGCTTTCATACAACCGATGTGCCGTATTGGGATGAAGCCGTTTATTACAGTTTTACCATGCCCGAGATTGAAAAACTAGAGACAGTTACAGCCGAGCTTTGGGATATGTGCGTACAAGCTGTACAGCATGTGATTGACAATAACCTGTTTGAGGCCTTTAAGATACCGGCTTTTATAGTTCCGCATATTATTGATTCGTGGAATAATGATGCTCCGGCTATATACGGAAGGTTTGATTTATGGTACGATGGTATTGGCGAACCTAAACTGATAGAGTTTAATGCCGATACGCCTACATCGCTATTTGAAGCATCAATAGTGCAATGGTTTTGGTTGAAGGATTTTGATGAGCCGAAGGATCAGTTTAACTCGTTACACGAGAAGCTGATCGATTACTGGAAGTACCTTAAAACTTACCTGCACCAGGATAAGCTATATTTTACCTGTATAAAAGATAGTTTGGAAGATTTTACTACCACAGCTTACATGCAGGATTGCGCCATGCAGGGCGGATTGGAAACCAGCTTTATTTACATTGAAGATATTGGTTGGGACAATGGTAACCGCTGTTTTGTTGATCTGGATAATAATCCGATCCGTAACATATTTAAGCTTTACCCTTATGAGTGGATGGTGAATGAAGACTTTGGACAGAACATAGTTGCCGATACGCAAAATGCTTATTGGGTTGAGCCAACCTGGAAAATGATACTAAGCAACAAAGCGATACTCCCCATTTTATGGCAGCTATTTCCGTATCATAAAAACCTGCTACCATCGTATTTCACCCGCAGCAACCTGAAGAATTATGTAAAGAAACCGATCCTATCCCGCGAAGGCGCAAACATTACCATAGTTGAAAATGAGCAAGTGATAGCCAATACCGAAGGCGAATACGGCGAGGAAGGTTACATTTTTCAGGAGCTATGCAAACTGCCTGATTTTGATGGTAACTACCCGGTTATTGGTAGCTGGATTGTTGGGCAACAACCCGCGGGTATGGGTATCAGGGAATCTGACGGATTGATAACCAGCAATACAAGCCGGTTTGTACCTCATTTAATTGTATGATAGGAAAGCCAGCCATAAAACTGACTGAATGCCCACGCGATGCGATGCAGGGCTTACATGATTTTGTGCCGACTGATATCAAAGCTGAGTATATTAACCTGTTGTTGCAGGTTGGTTTTGATACGATAGATTTTGGCAGTTTTGTATCGCCTAAGGCTATTCCGCAAATGCGGGACACGGCGGATGTGCTGGCTCGACTTGATCTGGGTAAGAGCAAATCAAAATTATTGGCCATTATAGCTAATTTACGTGGTGCCGAAGATGCGGTACAGTTTGACGAGATCAGCTATCTGGGGTTTCCGTTTTCCATATCAGAAACCTTTCAGCAGCAGAATACCAACTCCAGTATCAAGGAATCGTTCGAAACGGTTAAAAAGGCGAATAAGCTTTGTAGTGAAAATAATAAGGAGTTGTTGGTGTACCTATCTATGGCTTTTGGTAACCCTTATGGAGATGAATGGAGCCACCAGATTGTAGCTCAATGGGCCGGACAAATGGTTAGTGAAGGCATCCGCATTATCTCGCTGGCGGATACTACCGGGGTTTCCACTCCTGAAAAGATCAGCGAGATTTACCCTACTCTAAGGTCAGATTTTCCGGAAACGGAATTTGGTGTGCATTTGCATTCGACACCACAAAGCAGCTTAGAAAAGATAAAAGCTGCTTATGAGTGCGGTTGCGAACGTTTTGATAGCGCCTTAAAAGGTTTTGGTGGCTGCCCAATGGCCGCTGATGATTTGACGGGGAATATTGCTACTGAGAATGTTATCAGTTATTTGCAACAACAAGGGGTTGAGTTGGACCTCAATATGGATAAATGGAATGAGGCGATGGCTTATTCGACGAAGATATTTGGGTAAATTTATCCTACGAATACCATTTTATAATGCCTTATACCTGCTTCTTCAAACTCCGGTCCGGTTTTCTCGAAGTTAAATTTCTCGTATAAGCCTACCGCTTGTATTTGCGCATGCAGGTAAACGTAGCCCGCATCGGTTGGTAAATCGTTCAATACGGCCCTAACCAAAGCCTGACCTACGCCATGGCCCCTGAATTTTGATAGTACGGCAAAACGTTCCAGTTTGTAGCCCTTATCCGTTTTACGCCAGCGTGCTGCTCCGGCAGGAATACCATCAACGGTGGCTAAGAAATGGTTGGATTCTTCTTCGTGCTCCCATTCCAGTTCGGGTGGGCAATGTTGCTCGCCAACAAAAACTTCGCGCCTTACAGCGAAAACCTTTTCCAGATCATCATGAGCATATACTTTATTTACTTTCGGCATTAGCTTTCTTTTTATCGCGTTCCCTATGGCGATTCACCCCTTCCGATTTTAACTGGTGATTATCATCAGCCGCATCTATAGAGTGGGTGCAGCCCAAATCGTCTTCCTGTTTAGCTAAGATAGATAATCGAACGTAAAACTTATGCAACTGATCCAGTTCCTTTTCGGTAATATCTTCAATATTCACCATCCGGTTACTGGCGCCCTGATGAGCGGCGATTAATTCGTTCAATTTTAGATGGATAGCTTTTGAATCTTTATTCTGAGATTTCTGGATCAAAAACACCATCAGGAAGGTAATAATGGTAGTACCCGTGTTAATGATAAGCTGCCAGGTTGTAGAATATTGAAATACAGGCCCGGTTGCTCCCCATATCACTATAGACGCCACCGCCAGCAAAAATGCGGTTGAACTACCCGTAGCATTTGTGGCCCAATTTGAAAACCGTTCGAAGAAATTTTTCTTTATCTTTTGAGACATAATGTTGCAATTTATAGGGTAACAAAAAAACGCCAGTGTTGTTGCTGGCGTTCTTTTATTTAATGCGGTTTTAATTATAGCTTACTGTTCACATCCAAGCAATTCAGATCTTCGAAAGCCGCGGTTAAGCGCTTAACAAACTGGTCTTCGCCTTTGCGTAACCAAACGCGTGGGTCATAATATTTTTTGTTTGGAGAATCCTCGCCATCAGGGCTACCAATTTGTGTTTGCAAATAGCCTTCTTTTGATTGGTAGTAATCTTTAATACCTTCCCAAAATGCCCATTGCATATCGGTATCAATGTTCATTTTGATAGCACCGTAAGAGATAGCCTCGCGAATTTCTTCCTGACTTGAACCAGAACCACCGTGGAATACAAAGTTGATCGGTTTTTCGGCAGTAAGGTTATATTTCTTTTTCACATACTCTTGCGAGTTGTGTAATATTTTTGGTTCCAACTTAACGTTCCCTGGTTTGTAAACACCATGTACGTTACCAAAAGCGGCAGCAACGGTAAAGCGCGGGCTAACTTTTGATAAGTGCTCATAAGAGTAACCCACTTCTTCGGGCTGGGTATATAAACGTGAACTATCAACGTCAGAGTTATCTACACCATCTTCTTCGCCACCGGTAACACCAAGCTCAATCTCTAAAGTCATGCCCATTTTGGCCATACGCTCTAAATATTTGGCAGATATCTCGATATTCTCTTCGATAGGCTCTTCAGATAGATCCAACATGTGAGATGAAAATAAAGGTTTCCCGGTTTCGGCAAAAAACTTCTCGCCATGATCAAGCAAACCATCAATCCATGGTAATAATTTTTTAGCGGCATGGTCTGTATGCAAAATAACGGCTACACCATAATGCTCGGCCAATAAGTGCACGTGCTTTGCAGCAGATACACCACCTAAAATACAAGCTTGCAGTTTAGAGTTATCTAACGATTTACCTGCGTAAAACTGCGCGCCACCATTCGATAGCTGGATAATAACCGGTGAGTTAACCGCTTTGGCAGTTTCCATAACCGCGTTAATAGAGTTTGTACCTATTACGTTAACCGCAGGCAAAGCAAACTGGTGCTTTTTAGCTGCTTCAAACATCTCCTGCACTTGGTCGCCGTGCAATACGCCTTTATAATTTTTAATGCTCATTTCTCAGTTTTTTGGTTTGTTGGCCGAAGTTAAAAATTAATTGTAAAATACTTTATTCTTATTGTGTTATTTAGCTATAAAACATCAATTTAAACGCCGCAATCCATTACAATTAGCTTATTGTACTATTAACACCATCGTATATCCTAAATTAACATTTTACCTATTAAGTATTAACTGCTATCTTTGCAGTCAATTGAAAGAGAAAGACACAGTAATGGCGTGGTTTAAAAGAGAATCCAAAGGGATTATAACTACTACCGAAGAAAAAAAAGAAGCGCCCGATGGGATTTGGAACAAGTGTCCGAATTGTAAAAAGCCGCTTCACTACTCTGAGCAGGTAGAAAATCAATATGTTTGTCACTATTGCGATTATCATTTACGGATAGGTTCAAAAGAATATTTTTCTGTATTGTTTGATAATAACGAGTTTACCGAGTTGTTTCCCAATCTAACGTCTGGTGATCCATTGAATTTTGTGGATACCAAGAAATACACCGCCCGTTTAGAAGAGAGCATGGAAAAAACCGGCTTAAAAGATGCTATCCGCGCGGCGCATGGCAAAATTGATGGGCAGGATCTGGTTGTTGCCTGTATGGATTTCAATTTCATCGGCGGCTCCATGGGATCGGTAGTAGGCGAAAAAATAGCGCGATCTATCGATTATAGCATCAAAAACAAAATACCATTCCTGATGATATCCAAATCAGGCGGAGCACGTATGATGGAAGCCGCATTCTCGTTAATGCAAATGGCTAAAACATCGGCTAAACTGGCTTTATTATCATTAGCTAAAATACCTTACATATCGTTATTAACCGACCCAACTACCGGTGGGGTAACCGCATCATATGCCATGTTAGGCGATATTAACATTGCCGAACCAGGTGCTTTAATAGGCTTCGCTGGCCCGCGTGTTATTAAAGAAACGATCAAAAAAGATTTACCTAAAGGTTTCCAAACTGCCGAATTTGTTCAGGAGCATGGTTTCTTAGACTTTATAGTCGATCGCCGCGAAATGAAAGCCAAACTGGCTATGTTTTTGAAGATGATGGCGAACTAAGATAGTTTATGGATCATCTTAATGATTCATAGCAAGATATATCTAAGGCGATAGTTTTAAGTAACTGTCGCCTTTATTATTATTGTTATTAACTAAATTAGTCAATGCAATTAGCGTCAGTTATATATTTGTTGGCATTATTTGTTTGGGTGCGCTCCGGTTCTTACAAAACATAGCCTTCGATTATCATGAGAATAAATAATAGCACTTATTTAGCTAAACTAAGAGTTTAAACTTATCTTGATTGCCGATGCATCAAGTAACAGAGCATTAAACTTAACCAAACGCCAGGTGATCAAGTATCTTGATTAACCTCACAAAAATGCCGCAAGTAAGCGATTGGAATTAACCTGCGCTCAATTCGTCAAACGCGGCGCCTAAACTTCGTTGAATGCCCTGTCCCTGCCATTCGGTAACTCCGGGTATAGCCGTAGCTTGTGATACCTCATCTTTAGTTTTGCCGGCTTTAATTTGTGATCCAACAAAGGCTACCAAATTCTCCATATAATTTTGCATAGCTTTCAGGTCGGCCATAGTACCCGTTACCTTTTCGGGATCAAAAGCATGGCCAAAAACAAATTGGGTGTCTTTATTGAAAGTTTTTTGCGCGGTTTCGAGCGCTACGGCCCAGTGTCTTACAGATGCCCCCGCTTTGGGATCAACAACCGGGTAACGGCGATTAAAAACCAGGTCGCCAGTATGTACAACATTGGCATTTTCAAAATGGATCATGGCATCGCCATTGGTATGGCCCGGGCCAAAATAATGAGCTTGAATACTTTCGTCACCTACTTTTATTTTCCAGGTATCGGTAAAAGTGGTATCAGGGTACAATTGAGCGCTCTCTTTACCGGCAGTTGCCGCCTTCTGATTAATTAACGAATTGGCATGCGCCGCCACATTCTTAGCCAAATCTTTAAAAGCGATATTTCCGCTCGTATGATCGCCATGGTGATGGGTATTGATCAACCATTGGAAAGGCTTATCCGATTGCTTCTTCAATTCATCTATCAAATGCGGAGCTGTATTAGGGAACTGCGCATCAACAACAACAATACCCTCTTTATTTACCAAATAAGCAATAGTACCACCTTGCTCAGTAAAAATGCCTACATTATTGCGCAGGGCTTTCATTTTATATTTCTGATCTTGCAAAATGGCAGCAAAACCCTGATTACGCAAAGCGGCAATTGATGCCATGGATAAACCCGCGCTTAATAGAAATTTACGACGTTCCATAAACAATGAATTTTTATTCAAGGTATGGATTTAATCAGATAAAAACTACACTGGCGTAAAGGCACAGTGTAGCTCCATCAATATCAATTATAGGTTGTAAGCCCCGTGCTCACCAGTTGTTGAACCGGCTCCCGGCTCATGATCAACCATTCTTTTACTTTGGCGATCGTGAGATTCATCAGTAAACGTTGGGTCGAGGTTATTCAATGTGGCAGCATTTCTATCCGGATTTTCGGTGGTATTGGGTTGCGAAACCTCATTTGGTTCCTTGTAATTCACCTCGTCATCTTTAGCCTGCTCCACATTATCGTTATCCGGATAATCTAATTCTTCATTACCCGATTCGCCTTCCTCAGGTATTTCATTCGGGTCCGGACCGTTTTGAACAGATGATGCTAAACTACCAAACTGATCATTCCTAACGCTATGTAAATCGGCATTAGCCTCATCGTTATCTTCCAGGTCATCCTCGTCCAGGTCGGTTTCATTCACATTAGCTTCATTCCATTCATCATCTCCATCAACATCCAGGTCACTACCTGTTAGGTCATCATCGCTTAGGTTTTGATCATCCTCGTCGGTATCCAGGTTATATTTATTCTCGTCAAGCCTCGAATCGGCTGCCTGGCTGTTATTGTTCTCGAACTGTCCATCCCGGTCATTCCAAGACTCTTGATTTATCGTTGTCATAGGTTATATTTTTAGATGTTTACAATAAACATTGGTACCTATAACAAGTAAAATATTTCGTAAATGTTTTTAATTATTTCAAATAACGAAACTTGGTTTTAGCCCTAAAGTCGGTAAAGTTCGGAAGGAAATTGATGCATGCTTCTTTCGGACTTCCCGACTCCCGGACTTTCCGACTACGCTGTACGAACTGTACGGTGTTCAATCCTCTTTTCATAATCCACACCTTTAAAAATACGGTGAACATAAATACCGGGTGTATGTATCTGATCGGGATCTAATTCGCCCGCTGGTACCAGCTCCTCTACTTCGGCAATAGTAGTTTTTCCGGCCATAGCCATTACCGGGTTAAAATTGCGGGCGGTTGATCTATAGATCAAATTACCCATAGTATCGCCTTTCCATGCTTTTACAATAGCGAAATCGGCATCAAAGGCCATTTCCATCAGGTACTCCTTGCCATTAAAGTTGCGTACCTCTTTACCAATGGCAACCTCGGTACCAATACCGGCAGGCGTAAAAATAGCGGGCATTCCATAACCCGCAGCCATACAACGGGTAGCTAATGTTCCTTGCGGGATGAGTTCCACATCAAGTTCGCCGCTCAATAACTGGCGCTCAAACTCGGCGTTTTCACCTACGTAAGATGATATCATCTTTTTCACCTGCCGTTGTTTAAGCATCAATCCAATACCAAAATCGTCAACCCCGGCATTGTTTGATATACAGGTTAAATTTTTAACCCCCTTTTTCACCAGTGCGGCAATACAATTTTCGGGCAAACCGCACAAGCCAAAACCACCTAACATTAAGGTCATACCATCAGCAATATCGCGGATAGCCTCATCGGCATTCAAAACAACTTTGTTCATGAAATATATAATTGGTGATGTAAAATTAAGGATTAGATACGAATATTGAGATTTTAGATAGGAGATAAGTGTATGGATGTCTGTCTAAATCTCATGTCCACAATCTCACATCTATCTAAAACAATTCAACAATATTAACTATTACACTATAACAACATAACAACATAACAACATAACAACATAACAATAAACTAATGAACTTACAAGATGAACCGTTAGCGAACGCTCAAGGAGAGGTTCAAAAACCAACCAACGATACCAAACCTAACGCTTACCGGGTTGATGACGACAAAAATGCCGACGAAGCCAGTCTGCGTAAAAACTATATCATAGGTGGCGAAATGAAGGATGCCAACGCGCCAGGTATGGAAGGTGAAGGCATGGGCGGCCACAAATTTGGCGGAACAAGCCATCCACCAACTGGTGATGATCCGGCTAACCCATCACAAAATGCGGGCTATACAAACGCCTACTTTGCCAAAACGGAGCCATCAGAAGAGGCACCCGAAAACAACAACTTCAAAAACGAGGCCCAGCAAGGCGAACCCGACTATCAAACCGGTAACAAGCCCTCTCCACACGAAAACAACGAACAAGAGATTCATCACGAAAGTGGTTCATCTACAAGCGATGCTCCCGAATTACCCGGCCCCGGCGAAAAACCAGAACAGCAAAAAGTAGGCGGAGCTTAAAATTATAGCAATCTATAAACACATCGAAGTGTACCGGTTGTCATCCTAAACGTCAGTCGAAGGACGGAGCGCAAAGGTCTTTCCTCTAAGTGTAACCACCATGCCAATCAAAGGCTCCCCCTTCAGGGGGTTGGGGGGCTCACCATTTCACATGGTTATCAATAAACTTGATCAAATCATCAGCCATGGTCTTTTGCTCTTCAACACTGGGGTGGCCCGGCGTATTCTTATAATCAAAAAAGTGTGTCATAATGGCTTTGTCGTTCAACCTCGAAACGGCTTTTTCAACATACCCTCTCCACGGTAAACTCTCCTTACTGGCATCCATACTACCCAAAGCACAAATAATTTGAGCGTTAGGGTATTTGCTACGGATGTTTTGAATAAACTTGCGGTAAGCCTCGGTAATAAACTCTTCCGAGGGCTGCTGATTGCCAAACCGGGCCTTAAACTGTGGTGCATCACCCTGGCGCATCATACTCGCGTCATTCTGAAACAGATTAACTACCACTACATCCGGTGTAAACTTCGAAAAATCCCAATGGCTATTCTTGTCATTAGGGTCAAGCCTGTCATACAATTCAGGCATCGTCATATCGGTATAACCAACAGTAACGCCAATACCGCTTTTGCTGATACACGAGTATTGCGCGTCATAATGTTTTGCAGTAAGCCCGGCATAACTCAGGTAATTATTTTTAAAAGGCGGCAGGTACGAGTTATTACCACCCTCAAAATCCTCAATACCATATCCCGAAGTTATCGAATCACCATAAAATTCTATTTTCCGGTTTTTAGCCGGAGGTAAAGGATTCACTTCGGCACCCTGGTTAAACTCAAAGCCGTAAAACAAGGTACTGCCATCGGCCCATTCAGTACGCTTAAAAATAAATAAGCTGTGCATGCCATTAGATAAACCCTTAGCCAAAGTATAGGTACGCTTTTCGGCATCGGGATGCAGTACAACTATCTTCCCATCAATAATAACATCAAAAAAGTTATCGCCGCGCTCATCTTTCAAACTCACCTTAGCCTCGGTACCGGTAAAGTTAACCTGCACCCAGCTGCCCGACCACATCAGTTTAACCGCATCAGTCTGGTACGCAACACGCCCCATATACCGGATATGCTCATCCTTAAAACCGATCACCTTTTGAGCGTTCGCCTGCAAACCCATAAACAAGACCGCAAACAAAAACACTATCCTATAAACGCGCATAAGTATCATTTTAAATTACATCCCGAATATAGCCCTCACAATTAACAATTGCAATGTGCTTTTAAATTTGAGGTCGTAATTCCCAATGGTCATCGGTATTTGTCGGTATTTCAATGTTTCACCCGCCCGTTGGCCGGGCTTTCTAATTCCGATCCGCGAGGAGTGGATTTGTAATCACGAAACTAAGCTAAAACTCTGCATTTCGCAATAACCAACGTAACTTATCGGTCGGTATTTACCGGTGTTTTATTACTGTTTAACGTTGGTAACTTTTAAATATTTATCCGCTAACCACAATAATCATCGTAACAATTCGGTCGGTATTTGTCGGTGTTCTCCAAATCTTGATCCTGATTTCGAATCTTAATCTTCTTCTCTACAAGATACAAAAAATCCGTCTCATTTACAAAAAAAACAGGCCGCTTCACTACTTTTCCCACCGTAAACTCAAATTTCAAAATCGGTGCAATTACACGTAATCGGTGTAATACCAACATCAAAGTGGGAGCCAAGCATTCGTAATATTTGTTGAAAACTTTTTGGTGGGAGAAAGTGGATATTTGTGGAATGTTTTTCTACTTTTACCTAACAAATTTTGGATAAGTGTACTTATGTCTCATTTTTTAGGAGAATTTGATTGTAAACTGGATACCAAAGGGAGGATGATGATTCCCGTTGGCCTCAAAAAACAGCTTCCAGAAGCTGAGAAAGAGGGTCTTGTGATCAATCGTGGCTTCGAAAAACATCTGGTGATATATGCGCGAAAGGAGTGGGATAAGATAGTGGATGACCTGGCGAAGCTTAACCAATACGAAAAAAAGACACGCGAATTTATAAGATATTTTACCCGTGGTGCATCAGAGTTGATGCCCGATGCTGCCGGAAGGGTGCTTTTGCCAAAGGCTTTGTTGGAGTATGCGGGCATTGATGCCGAGGTAGTGCTCTCGTGTCAGTTCAATAAAATTGAGGTTTGGGCTAAGTCTGCTTACGATTCACAGATGGATAACGAGCCCGAAAATTTTGCCAATCTGGCCGAAGAGGTGATGGGGCGTTTAGGGAGGGCTACTAATGAGTAATTATCATAATCCGGTTATGTTGCAGGAGTGCATTGATGGCTTGGCTATCCAGCCAGGCGGTACTTATGTTGATGTGACTTTTGGAGGTGGTGGTCATTCAAGGGAGATCTTGAAGCACCTGGGTAAGGATGGTAAACTGGTAGCCTTTGATCAGGATGTTGACGCGCAGGCGAATACGATTGATGATGAGCGTTTTGAACTGATAGATCAGAATTTTAAATACTTGAAAAACTTTTGCCGTTTGCACGGAGCGATTCCGGCGGATGGTATACTGGCCGATCTGGGTGTTTCATCCCATCAGTTTGATAAAGCGGAGCGTGGTTTTTCCACCCGTTTTGATGCTGATCTGGATATGAGGATGGATCAGGGCGCGAGTCAAACTGCTAAGGATGTGATCAATGGTTACAGCGAAGCGGAGCTACACCGCATCTTCGGGATGTATGGCGAAGTGCAAAATGCAAAAACGCTGGCCCGCACCATAGTAACGGCTCGGTTGAATAACCCGATCAATACCATTGCCGATTTAAAAAGCGCGATAGCGGTATTGTTGCCGAGGGGGAAAGAAAATAAATACCTGGCGCAGGTTTTTCAGGCGCTGCGTATCGAGGTTAATCAGGAGTTGGAGGCTTTACAGGAGTTTTTAAAACAATCGGTTGAGGTATTAGCTGTTGGTGGCCGATTGGTAGTAATGTCATACCATTCGCTGGAAGATAGATTGGTGAAAAGCTTCATCGCGAAAGGAAAGTTTAGCGGTGAACTGGAAAAGGATATTTATGGTAATGATGACAGGCCCTACGAAGCCGTGTCGCGCAAAGCCATAACTGCTACCGACGAGGAGATTAAAGTAAATAATAGGGCACGCAGTGCAAAATTAAGAATAGCGGTAAAAAGATGAACAATCGTTTACGTGCAGAGATTGCGGAAGAAGAGGAAGAGAAGGAATTGATAGTTGAAAAGAAAGCGCCTAAGGAGTTTTCTGAAAACTATTTTACCCAGCTTTTCAGCAAGGGTTTTATGTCGACCGAGTCGGCAACAAAAGCGCTTCCATTTATCTTGTACGTCGCTTTTTTGGGGATGCTTTACATCGCGAACAGGCATTTATCCGAAAAGAACCTGCGCACAATAGATAAGCTGACTAAAGAAGTAAAAGAATTAAACTGGGATTATAAATCGACCAAAGCCGATTTGGCTTATAAAAGTACACTGACAGAGGTTGCAAAACGGGTAGATACATTAGGTATCAAAATATCTGTTGAACCACCACAAAAATTAACCATTGAAAGCGATAGCAAATGAGTATCAGGACTAACATACTGCTGCGGGTTTACCTGGCTTTCGGGTTAATCGTGCTATTTGCGCTGGCCGTAGCTGTACAGCTATGCCGGGTTCAGTTTGTACAGGGTAAAAAGTGGCGTGCTATGGCTGATAGTCTTTCTACTAAATATGTAAAGGTTGAGGCCGCCCGTGGTAATATCTTCTCTTATGATGGGAGTTTATTGGCAACATCGGTTCCTGAATATGAGTTGCACATGGATATGCTGGCCGGTGGCATTGCCGACGATCATATCTTTTACGAAAAGATAGATTCGCTAGCGTTAAAAATGGCCCAGTTTTTTGGCGACCACTCGGCAAGTGATTACTCGCGCATGTTTAGGGATGCCCGTAAAGATAGTTCGCGTTATGAACTGGTTCGTCGTAATGTAACTTATCAGGAGTTAAAACAGGTTCGTAAGTTCCCCATCTTCAATATGGGCAAGTATAAAGGCGGCTTGATCATCGTACAAAAAAACAAACGCATACTGCCTTTCCGTTCGTTAGCGGCCCGTACCATTGGTTATAAAAATGAGAACATCACTAACCCGGTTGGTTTGGAAGGTGCTTACTCAGGCTACATCAATGGCGAAAGCGGCCAGCGCTTAATGCAGCGTATTGCGGGTGGTGTTTGGATGCCGGTTAACAGCAATGGCGATGAAGAAGAAATTGAGCCTAAAGAAGGCGCCGATATTATGTCGACTATCGATGTTAATTTTCAGGATGTAGCTCAAAAAGCATTAGAAAAGCAACTGATCAAAAGCGATGCCGATCACGGTTGCGTTATCCTGATGGAAGTTGCCACTGGCGAAGTTCGTGCCGTTGCCAATTATTCAAAAGTAAGTACGGGTATCTATAAAGAGCAATTCAATTATGCCATAGCAGGTAATCAGGATCCCGGCTCAACCTTCAAACTGGCATCATACATGGCTTTGCTGGAAGATCATAAAGTGGATACCAGTACCCGTGTAAATACAGGCGAGTATAGGATACCCAATCATACCATCAAAGATTCGCACGGCAGTATTGGCGTTGTTTCGGTTAAAAGAGCCTTTGAAGAATCATCAAATGCGGCAGTCGCTTTCCTGATCAATAACGCTTACCATAATAACCAATCACAATTTACCGATCATTTATATAATTGGAAACTGAATGAAAAAATGGGTCTGCAAATACCCGGCGAAGCACAGCCGGTTGTTAAAAACCCTAAAAACAAAAGCTGGAACAAAAACATGACCCTGCCACAAATGGCTTATGGTTACGAAATGCAGCTAACGCCATTAAAAATGCTCTCGTTTTATAACGCGGTTGCTAATAATGGCAAATACGTATCACCGCTTTTTGTTCGCGAGATTAAAAGATTGGGCAATACTGTTGAGCGCTTTCAGGCTCATGTTATCAACCCGCAGATATCTAACCCGGCAACTATTAAGATCATGCGAGAAATGCTGGAAGGTGTAGTATCCGAAGGTACAGGTAAAACGATCATCAACAATCCGCTATATAAAATTGCCGGTAAAACCGGTACAGCGCAGGTTGCCGACGGTAGAGCTGGCTACAAGGCTAAAAAGCAGTACCAGGCATCATTTTGCGGTTACTTCCCGGCAGATCATCCTAAATATTCGTTGATCGTGGTGGTTAATGATCCTAAAGGAAGTTATTATGCCGCGCAGGTAGCTGGCCCGCCATTCCGCGAGATAGCAGATAAAGTTTATTCGAGCGATTTGAAAATGGAGCAAGCAGCACCTATTCGTTTGGTAGGTAACACGCAACCCGCAAAAGTTAAAATTGGTGATAGGAAAGCCATACAACAAGTTTACAGCAAACTGGGTATGAAACCGCTTTACGCATCAAATACTCCGGTAACCGATACTAGTAATGGTGTTGCTGTAGACGATGTAAAATATAAAAAAGGCATGGTTCCATCGGTAACGGGCATGGGTTTAAGCGATGCCTTGTATGCCTTGGGCAATGCAGGTTATAAAGTAAATGTACGTGGAAGTGGTGTTGTGGCCAGGCAATCGGTAACAGGTGGTAGCATTATTCCAAAGGGCTCAAAAATTCAAATCGAACTGGAATGAGATATCTAAGCGAAATATTAAATGGCGTACCGGCAACCGAGTTGCAGGGAGCTGATGATATGGAAATCACATCCATTGTGTTCGATTCGCGCAAGGTTGCGCCGGGCTGTCTGTTCGTTGCTGTTAAAGGTACTGTGGTTGATGGGCACGAATATATTGAACAAGCTATTAGAGACGGAGCTGTTGCCATTATATGCGAAGATCTCCCGGGCCACACAACTGGCGAAGTAGCCTTCGTAATGGTTGCCGATTCTGCCGTTGCCTTAGGGCAAATGGCCGCTAACTTTTACGGGCATCCCTCTAAAAAACTAAAGCTGGTTGGCGTTACCGGTACTAATGGTAAAACCACAGTAGCTACATTATTATACCAATTATTCCGTGATCTGGGTTATAAATGCGGGTTGCTGTCAACAGTAGAAAATCAGATCAACGGCAAAGTTATCCCGGCAACTCATACCACGCCAGACCAGGTTGTGCTGAATGGTTTGTTGAACGATATGATTGATCAGGGTTGCGATTACTGCTTTATGGAAGTAAGCTCACATGCCGTAGCTCAACATCGTATCGAGGGTTTAGAGTTCTCTGGTGCAATATTCACTAACCTAACTCACGATCACTTAGATTATCACAAAACATTCGATAATTATCTAAAAGCTAAAAAGACGTTTTTCGATACCCTACCTAAAACAGCTTTCGCCCTAACCAATATCGACGATAAGAACGGCAACATCATGTTGCAAAATACCAAAGCCAGTAAAAAAAGCTACGCTTTAAAAAGCCTGGCCGATTTTAAAGCTAAAATATTAGAGAAT
Organism: Mucilaginibacter sp.; assembly: GCF_039921305.1. GTDB lineage: Bacteria > Bacteroidota > Bacteroidia > Sphingobacteriales > Sphingobacteriaceae > Mucilaginibacter. The sequence continues at coordinate 36,225 of NZ_JBDSCA010000025.1, forward strand.
CAATTTGGCGGTTTGCTTTTACAGATAGACAACGAAGAGGTTTGGTTTAAAATGGTAGGCAGTTTCAACGCTTACAATTTACTTGCCGTTTATGGTGCAGCTATTCTGTTAGGTCAGGATAAAACTAAAGTGCTAACCTCATTAAGCAAACTAACAGGTGCCGAGGGTAGGTTTGATTACCTGATATCGCCAAATAAAGTGATCGCGATAGTTGATTATGCCCATACGCCGGATGCTGTTCAAAATGTATTAAGCACTATTCACGATATCCGCAAAGGGACAGAAAAGGTAATAACCGTTATTGGTTGTGGTGGCGATAGGGATAAAACCAAACGCCCCATTATGGCTAAAGTAGCTTGTCAATGGAGCGATAAGGTTATCCTCACATCAGATAATCCCCGGTCAGAAAACCCTGCACAGATCATTAAAGATATGGAAGTAGGCGTTGATGCCGAAGGCAAAAAGAAAACCATCAGCATAACCGACAGGCACGAAGCGATAAAAACCGCTTGTCACTTAGCCTCACCAGGCGATATTGTTTTAGTAGCCGGCAAGGGTCACGAAAAATACCAGGAAATAAACGGAGTGCGAAATCACTTTGATGATAAAGAAGAATTGTTGAACAACTTTAACCAATTAGCACAATAGCCGATGCTGTATTATTTGTTTAATTATTTAGATCACAACTTTAGCATCCCTGGGATTGGTGTGTTTCAGTACATTACCTTCCGGATGGCTATGGCTGTCATCACATCGTTGATCATCACGACGGTATATGGTCGGAGGTTGATCGACTACCTGCGCTTTAAACAGGTTGGCGAAACCGTGCGTAATTTGGGTTTAGAGGGCCAAATGCAAAAACAAGGTACACCTACAATGGGTGGTATCATCATTTTACTGGGTATCCTGGTGCCTACTTTGCTATTTGCCAAACTTGAGAATGTGTACGTTATCCTGATGCTGGTTTCTACCGTTTGGTTAGGCGCCATCGGTTTCTTAGACGATTACATCAAAGTATTTAAAAAGAACAAAGAAGGTTTAGCGGGTCGTTTTAAAATAGTTGGTCAGGTTGGTTTGGCTTTGATCGTCGGCTGGACAATGTATTCAAACTCAGATATTATCATCCGTCAGGAAGTAAAACTGCCGGTTAAATATGATGTTCCGGTTGAATTTCACCTGCGTAACAACAAAGCGGTTTATACGCAAAATATTAAGTCTACCAAAACCACCATGCCGTTTTACAAAAACAATGAATTTGATTACGGCAAAGTGCTTAAACTTTTCGGGCATGGTTATGAGCATTACACCTTGCTGGTATTTATGGTTTTCGTTATCGCGATAATCGTATTTATCTCCAACGGCGCCAATATAACCGATGGGATAGATGGCCTCGCTACGGGTACATCGGCAATCATAGGGATAACGCTGGCAATCCTGGCCTATGTATCCGGTAACACGGTTATTGCCGATTACCTTAACATTATGTACATCCCTAACTCGGGCGAACTGGTGGTTTTTGCAGGAGCATTTGTTGGAGCCTGTGTGGGTTTTTTATGGTACAACTCTTATCCCGCCCAGGTATTTATGGGCGATACTGGTAGTTTGGCTATTGGTGGTATTATAGCGGTTTTCGCTATCATGATCCGTAAAGAATTATTGCTTCCATTATTATGTGGGGTATTTCTGATCGAAAATTTCTCGGTTATAATTCAGGTGGGCTGGTTCAAATACACCAAAAAGAGAACTGGCGAAGGCCAAAGGGTATTCCTGATGGCGCCTTTGCACCACCATTTTCAAAAAAGAGGTTTCCACGAAGCTAAGATCGTAACCCGTTTTTGGATCATCAGCATAGCATTAGCGGTAATAACGGTATTGACATTGAAATTGAGATAGGCCCCTAACCCCCTAAAAGGGGAACAGATAGTTTAATATAAATAGAGTTTAAAAGGAATTGAAAACAAATATGCAAAGCAGTAGCAAAGCAGCCAATCAAAAGTTCCCCCTTCAGGGGGCGGAGGGGGCTCGCCTTGTTGTTCTTGGTGCCGGCGAAAGCGGTGCAGGGGCTGCTTACCTTGCACAACAGCAGGGTTACGATGTTTTTGTTTCTGATTTTGGCGCTATCGCCGATAAATACAAAACTCAATTAACTGGGTGGGGCATCCGTTTTGAAGAACAGCAGCATACCGAAGCAGAGATACTGAACGCTACGGAAATAGTGAAAAGCCCCGGCATTCCCGATAAGGCGCCCATCATTAAAAAGATCAAAGAAAAAGGCATTGCCCTGCTTTCTGAAATTGAATTTGCAGGCAGATATACCGATGCTAAGATGATCTGTATTACCGGCTCAAATGGCAAAACCACCACCACAAGCTTAACTTACCACATCCTGAAAAATGCGGGTTTGAATGTTGGCCTGGCAGGTAACATCGGCAAAAGTTTTGCCTACCAGGTGGCTACCCAAAAGTTTGATCACTATGTGTTAGAGATCAGCAGCTTTATGCTCGATAATATGTATGAGTTTAAGGCGGATATAGCGGTGTTGTTGAACATTACACCAGATCACCTGGACCGCTACGATTATAAGCTGGAAAACTACGCGGCATCAAAATTCCGCATAGCCCAAAATCAAACCGCTGCCGATTATTTCATTTACTGCGCCGATGATGCCGAAACCATCAAAGGCATGGAAGAACGCAAATTCGCAGCGCAATTACTGCCCTTCTCAATTGAAAAACCAATTGAGCGCGGCGCATACCTTGAGCATCAAAACTTAATTATAAACACATCATTAGAACATTTTAAAATGTCATTAACCCAACTGGCCCTACAAGGCAAACACAACATCTACAACTCAATGGCTTCGGGTATTGTTGCCAAAGTACTGGAGATACGCAACGAAACGATACGTGAGAGCATGAGCGATTTCCAAAACATTGAGCACCGTTTGGAGTTTGTTGCCAAAATATCAGGCATCAGTTTCATTAACGATTCCAAGGCAACCAACGTTAACTCAACCTGGTACGCGCTCGAAAGTATGAGTAATGATGTGGTACTCATTTTAGGTGGCGTTGATAAGGGTAACGATTACGCGATGCTGAAAGAGTTGGTTAAACAAAAAGTGAAATCAATAGTGTGTTTAGGCAAAGATAACCGCCGCATTCATGATGCTTTTGAAGATGATGTTGAAATAATAGTCAATACACATTCAGCATCAGAAGCGGTGCAGGTTGCTTATCACTTAGCCGAAAAAGGCGACACGGTTTTATTATCACCGGCATGCGCCAGTTTTGATCTGTTTGAAAATTACGAAGACCGTGGCGACCAATTTAAACAAGCAGTAAAAGAATTATAGAGAATGTGCAGATCTGCAAATGTGTGAATGAAATATAAGGATCAGCGAAATTATAAAAATCAATATTAATCAACGGTAAATGATTGCCAGTTTAGATAACATATTAAATAAAACCCGGGGCGACCGATGGATATGGCTTATCGTGATCTTACTATCACTGATATCCCTGTTAGCGGTATACAGCTCAACCGGAACGCTTGCCTTTAAGCGTGGCGTGGGCGCGGAATCTATCCTGATGAAGCATTTATTCATGATAGTGGGTGGCCTTACATTGATGTATATTTCGCACAAACTGGATTATCGTTACTATGCCGGTATCTCTAAAATATTGATGGTGGTTACCATACCATTGCTGTTATACACCTTGATTTTTGGTAGCCATGTGAATGATGCCAGCCGTTGGATAGCAATACCGGGTACTGGTTTAAGCTTCCAAACTTCCGATTTGGCCAAGCTTGCACTGATTACTTTTTTAGCACGTACCTTATCGCGTAAGCAAGAGAATATTAAGGACGTTAAGGAATCGTTTATCCCCATCATGGGCTCGGTTTGTGTGATATTTATTTTGATCGCATTGGCCAACTTATCAACAGCTTTGATGTTGTTTGGTGTAAGCATTTTATTGCTGATCATCGGTCGTATCAGTATCAAGCAGATTGCTGTAGTGTGTTTAGCAGGCGCGGTTTTATTAACCGGTGTTATCTTTTTGGGTCCGAGGCGTAAAACTTACATCTCGCGTATCCACACTTTCATGCATCCCGAAAAGGTAAGTTCTGATAAATCCTTCCAGTCAGATCATGCTAAGATAGCCATCGCATCTGGCGGTATTTTCGGTAAAGGCCCGGGTAACAGTACCGAGCGTAATTATTTACCCGATTCATTTTCGGATGAGATTTACGCCATTATATGTGAGGAATATGGTTTAATAGGTGGTTTTGCATTATTGGGCATCTATTTGTTCTTGCTATATCGCTGCATTAAAATTGTCACGAAGGCGCCCAAAGCATTTGGTGCTTTGCTGGCCTGCGGCTTAAGCTTCAGTTTAACTATACAAGCGTTTGCCAACATGGCGGTAGCTGTAGGTTTAGGTCCGGTAACAGGTGTGCCTTTACCACTGGTAAGTATGGGCGGTACATCCATATTATTTACCAGTATAGCATTCGGTATCATACTCTCGGTTAGCCGCGATAATGATGAGCCACGAAAAGTAGTAGTAGGAGAAATTAGAGAAGTAGAGGCCCCCTAATCCCCCTGAAGGGGGAATGGATAGTTTGATAAAAGAGAGATAATTAACAGCATATAAACCGAGCGATGAAAAGCACTAACGAAGCATCAAATCAAAAGTTACCGAAAGGCGACTTTGCTAATCAAAAGCTCCCCCTTCAGGGGGCGGGGGGGGCTCGTGTTATCATAAGTGGCGGAGGTACAGGAGGACACATCTTCCCGGCTATCGCTATTGCCAATGCTTTAAAAAAGCTCGATCCTCAAACCGAGATTCTGTTTGTTGGTGCTTTGGGCCGTATGGAGATGGAAAAAGTTCCGGCGGCAGGTTATAAAATTATTGGTTTAGATATCCAGGGCATACAACGCAGCTCCATCTGGAAAAACGTAATGTTCCCTATCAAGTTATTAAAAAGCGTGCGCAAGGCACTCACCATTATTAAAGATTTTAAACCCGATGCCGCTGTTGGTGTAGGTGGTTATGCATCTGGCCCGTTATTGTATGCGGCATCGTTAAAAGGTATTCCTTGTTTAATACAAGAGCAAAACTCGTACGCGGGCATCACCAATAAATGGCTGGCTAAAAAGGTGCAAAAGATTTGTGTGGCTTTTGATGGTATGGATAAGTTTTTTCCTGCAGATAAGATCATAAAAACAGGTAATCCTATTCGTAAGGAGTCGGTTGATATTGCTAACAAGCGCATGTCTTCGATAGAATTAATGAAGCTATCGTCTAATAAAAAAACAATCCTGGTAACAGGTGGAAGTTTAGGCGCGGGTACTTTGAATAAAAGTGTGATGGCCGGTTTAGATAAGATTATCGCTGCCGATGTTCAGATCATCTGGCAAACAGGTAAATACTACTACAAAGGCATCATCGAAAAACTGGGTGAGGATTATCACCCTAACGTTCGGATAATGGAGTTTTTAAACCGGATGGATCTGGCTTACGCCGCTGCCGACGTAATTATATCCAGAGCAGGCGCGGGCACTATTGCCGAGTTATGTGTGATCAAAAAGCCGGTGATATTGGTACCATCGCCAAACGTTGCGGAAGATCATCAAACTAAAAATGCTTTGGCTTTAATGCAAACCAATTCGGCGGTTTTTGTTGCCGATAGAGATGCCGAAGAAAAGTTGATTGACGCGGCTTTAGAATTATTAAAAGATAAAGAGAAACAAAAAACATTAAGCACTAACATAGGTAAACTGGCCCTGCCACAAGCCGACGAAGTTATTGCTAAAGAGGTTATCCAAATAACAATTAACAATTAAATCAAGGCCCCCTTTCCCAAAAGAGGGGGCTTTATTAAAAAGAGAATGAAGTTAAGCAACATTGAAAAAGTTTACTTGGTAGGTATCGGGGGCATCGGTATGAGCGGCCTTGCGCGGTATTTTAACCATTTGGGCTGCATTGTTTGCGGATATGATAAAACGGCTACCCCCTTAACTGCCGAGTTGGTTAAAGAAGGCATCCGTATAATTTATGATGATAACGCCGAAGATATTCCGGTTGATTTTTACAAACCGAATGATTCAACGCTGATCATCTACACCCCGGCAATTCCGCATTACTCAGAGATATTGAGTTTTTTCCGGAACAAGGGTTTTGATCCGAAGAAACGTTCACAAGTATTAGGTATCATTAGCAAAAGCTTGCTAACGGTTGCCGTGGCTGGTACCCACGGTAAAACCACAACTTCAAGCATGATAGCGCATATCCTGAAGTCTTCAGGTATAGATTGTTCTGCATTTTTGGGCGGTATCGCGTCTAACTATGGTACTAATGTGCTGTTTGGTAAAAGTAAAGTAATGGTGGTTGAGGCCGATGAGTATGATCGCTCGTTCCTCACACTGCACCCAAACATCGCCATCATCACATCAATGGATGCCGATCATCTGGATATTTATGGAGACCATGAGCATCTAACAGAATCTTTCCAGTTGTTTGCCTCGCAGCTAAAAATTGGCGGTAAGCTCATCTATCACAAAGGCCTGCATATCCATAATGGTGTAACCTATGGCATCAATACTTTTGCCGATGTAGTTGGCGCTAACATCAGCATAGAAAAAGGAACTTTCTATTTTGATTTCAATAACGGTACGGTTGATATCAAGAATATTGAAATGGGCATTGCCGGCATTCATAATATTGATAACGCGGTTGCCGCTATACAGGCTTGCTTGTATTTGAAAGTTAAACCCGATGATATTTTAAAGGCTTTAAAATCCTTTAAAGGAGTAAAGCGTCGTTTCGAATACATCGTAAAATCGACAAAGCATATTTACATTGATGACTATGCGCACCATCCCGAAGAGTTGCGTGCCTGCATTACATCAGTAAAAAAGTTATACCCTGAAAAGAAGCTGACAGTAATATTTCAGCCGCATTTATTTACCCGCACGCGCGATTTTGTCGACGGTTTTGCAGAGGTATTGGATATGAGCGACGAACTATTGCTATTGGATATATACCCCGCCCGTGAGTTGCCTATCGAAGGCGTGGATTCGAATATGATATTAAGCCGCATGAAAATGCTGAACAAACGTATCATCGGTAAAAAAGAGAGTGTTGATTTAGTGAAAAAACAAATGCCCGAGTTGCTGTTAACAGTAGGTGCGGGCGATATTGATCAATTGGTTGAACCTTTAAAAAAGGCTTTGCAAAATGTTTAAGAACCCAATATGGCGTAAAATATTGATCGGCTTTGCCTGGGTAACCAGCATAGGTGGCATTATTGCGCTTATGAGTTTTATTGAATATAAAAAGGCCGGAGTAGTTTGCACCGATGTGAAGATATACATACCAGGCAATCAGTATTTTATTGATAAGGAAGAGGTTGATAATATTTTACAGGTAAAAAACAACGCGCTGATAGGCCATAAACTGGAAGATATCAACATCCAGGCACTTGAAAGTAAGCTCCGTGCAAATCCTTTTATTGAGTTTGCAAAAGTTTATATGGAGATGGATGGTGTGATCCATGTCGAGATCAGTCAGCGCCAACCGATATTACGGGTGGTTAATAAGTTTGATCAGGATTTTTATATAGACCAATACGGTATGAAAATGCCGCTGTCGCAAAACTTCACCGCTAAGGTTTTGGTAGCTACCGGCGAAATTGACGAGCTGTTTGGTAACCGGGTTGATTCATTGCACAACGCTATAACCAAAGACTTGTACAGAACAGCCGACTTTATTCGTAAAGATTCATTATGGAGCGCGCAGATCGTACAGATCTATGTCAATACAGATCACGAACTGGAATTAATTCCAAGAGTAGGTAACCATAAAATATTGCTGGGTAACGCCGATTCGTTGGCTACCAAGTTTGGTAACCTGCTGGTGTTTTATAAACAGGCATTGCCAAAAGTAGGGCAGGATGCCTACAGAATAATTAACATTAAATATGCTAACCAGGTGGTTGGTATTAAAAATACATTATTGAAACCCGATTCTGTAACTAAGAAAAAGGAAGAAATAAAGATAAAACCGGATACAACACAAAGTAAAGTACAATTTTAATAAGCAGAGATATGGACAAAAGCCAGACAAACGAAAAAAGTTCACCAATTGTTGTGGGATTAGACATTGGTACAACAAAGATATGCGCTATTGTTGGTCGCAGAAGCAAGAACGGAAAGATAGAGGTATTAGGTATCGGCAAAGCCGAATCTGCGGGTGTAACCCGTGGTATGGTATCTAATATTGATAAAACCGTTCAGGGCATCACGGCGGCTGTTGATATCGCTGGCACTCAATCAAACGTTGAGGTTAAAGTTGTAAACGTGGGTATCGCGGGTCAGCATATCAAAAGTTTGCAGCACCGAGGTTTAATTACCCGTCGCGATCTGAATACCGAGATCTCCCGCAAGGATATCGAGAAGCTGATCGAGGATATGTACAACCTGGTGATGCCTCCGGGCGAAGAGATCATCCATGTGTTGCCGCAGGAGTTCACGGTGGATAACGAGCCGGGTATTAAAGATCCTATTGGTATGGCTGGCGTACGCTTGGAAGCCAACTTCCACATCATCTCCGGCCAGGTTACTGCTATTAAAAACATTGTAAAGTGTGTAAACAAAGGCGGTCTTGAAAGTCAGGACCTAATTCTTGAGCCATTGGCATCTTCCGAAGCTGTATTGAGCGATGAGGAAAAAGAAGCCGGCGTTGTTTTGGTTGATATAGGTGGCGGTACTACCGATGTGGCTATTTTCCACGAAGGTATCATCCGTCATACCGCCGTGATCCCGTTCGGTGGTAACAGTATCACCGAAGATATCCGCGAAGGCTGTTCTGTAATGCGCAACATTGCCGAGCAATTGAAAACCCGTTTCGGTTCTGCTTTGGCCGACGAGAACAAGGATAACGAAATTGTATGTGTGCCAGGTTTACGTGGCCGCGAGCCAAAAGAGATCTCGATCAAAAACCTGGCTTACGTTATCCAGGCCCGTATGGAAGAGATCGTAGAACATGTTTATTACGAGATCAAATCATCAGGCTACGAAAAGAAACTGATAGCAGGTATTGTAATAACCGGTGGTGGCGCGCAATTAAAGCACCTGCCGCAATTGGTTGAGTACGTTACCGGATTAGATTGCCGTGTAGGTTACCCTAACGAACACCTGGCCAAAAATGAGGTATTGCCAAAAGCGATTTATGAGGAATTACAAAGCCCGACTTTTGCTACCGGTATTGGTTTGCTTATCAAAGGGATCCAGAAAATGGAAGACATGGATCTGCCGGTAAAAGAGGTTAAGGTTGAAAAGGCAAAACTTACAGATGAACGTAAATTTGGTTTGTTTGGTAAGATATTAGAGTCTGGAAAGAAATTTATTAAAGACGATATTAAGGATGAGGACTTCTTGAAATAGGAGTTTTCAACAGGTAAATTACTTTTCCACATTATTGACAATTGTTAATAAACTATGTGGAAAAACTCTTAATATTACATTAGATGAAATCTGAATTATCGTCAATCACATATAGCTGAAAAACAAGGATTATGCAGTTTGAGATGTTAAAAGAAAAGTCGTCCATCATCAAGGTTATTGGTGTTGGCGGCGGTGGTGGCAACGCTGTTAACCACATGTACAAGCAAGGAATTACCGGTGTCGACTTCATCATCTGTAATACCGATGCCCAGGCTTTAGAGTTGAGCCCTATCCCTAACAAGGTGCAATTAGGTGCAAGTTTAACCGAAGGAATGGGCGCAGGCTCTATCCCCGAAGTAGGTAAAAACTCAGCTATCGAAAATATTGACGATATTAAATTGATGCTTGGCAGCAATACCAAAATGTTATTTATAACAGCAGGTATGGGCGGTGGTACCGGTACAGGCGCAAGCCCTATTATAGCCAAAGCGGCCCGCGAACTGGATATATTAACGGTTGGTATTATTACCACGCCATTCTCTTTTGAAGGTAAGCGCCGTAAAATGCAGGCCGAAGAAGGTTTGGAAGAGTTTAAAAAACATGTAGACTCGTTCCTGGTAATTTCAAACGATCGCTTGCGCGAGATATTTGGAAACTTAACCTTAGGTTCGGCATTTGCACAGGCAGATAATATATTGACCACAGCCGCCAAAGGTATTGCCGAGATCATCACCTTACCGGGATATATCAACGTTGACTTTAAGGATGTGCGCACTGTAATGAAAGACAGTGGCGTAGCCATTATGGGTAGCTGCTCTGCCGAAGGTGAAAACCGTGCTTTAAAAGCTGTTGAAGGTGCATTGCTTTCTCCGCTATTGAAAGATAACGAAATTGAAGGTGCCCGTTATATCTTATTGAACATTACATCAGGCGTTACCGAGGTAACTATGGATGAGGTGAGCATCATTACCGATTTTATCCAGATGGAAGCAGGTTTATCTGCTGATCTGATCTGGGGTAACTGTCGCGACGAATCTTTAGGCGAGCAGATCTCAGTAACAATTATAGCTACCGGTTTCCAAACTAAAGACGAGCGCGAAAAGGAACAAAGTACCAAAAAGGTAATTTCGATGCTTGTTCCCGAAAATAAACCATTGGCCCGTCCGGTTAACGAGTTTGTTAACCCTGTTGTTAAACAGGAAGGAACTGCCGCTGGTGTTTACATGAAAGGCACTAATCCTGCTGCCGAAGAGCAAAAGCAAACCGGTTTATTTGATCTTTTCGCCAAAAGCGAAGAGCCACCGGTTATCAAATATTCATTCCAACCAGAAGAACCTGCTGCCGAAGAGGAAGAGGTTGCAGACACTGCCGGCTTCACCTTCAAACTATCAGAACCAGAAATGGAATTTGAAGTTCCCGAAGTTGTAGAAGCGGTAACCTTTGTACCCGAGCCTGTATTTGTGCCCGAGCCCGAGCCAGAACCCGAGCCAATTGTTGGTGCAGATGATGATAAAACCGATGAATCTATCGAAGATCAATTGCGTAAATCGCGTGAGCGCATTATGCGTTTGAAGGACCTGAGCATGAAACTGCGTAACGGTAACATTCAGGAATTGGAGAACGTACCGGCTTACAAACGTAAAGAGATAGCCTTACAACAAACTCCGCAATCATCAGAAAGCCAGATCTCAAGATTTAGTTTATTAACTGATGATGAAGGTAAAACCGAGATCAGAAATAACAATTCTTTTCTGCATGACAATGTAGACTAAGTTCATTAGTGTGTTCAAAACTTTATTCAAAGCCTCTGTATTTATACAGGGGCTTTTTTCGTTATAAACCATTATAAAAAGTTATAGCGCTTGCTGTTCACCGCTTTAACCGCTATATTTGTACATTACAGAGGATTTAAAACATTACGATTTTGGATATATTTAAAAAGATATCAAATAACATGGGGCCTTTGGGCCAGCACCTTAAATGGTCGCATGGCTACTTTTCGTTCCCTCGTTTAGAGGGCGAAATTGGCTCGCACATGCAATTTGAAGGGAAAGAGCATTTAGTGTGGAGTTTAAATAATTACTTAGGTTTAGCTAACGACCCGGAAGTACGCGCGGCTGATGCCAAAGGTGCTGCCGATTTCGGTATGGCTTATCCAATGGGTGCCCGTATGATGTCGGGTAATTCAAAATACCACGAAGCATTAGAGCAAGACCTGGCCAAATTTGTAAAAAAGGACGATGCCTTTTTGCTGAACTATGGCTACCAGGGAATGGTATCTATCATTGATACACTGGTTGATCGTAATGATGTGATCGTTTACGATGGTGAATCACATGCCTGTATCATTGACGGTGTTCGCCTGCATATGGGCAAGCGCTTTGTATACAAGCATAACGATCTGGAAAGCTGTGATAAGCAGTTGGAACGCGCCACCAAACTGGCCGAACAAACTGGCGGTGGTATCTTATTGATCACCGAAGGAGTATTTGGCATGTCGGGCGCGCAAGGTAAACTAAAAGAGATCGTAGCCTTAAAGGATAAATACGATTTCCGTTTGTTGATCGACGATGCTCACGGCTTCGGTACAATGGGAGCAACCGGTGCCGGAACCCACGAGGCGCAGGATTGTATTGAAGGTGTAGATATCTATTTCGGAACCTTTGCCAAATCAATGGCGGGTATTGGAGCGTTCGTAGCTTCTACCGAAGAAATCGTAAACTACCTTCGCTATAACATGCGCTCACAAACCTTTGCTAAGGCATTGCCAATGCCAATGGTAATTGGTTTACAAAAGCGTTTCGAACTATTAAAATCAAGACCCGAACTTCGTGAGAAGCTATGGAATATAGCAACCGCACTGCAAACCGGCTTGCGCGAACGTGGCTTTGATACCGGCGTAACCAATACCATGGTAACACCTGTATTTTTAAAAGGCGACCTGAACGAAGCCACAGCTTTAACCATGGACCTGCGTAAAAACTATAGCATCTTCTGCTCCATAGTGGTGTACCCGGTTATCCCAAAAGGATTGATCCAACTGAGATTGATACCAACAGCGATGCACTCGCTGGCTGATGTTGAACTAACACTTTCTGCCTTTACCGAGGTAGGAGAGAAGCTAAAAGCCGGACATTATAAAGAATTAAAGATGGCTTTTGCCTGATTTTAACCATTATTTATATCATCATAAGCCGCTATATTAACATTTAGCGGCTTTTTTTGTACTTTTTTCGTTCTAAATAATAAAATAACTATGGCTTTTGCTCTCTATATTTATCACTTACATTCAATGTGATATTTATAATACTTTATGCTATTGAGCCTGATTGTTATGGGATTAGTTAAATTATGCACGCATAATTATAATTTTGCTAAAAATAGCTTTTGAGGTAATCCCCTACATTTGCAAATGAATACCTCCAAAACTAAAAAATGTGGAAAAAAACCGCCTCTACGCGGCTATTTAGTGCTTTAAATGTTTTTTTTTGATGAAAAAACATTTTACATTAGCACATAGTTTAAAACAATTTTAACCTCATTATTAAAAGGAGTATTTGAAAAATGGAAAAATTCACAAAAGTAAAAGAACTTATCTCTTCATTAGAAGGTGATGCTGACAAATTCTACAACAAAGGTAACAGCGCTGCTGGAACCCGTGTACGTAAAGGAATGCAAGATTTGAAAAACCTTGCTCAAGCTATCCGTTTAGAAGTACAAGAGTCTAAAAACAAGGCTTAATAATAATGTAATTATTAGTAAAAGACCCGGCCAAAAGCCGGGTTTTTTATTTGCGGATATTTAGGCTGGTTGTGCAACCAGATTGATCTGTTGTAATTGTATGCCTATTTTTTGAGCAGTTGAGTTGCTCACATTTACCAATGGCAATCTAAGCGTATCGCCGCAAATGCCCAGCTCTTTTAAAGCATGCTTCACACCACCTGGGTTGCCTTCGGCAAACATAAGTGCTGTAAACTCTATCAGCTTATAATGTAACGGACGGGCCGCTGCATAATCGCCTTTAAGGCAAAGCCTGATCATATCCGAAAACACCCTCGGCACCGCATTCCCAATCACCGATATAATACCCGAAGCACCCATCGCTATCATCGGCAAAGTAACCGGGTCGTCGCCCGATATCAGCATAAAATCAGCCGGTTTATCGCGCATAATCTGGTTAAAGATATCAAAGCTGCCCGAAGCCTCTTTAGTAGCTACAATGTTCTTAAAATCATTCGCAAGGCGTATCGTTGTTTCAGCACTAATAGTGCTACCAGTACGCCCCGGAACATTATATAAAATAACAGGCAAAGGCGATTTTTCGGCAATAGCTTTGTAGTGCTGATAAATACCTTCCTGGGTAGGTTTACTGTAGTACGGACTAACCGAAAGTATAGCGCTGTAGCCCGTAATATCAAAAGCTTCAATATCTTTTAAAACCTCGTAAGTATTATTGCCACCAATCCCTGCAACCAAAGGTACACGGCCATTGGTAAGGTCAACACTGCGCTTAAAAATCTGCTTCTTCTCATCCTTGGTTAAAGTAGCTGTTTCGCCGGTTGTACCCAGCACTACAATGTAATCTACTCCGCCTCCAATAATATGGTTAATTACTGCCTCGAGGCCACCAAAATCTACATCACCATTTGGATGAAAAGGAGTCACCATAGCAACCCCGGTTCCGTTAAACATTTCCATTATCAATAATCAGGCTGTAAAGATAGAAAAAATATGTTTAGATCGTTTAAAGTATGTTTTTGAACCGTTGATTATATTTTTGATTACCATGATTTCGTTGATTTTTGATGATTTTAAGGCGTAAATTCAAGTAAATAAATCTGGAAAAATTATAAGAATGCTTGCAAATAAATCAGCGAAATCAAATAATCATCATTAATCAGCGGTCAGCATAGCTAATAACTCCTCATCGCTAATGATCGGCACATTCAACTTGGTAGCCTTCTCCAACTTAGCCGGGCCCATATTATCACCCGCCACCAAATAGTTCAATTTGGCCGATATACTGCTCAATATCTTACCACCATTCTGCTCAATAATATCCTTCAACTCCTCGCGCGATCTTTCAAACGTACCCGAGATAATGAAGGTTTTACCTTCCAGTTTATTACTGGCCAATACTACCTCTTTCTCATCAGATACAAATTGTAAACCCTGCACTTTCATTTGTTCAACCTGCTCCACATGTTCAGGGTTGCTCCAGTATTCAACCAAACTTTCGGCAATGCGGGTACCTATTTCATCAACGGCGGTCAGTTCCTCAACATTGGCTTTGATCAGGTTATCGATGGTCTTAAAATAAGCCACCAATTTTTTAGCAACCGTTTCACCAACATAGCGGATGCCCATCCCAAACAAAACCTTTTCAAAAGGCATCAGCTTTGATTTTTCGATACCATCCATCATATTATTGATAGACTTTTCACCAAACCTGCCAAGCTGTTTCAACTCATCACTGCGTTTATGCAAGTCATAAATATCACTGATGTGGCGCAAAAATCCTTTCTGATAAAGCGTCTCAATAGTTTCATCACCTAACCCATCAATATTCATCGCCTTCCGGCCGATAAAGTGTTGCATCTTACCAACTATCTGTGGTGGGCAACCCTCATCATTAGGGCAGTAATGATTGGCTTCACCTTCCTGTCGTACCAACTCCGTACCACATTCAGGGCAATGTGTTATATACTGAATAACCGGCGAATCTTCCTTCCGCTTTAGCGGATTTACGCTGATGATCTTTGGGATGATCTCGCCGCCCTTCTCCACAAACACGCTGTCACCCTCATGCAAATCAAGCCTCAATATTTCATTAGCGTTATGTAACGAAGCTCGCTTAACCGTAGTACCCGCCAGTAAAACCGGCTTCAAATTAGCCACCGGCGTAACCGATCCCGTACGGCCAACCTGGTAACTTACACTCTCTAAAACTGTTTCGGCTTGCTGTGCCTTGTATTTGTAAGATATGGCCCATCGTGGCGATTTAGCTGTAAAACCTAACTCTTGTTGCTGTGCATAGCTATTAACCTTCAAAACAATCCCGTCTATATCATAACTTAGGTCGTGCCGTTTCTCGTTCCAAATGGCTATAAATTCCAATACCTCACTAATATTATTGCAAAGCTTAGTATGTTCACAAACATGAAAGCCCCAGCTTTTAACAGCCATAATGCTATCCCAATGCGTTTTAAATAACGGTTTATCCGTATATAAAAAGTACAAAAAGCAGTCTAAAGGGCGTTTTGCTACCTCACGCGAATCCTGTAGTTTAATAGTGCCTGAGGCAAAGTTCCTTGGGTTGGCGTATGGTACTTCGTTCTGTTCTATCCGTTCATTATTGAGGCGCTCAAAGGCTTTGCGGTGCATAAATACTTCGCCACGTATCTCAAAATGTTCAGGGTAATTGCCCTCGTCCAGTTTCTTCGGGATGCTGTGTATCGTCTTCACATTGGTGGTCACATCATCTCCCTGCACACCATCACCACGGGTAACGGCACGCAGCAGCTTACCGTTTTGATAGGTGAGGCTCATTGATAAACCGTCAAACTTCAGTTCAACCACATACTCAAAATCATCACCGATAGCCTTACGAATGCGCGCGTCGAAATCAACCAGTTCCTGCTCGTTATAGGTGTTGCCTAAACTCATCATAGGCCACTTATGCCGCACTGTTTCAAATTCCTTGGTCACCTCGCCACCCACACGTTGCGTAGGCGAATCCTCTTCCAGAAACTCAGGGAACTGTTTCTCCAATTCCGCCAGTTCTTTTAGTTTGATGTCAAAATCAAAGTCGGCAATAGTTGGCATAGCCAGCACATAATAGTTGTAATTATGCTGTTTTAATTCGGTGGATAACTCGTGGATTCTTTTTTTAGCGTCTGTAGGCTGCATGGAACGAAGATAAACAAATGGTATATTCTGATACGCCAAATTACAAATTTCCAATAACCTGAATAACTGAGGATAGGGGGGTAAAAGTGGGTGTTTTAAAAAAGATGTTTTATGTATTCATCTCCGCGCGTCATTGCGAGGAACGAAGCAATCCCCGACTTACAGAGCGAACTTATAGGGGATAAAGTAAGAATTTTAAATTTTTGATTCTTGGCTTTTACTTCCTGATTCTATTTTCAGGGGGGTATTGTAAGAATTATTTCATCACCATGCCAAACTCGTTTCAGCATAATAGACGTTGAAATATCGCTATACAAAGATACAAAATCACCATCTTAAATTTAACATATATTAAGATATCTATGTTATTAAAATACATATCTTTAATAAAAACTAAACCACATGAAACTCAAATCACTATTGCTTTTTATCACGCTATGCCCGGCCATAGCCTATTGCCAATCGGTAACCATGCCGCAAGTTGGTTATGCCGAAGCGCATAATACAACTGTTACTAAAATAGAGGTTACCAAAACTAATACCGTGGTAAGCTTTAAACATACGTTTCCAAATCCGGGTGCCTGGGTTGAAATTAATAAAGGCATCTATCTGCAGGATGCCAATGGCGAAGAGAAGTATAACTATATAAAATCGGAAGGCATCCCACTAAAGCCCAACAAAATTACCGCGACAAAAGATGGACAGGAAGTAAGCTTTAAGGTGTATTTTCAAAAGCTTAAATCCGGTACAAAAGCCATCAACATAGTTGAACGTGCCCATTACATATTTGAGCAACCCGGCACCAACTTTTATTTTAACTTTTACAATGTAAGCCTAACCAAATCGGCGCCTGCCGTTAACGAACGTGTTAAGGTAACCGATGTAGTATTGATGGCTCCGCCACGAGGTGCAAAAAATGAAATTAAACAAGACACGGCTTTTAATGTAAGTAGCAATTTTACAGCACCAATGCCTAAAGGGATTATGGACGGTGTAGGCCCAATGATGGGAAGCATGTACTCCAGCATACTCGATGCCCAACTAAAAGTTTACAGCAAACCCGAAACAACCGCAAAACTGGCCCAGGTAACAAAAAATTATTATGATGCATTAATAAAAGTTGGCTTTTCTGAAGAAGCTGCATTGAAGATCATTACTTCAAAATCATTGATATCGATGGATGGGAAGTAGTAAGCCTAGTTAAGGAATTTGCTGCTGCAACACAACCTATAGGTTACGTCAATAAAATATCACTACTGATATGCAATATTTGGTACAGCTATTAAAAAAACACCCGGTAACTATTATCCTTTTCCTGTTCTACAGTGTGTATTGGGTTATCGTATTTAAAGCCGGATTGAGCGTGGAAATGGTTGCAGAGCACTTTACCGATAGTCACCAGATCGGTCATTGGTATAATTATATGTATACCGGTATTGCTGCTTTAGTTATAAGTGTAGTGTTTGTATTTACGTTATTATTAGGCGCAGTCTGTTTTAAAAAAGAATGGCATTTTTACGTTAATTTGGCATTAATTAGTTTAATACCGGTTGCGATAGTTCTAATTAATTAGAGGATTGCATTTCCATCGTTAGTCCGGATTTATAATCCCCGGACTTAACACCACCGGGGATTTGCAATCCCCGAAAACAAAAAAGGGAGAGCATATGCCCTCCCTTTTTTATATCAAATAGCTAATAAATTAAGTAGCAAATACTTCCTTAACTCGATCAGCAGCTTCTTTCAATAATATAGCCGATTTAACCTTCAAACCACTTTCGTCAAGCAATTTTTTAGCCTCAACAGCATTAGTACCCAGTTAAAAATATACAGATACAGCAAACCCGAAACCACAACCAAACTGGCCCAGGTGACTAAAGCCTATTATGATGCCTTAATAAAAGTTGGTTTTTCTGAAGAAGCCGCATTAAAGATCATTACTTCAAAATCGTTAATATCGATGGATGGGAAGCAGTAATTAAAAGTTGTCAAATCTTTACGGATTCTATTTTGAGTAGATTTTGCAACGAATAAAAAAGACTGAAATAGTTATCCCTTTACGTTATATAGATCTATAAGTTCTTTTAGCAATATTCATTGGAGTAATATCATCACAACGAAATGATCTCAGCCAGTTTATTTGGGTTGTCCTTAAATGCTTCTATTTGTCCAACCCTGCTCAATACAAAACCCCGTAAATAATCATTAGGGCCGTCTGCCCGGTTTGATCGTTTGTTTTTAATATTCAAATTTATCGCCTGAATAGTTTTGATAATTCCCCAGGGAATCCCCCACCAACCTAATATGGCTGTTTTTACCAAAGCGTTATTGTTAGCCTTGTCCAAAGCATCCGGGCTGGCAATGAGCATCTTTTTTTTATAATTGGTGAAAATTATAAAACTGATTACTTCAGCTACGATTGTAGCATTTAACTTTTCGTCGGTACTGCCTGTTACAGGGCAAGGCAGGTTTTGAATTATAGCACAATAAGCATCTATCTCTTCAATTGTATATTGTTTATTCTGCGCGTCAACACTTCGTGCAACACTTGCATCTATATTGCGTTTTTTAAGTTCTGCCTTAACTACGTCAATAGCTTCGGGCGTTAAACCGGCAGAGTTTTGGGTTACAACGCGTACTAATTCTTCATCAGTTTTTCGTTCATAGGTTTTTCTTATTACCTCAATATCTACTCCATTACTCATTATGATAAGGTTATTATGGTTTACTAAATATAAAACAAAAAAGGAGAAAATCTCATTATTCTCCTTTAATAATATCGCTGATCGTAGCACAAAAAAAGCGATGAGTCTAAACCCATCGCTTTACTCGTTAGTCCGGATTTATAATCCCGGACTTAACATCACCGGGGATTTGCAATCCCCGAAAACAAAAAAGGCTAATTAAGCAGCAAATACTTCCTTAACTCGATCAGCAGCTTCTTTCAATAATATAGCCGATTTAACCTTCAAACCACTTTCGTCAAGCAATTTCTTAGCCTCAACAGCATTGGTACCTTGTAAACGAACGATGATCGGAACCGGGATATCGCCAATTTCTTTGTAAGCGTCAATAACACCCTGGGCAACACGGTCACAACGAACAATACCACCGAAAATGTTGATCAAAATAGCTTTAACGTTAGGGTCTTTCAAAATAATGTTGAAAGCAGCCTTAACAGTTTGCGCGTTAGCGGTTCCGCCTACGTCCAAAAAGTTAGCAGGCTCACCACCGGCAATTTTGATTATGTCCATGGTCGCCATAGCTAAACCGGCACCGTTAACCATACAACCAACGTTACCGTCAAGTTTTACATAGTTCAGGTTGCTTAAGCTCGCTTCAACTTCCATTGGGTCTTCCTCGGCAGTGTCGCGTAAAGCGGCAAAGTCGGGGTGACGGAACAGCGCGTTATCATCTAAGTTAACCTTAGCATCAACGGCCAATATTTTATTATCGCTTGTTTTTAAAACAGGGTTGATCTCAAACATAGCCGAATCTGTAGCGTCGTAAGCCTTGTACAAAGCAGCAACAAATTTCACCATATCCTTAAAAGCATCACCACTCAAACCTAAGTTAAAAGCAATTTTACGAGCCTGGAAACCTTGTAAACCAACCTTAGGGTCAATCTCTTCCTTAAATATCAGGTGCGGAGTGTGCTCGGCAACCTCTTCAATGTCCATACCACCTTCGGTACTGTACATAATGATGTTACGACCAGCAGCCCTGTCCAACAGAACACTCATATAAAACTCCTTAGTTTCGGTAGCGCCTGGATAATAAACATCCTGAGCAACTAAAACCTTACTAACAAACTTACCTTCCGGACCGGTTTGCGGAGTAACCAAAGTCATACCTAAAATAGCGCCGGCTTTTTCCTTCACATCGTCAAGGTTTTTAGCCAGCTTAACGCCACCGCCTTTACCCCGGCCACCAGCGTGAATTTGCGCCTTAACAACCACCCAGTCCGACCCAAAGTCTTCTTTCAACTTTTTCGCGGCCTCAATAGCCTGTTCAACATTATCGGCAACAATGCCTTCCTGAATCCTTACACCAAAACTTTTTAGTATAGCTTTACCCTGATATTCGTGAATATTCATTTCGTTCGAGATATTTTGTGCGGTAAAGCTATTAAATTCAACCATTACAACGAAACGGAATCTTCTTTTTTGGTGATATTTTTCAATGTTTTTTCAAGTGGGAGTGATGTTTTTTATGATTTTGATTAAGGTATAATGGATAGGAGTTTAATTTATATGCTAATGTTAGTTTGAATAACTAAAATTTAGATAATCATTTGGGCGTTGCCTTCGGCCCGGGCTATCCGTTCCAAGTCCTCGCCACTGATAGACGTGCCTCCGGGCTTTCCACTACTATCCCTAACGCAAAACAAAGGTTCAAACCAAAACTCAAAACCCAATTTCTCGTCAGCAGACAGCTTCGGCCAAAAGCGGAGAGAACGTGGTGGGCAGTGCGGTAGGGAAGGGCCTCCTGTTTGTGCATAGCGCGGGCCTCGTGAAGCCTAAGCCGCACAAGCATTCAGCCCGTGGAGTTCTCTCCGCTTGTGCGCCTGCCTGCCGGCAGGCAGGTAAAAGGCCTGTGCGGCAAAGAAGCCTACTGCTTACAAGCCATTTGGCTTGTCGGCTATGAGCGGAAACTATACAGAGCCACCATTCAAAGATGTCACCACTTTGTTATCCCCCGTTAAAAAAAAATCCAGTAATTTGCCATTATCAAATACCTACACATGCGTTTTACCAAGTTCCTGCTTATAGTCCTATCATATACAACTGCAACCCAAGCCCAAACCATCGACCCCGGCGTATCTAAACAACTCGCCGAAAGTCGCGCTGCCAACATTCGCAACCTCCAATACACCCTCAACCTCACCATCCCCGAAACTAAGACAACGGATATCGAGGCTACCGAAACCATAACCTTCAACTTCAAACAAACCGGCCAGCCACTGCAACTGGATTTTAAAGAAGAGCCAGCTAAAATCAAATCAATAGAGATAAACGGTAAACCGGCAGCAGTAAACGAAACAAAGGAACACCTGCTTTTAGAAGCCAAATACCTGCTCCCAGGTAAAAACACCATCAACCTGCACTTTACTGCAGGCAATGGCGCCCTCAATCGTAACGATGATTACCTCTACGCCCTATTCGTTCCCGATAGGGCCAGAACGGTATTCCCCTGCTTCGATCAACCCAATCTAAAAGCCACATTCGCCCTAACGCTGCAACTCCCATTAACCTGGAAAGCCTTGAGCAATGGTGCCATTCAGGATTCAACCTTAACAGCAATAAATAAAACCTATCGCTTTAAAACTTCCGATACATTAAGCACTTACTTATTCTCTTTCGCCGCAGGTAAGTTCACATCGGTAAAGCAAAATATCGGCAAACTAAATCCCGAGTTTTTGTACCGTGAAACCGATAAAACCAAAATACAATTAAGCACCGATGCCATTTTCAAAGCACATGGCGATGCGGTCAATTTCTTGGAAAACTGGACAAGCACCCCGTTCCCATTTCAAAAAATGGGATTCGTTGGTATCCCCGATTTCCAGTTCGGCGGCATGGAACACCCCGGCGAAGTACAGTACAAAGCGTCAAGCTTATTTTTAGATGCCAGCGCTACGCAAGATCAGATCATCGCCCGCCTCAACCTCATCTCGCACGAAACCGCCCACATGTGGTTTGGCGATATGGTAACCATGGATTGGTTTAACGATGTGTGGATGAAAGAGGTATTCGCCAACTTTATGGCCGATAAGGTAACTGGCTCTCTGATGGGCGATGAAACTTTCAATCTTAAATTCTTGACAGATCATTTCCCTGCCGCTTACGGTATCGACCGTACCCTTGGTGCAAATCCCATCCGTCAAAATCTGGATAATTTGAAGGATGCAGGCTCCCTTTACGGTAACATCATTTACCACAAAGCTCCCATCATGATGCGACAGTTAGAGCTACTGATGGGAAAAGAAAACTTCCAAAACGGCGTACGTGAGTACCTCAAAACCTACGCTTACCACAACGCCACCTGGCCCGATCTGATCAAGATCCTCGGCAAATACACCACCGAGGATTTGAATACATGGAACAATACCTGGGTAAACCAACCAGGCCGACCGGTGTTCAATTATAGCCTTGTATCCAAAAACGGTAAGATAACCCGTTTCATCCTGCTGCAACACGCCGAACGCGGCATCGCACGCACATGGACGCAAAATTTTGAGATCACCCTATACTATCCCGGTTCAACCAAAACCATCGCCGTAAACATGACCAAAGGCGTTGCAGACCTGAAAGAAACTCAGGGCCTCAAACGCCCCATGTACGTATTATTTAATTCTGGCGGCGAAGGTTACGGATTGTTTCCAACCGATAAAGATTTATACAATTCTATAACCGAAATTCAAAGCCCGCTGCAACGCACTTCTGCCTATATTTCCTTGTACGAAAACATGCTGGCCGGCCGCTACATCAAACCCGCCGCGCTGCTTGATCTGTACACCAAAGCTTTAAATGCCGAAAAAGAAGAAATGAGTCTGCGGCTGATAACTGGCTACATCAGTAGTATTTACTGGCAATTCATCACCCCTGCGAACCGCCAAAAAACAAGTGACCAATTAGAAGGCGCATTATGGCAAGCCCTGCAACAACAAACAGCGCCAAACAACAAAAAAATATTATTCAGCACCTATCAAAGCATTTACCAAAGTGCAACGGCACGCAATAATATTTACACTGTATGGAAACAGCAGCAACCACCCGCAGGCGTAAAACTATCCGAAGATGATTACACTGGCCTGTCATTCTCCCTGGCATTAAGAAACGATGCCGACACAACCATCCTAACCCAACAATACGCCCGCATCACCAATCCTGATCGAAAAAAACGCTTCGAGTTTATCCGCCCGGCACTATCATCTGATGTAAAGGTTCGCGATCAATTTTTTCACAGTCTTCAGGATTTAAAAAATCGCGCTAAAGAATCAAACGTACTAACCGCGTTAAGCTATCTGCACCACCCGTTAAGACAAGGTACATCGGTAAAATATCTGGCTAAAAGTTTAGATATGCTCCAAACAATCCAGGTAACCGGCGATATCTTCTTCCCTCAATCATGGCTGTCAAGCACTTTCGGGAGCTACCAAAGTGCCGAGGCCGCCCAGATAGTGAACACCTTTTTAGCCAACCATCCCAACTACAACGAAAAACTCAAAGCAAAAATCCAGCAAAGCACAGATAACCTCATGCGGGCGAGCAATAAACTGCTCCCAAAAACGATAGTAATAGAGTAAAAAGTTCTGTAATCGAAGGAGCCTGCCGGCAGGCAGGTACGACTGGAAATCTTCTGCAAGCGACAAGTCTACAGTATACTAAGTACGCGCAAAAGATTTCTCATTATCATTCGAAATGACCAGCATGGTTAATTTAAAACATTTGCACATATACACATTTGCACATCCGCACATTTAATTAAATTTGCCCTTATGCTCAAAGCCACATCTATCCATAAATCATACGGTAAGCTGCAAATATTAAAAGGGGTAGACCTTGCAGTAAACCATGGCGAGATAGTCACCATTGTAGGTGCATCCGGCGCTGGTAAAAGCTCATTGCTCAACATCATCGGCACATTGGATAATGCAGATTCGGGCACCGTATCCATTAAAGGGCAGGATGTAAGCAAATTGAGCAAATCGCAACTCAGCAATTTCCGTAATAAACAAATTGGCTTCATTTTTCAATTCCACCATTTACTGGTTGAATTTACAGCACTCGAAAACGTTTGCATTCCGGCCTTCATCGGCGGCCAGTCCAAAGCCGAAACCGAAAAACGCGCCAAACAATTATTAGGCATGCTGGGCTTATCCGGCCGTGCCGATCATAAACCCAATCAGCTATCCGGAGGCGAGCAACAACGTGTAGCTGTAGCCAGGGCCTTGATCAATAACCCCGCGTTAATTTTAGCCGATGAACCATCAGGCAACCTCGACTCCACCAACGCCCGCGAATTACACCAGTTATTTATAGACTTGCGCCGCGAATTCAACCAAACTTTTATAATTGTTACCCATAATGAAGAACTTTCTGACCTCTCTGACCGTAAAATACTGATGAAAGACGGAATGATAGTTGATAATTTATAGGTAAACATTATGAACGTACTAATAACAGCGGCAAATTCGGCACAGGCGCAACAACTAAAAAATATACTCGCAATTGATGATGTGATTTTGGGTGACCATTATGATATGCCCGAATTGTTAGTTAAGTCGGGCAAAATGGTGGTAACGCCTAACCCAAAATCATCGGCGTTTGTACACCAAATGCTGGCCCTATGCCTGGATAAGCAAATAGATAAATTATACCCCTTGCGCCGTGCAGAACTTTTACCATTAGCCGAGGCCCGTCAGTTATTTGAAGAATTTGATATTACTTTGGTTGTACCTTCAGTAAATACCATAGCTAATAATATTCCTCACAAAGTAATAGGCGGCCGCGTAGTAATTGTTGAAAAGGGCCGCGTAGTTGAAGGTGATTTTTTAAATGCTGTTGCCCTTTTGCAGGATAAAACCCTTAACGGAGTTTTTAAAGTAAATACCGAAGACTATATCATTTTTACCGCCGACTAAATGTTCACTTACACCGATATTGATACGCGAAAAAAAGCGTTCGTTTTTGAATTAGATAATGTACTCTATCCCGAAAAGGATTACCTGTTGCAGGTTTATTATCTCTTCGCCAGTTTTTTAGAATATAAAGAAATGCTGGATGCCAAAGCCCTTACCAAACTAATGACCACAACTTTTGAGGAAGAGGGCCCCGCCGAAGTTTTTACCCGCGTGCGCCAACGCTTCAACATTAGCGAAGACTACCGGTATAATTTTGATATGTTACACCAAACTGCCCGCCTGCCGTTAAAGTTGCTGTTATATAAGGATGCTTTAACCCTTTTGCAGGATATTGTGGTTGATCGTAAACAGATCTTTATCCTCACCAATGGCGATCCGCAACAGCAACTCAACAAAATAAAACAAACCGAGTGGCACGGTTTGGAACAATACCTCACCTGTTACTTTGCCGAAGAGATAAACGCCAAGCCCGAACCCGACGCTATACACCACATTTTGAAACAATACAACCTTGAGCGCCGTGATATCATTATGGTAGGTAATACCAAATTTGACAAGCTATGCGCAGAAGCAAGCGGTGTCGATTTTTTGGAGATGGTTTTATGATTATCCCTGTAAAAAAAATAACGCACCAATAAACTAACTGTTAGTGTTTTACGTTAAACTTGTAATTAACAGCATTTAACCTGTGGTGTTATAATAAACTGTATATTTATAAGTGTAAATTAAAACTATGAAGAAATACTTTTACTTGATTTTATTAGCATTTGCTGCCATTACTACCCAATCCTGTAAACACCGTACAGATACGCCAAGTATTGATCTGGTTAAAGATTCGGTATTTTATTATGCTAAAGAAGATTACCTGTGGAACGATGCCATCCCATCATACGATGCTTTTAATCCGCGCCAATATTCATCAACAAGCGATATCAATTCTTTACAAAGCGAAATTGATGCCATATCGCAATTGAAAATAAACCCTGCTACTCAGAAGCCATACGAATATAATTCATCATATCCCGGCGAATCAAAATATTCGTTTATTGATCAGGGCCAAACCGGCCAAACGCTGTTAGGTAACAATGCCGATTTTGGCTTTTTCCCAGTTTACGGTCCACTAAACAGTACCGATTTGCGTATCCGCTATGTAAACCCGGGTTCACCTGCCGCCAAAGCAGGTATTCACCGTGGCGAATTAATTACCGCTATCACCGGTGTTCCAAGCTTGGATGGTTCAGTTTCATCAAATATTTCTTATATCAATGCTGCTTTGTCTGCCGCAAGCATTACCATGACTTTGAAACGTGCCAATAATACAACTTATACCACCACTGTTACAGCGGCAAGTTATACCGCAAACCCGGTAATGAAGGATACCATATATAATGTAACAGCCAGTAAAAAAGTAGGCTACCTTGTGCTATCAACATTTACCGCTTTAACCAACGCGCAAAGTAAGCTTGATGCCGCTTTTGATCACTTTATATCAAATAATATTACAGATTTGGTAGTTGATTTACGCTACAATGGCGGTGGTTATGTTGAAACTGCCGAATACCTGGATAACCTGATCATACCAGCCGCAAAAAGCGGTACTACCATGTATACTTCGTATTTTAATGCTGGTTTACAAGCCGATAATTATCCTTTGCTATCCAATATATTCGCTATTAGCAAAGGCGATTTTTCAATACCCAAAAACACTGTTAATTTCTCCAAAAAGAAAACCCTGAGCGGCATAAATAATGTGATATTTATTGTGACGAACCGTACCGCATCAGCAAGCGAATTAGCTATTAATAACCTGATTCCGCATATGAATGTTAAGCTGGTAGGTACTACAAGCTACGGTAAGCCAGTAGGCTTTTTTGGTATCCCTGTTGGGGGATACACCCTGTACATAGCCGAGTTTGAAACTAAAAACGCGGCAGCTAAAGGTGGTTATTACGCGGGTATGCAACCGGCATCTGCCGACTATCCCGGCTATTACTCATCTGATGATGTGACCCATGATTTTGGCGACCCAGCTGAAAACCTATTAGCCCGTTCATTATCATATATCAACATTGGTACTTACTCAACGCCTCAGCAACAAGTACAAAACTTGGCAGGTATCAACCTGTTATCGGCCCAGCAACAAGCTGCTTTAAACAGTAAGTTTAAAGATAAAACCTTTAACGGGATGATATTCGATAGAAATAAAATGAGATTAAAAAGAGGACATTATTAATTAAAATGTTTTAATAAAAAAAAGTGTCATTTCGAACGAGGTACGAGAGAGAAATCTTTTTCGCGCAGTAAGTCTACAGCAGACCAAGCACACGCAAAAAATTTCTCCCTTCGGTTCGAAATGACATCTTTATTTCGGGAAAATTGAATCTGCACATCCTCCATTTGCACATTAACTAATCCGCCAGTTCCCGCATATCAACAGGTACAACCCGTGATATACCTTGTTCAACCATCGTTACCCCGTAAATAATATCGGTACTGGCGATGGTTCTTTTGTTATGCGATACAATGATGAATTGCGAATCGGTAGAGAACTTCCGGATGATGTTATTGAACTTATCAATATTCGTATCATCCAACGGCGCATCAACCTCATCAAAAATACAGAAGGGGGCAGGCTTCAGCAGGTAAAGCGAAAACAGGATAGCCGTAGCCGTCAGTGTTTTTTCGCCACCCGATAGTTGATTGATAGATAATGGCCGTTTACCTTTAGGCTTGGCAATAATATCAATATCCGATTCTAAAGGATTATTCGGATCGCTCAATATCAGATCACAAGAATCTTCCTCATTAAACAACGAGCGGAATACCTTAATAAAATTCTCCCTAACCTGGGTAAAGGCCAGCATAAATTTTTCTTTAGCGGTATCGTCAATCTCCTGAATCGTAGCCAGTAATGATGCTTTCGCTTCGCTCAGGTCTTTCTTTTGTGCTTGGATAAACTCGTACCGCTGACTCATTTCCTGGTAAGCCTCAACTGCCATCGGGTTTATAGCGCCAAATTCTTCCAGTTGTTTTTTGAGCTTTTCGGTTTTATCGCGTAGCTCAACTTCGTTTTCATCCGGTGATATTTCTTCTTCCAGTAAGTCTTGTATGTCCACATTAAACTCAACTGATAGTCTTTCTTTTAAAGCGTTCAGTTCCAGTTTAAGGTTGTTCTTCTGGTCTTTCAATTCGTTCTCAATAGCCTCAGCGCTATCTTTGTTGCGTCTCAAATTGCTAATCTCGTTCTCGGCCAAGGTGATCTTTTCGCGGAAAGCATAATATTCCTGTTCGGCCAGCTGCGCGGCTTTTTCCAGCTCTTCACGGTTACCATACATTGCCAGCAGGTCATCATCCGAGTGGTCGCTCGTTTTCATGTTTTCCAAAATGGCAACCTTTACCTTATCTAATTCAGCTTTATTGAGCTGGATACGCTGGTCTAAATTGTCTTGCTGTATCTCGCGATAATCCAAGTCTTTCAACAAACCTGCTACCTTATTTTGTTGCTGATGGAAACCAATATTCTCCTGATTATACCGATTTGACCGAACTGATAAAGCTTCGGATAGTTCGGCAAAGGCCTCTTGCTTCTCAATCAGTAATTCGCCTTGTTCTAACTTCTGCGCCTTCAACTCAACAACTGATGGTAATAACTTTTGAGTTTCTTGCTGTATACTGTTTATCTTTTGCGCAATATCATCCTTGCGGTTACGGCTGCTCTCAATAAAAGTTTGGTATTGCTCGCGGCGTGTTTGTACGGTAACCAACTCGGTATTTAGTTGGTTTAATTCGTGTTGTTTCTGAGTTATCTCTGCTGTTTTGCCCGATGCCTTAAAGGTTGCCAAACGTAGCTGCAATTCTTCTATCTGGCTTTTGAATTTAATGATCCGGGTTTCGTGCAATTTAATTTCCTTAGCTAAATTCTCTAAATTTTTAGCCCGGCCAATACGCTTCCCCTCAAACAAACCAACCGAACCACCGGCCATGGTAAATTTAGATTTGCTGAATTTTCCGCTCATGCCCAGCACAATAATATTTTCCGGGATCTGCTGGTTATTCATATCCGTTTCACTTTGGTCGTTAACCAGATAAACGTTTTTGAGCAGGTAGGCGCACAGCGGATAATAACGCCTGTCCACCTCGATCACATCCAAAGCCGAAGTCCAATTAGCCGGGTGCGTAAACTCTTGTGAAATGTTCTCGGCCGGGTAATTACTTAAAATAAAAAACTGTGCCCGCCCCCTTGCCGATTTACTAAGTAGATTGATCGCGCTTATGGCCTCATCATAATTCTCCACCACATAGTGGTTCATCAAGGGCTCTAAATAATTCTCTATCGCTATCCGGTAATCTTCGCGGCAAAATAATACATCGCTAAACAAGGGCGCATTCCTACCCCAATCGCTATTCTTTTTCAAAAAACGGATCGATTCCGGGAAACCCTCCAAATTATCAACCATACTTTTGGTCAGGTTGTATTCGTTTTGCTTGGCATCAACCTTCCGGCTTTCTTGCGTTAAAGTATCTTTAGTCGTATTCAGTTCAGCTTCGGTAGTAAGCAATTGCTCTTTTAATGCCTGCTCAAAATCTACAAGTGTTTGGTATTCAATAGCCAGCGTTCCGGCACGTGTTTCCAAATCACCAATAGCTTCGTTAAAGCTGCTCAGTTCGGCTTCTTTATTGTCAGCATCCTCCATATTACGCAAACTTTCCTGCTCCAAAGCCTGTTGCTGAATTTGTAGAATATCGAGGTCTTTCTCTGTTTTGTAGATCTGGTTTTGTAGCCGGTTATTAATGTTGATGATCTCGTCCAATTCTGCTTTGGCACTCGCCTGATCTTGCCGCGAATCATCAACCACAGTTTTTAATTCGGCGAGGTTTAATCGCAGTGTTTCAAGCTTTTCTTCTTCCTGTAGTTTTTCTTCCGATAAACGCTTGATGTTATACAATACGTGATTAAGCTGATTGGTATCTTTATCCAACTCTTCGCTCAACCGCGCTTCTTTATCTTTTTGAAACTTAAGCTGCTCGTTTTTTACCTTCTTCTCGCTCTCATAAGCCCTTATCTTAGCTACGTATTCATTAGTAGCCTTTTGCTGAACTGACAGGTTTTTTTCCTTAGTCAAACTATCCAGTTTTTGCTGTTGCAAACTGGCTTCCAGTTTATCAATATGTGTTACTATCGCCGATTTTTCTACCGATTGCTTTTGCTCCAGATCTTCTATCTGCTTCAGCGATTCACTGAACGAAGCAATCCGCATCGAAGCCAGTATAATGCTAATCATTTTATACTGCTCCTTTAACTTGTTATAACGTTCAGCTTTCTTGGCTTGGTTCTCTAAAGTTTTCAGGTTCTTTTCTATCTCAAAAAGCAAGTCCTCAACCCGTTCCAGATCGGCCTCGGTTTCTTTAAGCTTATTAAAAGTTTGCTTTTTGCGAAGTTTGTATTTGGATATGCCCGATGCCTCCTCAAATAAAGTACGGCGGGAGTTTTCTTTGTTGGAGATGATCTCTTCTATCATCTTCAACTCGATGATAGAGTATGAGTCGGAGCCAACGCCCGTATCCAGAAACAGATCGGTAATATCTTTTAAGCGGCATTGCACATCGTTCAGGCGATATTCGCTCTCCCCGGTACGGTAAAGCTTACGAGTTAAAGTGACCTGCGAAAACTCGGTAGGCAGTATATTCTTGGTGTTATCAAAAGTTAAGGATACTTCGGCAAGATTACCGGGCTTGCGGCTCTTACTTCCGTTGAAGATCACGTTCTCCATTTTTTCGGAGCGCAGGGCACGGGTACTCTGCTCGCCCAATACCCACCGGATAGCATCAACAACATTTGATTTTCCACAGCCATTAGGGCCAACAATGGCAGTAATGCCTTCGTTGAAATTAATGGTGATCTTATCACCAAAACTTTTAAACCCTTTAACCTCTAACCGTGTAAGCTGCATCCTGTATTAAACTCTCAACTGTGTCATTGCGAGGAACGAAGCAATCGAACGTAGAAAGGCAAACCTGCTCAGTTCGCGATTACTTCGTACCTCGCAATGACAATTATCATATCAGATTTTGAAATTAACGATTTGCTTTTATTTAATTAAATAAAACTTTTGCGCCGCAAATTTATTTACTCTCTGAATACTTTTCAAACCAGAACACCATGAAAATAGCCGTATTTGGAGCTGCCGGACGAATAGGAAGCCGCATAATAACCGAAGCACTTAACCGGGGCCATGATGTTACCGCCGTAGTACGCAAGCCCGAAACCTATATCGTGATACATGAGCATTTGAAGGTTGCCAAAGGGGATATCTTTGAATCGCAAAGTATAGAGGGCGCCGTGTTTGATCACGATGCCGTAGTTAGCGCTTACAGCCCAACAGGAGGTGCTGCACCATCAACATTATTTGAACTGGTATTACCTTTAACCGCCGGATTGAAACAAGCTGGCGTAAAACGTTTGCTTGTGGTAGGAGGGGCAGGTAGTTTAGAAGTTGCACCGGGGATACAGGTTGTAGACACCCCAAATTTTCCGGCGGAATTTAAAGCGGTAGCCTTAGCGCATCGTGATGCGCTTAAAGCCTGGCAAAAAGTAGATGAAATTGACTGGACCTACGCCAGCCCATCCGCCTTTATTGAGCCCGGTGCACGTACCGGGAAATTCCGCACGGGTACAACGCAACTATTAACAGATGAACAAGGCAACAGCAAAATCTCGATGGAAGACTTTGCCATTGCCATATTGGATGAAATTGAGAACCCTCAATTTATTAAACAACAGTTTACTGTTGGGTATTAAGCCGGGTTCATCATATTAAAATAAGCTTTTAGTTCTTCGGCGCTGGCGTTGGCCCGGGTTTCTGTTGTTCCAAAGGTGAGTTCTGTTTTTTCATCTTTTAACTGTTGGAAGATAGATTCGATAAACTCACTTACAGGCGGTGCCTGGGTATGTAAGCCAACACCGCCTAAGTCTGTGTTTAAAGCCGGTGGTATGGCTTCTATCACTTCAATATTTTCTCTCAATAAATAACGCAGCGACTGCGTAAACGAACGGAGAAATGCTTTAGTTGCCGAGTACACTGGTATTTTTGCAAATGGCGCAAAAGCTAAACCCGATGTAACATTAATAATTGTTGTTAGGGCATCAAGCTTAACGAACAGCGATATCAGGTGCAGCGGAGCTTCAATATTTGTGACGATCTCTGCTTTAGCGCGTTCAAAAAAGTCTTCACTATCAACTCCCATCCATTGCTGAATGCCTGCGTTATTGACCAATACGTTTAAATCCGGATGTTCGGCAGCTATCCAGTTGTAAAGCTCAACACGTTCTGTTTCGTTCGATAAATCACAAACCTTAGTAATTACCAATGGGTATTTATCGGCAACCTCTTTCAATACAGATTCCCGTCGTCCACAGATAATTACGGTATTACCTTCATGAATAAATCTTTCGGTAAAGCCCAGGCCAATGCCACTTGCACCACCTGTTATTAAAATTTTATTATTGGCTAATTTCATTTTGTTGCTTTGTTATTTGATAACAAAGGTGGCACCAAAACAAGTTAACCTGTTTGCGAAAATCAATCCACAGTTTGCAAAATTCAAATCATTATATAAGCTGAAAGCTCAAAGCAAAAGATTAAAGCTTTGCGGGCTTTGTGCTTTCAGTTTTTCGCTAAATGTAGATCTCGCCCTTCAAATAAGTAACCGCCTTACCACTCATCAAAACCCGGTCACCCTTGTTTGTACACCATAACTCACCTTTGCGGGATGAGATCTGAAAGGCGTGTAACTCGTCCTTCTCCAGCATTTCGGCCCAGTAAGGTATCAAATTACAATGTGCCGAACCTGTAACAGGGTCCTCATTAATACCCGCCGCAGGGGCAAAAAATCGCGATACAAAATCAACATCATCGCTATCACCTTCGGCAGTAATAATCACACCGATGGTGTCTATTTTAGCTAAAGCGTTGAAATCGGGTTGCAACTCACGCACATCTTCTTCGGTTTCGTAAACCACAAAATAGTCGCGGCCCTTTAAAACTTCAACAGGTATTTTACCACCTAATGCTTTGATCAGGTCCATTGGCAAAGCAACCGGCTCAGGTGGCCTTGAGGGGAAATCTAAAGTGTATCTGTCGCCTTCTTTAGTCACGGTAAGCACACCCGCCTTCTGCGTTTCAAAACGGATCACATCATCTTCGTAACCTAGCTCGGTAAATAAAATATGGGCACTGGCTAAAGTAGCATGGCCGCAAAGGTCAATTTCTAATTCAGGAGTAAACCAGCGAAGACTGTAGCCATCGGCAGTTTTAACAAAGTAGGCTGTTTCGGCAAGGTTGTTTTCAGCGGCTATCTTCTGCATCATTTCGGCAGGCAGCCATTCGGTTAGCGGACAAATTGCTGCCGGGTTACCACCAAAAAGCTGGTCGGTAAAAGCATCGGCCTGGTAAATAGGTATCGTCATGATGGTATGGATTATTAAGCGCTAAGATAACCGTAAGTTACCAAATCATCGCGATTAGTGATTATTTGAGTGTAACCATTATTTAATAAAAGTAACCTGTCGCTCACTTCCAATACGTTTTTATAATAATGATCGGTAATAATAATGCCACGCGTTTTTGACCGGGATGAAATGATCCCCTTAAACTCTTCAACCTGAATAGGCGAGATATGCGTAAACGGTTCATCCAGCAAAATGAATTTAGCCTTGCTGTAAAGTACCATCAGCATTTCCAACTGCCGCCATTCCCCACCGGATAGATCGCTTACGGTTTTATTATAATGTGTTTGATATACCGGGTAATTGGCAAACTCATCCCATACCAATGGGTCAATTATTTGTTTAGCCAGGTTAATTATCTTAATGCCATTTGGTAAGTAATGGTGCTGCGGCAGATAAGCGATCTGGTTATTCATATAACCTTTGTTCACAAATACATCATCAATGGCAACATACTTATGCGTTGGCGTAACCGAGCCAAATATTATTTTTAATAAAGTTGATTTACCACAACCGTTCCGGCCCAACAAACCTAATACTTCGCCTTGTTTGCATTGTAAATAAACACCTTGCAGTATTTTATGACCATCAAAATCTATCTCAATGCTGTCGGCTCTAAGTATCGAATTATCCATCAGCTTAACAGATTATAAAAAAGCAACAGTAGGGTATAAATACCAAAATCGATAACTAAAACCTGTAAGTATAATTTAAGCACAGAAACACCCGCATTGCGATAATAAAAATATACATTTTGTAGCATGGTATATTGATAACCTGCGCTTACTGCATAGCCTGCAAGTTTTAGCAGGGAGGTAACTACCACATTGTTGAACCCCATATTAGCGTGCCAACCATTAGTGCTAATAAAATAAACCGAGAATAAGCTTAACGCTATATTCAAAATAAACAGTGGCTTGTAAAATATCAGAATAAGACGGCGGTTGGTCCACATGCAACTAATGTAAATCAATATCAGATAAGTTTATCAGCCTATTAAAAATTTAACATTTGTTAACGTGGCTCATAAGCAAAAAAGCCTTCCCGATGTTTGGTAAGGCTTTCGATATTATCCTAAATATGATTTTAAAATCTTGCTTCGCGATGTGTGCCTTAAACGTTGCAGGGCTTTATCTTTAATTTGTCTTACACGCTCGCGGGTGAGGTTGAATTTCTCGCCTATCTCTTCTAACGAGAATGGGCTGTTTGCTCCTAAACCAAAAAATAACGTTACAATTTCGCGCTCACGCTCGGTTAATGAGGATAGCGAACGCCTGATCTCTTCGGCCAGCGATTCATTTATTAAATTGGAATCCGTATTAGGCTCGTGATTATCTAATACATCCAGTAAGGTATTTTCTTCCCCGGTTACAAATGGTGCATCCATAGATACATGGCGGCCCGAATTACTTAAGGTATCTGATATTTTTTCAACCGTGGTTTCTAATGTATCGGCCAATTCTTCGGGCGATGGCTCGCGCTCAAATTCCTGCTCCAGTTTGCTAAAGGCTTTGCTTATTTTACTTAACGAACCTACCTGGTTCAAAGGCAAACGCACAATGCGCGATTGCTCGGCAATGGCCTGTAATATAGACTGGCGAATCCACCATACGGCGTACGATATAAATTTGAAGCCCTTGGTTTCGTCAAAACGTTTGGCGGCTTTAATTAAACCTAAGTTACCTTCGTTGATCAGATCGCCTAAGGTTAAACCCTGATTTTGATATTGCTTAGCTACCGAAACAACAAAACGGAGGTTGGTTTTAGTTAAGCGCTCTAAGGCTACCTGGTCGCCCTCTCTGATCTTTTGCGCCAGAATTACTTCTTCCTCGGCAGTGATCAGGTCAACCTTTCCTATCTCGTGCAAATACTTATCTAATGATTGCGACTCACGGTTAGTAATGGATTGGGTTATTTTAAGTTGTCTCATTTATGGAATATACGTCTATCCTGAATTTAGTTATACTACAAATAATACTATGAAAATCCCGCTAAAAAATAACATTTGCAAGTTTGTTGTAATATTTTTTCTTCAAGATTTTAACATTATAAGCAAATATGTTTAAATAACAGTAAGTGAATATTTTAGCATGTTTATAACGGCAGTTTACAATAAATCAGGATAGTTTTATTCTAATTAAATTCTAATTTTACGGTCTGCAACAACGCATTAAATCTATGTCTTATACTCCAGCTTCTGATAGATATTCAAACATGTTATACCGTCGCTGTGGTAAAAGCGGCATCAAACTTTCGGCCATATCACTTGGCCTGTGGCACAACTTTGGCGATGTGGACGTAATGGATAACTACCGCAAAACGCTGTATACAGCCTTTGATAACGGCATTACCCACTTCGATCTGGCTAATAATTATGGACCGCCGCCGGGTTCGGCCGAAATTAACTTTGGCAGGATATTGAAAGAAGATTTTGCCACCCACCGCGATGAACTGATCATATCAACCAAAGCCGGTTATTATATGTGGGAAGGCCCTTACGGCGAATGGGGTTCAAAAAAGAACCTGGTTGCCAGCCTGAATCAAAGCTTGAAACGTATGGGTCTGGAATATGTAGATATCTTCTACCATCATCGCCCCGATCCGGATACCCCACTCGAAGAAACCATGGCCGCGCTTGATCTTATCGTTCGGCAGGGTAAGGCTTTGTATGTTGGGATATCTAACTACAAACCAAAAGAAGCTGCCGAAGCGATCCGGATATTAAAAGAGTTAGGTACGCCATGTTTAATCCACCAGCCTAAATATTCCATGTTTGAGCGTTGGGTTGAAACTGAAGGGTTACTGGATGTTTTGGAGGCCAACGGTGTGGGCTGTATCCCATTTTCACCCTTAGCGCAAGGGTTGTTGACCAATAAATATTTAAAAGGTATCCCGTCAGATTCGCGCGTAGCAAAAGGTGTAGGCTTTTTAACCGAGAATAATATTACCGAAGAAAGGCTATCTCAAATTAAACAATTGAATGATATTGCTTTAGAACGCGGTCAATCATTAGCGCAAATGGCCTTAGCCTGGATATTGAAAGATGAGCGCGTAACCACTGTACTCATCGGCGCAAGCAAACCTGACCAACTGAAAGACTCGTTGAAATGCCTGGATAATATCAAGTTCAGCGCTGAAGAATTAGCAAGAATAAAAGCGATATTAAAGTAGAGAAATGCAAGACAACGAATCAACAAATCAACCAATCGACCAATCAACCATAACATGGGGTATTATAGGTTGCGGCGATGTGACCGAAGTGAAAAGCGGCCCCGCATTTAACAAGGTAGAGGATAGTGAACTGATAGCCGTAATGCGCCGCGATGCCAGCAAGGTTATTGACTATGCCGAACGCCATAACGTAGGCAAATGGTACACCGATGCCAACGAGTTAATGAGCGACCCGGAAATTAATTCCGTTTACATAGCCACGCCGCCATCATCGCATAAAGATTATGCTATTGAAGCGTTAAAACGCGGCCTGAATGTTTACGTAGAAAAGCCAGTAACCCTAAACGCTGCCGAAGCCGAAGAGATCGCGGAAGCATTGAAAAATTCTACAGCTAAACTAAGCGTGGCGCACTATCGCAGGGCAGTGCCCATGTTTTTGTATGTGAAAGATCTGCTGGATAAGGGAGCCATTGGCGATATCCGCACCGTGCAGATCAAAATGTGGCAGGCGCGTAAACCGCAATTGGTTGCCGAGAATGAAAACAACTGGAGGGTAGACCCGGCGCAATCAGGTGGTGGTTATTTTCATGATCTGGCCCCGCACCAATTGGATCTGATGCTCTACTTTTTTGGCGAGCCTAAACAAATGTATGGCCTGTCATTAAACCAAGCTGGTTTAAGCGCGGCTGATGATCATGTTGCCGGATTAGCCTTGTTTGAAAACAACATCACCCTAAATGGTTCGTGGAGTTTTAATGTGGATGACGAAGATCAAATAGATGAGTGTATGATAGTGGGCAGTGCAGGCAGCATTAGTTTCCCATTCTTTGGTAAAACGGTGATCTGGCATAACGATGAGGAAGACGATATCCAGGTTATTGATTTTGTTCACCCGGAGCATATTCAGCAGCCTATGATAGAGCGTGTGGTGAAATATTTTGAAGGCAAAGGCGAAAACCTGTGCTCTATTAACGATGCCATTATTGTAATGAAAATGATTGATGCCTTTACAGGTAGTATCAAGTAGTTAGTATCAAGTATCAAGATCATTGTTTGATTTGATATTAGATTTCGATTATCATTCAAAATACTTGCGACTTGATACTCGCTACTTGATACAAATCACTAATTTTATATTACCAATTAAAAACTCAATTCCATGAAAAAGTTACTTTTCTTATTCCTGCTTACAGCAAGTTCAATAAGCGCGTTCAATGCTTCGGCGCAAAAAAAGGCCGAGGACAAAAGTAAAAGACCAAGTCCGCCGGATAGCGCAATGGTAACTACCAAGAGCGGTGTTACTATTAAAATTAATTATGGTTCTCCATCCGTAAAAGGCCGTGCCGTTGGCGGTAACGAGATTGCAACCTATGGTAAAATATGGCGCACCGGCGCTAACGAAGCTACCGTTTTTGAGGTAAGCAAAGATGTAATGATAGAAGGTAAAACGTTGCCTGCCGGTAAATACGGTTTGTACTCTGTTCCTGGCGAAAAAAAGTGGATCATCGTTTTCAACAAAACCTGGAACCAGTGGGGTACCAAATACACCGAAGCCGATGATGCCCTGCGCGTAACCGTTGACACAGATAAAGCGCCAACCTTTACTGAGCGTTTAAAATTTACTGCCGATAAAAGCGGAAAAGTAAGTTTTATGTGGGGCGATGTGATGGTGAGCTTTAAGGTGAAATAAGATTTTTTTAAGGCCTGTATTTGATACAGGCCTTTTTTGTATAGTGACTGCGGTGTAATGAAAAATAATGAACAGTAAATTGCTGAGTAAGGTTGGGATTAAAACAGTTGTAGGCTTGTCGATATTACTTTTTGTTTTAATAACATTGTTTACTGGCCAGTATCATAGTGTGAGTGATGGTTTTAATATATATGGTTTTCCATTTACATTTTATCAAACCACATCTGGTAAATGTGGCGAATGTAATTTGGCAAATTGGTTTGATAAGCTATATTTTATAATTGATTTAGTTTTATGTTTTTTGTTAACATGGCTGATTGTGAAGTTGATTAAGTATAGTAGAACTATTTGAGCTTAGTTTTTGTAATGTAGCATATAATAAATCAGATAAGAAAACTATTCAGCCTATTAATTGTAAGTTATTTAAAAACCCAATATATCATAACTACTGCTATGGTAAATCGTATCATCATAATTATCTTGCTTTTGTTTGCTGCCCCGGAGGCAATGGCGCAAAAGTTTGTAGTGCCCTTAAATTATCAACTACATGATGAGCAGGATTACCTGAAATATCAACCCGATGTTTTAAAAGCCATTGATTGGTTTCAGCAAACACCCTGGAACGAAAAACGCCTTGAGCGTACACAGGTAAGTGAGTTTTTAATGGCCTGGATAGAAGGATGCCCCTACGTGACTGTTGAAACATCCGACGATATTAACGAACTGGGTGATAATAATAACGATCTGCTGGTAGCTTACCTTGGCGGCTACACCAAATACCTATTGCTTAATTCGGAACTCTCGTTTAAAAATGATGCCCGCATGGCGGGGATGAAAGCTTTATTTGCCAAATACGAGAAGGATAAAGCTTTTAAGTCCGATAAAAAAGTAGAGGAACTGATGAACCTGGATCAGAAAGCTTTACAGGACTGGTTGTCTGCACAGCTGGATGATGGTCCTGCTCCTTTCAATGAACCATTTTCGGAACACCCCTTACGAACACGTAATTTAAATTACAATTTTAATAAGGGTTTTTAAGAAGTAGCAAAAATTATCTTACAATTTCCCCCTTAAAGGTTATTGTGGTTATTCAGTTTTTACGATAATTATAGTTATGGTAATCGGCTTTCTGCCCTTTGGTGATGCTTGTTTAAAATTTTGATGCTCTTTACCCATTTTTGGGCAGAAAATTGGGATAATCCACCTCTCAATCCTCTTAGGATAGATTCATGCTGGAAGTCACCTCTGCCCATTTATTGCATAATTTATAATTATAGACTTTTTTTTGCCTTAAGTTTCATTTGTTTTTTGCTACAATAATATTTTTTGCACTTATTAAAATAAAGTGTGATGCAGACGGTTTGAGTGCAATTTACTTGCAGAATAGTGTACTTATATAGTACTTGGTACCAACTTAAATCTAATAAAAATATGAATATTGTAGCTGTTTATTGGTGGGTTATCATACCCATTTTATGTGTCTTATTTTACAAAACTATCCTGCGCATCATCTTTGGTATGGTGATCGTCCCTGAAGACAGGATCGGTTTAGTTATCAAAAAATTCGTCCTGTTTGGTCCCGATAAGGAACTGCCCGACGGCCGTATCATTGCCACCAAGGGCGAGGCCGGTTACCAGGCCAAAGCACTTGCGCCGGGTTTGTACTGGTTTATGTTTCCATGGCAATATAGTATCCAGTTGGAAGCTTTTACGGTTATCCCGGAAGGTAAAATAGGTTTGGTGCTTTCAAAGGATGGCGCCGAAATACCTACAGGGAATATACTGGGCCGCAAGGTTGATTGCGATAACTTTCAGGATAGTGAGAAATTTTTACTGAATGGCGGCCAGAAGGGTAGGCAAACTGCCATTATTACTGCCGGTACCTACCGTATTAACACCCAGGCCTTTTCGGTTACGGTGTCTGACATGACGGTGATCCGTGAAAACATGGTGGGTATTATCACCATGATGGATGGTATGCCTATTACACAAGGCCAGATAGCTGGTAAGCATGTGGAAGGGCACAATAACTTTCAGGATATTGATGCCTTTTTGATCAACGGTGGTAACAAGGGTTTGCAACCACAAATTATTCTGGCAGGTTCGTACAACGTGAACAAATGGGCGGTACAACTTGAAGAGATCCCGATGACGGATGTACCCATCGGTTACGTGGGTGTGGTGATATCGTACATCGGCGAGGACGGGAAAGATATGACCGGCGACTCATTTAAGCACGGTAACATCGTGGGTAGGGGTTTCCGTGGTGTATGGATGGAACCGCTTGGTCCGGGTAAATACCCTATCAATACCTTCACCATGAAAATGGAACTGGTGCCAACCACCAACCTGGTATTAAACTGGGCCAATGCAAGGAGCGAATCGCACAACCTGGACAGGAATTTGAGTACTATCACTGTACGTTCAAAAGATGGTTTCCCATTCAATTTGGACGTGGCCCAGATCATCCACATCCCGGCTAATGAAGCGCCAAAGGTTATTGCCCGTTTCGGTAGCATGCTGAACCTGGTATCGCAAGTGTTGGAGCCAACTATTGGTAACTACTTCCGTAACTCGGCTCAGGATAGTGATGTGATCTCGTTCTTAACTTCCCGTAAGGAAAGGCAGGAATCGGCTAAAGATCATATCAAAATCGTTCTCGACGAATATAACGTGAACGCCGTGGATACCCTGATTGGTGACATTGTGCCACCGGAAGCTTTGATGAAAACCTTAACCGACCGAAAGATTGCTTATGAACAGGAAAAGACTTACGAAACACAAAAAATGGCCCAGGTACAACGCCAGGGTGTAGAAAAGGAAACCGCTATTGCCGAGATCCAAAAAGAAGTGGTAAAGGCCCAACAAAGTGTTGAGATAGCTCAACGCACTGCCGACGCAGCCGTTAAAAAATCGGAAGGTGAGGCTACCAGCTTGAAATTGCAGGTTAACGCCGAAGCCGCCGCAACAAAAATGCGTGCCGAGGCAGAAGCTGAAGCCACCCGTTTACGTGCCGGTGCACAAGCCGAATCAACCAAGTTGAATGCTTCCGCGGATGCTGAACGCATTTCGAAAACAGGTTTGGCCGAAGCCGAAAAGATCATGGCGATAGGTAAATCAACCGCCGAAGCCTACGAATTGCAGGTTAAGGCTATGGGTAATGATAACTTTACCAAGTTTAAGATCACCGAAGAAATAGGTAAGGGCCATATCAAGGTTATCCCTGATGTACTGATAGGCGGGAATGGTGGTGCCGATGGACCCATCAGTGGTTTATTAGGTTTGAAATTGATGGAGATGATGGATACTGAAAAGTTCCCGGTTAAGGAAAGCAGGAAATTACCTGTCGCTGATACCGATAAACCAGCAGATAAATCTGATAAGAAATAATACTGCTAAGTCGCCCCGAATAAGGGCGACTTATTTTTAAACGCGTCATTGCGAGTTTGTCAACAGGCTCGCAGTGGCGCGTTTTTGTATCAGCTATTTTACGTCATCGTTGCCGGGAACGATTGCATAAATAAATAGCTCAATATCAGGTATTCTTCATTGAAAACTATGTAGCATTGCCATAAGTAAGATGGATTAACCGCCCATTATAAAAACAAACCATCAGTTATGAAAAAGAACAAGCTCACTTTATTGGCCATTTTGCTATGTTGTACAACAGCGTTTGCGCAAGAGCAAACCGAGCACGATATGATGTGGTACGTTAATAATGCCCCTTTTAAAATGGGTACTATAGCCGAGCCAAAATTTGCCGATAAAACATTTAACATTAAAAGCTATGGCGCAGTTGGCGATGGACAAACCTTGAATACCGAAGCCATTTCGAAGGCTATTAACGCCTGCTCAACAGCAGGTGGGGGAGTAGTACTCATCCCGCCGGGCTTGTGGTTAACCGGCCCGATAGAATTAAAAAGCAATGTTAATTTACATGCCGCTACGGGCGCATTGGTGATATTTAGTTCAGATCATTCTTTATTTACTGTTAGCGGCGGCCGTGGTAAGCCACAGTTGTATGGCGAAAAGCTGGAAAATGTGGCTATAACCGGTGGAGGTGTTTTTGATGGCGCGGGTGATACCTGGCGGCCACTGAAAAAAAGTAAGGCCGCACCAACGCTATGGAACGATTTGACAAAATCGGGTGGAGCATTAACTAAAGAGGGCGACATGT
Source organism: Mucilaginibacter sp. (assembly GCF_039921305.1). Taxonomy (GTDB): domain Bacteria; phylum Bacteroidota; class Bacteroidia; order Sphingobacteriales; family Sphingobacteriaceae; genus Mucilaginibacter. Next base: position 78,773 of record NZ_JBDSCA010000025.1, read on the forward strand.
GGTACCCTACCAAAGAAGGAATGGCTGATGACCGCCTGCGCCCTATTATGGTAGTGATAAGTAGCAGCAAGAATGTTTTGATTGATGGGCCAACCTTTAAAAACTCTCCTAATTTTGCTTTTAACCCTAAAAGTATTACTAACCTCATTATCCGCAACGTAAAGATCGAGAATGAATACTATGCCCAAAATGGAGATGCTATTGACCTCTCGACTTGCAAAAACGCTATAGTTTATCATTGTACCGTACATGCGGGCGATGATGGGATCTGCATGAAATCGAGCGGGGCGAAGGACAAAAGTACTGCAGCTTTAGAGAATATTATTATAGCCGAAAACATTGTTTACCATGCACATGGTGGTTTTGTTATAGGCAGTAACACCGATGGCGGCATGAATAACATCTGGGTAACCAATAACAACTTTGTAAATACCGATATCGGCATCCGTGTGAAAAGTAACGAGGGCCGTGGCGGCTTGGTGCACAATGTTTACATCGATCATATTTATATGCGCGATATTTTGAACGAGGCCATTTTGATCAGTAGTTATTATGAGGATAAAAGGCCCGGATCAGCCCCGCAGGCTCCGGTAACCGCGTCTGATAAAACACCTAACTTTCAGGATTTTCACATCAGCAATGTGTATTGTAATAGCGCTAAAATAGCTATTTCTATTATTGGCTTACCACAAATGCCGGTAAGTAAAATTGATTTTACCGATGTAACCATATCGGCAAATAAAGCGGTTTGTATTATAGAGGGAGCGGATCTCACTCTTAAAAATGTAAAGATCATTTCGCCGGATAAAACAGTTTTTACGCTGAATAATTCGCGTAATATTAGCCTTAGCAATATAAGTTTTAATGCCGATGCCAGCAGTTTTATATCCGCCGAAGGTGCTACAAGCGGTGTTGTAGTAAGTGGAACAAACATTAGCAAACTATCCAATGCTGTTAAATTAGGCAGCGGAGTACCTAAAAGCGCTGTTGTAATTAAATAGTGCTATTTGATCAAGTGTGATATTCGGATAAATACAGTGATGCCATAAACTATCAGCACCACTGTATTTACAACCAAAAGCCAGTTTAAATCGGGTTTGCTATATTTTTTAATGGTGCAAATAATTAACAAGGTAATAAATCCCAATATCAGTAAGATAGGGTAGACTAATACCCATTTATTGTTGGTGGTGAGGTAAATGCCCTGCAATTGTTTGTCAATTGAGCTGCCCGTAAATACGGGGACCAATGCCAATAAAATGAGGAATAAAAATAACCTGACAACTACTTTGGCTGCTATCTGACTTGCCTTCATATTATTCTACGCCTAATAAATGTTCCGGATCGGCTTGTACTAATTGTTTTTTGCTGAGTATCCGGCCACCGGTAAAAATAAGAATTGAGCCCAATATTGCACAAAAAGCCATAATGCCCGTCATGGGTAAGGCTGTACTATGATAGGCAGTGCTTAAAATACTCACCAACGCCGATGCTATCGATCCGATACCCATCTGCAAAAAACCCATCAATGCCGATGCGCTGCCCGCCTGTTTAGCAAATGGCGCCAAGGATAAGGCCGAAGCATTTGGCGATATAAAGCCCTGGCAACATAAAAACAAGAAAATGAGTAAAATCATTTCCATCTCATTGATCCAGCCTTTAAATGTAAGTGCAAATAAAACCACGCCTATAAAACTTTGGACAAACAGTGCTATTTTGATTATCTGTTCGCTTTTAAACTTGCGCAGTAACAGGCTGTTAATCTGGCTTGAGCCAATCAATCCGGCGGCGATAAAGGCGAATATCCAGCCAAAGTGTTTTTGACTGGTATGGTAAAACCCGATAAACACATTAGACGATCCGGAAAGGTAAGCATACTGGCTTGCAGATGCTATACCACCGGTAATGGCATAAATATAAAATTGGGGTTGTTTAAATACGCTGTAAAAGTTAACTATAATGGGTAATGGTTTTAATGAAAGTTTTACATCGGGCTCCCTGCCTTGCGGGAGCCAGTAAAGACAACCTGCTAATATTATTATTGCGATAGCGGTAAGCACAATAAACACCCAATGCCAGCCAAACCATGAGCTAATGTATCCACCAACAGTAGGCGCTATCATCGGCGAAAGCGCGACAACTAAAAGCAATAACGAAAATACTTTGGCAATATCCCCAACGGGGAAAAGATCTCTTACCAAGGCCCTTGCCGCAACCATGCCCGCGCAACTGCCCAATGCTTGTAACAAGCGCATCACGATCAACGTTTCGGCAGATTTGGTAACCGCGCAACCTAAGGATGCTACGATATATACAACTAAGCCAATATACAAAGGCTTTTTCCGCCCAAAGCGGTCAAGTAAAGGTCCGTATAATAATTGCCCTACAGATATGCCTATGAAATAACTGGTTAATGATAATTGGATGCGTTCTACAGATGTACCCAGATCTTTAGCGATAGCCGGGAATGCGGGCAGATACATGTCGATAGAAAATGGACTTAGCGCGGTAAGTGTTCCTAAAACCAGTATCAGAATAATGTATCGTCGTCTATCCAAAGCGCAAGTTTTAATATTTGCCGCAAAGATAGCCACACCGCTTTGACTCGCCTACTTTATTTAAAAATAGAGTTTATGCAACTGGTTATTATAAAAAGGTTACATCGGTTATTTCTTTCACTTTGTAATAGCCTTTTGCTACAGGTAAATACACTTCGATTTCCTGCCATTTAATAGTTACTTTTTTACCAATGCTTGTGGTTATACCATTAATTAGTTTTTCTGAGCCTGCAAATTGCCTTAACCATAAAAAAGATTTCTCAGCACCATTGTTATTAATTACTAGATAATTAAATCCTTTATTATCAATGCGCTTTAATATGCCTGTTGTCGAGCTGTTTACATTATTGTTGTTAGAAATTTCTTTTTCAGCCATGAATTTAGACAGTTGTACAAATCCAGGACATTGATTTTTCATAAGGGTTAATGCTAAATTTATCCCCAACTTTTTCATTGCCTCCAAATCTGTCATATCTGCATTTTGTTCTTCCGATAACGCAATAAGCAAATCTGAATGTTGATTGATACAGTCTGTATAAAAAGCTACAGCCTCTTCTTTATTGGTCACTTTTAACAGGTCTTTATGTACCAAGCAATCGCAGATCGTATCAGCAAGTTTCTTTTCAGCAGGGCCTATAATTCTGGTTTGGGCAAATAAACTTTGAGTTATGGCCACAAGTAAGCCAAAAAGTAAAAAGGTTTTTTTCATGAAAAATATTTGAACAAAAGTAATATTTAAGTTAAAAAACTACATAAGTAATATATTAATTTTTTACTTAATTAATCGGTATTTTTGTTTTACGCTTTTTGAACGTTCCAGTTTATACTGCAGGCGGCACCGTATCAATATACCAGTTATGTTAAAAGCATTTTATACTATCCTTATTCTATTATTATCTGTCAATATAGTTTTGGCGCAAGCCACTAAATGGGGCGATCAGCATAACGGAAGCTATGCAAACCCGATACTTCCCGGGGATTTTCACGACACGGATGTGATACGTGTTGGCCCCGATTATTATTATATATCGGCCACTAACGAACTTTCGCCCGGAATGCTCATCATGAGTTCTAAGGATCTGGTGAACTGGAAAATTGTGGGTCATGCGGTTAGCGATCTAACACAGATTAGTCCGAAATACAATTACGATAAGATGCAGGGGGCCAGCCGGGGTATTTGGGCGGGTGCTATCCGTTATCACGATAATAAATTCTTTATCTACTTTACTGATCCTGACGAAGGGATATTCATGACGAGCGCCGATAAAATAGCCGGCCCCTGGAAACCGCTCACCCAGTTAATGAAAGCCGCTGGCTGGGATGATCCATGCCCATTATGGGATGATAACGGACAGGCTTATTTAGTAACCAGCAATTTTGCCGATAATTATAAGATACATCTGTTTAAAATGAGCGCCGATGGTGAGCATTTAAATACCGAAAGCGATGTAGTGATATACCAGGGCAAAGGCAGCGAAGCAAATAAGCTATATAAAATAAAAAACTACTACTATCACTTTTACAGCGAGGTTACCCCCGAAGGCCGTATGCCCTTTATTGCACGTGCTACCAATATAGCCGGGCCTTATACGGAACGGAAGCAATTAATGCATAAGGCTGATCATGAGCCCAATCAGGGAGGCCTGATACAAACCGACAAAGGAGCGTGGTATTTTGTAACCCACCACGGGCAAGCACGTTGGGATGGCCGTGAGGCAAGTCTGCTACCCGTTACCTGGGTTAATGACTGGCCCGTTTTGGGCATAGTTGGTAAAGATGGCATTGGCGAAATGGTTTGGACAAGCCGCAAACCCTCATCAGATCCATATGCCGTAGCTATACAAACCAGCGACGATTTTAACGGCGGCAAAATACTATCGCCACAATGGGAATGGTATTTTCAATCAAATGACGATAAATGGTCGTTAACGGAGCGGCCGGGATATTTACGTTTGTATTCCCTTAAAGCGTTGCAGCCCGGTATCATTACTAAAACCCGTAATGTTTTAACACAGCGCACCTTGCGTCAGGAACAAAATATAGCTACGGTAAAATTTGATATCGCCCACATGATAGACGGACAAACAACCGGGTTTACCCTGTTCGGCAAAACAGCCGGGATATTAGGCGTTGTACAATCGGGTAATTCAAGGAAGATTTATTTTAACGTTGCCGGTAAAACCAAACAAGGCCAGGAGATTGATATAGCCAATGTTTGGCTGCGTGCCATTTGGGATGCCAATGGCCTGGCCAAATTCTATTTCAGTACCGATGGTGTTAATTACGATCCTTTCGGCGATCCCTATCAGATCACAAACTTCGGTAATATTCTGGGTGCCAAAATCGGTATCTTCACCTCAAACGATGTTGAAGACGGCGGCTTTGTTGATGTGGATTGGTTTCATTATGGGGTTAATTAAGCAGTGTATCTTATCAACATTCCACACCTTGATAACTTACTTTTTAACGTTTGGGGCTTAATCGCTATCTTTGCCTATGCCCGAAAAAATTATCATTCTCGACTTTGGTTCTCAATTCACCCAACTGATAGCCCGAAGAGTAAGAGAACTCAATATCTACTGCGAAATTTATCCCTACAATCACATCCCTGAATTTGATTCAACCGTTAAAGGTATCATCCTTTCGGGAAGTCCGCATTCGGTTCGTCAAAACGAGCCGCCTCATTTTGATTACAACTTTTATAAAGATAAATACCCAATTTTAGCCGTATGCTACGGTGCGCAATACTTGGCCCATTTTTACGGTGGCGAAGTACAGGCATCAAGTACCCGTGAATACGGCAGGGCTAATCTACAATATATACAAGCTGGTAACCCGCTGTTCAAAGCTATCCCGGTAGGCTCACAAACATGGATGTCGCACGCGGACACTATTGTTACCCTTGCCGATGATTTTGAAGTAATAGCAAGTACCGATAGCGTGCGTGTTGCCGCTTATCAAATTAAAGGGTCGAAAACTTACGGTATCCAGTTCCACCCCGAGGTTACACATAGTTTAGATGGCAAGCAATTGCTGCAAAACTTTTTGGTTGACATTTGCGGATGCGATCAGGATTGGACGTCTGATTCTTTTGTTGAAACAACAATAGCCAATTTGAAAGCAAAACTTGGTGATGATAAGGTAGTATTAGGTTTATCCGGCGGGGTTGATTCATCGGTTGCGGCTGTATTGCTTCACCATGCCATAGGTAAAAACCTGCATTGTATTTTTGTTGATAATGGCTTGTTGCGTAAGGATGAATACCAATCCGTATTAGATTCGTACCAGCACATGGGTTTGAATGTGAAAGGTGTTGATGCCAAGCAACGTTTTTACGATGCCCTGAGCGGATTGTCTGATCCTGAAAAGAAACGTAAAGCTATTGGTCGCGTATTTATAGAGGTTTTTGATGATGAAGCGCATCGCATTGAAGATGTTAAATGGTTAGGTCAGGGTACTATTTACCCCGATATCATCGAATCGGTATCGGTAAAAGGCCCGTCGGCAACTATTAAATCGCATCATAACGTGGGTGGTTTGCCCGATTATATGAAATTGAAAGTGGTTGAACCATTAAATACTTTGTTTAAGGATGAAGTGCGCAGGGTAGGCCGCTCATTAAAAATAGACGAGAATATTTTAGGCCGTCACCCTTTCCCGGGTCCGGGTCTGGCTATCCGCATTTTAGGTGAGGTTACTCCCGAAAAGGTTAGAACATTACAGGAAGCCGATGCGATTTATATCAACAATTTAAAGTCTTCGGGGTTATATGATAAGGTTTGGCAAGCGGGCACCATCTTTTTACCGGTACAATCGGTAGGGGTAATGGGCGATGAACGTACTTACGAAAATGTGGTATGTTTGCGTGCAGTAGAATCGTTAGACGGGATGACGGCCGATTGGTGCCATTTACCGTATGATGTACTGGCCAAAATATCAAACGAGATCATTAACAATGTTAAAGGAATTAACCGCGTAGTTTATGACATCAGCTCAAAGCCACCGGCTACCATCGAGTGGGAATAAATGGACCGCATTTATATTGATGGGTTTGATTTTGGGTGCATGTTCGCCTAAAATCAAACCTGTTACTACTTACCCTAAGCCTGTTGAGAAACCAGCCGAGGTAAAGGCTCCTCCGGTAAAAGTTATTCCTAAGGTGGGTGAGGCGAAAGCGTCAACCATATCTTTGATTCTTCCTTTCGAATTAGATAAATTGGATCTCAGTTCGGCGGCAACGCGCGGTAATTTAAGTCAGGCCGATTTGGCTGTAGATTATTACCAGGGTTTTAAACTAGCCTTAGATTCGCTAACCGGCAAAGGTTACAACTTTAAGCTCCAGGTTTACGATTCAAGAAGTGATGCTTCACAAGCGCATAGTTTGGCATTGAACCCTAAGGTGAGAAGCAGTGACCTGATTGTTGGCCCGGTGTTTCCAGAAAGTATTAAAGCCTTTTCGGGGTCAATGTACGGCTTTAACAAACCTTTGGTATCACCATTATCGCCAGCGGCACCGTCAGAATTTAGGAATAATAACCTGATCACCGTTGAACCCCCATTGGAATACCATGCATGGCGGGTTGCGCAATATATTAAAGAGCGCATTAAACCCGTAAAAGTATTTGTGTTACGATCTGGCTTTAGCGAAGAGAATAAATACTTCATTCCTTTTAAAAAGGCAATTGATAGTCTTAGCAAAAAGAGGATCCAGGTTGTTTACTTAACCGTGGTTAAAGGTAATCTGGCGCCCATCATACCGCAATTAAATAATAAAGTTCAGAATGTATTTATCGTTCCCGCATCCGATCAGGTTTTTCTGACCGTAGTTTTAGGAGCTTTGGATAAATTGAGTCAGGCTTATCCTATAACCCTATTTGGGCACCCTAACTGGGCCAAATATTCATTCCTGCAAGCCAGTATGCTGCAACGTTTAAAAACGCATATCACCGCGTCGGATAAAATTGATTACAAGGCTGATGATACCAACCAGTTTATTAAAGCGTATAGAGCAGCCTATCATTTAGAACCTACCGATTATGCTATTAAAGGTTTTGACGAAGGCTATTACTTAGGCACTTTACTAAGCACCGATGCCGACGCGTTTAAAAAACTGGATAAGCTTACTTATCAGGGATTGCATAACCAGTTCAACTTTATTAAAACCACAAACTCAGGTTGGGTAAATACCCATGTTGATATATACCAGTACCAAAATTTTGAGCTTAAACCTGTAGAATGAAAGCCTTTAACCAGTTAAAAACTTTTCAGCGTATTTTGGGCGAGTACCCTGTGGATACACCTTTAAGCAAGTTTCTACCGGGCTTTTATCGGCAAAACAAACAAATGGGCTCAAGCGACAGGCGTGTAGCCAGCAGGTTGATCTATAATTATTTCCGTTTAGGAAAAGCTTTGGATAATATAGCTACCGAAGAGCGGCTGTATGTGGCCGAGTTTTTATGCAATACACAATCTAATTCTTTCCTTGATCATTTTAAGCCGGATTGGGCCTTGAAAGTAGGGGTTACATTAGATGAGAAACTGGAAATAATAAAAGTAGCTTACCCCGAATTCAGACTGGAAGATGTTTTTCCCTGGACAGATCAGCTTTCACCTGATATTGATAAAACGGCATTTTTAAAGTCCTTCTTTATACAGCCCGATCTATATATCCGTGTATTAAAAGGGTATGAAACACAGGTAAAATCAGTCCTTACACAAGCCGGAATTACTTTTAAAGAAGAAGGAAATCAATGCATCTCGTTACCTAATGGTACACGTTTAGATACACTGTTTCAAAGCTTGCATTGGTTTGAAATACAAGATTACTCATCACAGCAAACCGCACAGTTTTTCAAACCTCATAAATGGGACCATTGGTGGGATGCCTGCGCCGCATCGGGCGGGAAATCGCTTTTACTACATGAGTTAGAACCTGATTTGAAACTGGTAGTTTCAGATATCCGCGAATCAATACTGGCTAATCTGGATGAACGTTTCCAACAAGCAGGCCTGCGCAAATACCAACGCAAGGTGGTTGATCTCACCAAAAATGTTGACCCCGAACTGCACGATTACGAGTTCGACGGCATTATATTAGATGCCCCATGCAGCGGCTCGGGCACTTGGAGCCGTACACCCGAAATGATAAGCCAGTTTCAGGATTTTAAGATCCAATCTTTCAAAAACCTGCAGCAAAGTATCGTACGTAATGTGATTAAATACATTAAATCCGGTAAACCGTTGATCTACATTACCTGTTCTGCTTTCAAAGCAGAGAACGAGGATATGGTGGAGTTTTTAACCAGTGAGTTTGGCTTTAAACTTGAAGAAACACAAGTGTTAAAAGGATATGGACATAAAGCGGATACGATGTTTGTGGCAAGGATGAGTGTGAAAGATACCAATTTGACCAAGCCGGCGAAGGAAGAATGATGAATTAATCAATAGTCACACTCCCTGACAATACATATTCTGATTCATCTCCATTGATTAGCGTTCCATTTATCATCACAGAATAATATTGTGTTAAGGGTTTGAACGTTTCTTTCGGATCAGTAGGTTTGAGTTCCAAAAGATCACTTTCTATTTTAATTCCCTTAATTGAATGGTTAAGCTTTACCATAATCTTTTTACCACGATCGTTAACGATCGTGGTAAAAAGATTAATAACACTCAAATGATTTGGCTTGTGAACTATAATTCTAACGGGAACATTTCTTAAAGAGCTCATTTCTACAAATGCGTATTACTTCTAAATAGCTTTATCGCAATAGCCAGCAAAATTATCCCGAACGCTTTACGTAAAACTTCGAGTCCGGTTTTGCCTAATAGTTTTTCGATGCGGTGGGTATTTTTGAGCACCAGGTAAACAAATAGGGTGTTGAGCATAATGCCTACCAATATATCCTGGTTCGCGTATTGTGATTTGAGTGATAATAAGGTTGTCATGGTACCGGCACCGGCGATAAGCGGGAAGGCCAGTGGCACGATAGACATGGAGGTCATTTCAGATGTTTCATCCTCTTTAAAAAACTTGTGTCCTAATATCATTTCCAAAGCGATAAAAAATATTACCAGCGAACCCGCGATAGCGAATGATTGAATATCTATCCCAATAATGCCCAACAATTCTTTACCTATAAACAAGAATGTGATCATCAGGAATACGACCGCCAAAGATGCCTTCTCCGCTGCAATAGAACCTGCCTTACGCTGCAATTCTATAATAACAGGTATAGTGCCCACAATATCTATAATGGCGAAGAGGATTAGTGTTACCGATAGTATATCCTTAGGGTTGAAGACAAAGAATTCACTCATGGGTTTGGAATTTGTTAAGTAAATCTAACAGAAATAAACGTAAAATGATAATGTACGAAAATCACCTTTTGTTTAAGTGTGTTTTAATTTGAAACAGAATAAGTAGCTTTATACAACCTTAAACTTTAAACCATGAAAAGATCAGTACTTTTTGCCGCTGCCATTACCTGTAGCTTTGTTTATTCGGGTACAACAGAAACCTTTAAATCGCTGCATTTTTTGGCGGGCGGAACCTGGCAAATGAAAACCAAAAAAGGTTTGATATGTGAACGTTGGAAGGTGGTCAGCAAAAGCGAATTACAAAGCCAGGGTTTTAAAGTTACCGGCAAGGATACTATGGTAGAAGAGAATGTACACCTTATTCAAAAAGGTGATAGCATCTGTTATATCCCAACAGTCACAAATCAAAATGGGGGCAAGGCTGTTTCTTTCAAACTGATCAGCAGTGCAAACAAGGAGTTCGTTTTTTCAAACCCCGCTCACGATTTTCCGCAAAGGGTAGTGTATCATATGATATCGCAAGATTCTCTGCATGCCTGGGTCGACGGGCAATACAAAGGCAAATTTGTTAAACAGGATATTTACTATAAGCGGGTAAAGTAAGCTCAAAAAAAATCCCGGAAGGTTAATTCCGGGATCTCAATATTACTCAACAAATTTTGGGTTTGGAGGATCATTAGCCGCTTCGGTTTTACCGTGCCTAACATGCGATTTTTTAATGCTATAGCCAAAGTAAATTACAAAACCTATAATTAGCCATACAAATAAACGCAACCAGTTTTCAAGCCCTTCGCTTGCCATCATACATAAACAAATTACTGCTCCTAATGGACAAACTATGTAATAGAATGGTGTTTTAAACGGACGTACAATGTTAGGATCTGTTTTGCGTAGTATCATGATCCCCAAGCAAACCAATACGAATGCGAAGAGAGTACCGATACTTACCATTTCACCAACAATGCTATCCGGTATAAAACCTGCAAATAACGATACGAATACAAAGAATAACCATTGTGATTTGTATGGGGTACGGTGTTTAGGGTGTAGCTTTGAAAATACAGGAGGTATCAAACCATCAGTACTCATGGTATAAAATACACGGGTCTGGCCTAACAACATCACCAGGATAACTGATGAGAAACCAGCCAAAATAGCTACGGTAACCAATTTAGCTAACCAGCCATAACCAGGCATAAAGGTTTTGATAGCAAAGCTAACTGATGCTTCTTTACCTTGAACCAAAAAGTCTTGATAAGGTGCTAAACCCGTTAACACGTGCGAGAACAAGATGTATAATGCAGTACAGATAACCAAGGAGATCAGGATACCTTTTGGCATATCTTTTTGTGGGTTTTTAGCTTCCTGAGCGGCGGTTGATACAGCATCAAAACCGATAAAGGCGAAGAATACTACACTGGCACCACGTAAAACCCCGAGCCAGCCATGGTTAAAGGTATCGCTGTAATGCACTATGCCCGTATTGGTTTTTACATCAGGCGCGTTAGCCGGAATAAGGTATGGCGTATGGTTGGCAGGGTTAATAAAGCCCCAGCCTAAAGCGATGATCATTAACACAATGGCAACCTTAATAATTACGATAACGTTGTTTACCGCTGCCGATTCTGCTGTACCACGTATCAACAATAAGGTAAGTAATAATAAAATGAAGATAGCGGGTAAGTTAACAATACCATGTGAGCCTAATTCTGCGGCGTACATTCCGGTTGTGGTAGTTGATGTTTCGAACGGAGAATGCGTAAGCGCGAAGGGTATATGGAAACCGAAGAAGGTTTGTAAAAAGTCGTTAAAATACTGTGCCCACCCAATGGCTACTGTTGCGGCACCCAACGCATATTCCAATACTAAATCCCAACCGATTATCCAGGCAACTAATTCGCCCATGGTGGCATAAGAGTAAGTATAGGCCGATCCTGCAATAGGTATCATACTGGCAAACTCGGCATAGCATAAGCCTGCAAGTGCACAACCCGCCGCGGCAATGATAAAAGAAATGGTAACGGCTGGTCCGGCGTGTTCACCGGCTGCCGCTGCGGTACGCACAAAAATACCGGCACCAATAATGGCTCCAATACCTAAGGCGATCAATGAGTTTAGGCCCAGCGTGCGTTTTAATGTTTTTTCGCCCTCTTGGGCGGCGGCCATTAATTGGGCAATAGGTTTTTTAATAAATAATTTCATCAGTCAGTTTTGGGTGTAATTATTAATACTTCCAAACATAATCAATTTTGTGTAAAAAAGAAAAGGGATTTCGTTGCAGAAATCCCTTTATAGTAACAATTTGAATAGTTTACTGGTAGTTAACCGTATTTAATTTTGTTGTAATTACAGCGGCTGTTTTAGTAACGGTAATAGTTTTTGATTTAGTGGAAACAGCAGCCGGAGGTATTTTACCAGCGTTTAAGTGTGGTGCTATAACCAATGATACAATGGACATTAACTTGATCAAAATATTCATTGACGGGCCCGAAGTATCCTTAAACGGATCACCAACGGTATCACCTGTTACCGATGCTTTATGTGGTTCTGACTTTTTGTAATAGATCTCACCATTAATTTCAACACCTTTTTCAAACGATTTTTTAGCGTTATCCCATGCACCACCTGCGTTGCTCTGGAAAATTCCCATCAACACACCTGATACGGTGACACCGGCCAGTAAACCACCTAATACTTCTGGTCCGAAAGCGAAACCAATAATGATAGGCGTGATCAAGGCGATTAAACCAGGCGCAACCATTTCGCGGATAGATGCCGCTGTTGATATGGCCACACATTTTTCGTACTCTGGTTTAGCCTTGTATTCCATAATGCCCGGTATCTCGCGAAACTGACGCCTAACCTCTTCAACCATCGCCATTGCCGCGCGGCCCACTGCCGAGATACACAATGCCGAGAAGATGAATGGTATCATCCCCCCCACAAACAAACCAGCCAAAACATCGGCCTTGTAAATATCAATATGCTCAATACCTGCAACACCCACAAAGGCGGCAAATAAAGCCAGCGAAGTTAATGCTGCCGAAGCGATAGCGAAACCTTTACCTGTTGCGGCGGTAGTATTACCTACAGCATCCAGGTTATCGGTACGGTGTCTTACTTCTTCCGGTAAACGGCTCATTTCGGCAATACCACCCGCGTTATCCGCGATGGGGCCAAAAGCGTCAATAGCCAGTTGCATAGCTGTAGTAGCCATCATACCCGCAGCCGCGATAGCTACGCCATATAAACCTGCAAAGTGGTATGAGCCATAAATACCTGCAGCCAATACCAAAATCGGCAACACGGTTGATTCCATACCTACAGCCAACCCACCAATAATATTGGTAGCATGGCCGGTTGATGATTGGCGTATGATACTCAACACCGGGCGTTTGCCCATAGCGGTATAGTATTCTGTAATGATAGACATTAAAGTACCCACAACTAAACCTACTATAATGGCCATATAAACACCATTTTTGGTGAAGTGCGATGAGCCAACTTTTAACACGCCGTTAGCTAAATCGCGACTCATGTGGAATTCGCCCTCAGGTAACATCCATTGTACCACAAAATAAGTAGCAATAGCGGTTAGAACAATTGAAGTCCAGTTACCTATGTTCAATGCATTTTGTACGCTGTCGGTTTCGTTTTTAATGCGAACCATAGCTGCGCCAACAATCGAAAATATCAAACCTAAACCGGCAATAACCATCGGTAATAATATGGGTGCAATACCGCCAAATGCATCATGCGATACAATTTCGCGACCTAATACCATCGTGGCCAGCATCGTTGCCACGTATGATCCGAACAAATCGGCACCCATGCCCGCTACGTCGCCCACGTTATCACCTACGTTATCCGCTATAGTTGCAGGGTTACGTACGTCATCCTCTGGGATACCAGCTTCAACCTTACCTACTAAATCGGCGCCAACATCGGCAGCCTTGGTATAAATACCACCACCCACACGGGCGAACAATGCGATAGATTCTGCACCTAACGAAAACCCGGCTAAAACATCCAATGCTTTTGCCATGGCCTCGCCGTTAACATCGCCGCCAACGTTTTTAACATATATAGTATAGAATACGATGAATAGCGAGCCTAAACCGATAATGGCCAAACCTGCAACACCCAAACCCATAACTGTACCGCCAGTAAAGGATACTTTTAAAGCATGGGCCAAACTGGTACGTGCTGCCTGCGTAGTACGTACGTTAGCTTTGGTAGCAATGCGCATCCCTACATATCCCGCGAAAGCGGATAAAAAGGCACCCACCAAAAACGAAACCGCGATAACAGGGCTCGAAGTATGAACCGTTGTACCCGACCAGGCCAGTAGTATACCTGCGATAACCACAAAGTAGCTTAGTACTTTCCATTCGGCACGTAAAAAGGCCATGGCGCCATCGGCAATATAGCCTGCCAGCTCTGCCATATTACCATCGCCGGCATCCTGTTTAGTTACCCAGGCCGATTTTACCAGCATTACGGCAATGCCCACCAAGCCGAATACGGGTATTAAATAAATTAAGTAATTGTTCAAAAAATCCATATAGTGTATTAAAATGTATAATTGGTTTATAATATTGAGGGTGGTAAAATTAAACAGAACAAGCAAATTACCAAATTTAATTTGTGAACGAATTGCAAGGCAAAAATGTTCCATTTGTGCCACCTGCTTTAACCATTTTATTGTGTGGGTATAACCAATATCAGGGTATTATCACCCTTTTTTAATGTAACCACATTATTTACTAAACTTTTTTAAATAGATTAGTAGCTTAAACCCTTAACACAAGCGATGGAAACGGAAACCCAAACCCCACCACAAGAACTAAAACGCGAACTCGGCCTGCTTGATGGCACCATGCTGGTTGCAGGCTCAATGATAGGCTCTGGTATATTCATTGTAAGTGCCGATATTACCCGTAGCGTAGGTTCTGCTGGTTGGCTGATAGCCATTTGGCTGATCACCGGTTTCATGACCTTAACCGCTGCCGTAAGCTATGGCGAGCTAAGCGCCATGTTCCCCAAAGCAGGTGGTCAATACGTCTACCTTAAAGAATCATACAACAAGCTCATCGCCTTTTTATACGGTTGGAGCTTTTTCGCTGTAATACAAACAGGAACAATAGCAGCGGTAGGTGTAGCATTTTCCAAATTCGCGGCTTATCTGTTTCCTTCGTTAAGCGAAGATCTGGTGTTATTTAGCATCGGCACATTCAAAATATCACATGCCCAGGGTGTATCGCTAATCATAATCATACTATTAACCTTTATCAATACCCGTGGCATTAAAAGCGGTAAATGGATTCAAAGAACGTTTACCCTAACCAAATTATTAAGCTTATTCGGCCTGATCATTTTTGGATTAATTGCCCTAAAAGGCGATGTATGGCATGCCAACTGGACTGATGCCTGGCACATGCACCAGATCAATAAGGATGGCAGCAATGGCTTAATGGAGTATACATTGCCTATCGCCCTGGGGGCTATAGCGGGTTCAATGGTAGGTTCCATATTCAGCAGCGATGCCTGGAACAACGTAACCTTTATAGCCGGCGAAATGACCAATCCAAAACGTAACATTGGCTTGAGTCTTTTTTTAGGAACCCTTATAGTTACCGTAATTTATGTAATGGCCAACGTAATATACCTTGGTGTGTTACCTATGCACGAGATTGCCACTGCCGCTAAAGATCGTGTTGCCGTAACTGCTTCGCAACAAATATTTGGCGATGCAGGTACCAAAATTATCGCTGTGATGATCATGATATCAACCTTTGGTTGTAATAATGGCTTGATCATGTCGGGTGCGAGGGTTTATTACACTATGGCAAAAGATGGCCTGTTTTTCAAACGTACAGGTACATTAAACAAATTTGCCGTTCCTGAGTTTGGCTTATGGATACAATGTATTGTAGCTTGCGGGCTATCGTTAAGCGGCAACTATGGTAACCTTTTAGATATGATATCTTTAGTAGCCGTAATATTTTACATGCTTACTATTGGAGGTATATTCATCTTACGCAGCAAACGCCCCGATGCCGAACGCCCATATAAAGCCTTCGGATATCCCATTTTACCTGCCATTTACATTTTAATGGGATTGGCTTTTTGTATCGTATTATTAATTTACAAACCCGAATACTCAACCGGTGGCTTGGTTATTGTTTTATCCGGTATCCCAATTTATTACATAGCTAAGCGTTACATCAAGGATGAAGAAGGAGAAGAGGATGAAGAAGAGATTACTACCGCTTAGCTTTTGCCTCATAACAGGCCTTACATACGCGCAAGGATTGCAGCAAAACCTGCAATCCGCTTTTAACCGTTTACAGCAGGATAGCCAAAGCCGCTATGCTTCCATGTCCTTAACCGTACTGGATGCCCATACCGGCGAACAGGTATTTGCCGCTAATCCTAATATGGGTTTGGCAACAGCATCAACACTCAAAACTATTACAGCTATTACAGCCTTCAATATTTTAGGTAAAAATTACCAGTACACCACATCCTTAAACTATAACGGAACCATTGATGCTACAGGTACCCTTAACGGGGATGTAGTGATCCACGGCAGTGGCGATCCAACCTTAGGCAGCTGGCGTTACCCCGAAACTAAAGAGCATGTGATACTAATCCAATGGGTTGAAGCTATCCGCAAGGCGGGTATCAAAAAGATCAACGGCCGCATCATCGGCGATGATTCCGCATTCGGTACACAATCCATCCCCGACGGCTGGATCTGGCAAGACATAGGTAATTACTATGGTGCCGGAACATCAGGCCTCTGCTGGCGCGAAAATCAGTTTGATATCAAACTCAAAACCGGAAGGGTAGGTACACCAGTTGGCGTATCTGCTACCGTACCCGAAATGCCTTATCTTGATCTCAAAAGCGAACTCCTGAACGCAGAAGCCGGAACCGGCGACCGCTCATACGCCTATCTCCCTATCCAAAACAACGTGATGTACATGCGCGGTACCTACGCTGCCGATCAAAGCAAAAAAAGCATATCCGTAACCGTACCCGATCCCGCTTACGATGTAGCCTTCCGTTTAGCCGATACCTTAAAACGAATAGGCATTGAAGTAGTACAAGGTCCGGAATCCGTTAAAACCATCGCGTCAAAAAACTTGACTATCCCAACAGGCGGCACATTGTTGGTTAATCACCTGTCGCCCAAACTCAGCCAGGTCATTTACTGGCTCGATCAAAAAAGCATCAACCTTTACGCCGAGCAACTCCTCAAAACCATAGCCCTGGTATCAGGCAAAAAGGTAACAACGTCCGAAGGTGTAAAAGCCGAGCACGAATTTTGGCAAACTAAAGGTATCGACCCACACTCACTCAACATAGTAGATGGTAGTGGCCTTTCACCCGGCGATCGTGTAACCACGCTAACTCTGGCTACCATCCTCCAATCAGCAAAGAGTCAGGTTTGGTATCCCGATTTCTTCGAAAGTCTGCCCACCTACAACAACATGAAAATGAAAAGCGGTAGTATCAATAACGTACTCTGCTACGCTGGCTATCAAACCACAAAATCAGGCCGCGAAGTCTGTTTCTCCATCATGGTAAACAACTACAGCGGCAGCACATCCGGCATCAAACAAAAAATGTTCGCCGTACTGGACGAGTTGAAATAGGATAACCCAAACAAACAAAAATGTCATTCGAACGAGGTACGAGAGAGAAATCTTCTGCGCGCTACTAAACTTGATTTGAATGGTAGGGGGAAATAGTAAGATTCATATCAATCGTTCAATTCTTTCTTCTCACCCAGATTTGACAACTTTTTAAAAGTTGTCAAATCTTAACCACACGATCAAGGGGAAACAGTAAGATTTAAATCAACTTTTCTCCATCACGTCATTGCGAGGAACGAAGCAATCCCCAACTTACAGAGCCGTTATGTAATCTGATCAAGGGGGGGAAATAGTAAGATTTAAATCAACCTTTCTCCACCACGTCATTGCTATAAGGAACGAAGCAATACCCAACCTACAGAGCCGTTATGCAAGTCTAAGCGAAGGGGAATAGTAAAAAATATATCAGCACTTAAAGTATCCGAAGGGGGGATAAAGTAAGATATTTCAAAGTTCATTTTTTAGCAAAATGCTTATCCATAAATTCTTGAGCAGAAATTCCTTCTCCGGCTTTATGTTGTTTAATACCTCTTTCAGCACTTTCTAACACATGCAATGGCAACGTATTTGATTGTGGCTCAAACTGAACTTTTAATGCCTTTAAAACAGCTTTAACCGTTTTTAACTGCTCTGCACTTTCAGGATGTATCAAAATAGATTCCATATACAAATATACAAAATTCAACATTTAAAATTACAACATCACCTAAAACTTCCCCACACTTATACCAAACTATTTATCCCCAACGTTAAAAAACCAGTTATCCACACTTGTGAATTACTAATGTTAATTACACTTTTGCAGAAAGTGTAATTTAGCCAAATTGTTTATCAGTGTAAGTATGGTCAAAGCAAAATATATAGTTCCATTTCTGTTTATATTGTTTCTATCGCGTGTTCAGGCGCAAGAAAATCATTCCTTCGAAATCTATCGTACCTATCATGCCGCGGTTGATCTGTTTGACAAAGGCGCTTTCGTAGCCGCCGCCGAGCAGTTCCGCCTGGTCGAGAAATCGAAAGATAAAACCAGTAAACAACCTGAATTTGAATCGAAGCTATCACTCATCAAAGAAAACTGCCAGTATTACGAAGCCGTTTGCGCGTTGGAACTGGGTAATGATGATGCCGAAAGCATGCTCTTGCAATTCATCAAAGAACACCCCGAAAACCCGCTAACCAAACTGGCTAATTTCCAGATCGGTAAATCATACTACAAACAAGGTAATTATCAACTGGCCATAGTTTGGTTTGATAAAGTGAACGCCGGCGAACTTAGTGGCGGTACCAATACCGAATACAAGTTCCGTAAAGGTTACGCCTATTTTGCCGTAGGTAATTACAAAGATGCCCTGGCGCTTTTCAGCGAAGTGAAAAACAGGAAGTCACAGTTTACCGAAGATGCTACATATTACTTCGCCTACATCAGCTATTTAAATAAAGATTACAGCATAGCCCTCGTTAACTTCGAAAAGCTGAAAAACTCTAAAAAATACGAAGCCAGCTACCCATATTATATTACTTCGGTTTACTTTTTGGATAAGCGGTATGATGATGTGCTCAATTATGCCATCCCGATATTGAATAGCACCAAACAACTTTACGAAACCGAAATGCTGCGCCTGGTTGCCGCATCATACTTCGCTAAAGCGGATTATGTGAACTCGGTAAAATACTACACCCGTTTTGCAGATCAGGATTTAGGCAAAACACAGAACACACAGGATACCTACCAAATAGGTTATGCCAACTACAAAACAGCAAACTACACCAAAGCCAGTACCGAACTGCAAAAGCTGGTTGATAAAAAGGATGTTTACAGCCAGAATGGTAGCTATACTTTAGGAGATGTGTTTTTAAAGCTGGATAACAAGCAAAGCGCCCGCAACGCTTACTTTGTAGCATCCAAACTGGATTTTGATCCGCAACTGAAAGAAGACGCGCTGTTCCAATACTCCAAACTATCGTACGAATTGGATTTTAACGGACAAGCCTTAGATGCTACTCGTTTATACCTGAAATCGTATCCCAACTCACCAAAACTAAACGAGGTTAAAACCTTGCTGGCCGAAGAGTTGCTCAACTCGCATAATTACAAAGAAGCGATTGATATACTGGAGCCGCTTCCTAATAAAAGCCAAAGCGCTAAAGAGGCTTACCAAAAAGTAACCTACTATCGTGGCTTAGAGTTTTACAACGAACGCGCCTTTGAAAATGCCATAGGTGTTTTCCTGCGATCGTTAAATCACCCTATCGATCCTAAAATAACGGTATTAACCACCTATTGGATGGCCGAAGCCATGTTCGAGGTTCGCAAATACAGTGAATCGGTTGAGAACTTCGAGAAGTTTTTGGATCTGCCCGAGGCTAAAGCCACCCCTGTATACAACTATGCCAATTACGCTTTAGCTTATGCGGCCTTTGGCGGCGAGCAGTACAAAAAGGCAGCCACTTACTTCGAACGCTTTTTAGCCGGAGAAGAGAACGATAAAAATGCCATTAATGATGCCACCGTACGTGCCGCCGATAGCTACTTTGTATTGAAACAATACGGCAAGGCAATGGAGTATTATGACAAGATAATCAATAACCACATTAAAGGTGAAGATTATGCCTTGTTCCAACGTGGCATGATCCAGGGTTTACAAGGATCATTGGATAGTAAGATCAGCACCCTGACTGCTGTACTAAATCAGTTCCCTAATTCAAACTACGCTGATGATGCATCGTTCGAGATAGCTTACACCTATTTCCTCAAAACCAATGGCGACAAAGCCAAAACCGATCTGCAGGCCATGATCCAGAAATATCCGCGCAGTAGTTACATCCCGCGCGCGCTGGTTACTGTTGGTTTGATAGATTATAATGCTGGCCGCGATACATTAGCCATCACATCTTTCAAACAGGTAGTACATGATTACCCATCTACCGACGAAGCCAAACAAGCTTTAAAGCAGATCGAAAAGATCTACACCGATAAAGGCGATGCAGCTACTTTTATTAGTTATGCAGGCACTACACCAATTGGTAATTATACCACTGCCCAACAAGAAAGCATTATGTACACGGCCGCCAATAACCAATACTTAAAAGGCGATTGGCAGGCAACCGTAAACGCGGTTAATGCCTACTTCGATAAATTCCCGAAAGCGATATATGATAAGCAATCCAAATTTATCCGTGCGCAAAGCTTAGTGAGTTTGAATAGGGGCAATGAGGCCATAGCCGATTACAACTACATCCTGAACGACTGGACAAGCGCCTACACCGAAAAATCATTGATCAGCATGGCCCGCCTATACATCGGCCAGAAAAAGTATAACGAAGCCGTAGTATTCCTGAAAAGGTTAGAAACCAATTCAGAATATAAAGCTGATTATAACTTCGCGGTAAACAGCCTGTTGCTCTGCTACTCCGAAATGGAAATGCCCGAGGATGCTTTAAAATATGTTACGCTGGTGCGCGAGAATACCGCCACGAGCGAGGAGGACAAGTTTAAAACCAGCCTGTACGCCGGTAAAGCCTACCTGCAAAAAGGCGATACCACAGTGGCTTTAAAAGAACTGAACGATGTGGTTGAACACACTAAAACCATAGCCGCCGCCGAAGCCATGTACAACATTGCCAACGTGCAGTATCACAAACATGCCTACAAAACATCGCAAAAAACATGTTTTGATCTGATCAATAAAATGGCCGCTTATGATTACTGGGTTGCTAAAACCTATTTGCTTTTAGCCGATAATTACACGGCCCAAAAAGATACCTTCCAGGCCAAGGCAACACTGCAAAGTATAATTGAAAACTACAAAGCTGATGACGATATTCTGCCATCGGCCAAACAAAAATTGGATATGTTAAGTCCGGAAGTAAAAGACAGTAAGGGAGGAAACAAACAATGAGATTAACATATATCACCTTTATTACTGTTGCCGCATTATTTTGCACTATTAATGCCGGTGCACAAAAGAAACCCGCCGCCAAAAAGCCGGTGGCTAAAACTGTAAAGCCAGTTGCCAAACCAGCAGCCAAACCTACAGTGCAGGCTAAAAAGGTAGCCAGCCTGGCCAAAGGTTTAACCGATACCCTTAAAAAAGGCGGCACAACAGCCCCCAAACCCCCGGTAGAAACCAACAGCGTTACCGAAGAGATCATCGTAACTACAGCTTACAAACCCGTATTGGCCGATGCCGTTAAAATTCGCCGTAACCCCGATCTGGATGATAAAGAACCATTCAAAGCACCATTACATTACAATGCTTTGGATAAAACCTTGCAGCAGAATACGGATATCCACGAACTGCCGGCTATGGCTATCCCCAAAGAAAAGGATGCCGAGGTATACAATAGTTACGCCAAGCTGGGTGTAGGTAGCTTCAAAACTACCTTTGGCGAACTGTATATTGATAATGGTAAAGACCAAGCCCTGCAAGCCGGTGGTTACTTAAAACACCTGATGCAGAGCGGCAGTTTCAACAAGCAAAACATGGCCCGCGAAGAAGCCGGTATCTTCGGTAAAAGCATAGGTGTCGAGTCAACCCTGAGTGGCCGTATCAATTACGGTTATCGCAGCAACTATTTTTATGGCTATGATGAATTAGCTCCGCCACCAGTTTTGCATGTAGATAAACAGCATTTCAGTACCCTTTCCGGCGAAGCCGAAATAGCCAAGAATTATAAAGATGAAGACAAGCAATTCATCTACGCGGCCAAACTCAGTGGTTATACTTTTAGCAACGCCTTCCACGCTAACGAAAATAACCTGATGATCTCCGGTTTCATCAACCAAACCGTAAACGAGTTTTATGCAGGTTTAAGTGGTACTGTTGATTTTAATACCGTTAAGGATAGCCTATACTCGTTCAATAACAATATTATCCGTTTAAACCCTTATTTAAAGTTCCAGGGTACAAACTATAAAATTGATGCGGGTGTAACTTTAACCAGCGAGTTTGGTGCCTCAACACGTTTTAAATTGTTCCCGGCTGCAAGGTTGGAGTACCAGGTGATACCTAAATATGTGCGCCTGTTTGCCGAGGCCCGTGGCGATGTGAACCGCGCCTCCATCCGCGATTTCTCAGAAACCAATCCATTCTTAGGTCAGAATATCCAGATCCAGAATTCGGTTGATCAATTAGACATTAGCGCGGGTTTAAAAGGTATGCTGGCTCCCGGCTTTGGCTTCAAGGCAACCTTCTTCCGCAATACCGTAAAAAATATGCCATTGTTTGTTAACGACTTTAACTTCGCCGTTGGCAGCAACCGCTTCAAAGTGATTTACGATGGTGGCGTTGCCCGCGTAAGCGGCTTGAATGGCGAACTGGATTACAAACCGTCAGACGATCTGGATATCTTCGGTAGAATAGAACTAAAAGATTACCAACTGGCAACCGAAGCCCAACCCTGGAACCTGCCTAAGTTTACCTTAACTGCCGGTACAGCCATCCACATCAACGATAAAGTTAACGTTACCGGATCAGTAGTTTTCCGTGGAACCCGGCAAGACAGGTTATCGCCAACGCAAATAGTAACCTTAAATTCTTTTGCCGATTTGAGTGGAGGTGTTGAGTATAAGGTAACCACACGTATATCCATCTTCGGGCAGGTAAATAACATATTGAGTAACAGCTATCAAACATGGTTGTACTACCCTAATTACGGGTTTAATATATTTGGTGGGGCAGGTTATAAATTTTAACCGGGTTTTGATGTTAGTGAATTTAGGAGTATTTTTAGCCAAATGGATATAGCCGGTATTATAAGTGAGTTACTGGAGCATCAGGAAAAACTGGTTGTTCCGGGTCTGGGCACTTTTTACAGGAGCCGGCTTGAGGGCTATTACAGTAAAGAGCAGCAGCAATTTTATCCGCCATCGCTCCAACTCCAGTTTAATCCGGAACTACAGGAAGATGATAACGAATTAGTACAAGTATTGGCTACCGAAGGCTCTACAAGTGTTTCAACAGCGCGTTACCATCTGGATAAATTTGTAAGCGGCATTATACAATTGGCCGCTACCGAAAATATCCCTCTGGGCGATCTGGGTACATTTAGCATACGCCGTAGCCAGTTGGTTTTTATGCCCAAAAAGCTAAACAACAATAACGAGCTGTTTTATGGCCTTGCCCCCGTAAGGTTACGCCGCAACCGGATGAAGGAAGGCGACATGAGCAAACCCTTAATTCAAATGCCCCATACCGAAAAGCCATCGGCCTTTACTGCTGCCTTATTACGCGGCGAGCCTATGCCCGGTAAACCTTTAAGCACTGTTAATAATAAGGAGATAATAGAAGAAGAACTGGATGCCGAAGGTAAAAAGCCAGCGCGTATTAGTACCGGCGTTTTAGTAATTGCCCTTATCATTTTGATAAGCGGCATAAGCCTCATAGCTGCCTATAAAATGAAGCCGGCATTGTTTGATAGATTTATAGGGCAAAGTGGCCCCCCTCCGGTAACTATCACTACAGAAAAAGCCCGCAAAAGGCAAATATCCGATTCTATCCAACGGGCCATACAGGCGCAAAAAGATATAGGTGCAACACCGGTGATCGATTCAAGCACCAAAAGTAAAATATTAGGCCCCGAAGCACCGCGCGATACCTTTGGCATAGTTATATTTAAATTTGCCGCGATAGAAGGTGCTCAAAAAGAATACGACAGGTATAGATATGCCAAAGGATTAGTAGTAGAGATACGCCGCAATCCTGATGGTGGGGCTAATCCCTATCAGCTCACCGTGGCGCACTATTTTAATGCCGATTCTGCAAAAAATCACCTTGATGAGTTTAAAAAGCAGTTAAGGCTACAAGACGTTTTCATTCAAAAATATCCATACAAAACACAATAAATGATGTTATTACTGCAAGCAATAGACACCGCGCACCAGGTTGTTGATACATTAAGCAAAACCGGTCAAACAATAGCTGCACCGCAACAAGAACTCCGTATCGGCGATCTTTTGGTAAAAGGTGGTTGGGTAATGATCCCTATCGGGATATTGGCCGTTTTAGGATTAGTTATTTTCTTCGAACGCTATTTTACTATCCGCAAGGCCGCTAAAGACGAATCAAACCTCATGTCGCAGGTACGTTCAAGTATCCTTACCGGGAAGTTGGATTCTGCCATAGCCATCTGTAAGAACAGTAATTCGCCATTGGGTCGTATGTTGGCTAAAGGCTTGCTTCGCATTGGCCGCCCGATAAAAGATATCGAGGGCGCTATCGAAAACATCGGCAAGCTCGAAGTATCTAAACTCGAAAAAAATATTGCCATATTGGGTATCGTTGCCGGTATAGCACCCATGTTTGGTTTCCTCGGAACCATTATCGGTGTGATCAAGATCTTCTTTGATATCTCAACAACCGATAATTACAGCCTTTCTACCATATCAGGTGGTTTATATGTTAAAATGATAACTTCCGCAGCAGGTTTGGTTGTTGGTTTAATAGCCTATGTACTTTACAATATTTTGAATATTATGGTTGATAAAGTAATTTTGAAGCTGGAAACCGATGCCATCGAATTTATCGACCTTTTAGAAGAACCAGGAAAATGAATTTAAGCAGAAGACAAAAACGCGCCAGAGCGGAATTGCAAACTTCGGCAATGAACGACATTATGTTCTTTTTGCTGCTGTTCTTCCTCATCGCATCAACGGTTACAAATCCTAATGTTATCAAGCTGTCGTTACCCAAGGCGGCTTCGGGTAAGTCAATTGCCAAAAAAACAATTACAGTATCTGTAACACAGGATCTGAAATATTATGTTGAGAAGAAAGAGATCAAAGAAAGCGATCTGCAGGCAACACTAAGCAAATACAGTAACGAAGCCAGCCAGTTAACCATCGTTTTATACGTCGAAAAAACGGTTGCTATTCAAAACGTGGTTTCGATATTGGATATTGCCCAAAAATTAAACATCAAGTTAGTACTGGCTACAGTGCCTAAATAAAATGGAATACCGGGAAGAAAATAATTACCCCAAGGCATTTATAGCTACCGCAATAGTGATGAGCTTTTTGCTTGCTTTGTGCTTTCTTTTTACATTTAAGATGCCGCTTAAGCAGGAAGAGGGTACCGGTGGTATATTGGTAAATTACGGCACCACAGACCAGGGCATGGGTAACGATTATATGAGTGCCGAAGAAATATCGCGCGCCGAAAAGTCGAACAAAACTGCGCCAAATAAAATCACACCAAACCAAAGCAGCGAAAAAGCGACTAACGATGCCAGCGAAAAGGTGGTAACCCAAAATAGCGAAGATGCCCCGGTTATAGCCGATAATAGCAAAAAATCAAACAATACCTCTGCTACAGATGCTAAAAAGGCCGATAGCAAACCAACCTTAAATCAAAACGCGCTATACAAAGGCCCTAAAACAACAGGAACCGGAGCCGGCGACGGAACAACAAATACTCCCGGCAACCAGGGCAAGGCAAACGGCTCAACATTGAGCGATAATTACAATGGTACAGGTTCTGGTAACGGCGGTTTGAGCATGTCGCAACGTAGCTTTATTACCAAACCATCGGTTGATAACCCTAAACGTACCCCCGGCATCGTAAAAATAGATATCAAAGCCGATAAAAATGGCAACGTAATTGATGCCAGCGTAGGCCGCGGTACCACCGTAGCTGGTGATAACGCCCTGTTAAATAAATGTGTACAGGCAGTATTAGGTTCAAAACTAAATGCATCAGAACTGGCACCCGATACACAAACCGGCGTTGTTACTTTTGTGTTTAAAGTAAATTGATAAACAGTTCATAGATAATAGTTCATAGCAAGGAAAAATTCTTCTACCATGAACTATCATCTATGAACCATGAACTGCTTAAATGACCTACCCCGAAACCCTCAACTACCTTTACACACAACTCCCTATGTTCACCAGGGTAGGGGCATCGGCATACAAGGCAGATCTGGATAACACCATCGAGCTATGTAAACGGTTAGATAACCCTCAAAACAAGTTCAAAACCATACATGTTGGCGGTACCAACGGCAAGGGTTCCACATCGCACATGCTGGCGGCAGTGCTGCAAACAGCGGGTTATAAAACCGGTTTGTATACATCGCCTCACTTATGTGATTTCAGGGAGCGGATCCGTGTTAACGGCGAGATGATCTCCGAGCAAACCGTTATTGATTTTGTAGCAAAGTACCAGCCCGATTTTAACGATATCCAACCCTCGTTTTTCGAAATGACGGTAGGCCTGGCCTTTGATGTATTCGCTAAAGAAAAAGTTGATATCGCCATCATCGAAGTTGGCCTTGGCGGGAGATTAGATTCCACCAATATTATTACCCCGCTGTTCTCCATCATCACCAATATCGGCTGGGATCATATGAATTTATTGGGCGATACTTTACCATTAATAGCAGGTGAGAAGGCCGGTATCATTAAACCCAACATCCCGGTTATCATAGGCGAATACCAATCCGAAGTCGCCGAAGTTTTTATTGCGAAGGCAAAGCAACAAAATGCCCAACTCACTTTCGCCTCACAAGCGTTTGAAGCCGAGATTACACATGGGGGAACTTCAAATAACTATCTCGACTTAATCTTACACAAAACTGATTTCTCAGATATCTCCGATCTGAATTTCCCCACTGCCGATATCGACATACGTCTCGACCTGTCCGGTACTTACCAGGCCAAAAATGCAAAAGCGGTTTTGTGCGCTATAAAGGAGCTAAGATCGCAAGGTTATACCATAGCCGATGCGGATATTCAAACAGCGTTAAGGCAAGTTAAAACGCTCACAGGCTTACGTGGCCGATGGGATATATTGAGCCACTCCCCATTAGTAATAGCCGATACCGGGCACAACCCCGAAGGTATTGCCGAAGTACTCAAAAATATAGCCGCAACACCATATAAGCACCTGCATTTTGTAATGGGTATGGTAAACGACAAAGATATCAGCAAAGTGTTGAGTATGCTTCCGCAAGATGCCACCTACTATTTCTGTAAACCCAACATCCCTCGTGGGCTGGATGCCGAAAATTTGCAGTTGCAAGCGCAAAGTTTTGGTTTGAATGGTGATGTTTACCCGGATGTTCAATCAGCTTTTCAATCAGCTAAAAATACGGCTGCTATTGATGATTTGGTTTTTTTGGGTGGGAGTACTTTCGTAGTGGCGGAGGGAATTTAATCTGACCTGTTGCAAGATTTTTTATAAAGCCAATTTTATCCTGATTGTTATTGATGAAGTTGAATCCGATGTCGTAACTGGTTTGGCCTCCATCTTCCCAATTGGCTTGATAAATTTGTCCATCAGTTTCCATTTTTAATAAGTTGTCAGATTTATAAAATTTCAATCTGTATTCTGGGTGAAATTTTTTGTTTGTAAGCTTTCCACTCCTGATTAAACTCAAAAGATAAAAGCCTGCAGACGAGTTAATAAAACCCCTATCGCTACCTTTTTCAAAAAATGGAAGTTGCACGTCTGGGCTTAAAAATTTGCCATCTACAGGTTTAAATTTGAGATGTTCATGCAAATACTCTAAGGGCAAATAAGCCCAAACTAATTCGAATGGCCCGCTTCGTTCATAATCATGAATTGATTTAATGATCTTTCCATCTTTGACAAAACTGATACTTACTTCTGATCCATCCGCACCGTTGGTTGAATAATCATGTTTTAAGCGGAGGAAATCCGCCTTGGCAAAACCTTGTTCAATGCTTATAAACTTGTCTAAACTAATATTGGCAGTTAAGTATTCGAGCTTGTTATTGCTGTTAAAACCACGGTATAAAACAGCACCGTTTTGTTTAATAATGATATCATGATTAATGCCCCAGGTACTGTATGCCGATAAAACTATTTCATCGGCAAAATCAGCTTTAAGGGGAGCAATATGCTGTTTTATATATTGATATTTTACAGGGTTGTCAGTATCGTTATCATTCTTTTTAATTACCAATGTGTCATCCGTTAACGAAACTATCTTCCAGTTTACCCACTTGCGGTCCGATGGGTCAAATATATTTAGATTGTTGCCGATTAACTCATATTTGGTTTTAGGCTTCCAAATTTCATTTTTGGTTTTGTAGTCGAAATACCCGGCTTTGTTAATGCAAACATTGTTTTTGACAAACAGATATCCACTCACATTAAGGGAATGCTGCATTCTAAAGGTGTCTACTGTTTCTTTTCCTTTTTCAGTAAAAGAGGTTGACGCAAGGTTCCATTCGCCTAAAATTTTTTGGTCGTAGTTTTTTTGTTTACACGAAAAAATTGTAAGTAAGACAGAGAATAGCAAACAATACTTTATTCTCATAAGCTTATTTACTGCGTTTGCCCGGCCAGTAAATACAACACAGCCATTCGCACAGCAACCCCATTCTCAACTTGGTCAAGAATAATAGATTGCTTGCTATCTGCAACATCGCTGGTGATCTCAACCCCACGGTTAATAGGCCCGGGGTGCATTACCGTGATCTCTTTATCTAGCGAATCTAATATGGTTTTATTCAAACCATAAAGCATGGTGTATTCCCGTAACGATGGGAAATACTTAATGTCCTGACGCTCTAACTGGATGCGGAGCATATTGGCTACATCGCACCAATTCAGAGCTTTTCTCAGGTCATGTTCAACCTTAACACCTAACGATCCAATAAATTTAGGGATCAGCGTTGTGGGGCCGCAAACCATAACTTCGGCGCCTAATTGTTTTAAGCAAAGTATGTTGGATAAGGCAACCCGCGAGTGTAAAATATCACCCACAATAACCACTTTTTTGCCCGCAACCTCACCATATTTTTCGCGGATGGAGAAAGCATCGAGCAAGGCTTGGGTAGGATGTTCGTGCGCGCCGTCACCAGCGTTTACTATTTGGGCCTTTACATGTTTGGATAAAAATATTCCTGCCCCTGCATAAGGGTGGCGCATTACCACCATATCAACCTTCATGGCCAGTATGTTGTTTACGGTGTCGATCAGCGTTTCGCCCTTGCTTACCGATGACGATGATGCCGCGAAATTCACCACATCTGCCGAAAGGCGTTTTTGAGCTAGCTCAAACGATAAACGTGTACGGGTAGAATTCTCAAAAAATATATTGGCGATAGTAACATCCCGCAACGACGGTACTTTTTTTATCGGACGGTTTAAAACATCTTTAAAAGTATCGGCTGTTTCAAATATCAGTTCAATATCTTTTTTATTCAGATCCTTGATTCCTAATAAATGGCGGGTGCTTAATGTATGCATTGTTTTCTTTATATCTTACCAAATCGTCATTGCGAGGAACGAAGCAATCTCTACATAAGCAATGACGAATCTTTTATTTTACATCTGATAATAACACTATCTTATCTTCTCCGTCTGTTTCTTTCCAACTCACCACTACTTTTTGCGATGCGATGGAGTCAACTTCAATACCAATATAATCAGCCGCTACAGGCAGGTCGCGCGAATAACGTCTGTCAACCAGTACCAATAATTCTACTTTTTGCGGGCGCCCAAAGGCCAGCATGGCATCCATTGCGGCGCGTATGGTACGGCCTGTCCAAAGTACATCATCTATCATGATTACTTTTTTGCCTTCAACAATAAAATCTATCTTGGTTTGGTTAGGTACTAACGGCGATTCGCGCCTGCGAAAATCATCGCGGAAAAAAGTAATATCCAGATCGCCCTGTTGAATGGTTTTTTCCGGAAGTATTTTACGTAACTCTTCGGCAATACGTTTGGCCAGATACCGGCCGCGCGGCTGTATCCCAATGATAACAGAATTTGAAAAATCGTTATGGTTTTCTATCAATTGCCTGCAAAGGCGTTGAATGGTGATCTGGAATTTCTGGCCGTCGAGTAATATTGGATTTAGCATTACCTGGGTGGATTTGGGCAAAAATAGGTAATTTTTTGGGAAAACCGACCAATAAAAAATGTCATTTCGAACGATAGTGAGAAATCTTTTGCGTGTGCTTGATCTGCTGTAGACTTATCATACGTAAAAGATTTCTCCTCGTACCTCGTCGAAATGACATCAAAAGAGAATATTTTACTGCAACTTATAAACCAGCACCGTAAAAGTACCGGATAAAGCTTTGCGCGTGCCTTTCTCAAATTCGGCAACGCTCAAATAAATTTTATGCGTTTTGGTATCCAGAGCTAAGGTTTTAGCCCTAATTTGGGTAGTTAAAGTCTGCACCACTTTATATTCGTTTGCCGATACTTGTTTGATAATGGTAGTAGTGGCATCACCGTTTGATATCAGTATCAGTTTAGTTTCCGCATCATAAGCAACAGCATCAACACCAGCGCCAATCGCTATTGTAGTGATAACTTTACCATTTGTAGCATCAATAACGGTCATGCCTTTGTTCTCACGGCAAACAGTGAACAGGCGCTGGTTCTTCTCGTCCAAAGCCAAACCGGTTGGGCCGCCACAAGGTGCTAATGGGTAGTTTTTAATTACCTTTTGAGTTTTGGTATCGATCACATCCAGGCTGTTTTTATCTTCAAGATTATTATAAATTAATCCTTTACCGTTACTTACCGCAAACTCAGGCGCGCCGCTTAATGCGATGGTGCCCACCTGCTTTAAAGTATTCGGATCAACTACCGACGAGTTGTTGCTATCGCCATTAAAAACATATACTTTATCGCTAAAAGCATCATACATAAGTGCATCGGCACCTTTGTTGCTCAATGGGATAGTTGCAACCTTTGCTAAGGTTTTTAAATCAAAAGCTACAGCGGCGTTTCCACGGCCATCGCTAATAAATCCCTTGTTCACCTTGTTATCAATAGCTATACCATGAACACCTACCATGCCATCAATAGTGCCGATAACTTTTTCGGTAGCCAGATCAACCACATTAACCGCCGTTCCGTGCGAAACATACAGGCGGTTGTTTACTTTATCTATGGAAAGATAATCATACCCACCATCACCCGGCAAACTTATCTTTTTATCCAATACATACTGCTTATCCTGTGCATTAACTGTTGCAGCAGTGATCAATAATAATCCTAAAAGGACCGAAAATACTTTTTTCATGGTTTTTGTTTATTGCTGATTAAATAAAATTGTGAATGAATGATATAATGTATCGTAACTATAATTTAGCTGATAGCCATAGTTATCACATATCTGCTTACAAATGGTTAAACCCAGTCCCGTTCCTTCGGATGATGCCGATTTATTAAACCGTTTATATATTTCGTTTTGGGGCAAAGCGTTTTCGGTACCGGTATTTTGTATCATTAATTTTGTGTTGGTTAATAACACATTGATCTCACCATTCTGGTAATTATGGCGCATGGCATTGCTTAATAGGTTGTTCAATAAAATTTCGATCAAATACCTGCTGGTGGTAACCTGTTTATCGGTCATCTCGCATGTAAAAACGAGTTGTTTATCATGGAAAAGCTCTTTAAACTCACTTATCTTTTCCTCAATCAAAGGCTTTAAATGAATAATCTCGTTATCGGTAACCAGTTTATTCTCTATTTTAACCAATAACAAAAGCGATTGGTTTAAGCGCGTTAACCGCGATACGGCATCATAAACATCATCAAGCAATTTACTTTGCTGCTCATTATATTCGCCAGTTTGAATCAACGAGTCCATTTTAGAATTAATAACAGCTATCGGCGTGAGCAACTCGTGCGATGCATTCTCGGTAAAAGCTTTCAGATCTTTATAATCCCGTTTTACCCTGGCACTCATATGCTCTACTGCCTGGTTCAACTCGTTAAATTCATCAATTTTTGAAGGTTGGGCCGATACATCGTTGCCATCGTTCAAACTAAATGCACGTAGTTGATGTAGTGTGCCATAAAATGGTTTCCATATCCTGTTTAAAATAAAGCGGTTAGTAATAAATAATACAAGCAGCAAAAACAAAATAACCCCTATGGTAATACCAAAAACTATCCGGATCAGATCTTCAGTTTCAACTTTTGATTCGGAAATGGTAACCTGGTATATACGGCCGTTAACCACAGCCGAAGTTATTAGCGCCCTGCCAGATTCCTTTTCGCCCTCTTTTTTGTTGTAAAAATCAGCATTCGAAAAACGACGCTCTACCGGTTGGTTAACCTGCAAATAGGTAACAGTTAAATACTTGGAATCTATAGCTTCGGGCAAAGTATTATGTTCCTTAATATAATCTAAGGTTTCGGCTTCTTCGGTTCTAATATCTTTATCAACCTGATGGTTCAAAATATAACTGATGGCCCCATAATAAATAGCACCCGTAATAAACAGTACAATAATGGTTGTAAGCAGGTTTACACGGTTGTAATGGGTAAACAGTTTCATATATCTGCTAATTTATAACCCATGCCATAGGCGGCTTTTATATAATCTTTACTGCCGGCTTCTTCCAGTTTTTTACGCACATTTTTTACGTGCGAATAGATAAAATCAAAATTATCAGCCATATCGGCGGCATCGCCCCAAAGGTGTTCGGCAATGGCGTTTTTAGATACTACCTTGCCCTTGTTGGCAAAAAAGTAAAGCAGCAGCGCATACTCTTTCCGTGTAAATTTGATGGGCTGGTTATTAACCTTAACCTCTTTAGCCTGCAAATCAATATTGATTTCGTTAAATATCAAAACATTGCTGCCGCTAAATGCCTTGCGGCGGATAATAGCTGTTACACGCGCCTTTAATTCGGATAAGTGAAAGGGTTTAACCAGGTAATCATCGGCACCCAGATCTAAACCCTGAAGTTTATCATCCAACGAGTTTTTAGCCGATATGATCAATACGCCATCGGTTTTGTTATGCTCCTTTAAATATTTCAGAATGTTTAAGCCATTACCATCAGGCAGGGTAATATCCAGCAAAATGCAATCATAGCTGTACAAGCTAACCTTGGCTATAGCCGAATGATAATCTGTAGCGGTTTCGCAAACGTTCCCTGCTTCGGTAAAGTAATCTTCAATACTTTCCAGCAAACCGGGTTCATCTTCAATAATTAATATTTTCAATGCCGTTGAAACTTAAATGGATCTACAATTAAATCTTCATCAAAGTTCGACAACAATTTTGTAGTAAATTAGGATTTCACAACAGCAAAATAAAAAGAAATTTTTGTTAAGATCAGCTTACCCGTTTACCACTCAATAATTTATCCAGCGCGTCGTTAAACGAACCTGCCGGTATCACCTCGCCGGCATTTACAAAGAATATTTCGTCGGCATTCTCAATAGTATTTAAACGGTGAGCTATAATAATACGGGTTGTATTAGCCGATAGCTTGTTTAAAATATCGCCCAAAAGCTGCTCAGTTACCGTATCAATGTTGGCGGTTGCTTCGTCTAATATCAATACTTCCGGATTGCGCAAAACAGCACGCATAAAGGCTATCAATTGCTTTTGACCAAGACTAATGCCATCGCCTCCGGATGTTACTTTGGTTTCTAATCCTGTTTCAAAAATAGTAAGCAGGCTTTCCAAATTGGCCTCCTTAATTACAACTTCGAGTTGCTCATTGCTATAGTCTGCATATTGCTCGTTACCGTACAAAATGTTTTCTTTAACCGTTCCAGTGAACAAAAAAGGTTCCTGCAAAATAAAGCCTACTTTTTTAGAGCGTTCTTCGGGCTGGTAGCTGCGGATATCTTTTCCATCCAATAATACTGTGCCCGATGTTGGGTCGTATAACCTCGCAATAAGCGAAGCTGTGGTAGTTTTACCGCCACCAGTAGGGCCAACAAAGGCGTAGGTTTTACCACGTTCTAAAGTAAGTGATACATTATGCAGTATTTCGGTACCATC
This sequence comes from Mucilaginibacter sp., assembly GCF_039921305.1. Taxonomy (GTDB): domain Bacteria; phylum Bacteroidota; class Bacteroidia; order Sphingobacteriales; family Sphingobacteriaceae; genus Mucilaginibacter. The sequence continues at coordinate 113,058 of NZ_JBDSCA010000025.1, forward strand.
CTGATAGCCGAATTTTACGTTTCTAAATTCTACCAACGCGGTTGATGTTTCGGGATATTTTGGTTCGATGATCGGCAGATCAGCTTCTAATGATAATATCTGGGCGATCCGGTCCCAGCCAGCCATTGCCACCTGGAAACTGGTCCATAGCGAAGCTAACTGCCTTAAAGGGTTGTAAAAGTTGGTAACATAGGCTAAATAACTCACTAATAACCCCACGCTAAATTCGCCGATTGAGATGAGGTAAATACCATAGGTTAAAACGATGAGCGTACCGAAACTGGAGAGCATGCTGTAAACCGGCAGCAGTAAGTTGTTGGCTAATCCCGCGCCAATAGCAGTGCTATAATTTTGCTGATTGGCCTCGTCAAAACGTTTACGGAAATAATCGCGGCGGTTAAATGCGATGATGACACGGAAGTTATTCAGGCTTTCCTGAATTTCGGCGCTCATGCCGCCTGTGCTTTTTAAGTTGATGGCGTTTTTGCGTTTCACCCATGGGGATACGATCTGTGTAAACAGCAGTATCAATACACCAGGCACCAATGCAGCAGCACCAAGTTTCACGTTAATACAAAGCAAGAAAATACCTGCGCCAATCATGATAGCAATGCTACCCACAAATTGCATCAGCGATTGCGAAAAGAAAGTGTTAAGCTTATCGGTATCGTTATTAACGCGCGATATCAGATCGCCGGCTTTGTTGGCGTTAAAGAAAGCTACCGGTAACTGTTGTAGTTTGTTAAATATGGAGTTACGTAAGGTAAATAGCAGGCGCTGGCCCACGCTTCCCATCAATTTGGTTTGGAAGTAGCTGGTGCATAAGCCTATCAAATACATGCCTAACAGTATGCCCGAAAATACCAATACACCGTGGTATTGCTTGTGCTGAATGTATTTATCAATAGTATGCCCCACTAAAAATGGGCCAAGCAGGTTAATTGTTGAGTTAACCAGGATAAACACCATGGCGATAAGCAGGTTCTTCCGCTCGTGCGCTATGAGCTTTAACAAGCTTTTCAGCGCGGCATAGGTAGAGTTTTTCTTCTGCTGTTCTGATAGCTTATTCAGGTCGTAATTCATAGTTGCTGGTGCTTTGTTGTGAATTAAACAGTTGGATATATTCCGGACTGGTTTGTACCAGTTGCTCGTGCTTACCGCTGGCGATAATCTCGCCCTGCATCAGTAAAATGATCTGATCGTAATGCTCAACGGCTGCAATTTTTTGCGTTACCGATAGCAGCGTTAAGCCGGGGTAATTTTTCTCAATGTTTTCTAATATTTTCTTTTCGGTATTGTTATCAACCCGGGCAGTAAAATCATCCAGTAATAAAACCTTCGGATTTATGGCTAAGGCACGCGCTAACATAATGCGCTGTTTTTGTCCGCCCGAAAGGCTTGAACCACGTTCAGAAACGATGGTGCTCAACTTCTCCGGTAGGGCATCAATAAACTCGCGCAGTTCGGCAGTATCTATCGCTTTTTGCAGTGATTCATCGGTAACAGTATCACTAAAAGCAATGTTCTCGCGGATGCTCATATTAAAAATAATGCTATCCTGAAATACAAAACCCACCTGGCTATGGAAAGCCTGGGTATTGTACTCATCAACATTATGGCCGTCCAGTTCAACTATACCGCTATTGGCTTTGATCAATCCCGTCAAGAGATAAAGTAGTTGTGTTTTACCTGCCGCGGTTGGGCCAATAACCGCGGTACGTGTCCCGGCTTTAATGGCAAAGGAGATATCTCTCAATACGGGTTTTTGTCCGTACAAAACGTTTACGTCTTTCAATTCAATATCACCACGAACGATATCGGTAATGGTACCGGGTTCTTCCAGTTCCGGGCTTTCAATCACTATGCGGATACGCTCGTATGATGCCGTGGCTTGTGCTATCACATTGCTCATAAAACCAATAATCAATATGGGGAAGATGAGCATAGATAAATAACTATTGAAAGCCGCGAAATCGCCCAGACTCATGCTGCCTGTGATCACAAAATGACCACCTAATGCTAAAATACTCAACACCGCCATATTGGCCGAGAAGGTAATCACCGGAATTAGCCCGGCGAAAAGTGTGAGGATCTGCAAGCCGAAATCGCGGGCTTTGGTATTGGCCGCCAAAAATTTATTGTATTCCAGTTGTTGCGAGTTAACCACCCGGATAATGGCCGAACCTAAAATGCTTTCGTTAATTACCTTGTTCAGCCAATCAATAACGGCGCGGCTTTGGATAAAAATGGCCCTTACCTTTTTTAATACGGTGTAGAATGTGAAACCGATTATCGGGATAATAGCGATTACACAAAGTGCCAGTTGCCAGTTAATGGTAAGCAGCAATACACTTGAACCGATAATGATAAACAACGACGATACGATAGATACAATGGCTTGTGATATGAAAAGCTTAATGGAATCAACATCGGTAGTTAAGTTGGTTAACAGTTTGGATGGGTTTGCGGTTTCGATAAAGGCATTGTTTTGCTTGGATATTTTGTCAGACAGGCGGGTTCGCAAATCGCGTGCAACGCGCTCCGAGGCATAGGTTTGAATAACGCTTTGCAAATAGGTAAATATAAATATGGCTCCAACAGCAACGCTAAACTCAATCAATATGGGGTTGAAAACAAAGGTGCCATGCGTAAAAGCATCAATGCTGTTTGATATGATTTTGGGTAACAGTAAGTTAATGGCATTACCAAAAAGGGTGAATATTAATAATAGCAGCACTAAACCCCGGTAAGGTTTGAGCAACGTGAGTATGCCGGGCTTTTTATCCATTTGTAAAAAGGTTGATTTGTTTGAGTTAACGGTTAGGGCTAAAAATTACTTTAACTATTTTGAACCGAATTGCAAATATAACTATTACCCAAGGCTACAGGCTATGGTAATGTTATTAAACAAAAAAATCTCTGCGGCCCCATCGCGGGGCCAGCAAAGAAATGATCAGCGTTATCAATCCCTTAATTTGCTGATGTGTTTATATCAATCATCCTGTTAATTTGTTACCCTTATATTCAATTTTTATCTCAAATAATATTGATTCAATTAATGCACCACAACTTTTTATTAGCATATTTGTTAGCATAAAGCAACATAGATCAAACATTAATAATAAATACATATGCAGGAATTAGATGCTTCTGTTCAACAGAAAGTGAATACATGGCTCAATGGTAACTACGATGCCGGCGTTAAACAACAAATACAAAAACTGCTTGATGATAAAGCTTATACCGAAATAACCGATTCGTTTTACCGCGACCTTGAGTTCGGCACCGGCGGTTTACGTGGTACTATGGGTCCGGGCTCAAACCGGATTAATAAATATACTATTGGCGCGGCTACGCAGGGTTTGTGTAATCACTTAAAGAAAACCTATCCTGGCGAAAAGGTTAAAGTTGCCATATCTCACGATAGTCGTAATAATTCTGATCTGTTTGCCCGCATTACTGCCGAGGTGTTTTCGGCTAATGATGTCCATGTTTACTTTTTTAAGGAGTTGAGGCCTACGCCGGAACTTTCTTTCGCGATACGGCATTTGGGTTGCAAGAGTGGGGTGATGATCACGGCTTCGCATAACCCTAAAGAGTATAATGGTTACAAGGCTTACGGTGCCGATGGCGGTCAGTTTGTATCGCCGGAGGATGTAGCTGTGATGGATGAGGTTGCCGCTATAGCCAGTGTTGATGATATTAAATTTAACCGCGTTGAAGCTAATATTGAATTAATAGGCGAAGAGATAGATAAGCTTTATCTGGATGCCATTACCACACTTTCGGTATCGCCGGAGGCTATTAAACGTCAGAAAGACCTTAAGATAGTTTACTCGCCTATACATGGTACGGGTATTACTTTGATGCCTAAAGCTTTAGCGCAATTTGGTTTTAACAACGTTACTATAGTTGAAGAGCAGGCCACTCCAGATGGTAACTTCCCAACCGTAATTTACCCTAACCCCGAAGAAAAAGAAGCCCTTACCTTAGCCATGAAAAAGGCTAAAGAAATAGATGCCGACTTAGTATTGGCAACCGACCCGGATGCCGACCGTGTAGGCATAGCCGTAAAAAATACCGCGGGCGAATGGGTATTGCTTAACGGTAACCAAACCGGCAGCTTACTGATCAACTACCTGCTTACCGCCTGGCAGGAGCGGGGTAAACTCACTGGCAAAGAATATATTGTTAAAACCATTGTAACCAGTAACCTGATAGAACAGATTGCCAATGCCAAAGGCGTTAAGTTTTTTAACACGCTGACCGGCTTTAAATACATTGGCGAATTAATGACCCAGTTAAGCGGCAAAGAAACCTTTATTGGTGGTGGCGAAGAAAGCTACGGCTACCTGATAGGTGAGTTTGTGCGTGATAAGGATGCCATTGTATCGGGCGCGTTTATTGCCGAGATGACGGCCTTTTACAAAGATAAAGGCAGCAGCTTGTTTGAGGCTCTGGTTGAAACTTACCTGGAATACGGTTTTTACAAAGAAACCTTAATATCCATCACCAAAAAAGGACAAAGCGGCGCGCAGGAAATTAAAGCGATGATGGAACAATACCGCAACAACCCGCCTAAAACTTTGGGTGGCTCAAAGGTTATCGCTTTAAAGGATTATGAGTTCCGTGTTGAAACCGACCTGGATACCAATACCACCAAACCTATCGATCTGCCAAAGAGCGATGTGCTACAATTCATCAGCGAGGATGGTACCGTGGTTTCGGCACGCCCATCGGGTACTGAGCCTAAGATCAAATTTTATTGCAGCGTGAATACTAAGCTGGCTAATAAAAATGCCTTTGCCGAAACTGAAGCTGTTTTGGATAAGAAGATTGAGGTGGTGATGAAGGATTTGGGATTGTAGGTAGTCCGGAAGTCTGGAAAGACGGAAAGTCCGAAAGAATTTGATTTATATGGTGCCCGGCTTTGGCTGGGCATCTTTTGTTGACCAGGGTTTAATTTGATATTACTTATGCATATTTGTGCATGGGTAATGTCAAATATATCTTATGCCTCGCTCTGTTTTTTTATGTTGGTAATAGATACTGCCTTGGGCAAGGTGTTACAAATGTTCAATACAATGCTATTTACTCGGGCGTACCGTGGTTTGATGACCATGGAAATATTGTTAATGCGCACGGAGCCAATATCATTAAAGAGAATGGAAGATTTTATTTAATTGGTGAATGCCATTCTGATACGAATAACGCGTTTACGGCTTTCAATTGTTACTCATCTGCCGATCTATATAACTGGAAATTTGAAAACCAGGTTCTTAAAATACAACAAGATGGTATATTGGGACCTAACCGTGTTGGTGAACGGGTTAAAGTAATGAAATGCCCTTTAACCGGGGAGTTTATTTTATTTATGCATGCCGATAATCTAGGTTATAAAGACCCTTATATAGCCTATGCAATTTCGGCAACCATTACCGGTGATTATACCTTAATGGGACCGCTGCTTTTTAACGGTAAGCCCATCAAAAAGTGGGATATGGGCACCTTTCAGGATGGCGATGGATCCGGCTATGTGTTGATACATGGCGGCAATATATTTAAGTTAGCTAATGATTATCACAGCGTAACTGAGCAGGTGCTAAAGGACATGACGCCGGAATCGGAATCGCCGGCAGTATTTAAAGCGAATAATACTTATTTCTGGCTGGCCTCTTCCCGCACAAGCTGGGAGCGGAACGATAACTTTTACTTCACGGCAAATTCCTTAAAAGGACCATGGATAAGCCGGGGGTATTTTGCACCAGATAAAAAGCTGACCTGGGATTCGCAAACAACATTTGTTTTGCCCTTACCTGGTATTAAGAAAGACACAACGTATATGTTTATGGGCGACAGGTGGTCGTACCCGCGGCAGGGCAGCGCGGCAACGTATGTTTGGCAACCTCTTAAGGTATCGGAGAGCTCGATAGCTATTCCTCAATTTATTGATGCCTGGAAGCTGAATTTATCCACAGCTCAGTGGGGAACGGATAAGTTTGAAAATAAGGCTATAGTTTATGCGGGTAAAAAGCAAATAAGCTATCAAGGTAAATGGGATGGGCCGGGTAAAAATGATGCTGTAGAAGTTATGAATGTATCGGCCGCCGAAGGAGCTCAAATGAATATTAATTTTACAGGTAGCCAGATCAAACTATACGGTTACAATTCATTGAACGGTGGCTATGCTAAAGTTGATTTGCTTGATAAGAACAAAAAGATTATCGCTACAGCTACTATTGACTTCTATAGCAAAAATCCGAACACGGGTATCAAATATGTAAGTCCGATATTGGTTAAATCGGCGTACACTTTAATAATTAAGGTGTTAGGTGCCCATAGCCAATGGTCAAACAAGGCTCATACTATATTTGGAAGTACCGGCGATCAGGTAGCAATTACCAAAGTCGCAATTATCAATTAAATAACAAAGCCCGCAAACTTCTCAAGTTGCAGGCTTTATTATTAAATGGAATAAGTTTATTAATCCTCTTTTTCGTTTTTCATTTGGGCTTTGGTGATGTAAACCTTTTTGCCACGGCCGTTTACGTAATAGTAGTGAGAGTGTTTGTTGATGTATACGGTTTGGCCACCTGGTCCGCGTTTATCGCGATACACCTTGTCGGTAATTACCGATGCACCTTTTACAGCTACTTGCGCTGTTTTATTGCCTATTTTGTTAATGGTTTTGCCAACTGAGCCATCGCTCGATGTTTTGGTTTGTGCCATTAACTGTACTGAAACCAATAGGGCGGGTATTATTAATAATTTTAGCTTTTTCATGATCTGTGTTTATTGTTATTTGATAATACAATAACACTCATGTCTGTATTTAGTTTGCATAATAACAAAGGGCACAGTAATATACATTTACTGTGCCCTTTGTTTAAGGTTTATAGTAAGCTTTAACCTTTACTCGTCATCATCTGTCGACTCATCATCGGGCAGGTTGGCTTCTGTGGGGCCAAGATCGGCGTCTTCGGCATCGGGTTCGTTAATGCTGTTCCCTACTTGAATTTCGTGCTGGTCATCTTCACTTTCAGTATCCAGATCATCGTCGGTATAAGTAGTTTCTTCGTCACCTTCAATCGGATCAATAGCTTCGTTGTAATCCAATAATTCTGCTGTTTCTGTTTTCATGGCTTTTGTATTTTAATTGAATAACAATATCGCCAGCATAAGTTTAGCAAAACTTAATTTTAAATTATGAGATGATTAAGTTTTAGCCCGATGTCTTTACAGTTGCATAGCAAATGTAAAGCCCGCCATACCATCCTGGTAAGTTGGAACCAGCATACTGCTTTTGCCTTTCTTATCGGTACGTGTTAAAGCATTACGCAGGTAGGGGTAAACCAGGTAAGCCAGTTTGGTTGATATGATACCGAAACCAGCCCCGGCCACAACATCGCTAAACCAATGATCGTGATTATAGAGGCGGAAGATGCCCGTTGTTGTGGCTATAGTATAACCCACTACACCATACCACGGCGATTTTTCGGAGTATTCCTGCGCCATAAATTCTGCTCCCGCGAAAGCGGTGGAAGTATGGCCGGATGGGAAGGAGAGATAATCGGCACTATTTGGCCGTAGCCGGTTGGTAGTGTGCTTAAGTGTGCTTGTCATGATGCTTACAAAGCCACCCGATATGCCGAGTAATATGGTACGATCAAGAAAGGTATTCTTGCCGGATACACCCACAAAGTTTAAACCATACACCAAAATTACCGGAGCAAACTGGAAATAGTTCTCGGTTTTTGCAGAGCTGAAGCCGGGGTCGGTTTTAAGGATCTCGTTATTGATAGAATAATCTAATCTGCGTAAAGCCGGAATAGCGAATGATATGCCACCATAAGTGATCAGGGCTGCGGGCGGAACGAGCGACAGGAATTTACTGTGCAGGTGCTTCACCGTATCGGGAGCGGTTAGCAGATCCTTTTTTATACTGTCAACAATTTGAGCGTGTGCACTCATCGAAATTATACACAATACGGCTATTATTATTTTTTTCAATTTATTTATATTAACGTTAACAATAGTTTAGTTATACCTTCCCTTACGCTGCGGGTCTTCTATAAACCACGACAGGAATATTTTTTGCTCTGTTCGTACCGAATATATAGCAGGGAAGTTTTGTAAATAGCGATCATCGTAATAAACAAAATGTTCAAAACCAATACTCATGTTCTTATAAAGCTGTACTGTGAGCCTTGGTTTTAAAATAGCCACGTAATTATTACCGGCAGGGCCAACAATGGTGTGCATTAAAAAGTAATAATAGGCTACCGATGCACTTACATATTTTCCTAAATTGAGCGTGCTTTCAAACTTTGCTTCCAGGCCATTATTATAGGTGTAATCTCTAACTTGTGATGTATCCGGGCCAAAGCGTGTGCTGTTACCGGCCAACGGCACAAATGCCAGGTGCGCATTGGTATAAAGCGTGATGCTTTTAGTTATGGGGTACTTGGTAAATATCCCCCCACCAAAACCTACCACACCTAATTCAAAGGTTTTATTATCCCAGTAATCATAATATTGATAGGCGCCGTAAAGTACCGAAAGCTTACCGTAGCTTGTGTTATTGCCAAATAGAATACCATATCCGGTTAAATTGTCTAAAATTTTTCTGCCAACGCCAAAGGTAAGATCGGTACGGAGCCTGAAGAAATCAAATGGTTTGCGGTACCTGTCTTCAAATGGGTTCCCATAATCTAATTGAATATTAAGCAATTCATCAGTAGGGCCAGCGCCAAAAACCGTTTTGTTATCCTGGTTTATTTTATGCACTCCGGCTAATACGGTAATATTAAGGGGTTCTTTTTGATAAACTTCTTTTGTGGTGCGCCTGAAAGATTTGCCTTGCAAAAGCCGGTTTAAACCGCGAACCGGATCTATTAAACCGGCAGCTATTTCTCTGAATACCCTGTTGCTGCCCATTGTACGGTCATCCAGAATGTTTGAGCTTAAACGATAAAAGATCTCCCCCAAAAACGCGCCGTTAACCGGAGTGTTTACTAAATCATTATATGAGGGGCGTGTGTTTTCTCCAAAATACTCCCAAATTAAACTTCCGCCCACGGCAAAAGGGAAAGATTCTGTATAGCTATAGCCTTGCGACCGTGCCGCGTTAAAATACATTGAACCTGTATAAGGGTGGCCTATAAAGTTTATTCCGAAACGGTCGTCATCCCATTCCCAACCCTTTTGAAAGTTATTTTTCCATGTAGTGGGGCCAATGTGCGAAAAATCTGCATTGAAAAGAAGGCGGTCCATTGACCATGTGAAAGCATTAATACCTAAAACTTCAACCGCTGGTTTCCAGATGGGATATTTTAAGTTGAGTTTTTTATCATCATTCAACAGATCGCCATACTTGTTTTGAATTGTTGTATCAATAAACGGGCTTTTTTTAGGTTGGCTTGCGCCAGAGTCTGACAGTAACTTTACTTTGGTTGCTTTGATCTGTTTCAATTGTTGGTCTGCCGGGCCTTTGCCTGGTTTGATCGTATCAACAGGAGTAACCTGCGCAAAGGATTTTATGCTGGCTATAACAAACAAGCACAATATTATCAGACTTGTTTTTCTGCTTTTTTTCTGATTGAAAAGCAAGAGTATTATTGCGGAAAAAGTTAAAGCATATATCATGGCTGTATCTGCTGGTTAAAGTTCTATATATATTGCTTAATATTAGTTTAACAATGTTTTAACCTAAGCAACAATCAATTGTTTAGTGTTTTAAACTATTTTTTCATTTAATTTAAAATGGATCAAAAATTCAAAATTTATACAGAATTGGGTTTTAACTTTGCTCATTTTGGCTTATTGGCCGATACTGTTAATTGGCCGCTACTGTTAAAACCACCAGTGCGATGATGTGAAAAAGGATATCGAGCTAATGATACGCCCGATGTAATATAACTCTATATAAACAAAAAGGCCGCCAAACCGGCAGCCTAAAATAACTCAATAACCATTTACCTAATAACTAACTCAATACTCTGTCTTGTTTTCAGTGCTGGTCCAAAGCTTAAAAGCACCCTGTGCCTCATCACGTAGCATTTGTACAATGGGGAGTTTACGGTTGGCCATTTCGCAGGCTATTTCTTCGTAAATAAATTGATCGTCAAAACCTATCGCGGCGGCATCAACTTTGTTATTGGCATAAAATATCTGGTCTATCCGGGCCCAGTATATAGCGCCCAAACACATAGGGCAGGGCTCACAACTGGTATAAATTACACAGCCTTCCAAACTGAACGAGCCTAACTCCTGGCAAGCCAGGCGTATGGCCGATACTTCGGCATGGGCCGTGGGGTCGTTAGTGGGTACTACACGGTTGGCACTACGGGCTAAAACCATCCCATCCTTCACTATTACGGCGCCAAACGGACCGCCGGCTCCCTGCTTTACATTATACTCAGATAGCTCAATGGCCATCCTCATAAATTTCTCGTGGTTTTCGTTACTCATATTCTTTGTTCATCAAAAAAACCCCAACTAAACAGCCGAGGTTTTGGTATCCTTTTTATAGGTTTTTCTTATTTTTTATCTTTAGCGTAGTTGTCGTTCAAACGTTTAACCACATCAGCGGTAACATCTAAACTTGGATCGCCAAATAAAACGGTAGGGTTAGCTTTAGAGAAAGTTAATACCAATTTGTATCCTTTTTCTTTAGCGTAAGTTTTAGCAAAATCAGCTATCTTATCGTATAGTTTGCTTTGCTCGCTGGCGCTTTCCTGCTGAAACTGAGCGGTAGCGTTTTGCTCATAAGCCTGAATTTCCTGGCCTTTACGTTGCAATTTTTGCTCTTCGCCTGCGCGTTGGTCAGCACTCATGGTAGCAGCGCCTTTTTGGTAATCACCAACCTGGCGTTGGAAAGCTTGTTTTTTTGATACCACATCATCGTTAGCAGATTTGCCTTTATCCTGCAAACGTTTGCCCATATCTTTGGCATACTCGTAGTTATGTATCAGTGTATCCGAGTTAACGTATACGATATCTGCTTTTTCAGGAGTAGCTACAGTGGTAGTAGTGGTTGAGGCTGCTTTAGTATCAGTCTTCTGACCGCAAGCTGCAAAGGTAGCTACAAGAGCCACCGCTAATGTTGTTTTAATTAAATTAGAGACTGAAGTTTTCATTATTGAACTTAAAAATTTTGACAAAGATAAACTTTCGGTACAAGTATCCTAATTGATTTACGATTTGGGATTTACGAGTTACGATTTTTTTTGATTGTGAATTTCGGAATTGGGATTTGAGGATTTACGGGTTGCATTTTTCTAAACGCAATGATACGGTTATCAAGTTGTTTGCTATTTCCACCAAGAAGAAAATTCGTAATTCGTAACTCTAAATTCGTAAATCCTAACACCGGCCTTTTTATCCACAATAGTGGTTAAGTCGGTCTAATTTCGTATTTTTGAAGGTTGTTGAATTTATACTAATTATGAGCGAAGAAATCGAAGATAATAACGAAGAACAAGTAAATAAACCCGACGAAGCAGAGGATAAATCTAATTATAACGCGGATAATATACAGGTTTTAGAAGGTTTAGAGGCGGTACGTAAGCGTCCGTCTATGTATATTGGTGATACCGGTTCAAAAGGACTTCACCATTTGGTTTACGAGGTTGTAGATAACTCCATTGATGAGGCCCTTGCAGGCTATTGCGATACCATTGAGGTTTTTATTCACGAAGGTAACTCCATTACCGTTATTGATAATGGTCGTGGTATCCCTACGGGTATCAATAAAAAAGAAAATAAATCGGCGCTCGAAATTGTAATGACCGTATTACACGCCGGTGGTAAATTTGATAAGGATACTTACAAGGTATCGGGTGGTTTGCACGGTGTGGGTGTAAGTTGCGTTAACGCGCTGTCTATCCACATGAAAACCCTGGTTTATCGCGAAGGTAAAATATTTACTCAGGAGTACTCAAAGGGTAAGCCATTGTTCGAGGTTAAAGAAATTGGAGTGTCCGATCATACCGGTACTACCCAAACTTTCCAGCCGGATGACGAAATATTTACGCTAACTACCGAATATAAATACGAAACGTTGGCAGGCCGCCTACGCGAGCTGGCTTTCCTGAACAAAGGCATCAAACTTACGCTGACAGATGAGCGTGTAGTTAACGAAGATGGCTCATTCCTTTCGGAAGTGTTTTATTCTGAAGGTGGTTTGCAGGAATTTGTAGCCTATCTGGATTCAACCCGTACCTCAATTATACCCGAGCCAATTTATTTGGATGGTATCAAGAACGGTATTCCGGTTGAGCTGGCTTTCCAGTACAATGATACTTATAGCGAAAACGTATACAGCTACGTAAATAACATCAACACGATAGAAGGCGGTACACACGTAGCCGGTTTCCGCCGGGGGTTGACCCGTACTTTAAAGGCTTATGCCGATAAATCGGGGTTGCTGAAAAACATGAAGGTTGAAATTACAGGTGACGATTTCCGTGAGGGATTGACTGCTGTAATTTCGGTAAAGGTACAAGAGCCGCAATTTGAAGGGCAAACCAAAGGCAAGTTGGGTAACAACGAGGTAATGGGTGCCGTTGATATGGCTGTGGGCGAGATATTAGGTAACTTTTTAGAAGAAAACCCTAAAGAAGCCAAGCTGATTGTAGGTAAAGTGATTATTGCGGCGCAGGCCCGTGCAGCGGCCCGCAAGGCCCGCGAAATGGTGCAGCGTAAAAACGTAATGGGCGGCTCGGGCTTACCGGGTAAACTGGCCGATTGCGCTAACAGCGATCCTGCATTATGTGAGCTATACCTTGTAGAGGGCGACTCGGCGGGTGGTACCGCCAAAATGGGCCGTAACCGCGAGTTTCAGGCTATCCTGCCACTACGTGGTAAGATCTTGAACGTGGAGAAAGCCATGGAGCACAAAATTTACGAGAACGAAGAGATCAAGAATATGTTTACAGCTTTGGGTGTGAGCATAGGAACGGTTGACGATGTTAAGGCTCTGAACTTGGATAAGCTACGTTACCACAAAATTGTGATCATGACGGATGCGGATGTGGATGGTTCGCACATCACTACATTGATCTTAACCTTCTTCTTCCGTTACATGAAGGCTTTGGTTGAGAATGGTTACGTTTATATCGCGTCGCCGCCGCTTTACTTAGTTAAAAAGGGTAAAGAACAGGAATACTGCTGGACAGAAGATCAACGTTTGAATGCTATCCAACGTCTTAAAGGTGCCGGTAAAGAAGACAGCGTACACGTACAACGTTATAAAGGTTTGGGTGAGATGAACGCCATACAATTATGGGACACCACCATGAACCCCGATACCCGTACCCTGCGCCGCGCATCAATAGATAACGCCGCCGAGTGTGACCACACCTTCTCCATGCTAATGGGAGACGAAGTAGCCCCACGCCGCGAGTTTATTGAAAAGAACGCTAAATACGCGAGGATAGATATCTAATATTTAGAATCAAGAGGCAAGAATCAGGAATCAGGAATCAAGACCTTTTATAAAACAGAAAAGCCCGCATTAAGTGGGCTTTTCTGTTTTGAAAAATTGTCATTTCGAAAGAGGAACGACTGAGAAATCTTCTACGAGCGATCAGTCTGCTACAGATCTGAACAGCATAAGAGATTTCGAAATGGCATTATTATTCTATTTCTTGCTCGCAATCCAAGCATTAATCTTACTCTCCAGCACTGCCAGCGGCATTGATCCATCCTTCAGAATCTGATCATGAAAATCTGCCAAATTAAACTTGCTACCCAATTCCTGCTCCGCTTTATTACGCAGTTCACGTATTTTCAAGGCGCCAATCTTGTATCCTAAAGCTTGAGCCGGGATACCCATGTAACGTTCAATCTCGGCAGTAGCACCTTCAGTGCTGATCTGCTCATTATCGGTCATATACTTAATGGCTTCTTCGCGGCTCATGTTTTTAGTGTGAATAGCCACATCAACCACTAAACGTATGGCGCGATGCATTTCGTCGCCCAAAGCGCCCATGTGCTGGTAAGGGTCGGCAAATAAGCCTAACTCTTTGCCTAACGATTCACAATACAACGCCCAACCTTCCACATAAGCGTTATCCCCACCAAAGCGGCGGAACTTAGGTAACTCAGTATTCTCCTGCGTTAACGAGATCTGGTAATGGTGACCAGGAATAGCCTCGTGAAGGAACAATGATTCCATACCCGATGTAGTATTAAACTTGGTAGCGTCTAAAATTGGCACATAAAATATACCCGGACGTGTTCCATCGGCACTACCCTGATTATACTCAGCACTGGCCGATGCCGCACGGAAGGCTTCGGTTTGGCGTATCTCGAAAGGTGTTTTAGGCACGTGGTTAAACATCTTCTTCAGGTTAGGCTGCATGCGCTGGTGTATATCCTCAAAAGCGGCTAAAACCTCCTTGGGTGTTTTATAAGGCATAAATTTAGGATCGGTTTGCATATAGGTGAAAAAGGCATGCATGTCACCCTTAAACCCAACCTTATTCTTAATACTATCCATCTCTCCGCGAATGCGGGTAACCTCTTTTAAACCCAATTGATATATTTCCTCGGGTGTTTTATCGGTTGTAGTTTGCTGTTTAACCAGGTAAGTATACATCGCCGGCCCATCAGGCATGGCAGAGTATCCCGATGTTGAACGCGCGTGCGGTAGGTAATCGTTCTTTAAATAATCGCCTAAGCCCTTGTATGTAGGTACAACTACAGTTAGGATAGCCTTTTTATAATCTTCGGTTAAACGCTTTTTATCAGCATCCGAAAAGGTTTTAGGGAAATTGGTGATAGGCGTATAGAATAAGCTTTTGGTAGCATCGGTAACCACCATGCTCTCCATCTGTGGTATCATTTTCACTACTAAAGCCTTGGGTAAAACATCACCGGCTTTAATGCCCTTGCTAAAGTTAGCCTTGGCTGTATCCGCCCAAAGTTGGAATGCTGACAGGCGCTTTAACCAATCATCATAATCCTTCACCGTTTTAAACGGCTGCGCGCTTGTTCCCGACCCAAACTGACCAATAGTTAGCGGCAAAGCAAACATCTGGTTAAAAGGCAGATACTCGAAATGCTGCTTAAAATAATCTACATTGATATTCATTTCATAAACAAAAATGTCGTACGATAGCTTATCCTCTTCATTCAATTCAACATCGGCGTAAAAATTGATCTTGCTTTGATAATTTTTATAAAAGTCGCTTGCCTGTTTCATAAAAGCCGCTGTACCATCGTTAGGTAACAGATCGTTATAGCGGTTATCGCCAATGGAAGTAGCCTCTAAAGGATAAAGCTTTAGCCGATCCTCGTAATAAGTGTCAAATAATTTAGCCAGATCTTTATTTGGCGCTTTGGTTGAACTGCCGGTTTTAGTTTGCTTGCAGGCAGTAAACATCGCCGCAAGGCATAAAAGGAAACATAATTTACGCATAGGTTGAGGGTTTAATATTTGAAATTAAAGATAATTAATATTAATAGCAATCTATCACAATTAAATTTATATACATAGCTTTCTTATGTATGTAAATTTATTATGTTTGCATTATCATGAGCACAAATCCATTGTTAAAAGGCACCCTGCAAACTATAATTCTCAAACTGCTGGAAGATAATACCCAGATGTATGGTTACGAGATCACCCAAAAGGTAAAAGAAATTACCGCCGGCGAAATTAAACTCACCGAAGGTGCCCTATATCCGGCACTGCACAAACTGGAAGCCGAAGGAATGCTTGAAACCACTACCGAAATTGTAGACAGCCGCGTACGCAAATACTACAGGCTAACCGAGCAGGGTGGTAACGAAGTATCCAGTAAATTAGATGAGGCGCAAGCATTTATCGAACAGTTACAAGCCATCCTAAGCCTTAAACCTGCATTGAAATGAAGCTAGATAACCAGCAAAAAACTGCCATTCAGCAAAATCTGATCAAATTTGTAAAATACCAGGAAACGTATCAGGAAATTTACGACCACATACTGACGTCCTTAGAAACTATGGATACGATACCCAATGTGCAAATAGCTTATACCCATATTTTGGAAAACGACTTTGGTGGTATTAAAGGTATTGAAATTATGGAAAAGATTGGCAAAAAAGCGATTAGGCATAATATTCAAAAAGCGTATGTGAATCACCTAATTAATTTGTTTAAATGGCCAGGTATATTGTTACCGGCATTGGCTTTAATAGCGGCATATTTTGATATTTCATTATTTGGTACAAGCTTTGTTGCCGCTGTGCTTTTTTTAATGTGCTGTGTTTCGCCTTGGCTGTTTTTAGTAGTACGCAACTTTATAATAGGCTTAAAAGTTAAAGAAGTAAAGAATACTTATTTTGGTGATGTGATGAGTGAACTTGCTTTAGTATTGTTCCGGGTTTACTGTTTTGCAAAAGCCATTTTATTGATATTTAAGATGCAAATGGGCCAATATATCGAACACGCGTTTTTTGTTCTGCTTATTATCCACGTGTTTATATTTTTCACCATCAGCGTAAAGCAGCTTAAAGTAAGTTTAAGATAATGAAACTGACTGCCGAACAACAAGCCAATATAAGCGTACTGGTAAGTAACGAAGTAAGTTACTACGAAACTTACCAGGAAGTATACGACCATATGCTTACTGCTTTAGAAGCTAAAGATTCCATTCGCGATCTGCAAAAAGCTTATCGTGATACCCTGGAAGAAGATTTCGGCGGTCATAAAGGTATCGAAATATTAGAAGGCCGCCAGCGCTTATTGATATGGCGGATATGAAGCAAAAGCGATGGGCCACTTTAAAATGGTTTTTTGGCTGGCCCGGTATATTGATACCACTTGTATATACTGCATTGTGTTATTACAGCTTCACCATAAATAAGAAGGAAGTGCAAATTGGGTTAATCTATGGTATTATTAGCATTATTTTTTTACCTACAGTTTTCATTGGCATAGGTAATGCCATCATCGCCTACAAAAGCAGGGGAGGAGTTAGGTCTATTCGCCGTTTAAGTACAAACTTAATTGTCCGTAATGTTTGGTTGGTAATGTGCTGGTCAGCTGGAATTGATCTTTTGCTGCAAACCATGCATCTTGAGCATATTTTCGATTTGAGCAAGCAGGCTGCGGCTATTAAAAACAATATATTAATATGCGCCACTTTTTTAGGCATGTGCCTGTATATGGTAGCCATTTTTAGAACATACCGCGACGAATTTTTAAAACGACTAAAGGCATGATAATAACTACAGAGCAAAAACAAGCCATACAGCAAGAGGTAAACTACGCTGTAAAATACCAGGAAACTTACGATGAACTGTATGATCACGTCATATCAACCATCGAAGCGATGGAAGGGAATACTGCCTTTTATGGTACTACTATCACCAAAAGCATTATCGATAATGAGTTTGGCGGTTACAATGGGCTCAAACAAATGGAGAATGATCGGGCTAAGATATTGTTCAAAGCATTGCGTAAAAAACACGGTCAAAACCTACTCAAATTTTTCAGATGGCCCACAATGGCCTTTACTTTACTGATCTCTTTGGCAGGATATTACCTTGCACTTAATCCTGTTACGCACCGCCCTATCAATAGCAGTTTTAGCCTTGTTGCCAATGTTTTTTGTGCTGTTTCGTAGGGTGTCAAAATGGGTTATAGCCTGGAAGTTTGATATATACAGCAAACAATCCATCAAAGATAATTACATTTTTACAGCTGCCATGTTATCAAACAGCTTATTCAATGTGTTCAACTTTTTCAACTCAGATTATGTCTTATATGGTGCCACCATCGCCGGCATTTTGTATGTTATAGTATATATGTACTTAGCTTTTTTACACTTTACCGCGATGAATACCGCATAAACCTTGCCCGATGAAATTAACAGCCGATCAAATAACCGAAATCAAAGCTTTCATATCTAAACGGGGCTTTACCTATCCTGATGTGCAACTCGAGATCATAGATCATGTAGCCAGCCGTGTAGAAGAATTGATGAGTAACGATCATACCCTCACCCTCCATCAGGCCATTAGCATTACCCATGGCGAGTTCGGTATAATGGGCTTTAGTGTGTTCGAAGATTCGATGATCTCATCTCTGCAAAAAAGGTTCTTTAAACTCTTTATTAGTATTTTCTCATCATACTTCCATTGGAAGTATCTTCCGGCAATAGCAGCCTCGGTTTATCTTATTGATCGGTTTTATGTCGCCATTAATAATCCCGGTTATTTTGTTGCAGGCGTTTTTATGGCCTTGCTAATTACATTGGTAGCAACCGGTATTACCTACGAGGTTAAATATAAAAAGTATAACAAAATGCTCACCATGCGTATGGGTAATAGTTATGTGGTTATCTGCGCCGTAATTTACAACCTATGGAATATCACCTTAAACCAGTTTAAACTATACCAAAAACTGAGTGTAAGCACCGCCGGATTAATTTTCGGTGTTTTGATCGTATTAATAATCCTATTGTTTTTGGTGGTGGATAAGCTGCGTAAAATAACGATCAGCAATTGTATTGAGTTGGATGAGAAATACAACCTGTTAAGTAGTTTATAACTCATTTAGCGTTAAAGTACTGTTGCCATAGTTAATCACAGCGCCATACTGCATCAAAATATCGCCACCTAAAACACCAAGCACCAAAGGCTTATTGAGTTGCGCGTAGGCGATGTTGATAGTAGATAGATCCAACACCGCAACTTCAAACATCGGGATATTCAATCCGCCTATTTGCATATCCAAAATCGTAGCCGTGAACGATTCCATCGAGTTAGTACCTAATCCGGTTGATAATTTATCTGAAGCCAAAAATTCGGCTTCTTCATAAACTTGCATCATCATCCCTTTATCGAAGGCCGTTTTTGATGCACCAGTATCCAGTACCAGTAAATGGGGTTGCCCAAAAACAACAACTTCCACCAAAGGGTGGAAGCCGTCGTCTTGTAAATCGATAATTTGTAGTGGGATAATAGTCAATTATATAAACTTACTATCCACCAAAACCTGGTTCATATTTCTTACCGCGTCAGCGCTCTTGTTAAATTCAGCCTGTTCGGCATCGCTCAATTTAAAATCAAGGATCCTTTCCCAGCCGCCCTTACCTAAAATAACAGGCACAACCAAGGATATATCTTTCTGACCGTATTCGCCATCTAAAGCCACGCCGCACGATATTAATTTCTTCTCGTCGCGCACAATGCTCTCCACCATAGCAGCAGTACCCGCGCCTGGCGCATACCATGCCGAAGTACCAATTAGCTTGGTCAAAGTTGCGCCGCCAACCATTGTAGCTGCAACAACCTTATCCTGTTGTTCCTGGCTCAAAAACTGTGTAACCGGGATACTGTTCCAGGTAGCGTGCTTAATTAGTGGAATCATGGTAGTATCGCCATGACCGCCAATCACTACCGCGTTTAAATCGCCGGGTGAGCAGCCTAATTCCTGGCTTAAATAATATTTAAAACGTGCCGAATCCAGCGCGCCACCCATACCAATGATCTTGTTTTTAGGTAATCCCGAAGTTTTAAAGGTAAGGTAGTTCATCGTATCCATCGGGTTTGATACCACGATGATAATAGTGTTAGGCGAGTATTTAACAATATTCTCGGTAACGCTCTTGACAATACCGGCGTTGGTGCCTATCAGTTCTTCGCGCGTCATTCCTGGTTTGCGTGGCAAGCCGGATGTAATTACCACCACTTCTGAATCCGCGGTAGCGGCGTAATCATTGGTAACACCTGTAACCTTGGTATCAAAACCCAGGTAACTCGCGGTTTGCATCATATCAATGGCCTTACCTTCGGCAAAACCCTCGCGGATGTCTAATAAAATTAATTCTTCGGCTAATTCCCTGCGGGCAATATTATCGGCACAGGTTGCGCCTACAGCTCCCGCCCCAATTACGGTTATCTTCATGGTTGGTTATAATTTTTTGGTTGAGTATTTACTGTTCCGAAGATACTGAAACCGGGCATATTTTAAAATGATTGTAACATTAAGTTTTTGAAACATGCTCATCGGTATTTGTCGGTATTTTAACAAAAATAAAACAGCATTACACCGTCCGTCCACGCCTGAACACTAACAGTTGAAAGCGTCCACGCTTCGGGACTCGATGTCGGTATTTGTCGGTATAATTCAAATTATATTCCCCTTGCGGAAACAACAATAACATTCCCTGCAAGGTACGAAAAAACGGCTTAATTTCCAAAAGCAATGCCTGGGCGTTACCTGCGGCCCGGGCCATACGTTCATACTGCACAGGCATTAGCCACAGGCCGGTATCCACTTCTGTCCCTAACGCAAAAACCCTCAACAATTAATAATCAAATCAAAAAGGATACCCAATAGCCAGGTTAAAAATACTGTTCCTCAAACTAACCTCGTCAAACACCCATTTTTTATCCAGCCATGGTTTACGCAGCGGGAAACCCAGATCGGTACGGAGCACCAGTACGGTTAAGTCGAAGCGTAAGCCTAAACCGGCGTCAACGGCCATATCTTTTAAAAAATTTTTGCTGAATGCACCGCCAGGTTGTCCGCCGGGCTGGGTATTGTTATTATTCAATAACCATACATTACCTGCATCTAAAAATATAGCGCCATAAACTATGCTGAACAATTTAGGCCTGAACTCGGTTGTAGCCTCGATCTTAATATCACCCGATTCATCCGGAATAAAACCGGTTCCGTGGGTAATTGAAGCATCAGGAAAATAACTACCAGGTCCAATAGATCTTGCCCTAAATCCGCGTAAACTGTTTGAACCACCCACAAAAAATTGCTGACTATACGGCATAATGGTAGAGTTACCGTAAGTTAAACCCGCGCCAACAATCAGGCGGTTGGCCCAGGTGCTGTTGGCGCTAATTTTATGGTAAAAACGCATTTCGCTTTCCAGTTTAACGTATTGTGCGTAATTAGTTCCAAATATAGCTTTTGCTTTACCGTGCAAGGTGTCTGCACCGGTCACCAAACCTAAAATATTGCCCGATAAACCTACCTTACCATTAAAATAATAAGTGTTTTGCTTATAGTTTTCCATGGTGTTAGTATAGGTATAACTGTAGCTTGGCCCAAAGGTAAGCTGGTTATCAATCACGTGCTTTAACGATGGGTTACGCGTGTGTATAATGCTATCCTGATAAAGCTTGGTAACATTAGCCGCGTTAACATAATTAAACCCAAAAGCAGTTAACTCATGCTGTATATGGATATCCTGTTTCCACAAATACGCCCACGATGCGCTGAACGAGTTTAACGTATACAAGTTAACCCTGTTGGTTAGGTCGTACTCCAATTGCAAACGTGTGCGTGGTAAAAAACCATTGTTGGTATTTACCCGCATCGGCGTAATAAATCGCGGCCAGGTAAGGCTGGTTTGTACACCGACTTGATACACATTATTACCTGCGCTGTTACCCCCAAACTGGATATCGGTACTTCCCATTAGGGTAACCGTTAATAGTTCGGCGCCTTTAAAGGCATTACGGTTTCGCCAGCTAATGTTAACTTGTGTACCATTGTAATTAGCCGATGTAGTACGAAGCACGGTTTCAAACCTTAACGATTTTTTAGGGTATGGCGTGAGATAATAAAAAGCGTTCAGCTTTAGAGTATCCTTATCAGATATCTCGAACTTATTCTTCACATATTTATAAGGGCCAATATCAATAAAACGGCTCAGGGCCTGGCTATGGTCGGTACGGTTATACGGTTCGCCCGGATGCAAGGCTATCACATTTTGGAAAACATACGGGTGGATGGTTTTCCTCGGGTCTATCACATAATAGTCGTTATAATGCAAGGCCGAATCCAGTTTGGCCGAAGTGTCTTTCAGTGAGTACCTCGGGTAGATATACGTTTTATCCATCGTGTAAATATCCCAGGCCTTATCCGGTGTTTCATATTTAACCGTTTCGTATAAGTTAACCATATTAGGGCCGGCATTGGTACTATCAATCTGTACCAAAATATCATCGGGCGAAAAATAGTAAAAGCCTTCTTCTTTCAGTTTGGCATCAATCCTGATCCGTTCATTCTTGATCACATCCAGGTTATATTTATCGCCCGGTTTTAAAAACGATTGCTTAGATATCCCAGCTACAGCGGTATCTAAACTATCACTATCCGTAGGGAAAACCACACGTTTGATTTTGAATGAGGGCCCTGCAAGGATATTGTAAACAGCCATAGCTCTTTGCTTTTTAATGATACTATCAGGTGTAACCTGAGCCCTAAAATAGCTTTCGTTCTGCAGGTGGTTAGTCAGCACTTTGCTGTTATGGTCCTCATCAACCGAACTCCACAACACAGGCGGTTCACCACGCTTGTTAATAAAACGCGATACAAAGTTCTTTTTACCTTTGCTGATATTGTATAAATACAATTTTACCCGTAAACCCAAAATAGACGCGTTAGGTTTAGGGCGGGGTAGCTCCTCTAATTCGGCTTTTAAAGCTTTGGCGTCCTTTTTCGGCATATTCTTATCCAGAATATTAACCTTAGCGCCAATATATAGCTTTTCGTTTTTGGGCAAATACTTGGTATTGCTGCAAGCGCTTAGTATCAATGCCAGTAAAAATAGTATAGATAAATGCCTGCTCATGTTAATTGCTTGATGTTTCTTGTTGTTTATTTTCAACAGCCTTTTCTTTGGCTTTTTCTTCCTTCTTATCTTCTTTTTGCTCTTCCTTGGCCTTCTTCAGTATCTCTTTATCACGCTTGGTTTTTCCCCGGAATATCTGGCTAAAGCGGTTATAATCCACAGTTAACGAAAAACCTACACCCGTTTCAACTACTTGCCCCTGTATCACAATATATTGGTCTTTACGATAAGCGCGGATCATATAACGGCCATCCTTGGTTAACTTATAACCTACCGAAATATCACCCGCTATATTGGTAGCCTTTTCGTTAGCCTGCTGCCCTTCCAGGTTAAAATTATTGCCTACGCTAACCGTCAGCCTGTCGTTCAAAAAGCGTTTGGATAAACCTACGTTCAAATCGGTACGGTTAGTAGCCACACCCGATGAATAATCGGCGCCTGAGTTTAATTGGAAATTCAAATCCACACCGGCTATCATGTTACCTGCCAACTGGTTCAATTGGTCGGATAGTAAATTACTAACGCTGGAACGAACCTGTCCGTTAACACTGATACCACCGGCCGCGCTTTGCAGCGGATTTTCGCCAATAAAATGGTTCAATAACAACACGGCAAATACCTGTTTATTCAACTCATTTGGGTCTTGCCTTAACTGGTCGAGTTTGTTATTCACTGTTGATAATACATCAGCGCTTGTATTCATGTTGTTGTTCTGCGGCAGCACAATGCCGAAGGTAATATCAGGTTTTAGCAATTCGCCACGCAAAGTAAGCTGTACGTTAAACGGTAAGGGCTGTTTATATATGGTACGCTGGGTTTCATCCGTCAATTGGTTATCAACCAAATCAATAGGCGCAACCTTGGCAATGTAAACAGCCGTCAAATCAAGTGTAGCGCTGGTTGGGTCCCCCTCCCAGGTAATGGTACTACCTTGTTTAAAGCTGAATTTACGATTAATGGTTAAATAAGCCAGATCGTATGATCCCTCGTTAACTGTAAACGTTCCGGTTAAGCTTGTTTTTCCACTTGGGTCAATACCCAAAGCCAGTTGTGCATCACCTTTAACATGTACCACGTCACCGTTGGCGGCATCAACCACAATGGTAAAGTCTGCATTCTTATCAACGGTTAGGTTCATGGCAACATCTAATCCGGTCAAATTTGAGCGTTTTAACGAATCCATTTTCCCTTTAAACACCGTGTCCGTTTTTATCTTGAGTTTATCCACAAACTCAACCACACCTTTCCTGTCTTCAATCCCAGGGTCGCTTTGTGGCAATACAATGGTCATCTTGGTTTTTTCGTTAACCTTCAATGTACCATCAACAACGGGCTTGTCCATGTCGCCGCGTATTTTGATACGGGCATTAATATAAGCCTGGCCGTAATAAAATTTATTCTCAACCGGGGTGGCGTTAAACACCCTGAAGTTATCAGCTGTAATATCTAATCCGAATTTATAGTCCTTATAAGTTTTGGTATAAATGGTACCCGCTATGATAGCCTTTTGTCCCGCCGAATCAACCAAAGTAAAATCCCTGAAAAGTATACCATCATTATTAAAGGTAATGGTCTCTTTATTCATTTTATAGTACGAATTGATCATGGTGATATTGGTGCCTATCTGATCAAAATTAATATCACCCCGAACAGCAGGCGCGTCTGTAGTTCCTGTAATTTTCAACTTGCCATTGATAGAGCCTGTCGACTGCCTTAAATTACCGAACGTAAACCCTTCAATACTTTTCAGGTTCAATTTTACTATGTCAAGGTTCAAATCAAAGCTGCTCTTATCTGTATAATAAAAACCATCCAGGTTAACCGTATTACCTTTGCCGGTAATACTTACGTTGGCCGCGAAGGCATTGGCGGTTTGGTTATTCACTTTAAGTGCGATGTTACCCAAAGTATCTCCTTTAAAGTTAAAATCGGATATGTTGATATTAGATACAAACGTTGCCGATTTATCAAGGTTGGTAACCGTAGCGTTACCGTTAATGGTGCCACCAACCAACAGCGAGCTTTGATCGGCAAGCTTGGTTAAGGTTTCTATCTTAAAGTTCTTAAAATCAACATTCAGCGGACCATTATATCCCGGCGGATTTGTATTCACGGTCAGCATTTGTCCGGCATTACTTAACGAAAAATTATGTGCCATAATACCCTTGCTGCCAAATTCCAACGCGTTGCCTGGGCCAACCGTCCATTGCGTATAATCTAACAATAAACCGTTCTGCAAAAAGCTAAAGCTAAACTCGCCATTATTGGTGGTCAAAGCGCCTGCAAGGCGGTAGCGTTCCTTTTTAGTCGCGTCGCGGATTTGAACGCTGGTATTTAATGTATTATTCACGGCGTTACCGGTGATGCTCGGGTACAGTAAATTAACCTGCGATGCCTTGATCTGATCAGCAGTAATGCTATAGTTTATGGCATTATCTGTATTGATGTTAAGTTTTACATTATTGATGATATTAGTGCCGTAAATGATTTTTGGGGCCGAGCCATTCACTATCAATTTACCCGCCTCACTATCAAAACTACCTTTAATAATAACCGGTTCAAGCTGTTTCAAATCGGGCACAAACTGTTTAAATAATGGTGTTTTAATTAACCGGGCATCAAACACAAATTGTTGTGCCGAGTATTTTACCTTAGCCGTTTTGGCCGCTGCCGGGCCCGAGGTGTTGAAGTACTTATTGATCACATCCGTTAAAGCAGGCGCAATTTCGGTCAGTTTATATTTACCTGCCAGGTGCGCGGTAAGCATATCGGTTTTTAAACGCAGGGTGCTGCTATCGGCATTGGCGGTAGCCAATATCACTACCGAATCCATTTTGATCAGCACGCCTTTATTTACCATCTGTATATCGGTCAGCTTAATATTTCCATTTAAATAATCCGGATCGGCGGTAGGTACATCCGCAACCAGTTTTCCGTGGAAACGTAATTCATCTTTAGTGAAGTGCAGTTTTTGCAGGTTAATGCTATCTACATTCAAGGTCATGTTAACGGCCGGATATTTTTTGGTCATGTTCGCTTTCGCATTAAGCGAGAAAGCGATATTCGGGTCTTTCATCTTAGCCACAGTAGTAATAATACCACGATTGGCGGTGCCACTCATAATCAGATCATGGTAACGATAGCCCTGCACATCGGCGCTAATTACATTGGCGCTAAAGCTGGCCACCGCGGTTTTTAAACTCGTGCCCGATCCTTTAACCTTTGCCGATAGTGTGATCGTTTTTACGTTCTTTTCTTGTTTCAGCATCCGGCCAACGTTTAAGTTGTAGGTTTTTACATCAGCATTGTAGCTCATGCCGCTTTTGGCATTGTTGAGTGAGGCAATTACATCAGCACTACCATCACTCGATCTCAATTTCAAATTGGTGGTAAAATTAGTCATCCCACCCTTAAAGGTTCCCTTCACATTCATTGCAGCAGGTATCCTGAAGCTTGATGGAATGCTGCCTTTGGGCGCCAGCTTATTAATATCTGCGGCACTGGTATTAAAGTCCTTTATCTTCACATCAAAGTAGGCCTTGTTCATATTGGGCAAGCCTTTCAGCACTGCCGATGCCTTAATATGTGTATTACTTAAACCAACCACGTCAAGGTTAGGGATAGTCAGGTTATTAACCTGCCCGTATACTTTAGCGTTAATTTTAAACTCCGCATTCGGTGAGCTTTTAAATGGCTCCATACTGTTCATGGTTGGCATCAATATCAGCACATCACGCAAACCTAATTTGCTGTTTTTGATGTTGGCATTCACCCTGAGCTCACCCAAATGCTTCATCATATCATCCATCGATTTGTAGCCGATTTCTACATCATCCTGCAAAACAGTATAAGGTGTTTGCAGGTAAAGGTCTTTCAGGTATGATTGCGTTTCTCCATATAAAAACCTGGTATGGAATTTTTGAACCTGCAAGCCACTCTTATCGCTAAAGCTGAAGGTATTAATTGTACCAGCTATTTTTTTAGGGTTGTAGCTAATATCCTGCGCATCAGCATTCAGGTATTTAATATCCATATGCCCAAAGTCGATACCTTTAGGCATGGCTTTTTGCGCCTCGTTGTCAAACTTAATGTGATTATGCAGCAGAGTTATTTTATTTAATGTTAATGCCCAGCCCTTGCCACTTGTAGGCGATGCTACCAGTGTATCTATCTTTTTTATAGCCTTAACCACGGCTTTTTTAACATTTGTAGGCTTTAACAGCGATAACATACCATCCGTATTTTCCAGGCGGATGTTTTTAATGCCCACATTTTGGTTTTTGAGGTCTATCTTATCCATATCAACCAATAGCTTACCCAGGCTAACTTTGGTTTTCATCTCGGCACCCTCGTAGTTCACGTAGATCTTTGACAGATCAATGGTGCCTAAATTTAAATGAAAGTCCATCGGTTTTGTTGTGGTATCCGGCGCGGGGGCAGGGGTGGGGTCAACCGCTTTTTGAACCACACTGGCATTAAATCCCGATAAGGTGATCTTCGGGATGGTGAAGATCATCTTATCCAGATCAAACTCCTTAATGCGGGTATCAAAATGGTTAAGGTTAAACTTAACATCGTTGCCGCTGATGGCATCATCATACTTGATATTGATCTTATCGAGAATAAACTTATCCAGCGAAATTTTGAATGATGATTTAGAGGTGTCTACCTTTTCAGGAGTTTTTGGTCCGCTGTTAAAAGCTTTTACAATGTAATCGTAATTAAAAACGCTGTCGGTTCCGCGTTTAACATTTGCGGTAATGCCTTCTAAGTTTATTTCGTCAATAACAACTTGTTTGTGCAGCAATTGCATCATAGCGATATCAACCTTCAGTTTATCGCCGGCTATTAAGGTATCACCTTTCTGGTCGGCAAAATAAACCCCTTCCAATACGATCATCTTAGGGAAATCAATGCTCAGCCGGTTAATCTGTACTTTGGTTTTGATCTTGCTCTGCAAAAAACTCACAGCCTTATTTTTGGCGAAATTTTGCACAGTAGGTACCTGTATTAAAACCAATACCAGCACTACCAAAAAAATGACTACCCCAATTATCCATAACAGGGTTTTAAGGGCTATGCGTCCAAATCTATTCAAGGTGTAAAGTCTTATCTTATAAGTTGATGTTTGTTATAGCCAAACTACTGTTTTTTAGTTGTAAGCTTTGTTTTCAACAATGTTTTATGTGAACTTGTTTGCTGAAATGGATATTTTCTCGTTTTAATTAAAATTTATATTTAACAGGCCACATCCGTTATTAGTCATTTTTCAACAACGCTGTTTTTACCGCTCGTTTTTTGATAAATTTGTTATCCGCTTAGGATATTAGTGTAACAGATTTTTAATTGCCATGCCCGATTTTTCGCACCTCCACGTACATACCCAGTTTTCGCTATTGGATGGCGCTGCCGATATATCCAAATTATACAAAAAGGCCGCCGCTGATGGTATGAAAGCTTTGGCCATTACCGATCATGGTAACATGTTCGGCGTGTTCAAATTTGTGGCCGAAGCAGGTAAGCATAACGTGAAGCCCATTGTAGGCTGCGAGTTTTATGTGGTGGACGACAGGCATAAAAAACAGTTCACTAAAGAGAAAAAAGACGTACGCCGCCATCAGTTATTTTTAGCTAAAAATGCCGAAGGGTATAAAAACCTCATCAAGCTATGTTCGCTTGGGTATATGGAAGGTTTGTATAGCAAATGGCCGCGTATTGATAAAGAACTCATATTACAATATCATAAAGGTTTAATTGCCACCACCTGTTGCATTGGCGCATCGGTACCACAAACCATATTAAAGGGTACCGAAGATGAAGCCGAAACCGAATTTAAATGGTGGCTGGATATTTTTGGTGAAGATTACTACATTGAGCTGCAACGCCACGAAATACCCGAGCAAACTACCATTAATAATGTGCTCACCAAATACGCTAAAAAGTATAACGTTAAGATGATCTGCTCCAACGATTCGCACTATGTGGATCAGGTGGATAGCAACGCGCACGATATTTTGCTTTGTGTAAATACCGGTGATATGCAAAGCACGCCTATTGCAACTGATGAAGAAGGTGGTAAAGGGTATCGCTTTGGGTTTCCTAACGACCAGTTTTATTTTAAGACACAGGCCGAAATGGGGCAGGTGTTTCACGATCTGCCCGAAACATTAGATAATACTAACGAGATTGTAGATAAGGTTGATGTATTGAAGTTGAAGCGTGATATCATGCTTCCCAATTTTCCCATTCCGCCCGAATTTAACATACATAGTGGGGCCGAAAGCGATGTGCTTAACCAATGGGAATACCTCAAGCACCTGACTTATACAGGTGCTAAGGAACGTTACGGCGACATCTCATTAAAGAACCAGGAACGGATAGACTTTGAACTATTCACCATCCGTACCATGGGTTTCGCGGGTTACTTTTTAATCGTAGCCGATTTCATCAGGCATGGCCGCGATATCGGCGTATTTATTGGCCCGGGCCGTGGTTCGGCAGCGGGTTCGGTGGTAGCGTATTGTACCGGGATCACCAATATCGACCCGATGAAGTACAATCTCCTGTTTGAGCGTTTCCTGAATCCCGATCGTAAATCAATGCCCGATATTGATACCGATTTTGATGATGAGGGCCGCCAAAAAGTAATTGATTATGTAGTTGATAAATACGGCAAAAACCAGGTAGCACAAATTATCACCTATGGCTCCATGGCCGCCCGTACCAGTATTCAGGATGTGGGCCGGGTATTGGATATGCCGCTCTCTGAAGTGAACGCCATGAAAAAGCTGGTGCCCGATACTTTGGGTATCACGCTGAAGGATGCCATTGAGCAGGTGCCCGAATTAAAGGCCATTTTGGCAGGTAACGATCTGCGTGCACAAGTATTACGAGCCGCCGAAAAATTGGAAGGCTCGGTACGTAACACTGGCGTGCACGCAGCGGGTGTAATTATCGCGCCCGATGATCTAACCAACATCGTTCCGGTTGCTGTTGCAAAAGATTCTGACCTGTTAGTTACCCAATACGATGGCCGTGTAATTGAAGATGCGGGCGTAATTAAGATGGACTTTCTGGGCTTAAAAACCCTGACTATCATCAAAGGCGCCCTGCAGATGATCAAAGCTCGTCATGGCGTTCATATTGATATAGACTACATCGCGCTCGACGACCAAAAAACATACGAGCTTTACCAACGCGGCGATACCAACGGTACCTTCCAGTTTGAAAGCGATGGTATGCAAATGTACCTGCGCGATCTCAAACCCGATAAGTTTGAAGATCTAATTGCCATGAACGCCCTTTATCGCCCGGGGCCAATAGAGTATATCCCTAATTTTATCAAACGTAAGCATGGTTTAGAACCTATTACCTATGATTTGGATGATATGGAAGAATACCTTGGCGAAACTTATGGTATTACCGTTTACCAGGAGCAGGTGATGCTTCTGTCGCAAAAAATTGCGGGCTTTAGTAAAGGCGACGCTGACGTTTTGCGGAAGGCGATGGGTAAAAAGCAGATCGAGGTACTGAACAAAATGGAAGCCCAGTTCATCAGCGGAGCTACCGAAAAAGGGCACCCTAAAGATAAGCTGACCAAGATTTGGAACGACTGGAAAGCCTTCGCGCAATACGCCTTCAATAAATCGCACTCCACTTGTTACGCCCTGGTAGCCTATCAAACAGCATACCTCAAAGCGCACTACCCGGCAGAGTATATGGCCGCGGTATTGAATAACCAGAATAACATGGAGAAGATCTCTTTCTTTATGGAAGAGTGCCGCCGCATGGGTACATTGGTTTTAGGTCCGGATGTGAATGAATCATCGGTATTGTTTACCGCTGTTGGCGAAGGTAATATCCGTTTCGGTTTAGCGGGTATTAAAGGTGTTGGTGATAAGGCTGTAGAAAGTATCATTGAAGAGCGTGTAGCCAACGGTCCGTTTAAAACCGTTTATGATTTTGCACAGCGTTCAAATACCAAAGCCGTTAACCGTAAATCATACGAAAACCTGGTTTATAGCGGGGCCTTTGATAGTTTTAATTTTAAGCGCGCCCAATTTTTTGCTAAAACCGAAAATGGTTTATTAACCGGAATAGAGCGCCTAAGCAAATACGCCAACGATTATCAGAATACGCAAAGTAGTTCGCAATCATCACTATTCGGAGGTTCGGTGGCATCGTATATCCCGGAGCCAACCATGCCTGATGCCGAGGAGTTCCCGCTGATTGAAAAGTTAAAATACGAAAAAGAGGTTATCGGTATTTACCTTACAGGGCACCCGCTCGATAACTATAAAGTAGAGCTTGAGCGCTTCTGCAAACATACCGTTGCCGATTTAAAGCTCCTCCAAAAAATGAAGAACCGCGAAGGCGGCGAAGAAACCGAAATTGCCTTCAACAACCTGCGCCGCACCGCATCCGAGTTAAGTATCGGTGGGTTAATCGGTTCTGTACAGCACAAAACCACCAAAACTGGTAAGCCTTTCGGTACGTTTATTCTCGAAGATTACTTTGACTCTTACGAGTTCGCCCTTTTCGGGGATGACTATATCAAGCACCGCAACCTGCTGATGGATGGGATCTTTATCCACATCAAAGGCAACATCGAAGAAAAATTCCGACAGGTTGGTAACTGGGATCTGCGTATTACCCAAATGAGCTTACTAAGCGAAATGCGCGACAAGTTTACCAAAAGCCTAACTGTAATTCTGAATTTGAATGATCTGAACAGTGATTTGCTCAACGATCTGCAAAGCATGGTAACCGCTAATAACGAAAAGTACCCGGTTAAAAATTGTACACTGCGATTCAAGATACGCGACAGGGACGAGGCCATTTTGGTTGATATGCCATCCAAATCGTTCAAGGTAAACCCAAGTGATGATTTAATGGAAGAGATCAAGGCGTTGACCAAGGAGCAACCGGTATTAGCGTAGAGCCCCCTAACCCCCTAAAGGGGGACTTTTGATTTGTAGGTTAGTTTTTTTGTACTTGATATGGAATTTTGCGTTAGCGATCACAGCGGAAATCCCGGAACCGCTCCTATCAGCGGTGAGGAATTGGAGCGGAGAGCGCGGGCCGAAGGCAACGCCCAAGTTTATATAATGTTATCTAATGGGATTTCTGCCGGGATATTTTTCTCTTTAAAATATGCAGCTACTTCGGAATCATTTGATAAATAGGAATCACAGAATTCTTCTAATTCTTTTTTGGTAGACTTTATATACTTCTCATTTGCTGTGAGTGTTTTTTCAACCTGTTCAATAAGCTTTTCCAACTCTTTATTAATTACGCAAAGCTTATCGATAGTCTTAAAGTCTAAAGTTTTATATTTAGAAACATAATGCACTTTACTCTCAAAAGGGTTTGCTTTAAGTTCAATTATTCCTATTCCAAATGACTGACTAAGTCTTTCCATTTCATCATGTAGGCTGTCGCTAATTGAAAAAGCTACCAAGTAACCATAATTAGCCCAGCTTGAATTTGAAACCGCTTGGAAGAAAGTCTTTTTTAGTTCATAGTCTGTGTTTATTTCTTTTTTAACTTCATAAGATGTGATCTTAAAAGTGTCTATTCTATTAATTGCTTTTAAAAACGTTTGACTTGCTTCGGTATGTAGATCTAAAAAGCTTATTCCAACCATATCAGGATGAACCCATTTT
The DNA here is from genome assembly GCF_039921305.1 of Mucilaginibacter sp. Classification (GTDB taxonomy): domain Bacteria; phylum Bacteroidota; class Bacteroidia; order Sphingobacteriales; family Sphingobacteriaceae; genus Mucilaginibacter. Next base: position 145,315 of record NZ_JBDSCA010000025.1, read on the forward strand.
TGATGATTGTCTTTGCTATTCATAGATTGCTCATGAAAAATAGTTTTAGAATATGTGCCGATAGATTTTAGATAACTACTTAGTAATTTGTGTAAATCTCTTTCTTCGTAATTTTTTATTTTAATGTTTTTCTTCTCGTTAGGTATTACTGAAGTAACTAATGTTTCTGTGGTGACCAATTGTTCGTTTTTTGTTAGGTAGTAAGAATATGTGCCTCCCGGTTGATTTATTCTTTTTACTCTTGAATCACCTTTTCTTATAAAATCCCCTAACAATGCCGAAATGGTTGAAGCCGGGGTTTTTGCATCTTTGAAATCGTAATAGTTGCTTTCGATAATATGGTTACATATTTCAAGATAATTAGATATTTTATTCTTGTCTTCTAAACTTTTTAGTATCGCTTCTTTAATAGTCATATATCATTCGAAAATTTAAAGTTACACTTTATCACCTTAAAACAAACCTCTATATTTATCACGAAAATTGATAAGCTACACTACTCATAAATGTTACTTTGTAATAAAATACTTGCGGCTGAAAAATAACATCTCTTTTATGAAGAATATACCCTTAGTTAAATTTTTGCTTGTTGTTTTATTGCTTACTGGCAGCGCCCGTTTGTTTGCCGCTACAGTTGATACGGTTGAAACTACCAGTGCCGTAATGAAAAAGAAGATCAAAGCGGTAGTGATACGCCCCGATGCTTATGCCGGTATTTTGGCTATGCCGGTGGTTTACCTGTTACATGGTTATGGTGGCAATTATGCCAGTTGGGTAAAAAGCGTACCCGCTTTAAAGGAGATCTGCGACAGCTATAAAATAATGATCGTATGTGCCGATGGTAATATATCAAGCTGGTATTTTGATATGCCGGGTAACCCCGAATGGCAATACGAAACTTATGTTAGCAAAGAATTGGTTGGCTATATTGATAGCCATTATAAAACCATTGCCGATAAAAATGCCCGCGCTATTGCCGGCTTGAGTATGGGTGGGCACGGTGCCTTGTATTTAGCCTTTAAGCATCCCGATGTTTTTGGCGCAGCCGGGAGTATGAGCGGAGGTGTTGATCTGCGGCCCTTTCCCAATAACTGGAAGTTAAAAGAGCGTTTAGGTAGCCTGAACGAGCATCCCGAAAACTGGGAAAAGAACAGCGTAACCAATATGCTTCATTTAGTTGAACCAGGTAAACTGGCCATCATCATAGACTGTGGTACCGAAGATTTTTTCTACAAGGTTAACCTTGAGCTGCACCAAAAAATGCTGGAGCGTAATATTGAGCATAACTACATTGCCCGCCCCGGCACCCATAACTGGCCCTATTGGAGCAACGCCGTTAAATACCAGATGCTGTTTTTCCACGAATTTTTCGTAGCTAAGTCTAAATAAGGTTGCGGTATTCTTGTTATTCTAAAATTTAAGCGCTAAGGGGTTGGGATAATTATCGCTTTGGTCTTCGGCAACATTATCAAGGCATTTAAAATCCTTTTCTATCAATAAAGTAAGTCCGTTGTATTCGCCATCAAAACCAACTCTATCAGTTAATGCCCATTCATTAACCAATTCTTCGGGCATATATAATGCGATCACGTTGTTTTCAAACTTTGCTGATAATTGGGCATCATTCGTTTTTTGTAATGCATATATTAAGGTACGCTCTCCAAAATTGGTGTGTTCTTCAATATAACCGTTCTCTGTAAAGTTATGTATGTCGCTTTTGGTTAAACGATAACGTAATGAGTTTCCTTTGATGCGAATTTTCATGTTGACGAGTATTTATTTGGTTTTATTGAGGTTGGTAAGTGTTATTTTCTGTAAAATTTATTAATTTTTAATAAATTGATAGTTTTTGACTTTTATTTATCTGCTTTTTTAACTTAATTTCATTTTTTATGATGAAAAATTGCAAATTATATGATGTAAATCATACTAAACTTGGGTTTTTACATTGATTTTTATTAAATTATATGACTAAATTAATATAATTGTTTGATTTTATTAATTTTTTTAGTATAATTGCTATTGTAAATACGCTTTAGGTCGCATTTTGGTTATTTACAAAAGAGTGCTTTAACATTTTAAAACTTTTTTATGTCAAAACCTACCATTATTGTAGTTGGAAATGGCATGGTTGGTTACAAGTTTTGCGAAAAACTGATCAGCCGGTCAACCGGGTTCAACATTATTGTATTTGGCGAAGAGCCGCGTCATGCTTATGATCGCGTTCACCTGAGCGAGTATTTCAACGGCAAATCTGCCGAAGATCTGTCCATGTCTACCCTGTCATGGTACACAGAAAATGGAATCACTTTGTTTCTGAATGATCCGATACAAGAAATTAACCGTGCCATAAAAACAGTTCATTCCTCAAAAGGAATGACTTTGAAGTACGATTACTTAGTGCTGGCTACAGGCTCATCTGCTTTTGTTCCGGATATTCCGGGAGTTGAAAAAGAAGGTGTGTTTGTTTATCGCACTATCGAAGATCTGGAGTTGATCAAAACTCATGCCGCTAATGCTAAAGTTGGCGCTGTAATGGGTGGTGGTTTGTTAGGATTAGAAGCGGCCAAAGCAGTACTTGATTTAGGTATTCCCGAAGCGCATGTGATAGAGTTTGCCCCGCGATTGATGCCGAGGCAAATAGATTCGATGGGGAGCAGTATGCTGCAATCCAAATTGAAATCGCTGGGTTTAAATATTCATCTTAATAAAAGCACCCAATGTATAACCGGCGATCATCAAATAACCGGACTTAAATTTAACGACGATAGTATTTTACCGGTTGATATTTTAGTGATATCGGCAGGTATCCGTCCGCGCGATGAACTCGCTAAACTGGCGGGTTTGCATGTAGGTACACGAGGTGGTATTGTAGTGAACGAAAAAATGCAAACCAGCGACGAGTGTATTTTTGCCATTGGCGAATGCGCGTTGTTTGATGGGATGATATACGGCCTGGTTGCCCCAGGCTACGAAATGGCCGATGTGGTTGCGTCTTATCTTACCGAAGCAGATAAATCATTCAAAGCGTTTGACATGAGCACCAAGCTAAAGCTCATCGGTGTTGATGTAGCCAGTTTTGGCGATGCTTTTATAACCGAGCCTGATTGCCGGACCATTATTTTTGAAGATACCCATAAAGGTATTTACAAGCGCATAAACATTAGTACCGATGGGCAATATTTGCTTGGAGGTATTTTAATTGGCGACGCCGATGCTTACAATATGTTGTTGCAAACGGTTAACAATAAATTGGTATTGCCGCCAAACCCCGAAGATTTATTATTAGGTGCTCGTGGCGCCGAAGCTGGTGATGCCGGGGCAGGGGTAATGAGTTTACCGGATGATGCTTTGATCTGCTCGTGCGAGGCGGTAACCAAAGGCGCTATTTGCGATGCGGTTACCGGGCAGGGTGTTACTTCGGTTGATGGTATAAAGAAATGTACCAAAGCCGGAACTGGTTGCGGTGGCTGTGTACCTATGGTGAAAGATTTGGTTGTGGGTACCATGAAAGCCAATGGCCAATATGTCAAAAATGTGATCTGCGAACATTTTGATCATTCAAGACAAGAATTGCTGGATCTGATCCGTGTCAATAAGATCAAAAATTACGATGAGGTGCTTGATCACTATGGTCGTGGTGATGGTTGCGAGGTTTGTAAACCGGTTGTTGCCAGTATATTATCCGGCTTGTGGAACGATCTGATCGTGAAACAAGCGCCAATTCAGGATAGTAATGATCGTTATCTGGCAAATATTCAGAAAGGCGGTACTTACTCAGTAGTTCCGCGTATTCCAGGTGGTGAAATTACGCCCGATAAATTGATCGTTATTGGGCAGGTTGCTAAAAAATATAATCTCTATACCAAAATAACCGGCGGTCAGCGTATTGACTTGTTCGGCGCTCACATGGGCGACTTGCCTCAGATATGGGAAGAGTTGATTGATGCAGGTTTTGAAAGCGGGCATGCTTATGGTAAATCGCTTCGTACTGTAAAAAGCTGCGTTGGCAGTACCTGGTGCAGGTTTGGTTTGCACGATAGTGTTTCGTTCGCTATTGAAATTGAGGATAGGTATAAAGGTATCCGCTCACCGCATAAATTAAAAGGTGGTGTAAGTGGTTGTATCCGCGAATGCGCCGAGGCTCAGGCTAAAGATTTCGGAATTATTGCCACCGAAAAAGGCTGGAATTTATATGTATGTGGTAACGGTGGTTCAAAACCGCAGCATGCTTTATTGCTCGCAGCAGACATTGACAGCGAAACCTGTATTAAATACCTCGATCGCTTTTTGATGTTCTACATTAAAACGGCCGATCCCTTAACCCGTACCGCAACATGGCTCAATAAAATGGATGGTGGTTTAAGCTATCTTAAAAATGTAATTATTAACGATAGTTTAGGTATAGCCGAACAACTGGAAGAAGACATACAAGGCTTAATAAATACCTATCACTGTGAGTGGAAAGAGGTAGTTGAAAGCCCTGAATTGCGTAAACGTTTCAACCATTTTGTAAATGCGCCCGAAGAAAAAGACCCGCATGCGCAATTTGAGCCTATGCGTGATCAGGTGAAAGCTAAGGGGTGGTAGGTAGACTGAAGTTCGAAAGGCCACATGATAAATAGTACTTGAGTAGAAGCTAATCAAAAGAATAAAAACTTCCGGACTTTCGGTCTTGCCGACTTCCGGACTAAAAAGAATCAACATGGAAACAGCAATAGATATAACCTGGGTAATGGCTTGTTATGCCGATGATATTCCGGAAAACGGTGGCGCTTGTGTAAAGCATGGCGATGAGCAGATAGCTGTGTTTAACTTTACCCGCCGGGGTGAGTGGTTTGCCACGCAAAATCTTTGCCCGCATAAGCAACAAATGGCTTTATCGCGGGGAATGATAGGCAGCACCGGCGACGAATGTGAGCCAAAGGTGGCTTGCCCATTCCATAAAAAAACCTTCTCGTTAGTTACCGGTGAGTGTATGAGCGACGATGAATATCAAATTAAAACCTATCCCGTAAAGGTTGTTGATGGTAAGGTATATATTGGGGTTTAATTACCGATATTAATCCAAATTGGTATCTGTAGTTAGCGCCAGTAATTTATCAGTATCAAGTAAAGTAAGGCTTTTGCCGTTTGATGAGATCATGTTATGGGCGGCTAATTCATTCAGTATCCTGAAAACGGTTTCGTAGGTAGCTCCAGCAAACGAAGCCAGGTCCTGCCGGGTAAGTTCAACATTAATGGCGCCTTGCTCGGTCAAGCCAAACTGGTCTTTTAATGATAATAATGATTGTGCTAATCTTCCCTTTACCGACATATGCGCCAGGTTACGCATTCTTTTTTCAGATTCCTGCAGGTCTTCGGCCAAAAACATGATCAGATTATAGGCAAATTCGTGATTTACCTTTAAGCTTGAAAGAAAAAAATCCAGATCGAAGTAACAAACCTTGGTAGGCTCTAATGCTGTTGCAGATATTGGATATAATGTGGTGCTTAAACCGCGGTGGCCAAAAATTGCACCACTACTGGCGAATCTCAAAATTAACTCCTTATCATTTCCCCATTTTTTATGGACCTTAACATTGCCCGAATAAACAAAGCCAACCCCGGTAACCGGATCGCCTTCCTTAAAAATAAGCTCACCTTTTTTTAAGTCGAAATTTTTGCGGTTAAGGGCCACCGCCGGAAGCCAGTCTTTAACACAGAGTTTGCACAAAAAACAGCTTTGCAAATCGCAATCGTGTTTGCTTTTCTTCATTTATTGTAGGGGTCAGTAGTTGCTAAATATATCCTGTGCAATATTAAGTATAACTAAATTAAAATTTATCTACATTTTTATATTTTATGTAATAATTATTGATTTTTTGTGTAAAAATTCAATCTACATTACTATAATCTGATTTTTATAGAGCATTTTTTTAAATTTTACATCATTATTGGTGATTTTTATGTTTTTATTCTTTGATTTTTTTTACAAAAATCATTTTTTACCAATCATTTTGTTATTTCTATTTGAAAAAATCGCAATAATTTAAATTATTAATGATTTAAATCATATTAATTAACAATAATTGTACAATTAGTTGTCTTTTATTGTTAATTATGATATATTTAAGGTAATTAACAGGGTCGCAAACTTAATTAAGATAGATATGGATGAAAGGAAATTTAAATTCTAACATTTTAAAATAAAAAAGCCCCCGTCGGAGGTCGCATTCCAAGCGGGGGTTTAACAGTTCAAGTGCTTTAACAAAACTCTAAAACTTTATCAAATGTATAAAAATGTACTCAAAACGTGCAGGGTTTCTGCAATATTAATAACGCTTTGCTTCCAAGCCTTCAATAGCGAAGCACAAATATCATTAACGGGCCAATTTAGAACACGGGCCGAAGATAGAAATGGATATGGTAACCTGGTTACCAATGATGCCCAACAAGGTGGCTTTATTTCGCAACGTACACGCTTAAATTTTGGTTACAAGTGGGATCTTTTAACCGTTGGAACAAGTATACAGGATATTCGTGTTTGGGGAGCTGATGCTTCAACCATATCTACTACAGATAACCGCTTGTTTTTACACGAAGGCTGGGCCGAATTAACCTTAGCTAATAAGGCTGATACCAATGTTAAATTTAAACTTTTAGATCTGCTAACGCTAAAAATTGGCCGCCAGGAATTAATTTATGATGATGCGCGTTTAATTGGCAACCTGGATTGGTTGCAACAAGGGCGTACTTTTGATATGGCCTTATTAAAGGTGGTGCATCACGGCTGGCAGGTTGATCTGGGTTATGCCTTTAATCAAAACACAGATGCGGTTGGCGTAACCAATACCGAATATGTGCCAGGTAATACTCCAGCCTATGTTAGAAATTCCTTAGGTGCGTTGGTTCCAACACCGGCAGGTATAGTGCCTTTAGCAACAGGCGGCAGCGCAGGTAATAATAGCTCAAAGGCTGGTACACCAATTTATGCAAACCCAACCAGTACCAATGGCGCTACGCAAAATTACAAATCGTTCACCAGTTTGTACATCAGCAAAAAGATCGATCAAACTAAGTTTTCGGCTTTGTTTTTTAACGACAACTTTGGTAAATATCGTCTTGATTCGGTTGGCTCGGCCGCTACTGGTTATGTATACGGCAGGCGTTTTGTACAAAATGGAACTACCGACCTTTATGACTATTCGCCAATACAGCGTTATACCTATGGTTTAATGATAAACCATACCATTGGTAATGCTTCTGGTTTTGGCAAGATAGCCATACAAGCGGCATACTACCAGCAATCCGGTAAAGACCGCGATAATATTGCGCTGGATGCTTATCACTATACAATAGCGGTAACCTATCAAAAAAGTTGGTTCAGTATTACCCCGGGCTATGATGTGCTTTCGGGAAATGATGCCGTTAGCCCATCAGGTAAAGACAATCGTTTTGATCCGCTTTACGGAACGCCGCACAAATTCTGGGGATATATGGATTATTTCTACGCGGGAAGCGGTTCACCGGTGGGTGGTTTAAATAACCCTTACCTCAAACTTAAATATACAGGTAGCGCGCTTTCGTTAGGGCTTGATCTGCATCACTTCTCTTTAAATAAGGATATGAAAAAGGGAGATGGAACCATACTGGATAAAAACCTGGGTAACGAAATTGACCTACAGGCCAGTTATAGCATGAATAAGTTTACCAATATCGAGTTTGGATACTCTTTAATGAAAGCAACCAACAGTATGCCATTCGCCAAAGGGCAGGTAACAACCGATTTAGCGGCCGATACCTATAATAAACTGGGCACATGGGCTTATTTGATGTTCAAGTTTACTCCAGATTTCTTTTATTCAAAACCGGTAGCCATTAAACAATAACCTAATTAAACTGACAAATGATGACAACTCAATATATCAACAAAAAAACAAAGCTCATATTAATATGCTGCTTTATTATGGTGCTGGTTAACTCAATAGCCGGTGCCAATCCACCCAAACGGGTTATTAAATTGGGTTTTATTCCATTAACAGACTGTGCACCTTTAGTTATAGCTAAAGAGATGGGCCTGTTTGCCAAATATGGTGTGGATGTGCAATTATCAAAAGAAGCATCGTGGGCCGTAGTACGCGATAAAATTTTGAATGGTGAACTTGATGGCGCGCATTGCCTTTTTTCGATGCCATTTTCGGTATATACCGGCATAGGAGGTAAGTCGGGTTCAGAAATGCGCATCGCCATGACATTGAGTAACAACGGGCAAGCCATAACCCTGTCAAAAGATTTTTGCGGTATTGTAGGCTTTAAAGATCTTAAAAAAGTTGCCGGGGCTATCAAAACTGTTAAGGCCCGTAAAGAGGTAACGTTTGCCATGACTTTCCCGGGTGGTACACATGATATATGGCTGCGTAACTGGCTTTCCGCTTGTGGCGTTAGTGCTAAATCGGTAGGTATCATTACCATTCCGCCGCCACAAATGGTAGCCAACATGAAGGTTGATAACATGGAAGGCTTTTGCGTTGGTGAACCATGGAATGGTGTAGCGGCCACACAAAATATTGGCTTCACACACATCGCCAGTCAGGATATCTGGACAAATCATCCCGAAAAGGCATTAGTGGTAAATAAAACTTTTGCCGAAACAGATAAAGAAGATTTGAAAAATGTAATGAAAGCCATTATGGAAGCTTGTAAATGGCTTGATGTAATGAGCAATCGCAAAAAAGCGGCCTTATTTTTAAGCAGGCCAAATTATGTGAACGCGCCGGTACAGGTAATTGAGGCCCGGCTAATGGGTTCAACCGATCTGGGTTGCGATCTGGGTGTGCAGAAATATAAAAACGACTACATGTTGTTTTACAATAACGGAATGGTGAATACACCTAAAATATCATACGGTATTTGGTTTATGGCGCAATACATGCGTTTCGGAATGATAACTACCGCGCCGGCTTATAAAGATATTTCGCAAAAAATAATTATGAGCGATTTGTATGCCGAGGTGGCCAAAAGTATGGGCGTACCTATACAGGAAGACATGAAGCCGTTTAAAACGAACCTCGAAACCATAATGTTTGATCCTGCCAACCCGGCCGCTTATATAGCCGGAGCAAAAAAGTAATAGTTTGAGTTTTAATAATGAGTGATGATACTATCGGGAGGCGAAAGCCGCCCGGTAGTTTTTCAAAACATAAATCAAATAACAATGAAATATTTCTTTTCGGCCAAAACAGCGCTTTCGGTAGCATACTTTATAGCAGGTATGGTTATCCTTGGGGGGATATGGGCCCTGATATCCAAATTAACTAAAAACGAAATACCTAACCCGCAGGCAACCTGGATAGTGTTTAAAGAGGTTATGCATAATCCTTTTCAAAACGATCCGGATTATAAAGGAATAGGTACAAAACTATTTAGCTCATTAGGCAGGGTAAGTATTGGTTTTGGTTTGGGAAGCTTGTTCGCTATCCCCTTGGGTTTATTAATGGGCAGCAGCAAAATTGCCATGAAAATGATCAACCCTATTGTGCAGATATTAAAACCGGTATCACCATTGGCCTGGTTCCCTTTGGGTTTAGCCATTTTTCAGGATTCACCTAAAGCCAGCATCTTTATGATATTCATCTGCTCGTTATGGCCAACCTTAATTAATGCGGCTTTTGGGGCTTCAAATATTCCGCAAGATCATAAAAACGTTAGTAAGGCTTTCGGCTTTTCTACCTGGAAATATCTAACCAAAATATTATTGCCGTTCAGTTTGCCACATATAGTTACCGGTTTGCGCCTGTCAATAGGTGTTGCCTGGATGGTTATTGTAGCCGGCGAAATGCTTTCGGGTGGTATGGGGCTGGGCTATTTTGTTTGGGAAGAAGGTTTTAACGGTGGTAACATCGCTAAAATATTGGTGGCCATAATCATTATAGGCTTGGTAGGCTCACTGCTTGATAAATGCTTTACCTGGTTGCAAAATAAGTTTTCGTATGCGGTATAGTTAATTTATAAACATCAAATCATCACATCATGAGCGCATCAACAATAGAATCAAAGCCTACAGATAGCATCAATACAATCGCTGATCAGATACTGGAACAAGCCGTTGTATCGGACAAAAGTATTGATGTTAAAAATGTATCAGTAAGTTTTAAAACTGCTAAAGGCGTTTATACTGCTGTTAAAGATATTAGCCTCTCGGTTAAAAAAGGAGAGATCATTACCCTTATCGGTCACTCGGGTTGTGGCAAATCCACTTTAATGGGTACCATAAGTGGCATGGTACAACCTACCGGGGGCGAAGTTATAGCCAATGGTAAAAAGGTAAACGCTCCCGGTCCGGATAGGGGTATTGTTTTTCAAAATTACTCACTGCTGCCGTGGCTAACCGTATATAAAAACATTTACGTAGCTGTTGATTCAGCTTTAAAAGATAAAAGCGCTGCCGAAAAAGTAGCACTGGTAGAAACCAACTTAAAAATGGTTAACTTATGGGAGCATAAAGATAAGTTGCCCGGACAATTATCTGGTGGGATGAAACAGCGTGTGGCCATTGCCCGTGCCTTTTCTATCAATCCCAAAATACTATTATTAGATGAGCCCTTTGGCGCGCTGGATGCTTTAACAAAAAGCTCCATGCATGTTGAGCTGCTTAAGTTATGGAACCTCGATAATCGCGAAAAAACCATAGTAATGGTTACCCATGATATTGAAGAGGCCATTTTTTTATCAGACAGGGTAGTGGTAATGAATAACGGCCCCGCGGCCACTATTAAAGAAATTGTAGACGTTCCCTTACCCCGCCCGCGTAATAAAAAGGATATCGTACACGATCCCGCTTATATGACCATCCACGATAAGTTATTGAACTTGCTTATAGATAAGTTTTCAATTAACGATTAATAAAACAATTAGATAATACAATCACACCATAAATTATAACAATGAATACCACAGCAACGCAACCACTTGATAAGCTAAAAATTTTTAGTTTATCGGGCATCCAGATGAAAACCTTCCACATTACGTGGTTAATGTTTTTTGTATGCTTTTTTGGCTGGTTTGGTTTGGCCCCATTAATGCCAACTATCCGTGTAGAATTAGGCTTAACCAAGCCCCAGATAGGTAATCTCATTATCGCATCGGTAGCATCAACCATTATTGCCCGTTTAATTATAGGTAAGCTATGTGATGTTTGGGGCCCACGGAAAACCGCTGTTAGGTTACTCCTTATAGGTTCGATCCCGGTATTTTGTGTGGGATTGGCACATAGTTATACCACGTTTCTGTTATTCCGCTTATGTATTGGTATCATAGGCGCATCATTTGTTATTACGCAATACCATACATCAATGATGTTTGGAGCCAAAATAAAAGGTACTGCCAATGCGGTAACTGGTGGCTGGGGAAACCTGGGCGGTGGTGTAACCAATATGGTAATGCCATTAATATTTGCAGCTATTGTTGGTTTCGGCTTTACTAAAGCCGAGGCCTGGAGATACGCCATGATCGTTCCGGGAGTAATGATGCTTATCATCGCATTTGTTTATCATAGATATACCAAAGATACCCCAGCCGGTAACTTTGATGAGATAGGCCACTCCAAAGCCGAAGCCAAAAAAACAGATTGGAGCGTACTGGCCGACTGGCGCGTTTGGGCGCTAACCTTAGCTTATGCCTGCTGCTTTGGTATGGAGCTTACTTTTGATAATGTGGCCTCGTTGCATTTTGTAGATAGTTTTCACCTGTCACAAAGTTCGGCAGGTTTTTGGGCCGGAATATTTGGCTTCATGAATATTTTTGCCCGCGCCCTGGGCGGCATCGTGTCAGATAAGGTTGGCGGTAAATACGGAATGCGTGGCAAAGGCCTATTATTAGCCGGAGTGTTGTTGCTTGAAGGCTTGGGCCTTATTTTATTCGCGCAAGCTGGCTCAATGTTATTCGCTATCATATCTATGTTAACGTTCGCGTTATTCCTTAAAATGTCTAACGGTGCAACGTATGGCATTGTTCCTTTTATTAACACTAAAAATGTAGGGTTAATAAGCGGTATAGTTGGCGCGGGCGGTAACCTTGGCGGCATGTTGTTTGGCTTTTTATTCAAATCAAGCAGTATTACTTATGCCGAGGCATTTACTTATATCGGTTACGTAGTTATCGCGGTTTCGGTAGTGATATTGATCACCCGTTTCACCAAGGTTTTTAAGGTAGGCGAAGAAAAATCAGTTGATGATTTAGCTGTTGCCGAAATATAATTAAAAAAGAATGTCGTCTAAAAATAAGCATACCGAACAATTAAGTACCACCTGCTGCTATTGCGGCGTTGGCTGCGGCATTTTGCTTAATAAAGAAAAGAACGGAACAGTATCGCTTGAAGGTGACAAAGAGCACCCGGTAAATATGGGTATGCTTTGCAGTAAGGGTATGAACCTGCATCATACCGTAAACAACCAAAGCGACAGGCTGCTTTATCCGCAAATGCGGTACAATAAAAATATGCCCGTACAGCGTGTTAGCTGGGATGATGCTTTAACCCGTACAGCCGCAGTATTCAAAACTTTTATTGATAAATACGGTCCGGATTCAGTTGCCATTTATGCTTCAGGGCAATGTTTAACCGAAGAGTATTATGTACTCAATAAGTTAATGAAAGGCTTTATAGGGAGCAATAACATTGATACCAATTCGCGCTTGTGCATGAGCAGCGCAGTTGCTGCCTATAAAATGGCTTTGGGCGAGGATAGCGTACCTATTTGTTACGATGATATTGAACTGGCCGATTGCTTTTATGTAATGGGAGCAAACCCGGCCTGGTGCCATCCCATTTTATGGCGAAGGGTTGAGGCGCATAAAGCGGCCAACCCGGATACTAAAATTATTGTGGTTGACCCACGGGTAACAGATACCTGTTCCATTGCCGATCTGCATTTGCAACTGAACCCTGGTACGGATATTACATTGAACCACGCCATTGGCCGGGCCATTATTGAGAACGGGGATATTGATCTGGATTTTATAACTAACCATGCCGAAGGCTTTGCGGAGTATCAGGAACTGGTTTTCAAAACATCATTAAAACAAGCCGCTCAAATTTGTGGTGTCAGCGAAAGCGATATCAGGCTGGCGGCAAAATACATTGGCAATGCTAAAGGTTTTATTTCGATGTGGACGATGGGGCTTAACCAAAGCTCAATTGGGGTGAATAAGAACCTGAGTTTAATAAACCTTAATTTGATAACCGGGCATATTGGTAAACCGGGTTCGGGGCCGTTCTCGTTAACCGGACAACCCAATGCTATGGGTGGGCGCGAGGTTGGTGGATTAGCTAATTTACTGCCTGCGCATCGCGATCTTAAAAATCCGGCACACCGCGAAGAGGTACAACACTTTTGGGGCGGCAAGCCCATTGGCGAAAAGCCGGGATTAACAGCCACCGAAATGTTTGAGGCTTTGAATGATGGCCGCTTAAAAGCGATATGGATAGTGTGTACCAATCCGCTAACCAGTTTGCCTAATGTGCGTTTAGCCGAAGAAGCTTTAAAGAAAGCCAAATTTGTAGTGGTGCAGGATGTAAGCAACAAGCTTGAAACCTTGCCCTATGCCGATGTGATATTACCAGCCGCTGCCTGGGCCGAGAAAGAGGGAACCATGACCAATTCGGAGCGCCGCATTAGCTATCTCAATAAAGTTATTGACGCGCCAGGTGAGGCTATCCCCGATGCCGAAATTACTTGCCGCTTTGCCCGGAAAATGGGCTATGCTGGTTTTGATTTTGAAAATTCGGCGGCTATTTATGCCGAGCATGCCGCTTTAACCGCCGGTACGCATATTGATATCAGTGGTTTAAGTTATGATATTTTAAGGCAGGTTAAAACTGTTCAATGGCCCTACCCTAAACCATTGGAAGCAGAAAAACCTATAGGTAAAAAGAAAATAGCACCGGTAGTTGAACCATTGCCACCCTCAAAAGGTACAGCACGTTTATTTGCCGATCATCAGTTTTATACGCCATCGGCTAAAGCCGTTATCCATGCCGTGCCCGATGCTAACAGCGGTGAACAACCCAATGAAAACTATCCGTTCATTTTAACCACCGGCCGCATTCGGGATCAGTGGCATACCATGAGCAAAACCGGAAAGGTGAACAAACTCAATCAGCATATTGCCCAGGCCTTTTTAGAGATCAATCCCGCTGATGCCCGCAGGCTAAATATTGGCGAAGGTGAAGTTACGGTGATTCGTTCTAAAAGGGGCGAGGTACAGGTTAAAGCTAAGATCACCGCTGGCATTAAACAGGGAGTTGTGTTTTTACCAATGCACTGGGGTAAAATATTAGGGAATGATCTTAACAGGGCTAACAACCTTACTAATGATCAAGTTGACCCCATATCAAAAGAACCCGACTTTAAATTTTGTGCCGTTAGTGTACAAAAATATAAAAAGCCTTTTCAGCGCATTGTGGTAATCGGAGCAGGGGCGGGGGCTTATGGCTTTGTAAAATCGTATCGCGAAATGAATGTTGATGATGAGATCACCATTTTTAGTAAAGAAGATTTCCCCTTTTACAACCGGGTTATGCTTCCCGACTACATTAGCGGTGAGCAGCGCTGGGAGCAGTTGGTTAAAATGACCGATGAGGAAGAACCTAATTACAACATCAAATTATTACGTGGTGTAAGCGTTGAGCAGGTTGATCGCGAAAGCAAATTTGTGATTGACTCGCGCGGTATTAAAACGGATTACGATGTGCTGATCATGGCAACAGGAAGCCGCGCAGCAGTGCCTCGTAATGTACCTGCCTTGCCGGGGATATTCACCATGCGGAGCCGTACCGATGCTGATAACTTTAAAAACCATATCCCCACAAATGCCCATGTTGTTATTGTGGGTGGTGGCTTACTGGGTTTAGAAATGGCGGCTTCCTTACGGGAGGTAGGCGTGAAGATCACCATCGTACAACGGATCTCCCGCTTCTTAAATCGCCAGCTTGATCCGTTGGGTAGCCAGTTACTGCACGAGGAAATTATTGACCAGGGTTGCGATGTTTATTATGATGATGAAGTTCAGCTTTATTACGGTCGCAAAAAGTTAACTGGTATTGGTTTAAAAAGTGGTAACCGTATTGATTGCGATGCCGTGATATTAGCCATAGGTACCACCCCTAATTTGGAGTTGGCTAAAGATTGCGGCCTTGAATGCAAACGCGGCGTAATTGTGAATCAATACCTGCAAACCAATGATCCGGATATTTATGCCATAGGGGAGATAGCTGAATTTGAAGGTACCTTATATGGTATAACCGCTGCTGCCGAACAACAAGCAGATGTGGTAGCTAAGTACATGAACGGAGACATTGCCAGCTATTACAAAGGCAGTCTGTTTATGAATATTATTAAGATACATGGCTTTGACCTATGTAGTATTGGTTTATCAGAATCTCCGGACGATCATAATTACGAGGAGATTGTGTTTATTGATAAGGCCAAACGGTATTATAAAAAATGTATCATCCATCAGGATAAATTGGTTGGTACAATATTGATAGGTGATAAAACCGAGTTCCAGGAATTTAGGGAACTGATAGCCAATAAAACTGAACTCAGCGAAAAGCGGATCCAACTATTACGCAGTGGTAATAAGGCCGAACCTGTTATTGGTAAGCTGGTTTGCAGCTGTAACAATGTTGGGCAGGGTAATATCACCAATAAAATTGCGGAAGGTTGTACCGAGTTAAAGCAGCTATGTACAGCAACAGGTGCAGGAACGGGTTGCGGCTCGTGCCGGCCAGAGGTTAAGCGGATATTGGATGAAATATTACAGATTGAGAAATTAGAACAGGTTAATTGATGGAACAGGCCGATTTAAAATATATGGTGAAGATCAATTTTCCGGGTGGGATATTACCTGCCGGAGAATTGTTGGATATTATGAACATATGCCAATCGGCTGGTATTGAAAATGTGCGTTTTGGTAACAGGCAGCAATTACTTTTTGAAGTTACTAATGCTGAATTAGAGGACCTGAAAAACGACCTGCTGATATCTGATTTTAATTACGAGATCAATGCGGATAAGCACCCCAATATTATCAGTTCATATGTAACCGAGGATATTGTTTACAACGCCAATTGGTTAAAGGAAGGTGTTTATAAAGATATTTTGGACTTGTTTGATTACCATCCTGAATTGAAGATAAACCTGGCCGACAACTCACAAACTTTTATCCCCTTTTTTACCGGGAACCTTAATTTTATTTCTTCGGACGTAAGCAATTTTTGGTACCTGTATGTTCGCTTTCCTAAAACCAATAACTTGTATTGCTGGCCATCGTTGATCTATTCCGAAGATATCCCCGGCATCAGCAAATTAATTGAGGATGAGATCCTGAGTAAACGGAAGTTGTTTTACGATCAGCCTGTTATTGATGGCGCCTTGTTGCATAAAAGTGTAAAAGCAAAAAGTTCTTTTTTAATTCAATCTTATACACAGCCGTTACAGCTTCCTGATTTTCAGTTGCCTTTTTACGAGGGTTTTAATAAGTATGGTAATAACAAACTATGGTTGGGTATATACCGCAGGAATGAGCTATTCCCGGTTGATTTTTTGAAGGATATCTGTACGCTTTGTTTGGAAACACGTATTGGGCAGCTTTATGCAACACCCTGGAAATCTCTCGTGATTAAAGGTATTGAGCAGGCCGACCGTAAAGCCTGGGGTAATATTCTAAATCATTATCGTATTAACGTAAGGCATGCCGCTAACGAACTCAACTGGCAAACCGAAGAATTATGCGAAGAAGGTTTAGACATGAAACGAGAATTGGTGCGTGAATTTGAAGAAGCCGATACGCGTACCTATCACTTATGCTTCGCGGTTAAAACCAAGCCGAAATCGGGTTTATTTGGTTCGGTAATTATTAATAAACAACCGCATAAGGCGGGTAAGGATGATTTGTTTGAGATACAGCACACCCGCGATTTTAATCCAAACTCAAAGGATTTTATCATTTATAAACGCAATGTAACCAGGCAAAATGTAAGTGCATTGTTAATTGAGTTGTGTAATCATTTTTACCAACAGCAAAGCGCTAATCGCGTTAAAACAATAGCATCTGTACCAGATACCGAAAATAATAACATTCAAACCGACGAGAAAATCTACCAATGTAAAAACTGCCTCACTCAGTATAACGAAACCTATGGCGATGTAATAAATGAAGTAAGCCCGGGTACAAAGTTTACAGACATTGAACATTACCACTGCCCAACATGCGATGCACCTAAAGCTGATTTTGAATTATTGGTGATGCCAACTTTATCAGATGTAGTTTCTACTTAAAGCTTAACGATTTATCAACTACAAAATGTCGTAAATTTTTTCTGTTGATCTTGCAATAACCGCGCGTGCTCCCGAAACTAATATAGGGCGTTCTATTAATATAGGATGCTCAACCATTACCATCACCCATTCCCGGTCCGAAAGCTCCTTGCCACTGTATTTTTCTATATAAACGGCTTCGTTTTTACGAATGAGATGATGGGCCTTGATTCCCAATTTATTAATAATGTCAATCAATTCATCTGCTGTTGGCGGTGTTTCTAAATAATTAACAACCTCAAATTTTTTTCCGCTTTCTTCCAGTATGGTCAGTGCACAATTACTTTTGCTGCAACTATTATTATGGTAAATCTTGATCATTTAATTATCTGGTAAAATTGATGTAAAAACACTTTCGGTAGTTATTAAGGCACCATTTATTTTGAATCGTTTTAAAGAACAAATCTGCAATACTAAAATTAAGAAATGAGATCGAAAGTGCAAAAGAGGAGATAGCTCATTGGTTTCAGATAAACATAATTCCTCTAATTGACACTACATGTTTGGGGTGGTTTGCCTTTTGAGCCCAGAAATATTATCATGACTAATATTTAACCCCATTTACACCGCTCACTTACCCCTCATAATTAATGGTTTAACGCAAATTCGTTTTAAACCAACCCATAAATTATGAAAACTAAAATTTTTACGCTAAAACTCATGCTGGCCGGAATGGCAGTATGTGCACTATCGTGCAAAAAAGGAGCTACCATTGGTGCGCAACCAGACGGTATCGCTGATGGTAAATTCACAAACATTACCTCTAAATTCTCGGTAGCCGATCATGTGATCGAGACGGGGATGACGCTGACACAGATCAATGCTGTTATTGCCGGGGCAAGCGCTGGCCAAACCGTGTATGTGCAACCGGGTACTTATACCATTACAGGTAAAATAGTGATGAAGGCGGGGGTTAAAATTGTAAAGCAAACTACCACAAACCCCATTTTTGATGCCACCGGATTAAGCAATATACTTACCTTAAGCTATAGTACCGAGCTGAACAATTGCATGTTCTCGGGCATTACCTTCTGGAATATCCGGATGGTGGTTACCGGCGCCACGTCTACATGGGTAAAGTACTGTATTTTTGATTATGCCAAGCGTGCCGCCAGTACCAACAAAACCAATAACCTGAAAGATGATTATGTAGAGTTTTTAAGTACGGATAGTTCACTGGTGAGTAATTGCGTATTCAGTCACCGCTCAACCGATCCTGGCCGTGGTGTGTGGGTCAAAAGTACTACCAATGCCAAAATACTGAATAATACCTTTGGTAATGGCAGCACCACAGGTTATTTTGTTTGTGGTATTAACGATAATAGCCAAACCAACAGCTTAATTGACAATAACGTATTAAACCGTAACACGGCATTGAACAGTGTAGATTCGTTAACCGACCATGGCATATACGCGCATAGCTTTAACGGGTTAACCATTACCAACAATACCATATCCGGCTGGCCAGCAACCGGCAGCGGTGGCGCGGTAAAGGTTCGCAACGGGCAAAATGCTACTATATCAACTAATACCATGAATGGCTCGGGCGTGTTGTTGTACGAGTATGATAATATCCCGGCTTTTCCGTACCTCAAATATGTGGTTGTATCCGGCAATAATATTAATATGAGCGCTACGGGTAACGATGCCTATCATGGTATAGGTTACTATCGTGATAACACAACCGATATGGAGTATTCCATCCTGATACAAAACAATTTGATACCCAACGGTACTATTTGGATTAATGGTGCCAATTTGAGCACCGCTAATTTTAATGCATCGGGTGGTGGCGTATATAATAACGATACAGCATCGGGCAACCTGTACCTTAAAAGTGGTATAGCTAACTCGGGTAACTATTAAGCATTTTTTTGATTGTTGATTTGTGCAGTGCCTGCTGAGGTAAAACGATTTCCCCGTTGTTTTGCTAAAGCGGGTGCTGTTTTTATTGTTTATGTACAGGTAATTAACGGTGTTATCATTCGTTTTGATAAGGAGGACTCCCGCAGTTTATTAACTGGCAAAAAATTACTAATTTTAGATTTGATTAAAGATTTACAAATTGTGCGGGCTGCGGATGAAAAAGTTTTTGATCCTGATTGTTTTACTTTTCGCGTTTTACAAAGCCTCACTCGGTCAGCTTTTATTTGATCATTTGTCGGTTGCTAATGGGCTGTCACAAAGTACTGTGCTATCTATTTTTAAGGATAGCCGCGGTTATATGTGGTTTGGCACCCGCGACAGGCTCAACCGCTACGACGCCCGCCAGATCAAGATCTACAACTATCATTATAACGATACCACCAGTATCAGCTGCAGCGATTATATATTTTCGGTATTTGAGGATAAGGAAAAAAACCTGTGGGTAGGAACCGTAAGGGGCCTCAACCGCTACCTTCCCGAAAGCGATTCGTTCGAGCGAATCATGAACGATCCTAAAAATGCAGGCAGTTTAAGCGATAATAATATCTTTTGTACCTATCAGGATAAGCAGGGCAATTTGTGGTTTGGCAGTTTGAATGGTTTAAACATGCTGCCATCGGCCAAATCCCGAAAGTTTATCAAATATTTTAAGGCCACCCATAATCACCCCGGTTTGGCAGGCAACCAGGTCAATATCGTGTACCAGGATCATGATCAAAATCTGTGGATCGGCACTTCGGACGGGGTAACCAGAATGACTGCCCGGAAAGGCGACTATATCTTTACCACATTCAGCAGTTCAAAATCAGACCCGAATGGCTTGGATGGCAATTTTGTAAAAGCCATTACCGAGGATAAGCAAGGCAACTTGTGGATAGGTACCGAAACCGGAGGGCTGAATCTATACAACCCGCAAACGGCAACCTTTACCCACTTTAAGCACAATCCGTACAATGCCAATACGTTGAGCAATAACGATGTGCGCAAAATAATGACTGATAAGAGCGGTAAGCTCTGGATTGGAACCATGAACGGCCTCAACGTATTTGATCCGCAAACCAAACAATTTACCCATTACGAGCATGATGTAGAAAACCGCAATAGCTTGAGTGATAACTCAGTTAAGGATATTTATCTGGATAACAACGGTACCATTTGGGTGGGTACCATGTTTGGTGGTGTAAACATTATTCACCCTAATAGCATCCCGTTCACGGTTTATCAAAGTAATAAATTTAAAAACAGTATTAGCGGCAATATTGTAAGCGCCATTACGGCCAATGTGAAACAGAACCTGTGGATAGGTACTGAGGGTAATGGTCTAAATTATTTTGATAAAGTGGCAGGCTCTTTTAAACATTACGCCAGTCACCCGGTTGATGCTGGCGCGATAGGTACCAATTTTATTAAGGCGTTGTATTGCGATAAGGATAATAACCTGTGGGTTGGCCTGCACCAGGGTGGGTTAGACGAGTATCAACCCGTTACGGATAATTTTAAGCATTACCGCCATGATGCCAATAACCCAAACACCATTAGCAGCGATATTGTGAGTTGCATATTAGAGGATAGTCAAAGCCGGTTTTGGGTTGGTACATCAACCGGACTAAACCTGTTTGATAAAAAGCAACAGGTGTTTTTATACTATCTGGGTGATACGGCGCATCCCTTGCGTTTAAGCAGTCGTTGGATACGCTGTATTTATGAAGACTCAAAACATAACATTTGGGTGGGTACAACCGGCGGGCTTAATTTATTAAAGCCCGGTGCCAAAGCCTTTACCTGGTTTAAAGCTAATGAGCGCGATAGCAATGCGCTAAGGGTAGGTTACATCAATTGTATTAAGGAGGATAGCAGCGGCAACATTTGGATAGGGTCTTTTCATGGTGGATTGAGTTTATATAATCCGCAAACGCAAAAATTTAAAACTTATACTACGCAGCAAGGCTTACCGAGCGATAACGTATTGAACATACAACAGGGTGATAATGGCTATTTGTGGGTAAGTACGGATAATGGTTTATCCAAATTCAATATCAAAACGGGCAGGTTTAAAAACTATAACGTAAAAGATGGTTTGCCAACCAACGAGTTTAATTATGGCTCGGGGTACCGGGATGCTGATGGTAGCTTGTATTTTGGAACATTTAATGGTTTGGTTAGCTTTAGCCCAAGGCAGATCAGGGAGAATAATGTTGCCCCGGCTATCTTATTCACAAGCCTAAAGCTGTTTAACCAGCCGGTTGGTATTGGCGATACTACCGGATTGCTTAAAAAAGATATAGGCCTCACTACTGATCTTACTTTCACCCACGATCAGAATGTGTTTAGTATTGATTTTACGGCGCTTAATTATGATAAGCCCGACCGTAACCAATACATGTACAAGTTGGATGGCTTTGAAAAGGACTGGAACTATGTAAGCATCCCTACAGCAACCTATACCAATTTACCCGCCGGCGATTATCATTTTTTGGTACGTGGCAGTAACAATGATGGTTTATGGAGCGCGGATGTAAAAAGCCTGCACATAAAAATATTACCGCCGCTATGGAAAACCTGGTGGGCGTATTTAATATATACCATTGTATTTGCTATGATATTGTATCTGGTCATCCGCTTTTTCCGCAGGCAGGCGCGGTTGGAGCGCGACTTATATTATGAGCATTTAAATTATGAGCGGCAGCAGGAAGTGCATCAGCTTAAGCTGGATTTTTTCACCAAGGTATCGCACGAGATCCGTACACCGCTTACGCTGATATTGGCTCCTGTTGAAAAATTGATTGATACAACTTTGGATAATGCTGCGGTGAGCCGTCAATTGGTTTACGTAAAGCAAAATGCTGATAGATTGATACGTTTGGTGAACGAGTTGCTTGATTTTAGAAAAATTGAAACCGGCCACATGAAGCTCTTTGCCGCCGAACAGGGTGTGGTGAAATTTTGTAATGATGTATACCTGTCTTTTGAGCGGGTGGCAATAGCGAAGAATATCAGCTACAGCTTTACATCGGATACGGACGAAGTGATGGTTTATTTTGATGGGCCACAGTTTGAAAAGGTTTTATTCAACATCCTGTCGAACGCGTTTAAGTTTACGCCGGATGGGGGGAATATCTCGGTAAATCTAATCACGAGTATTAATGATGTGGCCATTACCATTACCGATAATGGCCCTGGTATATCCGCGGAAGCGCAGCAACACATTTTTGATGATTTTTACCAGGATAAGCACTCGTCAAAAGCATCGGGTTGGGGGATAGGCCTGGCACTGGCTAAAAACATTGTTGGCTTGCACAAAGGCAGCATTAGTGTGAAGAGCGATATTGCTATAGCTAATCAACCGGGCAACACAGCCTTTAAGGTAAGCTTGTTAAAGGGCAAGGCGCATTTTGCAGTTGATGAACTTGCAGATGAAATACCGGAACAGCATACGCCTCAACCGATAAGCTATCAGGTACCTGAACTGAACATTGAACCTATCCCCGGTAAGGAAAAGCCTGTTGTACTGTTGGTTGAGGATAACGACGAGGTTCGCGGCTTTATTAAAGAAGGCCTGGCCGAAACTTATGAGATACACGAAAGCAACAACGGAGCCGATGGTTGGGATACAGCAAGCGGATTGATACCCGATCTCATCATCAGTGATGTAACGATGCCGGTGATGGATGGCCTTGAGCTATGTTCTAAAATTAAAACTGATGAGCGTACCAACCATATCCCGCTGATACTGCTTACTGCTAAGGCTGCTCATACGCACCAGGTAAGCGGTTTGGAAACGGGTGCCGATGCTTATATTACCAAGCCATTCAGTATGCAGATACTGGAGCTTAACGTGCGCAATTTATTACTGGCAAGGCAATCCATGCGACAAAAATATAGTCAGCAGGTAATGCTGATGCCTGCCAATAAAGTTATCGCATCGCCGGATGAAAAGTTTTTAAACCGGTTGATGGAAATTGTGGAGCAAAACATGGAAGACCCTGAGTTTGACGTGATCAAGCTGGTGAACATTATCGGCATGAGCCAAACGGTACTTTACCGTAAAATAAAGGCTTTGACGGATTTAACCATTACCGATTTTATCAAATCAACCCGATTAAAACAAGCTGCCCAGTTGCTTGCACAAAATAAATTCAGCATTGCCGAGGTTGCCTACACTGTTGGTTTTAACGACCGTAAATATTTTAGCAAAGAATTTAAAAAGCAGTTCGGTAAAACCCCGTCGGAGTACACGGAACAAAACAACCAAACTGCTATTTAACCTTACAGGTTTATTTTAGCCCTATGGCGGATTTATACCCCTAAAAAAGCCCCATTTTACCCCCCTTAAAGGCAAACACAATTGCATATTCGCTTTGCCGGTTTGTAATATCAAATCGGCAAATATCCTAAAGCTACATTATTGTATTGTTAATTATAAATTACTATTAGTTATGAAACGTGCTGTACCGAGCCTGTTGTTATTGATTTGCCTGCTAAGCTGTTTATCCTTTAAAACCGATCCGCCCATTTATAAAAAAGGTTGGATAGACCTTAATAAAAATGGTAAAAAAGATATTTATGAAGACAGCACCCAACCTATTGATGCCCGGGTAAAAGACTTGTTGAGACAGATGACCCTGGAGGAGAAAACCTGTCAGATGGCCACCCTGTACGGCTATAAACGTATTTTGAAAGACTCATTACCTACGCCCGATTGGAAAAATCAGATATGGAAAGATGGCATAGCCAATATAGATGAGCATTTAAACGGCTTTTTAACCTGGGGTAAAACATCCGAACTTGACCTGGTTGCCGATGTTAAAAAGCACGTTTGGGCCATGAACCAAACCCAGCGCTTTTTTATTGAGCAAACCCGCTTAGGAATCCCTGTTGATTTTACTGATGAGGGTATTCGTGGTGTAGAGGCACATACTGCAACGGGTTTCCCAACGCAACTGAATATGGGCATGACTTGGGATAAGCGATTGGTTGGCCAAATGGGCGTTATAACCGGTAAAGAAGCCCGCGCGTTGGGCTACACCAACGTTTACGCGCCAATATTAGACGTAGCCCGCGACCAACGTTGGGGCCGCTTAGAAGAAGTTTATGGTGAGGACCCTTATCTGGTGGCCCGTATGGGGGTAGAAATGGCTAAGGGTATGCAGCAAAACAATCAGATAGCGGCAACTGCCAAACACTTTGCCGTATATAGCGCCAACAAAGGCGCCCGCGAGGGTTTGGCCCGTACCGACCCACAAGTGGCGCCGCGGGAGGTGGAGAACATTCTGTTATATCCCTTTAAAAAGGTAATTAAAGAAGCCAATTTGATGGGGGTAATGAGCTCGTATAACGATTACGATGGTGTGCCTATATCAGGAAGCAGCTACTGGCTGATCCAACGCCTGCGCACCGAGTTTGGCTTTACCGGGTATGTGGTCAGCGATAGCGATGCTCTTGAATATTTATACAACAAACACCATGTAGCCGCCGATTTAAAAGATGCCGTTTTGCAGGCATTTATGGCTGGCATGAATGTACGTACCACCTTCCGCACACCCGATAGTATTATTATTTACGCCCGCCAGTTGGTTAAAGAGGGTAAAATACCTATGGATACCATTAACAACCGCGTACGCGATGTGCTGCGCGTTAAATTTAAATTGGGATTGTTTGATCACCCTTATGTTGCTGATGCCGAAGCCAGCGCTAAATATGTAAACAGCGCCGCTAACCAGGCTGTAGCCTTGCAGGCATCTAAAGAAAGTATTGTGTTGCTGAAAAACAAGGCTAATATTTTACCATTATCCAAACAGTTAAACGTTGCTGTGATAGGCCCCAACGCTACCGATGACGATTATGCGCATACACATTACGGTCCGCTGGCATCAAAAAGCGTTAACGTTTTGCAAGGTGTACAAGCCAAATTGGGTGTTAAAAATGTACACTACGCTTTAGGCTGCAAACTGGTTGATAAGCGCTGGCCCGAAAGCGAGATCTTACCGCAAGAGCCGAATAAAGACGAGCAAGCCATGATAGACAGCGCGGCCACCGTAGCATCAAAATCAGACCTGGCAATTGTGGTATTAGGTGGTAACACCCAAACCGCGGGCGAAAATAAAAGCCGTACCAGTCTTGATTTACCCGGTTACCAGTTACAATTGATCAAAGCTGTTAAAGCTACCGGCAAACCCGTGGTGGTGGTTTTAATAGGATCGCAACCGATGACCATTAACTGGATAGATCAAAATGTGGACGGCATCATTTATACCGGTTATCCGGGTGTGAAGGGTGGTATCGCTATAGCGGATGTTTTGTTTGGCGATTATAACCCCGGTGGTAAATTAACGCTCACGTTCCCCAAATCTGTTGGGCAGTTGCCATTCAATTTCCCAAGTAAACCAAACTCTCAAACTGATGAAGGCGAACTGGCGAAAATAAAAGGCCTGCTATATCCGTTTGGTTTTGGGTTAAGCTATACCACTTTTGCTTATAGCGATCTGAAGATCAATCCACTTTCCCAATCTGTCGATGGGAGTGTTACTGTAACTTTCACCGTAAAGAACGCAGGTAAATTAGCAGGTGATGAGGTGGTGCAGCTTTATATCCGCGATGTGCTGAGTACGGTTACCACTTACGAAAAAGTGCTGCGCGGTTTTGATCGCGTAAGCTTGCAACCCGGCGAAAGTAAGTCGGTATCGTTCACTATAGTACCCGATGATCTGATGTTGTATAACCGCCAGATGCAGCACGTTGTGGAACCGGGCGAGTTTAGTGTAATGGTAGGTGCATCATCAGAAGATATTAAGCTGACAGGAAAGTTCGAGATCACTAAAACTGGTTCTGTTACCGGGTCAGCTATTTTTAAATAAGATACACGTTAAATACAATCATTCGTTATGAAAATATCAAACACCCGGTTTTCCCAAATTGCACTGCTGCTATTGTTGAGTTTGGCAATAGTGCAAATTGCACATGCCCAAACCAATACTAAAAAAGAAGAGGCCGACCGCATCAAAATGGAGCATGAGCAGATTGGGATAAGTGATGATAAAAAATCGACCTATAAACATACTACTAACCCCGATGCGCAATGGTTCGCGGAAGCTGGCTTTGGCTTGTTTGTGCATTGGAGCATCGCATCAATTAAAGAGGTTGACTTATCGTGGCCGATGATGGCGGGTACACAAATAGGCTGGAAACGGCCGTTGCCGGATACCGCGACGGTAGCAAAGTATATTAAAGATGGCAATTTTTTTGCCGGCCACCATTGTGAGCTGGATAACTCGTGCTTAACACCTATACAATATTGGCAGCAGGCTAAAGATTTTAATCCGCAAAATTACGATGCCGATAAATGGGTTAAAGCCGCCAAAGATGCCGGGATGAAATATGCCGTATTCACCACCCGCCACCACGATGGCTTTGCTATGTGGCCAAGCCGCTATGGTAACTTCAACACTAAAAACTACATGGGCGGTCGTGATTTGGTTAAGGAGTTTGTTGCCGCCTGCCGTAAATATGGATTAAAGGTTGGTTTATATTATTCCGGACCAGATTGGTACTTTAACCAGGATTATCAAAGTTTTTTATATTACGGCGTAGGCAAAAATTATCCTAATGTGCCCGAGTTGGATGTTAACCTGCACCCGCGCACCGTTAAAAAAACAGAAAGCGAAAAGCAGGCGCATTACTACGAAGTTGCGGCATACATTAAGGGCCAGATAACCGAATTGTTGACCAACTATGGTAAAATAGACATGGTTTGGTTTGATGGATCGCCCGATATTCCGAAAGGAAACGCTGCGTGGAAGGATTGTATTACGATGGATCAGATCCATCAATTACAGCCCGGTATAGTGGTTAGTCCCCGGTTTTTTGGCTATGGCGATTATAAAACATTTGAAGGTGATAAAGGCATACCCGCAACTAAACAGGATGGCTGGGCCGAACTGTGCATGACGAGTGCGAACCCGGGATGGGGATACACCAAAGCGCCATTAAAAGCTACACCTTACCTGCTGGACAAACTGGTTACTTGCCGATCAATAAACACCAATTTGCTGTTAAACTTTGGTCCGGATAAAAGCGGGCAGTTTAGCGATGCAGAATACCAGCGCCTTGCTGAGATAGCCAGTTGGATGAAAGTGAATGGAGCGTCGGTACAAGGTACGGTTGCCATTAATGGAGATGAGACTTCATCGGTGCCGGCAACGGCTAAAGGGAAGTATCGTTATTTGTTTCTTACTCCGGCAGCCAATCCAAAAGCAACTACGGCTAAAGATGAAACAATTACTTTCAAAACAAGCGGTATTCCAAAACATATCAGCATGATAGCGGGTAACAGTAAGCTAAGTTATACAGTGGATAACGGAACTATATCGATTAATGTACCATCCAAATTGCGAAGTGGATCTGTTGATGTGATCGCGATTGAACTGTGAGTTATATCTCCGAAAAATATTGATCGTTAAAAAGGGATAAAGCAATGGAATCAGGCCTATCTTACTAAAAATAGACATTCGACGAGTTTTTAACCCTAATTGCACCAATTTTTAGCCCCAGTTTTAAGTGGTAAAACTTCAAATTCGTTTAACACTTAATTAATATAAACTCTATATGAAAGTAAACGTACCTAAACTAACCCGCATTAAACCAAATGCAAAAAACAAGCACGGTTTTATTAACCGTCATTTGAAAAACACTATATTAAACTAAGTGCACACCCAATAATTACAGAAATGGAAAACAACAAACCACGTTATTATTGTAAGCCTTTAAAGGCGTTAAAAAATTGCTGCACTATTACAGTTTATGTATTGCTTACTGCCATTTCGTTACAGGCATTGGGGCAGGCTAAACAAATTACCGGTGTAGTTCAGGATGCTCAAAAGCAACCGCTGATAGGTGTAACCGTAAAAGCTAAAGATGGTACTACCGCTGTAGCTACCGATGCCAACGGTAAATACACCATTAGTGTTAGTAATCAGCAAACTGTATTGATATTTAGCTACCTTGGTTTTATAAGCCAGGAGCAAGTGATCAACGGCCGCAAGGTGGTTAACGTAACGCTTGCCGAGCAATCAACCGGCTTAAACGAAGTTGTGGTAATAGGTTACGGTGTGACCAGGAAAAAGGATCTGACAGGCTCGGTAGGGCAGGTATCCGTTGCCGATCTGAACAAAGCTCCGGTCCGTTCCATTGACGAAGCCTTGGCTGGTCGTGTGGCCGGCGTGCAGGTAAACTCGTCCGACGGGCAGCCCGGTTCGGCCGTTAACATTGTTATCCGTGGTGCAAACTCTATCACACAGGATAACTCGCCATTATACGTTGTTGATGGTTTCCCGATAGAGGGTTTTAACCTGAACGTATTTAACCCGCAGGATATCGAATCTATCGAGGTATTGAAAGATGCATCATCAACAGCCATATATGGTGCCCGCGGTGCCAATGGCGTTGTTATAGTTACCACCAAAAAAGGTAACATAGGCGCACCTCAAATTAACTTTACAACAACACAAAGCTTTAGCAAAAACATTAAAACTATGCCTTTGCTAAACGCTTACGACTTTTTGAAATACAACCTGGAGCGCGATCCGTCTATTGGTTCGGCAACAAGCCCAAGCCCTACTTATACTTACTTAACAACACCTGGCAAAACGCTTGATGATTATCAGAATTATCAGGGTACCGACTGGCAATCGCCATTTTTTAAAACCGGAGTTTTGCGCAATTATTCGTTAGCCGTGCGCGGCGGAACCGCTCAAACCCTATACTCGGTTTCTGGATCTATCGATAATCAGGATGGTACAATTATCAATACTGGTTATCAGCGTTATCAGGGTAGGATAACTTTAGATCAGAATATCAATACCAAACTTAAGGTAGGGATTAATGCCAACTACGCGCATTTACTGCAATCGGGTAATGGCGCGTCAACATCAACTAACAGCGCTACTACCAATATTTTATATAGTGTTTGGGGTTATAACCCGTTTACCGCTTATAACGATGATGATGGCCTTGATGCTACTACAAGCTCGGCTAACGATTATAAGTTTAACCCGGTTTTAAACCAAACCAACATTTTGCGCGATATTAAAACCGACAATCTGAATGTGAATAGTTATTTGAGCTACAACATCACACCAAACCTGGTTTTAAAAATTACCGGTGTTATCAACAAAACTACCACCGTTAGCGATGCTTTTTATAACTCAAACACTTATTACGGAAGCCCTTTAACCAGTCCGGGTAAAACCAATGGTATAAATGGCTCAACAGCTACCGCCAAAGTAAATAACTGGGCCAACGAGAATACCCTAACTTACATTAAAACCTTTAACAAGGTACACAACCTGAATGTAGTTGTTGGTTTTACTGAGCAAGGCAATACCTCAAATACTTATGGTTTAGGCGCCATCAACCTTCCTAACGAGTCTTTAGGCCTCAGCGGATTAGACGAGGGTACTTTGCTGCCATCATCAACCAAAGCAACAAGCTCGTTATGGAACGCGGCTTCGTTTTTGGGTAGGGCCACTTACAATTTTAACTCGTTATATTACGTAACGTTCTCTTACCGTGCCGATGGCTCATCTAAATTTAGCGAAGAAAACCATTGGAGCTTTTTCCCTTCAGCGGCTTTGGCCTGGAGATTTAGTCAGGAAAAGCTTTTGAAGAACAACAGCTGGCTATCTGATGGTAAACTCCGTGTGAGCTATGGTAAAACAGGAAATAATCGTGTGGGCGATTTCTCGTACCTGTCTACCACAGGCGTACCTGCTAATTTAAATTATTCTTTTAAGGATGTCTATATGTCAAGCATCGTACCATTAACCCTCGGCAATCCTGACCTGAAATGGGAGACAACCGATCAGTACGATGGTGGTGTCGATCTTTCCTTCCTGAACAGCCGCGTTAATTTAACAGTGGATGTATATCGTAAAACGACTAAGAACTTGTTACTTAACGCTACATTGCCAACATCAACAGGTTATGCTACCGCTTTTGAAAATATAGGCAGTGTGCAAAACCAGGGTATTGAGTTTACCTTAAATACCGTTAACATCGCTACAGCGAAATTCAGGTGGGCAAGCAGTTTCAATATCTCATTTAACCAAAGCAAAGTGCTGGCATTGGCTAATAACCAGGAAGCGCTTACCAGTGCAGTTGCCTGGGATAACGGTTGGAGTTCGATACCTGGCTATATTGCCAAAATTGGACAGCCTTTGGGCCTGATGTACGGTTACATTTGGGATGGTAACTACCAGTATAGCGACTTTAACAAAACATCAACAAGTACTTATGTTTTGAAAGATAACGTGCCTACTAATGGTAATACCCGTACCACCATACAGCCCGGCGATATCAAATACAAGGATATTAACGGCGATGGCGTAGTTAACGCTTCTGATTATACCGTGATCGGTCATTCGTTACCTGTACATATTGGTGGTTTTAATAACAATTTTACTTATCACGATTTTGATCTGAATGTATTCTTCCAATGGTCGTACGGTAACCAAATCCAAAATACCAGCCGTTTGGTGTTTGAGGGTAATGCCTTAGGCAAGCAATTTTTGGAGCAGTTTAACAGCTATACCGACAGGTGGACGCCAAGCAATACCGGTTCTGCTAATTTCCGCTCGGGCGGATACTATGGCGGTGGCTACTCAACCCGTACTATTGAAGATGGCTCATACCTGCGCTTGAAAACAGTTTCATTTGGTTACAACGTGCCTAAAACTTTGTTAAAAAAGGTGAATGTATCATCATTAAGAGTGTATGTTTCCGGACAAAACTTGTATACCTGGACAAGCTACACCGGCCTTGATCCAGAAGTAAGCACTTATAACTCGGTATTAACGGGTGGGTTTGATTATAGCGCTTATCCGCGGCCGCGTACCATCGCATTTGGCGCCAACATTACTTTTTAACATAATAAACTAAACATATATGAAACGTATATTATACACGCTATTAACTGTGCTTAGTTTAAGTATGGTTTCGTGCAAAAAATTTCTGAATACGGTTCCAACCGATTCACTGGTACCAACCGAGTACTACAATACCGAAACAAAATTGAACAGTGCTTTGGCAGGAGTTTACCAGCCATTGGCCAGCGCTGGTATTTACGGCGATAACATGTTCGATCAATTAGGGGCCAGTACCGACGAAGGTTTTTACGCTCGTTCGGCACAAACAACCGGCATAATGGTTTACAATTTTGATTATGGCAACAGCGATCTGAATAACTTTTGGAGCCAGTTATATGTGGGCGTTGAACGCGCCAATACGCTTATCCAAAACATTAACATCGCTAAAATGGACGAAACCAAACGCCAGGTAATATTAGGCGAGGCTTTGTTTTTGAGGGGCTACTATTACTTTTTACTGGTAAGCAATTTTGGTGATGTTCCGTT
This sequence comes from Mucilaginibacter sp., assembly GCF_039921305.1. Taxonomy (GTDB): domain Bacteria; phylum Bacteroidota; class Bacteroidia; order Sphingobacteriales; family Sphingobacteriaceae; genus Mucilaginibacter. The sequence goes on from NZ_JBDSCA010000025.1 coordinate 177,002, forward strand.
AAAAACCATCCCCACACAATCTGTAACCGATGTTAATATCCCGCGCACGCCAGCTAAACAGCTGTACGCGCAAATATTGACCGACATGCAGGCCGCCGAACGCAAAGTAAATACAGCCACAGCAATAGGCTATGGAGGCCACGTATCTAAAACCGTAGTAGAAGGTATTTTGGCGAGGGTTTGTTTAACCATGGCAGGCTATCCGCTAAATGATGAATCAAAATATGCCGATGCTTTAACCTGGGCCCAAAAAGTACAGGCATCAGGCGAACACAGCCTGAACGCTAACTATCGTCAGGTATTCATTAACCTGCACCAGGACCAGTACGATGTAAAAGAAAGCATGTGGGAGGTTGAAAACAAGGGCACAGGTGCCGATGGATCGGGTAACGTAAACCGTTTAGGTAATACCAATGGTATAGCACTATCGGTAAATTACGATGCCATTGGTTATAGTTACGCTTTTGTGAGCACCACTGCCAAACTGTTCAACCTGTACACCCCCGGCGATTTGCGCCGCGACTGGGCTATTGCCCCTTTTAGCTATAATAGCGCTACAACGCCGGTATCATACACTTACTTTACCGCTGCACAGATTTATAATCGTAATGCGGGTAAATTCCGCAGGGAATACGAACTGTCCCTTGTAAAAGCTAAAAATAGCACCCCGATCAATTTCCCTATCCTGCGCTACGCGGATGTGTTGCTGATGATCGCGGAAGCGGAGAACCATATTAATGGCCCAACCAACACCGCTTATGATGCCATAAACCAGGTACGCCGAAGAGCCTTTGGTCTACCTGCCAATACCGCAGCTGTTTCAGTTAAAGTGTTAAGCGCGTTGACTTTGTCAACTACGGGTAATACCGGTTATCTGGCAGCATCGCCTAATATTCCTATCACATTTACTGGTGGCGGTGGTATAGGCGCTACCGGTATGGCCACAGTATCTACAACAACAGGTAAGGTAACATCTATTGCTATTTTAACTCCGGGTAGCGGTTATACTACTGCGCCAATTGTAAATATTGGTACGGCGTGGGTATCTGGAACAAGCTATACAACAGGTACACAGGTGTATAACGGTAATAACTTATACACAGTTACAACAGCAGGCACATCAACCGCTACCGGGCCAACCCAAGTATCGGGTGCATCGGCGGCAGCTACTACGGGTGCGGTATTCACTTATGCAGGGTTAAGAGCCACGGCCACTGTTACAATAGCCACTTCTACTGTCGATCTTTCGGGATTAACTAAGGACACCTTCTTTCAGGCTTTGCAAGATGAGCGTGCCCGCGAACTTTGCTACGAATCATTACGCAAGGCAGATTTGATCCGCTGGGGTATCTGGGTGTCAACCATGAATAATTTGGCTACAGATATAAAAGCCAATGCCGGAACAACGTTTGCTTACGGTGCGCTGGCTGGTTCAAATATTACCAGTCGTAACCTGTTGTTCCCGATACCTGCTTCCGAAATTTCTGTTAACAGTTCGGCAACGCAAAACCCGGGCTGGTAAATTATTGATCACTTAAAAGAAATTCCTAAAATGAAAACTATCATACCCATCAGATTCATTACCATTACAGTGCTTGTATTAGCCTGTATGGCCTGTAATAAAAAAACGGATGTTAAGCCGGTTGATTTTGATGTAACCAGTACTACCTTAAGTGGCGCGACAAGCAGTAAGTTCGCTTTAAAGGATACCGTTAAATTTGCTTTTACCGGTAACCCGGATATCATCACGTTCTTCTCGGGCGAGGTGGGCAAGCGTTATGAGTTTGCTACTCGTGCCAATGCAACGGGCACACCTAATTTGCAGTTCAGTAGTTTGCGGGCAACGGGTGCGCAGGCAAACTCGTTACAGGTATTGGTTTCAACCGATTTTAAAGGCGTTGTGGCTAACCCTGTTTATGGCATACTTACCCGCGATACAATAGCAACCAACGCCAACATAGCTACCGCCACCTGGACGGATATTACCAGTCGTGCTACATTATCTACAGGTGCCACTACCGCAGTGGCTTCGGGTGTTATTGATTTGTCTGATTTATCGCAAGGCAAACCTGTTTACATCGCTTTTAAATACACTGCCACCGCCGGAACCATCCAAAATAAATGGACCATCAGCGGTTTATCGGTAAACAACGTACTGGCCGATGGTACTACGTATACCATTGCCAATTTAAATGCGCCAACCACATCGTTCACCAATTACGGTAATGTGACTTTCGGGCCGGGATGGGCTGTATCGTATGATCTGGCTAAGAATGCTAACAAATACGCCTGGGTTTACACCGATAAAACATCGCTGGTAATAACCGGTTCTACCACCGCTGCTTCGGCCAGCGCCGAAGCCTGGGCGATTATGGGTCCGGTTGATTTGACAAGGGTTACACCTGACGCTGGTGTGAGCTTAAAAGTGATCTCGTCCCGCCTGACATCATACCAATACAATTATGCTGGTGCCGGAACCTACAATACTGTATTTGTGGCATCAAACAATACCAGCGATGGTGCAAGCGCGATAGTTAAAACTATACCGGTAACCATCACACCCTGATCATAAAGAATAACGAGGAAAAGAGAATTGTGCTGATGAATAAAAAAATAATTTTAAGCTTAATGTTGATGCTGGCCGTAGCCCGGCTAAATGCAGCAGCGGTATCAGATAGCATAGAGATTACCAAACCCGTAGTTCCAATGGCTCCGCTGGATATGCAGCGTGTGGCTGCAATTGCGGCTATGCTGCCCGACGCGCCCAAAGGCTTTGGCGATAATTACCATAACCGTTCGGTTTGGGATAAATTGAATAATAGTCCCAAGTACGCCAAAACCATTAAAACTGCCGAGGGATACTTAAATCGAAACTTCCCGGCATGGAACGATGAGCAGTATATGCTATACTTTACCAAAGGTACCCGCCCCGAAGGTGAAAAAATGATGGGTAACCGAATGGCCTGGTTATCGCCATTGGTATGGGCCGAATGCCTGGAGAACAAGGGCCGGTTTGTGCCAACCATTCAAATGGTTTTAACTGAGCTGGTGCATCAAAAATCATGGTCGTTGCCGGCTCATGATAAAGGGAAGCAAAACATTGAGGGCCGTAATTATACCGTTGACTTAGGCGCGGCCGGTTTTGCGCATAATGTAGCCCAGGCACTTTATCTGTTGGATGATAAGCTGAGTCCGCAATTACGTGTCGATGTTTTGAGCCAGATAGATAAACATGTGTTTGCACCGGTACTTAAATCAATAGCAACGGGCAATAAAGATCATTACTGGCTTACGGTAATTAACAACTGGAATTCGGTTTGTTTGGCGGGTGTTACCGGCGCAGCTTTGGCGGTTATCCCCAATAAGCAAGAGCGTGCCAAATTTGTGGCCATTGCCGAAAAGTATTCCAAAAACAGTATTGCCGGTTTCACCGATGAGGGTTATTGTACCGAAGGTTTAGGTTATTACAGTTATGGTTTTGGGCATTACATTTTATTGCGCGAAAACATACTGCAAGCTACACATGGTTCGATTGATTTATTTGCCGATCCTAAAATAAAAAGGATTGCGGCCTATGCCCCTAATTTGGAAATCATCAATAATGTTTATCCCTCTATTGCAGATTGCCATACGGGTTTAAAAGCTCCGGCAGCAATTCTTTGGTACTGTAGCCGTAATTTGGGGCTGGGTTTAAAACAATATGATAACCTAAGTTTTGCAGGCTCTACCACTAATTTAATTGATGATGTGATGCATGCTTTTCCTAATTCTGCATCGCAAAGTAATACCAGCGTAAATACTTCCAGCCTTGTTCCGGGAATACGTTCTTATTTTAAAGAAGCCGGGGTATTGATAGAACGACCAGGCGCAGGTTCAAAAGCTAAATTAGGTGCCGCGCTTAAAGGTGGTAATAATAACGAAATCCATAACCATAATGATGTAGGCTCGTTTAGCGTGGTAGTTGGCGATGAAATGCTGATGGGGGATCCTGGTGGTCCGTTCACTTATACAGCTAAAACTTTTAGCTCAGAGCGATATACATTTTATAAATCGCTGGCATCATATGGGCACCCGGTTCCGTTGGTAGCAGGGGTACAACAGCAAGAAGGCGCACAGGCCCATGCTAAAATATTGAACACCAATTTTACTGATCAGCACGATGAGTTTGCAATGGATATCGCATCAGCCTATCCGGTAGCGGGATTAAACAAATTGGTGCGCACATTTGCGTATGATCGTGATGGCGCGGGTGCATTAACTGTTAAAGATGATTACGGGTTTAAAAACAGCCAGCCATTTGAATTGGCCTTTACAACCCGCGCCCAATGGAAACAAATAGCACCCGACCAGATTGAGTTTACCGGAAGCAAAGAAAAAATGATAGCTACCATTAAAGCAAAAGGAGGGTTCAAAGTCAAATCGGAAACGATAGAAGAGAACTCGCCAAAGTTTACACGGATAGGCGTTACGTTTGATGCTGCCCAAACCGGAACAGTAAGCGTTACATTTAAACCCGCTCAATAAGTATGAAATTATCAGCAAGGTTATTACTGGTATTTGTTGTGATCTGTTTCAGCGCATCAGCACAAAAAGCCAAACATCCGTTTAACGTGTATGGCTTTATTGTGTATGGCGGTTATATGCAGAATGGTAACCAGGTTAACGCCAGCTATAAAGAGCTGCAAACGTACCAGGCGCGCTTTGGGCTCATGAAATACGATCTGATCTACGAACGAAAAATGCTTGATTTCCCTAACGGAGATAAAGCGAACGGCGTTGTGAACCTTCACAAAATGGATTCATTAGCTATACTGGCATCGCAGGAACCTGCAGTGCTGGTTTCACTTGATCTGGAAGAGTGGAAACGGTTTGATACCCTGAAAACTCCTCATCGGATATTGGAAGCCATCAATATTTTCCGGAAAACGAATAGCCGCTCAAAAATTGGTTTATATGCTACTGTTCCGCAAAATACTTACGGGTACGATGATAAAATATCCCGCTATGATAAATGGAACCAAGCTTACGCCGGAGTTGCTGCCGCGGTTGATTATTTTAGTCCATCGTTATATAATTACAAAAACACGAACGGGGAAGATTGGAAAAAGGCTGCTGCTTACAGTATTGATGCCTGCCGCAAATATGGGTATCCAAACAAAAAAATAATTCCCTACGTAACTCCAGAGGTTAGTAATAAGGGTGTAACAACCTTGCTAAACTATGATGAGATGCTGTTTCGCCTGCAAACGCTTTATGATTTAGGTGCCGATGGCTGTCTGATCTGGACCAGCAGCGGTACCCGCGATGCCAATGGCAAAAAGATATACATCGACGAAAATTCAGGATGGTTTAAAGCAGTTAAAGACTTTGCAACCATTCATTCCCATTAATAAAATATGAACAAAAAATATAATAACAGGCTGATTGTTTTCCTTGTGGGAATATTGCTCGTATCTGGTGTTTACGGAAAATCACCAAAAAACACCTCGCCCGATAGTGTAATGCAATACATGAAAAAAGTGGCCGATTGGCAGTGGCATGATATTGAAACCAACGGCTTTAAATTTGAACAAAAAGACTGGACCAACGGTGCCATGTATGTAGGTATGGCGGCTTGGGCCAAAATTGCCAATGACGATATCTATTACCAAAAGTTAATTAAAATAGGCAACGATAATCAATGGCAAATAGGTAAACACCGCCATTTTGCCGATGATTACTGCATTGGGCAACTCTATGCACTGCTGTATCAAAAATATAAGAACCCGCTTTATATAGCCGATTTTAAATTACTGGCAGATACACTGGTGACTTTACCGCATACCGAATCGTTATTATGGGTTAACAACATCCATTTACGTGAATGGGCTTGGTGCGATGCCTTGTTTATGGCACCCCCAGCCTTAGGTTTTTTGACCAGTGCAACCGGCGATCAGAAATATTTAGACGAGGCCTGCAAACTCTGGTGGAAAACCAGCGATTACCTGTACAGTAAAGATCAGCATCTGTTTTTTAGAGATAGTCGCTACTTTGCCCAAAAAGAAAAGAACAGTAAAAGCGTTTTCTGGAGCCGTGGTAATGGTTGGGTAATGGGTGGTATGGTTAATTTACTCAAAGTAATGCCCGCAAACCATCCCGACAGGGCTAAGTTTATCAATCAGTTTAAGCAAATGGCGGCCGCCATTTCCAAATTACAAACTGCCGATGGTACATGGCATGCCAGCTTGCTCGATCCGGATAGTTACCCCAGTAAAGAAACCAGCGGTACAGGCTTTTTCTGTTACGCACTTACCTGGGGTATCAATCAAAAAATACTATCTTACAAAAAATATTACCCCGTTGTTGAAAAAGCCTGGAAGGCGCTAAGCACATCAGTACATGCGGATGGTAAATTAGGTTATGTACAACCCATTGGCGCCGCTCCCGAAAAGGTGAGCGCTGATAATACCGAGGTTTACGGTGTAGGCGCATTTTTGCTGGCCGGTACCGAATTATTAAAACTGAACAACGCACAACATTAAATATGAAGAATTTACTTGTTGCCTTTTTTGTGTTTTTGAGTCTAAAGTCTGTAGCCCAGCAATGCCCAATAATACCCATGCCCAACCAGGTGCAAAGTGTTGCGGGCCAATTTGTTTTGAGCAACAATACACTTGTTGTTTTAGTAGGTGGGACAGAGTTAGGTGGTACTTATCTGCAGCAGCAAATACTTAAAACCACCGGGTTAACTTTAAGCATTCAACCAAAAGCAAATGGCCCGGCCATTAGTTTAATTATTGATGATAAGGTTAAGCAAACTAATCCTGAAGCATATACACTTGATATCAAACCATCCGGAGTTAAAATAGCTTCGGCAACGGCGCATGGGTTATTTTATGGGATAACATCGCTAATTCAATTGGTAAGGTTAGGAACTGTAAAAGATAATAGCATCGCGATAAGCTGCTGGAATATTAAAGACGAACCCCGTTATACCTGGCGCGGGCTTTTGCTTGATGAATCACGCCATTTTTGGGGTAAGCAAACCGTTAAGGAGATTTTGGATTGGATGGCTTTTTATAAGCTCAACAAATTTCATTGGCACTTAACTGATGAACCCGCATGGCGAATGGAAATTAAAGCATACCCCATGTTAACCATTACCGGTGGGGTAGGTTCCTTTTCGGATAAGCAATTACCAGCGCAATATTATACACAGGAGGATATTAAAGAGATCGTAGCCTATGCGCGTGAGCGCTTTATTGATGTGATACCCGAGATTGATATGCCCGGCCATGCTACAGCAGCCAACAAGGCTTATCCGGCGTTTAGCGGTGGTGGTTCGGCGGCTCATCCCGAGTTTACATTTAACCCCGGTTTGGATACAACTTACACCTACCTAAGTAAGATATTAAAAGAAACTGATGCGCTTTTCCCATCGCAAATGGTGCACCTTGGGGGTGATGAGGTAAGCTTTGGTAACGAGAAATGGAAAACAGATGCCAGTATCCAAAAGCTGATGCAACAAAATAAATTGTCTGATATGCTGGCTGTAGAGCATTATTTTACCAAACGGATGGCGGATACGCTATTTAAACTGAACAATAAATTATTGCTTTGGGACGAGGCTGCCGATAGCGATCTACCCCCCAGCAAAACCATTATTTTTTGGTGGAGGCATGATAAACCTGAGCAATTGAAAAAAGCTTTGGATAAAGGTTTTTCAACTGTGCTTTGTCCGCGCTTGCCATTCTATTTTGATTTTATGCAGGATGGGGCGCAGCGATTGGGCCGCAAATGGCAGGGCGCTTTTGTGCCGATGGATAGGTTGTACAAATTTACACTTGATAGCCTACCGATAGGTAAAGAACAGCAGAAACAAATTTTAGGTGTACAGGCCGCCTTGTGGACAGAGTATATTACCACCAAAGCTAAATTACAATATATGCTTTTTCCGCGTATTACGGCTTTGGCCGAAGTGGGGTGGGTGAATGATAGCCAAAAGGATCTAACCCAATTTCATGAACGGGTAAAGGCCCAAATCAAATTATATCAAAAGGATGGTTTGTATTACTACGATCCTTTCCGTCCCGATCAAACACCAGAGCCTTTATCGGCCAAAGAAATTGCGAACTACCGCTGATCGCCCGTAAAGGCATCGGCACAAACACTTATATATATGTCACGATTAAATCTGCTTGAAGAAACACGTTTTGAAAAATTACCAGTAAAGGTTTTTGCTAACCAATTGGAGGCCAGTAAAATGGTTGCCCGCCGCATTGCCGATCTGATTATAGCCAAACAAAGTAAAGGCGAAAAGGCCGTACTTGGCCTGGCTACAGGTGTAACGCCCATTAATGTTTATAAAGAACTGATCCGCTTACACCGCGAAGAGGATCTGAGTTTTCATAACGTGATCACCTTTAACCTGGATGAGTATTACCCCATGAAGGCCGATGCCGAGCAAAGCTACGTTACCTTTATGAACGAGAATTTGTTCAACCATATCGATATAGACCGTGCTAATGTTCACATTCCCGATGGTACTTTATCGCGCGAAGCTATGGAAGCTTTTTGTTTGACTTACGAGCAAAAAATAACCGCCTGCAATGGCTTGGATATTCAGCTTTTAGGCATAGGCCGTACCGGTCACATTGGGTTTAATGAGCCGGGCTCGGCGCCAAACTCGGGTACACGTTTGGTTACCCTGGCTGATTTGACCCGCCGCGATGCTTCGCGAGATTTTGGTGGGAAAGAAAAGGTACCAACCAAAGCCATCACCATGGGTATAGGTACTATATTTAAAGCCAAAGAAATTATTCTGATGGCTTGGAACGAAAAAAAGGCTGCCATCGTAAAAAAAGCGGTCGAAGGCGAAATATCTGCCGATGTTCCGGCAACGTATCTGCAACTGTCAGATAATGTTGAGTTTATTTTAGATGCCGGTGCAGCCAGCGAGCTCACCCGTTTTAACACGCCATGGCTGGTTAAAGATTGCATATGGAAAGAAGCCATGATCAAAAAAGCGGTGATCTGGCTGGCACAAACATTAAACAAACCCATTTTAAAGCTTACCGAAGAGGATTATAATAACCACGGCATGGCGCAGCTGGCAACGGAGCAGGGGCCTGTTTATAATATCAATATCCATATTTTTAATAAAATACAGCATACCATTACCGGTTGGCCCGGAGGCAAACCCAATGCCGATGACAGCCAACGGCCCGAGCGTGCTGAGCCCGCCGTTAAACGTTCCATCGTATTCTCGCCGCACCCGGATGATGATGTAATATCGATGGGAGGCACGTTCATTCGCCTGGCCGATCAGGGGCATGATGTGCATGTAGCCTATCAAACATCCGGCAATACGGCCGTTTGGGATGATGATGCCTTGCGTTACGTTGAGTTTGCCATTGACTTTAGCAGGAGCGAAGGTAAAGATACTACCGAACTGGAAAACCAGTACCAGCAAATGCGCTCGTTTTTTGAAACCAAATTACCTAATCAGGCCGATACCGTACAGATCCGTACCATTAAAGGTTTGATACGCAAAGGTGAAGCTATTGCGGGCGCACGTTTCGCCGGGCTGCCGGATAGTAATATCCATTTCCAGAGCCTGCCTTTTTACGACAGGCAAAAAACACAAAAGAACGTAAGCTTTGAAGATGATATTGAACAAACCATGCAATTGCTGCAAGCCATAAAGCCACAACAGGTATTTGCCGCCGGTGATTTTGCCGATCCGCATGGCACCCACAAAGTATGTTTCGATATTATACAGCAAGCCCTAACCCGTTTGAAAGAAACTGAAGATTGGGTTGCCGATTGCTGGTTATGGCTGTACCGCGGTGCATGGCACGAGTTTGCAATTCACGAGATAGAGATGGCCGTTCCGCTATCGCCGCAGGAGGTGGAGCGTAAGCGCTTGGCCATATTTAAGCACCAATCGCAAAAAGATCTACCGGTATTTCCGGGAGATGATGCACGCGAGTTTTGGGTACGTGCAGAACATCGCACCAGCGAAACCGCCAAAGCCTATGATGGCCTGGGCCTTGCCAATTACGAAGCCATTGAAGCCTTTAAACGCTGGGAATTTTAACATAATCAATCAAAACAATTTATGCAAGCAACCATCGCCCAACCCGTTAAAAAGGCAACCGATAGCCGGGGCATCCCTCCAATATTGATCATCGGTGCTTTGTTTTTTATTTTTGGCTTTGTTACATGGCTCAATTCTATACTGATACCTTATCTGCGTATTGCCTGCCAGTTAAACAACCTCGAATCGTACCTGGTGGCTTTCTCGTTCTATATTTCTTATCTGGTAATGGCCATACCATCGGCCAAGATTTTGAAATACAGCGGCTTTAAAAAGGGAATGGCTTTAGGGCTATTGGTAATGGCCGTTGGCGCGCTCATATTTATTCCGGCGGCTATGTCACGTACTTATGTTGTGTTTTTGCTGGGCTTATTTATACAGGGAACGGGGTTGGCTATCTTACAAACAGCGTCAAACCCGTATATCACGGTTTTAGGCCCGCCGGAGAGTGCCGCTAAACGTATCAGCATTATGGGCATCTGCAATAAGGTTGCGGGTGCTATCGCGCCGGTAGTTTTGGGAGCCATTACCTTGAAAGGAGCGGATGAACTGAAAGTAAAACTGCTTACCATGACCATCGCCGAAAAGGAAACCGCCCTTAACGCTTTAGCCTCACGCGTGATATTACCTTACGTGATCATCATCATAGTATTGGTGATACTGGGAATCTTGATCTGGTTCTCGTCCCTGCCCGAAATTGATACCGAGCACGAGGATGAAGAACTGGCCATTGCCAACAGCACTAAAACAAGTGTGTTCCAGTTTCCGCATTTATTGCTGGGCGTGTTGGCTATGTTTTTATACGTTGGTGTTGAGGTTATGGCAGGCGATACCATTATCAGTTATGGAGCATCGCAAGGCATTGCCTTAACAACAGCTAAGTTTTTCTCAACCATAACATTGTGCTGTATGATAGTTGGCTATGTTGCCGGTATTATCTGTATTCCTAAATACATTACGCAGGATAGTGCGCTTAAATTTTCGGCATTGGCTGGCGTGTTGTTTGCTCTGGGCGCTATTTTTACGCACGGTTATACTTCGGTGTTGTTTATAGCGCTTATGGGTTTAGCCAACTCGTTAATGTGGCCCGCCCTTTGGCCGTTGGCGTTAGCCGGACTGGGCAGATTCACTAAAATAGGTTCAAGTTTATTAATTATGGGTATTGCGGGTGGCGCGGTATTGCCACTTATATATGGCGCCCTTGCCGATGCCGTTAACGCGCAGCAAGCCTATTGGATAATGGTTCCGGCATACCTTTTTATATGGTATTATTCGGTAAAGGGTCATAAACTAAAAACAGCTTAAGCTATTAAGGCTATGGAAAACAATCAGGATAAGATAGACAGCGCTAAACAAATTGTAGCCAATTTTTTAATAGAAGGAAGTGTGGGCGATATAAAACCTTTTGGATCGGGCCATATTAATGATACTTACAGGGTTTATAACAATGAACCGGATAAAACAGATTACCTGCTGCAACGGGTTAACCATAATATATTTAAAGATGTACCGGGTTTGATCAATAACATAGCCTACGTAACCACACACATCAAAAATAAACTCCGTGAGGTACCGGGGGCTGATCTGGATAAGCAAGTGCTAACGCTTATCCCCGCTAAGGGCGATCTGTTTTATCACCAGGATGTTGATGGTAATTACTGGCGCTTATACCTGTTTTTAAAAGATACCAAAGGTTATGATGTGGTAAAAACGGAGCAGCAGGCGGCCGAGGGTGGCAAGGCGTTCGGAGCGTTTCAAACCATGTTAGCCGATGTGGAGGTATCTAAATTGATAGAGGTTATCCCCAATTTTCATAACATTATATTCCGGCTTAAAAACTTTGAGTCTGCTTTAAACGCAGATGTTGCAGGCAGGGCCAAAAATGTTGGATTAGAAATAGCTTTTGTGAATGCGCGTATTGACGTAATGTCGGAAATTGACCGTTTGGGGAAACTGGGTAAACTGCCCGTACGTGTAACCCATAACGATACCAAGTTTAACAACGTTTTGCTCGACGCGGATGATAAGGCACAATGCGTGATCGATCTGGATACGATCATGCCCGGTTATACCGCTTTTGATTTTGGCGACGCTGTACGCACCATCATCAATATGGCTGCCGAAGATGAGGCAGATGTAGAAAAAATACAACTGAACATGCCCCTGTTTAAAGCCTTTGCCGAAGCCTTTTTAGCACAAACTGCGCATTATATGACGGTTACCGAGATCAGGTCCTTAGTACAGGGTGTATTACTTCTGCCTTATATGATAGGTGTGCGCTTTTTAACCGATTATTTGAGCGGCGATGTTTACTTCAAAATCAAATATCCGGAGCATAACCTGGTGCGTGCCCGTGCGCAATTTCAATTGGTGCGCAAATTAGAAGAAAATTACGATGAGATTTACAGCATTGTGCTACGATCTGTAAATGATAATAAAGAGGTGGATAGCCTTAAAGCATAATAATATGAAGCCAAAAGTTTTAACCATTGCTTTGCTTGCTTTTGTTACGGTATTTGCATTGGCGTTTAGCTATCCTGTTAAAAACAGTAATAAACCAGTGGTAACCAGCCATCCCAATATCCTGATCGTTTTGGTTGATCAATACCGTGGGCAGGCATTGGGTTTGGAAGGGCAGGAGCGGGTATTAACGCCCAATTTGGATAGATTAGGTAAAGGGAGCTTTGTGGCTACGCAAATGGTAGCTAATTACCCGGTGTGCTCACCATCGCGGGCTATGCTGATGAGTGGTAAGTACCCGCTTAAAAATAAGGTTTATGGCAACGTAAATTCAACAACGGCACCTTATGGCGTGGAATTACCGGCAGATATGGTGTGCTGGTCGGATATATTGAAAGCTAATGGTTATGCTAACGGGTACATTGGCAAGTGGCACCTCGATTCGCCGCAGAAGCCTTACATCCCAACTTACAATAACGAAGGCGCGGTTGCATGGAACGAATGGACAGCGCCTAACCGTCGCCATGGGTTTGATTATTGGTACGCCTATGGTACCTATGACAGGCACATGCACCCCATGTATTGGGATACTAAGGCTGCCAGGGATAGTTTCCATTACGTAAACGAGTGGGGGCCACAGCATGAGGCGAGCAAGGCCATTGAGTTTTTAAGCAACGTCGACAACGCTTATCGCGATAAGCAAAAGCCTTTTTCACTGGTGGTATCTATGAACCCGCCGCACTCCGATTATAAAAATGTGCCGCAGCAATATGTTGATCTGTATAAAGATATTCCGTTAGCAAGTTTATTAAAAGACCCCAATATTCCCCCCGCTGGTACACCGATGGGTGATGAATACCGCAACAATATTAAATATTACTACGCATGTATCTCCGGTGTTGACGCGCAGGTTGGCCGCATTATAAATTACCTGAAACAAAGTAAGCTTGATAATAATACTATTGTAGTTTTTATGGCCGACCATGGTAATTGCCTGGGTAAGCATGATGAGATCAGCAAGAACAATATTTATGAGGAATCAATCCGGATACCTTTTATTGTGAATTGGAAAGGCCATATCAAACCTAATTTAGATAATAAAGTGCTGATGGGTATGACCGATGTTTATCCAACCTTATTGGAGTTGGTTGGGTTGAAAGCTAAAACTCCTGCCGATCTGGATGGTAAAAGCATGGCTACTTACATTGCCAAAGGGTTGGGCAGCGGTAATACAGAGCAATTTATTTTAGGGGCCATTAATCCTCCTAACGCTAACTCAGGTTTCAGGGGAGTAAGAACATCTCAATATAAACTGGCCTATGTGCGAAAAAAGGGTGCAGTTGAACCCTATTTGTTCGATCTGATGAATGATCCTTTTGAGCTTAAAAACATTTATGCTGATAATGCCAGCATTGTAAATAAAATGCTGCCGGCGTTAAATGGCTGGCTTCAAAAAACAAACGACCCTTTCCGGATAAAGTAAATACCAAATAACTATCAAACAACTAAAAGTATCTTTCTTACCATCGCTCACGGCGGAAAGTAATTTTGCCGATGTTGACGGACAGCTTAACGGGCTTGCATCACAAACTCTGGATAATTTGCTGTGGAGCAGCGATGGTTATAAACCTCATGTAGTGTTTACTATTGGGCATGGTGGAGATTGCATTTATTTGAGATATACCGTTTTTGAGAACGATATCAGCGCTTATTCCAGCGAGAATAATAGCCCCGTTTTTAAAGATACCTGCGTGGAATTTTTTATCGCGATAGGTAATGATAGTAGATACTACAATATTGAATTAAACCGTCTGGGTACTTGCTTAATGGCTTATTCTGCTGGCAAGCATGATATTAAGCTGTTGCCTGTTGGGGTTGTTGGTAAGATCAGATCTCAAAGTAAAATATTAGGTGCCGGTATGGGTTTCAGGCATGGTTGGCAGCTTACGGTGGTAATCCCGGTAGAGGTGTTTATACATCATCCGGGTATAGGCTTTAATAACTTATCTTGCCGGGGGAATTTTTACAAATGCGGAGATGAACTAAATCAACCACACTTTTTGTCGTGGAGTAATATTGATTTAGTACAACCCAATTTTCATAAATTCGATTTTTTTGGAAGATTGCTTTTCTGCTGATTTGCCTGCTAAGCAGCATTCTGACTCTTGAAACTCATTTGCGCATTATCATGATAAGTAAAGCCTGGAAGTTTTAACGCAAGCTATAACCGTTTTTACCGGCACTTTAGTGGTCATTTTGCATGACCGTTATTTTGTGGAAGCCATTCGGGTTGAAAGACAAATTCACGTCAGTAGAGTAACAACAACTCAGCGTATGAAGAAAAAGTTTGGTCTTTAGCTATTTATCATTGAAATTAGCATTAGAAATCACGAACATGAAGCGTTTTTATCTACTACTTATTGGCCTGGCGATAAGCACAGCGTCTTGGTCTCAAATCGTTAAAACCGAGCAAGACCCAAAAACCGGCAAGGGGATCAAATCGGCAGTCACGCTATTGGCGAGTGGCATGGGACAGCAATTAAACTTTTTTTCTTCGGGAGATGAAAAATTGATTGAATTTGTAGAGGGAAGGGCTTTGGAGGGCTGGTCCGCGAAGATTTTAAAAACGATGGCAATTAAGCTTAAACTTAAAAACGACAGCGTATACTATTTTCCGGTTGACACCACCAAGTATACCGTGCTCGATGCCAACGGATTTCTCCGGTTATCACTTGTAGCTGTGGTGCAGGCTGATCAATTAATACCTTTGCTTAATAACCAGGTCAGCACTATCAGCTTAAGCTTTGTAGGTCAGAAAGATCTAAATATTCCCCCCATATCAGATAACAACCGAAGGGAAATCAAACGCGCAGTGGCTTATATCATGGGCAATAAAAAGTAAATCTTTCTAAAGCCGCATGGATAAACTGTTTTCAAAACTACCTCTAAAACTGAGACATTCAGTGAGGTAAATGTGAGACATCGAAAGATGTTATTGACAACTTTAAAAAGCTGCAGTAATATCCGCGGCAGTTCCCTGTAATGCAGCTAAATAAAATTCGAAATAAATGGGTTTAATTAAATCTTAATTTTTGTAATCAGGTGTTCGGCTCCGATTTATACTATGAAAAGGGCATCTATCGAACACCTACAATATTGCGATATTCGCTCGCAACTACATGAAAATGAAATAAAAATGATTTTAATTTACAAAAAAGAGGGATTGTGATGACACAATCCCTCTAAGCGGATAATCCGATTCTCCGCTACAACATCTACAGGAACTTTTCAGAATAATCAGGGAAATATATAAGAATAAGAAGAGAATAGAAGAATAAGGGAGTTTTGATTATGGTAACCAAACTCACAAAAACTGCCTTGTTAGCAAAAATGAAGTGCTTTAATGGATTCAGCTGTCTTGAAAAATACATAGTAGAGAAATTAAGATATTGCCCACTATATATTTTAGATAGTAAATGTAAGTTATAATACGCCTTTAAATTGTGATAGATGATCTAATTGAGGATATTCTGAGGTATCATAAAAAAGTATTTGATACAAAGCCGAAACAGAAAATAAGATCGACTGCTTTTTCTTTATTTTATAACATCACTTCGATGATGCGCTCATTTATTTTCCGGATCATTACATCAAGTTCTCCGCCAGACGATAGGATCATCTCAAATACTTCTTGTTTTTCTTCATCGCTGGAGCATGCCTGCAGCAATTCGATCAATCCAAGTATGGAGGCCAGCGGGCGCCGTACTTCATGAGATTCTATCCAGGCTATTTCGCGCAATACTTCATTTTGTCTGAGCAGGAATTCCTCCTTCTTTTTAATACCGGAGATGTCCGTAAAAAACAGAATATAACCGGTAGATTGACCCTTGGCATCAAAAAGCGGCGTGAAATCGCCATGTATCCAACTGGGACTATCTTTATCCGTAAAAACTGACAGGTCCATGGAAAAAACTTCCGCTTTCTTCAACCTGTCATTGACCTGTTCCGCAGATACGTTATCAGCATGTATACGGTTTAAAAAATAAGCAACAGGCTTCTCCGCCAGTTCATTTAATTTGAAACCCACAAAATCTTCAAGCGCTTGGTTTGTCCATACTATTTTTGTTTCGTTGTCCGCAATCAATACCATATTGCTGATATTTGCTATGATGTCCTCCATGCGTCTGAACGCCACATGCTTATTTTGCAGGCCCTGGTTATCGACTACAGTGTCAATATCTTCCGGGAGCAGATGCCTGTTAGCAAAAAATAAAGCTATTAATAGTATCGCTCCTGTTAAAAGAAAATAGGTAAAGCCGCTCACGCGATTCAGGAACGTCAGCAAGGGATGCAGGATCGGAACAGCTGCTAAAAATAACAGGATCTTATCGCTTAAAGTGATACACAATAAGCCCGCTGCTACATAACAGAAAGCTATTTTAAAAGCAATATTTCTCATTCGTTTTTATTAAACCATGCGCTGGAAAGAATAATTTGACCTATCAATTCAAAAAAGTACTGTTTCCATGATTCGGTGTCGCCTTTATTAGTCTTGCCGCAAGTGTTGGAAGTCCTTGAAAATGTGTTGTTTATTCGGTGAATTTAGCCTTTTTAATTGGTATTGTCCGAATTAGTTCTAAACACGGCGGGTATGCGGATATAATATTTGCTACATTTGAAAATGTATTATATTATTTATAGTAGTTATACTTCCTTGCCTTTTAATGATGAAGTTTTAAGGACATTATTGGTCAAAGCCCGCGAAAAGAATCAGCAAATGGGCGTTACCGGAATGATGCTATATTTTGACGGGAAATTTATACAACTGATTGAAGGGGACGAAAAAACTGTCAAACAGCTTTATGAAACCATCTTTGACGACCCACGGCATGATAGAAAAATTATTTTGAGAGAAGGCGTTACAGAAACCCGCTTTTTCTCCGAATGGTCTATGAGTTTTAAGTCAATTTCGCCTGAAGAACTGATAGCTGTGGATGGCTATAAAGACCTGAAAGCGCCTGGTGGCATAAATTCATCCGCGGCTATGCGCCTTTTTAAAATACTATCGCAAAAAAATGATTGATGATTATCGGGTTATGGCTTCATTAGCCTATCGTCGGTGTTATCATCGCACCATTGAAACAAAAAAGCCTGCTATCATATGATTTGCAGGCTTTTTGTTGGTTTTGATATCAGTTCTAAGCGGAGAAGGAGAGGTTTGTAACACCTCTAAATGGGGTTGATAACCAATGTCTTATAAGTGGGATAAAGGCTTACGCACCGAATTACGCACCACTTTTTTGCTATAGATTAATTGCAAATCTTATGACATAAAGATACGAATTAATACAATATCTATCAAATTATATGCTTTGTAATTTAGCATTTTGGGTTTGAAACTTCAAATAAGGTTCAGTAGGTCTTGACCGGCTTTTAAGATTCTTAGAATACAAACGATATACGGATTGCCATATGTCCTCCATTTGCATTTTAAAATCCCTGTAAGGCTTAAAAAAACGAAATATGGTCATAGTGAACCGACAGCCAAACCCAACCCGCCCCTGGCTGTAAGAGCGGACATGATCGCTGTGCAAGTAATTACGCACACCAACCCATTTTCATCGCTTAGCCACCAAAAGCGCGTAGCCGGGTCAACTGTCAAGGCCGGACGGGGCCGCTGAAAGCGAACAACTCCCGTCCGCTCGTTATAGCCTTGACGGTTGATCCCGGCGTGGGCTATCTTTGCGACTGCGGTGTAATTGGGTTCTCTTTCTTTTTTCACCAGCGAGGGGAAAAGCAAGTCGGTTATGAGCGCAGCGAATTTCCGTCTTGCTGCGCGAGGTGAGGCGGGCGGTGGCAGGTAACCCGCTATATCGCGGGTGGCATGCAGCCGCTGGCCGCAACCGGGGCATTAGCTTTTGGTTTCGTCATGTGTTAACGACCGTATCTCATTTTTGATCCATGCCTCAACCTCTTTCTTCGCGTCCTTGCTGACTTTGGCGATTTCGTCGCATGGGGGTATCAGTTCCAGGGTCATACCCCGGTCTGGATGTTTTCTCGTTCTTTCGACAGCATCGCGGGTGATGATGAAATTGCGGCTGGCCCGGCAAAAGATTTCCGGGTCGAGTAGCTTTTGTACTGCGTTGAGTGATTCCCAGAAAATGACCGAACTGGCATCGTGCCGCCGGAGCACCAAAGGGCCCGTTTCCGTGCGATAGATATAGGCAATATCGCTTACCCGTACCCTGAGTTCTTCCTTTTCTTCCGAAATACGCAGGTACAGGTAGTCGGCATAGGATGGCTGCCGTTCTATTTCTGTTCCAGCTATCTCTTTTGCTGATTTCTTCTGATGGTGGTAATAGAAATTGCAGAACAGGTATAAGACGTTAAAGTTAACGGCCATATTGATGATCTCTTTAAGCATATAGCCCGTATAGGCATAACGTGCGCTATGCTGATCAAACGGAAAAAATAGCCAGCTGACCAACAGGGATGCGATAACAGGAAGCGGTAAGCCTAACAAGAGCTGCCATACGAGCCTTAACCAAAACTGTGTCTCCCAGTCATACTTTTTGTCCAACCGCTTACAAATCCAGTTAATGATAATGATCTGCCCATTAGCAATAGTAAAGAGGGCGATAAACGAATAAATGAACCACCAGTGAGTGACCAACTTAAAGAACGGTTCAGGCGGTAATGGGCATAACGCGTAGATACCGGCAAAAAAAGCAAGCAACAGCAATAGCGGGCTATTGGGATACGGGCCTTCCCTTAAATGTAAACGTAACCATGCCACTGTACTCTTTTTCATCGGCTTAAGTTTTCACACCCGGCGATAAAGCGGTCATTGGCATTTATTCCTGTTAGTGGTAGCGTAGACTGCTTATGATGTTTTCATCAACGGGTATATATTAACCTAAAATTACAAAATCAACCCAAGCGAAATTGCTTACTCCGGGGGATTCAGCAAAAAAGTTGACGGTTCAACCCCTGTTTTTGTACGTTTCACATAAAATAACGCAAATGGTTTGAAAAAAAATGACGGTTCAAGCCCGTTTTTGTACGTTTCGCATAAATTGGTTCCCTCCGCCTGAAAAATTTGTGTAAAAACCAATATACCTTTGTATTAAGCAATTAACCACATGGCAACAAAGAATCTTCAACCGGATGGCGATGATGAAGGGCAAGAGGTTAACAGTTATGACGAGCATAACGAAATGAAAAATGAAAGCTGGCTAAACCGGGTACTCCGGGCTTACATGCGTATCCCGTTATTGCGAAAGATTGACCCGGTCAAGTTGTGCGTGTTCTTATTGATCATGCTGATAGAGACAACGCTATTAAGGCTTTTCATGCCACCGGGCTGGCCAATTCCGGTGGTAACCTGTACTTGTGAAGACCAGTACAGTGATACGACGCTGGAAGCGATGGCGAAAGCAGGGAACCAAGATGTAAAACGTTACCTGGCTCAAAAGGACAACCCGATCAATTGCGCGGGAAGGCGGAAGGAGCTATTAGACAAATTGGAAAAGGCAAAGCATAAAAGCCAGCCAAAACGATAGGCGGGCGGTAGATAATATTAAAAATATGGATGGGGAATACCGGCTTTTCATAGCGCCCTTTCCGGGCGTAGAAGTGCATAGAGCTAAAATGATCGCCCCCTTCAATTGAAGCGGTCATCAGTGCAGAAACCGGCGGTATTGGCAAGTTTTTACCGGATCGGCACAAGGAACGTTGGCACGACGATAAGTGCAAATAAGCAAACCAGGGCAGGCCATACCGAGGCCGTATGGCCGGGTTAAGTAAAGTTAACGAAAAATGTAAAGCAGATGAAAACGTTAAATGCAGCAACAATCAGGGAAATGGCAGAGGCATTAGCTTCGCGTGCCATGCTGCCCGCTATGGTAATGCTATGCATCCGTTTCATCATGGCCTACATGGCCGCATCGGTGTGGTTTAAAACCATATCTATAACGTCATTCTTTACCTGTACTTACGCCCGTAAGAGAATGGTTAACAGAATAATCCACCATCGTAAGTATGCGCTATTCACGAAAAACCCGAATAGCCGTGCCGGGCTATTCGGGATCACGTAACGGATACATCAAGGATGTAAAAAATTACGGTAAGGTCTGCCTAAAGACAGAACGCAATCTAAATATACAATATTCTGACGTTTTTTAAGGAAATCTTTTTTTAGCAAAATAAAAGACCGCATTATGAACAGCAAACTGTTCAACCCAATCAAAACAAAAATAGTGGCAACGATAGCCCTATTATTTTTCGTTCTTTTAGGTGCTGGCACTATAATGGCCATGAAATCACCGGATAAAGCGAAAGCGGCAACGGAAAAAAAGGCCGCTAAAAGCACACATAAAAACAAGGCTAAATTCGCCACACTGGTTTACTCCTACAACCTATCTACCTCCACCGGGGCGCGAACCTCTACCAATTGGACATTGGTAAGCGGAAGTGGCCCAAGCTGTGGAACAGCCGGTTCTATACCTTGTAAGGTCAGCTTTAATTCGGCCGATTATGCTAATATAGCAGCCTACATATCAGCGCAGGGCTTTGCATCTGATGCAGACGTTGTTGATGGGCCTGGGGTAGTCAGTAAACAATAGCCGGTTTATTACTTCATTTAAAAGAACCATTGGGGATTATCCTCAATGGTTCTTTTCATTACCGCCTGTTTTGAGGGATTCCTGATAATGAAATCACATCTTCGGGAATACTTAAAGCGTAGCGCAAGTCATTGGGCGACAGAGTGTAAGTTTGACTGTTTACAGTTCGGGCTAAAACTATATTTGCATTTTCTTTATTCTGTCGTTTAATATCCATCCATCTCAATCCCCGCATTAATAATTCCTTTCGCCTCTCTACTAATATTATTTTCAACGCGTCCTGTGCTGTTGTTGCGGTAAAAGGAACAAACGCGCTCGTTTTCCAACGTTTTGCCATGAGCAAATTCAAGTCAGACAGCGCAGCATCCTTATTACTCAAACGGGCGTAACATTCTGCCCGCATTAAGTAAACCTCATTGGTTGAGATACCGCCAAAAAGATTGAGACTGTAATTCCCTTTAAAACCGTAGGTGCCGTTATTATTATTTCTAAAAAAGGCCGTTTTACGAATATCGTTGGCATTATATGATTTATATAGGTTGGAGTCGATCTTAGCACGGCTCACTGCCAATATCGTATTGGAAATGTAGCTGTCGTAACATACCTCTTTGTTGTATCGTGCAAACGGCTTGGTAGCTGTCGCGGTTATTTCCGTGCTATAATCTATCAGGTCATGCTGCTTTTGCAGGTATAGGTTGGTATATTTGAAGCAACTGTCATAGCTGCTCATCGCAAGATATGTTCTCGCTAATAAACCCCATGCCGCTGGTCTTGAAGCCCTGGTTTTAGCGACGGGTACATCTATCATTAACGACGCCGCCTTTTTCAGATCAGACACTACCTGGGCATAGCTATCCTGAACATTTGCCCTAACAGACGGCGTGTTAAAATCTTCTGTCAACCGTAAGGGAACGCCCAGATCAGTTGCGGCGGTAGCAGGATCATAAGCGGGTGACCAGGTTAATGCTATTGATAAAAATTGCTTGGCCCTTGTAAATAAAGCTTGGCCTTTAACATAGTCCCAGGTGGTTTGATTAGCCGTGTTTCGGTCGATATGTTCTATATTATCCAACACGATATTGGAACTTAACACGATCTTATACGCATAGCTCCAGTCGTTGGGGGATGGTCTTGATGTCCTGTCATTTGCCCATGTATACAAGCGCCTGTTTTCTTCATAGGGAAGTGCTGTCCAATCCGTGCTGGTCAGGTAATAGTCATCCGCGCTGATCTCGCCGGATGCAATATCACGTGAGTTAATTGTTCCCTGGTCATCCAGCAAGGCTTGCAAATCTTCAAGGGTTGAAGGAACGGCAAGCGACTGAGATGGTTTAGGGTCAAGGAATTTCTTACAGGAACTAAATACGATCAGCATTAAGCAGGTACAAATAATATAATATTTTTTCATGTCTGTCTGAATTAAATTAAGTGTTAAAAGGAGCCTCTGATACCTAATGAAAAAGTTTTTGATGACGGCAGATTCAGGCCGGAGGCGTAATCGGGGTCTAAACCTTTTTTATTGGCGCGCCAAAGGATACCGACATTGTTAATGTTGCTATATAGAGTCAGGGACTTAAAGGGCAATCGTTTAAACATATTTTGGGAAAAGTCGTAACCAAGCGTAATGTATTGTAGCCGGACTTGGTCGCCCTTTTCAATGTTAACATCTGCTCCATTATAAAAAATGTCCCTGTTAACATCGGCTGGATAAACCATCGATGGCACATTAGTTGTTAATTCATCGCCTTGTTTTTGCCAACGGCTTGCATATTCCGAATTACCGGCCCGCTGGTCAAACAGGTTTGAATAGCTCAATGATGGTCTTCTGAAATAATAGCCGAACTTATAAACGATCCTTATAGATAAGGAGATACTTTTGTAGGAAAAGTCATTGCCAACGGAACCAAATATGGTTGGCATCGCAGAGCCATGAAAGGCAAGGTCTGTGATTTTTGTGGAATCCCCGATGATTGAAGCGTAATCTTTACTTGTATGGCCATTGATATATCCTATAGGATCACCTGTCTGGTGATCTAAACCCATCCATTTATAAGAAAAAACGGAGTAGATCGGTTTTCCTACTAAAGCAGTAACGAGCGGGGAACTGGAAATATAGTCGCTTCCGTTGGCGCTTTTCAAATAGTAATCGGTAACCTTATCATTGTTTGTACTGAAATTGATGGTTGTACTCCATTTCAAGGCACCAGTTAAATTCTGTGTGTTCAATAGAATATCGATACCATGACCGCTTATACTGGCCACGTTTTTAATCAGGCTACTGGTAATGCCCGTCGTGTAATCTATTCGGGTGGCACCGAACATATCTGTTCCCTTTTTGGTGTAGTATTCGATGCTGCCTGTTATCCTGTTGTTTTTCGTTGCAAAATCAACCCCGAAATTAATCATCTTGATTTTTTCCCATTTAAGTTCCGGATTGGCATACCTGTCAATAAATGCGTAAGGAGTTTGCGTATCGGGATTGGTGAAAGGGGAATAACTTATTGTTGTCAACGCCACACGCGAGGGATCGGCATTACCACTGAAACCATAGGAACCCCGAAGTTTCAGGTATGGTAAAGCCTCGATATGATAAAACTGTTCCTTTGAGAGATCATAACCTAATCCGGCAGACCACAGCGGTGTCCATTTGTCATTGGTATTGACACCGAATAGGTTGGACGCATCACGTCTCCCACTTACCGATGCCGTATATTTTTCATCGTAGGTATAAGCGGCATTGCCATAGTAAGAAACAAACCTGTTAACTGTCTTTGTAAATCCTGCGATATTAGGTATTTGTGATTGCTGGCCCACTGGAACCTGTGTCGTATAAAAATTGGCAAGGTCTACATAAACAGTATTCAATGTTGATGGATTGTACCCGTAGCTTCTGAAACTATTAGCCGGGTCTTCGCTGCTTCGGATCTCACTACCTGCGATGGCACTAACCGAATGTTTTTTCCATGCCTTTGCATAATTAAATTGCGCTCTGAACTGATTCGATTGCAACTTATCATTGGATACGTCATTGATTGCGCCGTTCGGAATTATATAGGTTGGAGCACCCGTTGAAGGATCAATTTGCGTATAGGTATTGATCAGGTTTCTCGTCATGTAGCTTCCGGTTCCGTAAATGGTGTTGGTGCTGCTCTGCTGTCTTTCATATTGATATTTGAGGTCAATACTTAAATCATGATAGACTTTATAATTAACCCCGATATTTCCGATCAGGTCATAGACGTTATTTTGAGCATCGACATTTTTATAGTCATCCAACGGATAATAATTCCAGTCAAGCAATTTAGCGTTCCCTGCCTGGTTTAAAAAAATCGGCCTGTAATCTTTGATCACAGGGAGCGCCTGCCCGTTGGCACCTACAAGCTGGGTATAAACCGGTAATTCACCGTTGACTGTTCTGAGATCAAAATACCCCGGCTTGCCATTCTGACTGTTGGAATTGGTAAAGTAAACAGACGTGTTGATCTGTAAACGCTGGGTAGGTTTGTAGGTATTGCTTAATTGCAGGTTTAGCCGGTCACTTTTTGCAGCCAGTTCGTTGACGTTTTTATCATATCCTGAAAAAAACATCCAGGACATATCTGCTGAACCGCCTCTTGCGCTAAATGAATATTGTTGGTTTATAGCATTCTGATAGAAATATTTAGTAAGGTCGTTGCGATAGTCCCGTGTTCTTAATGCGTCGATCTGCGCATTAGCAGCATCAGCGGAAAGCTGTCCGTTCTTTTGTTTAAACATGATTTCATAGACAGGCGAAAAAGGTGGTTGGTTAACATCGGAAGTATCAGAAAATTTATATCCCTGGCTGAAAAGATATTTTTCCACGTCAATAAAATCACTGCTGGATATTTGGTTGATCTTGAACAAGTCCGGCTTGCCCGTAATACTGGTATTCGCATTAAACTCAAAGGTGACAGGCTGATTAAACCGCCCCTTTTTGGTAGTGATTACAATTACACCGTTACCTGCTTTGGTTCCCCATATAGAGGCTGCTGCTGCATCCTTCAGAACCGTAATACTTTCTACATCGTTAGGATTAATGTTGCTTATGTCGCCGTTGTAAGGAAAGTTATCGACAACGATCAGCGGCCCTTTTACGCCAATTATAGTACTTTGGCCTCGGATCATGATATTTGACGGGCCTGAAGTAGTAGTGGTATATCTATCCACTGACAATCCGTTTACTACCGATTCTAACCTATCGAGAATGTTTGTGCTGACCTGCTGGTTTAACGTTTTGTTGTCTACGGTAGTAAAAGAACCCGTAGACCGCTCCTTTGGTAGTTCCTGGTATCCTGTGTTAATGACAACTTCCTGTAATGCTGTCGATTCCGGGGTAAGTAATATCCGTAACTGTTCTGACTTTTTGGAAACGGGAGTTTGATAAGTTTTATAACCAATATAAGTTATTACAATTGTATCCAGCTCCGCGTTTATGGTAATCGTAAATTTACCATCATTATCAGAGGTGGCGCTTAGACCTGCTTTTTTTGAATGCAAATTGGCCCCAACAATAGGTACATTGCTGGAAGCATCAACAACGACCCCCGATAGCGTTTTCTGTTTGTTTCCGTTTTGGGCTATTGCAACTGTGGAACTTAAAAATATGATTAGAAAATAAAAATATTTCATGTGTAGTCGTTTAGTAAAGAGTTGTCGTGAGTAATTATATTGCGGGCTTTAATATTAAAACCTGTACCGGGCGATTTTCAGTTATTAGCGTAAATCCTTGCTTTTTTAAGGCATTTGCCAACAGGCTTACATTTGATAAATCTGCGGGAAGATTTAAATTTAAAGGGATTGGGTCGTCGCTTTCAGCAAGGACAGGAACGGGCAGCGCATTATTTAACTGGTTAATTAAATCCGGCAACAATATCTGCTTATAAGGTATTAGTCCGTTTTTGACTTCGTTTTTACTTGAAGCAACTATTTTATTGTCGCGGATTTTACCCCCGTCTTTTCTTATGATCAGGCATCGTAAAACTTTTGTTTCTAATTTTGCGGTAAGATTAAAATATTCTTTCAGATCAAATTGCAATCTTTCCCTCACCCGTACCATAGAAATAGGCGGACTGATTAGTTCATAACAGAATATATAAGGGTCTTTAATTCCCTTTTGAACAACATTCATCGTGTCTCTATCGATAAAAATTCTGTTATTGTTGATCGCAGTCGCATTGTAGGCCAGTTTATATAAGTGCAACTTTGATGTATTTATTTTCCTGTACAGGGTTATACCACCTGTTTTATCTTTAGCAATATTATTGATACCTGCCAAGCCGGATATTTCACCTGAGATTTGAGAACGGTAAATAATATTTTCACTGCCCCCATTTCCGTTGACGAAAAGAGGCTTAACCGGATCAAAATTCAACACGTCCTGTTTGACCTTTAGGTTTAGGGTATCATTTTGAAGTGCACTCCGGATATTGGCATTGGTTACTTCTTCGGCAGATGTGATGGCGACTACCTTACCTTTATAAATCCACGCATAGTGAGGGATCATTTGGTGTATGAACAACTGATCGAAAAGCGTGTCCAAAATGATACAAGGAATATTAATGACCTTGCCATCGAAACGGCTCGCGTCGTTAAACAGGCGCTCAATTTTCTCCTTTTTGTCTCCGGTACTTTTAGTGTTAACCAATAAGAATTGAACGTTTGTTGAAAATGTTCGTTGAAGGGAATCTACTTCAGGAAAGTTTTTGATACAGCTACCGCACCAAGTTGCCCAAAAGTCGAGGATAAGAAGTTTGTCTTTGAAGTCGGATATTTTGGCTGTGGTGGCGCATTTGCCGTTGAGGCCTTTGTAATTGATAATATTGTTAATGATAATATCAGGTACTTGATCGCCTATTTTCAGGGCTGTTATATTGGGAGTTGTTTCTTGGGCATGTGCGCTAAAATTAAGGCAAAGCGCGGCCATTACTATGGTGAGAAGCGTTTTTTGCATAGTGGGTTAAGGGTAAAAAACCCGCGACCGGCTATGTTAGTTGCATTACACCCGGCTCACGGGTGGTTAAATAATCGAAAATTGAGCGGTAATGCTCATGAAAAAAACAATGGATTATATTGGGGCTTTAGGCTTCAGAGGAAAGAGTAATTGTTTTGGACTAATACCGGGAGGAATTGCTTTGCAAAGAAAAACAAACAAACTGTGACTGTCCTTTGTAGAAAGGGCTTCAATTTTTTTATAAAATGTGGGTTTGTCTTGTTGTTTCATATTACAATTAGCAAAAAAACTAACTGATAATACGAGTCTTCTTATTGGGAATTATACATAATTAGAATACTACAGGTATGGTTCCCAACTTATCGTTCTCGAGAGTTAGCACATCCTGGATACAACAAGAAGGGAAATGCCATACCTGTAGTATGGGAATCCCGGCTTCTCATCTTGTGTCCATTTGAAATGCTAATTTCCAGAGCAAGACCCGAAGCGATTGCTTCAAATTTCCTTTGAAGTTATCGCAACTATATCAATTCTATCGTGGGGTTTATATCAATACATCATTTATTTGACCGATTGAATCACATAATGACGATCCAAACCCTCTTAACAAATATAGTTAATTGACTTATTAAATCAATTAATTTACTCAATAAATCATTTAATTGATTCAATAAGAATTATAACCATCTGATTTTCAGAGATTTAATTTTAATTTATATTTGATGGAATAAACAGTTAATGAGCGGAAACAAAAATAAGATTTACAGAATTGGGGCTGTCCTTGCAGATAAAGGAATAGATAACAAGGTTTTAGCCGAGTTAATGGGCGTAAAAGCGGAAACTGTTTCAAGATGGTGCAACAATGAAATTCAACCCAAACCTGATAATTTGTACAAGATCGCACAGCTAACCAAAACCAATCTACAAGACCTGCACATTGCGACTTTAGATTGGCCGCCAGGCCTTTCAGTGGCAGAACTTGCCCAAACTGAATATGATGCCAAGCAAAAGGCCGAACGCCAAAAGAATTTGAAAAACAAAAGTAAAGGGTAGTTCAACTGTTAGGAAATGTTTTAACTAAATAAAATGATCAAAACCATCACCATAAAGAACTTCTTCGGGTTTAAAAACTTTGAGGCCAAAAGGTTGACAAATGTGAATGTTATCATTGGTGCAAATGATAGCGGTAAGACTGCTATATTAAAATTGTTTTATGGTATCTCTAAGTCACTGGAAGACTTTACGCAAAAAAACGCACACAACCCATCACCTTATAAAAGATTACTTTCAGAAAAACTCATCAATACTTTTCAGCCCCGTAAAAACGGATTGGGTGAATTAGTTACCAAAGGGTCGGGTGAAAAGCTTAGTGTTAATATTACTTATGAGGGAAAAAGTAAGCAACAGATACAGTTTTCCTTTGGTGAAACCACGACAAACAGTATTGTAGACTGTACTGAAAACAACCATATCGAAAGTTTCGCTGATCAATATAATGCGCTTTTTATCCCGGCAAAAGAGGTTTTAACTGCATTCGATGCTATCGCATTGACCAGGGAGCAATACAACATGATAGGATTTGATGATACCTATTACGACCTTATTCTCGACCTTCGGGTTCCTACCCAACAGGGCAATGTTAACTCGGAATTGAGGAATGTAAATAGCGATCTTGAAGCATTATTTGAAGGCGTCATTACACAGGGGCCAAAGGACAATCCTTTTATATTTAAAAAGGGCAAGACTGAATTTAGTATGCCATTGACGGCTGAGGGTATCAAGAAAATCGGCATTCTTACCACCTTGATCAAAAACAGAAAGCTAAGGAAAAATACAGTATTGTTTATGGATGAGCCGGAAACAGCTCTGCACCCCAAAGCTGTCCGTAACCTTGCTGAAATGATCGTATTGATGAGTAAAGCTGGGGTACAGATTTTTATTACAACACATAATTATTTTCTAATTAAGCAATTGGCCATCATTGCCAAAAGGGACAATACCGACATCAATTGCTTTTCTTTAAATAAAGTTCAAGGCCAGCCTATCGGTTATACATTGGGCAATATGAAAGATGGTTTACCTGAAAATCAGATCATCGATGAGGCGTTAGCCATGTTTAATGAAGAAATAATAAATTCTTTAG
This sequence comes from Mucilaginibacter sp., assembly GCF_039921305.1. Classification (GTDB taxonomy): domain Bacteria; phylum Bacteroidota; class Bacteroidia; order Sphingobacteriales; family Sphingobacteriaceae; genus Mucilaginibacter. Next base: position 206,278 of record NZ_JBDSCA010000025.1, read on the forward strand.
GAATATGATGCCGCATTCAGAAAATGGTGTTCAAGTGCATTTTCCAGATAATAATTATTTCTTTTTTGGCAATTGCGCGGCGTATAAAGTCATCAGTGCCCATTCTGTCAAGGAAATGGATATTTGCTGGTTGGATACTACTTTGAATACGCTTTGGTGCGTGGAATTAAAAGCATTTGATGACCCCAGCAATGCAAAATTTTTACAGCAGGACTTATCAAGTGGTGGGATTGTTAAATATTGGATAGACGAACTGTATAAAAAGACTTTGCACACACTTTGCATGTTGGAAACTGACAGGTCAAACACCAACTCCTGCATAGTTCAGGGAATTACTGATCAAACAATCTTTAAGTTGGTACACTTAATTAATGTTCTACCGGGTCAGGAAACATGGTTACAGTTTATTCAGGATGAACTAAGAATCATGTTGAAACCTATCTTAGCTATTTATAATGTCCATTCTTTAACTGTTATTCCTTATTCGCTGGCTAAAAATAAAGCGATTTTGCCGTGGATTGTGTAATAAGTCTAATTTATTCAAATCCCTTTATATGGATAAGAGGCAAGTCAGCCAAAAGCTTATATCGGTAAGTTAACTGACTGTTGGTAAAAAACTCATTAAACGATAGAAATCTAATTTAACTTTTAAGAAAATTTACCGGGATTTTTAGTTGATTACAACAACGAATTTTCGGCAGCCCGATGGGCTTATAGGTAGTAATTACCCTCTGCGATTATGGCGCAAAGCCCCATAATCGTATTGGCTACCATAAAGTTTTTACGTTTTTGGCTGTTTTCCGTTTTGCACTTTTTCGGTGCCATAAAGAACGTTCGTTAGGGTAAAGATAAGCGTTAGTTTTTCATTTGCAAGGC
>NZ_JBDSCA010000026.1:0-16445 GCF_039921305.1 Mucilaginibacter sp.
TTTACTATAATTGGGAAAGGCCACATCAAGGTATCAATGGAAAAAAACCTATCGAAATGACCACCCTAAACAACAAATAAAAATCCTGATTCTATTACCGAATTAATAAACCCTTACAGCAATGACAGATATTCTTTCTGAGAATATCACTTTTACCCATGGCTTTCTAACCTGTAACCATTAAAAATGAAATTGCGTATAACATAGCGCATTTTGTTGCGTTGGTATAATATGCGTTTTTACTGTGCAATTGGCTATTTTATTTGAAGCTCATCCCGTTACAAAACAAAGATGAAATTTAGATGAAAAAATAATGAAACAGATAAAATAATTTAATATCAGCTGCGTTTTTAATGTATCTTTAATCAATAGAAAATTAGAAAACGCTTATGGCAGAAACTTTTACATCTACTATTAACTCAACTACTAACGCTTTGGATATGAATGAGCAAGAAACCATGGAAAGCATAGGAGCTGATGAAATTGTGTTTTACAATTCCATCCGTGCTGATCTGGACCTGATAGCGATCCATCCAAAGGCCGATACCATTCAGAATATCCTGGATCATTCGATAAATTTACGTTAGTAACATAACAGGGATACGCTTGTTTAGGCTTACCCTTGTTATATTTGTACATGCTAAAACCCGAACGCTACCGTCACTTTGTTGAGTATTTTGCAAAAAACCAGCCCGTTGCCGAAACCGAGTTACATTATTCTGATCCGTTCCAATTACTAATTGCTGTAATACTCAGCGCGCAGTGTACCGATAAGCGCATTAACCAAATTACGCCGGCGTTATTTGAGCGCTTTCCTACGCCCGAATCGCTGGCCGCATCAACGCCCGAAGAAGTTTTTACCTACATCCGCAGTGTAAGCTATCCTAATAACAAGGCTAAACATTTGGTGGGTATGGCTAAAATGCTGGTTGAGGTTTTTCATAACGAAGTACCATCGGATATTAATGAATTGCAGCGCATGCCGGGCGTTGGCCGGAAGACGGCTAACGTAATAGCATCTGTAGTTTATGATGTGGCCGCTATTGCTGTGGATACGCATGTATTCCGGGTGTCAAACCGGATAGGTTTAACCACCAATGCTAATACCCCATTGGCCGTTGAAAAGCAATTAATGAAATACCTGCCCCAAAACACTTTGGCTATAGCCCACCACTGGCTTATTTTGCATGGGCGTTATATATGTGTAGCGCGCAGCCCCAAATGTGAGATTTGCCCGCTAACCTGGTTCTGTAAATATTACGAGCGTACACATACCGAAACTTACCTATTAAAAGAAGAAGCGGCCAGGCTAAAGAAAGATACTGCCGCCAAAAAGAAACGCAAACTGGATGGTATTAGCAAAGAGTTAAAGAAGCGCAGTGTGGATAAAGATATTTGATTTGCACAGCCCGTATCCCTAAGTTTACCTAAGAAAAAATAAATTGCCAAAAATATTAGTATTTACTAATTTAATTAGTATCTTTACACCCACACAATTAGAGAAATGAGTAGCGTAGAAAAATTAAAAGCATTACAGCTTACCTTAGATAAGCTTGAAAAATCATACGGTAAAGGTACCATCATGAAATTGGGCGATACCGCTATTGAACCGATAGAGGTTATTTCGACAGGTTCGTTAGGTTTGGATATTGCCCTTGGTGTTGGCGGTTTGCCTAAAGGCCGTGTAATTGAAATTTACGGTCCGGAGTCATCCGGTAAAACTACCTTAGCCATACATGCTATAGCCGAGTGTCAAAAAAATGGAGGCATTGCCGCGTTTATTGATGCGGAGCACGCTTTTGATAAATACTACGCCAAAAAACTGGGTGTTGATGTTGAAAATTTATTGATATCACAACCGGATAATGGCGAGCAGGCTTTGGAAATTGCCGATAACCTGATCCGTTCGGGAGCTATTGATATCATCGTGATCGACTCGGTTGCCGCTTTGGTACCTAAGAGTGAGATAGAAGGTGAGATGGGTGATTCTAAAATGGGATTACAGGCCCGCTTAATGTCGCAGGCTTTGCGTAAGTTAACCGGTACCATCAGCAAAACAGGATGCTGCTGTATCTTTATCAACCAATTGCGCGAGAAAATTGGTGTGATGTTTGGTAACCCCGAAACTACTACCGGTGGTAACGCTTTGAAGTTTTACGCTTCGGTACGTTTGGATATCCGCAGGATATCACAAATTAAGGATACTGACGAGGTTTCTGGTAACCGTGTAAAGGTGAAGATAGTAAAGAACAAAGTTGCACCGCCGTTCCGGATAGCCGAGTTTGACATTATGTTTGGCGAAGGTATTTCAAAAGCAGGTGAGATAATCGATTTAGGTGTTGAGTACGAGATCATCAAAAAAGCTGGGTCATGGTTTAGCTACGGCGATACCCGTTTAGGTCAGGGTCGCGACGCGGTTAAACAATTGATATTGGATAACCCGGAATTAATGGAAGAACTGGAAGCCAAGATCAGGGAAACTGTTACCGGCGAAAAATTAGAAGAGAAAGTTTAATAGTTTTTAGAATATATAATGTGGATAGCGATGGGTTTAGGCTCATCGCTATTTTTTTGTTTAGTGAGAACTATCATTCCCCGCCAAAAAATGTCATTTCCTTTAGATTAGCTTGAACAAAACATCATTGGTTGTTATTATTGTTGAAGCTTTCTTTTTGCTTCTTTTTCTTTGTTAATAACTCTGATTTTTGTGGATAAAGTTAACATCGGTAAGGGCGCATTATTGTCATTTCCAGGCTTAGAGGCCTATCGTTCGATTTACTCCCTTACCGTTTGTTTTAAACTGTGGCATCAAATAGAAATTAGAGTTATCGAGGCTCATTAGTAAGGAATTGATGTGGTTTAAAACGTGTTAACTGTTTACTAAAATAAACAGCACAAAGGTATGGAATTTGATTTTTTCATTGGCATCGACGTATCCAAAAATGAATTGGACTTTGCGGTCCAACAAGGAGACCGGCTATTGTTTCACCGGGAGATCGCAAACGAATCGGGGGCTATGACTTGGTTTATTAAAGAGTTGTGTAAACTACCGGGCTTTGTTCTGAGCAGGGCTATCTTTTGTATGGAGCACACGGGTATTTACAATAATCATGCGCTGTATTGCCTGTATAAAAGAAAGCGAATGTGTGTTTGGAAGCGGCCACCCAGATCAGAAACTCGCTGGGCAATATCCGGGGGAAGAACGACAAGATCGATGCCATCCGGATTGCAGGTTACGCACACGACAGGCAGCGCAAACTGTGTTTATGGCAACCTAAACGCGAAGTGGTACAGCAGTTAGCCCATCTTTCAGCTACGCGTTTGCGCCTGATCACGGTAAAGAAACAATTGAAAGTTCCGCTTAATGAACACGCTGCTTTCAGTACAAATAAGGTCAGCAGGGCGAGCCTTCAAATATGCAGCCATACGCTAAAAGCCATAGATGAAGATATCGCTAGGGCTGATAAAGCCCTCCAGCAACTCATTGCGGGTGATGTGGAGTTAAGCCGTTTGTTCGCGTTGGTGACCTCTGTAAACGGTGTCGGTAAAGTTACCGCAGCACAGATCATTGTTGCCACTAATGAGTTCAAAACCATAAGCGATTCTAAAAAATTTGCCTGTTATTCAGGCGTAGCTCCTTTTACGGATGATTCAGGAAAAGTCCTCAAAAAAGCTAGGGTATCACATATGGCCAATAAAAAAGTAAAAACACTACTGCATCTGTCGGCTATCGTGGCCATACAATATAATCCCGACTTAAAACTATTCTATCAGCGTAAGGTACAGCAGGAAAAAAAGAATAAAATGAGTGTGATAAATGCCGTGAGAAACAAACTCATTCTACGCATTTTTGCTTGTGTAAACCAAAACAGACCCTATGAAAAATATTATCAAAAAGAACTTGCTTAAATCATAGAAATCGAACGAGGTACAAGAAAGAGCATCTTTCTTTACTGACGAGAGAAATCTTTTGCGAGTGGCTCTGCAAACGGTTGTGTCCCGCGCAAAAGATTTCTGGCACTAATATACAAATCTACACCAAGGGGAAACATAAAGAATAAATTCAATGAATTTCGCCTTTTTGGATTTTCTTTAGAGGCGTATCAATCGCTTTTGGCTTTAGCAATGGTTTTTGCGCTGGGGATTGGGTTTTTTGCGATGTTGTATGTTGTAATTGATCAATTGTGGACTTTAATGCATCATTAGCGACCTTATAAGATAGAAATGATATTATAACACTTGCCCCGCTTAGTACCAGCGTAGCGATTAAAACATTCGTTTGTTTTTTAGAAGATGAAACCATTTGCATATCCCTTTCTAAATCATTTAGAAATCTATATCCATCAATCGTTAAAGAGGCTGTGATGTATTCGATTTTGCCAGTGTTTTCAAACTGTTTAATTTCATAAGCAATATATCCACTATCTCTCAATTTACCTAGGTATACTTTGGTATCTATGTATCTTGCTTTACTATCAGAAGTAATAGGAAACCTACTATCAATTAATGCTTTTATTGAAGTTCTGATATTTACGCCATTTTCGTTAAGCGTTTTTAAAAATTCAATAGTCTTATCATTTTCCATTAATACCAATGTTTTACCATTGGCAATATACAAATTAAGCCGGAGTTTACACAAGACGGTAACGGCATGTGGATAAAACAAAAAGCTCACGATTACTAATCATGAGCTTTTTGTTATCTTTGCAAGATGACTGTTGGGACAGTTAATATGTAGCCATTTGGACGGGAGCGGTTAGTAACTTTGGACGGCGAAAACCACTTCCCATATTGGCATTTACATTTGCAAATACAAATATAACAAACATTTTGAAATACACTTGCATTAATCAAATAAATCCCGGTGTAGATTTGTATGTTAGTGCCAGATTTCTCCTATCGTCGAAATGACAAAGCTAATTTGGAGATTTCTCAATCCGCATCAACATCAATCCCTATCTTCTTAAGCAATAACGAAGCATTAAAAGTTTTACACTCACCATCCTTGATCTTATAATCAAACAACATTTCGCCGTTGATTACCTGGATATCGAAGTAGTAATTGCGGATGTAATCGGGATATTTTTGGTCTAACAAAGCGATTTGTAGATCATGTGTCGCAACAAGCCCGACGCCTTTTTTACGGATGAGTTGTTCGATAACCGCTTTTGAGCCTTTGTATTTATCTACAGAATTTGTTCCGCGCAGCATTTCATCTATCAGGAAATATACTTTTTCGGAGCCATCAACCGCGGCTAATAGCATTTGCAGGCGGTCAAGTTCGGCTTTAAAGGTTGATGTACTTTCATTAAGTGAATCTTTAATGCGCATATAGCTGATGATGGTAATTACAGATACGCTCATAGTTTCGGCGCAAACCGGTGCGCCTGATAAAGCTAATACGGTGTTGATGCCCAAAGTTCGCAAAAAGGTACTTTTGCCGGCCATGTTAGAGCCGGTTATGATATCAATTTTAAGTGTGTTATGTAGCTCATAATCATTCTCCACACGGGTTTTGCTGTTGATGAGCGGGTGCGCTATTGCTGTGGCTGATAAGGTATAAGCATCACCATCGGCAATTTGCGGAAAAATCCAGTCTGGGTAGTTGGTGTGCAAACTCGATAGACTGACTAAAGCTTCAAATTCGGCTATTACATCGAAGGCTTCTTCAAGATTTTCCTGGTTGTTGAGCTTCCAATTTTCAATAGCTATTACCTGCTTTACGTTCCAAACGAAGATCCCGTTAAGGATGGCGCCTAATACAATATTTAAGCGGGCGTTCAGATTATTGATAAGTTTAGATAGCGCTTTGATATTGGCAGATACATAGCCATTTTGGCGGGATTTGATTTTATCTGCAACGCTGTGGCAATAGGCTGATTTGAAGGTTTCGTTTTCTATCATTTTGAAAACTTCCACGTAGTTGCCTAATTCTTTCCCAATTCTGCCTGCTAACAAATCTGCCTTTTCTACCTGCTCGTTGTGCGAAGTGGCTATCCTGCCGTTAATCAACGCGATAGCGATAGCTAAATAAATGGCTGGGTGATAGAAAAGGGATACAATAATGCTCAGTAATATAACTATCGGAGCAATTTTGATGTAGGTGGTTAATGCCTTTTCGTTTTTGATCAGTATAGGTAAGCGCAGGTAATTGAAAAGTAGTTTGAGTGTATTTTTATCCTGCTTAACAGCGAATAATAACCGCGCTTGCAAGTTGAGTTTCCAATCTTTTTTAGCGGTTAATTCTTGTACCGCTGTTTGCCTTTCTAAAATAGTTTCCTTTTGGGATGGCGCGTTTAGCCAACTTGCCAGTTTTGAAATTCCGGGTGTTGTTGCACCGCGGTTAACTAATTGGAATAGGGATGATTGGCCGAAAACATCAAGGTCGGAAGTGTAGTAATGCTTTTCGTCGTTAAACTCATCGCCATTGTAATACAGGTTTGAGCGGTTGGTAATACTGGCGGCCTCATTCTCGTTAACAGCTTTTAGATTTTGAAAAAAGCGGAGTTGAGCTTCGTACTTGTTTTGTGTTGATACCAAATAGCCAAAACCCAAAATGAAGAGAAATACAGAAACAGACAACATGAAGTAATCAATCCAAACGGAAGATGCTACCGCAAGCAAAATAAATAGGACAAATGCACCTAAGCGACCTAATGAATAAGCATCAACCAGTTTTTTGTATTTGGCAACTTGTTGTTGCGCATCGTTAATGCGTTGGTTGTAATCTGCTAAAATATTCTGGTTCATTTGGTGTGCGGTTATTATGCAACAAATTAAAGGAAATTAGGCGCTTATCCTCAAATATTCGTTCTTTTGTTTTGAAATGAAGATCACACTGCTTACCGTTGGTAAAACCGAAGATGCTTATTTGAAAGATGGCATGGATAAATATTTGAAACGGTTGAAGCACTATATCAAATTCGAGATAGTTGAATTGCCCGAGTTGAAGAATACTAAAGCGTTAAGTGAATCGCAACAAAAGACTAAGGAAGCGGAATTGCTGTTTAAGAACATTGCAGCCACGGATTATGTAATGCTATTAGACGAGGCTGGGTCGCAACATACATCAGTTCAATTTTCTGATCTGTTAAATAAAAAGATGATCGCCTCGGTTAATAACCTGGTATTTATTATTGGCGGGCCTTATGGTTTTGACGAGAGTATTTACAAACGGGCAAATGATAAGCTCTCGCTATCCAAAATGACGTTTTCGCATCAAATGGTGAGGTTGTTTTTTGTGGAACAGATTTACCGTGCGTTTACCATTTTAAAGGGCGAGCCTTATCATCATCAATAGTTTTAATCCCGGTTTAATTCGTAAACTCCTATCTTTGCAGCATGTCAGCAGGTCACGATCATAGTCATAACCATAGCCACGGGATTGGTCATCATCATGATCACGCACCTAAAATAGATCATATCAATACGGCTTTTGTATTGGGTATTATCTTAAACTCAGCCTTTGTTATTATTGAGATTATCATGGGTTTAGTGAGTGGTTCGCTTTCGTTATTGACAGATGCGGGGCATAATTTGAGTGATGTGGCCAGTCTGGCTTTAGCGCTATTGGCTTTTAAACTCACTAAAACAAAATCGAATAAACAATATACTTACGGTTATAAAAGTTCAACCATTATTGTGTCGTTGTTAAATGCTTTTATCCTGATCGTAGGTATCGCGTTTATTGTTTACGAGGCTATTATGCGCTTTATTCATCCGGTAAACGGAATTCCGGGAATTACCATTGCCTGGGTAGCTTTTGTTGGGATAGGGGTTAACGGTTTTACCGCATGGTTGTTTACCCGTGGCGATGGCAAGGAAAAAGATAAGGACCTGAATGTGAAAGGCGCGTATATGCACATGGCTGTAGACGCTATTGTATCGTTAGGTGTGGTACTATCGGGCATCGCGATTTACTTTACTCATTTATTCTGGATAGATAGTGTAGTCAGTTTGGTCATTGGAGTAGTGATTTTGATGGGTACATGGGGTTTATTGAAAGATAGTTTGAGGTTGGCTTTGGCCGGTGTACCGAAAGAGTTGAGCCTGGAAAAAATTAAAAAGGAATTGCTTAAAGTAAAAGGTGTAGTTGATGTGCACCACATGCACGTTTGGGCCCTGAGTACTACCGAAAATGCTTTAACCGCCCACCTGGTAGTTAAGGAAGCTGACATGCCGAATTTTGATCATATCAAGCATGAACTGAGGCATACGCTTGAACACCTCGAAATTAGCCATTGCACATTTGAGCCAGAATTTGGCGATGAAAAGTGTGAACGGGTAAAATGCTGATCAGCTAAAATAAAACCAACAATTTGAGGCTTACGTAGTTGTACTATAAAACAAAACAACTATGAAATCGCTGGAAGAGTGTATTGAAGCCTGTTTGGCTTGCCTGAAAGCTTGCGAAATATGTGCTACCAAGAACATAGAAATGGGCGACAAGCGCATGGCTGATTGCATTAAAGCTTGCCGCGATTGTGCCGATATATGCAATTTATGCCTTAAATGGCTAAGTCGCCAATCAAAATTTTCGGAAGATTTATGCGATTTGTGCGCGCGGATATGTGAGGCTTGCGCTAATGAATGCGACAAACATGCCGATATGCACGAGCATTGCCGCCGTTGCGCCGAGGCCTGCAGAAGATGTGTTGAAACATGCAGGAAATAGAATCAAGAGCCAAGATGCAAGAATCAAGATTTAGAGCAGGTATGTTCGCTTTGTTATCTTGATTCTTGAGTCTTAATTATCCTTTACTCGGCTTTCTTCTTTTTAGGTGCTTTTGGCGCCTTTGGTTTTTCTTCGGGAACTGCAGCTTCCTCTTTTGCGGCTTTAGCAGTGGCTTTCTCTTCGATTACTGGTTCTGCAACGGGTGCGGCAGTTGGATCAGCTTCCTTAAACAAAGGCATATCTTTTAGGATATGGAACCAGCCTACTATCTTTTTCATATCAGATGAGTAAACCTTCTCTTCATCATGATCAGGTGCTACTTCTCTGAAAAAAGCGCGAAGCTTAGTGCCGTCTGCCTTGATATCCGGAACGTTTGATGCCGCTTTCATTCTTTCCAACACATCTTTTAAACGGATGTCGTCTTCGTAACTAAAAATGGTGATCTCGTCCAGCGCGGCCAGCTTTGCTGTAGACAGGTTAGCTACCAGCTTAATTTTTTGCGCATCAAGGCTCTCTAATATAAAGCCGGTTTTATTTTGAGCCAAAGCCCGCCATAAACCTGGTTTGCCCGATACTGCTACAATTCCTTGTAAATTCATTTCTTAATCTTCAATAATTTCAATAGTAGATATTTTATCGCCCTGGCGAATCTCATCAACTACATCAATGTTTTCAATCACCTTACCAAAGCAAGTGTGGTTTCTATCTAAGTGAGCAGTGTTTGCACGGCTATGGCAGATGAAAAATTGTGAACCGCCAGTGTTACGGCCAGCATGTGCCATTGACAACACACCACGATCGTGATATTGGTTTTCGCCTGTTAATTCGCAATCGATGGTATAACCTGGTCCGCCGCTACCTGCGCGGTAAGCAGTTGCAGGATCTTTAGAGAACGGGCATCCGCCTTGAACCATAAAATTAGGGATCACACGGTGAAATGCAATACCATTGTAAAAGCCTTCTTTAGCTAATTTTTTAAAATTGGCTACGGCCTTAGGGGCATCGTTTTCGTAGAATTCTACGGTCATATCGCCCTTGTCTGTTTTAATTATCGCTTTACTCATTTTGTTCTAAATTTTCAGAGGGGCAAAGTTAGTAAAAAAGGTGAAAGCTTAAAGGTAGATGTGCGGATGTTGGCAGAAGCTAATACGAAATAACCTAAGGCAGTGACAATTGAATGAAAATGCTGTTGATTTGAAAATATTGTTGGAATGATAATTGAGTTACATACATTTATATAAAAGATATCAGATGGAAGCATTAATTATCAACAGCCAGCTAACTGCTCAACAGTATCAGAATATAAACATTCATTTTATGTGGTTGCGGGTAAGATGGATATTAGCTATCGCTATAGTATTTCTTCTGATCTGTTTTTTCTCGGTTCCTGCAGCACAACGTGGCGACTCGGTTTTATTATGGGCCGCCGGGATATTTTTTGTGTATGTACCATTATTCCCGGTGCTTTCCTATTTTAAATCAGGAAAAGAATATAAAAAGAATACCTCGATGGGTGAAAAAAAGGAATATGTATTTAACGATGAAAATATTCAGATCAATGGCGAAACAACTAATATGACCATGGATTGGAAACATGTTAACAAAGTGAAGGAACGTAGTAAAGATTTCATCATATTGGCTTTCAATAATAAATCGATGATCTGTTTACCTAAGTCAAACTTTAACGCCAATGAACTTTCCGCATTTAAGGGTATTATTAAAGATAAGGGTGTTAAAAACGATTTGAAGCCTTAAATTGCAATAATTTGAACAAGGCGATATTGCTCAATAAAAAGAGAGGTAATAATCATTGTTTTTCCGACTTCCGGTCTTTCCCGACTTTCGGACTAAAATAAAACTCCTTTTACCGTAAAAAAGCTGTCATTCGCCGAAAAGGTTATGGTTATTTGAAATAAGTAACCGATTTTTACGACATGGCAAAACAACCCATTATTACAGTTAATAACCTGGTAAAAAAATATGGCGATTTTACTGCCGTTAACGATATCAGTTTTGAGGTTTTTGAGGGTGAGATATTTGGGCTGCTTGGCCCCAACGGCGCCGGCAAAACTACCACACTCGAAATTATTGAAACCCTGCGCGATAAAACATCCGGTAATATCACTGTTGATGGTTTTTCGATAGATACGGATGCAGCAAGCATTAAGCAGCGCATTGGCGTGCAGTTACAGGCGGCGGGATATTATCCTAATTTGAATCTGACCGAGCTGATCGAACTATTTTCGGGCCTTTACGGGGTGAAGGTTAGCGCGATGGACATGCTTGAAAAGGTGTCGTTAACGGATAAGGCTAAAGCTAAATACAAAGAACTTTCGGGCGGGCAAAAACAGCGGTTCTCTATCGCGACCACGCTTATTAATAACCCACGGATCGTGTTTTTGGATGAGCCAACAACCGGGCTTGACCCGCAGGCACGCCGCAACCTTTGGGATCTGATCCGTGAGATACGGGACAACGGGACTACTGTTGTAATTACTACGCACTATATGGATGAGGCCGAAATACTTTGCGACCGTGTAGCCTTTGTGGATGGCGGGAACGTTATCGGCATTAATACCCCGGATAACTTTATTGATGAATTGGTTGCATCTGGCTTTGAACGTGAAAAAGAAGTAAAGAAAGCTAACCTTGAAGATGTATTTATCACAAAAACGGGGAAGCATTTACGCGAAGCGTAAGTGCAGAACTAATAATCAAGAATCAGGAAGCAAGACCAATCAACTATTGAACTAATTAACTAATGAACCAACAAAAATCTTACAGCAATTTTGATGCTACCATGGCTATTGCCAAAGCCAGTTTCCGTTCTATAATCCGCAGCCCTTCGGCGGTGGTATTTAGTTTGGCGTTTCCGCTCATCTTTATTTTGGTGTTTGGTTTTATTGGTGGTGGTGGCGGTTTTAAGGTTGATGTTGGTGTGATGAACGGCACCGATACCACCAGCGACATTTATCGCGCCATTGAAAAAAGTGGCGGCGCTAATTTGATCGTTACACAAACGGATGCCGAAATGCTTTCCGATCTGCAAAAGGGCCGCACCGATGTAATGATCAAAATTCAGAAGAATACAAACACCATACCTGCTTACAAAATTGATGTAAAGTACACCGAAGCATCTGCCGAAAAAGGTAAATTGTTTCGATCGCTAGTGTTGATGCCTATATTGGCCGCTTTTAATAAACCCAAAGATTTTGTTGCGCCAGCACCGTACGCTTCATTAAGCGAGGCCACGGTAACCGGCAGGGTTTACAAAACCATTGATTTTATTTTACCCGGCCAGTTAGGTTTCTCGTTGTTGAGCAGCGGGGTATTTGGTACTGCATTCGTGTTTTTGAGTTTGCGGGTATCGTTGGTAATTAAACGGTTTTTTGCTACACCGGTTAAACGCTACAGCATTATATTGGGCGAAATGATAGCCCGTATCGTATTCTCGTTGATAGGGGCTTTGATCATTATTGCTATTGGCCACTTCGCGTTTGGCTTTACACTGATACATGGTTTTATAACGGTGTTGAATATGATGGTGTTATCGGTTATCGGTTTGATTGTGTTTATGGGTTTTGGCTTTGTGGTGTCTGGTGTGGCTAAGAACGAGAGTAGTGTGCCGCCGATTGCTAATATTATTACTTTGCCACAGTTTTTGTTATCGGGTACGTTTTTCTCTATCACGGCTTTCCCTAAATGGTTGCAGCCTATTAGTAATGCTTTGCCGTTAACTTATTTGAATAAAGCTATGCGGAGTGTGGCGTTTGAAGGTTCGACACTGTGGGATGTGCGGACGGAGGTTTTGATTCTTTTTATTTGGATGGTGATTGTTTATGCTGTGGCGATAAAGACGTTTAAGTGGGAGTAAGGTAGGATTTATTGTATTGGGCGATGAGGGGCTGAACGATATGTATTCTTAAATTCTATCATCGGCCGCTCATAGCCGCGGTGGCCTGGTTGCGTTATTCACCTATGTTGTTTTTGGTGTGAATGATTGCTATCGCAATTTGTCTTGACACAAAAGTAACCAAAAAGTCAAGACAGCCCGAACCTTCTGCCCGCACGGGCCATACTCCCGGCCCGGCGTGCTGTCGGGCCTTTGCGCTTTTTCTCATGCACATTTTTACTATTATTTTTATTTTGCGTTAAGGATTGAAGCGGATACCGGCCCGTGATTAATGCCTGTGTAGTATGAGCGTAAAGCCTGGGCCGTTGGCAACGCCCAATCGAAGAGAGTCAAGACGCAAGAATCAGGAGTTAAGAAAGAAAATCATTAATCTTTGCCCCTTGTTCTTTGATCAAAAACCTTCCAAAAACCCTTAGTGTAAATAATACACAAAATAATTGTGATGTTTGGGTAAAAACGTAGTTTAATTGCTTAAGTTTTTATAATTTAGCGGCCGTTAGGTTTGGAGTGTGTTTTAATCGAGCCGCTCCGCTAATTTCCTGATAACCTTAATCGAATACAAACAAACCAAGAAAACACAAATGAGTATTATAATTAACGTTCACGCCCGCCAGATACTGGACTCGCGCGGTAACCCAACTATCGAAGTTGAAGTATTAACAGAAAATGGCGCTTTGGGCCGTGCGGCTGTTCCATCAGGAGCATCAACCGGTATTCACGAGGCTGTTGAACTGCGTGACGATGATAAAAAAGTATACATGGGCAAAGGTGTTTTAAAAGCCGTTGCTAACGTGAATGATATAATTGCCCCTGCTTTGAAAGGCTTTGATGTTTTTGAACAAAACGCGATTGATAAGCTGATGATTGAGCTTGATGGTACTGCTAACAAAGGTAAATTAGGTGCTAATGCTATTTTGGGTGTTTCGTTAGCTGCTGCTAAAGCTGCTGCTCAGGAAAGCCGTCAGCCGTTATACCGCTACGTTGGTGGTGTAAACGCTAATACATTGCCTATCCCGATGATGAACATTGTGAACGGTGGTTCGCACTCCGACGCGCCTATCGCGTTTCAGGAATTCATGATCATGCCGGTTGGCGCTTCTTCATTTTCTGAGGCTTTGCGTTGGGGTACTGAGGTTTTCCACAACCTGAAAAAGATTTTGCACGACCGTGGCCTTTCAACCGCTGTTGGCGACGAAGGTGGTTTTGCTCCAACTTTTGAAGGTACTGAAGATGGTGTTGAAACGATTTTAAAAGCGATTGAGAAAGCTGGTTACAAACCAGGTGTTGATATCTACATCGCGTTTGATTGCGCGGCATCTGAGTTTTACAAAGATGGCAAATACGATTATACCAAATTTGAAGGCGATAAAGGTGTGATCCGCAGCAGCGCAGAGCAGGTAGATTATTTAGCTCAATTGGTAGCGAAATATCCGATCATATCTATTGAAGATGGTATGGCCGAAGATGATTGGGATGGATGGAAATTGTTAACCGAAAAATTGGGCGATAAAGTTCAGTTGGTTGGCGATGATTTATTTGTAACCAATGTAAAACGTTTACAAATGGGTATTGATAAGGATACTGCTAACTCAATTTTGGTTAAGGTGAACCAGATCGGTTCGTTAACGGAAACTATTGACGCGGTTAGTTTAGCTCAAACTCATGGCTATACTTCGGTAATGAGTCACCGTTCTGGAGAAACTGAGGATGCTACCATTGCCGATTTAGCAGTTGCTTTAAATTGCGGTCAGATCAAAACCGGTTCGGCTTCACGATCAGACAGGATAGCTAAATACAACCAGTTATTACGTATTGAAGAAGAATTAGGCGCTAACGCGAAGTTTATTGGTAAAAACTTTAAGTACGCTAAAAAATAATATTGATTCACTAATTTTCTCGAATTAGAGCGAATTGAAAAGCCTCCCGATTTATCGGAGGCTTTTTTTGTTTACTTCGTTTTTTGTATATTTATAGTAAAGATCATCAAATAAAAAAGATGGAAAGAAAAATGGCAATGGTGGTTAACCATGTAAAGCTGGAAGATGAAGATGGTTTGGATATCCTTTTTTGGCGATCAAAAAGTGCAGAGGAAAGAATTGCCGAAGTTACCCGTTTGCGGGTGAATTATTATACCTGGTTAAATGGCTCTTATCCAAAAAGTATAGAAAAGGTAATTACTAAGCGCTCTTTATGATTTTCGAGCAGGATTTTATAGATTTTGTTGAATTGTTAAACCGCCATCAGGTTGAATATATGGTTGTAAGAGCTCATGCCTTAGCCTATCATGGGAGGCCACGGCATACCGGGGATTTAGATATATTGAACGCTATCGGGAGTTAACTTTGATGAGGCTTATCTAAATAAAATAGATGGAGATGTTGATGATCTGAAAATCTCATACATCAGTATTACAGATTTTATTGCAAATAAGCTAACAACCGGTAGGGCAAAGGACCTTGGCGATATACAAGCACTTAAGAATAGGACGAGAAAAGATTAGTTTGTGGATTTTAAGAGATTACTTCAAAGTATGTATCCGGGAATTTAAAGTCAATTCAAGTTCCCGAGATTTCTTTACGTGCATTTGGCTCTCATATCTCATATCCCAAATAAAAAGCGTATCTTTGCAGCAATATATGTGATTTACACATATCCGCACTTAACCGGCTCTGATTTACAACAAATCTCATTTCCTTTTATAGAGCGGGAACTTTTATTAAATACAATACATGTCATTCCAGGATCTAAAATTAATTGAGCCTATCCTCAAGGCCTTAAAACACGAGGGATATACTACGCCAACTCCTATTCAGGAGCAATCAATACCCATTATATTAAACCGTAAAGACCTTTTAGGTTGCGCGCAAACCGGTACCGGTAAAACAGCGGCATTCGCTATTCCTATTTTGCAAATTTTGCACCAGGATAAGGCGCAGTTTAATTCAACAAAAGGTATCAAAACCTTAATATTGACACCAACACGTGAGCTGGCTATTCAAATTGACGAGAGCTTTGCTGCTTACGGTCGCCATATGGGTTTAAAACATTTGGTAATATTTGGCGGTGTATCGCAACACCACCAGGTTGAAACTTTGAAACGTGGCGTTGATATACTGGTAGCAACACCAGGTCGTTTGCTTGATCTGGTTCAGCAAGGTTTTGTACGTTTGGGGGAGATTAAAATATTGGTATTGGACGAAGCTGACCGTATGTTGGATATGGGTTTTGTTAACGATGTTAAAAAGATCATCGGAAAGCTACCTGCTATGCGTCAAACGTTGTTCTTCTCGGCTACTATGCCGAATGAGATACAAGCGTTAGCCAACAGCATTTTAAAAAACCCTGAAAAGGTTGAGGTTACGCCGGTATCGTCGACCGCTGATACGATTAACCAAAGCATCTTTTTTGTTGAGAAGAACGATAAAAAAGCTTTGCTTAATCATATTTTAAAAGATAAAAACATTGCTACCGCGTTGGTATTTACCCGTACCAAGCATGGTGCTGATAAGGTGGTTAAAGATTTGTTAAAAGTTAATATTACTGCCGAAGCTATCCACGGTAATAAATCGCAAAATGCGCGTCAGCGTGCTTTAACAAACTTTAAGGCCCGTACTACACGCGTTTTGGTTGCTACCGATATTGCGGCACGTGGTATTGATATTGACGAGTTAACCCACGTTATTAATTACGAATTACCTAACATACCCGAAACTTACGTACACCGTATAGGCCGTACAGGCAGGGCAGGGGCAAGCGGTATCGCGATGTCGTTCTGTGATTCGGATGAGGGTGAGTTTTTGTATGATATCCATAAATTGATCGGTAAGGTTATTCCGGTTGATGATTCACATCCTTACC
>NZ_JBDSCA010000027.1:0-98386 GCF_039921305.1 Mucilaginibacter sp.
CAACAAATCCTAAATCACCATCCGCGTCAACAACCAAAGCTTCCGGCTTCAAGCTTCCCGCTTCCTGCTCTTTTTTGTCTTGATTCTTGGCTCTTGATTCTTGAGTCTCAAAGAAACCCAGGTGCCTGGCAATCTTATCCAGCGCAGCCATCTTATTATGAAGTTTTATCTTAGTAACCGCGCCAACAATATATCCATCCGGCTCCGCGATGTTCCTCGTCTCCAAAAAACTAATAGCCGCCATCTCAGTCTCGGTCAATTCGCAAGCCGGTTTCAAATCACCACGCTCATCATAATAATTAGCCATGCTGCTAAACGCTATCTTAGCATACTCCCGCAGTATCATATCGTGCGTAATTTCCATCCGGTCACTCCGCTCCTGCATCCTCATCCGCAAATACTCCTGTATTTTAGGGTAGTGTAAAAGCTCACCCTTCCGGGCTGTATTCTCACTATATCCTGCACTAATAGCGCTCCGGTAAGCATTAAAGCTAACCAGGTATTCATCACAAAAGCAAACCTGTTGCTCGCTCAAATTTGGGGTAACACGTATCATAAAATATATAATTAAATTGGTTTAAAAATTTCAGAAAAGAAAAGCCGAATGGCAAAACAAACGCATCAACACAAAAGAAATAAAAAACTGTGTCATTGCGAGGTACGAAGCAACCGCACGGAGAAGAGCGGCTATAAAAGTTCACAACCAACCAAAAGCGTTGGTCTTGTGCGATTCCCCTCTTGAGAGGGGCGGAGGGGTGTGTTTAACCAGACGACAAATTCGTCAACCAAAGGCTATTCCCTCACCGCAAATCATCAAACTCAATCGATCTGAGTCTATAATTACAAAGATACGTAACTATCTAATAATAAACAAGATAATAACCAAAATTACCATAATAACAATTAACTCACAATTCAAAATCTTATATTATTTGGATTTTGGATAAATAAGTATATTTAAAAAATTACGAAGATGCTTTGATGAAAGTGATTCATCTATTTTTGCAGAGTCAGAAGTACGCCACGCACCTTGCCGGCGCTGCATACTTGCGCCAATGGGGGGCCATCTTTTGATACTTTATTTAAAAAATATACGGATGCGGGCAAAACTAACGAAGAAGTATATCAGGAAATAATAAACGCAGCAAAGAGACCTGATCCGGCAGCAAATGCGAAATATAAGAAGTAATGAAATTAAAAGATAATCCAATCGGGTTTAAAGAAATAGTTGTGGTTGATAGTTGTGATTTTGAAGAGTTTTATCTTTATGCGGAAAAGTTAAAGAGTCATTTAGGTATAGTTTATACAAAGCAAATTGATGATTTTGACTCATTATATTGGCAGTTTGTTTTTGAAGACTCGATAATAGTTTTGTCATATGATACATTTTTGGGTATTAGTATCTATCCTCAAGACGGTAATAAATCTACGCTAATTGATAATCAAAGAATAGAGGAACTTTATAAATTAATCAAGTCATTATAATAATATGTATTTAACACCCCCTTAACTGGCGCAAGTATGCAGCGGTTGAAATGAGCGGGAGGGTACTTGTGCCTCTACAGCAGCAATAATTTTCCCTGTTTCATCTGTTTAAATGAAATTCTATTAGGTCCCTGGTCCCCTCCAATACGACTTGTGACTGTGTAAGTGATGTTGGGTTTTAATTTTAGTACGTAATCGTATACTACAGAGTCATAAGAGATTGTTGTACATGCGATCAGATTTTTTTTGTTAAAATATATAATAAAAGGAGTGCCTTCCAAGATTATACTACTGGAGTCGTTTTTAATTTCAAGGTTTTTAAATCCATGACTTGTACAGCTTACTATCGCCTGCTTTTTAATGTCGATGTATACCATTAGGTTCTCCGCAAGAGTACATCGTGATAATTAGGAGAAATAAACATGCCGTAGTTAAATCCTTCTTAATCATAAGAGAGTATTTGATTTGTGAATATTAATCGTAGGCCAAATAAGTTTTTTCTGATTATTAAGTTACTGAATTTAGTGTCGATGTTATGCTCTAAATGATATAAGCCGCTTTTAATAAATATTTTTTTTGAGTTTGGCGGGATCGATAAGAAATCAGTAGCCATGTTAGAGGATTCATTTGTTGTGATGGTTTTTGAAATGAAAGGTTTATCGTCGATCAAAACTATTACCTGGCTGTTGTTAAAGCCGCTCTCAAATACCAATGAGGAATTGGCTTTAGTGTTGGTTCCTTCTGAATCATAATAAACCTGGCCCATCCAGCATAGTTTATAGCCTAAGATGCATAAGACTAACACTATAATCAGTGTGAATTTTATAAGGGTGTTTTTCTTCATTAACAATTGATCTGTTTCATTACCCCGAAATATACTTCCCAAAAGGTATCCTACTAATCACATACACTAACATCAGCGATAAGCCCAAGCTGTTCGAAGTCTCTGACTTCGAACCAATATGCCTGTAGTCTCCGACTACAGTAAAAGCCCCTAACTAACATAAGTATGCCGCGTTGGGAATAAGCCCCAGAGTACTTGTCACATAACCAACATATTTTTTACCCCGAAACATACTTCCCAAAAGGTATCCTACTAATCACAAACACTAACATCAGCGATAAGCTAAAACAAACAATAGCGATGCAAGGAATGCTTACCCAGGGGTTGTAGAGTTTGTAATTCATATCAAGATAGTCGTTCAATAGCGTGAGTATCAAAGCGTGACTTAAGTAAATGCCGTAATTGTATTTCCCCGCAAAATCGCGGAAGCTGATAATTATCCCGGGCACTTTGGGAACCCATAAGCGGCCCAGCATAAATACGCTTGTAGCCATTAATACGATAGGCGGACTCAATGGCTCGTATAGCAAAGTGCTGATGCCGTTGTAATGCTGATAAAGTAAATAGGTGCCAAGGCTAAATCCGCATAAGCAGGCTAAAAATACAAATGCCCATAAGCCAACGCGTTTATTGGGTAATGGCTTAAAGGCGAGGTAATGGCCGAGTACCAAATAGCCAACAAAGCCTTCAAAATAGCGTAGATCTAACGATGGTTTAAACCTTGACAAATAAGGCTGACCCAATAACATAACGATGAACCAAACGATGAGGAAGTAAAGTATCTCGTTTGGAGTAGCATTGCGAACAAATTTACTGATGATGGGTACGAATAAGTATAAGCCAATAAGCATGTATACGTACCAAAGGTGGTATGAGCTTCCGTATTTCAGCAGGTGTAATGCTTGTTGAATAGTTTTCCAGTTGAGGCCTGTGTAGGTTAAATCTTCGTTGTAAAACTCGTAGCTTATGTAGATGCAACTCCAGAACAGAAATGGGATAACGATGCGGACGAGGCGCTTTTTCAGGAAATCGCTTAACTCATATTCGCGGTGTAACAGTAACGCCCCGCTTATCATTACAAAAACGGGTACTGCAAAGCGGGTTAAAGTATTATAAAAATCGCCAATGAGCCAGATGGATAGCGGGCCTTTGTTATAGGTTTCTAATACCGGCGATGTGGTGTGCAATATAATAACGGCGAACAAGGCGATAACCCTGAGGTTGTTTATCCACTCGATATTCTCTGTTTTGGTTGCTGCCACTCTGCAATTTAATTTTGTTAAAAATAGGATTATTAAGCGGAATGGACGATTTGATGTGCAAATTGTTATTTCCGGAATAATTATCTCAAAAATGTTACACAAAGTTTAATTTTCATTTTGATTTCATGTTGGCACTGTAGGTTTATATCATAATTATAGAGAAACCCTATTTAACTTATTTTTAAACTTAAATCATTATGAAAAGATTATCCAGACTTAACTGCTTACTACTCTGCGGATTTTTTGCTTTAACGGCATTGTATTCCTGCCAAAAAGCCAACGTAAAAAGTACCGACACCGAAGATGCCAAACTTGATATAGCTATTTCGGCGGCGCAGGCTATACAGATAACTAATGCAGGTGCATCGTTAGCAGGTTCATCAACCGATGCTATTTATGCTGTTAACGCTTATCCGGCAGGAGGCAAAAAAGATTCGGTAACGTTTGCCAGTTTACCGGCAGCAATAGGTGTTTATTTAACCGCGAATTATGCCGGTTATACCGTTCAAAAAACATTTAAGGTTTCAACAGCGGCCGGTGTGCTTGATGGTTATGTGGTTGTTATACTATTTAACGCCAAGCCGGTAGCTTTAAGGTTTGATGCTACGGGTACTTTTGTTTCTGTACTTAAACAATGCGAACGCCATGATATGGGCGGTGGCCCGGGATGGCACGAAGGTGGCCGTTTTGGCGATCGTGATGGTAAGCACCGCGATACGGTTGCGTTATCTGCATTGCCAACGGCTGTTAAGGCTTACTTTACTGCCAATTATGCAACTGATACCCTGCTGCACGCGGCTTTGAATATGGATGGTAGTTATTCGGTTATCAGCGCTAATAAGGCTTTGTATGTTACTACGGTTTCGGCAACGGGCACTTTGCTTAGTCGTATCCAGATCTCTCCTCGTCCGGATAGCCGCACCGCAGTTACTGAGAGTGCTTTATTATCGGCCATTACTACTTACTTAACCACAACCTTCCCGGGTTATGTGTTTGATAAGGCTTTTGTAGAAAAAGCAGGTACAACAGTGATAGGCTATGATGTATTCATCACGGTGAACGGAACAAGGCATGCGTTGTTGTTTGATGCCACAGGCAAATTTTTTAAGAGTATTTGTATACGATAGTTAATAATAGATGGTTAGTTAGAACCCGGCATTTCTATTGTGCCGGGTTTTTTTGTGAGATGGTATGCTTACAGCTTCATCTCATTTTCATAAAGGGCGGGTACTTTTGTATTGTTAAAAGTATGCTCTAAACAAAAATCTATATGCTTAATTTAAATTCTCTTTCCCCTATAATGGTTGTTCATAGGCGCTTAACGCGCCTGGCGGGCAATGCTTTCGAGATCAGTGTGGTTGCAGGTGATAAACAATGGGCCGAAGAGCGGATTGATAACGCGGTTGCCGAAATTAACAGGGTGTTTGATTTACTATCTGTATCAGATATGGATAGTCCGATCAACCAGATCAACGCTAATGCTGGTATTAATGCTGTTAAAGTTGATCAGGAGGTTTTTAATCTGGTGAACCGCTCCCTCAAAATATCCGATCTAACCCGTGGCGCTTTTGATATTACACATAATTACCACAATGTGATTATGGATGCTAAAAAGAGTACTATCTATTTATCTGAACCAGATATGCAGATCAATCTGGGCAGTATTGTTAAAGGTTATGCTACAGACAGGGCTAAGTACGTATTGCAAATGCAAGGTGTGTTAAGCGGCGTAGTTAACGCTTTTGGCGATATGATAACCTGGGGAAGCCAACCGGGTAACAAACCATGGACGATAGAAGATGCCTCTCCCAACCAGTTATTTGGCGGCCCATCAAACCTGAATATCAGCAATATGGCTATTTCAACATTAGGTAAATTAGAGTATCATATAAATGATGCTGGCGTGATGGACGAGTTTGTACTTAACCCTAAAACGGGTTTGCCATTGCATAGTTTTGATAGTGTAAGTGTGTTTAGCCCGAGTGCTGAGTTGGCGGCAGCTATGTCGGCGCCGGTTAAGGTGATGGGGGTTAAAATGAGTTTGAACTTATTTAACAAACTCAACCAATTGGTTTGCGTAATAGTTAACAAACGCAAAAAGGTTTATACCTCAAAAAGTATAAGCCTGATGATGTTTTAACAGATGTTCCTTTTTAATTACGAGTACCCTATTGTTTTTTTAAATTAGCATCGCATATAATGTGGGTGCTATTTTTTTATTGATTAAACTAAAATAATTTTTAAGTATCAGGTGTAGATGATAAAGCGGTTGGTAAACATATTTTTGATGATGATGTGCATGCAATGCGCATCATACGCGAAATCTGTTTGCGGCAGGGCATCTGTACTCAATATTGCCGAAATTAATTTAAGCGCTGCTCCGTCTTATTTTTCGGTTACGGATACTACCAAAAAAAAGATCAAAGAAATCCCACAAGCAAAACGACAAGCCAAACCCGAGAAGCTGGTACTTACACCGCTTGATACATTAGGTAACCGAGGTAAAGTTAAGCCGCAAAGGCAACGAAGGCCCGATGGTTTGGTGCGCCCTCCGGAAATACCGAGAAGGAATAATTAATGTTGGATAAGTAAAATATAACCGATGAGATATATTATCGCTTTGCTTTTTTTGGTAACCCTGGGTTCGGTAAATACGTTTGCCTGGTCGGCGCGTAGTTCAAAGTTAGGTAGTTTGAGCTTGCAGGCAGATTCGGATAGTACATCTAAAAAACAATCGCTATCGGTAGGGGTAAGTTATGGTAGCGATGCCAGCTTTTTTGGCCGTACCAACCAGGTTAAATATCCGTTTTATACGGCCGATGCGATATACAATACCAAATTCGGAATGTTTGTATATGGTTCAGCCTGGAAGGTTATCAAATCAATACCTACTGTTGATGAGTTTGACCTTGGTTTGGGATACTCTTATAAATTATCAAAAAACTTTCAAGGCTCTATAAGTTATACCAGATTTTTATTTAATAATGATACCCAGATATTAAAATCGGCATCGTCAAACGATATTAACTTTAAGAATACTTTTGATTGGAAGATACTGAAATCGGGAGTTACAATGGATTACCTTTTCGGCAAGTCCGACGATTTTTTTGTGACCATTAGCCAGTCGCATTATTTTGAGAGCAGCTTTGGGGTATTTGATAATAAAGATTATTTAACTTTTACGCCCGCTTTTAATGTGATATTAGGTACACAGAATTTTGTGCAACGCTTTTCGCGGGATCATAATTACTTTGGGAATATGAACGCGATCGGGCCGGGTGGCCCAGGCGGTTATGTGCCACCACCAATACCACCAAACGAAGACGATTACCGTAATGCCAACCGCAATTTTGCTGTGCTAAATTATAATTTTAAGATACCTGTAGCTTATAACAGGCCGCATTACACGTTGGAGGCTTCGTACAAATATTCTATCCCAATTAATGTGCAGGGTTATCTAACAACCAAAAACCAGTCGTTTTTTAATTTAACTTTCTATTACGTTTTTTATTGATCAGTTATGAATGTTTTGATAGTTGAGGATGAGGTATCGCTGGCGCGTGAACTGGAAATATTCCTGAATGGTGCTAATTACATATGCGAGACAAGTCATAACGGCAAAAGCGCATCAGAAAAGATAGCGGTTAATTTATACGATTTTATATTGCTTGATCTGGGTTTGCCTGATTGTGATGGTCTTGATCTGCTTAAAAAAATAAAGACCCATAACGCCGAAGCTGCCTGTTTAATATTAACAGCACGTACCGAAGTTAACGACCGGATAAAAGGGCTTGACCTGGGAGCAGATGATTACCTGCCAAAACCCTTCAGTATGCTTGAGTTACAAAGCCGTATGCAGGCCATTACCCGCCGCAAATTTGGTTTAAAACATACTATAATAAATTTAGGTGAGTTTGTAATTGATATGAACGAGCGTAGCATTACACATAATGGCAATACGGTAAGCGCTATCACCAAAAAGGAATATGATTTGATAGCTTACCTCATCCTACATAAAAACCGTACCCTAACCCGCCCGCAATTAAGCGAACATATTTGGGGCAGTGTAGTGAACGATGATTATGATTCGAATTATATTGATGTCCACATAAAAAATATCCGCAAAAAGTTGAGTGTTTACGCGCAGCCCGAGTGGCTGGAAACCGTGCGCGGGTTAGGTTATAAAATTAAAATGTAAGCAATTTGGCACTAAAGCTTCAAACCAAACTTACGCTGTTCAATACCCTGTCAAAATTGGTTATTGTGCTTTTGTTTGTGCTATTGCTGCCTATCCTGATCAAAAATATTAATCATACTTATAACGATGGTCGCTTCCGTAAACAGCAGGCTAAATTGTTGCAAATTGTTAAAGACCAGGGTATAGGGTATTATATTCAGAATGATGAGGCTTATGGCGCTTATCTCCCTTTAAAGGAAGAGTACATCAGTTTAGAAGCGGATTCCAGCGCTCACTTAGATACTATCCGGAACGAAAAGCGGAAGGTTGAGAAAGATACTATTGAGTACCGCATTTTGAGCCATTCGTTTAAAGTCAATAATAAAACCTACCTGCTCGAAATTGGCAAGAGCGTGAACACACTTGACGAAACCAGCGGCCCTTTGCAAAGTATTGCCTTGCAAATATTGCTTGGAATGATATTGCTCACCATATTGGCCGATTTCTTTTTCTCCAATTATATACTTGGTCCGTTATATACCATTATCAAAACCAAGCTTATTGGGCATAAGTTCCCCAACTTTGGTTCGTATGAGGAAGTTAAAACCAGTACCTCCGATTTTCAATATCTGGATCAAAGTATCCATCAGATGATAGAAACCATTGAAAGCACATTCCAAAAGGAGCGTGAGTTTATATCAAATGCATCGCACGAGTTGATGACGCCTATTTCAATTTTGCAATCTAAAATTGAGAACATGTTTAACCGGGAAGATATTATTGATGACGTAAAAGTGCGCCTGCTTGAGATGCAGAAGATTTTGAACCGGTTAAAAAGTATCACAAAAACCTTATTGCTAATATCGCAGATAGAGAACGAGCAGTTTATTAAGGATGATACTATTGGTATAAAAGAGCTTTTGCAGGATATTTATGATGAGATCTCTATTCGTTTAGAAGAGAAGAATATTGCGTTGGATATTGAGATCGCGGAGGATGTGGCCTTGGTTAATGTAAATAAGTTTTTGCTGTATAACTTGTTTTTTAACCTGATCAATAACGCTATCAAATATAACAAAGAGGCGGGTTCAATTATGGTTAAAGGCTTTCTGCAGGGTGGCAGATTGATAGTGGAAATCAAAGATACCGGCATCGGTATATCCGAAGAGCAGTTGCCATTCATTTTTAACCGGTTCAAAAAATTCAGACAATCCTTACAGCAAGAGAGTTTTGGCCTGGGCTTACCTATTGTAAAATCAATTGCCGATTTCCATAAGATCACCATTACGGTAACTTCCGAATTAAATATGGGTAGTACGTTTACACTGGTCTTTCCTGCTTAACCGAGGGATGGGAACGATATTCCCTTGATCTTACGGAAAAGCTCTACCGCGTATAGATCGGTCATGCCGGATACAAAATCTAATACGGTTTGAATTTTTGAATAATCGTCAGTGGCCTTGGTGAGGAATTGTTTGGGTATCAATTCAACCAGTTTGCTGTGATATTTAGAATTGTTGACGAGGTAAGCCGGGATAAACTCTTCCAGCAGCCCGCCCATTACTTTATAACCCGCCACTTCTATCTGTACAACAGACGGATAGTTATAGATCTTTTTAACCGATACACCACTTATCTTTTTCATGATGGAGCGAAAGGGTTCGTCTAATACATCGATCAATGAGTGGTTAAAATCGCCTTTCATAATGCTGTCCTGTTCTTTGTAAAATATATCAGAACATTCCTTGATCAACGAATTAATAGCCCGGGCGCGCATATAGCTTACTTTAGCATCTTCATCATCCATATCAGCAAGGTATTTTGGCATGTTGGCACTGTTGCAAAGTGGGAGTAACAAGTCTTCAACTTCCTGATAGGATAGAATGTTTAAACGATGCGCATCTTCCAGATCGATGATGTTGTAACAGATGTCATCTGCCGCTTCAACCAGGTAAACTAAGGGGTGGCGTTTGTAAACTACAGGGCTATCCTGCACTTTGGCGATACCTAACTCCTGGGCTACCTTTTCAAAATCTTGCTGTTCGGATTGAAAGAACCCGTATTTTTTTTGATGCAATTGAGCCTTGTTCCCACCAATAACCGATGCGCATGGGTATTTGGCTATAGATGCCAGTGTGCTATAAGTCAAAGCGAAGCTACCATTGCCACGGCCATTAAAGGGGTGTATCAATATGCGTAAGGCATTGGCGTTACCTTCAAAATTGATCAGATCTTTCCATTGATGTTCGGTAACACGGTCTTTGTAAATTTTGCCGGGGCCATCGGTAAAGTAATAAGATATAGCGGCTTCGCCCGAATGGCCGAAAGCCGGGTTGCCCAGATCGTGCGCCAAACAGGCCGCAGCTATAATATCACCAACTTCGGCAAGGAGTGGCAGGCGGGTATCAATAGCCGGTTCCTGCGATTTTATTTTGTTGTAGAATATCCTGCCCAAAGAGCGGCCAACGCTGGCTACCTCTAAGCTATGTGTTAAACGGTTATGTACAAACACACTTCCCGGCAAAGGGAAAACCTGGGTTTTATTTTGAAGTTTACGGAAAGGGGAGGAGAAGATCAACCGGTCATAATCCCGTTGAAATTCGGAACGGGCATCGGCCTGGTCAGCATTATACCTATCCTCGTAACCCCATCGTTTTGCCGAAAGCAATTGTTCCCAGTTCATCATATTCATAAAGCCCAATATTAAGCAAAATTGGCAAATTTATGCAGATTACTTAGTAGCTGGTTGTGCTTGTGCTTCGGCCTTAGCTTTCTTTTTGAAAAAACCTTTTAGTAAAAAGTTATGCTGTACGGCTTCAAGGTCATCATTCAATTTAATGCTGCTTTGATTCAGGTAGTTTAGCGTGCCTTTCATTTGCTCGGCCTGTTTAGGGTCGTTTAACAGCACGCCTAAAACATTATCGGTTGTATTGAGCTTATTGCTGGCACGGTTTAAGTTTTCGGTAAGGGTACTTGCATTAGCCGTAGTTTGGCGCAATTGTGCTATCGCGATCTGTAATTGACGGAAGGTAGCGGTATCGGTTAACAGCTTATCAGCCAGGCCACCTTTGGTGTTCATCTTATCCGAAAAGGTATGTAACTGGCCAGCCATTTTTGCGGTGCTGCTGGTGGTTGATTGCAGATTGCCTACTATCGTTTTAAAACGGATAGCGAGCGTGCTGTCTGCCATAAGTGCGCCAACCAAGCCTTTGCCCTGTACTATCTGGTTGCTTAATTTTTTAAAATTGGTAGTAATAGCCAATAGGTTATCATTATTTTTTTGCAGGGTTTTCATAATATCATCGGTTGATATGCTGTTTTCAACCTGTAGTACATCCCCATCTTCAACCACAGGCGCGTTGGGGCTGCCCGGTTCTATCACAATGATCTTGTTACCGATCAATCCATCCGAACTTAGTTTAACACCCGCGTTGCGGTGTATATAACTTTGTACGCTTTGGTCAACATCCATATTAACGGCAACTTGTGCAACACCGGTAAAACGGATGGAGCTTATAGTGCCCACTTTAACACCCGAAAACCAGATGTTGTTACCCTTTTTTAATCCTTCCACATCGTTAAATATGGCGGTTAGGTGTATGTTTTTCACAAAGGTTTTTTGCTGCCCGCCCAAAGTGAATATGCCCAATATAATGAGTGCAATGCCCAGGAATATAAATACTCCAACTATAATGGCACGCTTATTTTCGTCTTTTTCCATGTGTCTCTACTTAATAAAATTATAATCGTAAAAAGGTTTCACCCTTTCATCGTCGGTATCAAAAACTTCTTCAAAACTGCCCTGGCGTTCAAACTTTCCGTCCAGCAGCATGGCAACCCTGTCGCCGGTCATTTTAGCGCAGGTTAAATCGTGTGTAATAATGATAGACGAAGTTTTGTACCGTTGCTGCACCTCGTTGATCAGGCTATTGATCTCGATAGATGTTATCGGATCTAATCCGGCTGTGGGTTCATCATACAGCATTACTTCGGGGTTCAATATCAAAGTACGTGCAATACCTATCCGCTTACGCTGACCGCCCGATAGCTCCGCTGGCATTTGGTTAATGGCCTGTAACAATCCCACAGCATCAAGCGTGCCTTCTACAGCATCGTTTATTTCCTTCCGGGATAATTTTGTCCGGTTACGTACCAGCGGGAACTCCAGATTTTTACGCACCGTCATACTATCATACAAGGCGCTGTTCTGGAAAGAAAAACCTATCCGTACCCTTATCTCTTGTAATTGCTTTTCGGTAATGTGCGTTATTTCCTGGCCAAACACTTTTACCTCGCCGGCATCAGGTTTTAATAGCCCGCATATGATCTTGATCAAAACGGATTTCCCGGTTCCCGACCGGCCTAACACTGCCAGGTTTTCGCCCTGGTACAGATCAAGGTCGATGCCCCGGAGAACAGTATTCTGCTCAAAAGATTTTTCTAACCCCCTGATGGTGATAACCGGATCTTTATGCGCTATTGTTGTTTTTATTTTAACCATACTTTACGCTTAACGCAGCCATCCAAATATCTGTACAACAATAACCTCCTCAATAAAAACCAGAAACATGGCAGTTACAACCGCTCCGTTTGCCGCTTTACCCACACCTTCCGTTCCGCGTAGCGCATTATAACCCTGGTAGCAACCTACTATACCAATAGTAAAACCAAACACAAGCGATTTAGTTAGCGTAGCCCAAAAATCAATAAAGGTAATTGGGTCAAAAGCGTTTTGCATAAAAGTGGTAAAACTGATTCCTTCGTTTTGAGCTACATTTAAATAGCCTCCTAACAGAGCAATAAAAGCGGTATATGTGGCCAGCAAAGGTACCGTGATAGATGTAGCTATAACCCGTGTGCAAACCAAATATTTAAAGGGTTTGGTGCCAGATACTTCCATGGCATCTATCTGCTCGGTAACCCGCATTGAACCCAATTCGGCACCGATGCTTGAACCTACTTTACCAGCAGCTATTAAAGCGGTTACCAACGAAGCCAGCGCACGCAAAATAGCGATAGATACCAGTGAGGGTAACCATGATGTAGCCCCTATAGTTACCAACGATGGCCTTGATTGTTTGGTAAATATCCACCCAACAATAAAACCGGTTACTGTTATTAGTGTAAAAGAGCGTACGCCAACATCATAACATTGTTTAATAACCTCTTTAAACTCGTAAGGAGGCATAAACAACTCTTTAAAAAAGCGCGCTATAAATTTGCTTACCTTATATAAGGTAATAAACATACCCGTTAACCACCTGTAAAATGATGAATGTTTTTTGACTGTAATTGCGCTGGTTGAACCCGACATTAATTGTGATTGTGTTGATTACTACGGTACTTTACAAAATAAACCGCATGTTGTTTTATATTTTAGCCTGATACTTAATTTAAGACTTAATTATGGCAATAATGTTAAACTATGCAACGGCATTTATTTTAATATCAATTAATTAGCCACTCCATTACTACTAATACGAACGGGCTCTTTGTATGCCTGTCAAGTTGGATTAACGGGCGCAAATTTAAACGGATATGTTGGTATAATATTCGGTTTCGTGTCAAAAATGAAATATCATTATTCTTAATCACTTAAATAATTGCATATTGCGGCATGTCTGCTCACAAACTGCCTTTTTCTAAACAGCTTGCTTATGCTGCGGGTATGATGGGCTGGAGTATCATGACGAATATCATCATCGTGATGATACCCTACTTTTATTTAGCTCCGTCAAACTCGGGCCTCATGCCGCTTATACCGCAGATCATGGTCTTTTTTGGTTTAAACATTATGAGTATCATACTTGCATCTGGCCGTTTGGTTGATGCTTTTTATGACCCGTTTTTGGCCTCTTTGAGTGATAAAAGTCAGAATCCCAAAGGTAGGCGTATTCCTTTCATGAAATATGCTATTATACCGGCTGTTCTATTTTGTTGCCTTACCTTTCACCCTTTAGTTACGGGACAAAGTATGCATAATGCCTGGTGGCTGATATTTACTCTGGTAGGCTTTTTTATGTCTTCTACAAGTTACATAATCCCTTACAATGCGTTGTTGCCCGAACTTACCGAAACGGCCAAAGAAAAAGTTAAGTTATCATCTTTTCAGCAGATTGGTTTTGTTCTCGGCATGATATTCTCGGCTCTGGTTAACAATTTTGCTGATTTGATACAGCATTTTGGCCATGTTGGCAATCGTACAATTGCATTGCAATATACTATTTGGGGGCTTTGTGTTTTTGCCGGTATAGTAATGTTGATTCCGGTTTTTGCCATCGACGAAAAGTTATATTCCAGCAGCAAGCCGTCACATTTGCCTTTGTTTAAGGCTATAAGCGCTACCTTTAGTAACCGCAATTTTAAATATTACCTGATATCTGATTTTTCATATTACATGGCCATTAGTATTATCTCAAGTGGTTTACTGTTTTTTATAACGGTGTTGCTGCATCTTCCTAAATCAATGGGGGGATTACTGGTGGGGGTTATGGTAGTTGTATCTGTAATGTTTTACCCTCTTATTAATTTTATATCGGCAAAGTTTGGTAAAAAGCCATTGGTATTAGTGTCGTTTTTGATATTGGCACTTGTTTATGTAGCCATATATTTTTTAGGATTATTCCCGATATCGGCTAAAGTGCAAATTTATACGCTTGTTATTTGCGCTGCTTTTCCGTTAGCTGCCTTGGGGATACTACCTAATGCCATATTAGCCGAGATAGCTCAAAACGATGCCGAAAAAACCGGTGAGAACCGCGAAGGGATGTTTTTTGCGGTAAAGTACATGTTTGTTAAGCTGGGGCAAACATCGGGTATTGCCTTGTTCGCTTTCTTAACTATTTATGGTATAGATGAGGGGCACGATTATGGTTTGCGCCTCAACGGAATTTGCGGTTTTGTGCTTTGTTTGCTGGCATTGGCATTTTTTAGCCGTTTTAAGGAAGTTAAGCCAGTTAGGCAAGAGGAATAAGCTACTGCTTCCTTGCCGACTTTTCCCAAACCGCGCTTTGCGATTTTTTGAAGTAGCGGATTATACCAGCCAATACCGCGTAATTCATTACACAAAAATAGTAGGGGATAAAGAGTATCTTGATGCGAAGCTCGCGTTTCTCTAATATAAAGCCTAATGCCGCCATGGCGTAAAATAGGATTTGCGCGGCCAATAAAAGCTGGTAAAATACCAAACCTTCACAAGCTAATGCTATGTTTAGAATGAACGAGAGGATAAGCAGGAATGGTGTAATAGTCCAGCGTAAAACGCGGTGACTGATGTATTGGAACGAGAGTAGTGGGTAAGCAAAAGGGTTCAGTAATTCTTTTAACCAGATGATGGATTGAATACCACCTGCCGCGATACGTACCTTTCTTTTTAATTCTTCGGTTACGTTGGCCGATGATGTTTCGAGGGCGTAGGCTGATGCATCATAAACTATGCGGTAGCCCTGTTTGGCTATCAGCATGGATATCATAAAATCATCCAGAATGGCATCAACAGATACGGGTTTGTAGAATGCGGTACGCACGCTGAATAATTCTCCGGCAGCGCCTACTACCGAATATAATTCAGAATCCCATTTTTTGAGTGTTGATTCGTATTTCCAATAGAAACCTTCACCGGCGGCGCTGGCATCAGCATTTTCATCAACCTGAACACGCTTTTCGCCGGCGACTGCACCCACGGTTTGATCGGCATAATGGCGGCATATGTTTACGATGGCATCTTCGTTTAAAAAGGTGTTGGCATCGGTGAATACAGTAATTTCGGTATTCACATTTTTCATGGCGCGATGGATGGCCACTATTTTACCACTCCGGGCGGGCTCGTGCATTAATTCGATCTGAGGGTATTCGCGGATGATATCCGGCGTACGGTCGTTAGAGCCATCAGTAATGAACAGGAATTTGAGCTTGCCTGCGGGGTATTTCAGTTCAAGCGTGTTCTTGATCTTTTCGGGCATAAAATGCTCCTCGTTGTAGGCGGCTACTACCAGGGTGCAGGTGGGGAGCAGATCATAGTTCACCTCCATTTCGCGGGGTTTGCCTTTTACCATCCGCTTAATACGGATGATGATATAGAGCAAAATTCCATATCCCACGAAAGTGTAAATAACTATGAAAAGGCTAAGCCATAAAGTAATTTCCATGCCCGGTATTTAAATATTGTATCCTAATTTTTTACTGTTTTTGCCTTGTGCAATATTCCACCAAATGGCGCGGAAAAGTACCGGTATAAAGCTAAAGTTTTTTTGTTTGATGTATACCAGTATGTTGCGCGGTACTACCAATAGCATAAAGTATACGTAAAATACCAGGGCTTTGTTCAGCGGTGCATTGCGGCGGATGAAAAGGATGCGATTACGGTTCATGAAGAACTCTTTAAGCGGGCTTCCTTGCCCTACCGACACCGATTCTTTATGGTAGATCATCGCGTCGGTATTAACCCAGGCCTGGTAACCAGCGCGTTTGATGTGCTCGTTCCAATCCATCTCTTCGTAATAAAGGAAGAAGTTTTCGGTCATTAATCCGGCTTTATCTACGGCTTCTTTACGGAGCATCATGGCGGCGCCGTGGCAAAAGCCTGTGGGGGCGCTGATATGATCGTACTGGCCCTTATCTTTTTCAAACTGACCCACGCATTTGTTGGCGCAGGTGTAATAATTCATCGGCGTAAAGCCAACGTATTGTAAGGTATCAGGGTATTGATGGTAGATTATTTTGGGTGAAACTATACCAATGCTTTCGTCATTATTTAAGGTGTTTACAAGTGTTTCGGTTAAGTCGGGGGTAAATTCGGTATCATTGTTCACCAGGAAATAATAACCACCTGTAGCGGCTCTAATGCCTATGTTGTTGCCGCCTGCAAAACCGAGGTTGGCTTCGCTGCGGATAAATTTTACAGTAGGATATTCTTTTTCCCAGCGTGGTACTTCGTTGGTTTTGCTGCCATTGTCAACAACAATGATTTCGAGATCAGGATAGGTATTGAACTTGAAGATGGAGGCCAATAAAGCTTCGGTAACAGCGGGCTGGTTAAAGTTTACGGTAATTACAGAAACTCGCTTCATTGACTAAATTAAATACTATGAATGGATTGAAGATAGGTTTTTTGAGTAACAAGCAAAGCAGACAGTTAAGAAAATGTTTTATCAAGATAGTCGAATATTGCAGGTTCTTTAGATAGATCAAATTTGCGGGCAAACAGGCAGGTTGAATTAACTAAAGTATCGGCATCGGCCATGGTTAGTGTTTTTGGGCTGGCGTTTTGCTCGCTCCAGTCAATATATCGGTAATTATTGTTTTCTATTTTATCTTTAAAAGGCGAGTCATGTAAAATAGATTGGATCGCGATCTCATCCGATCCCCAGGTTAGTCTGAAAAAGCTGCGTATTTTTGGGTTATCCCGAAGATAATTTACCACGTATTGAGCGCTATCGGCTGTGATGGTCATCCATTGTGAACGACCTACAAGGGTTAGTGATGTTGGTAAGATACGCTCAGGTAATATTTTATTGATGAATATTTGCGCCCAATAAGAACCGGGAAAATGAAAATCTGTTAAATGGTAGCAGGTAACGCGGGTTTTTATTTTTTGCCACCATTCAGAATTTTGGGTAACATATTCCATAAAGATACTATGGGGATGCTGGTTGAAAAATTCGTGAATTTGGCGTGTGCTTTTAATAGGATAATCATTGCCGCTTAACAGGTTGATGTGATCATAAGTTTTATGTGCAGCCAGTATCTCGGTAAAACTATTTATGGTTGCCTGTACAATACTGTACGATCCCCAGTAAACTTTGGTGCGATTTTGTATAAAGTGAACCTGTGGTATTTTGGATAATTGGGTAAATTGCTCCGCATCGGCTTTGCCATCCAGATGGATATAGATATCAGCATCGGGATGTTGCAACCTGCTAATTAACCTGGCTAACTGAACAGGGTTATTATGTGCCAGAATTAAATGAGCAATCTTCGACATTTAAAAATTAATAATAAGTTTAAGCAATATAACTAATTGGGGTAAGTTATTATTCTATTGACCCATTTATACGTAAAAAGTTTAATTTGGGTTTTTACTTTTACTCTTTCCGGTAACGTATTCGCCTAAACCACTACCATGACTTTTGAACCTGTTTTTAAAAGCCGCCCATATACCACCATCGTACATTAAACGGCGTGGCGATGTAAAGGCACGGGCGTTTTTACTGAGTATAAGTTTAAGATCGCCTTTCTTTTTTAGGTTTACGGCCATGCGGCCATCCTCGGCTTCTTCAACAAAATATTCGCTGCCGGCGGCGTTGTCAAACATACGTACCCCCGTTACTTTAAAGCCACCTGTTGTGCGGCCAACTTCGGTAACAAAGCCCATGTTAAAACCAAGGGTATTCATGTACTCACGTTTGCGTTTGCGAATCTGAACCAGTATGCCGGTTATCATTTCGTAAAATATCAAACCGAAACGGCTTTGGCCCTCGGGTGGGATAAAGGAGTAACGGCCGTATACACCCACTATATTAGTATCCTTAACCATTGGCGCTACCATGGTATCTATCCATTTTGGAGGATAAAATGTATCCGAATCGGCACATAGGTGATATTTACCACGGGCCATTTCCAGGCCCATTTGGCGGGCATGCGGCGTACCCTGCTCTGGTTGTAAGTAACTGCGTACACCAATCTCATCTAACACCTGTTGGGTATTATCTTTTGAGTTATTGTTGATCACCACAATCTCGACCTTGTAATTGGTTTGATTGGCCGATAGTGCCGATAGCGTGCGGAATATATTATCGGCCTCGTTCCATGCCGGTATCACAACCGAAATATCGGGCTGCTCATGTTTGAATTTGCTGATGCGGTTTTTCAGATCAGCTAATTCAACTGCCGTTAAGTCGGCAAATTTTTTACCGGTATATAAATGTGGTTTGATCCACTCGGGGAGGCCAAATATCGACATACTCTAAATTTAAAAGCTAATTACTATAAATATACAACCAGTTTTTTTATAATCGGAACGTATTAGGCTTTTTCCCAGTTGTTTGTTTCAAAATTGTACTTCTTTACCACCTTGGCAGGATTACCTACCGCTACCGAATAATCGGGAATGCTTTTGGTAACTACGCTGCCACCGCCTATAATAACATGTTTACCCAATGTTACCCCAGCTGTAATTACGCTGTTGGCACCAATCCAAACATTATCGCCAATGGTTATCTGGGCCGTTTCAACCTTTTGTACACTTGGCGGGGTTGTTACATCCTTGTAACCGTGGTTTAAACCGGATACGGCTACGTTTTGCGCGAACATCACATCGTTACCAATTTTAACCGGACCTATTACCACGTTTCCCATCCCAATTATAGTTCTATCGCCAATAAATACATCGCCTACGCCATTGTTGATGGTTGAAAAATCTTCGATCACAGAGCGCTCACCTAAATCAAAATGGTTATACGGAAAAACATCAAGCCTGGTTCGGTACCTGATGATAGAATTTTTACCGCGCTTGTGTTTAAATGGATTTACGATCATCCTGATCCATAGCCGGGGCCTGTGCTGCCCGGTTGGTATCATTAGCCAATGCGCTATTTTTTTGAACGACGGGTTCGATTTTATTTTATCTGATAGCGACATTTCGGGCTTATTGTTTAAAGGTATTTATAGCTTGGTAAATTTCGGCAACATTGTTTTCCCAGGTGTGCGATGCAGCAAAATCCTTGCGCTTTTGTTGCAATAGGGCATTATCTTCATCCAGGGCCTTTTGTATCAGGGTTACATAGTCTTCTTTATCTTTCCCAAGATAGGTATGTTTATCGAATATTTCCATAGCACGGGTTGCGGTTGCCACTACGGGTTTGCCCATAGCCAGATACTCGTCTATTTTGCGCGGATAGTTACCGATGGTTATCGGGTTAACCAGTTGCGGGTTAATGCATACGTTGAAGATATTGATGTATGCGGGTAACATTGAGCCATCCTTTGAGCCTAAAAAGTGGATGTTAGGTATATCGTGCAGCTTGCTTGCCTTAAACTCATTATCTTCGGGGCCAACCAGTACTACACTCCAATCAGGGCGTTTGGTGGCGATGTGAGCGATAAGATCCATATCTAAACGGATGCTTTGTAAGGCGCCAACATAACCAATGATCGGGTTTTTGATCATCCGGATATCATCGGGAATGCCAAAGCCTTCGGTATGGCTAAACAGGCTCAAATCACAACCTTGACCAACGTAATATGATTTTGAATTGTATTGTCTGCAAACATCGGCCAGGTAGGTTGAGTTGGCTAAACAGAGGTCGCTTTTGGCCATTAATTGCGGCTCCAGCGTTGCGCCATGTTTTTTCCAGTAATCAACACCCAACA
Organism: Mucilaginibacter sp.; assembly: GCF_039921305.1. GTDB lineage: Bacteria > Bacteroidota > Bacteroidia > Sphingobacteriales > Sphingobacteriaceae > Mucilaginibacter. The sequence goes on from NZ_JBDSCA010000027.1 coordinate 20,138, forward strand.
TATAATCGCGGGAGTAGTAGATGCTTACATCCGGGTGTAAAAACTCTTTTAAATAAAAGGCTTTGAACATCTCCGAATCGTTAAAAAGGATATAGTTTTTAAAGCCAAGCTGTTTAATGGCATTTTGGATGGATGCCGCGAATTTTTTATTGTTGATCTTGTTAAAGAAACTGAAAACCGATGTGGGTTTCATCCAATTGATGGATGCTATTTTAACATCGGGATAATATGTCCACAGGTTATCGGCAATTTGTTCTAAGCCATTTTGCTTTTTTTGGATAATGGCCAGTCGCTTTTGGGTGCGCGGGTCGTCTTTTGTGGTCATGAGGGTTTTGGTATCCAGCGGAGAGTTTACGTAGAGTACACGGTTATTCCGGCTGAATTCCAAAGCGATGTTTTTGCAATTGCTGCCAATTTCGGTGTCCCAGGGTTGCTGGCCCACTATAATGATATCCCTGCCTTCAATTAGATTGTCCTTCATCGGTTTGAGCAGCTAATTGCAGTTGTTTTTTATCATCCAATATTTTAGTAACACGGGTTAAAGCGATACAAAGAACGAAGATAACACTCGATGGGTACTGTGCAATAGCCTCTTGCGGATAGTTACCCACATTGTAAGCAAAAATAACCATGGTTACCGCCATGCAGTAGTTTTTAAGTTCGGGATCTTTAATGAGATAAAAATTATTGATCCCGGTTAGTAGCGCCACAAATATCAATGTACAGATCATGATCAAACCAATGATACCTGTTTCTACCGCTACACGAACGTAACCGCTGTCGGGAGGGAAACTTGCCAGAAAAGAGCCAGGTGCAAAACGTTGCCCCCAAACCCCGGTTGCGCCTAAGCCACCACCAATAGGGTGCGAGCGGATGTAAGGCCGGATACGAGCCTGGTTAATTTTACGAGCCTTGTATGACTGATCTTCATTGGGGCGGAAGGCGGTTTGAAATCTTAATATATTTTGGTTGCTGGTTGGCACAAATATCATGAATACAAATAGTACCCCTACCACTAATGAAAAAATTAATACCCTTTTATTATAGTTTAACACAGCGAATAAAGCTAAGGCAGCCGGTACTAAAGGGAAGGCCCCGCGTGTGCCCGAAAATAGCATGGTGAATAAGAAGAAACATGCCAGAATTACCAGGACTACTTTTTGATATGTTTTGATGGGGCCAAATGCCAGGGCGAGGCATAAGGTTGCGGCCGAAGCCATGTTGTAGCCAAAGGCAACAGGATCGGCCATGATGGAGAATTTGCGCATGTGGCCACCCTGGAAATAGAGTTCAACACGGCCAGGATCAGAGAAGAGCCAGGTTTTTTCGAAGTCGAAAAAACCGAAGACCTCTTGCTTAAAACCATCACAAGCGGCAATAAACGCAAGGCAGATCCAGAGTTTGAAAATTAATTTGATAAAAGAAGTTTCCCTGATCTGGAAAACAAAAATGTAGTAAGTTAATAGTATCCCGGCTATACTGCGGATGGTATACATCCAGGCCTGGCCCGAAATGGATGCAGGGTTTGCAACCTGGGCAAGGTTATAAAGTATCCAGGCTAATATCAGGATAGATAGTGGGTCGGCAAAGATCTTCCAATCCCTTTTTACTTTTTGCGAGAAAAAGAAACCAAGAATAAGCAGATAGACCAACAGATCCATCAATGTTCCTAAAGGGAAATCAATGGGGAATTTTAGCGGAACAAAGAGGAGATATGCACCCAGAAATAATACAATGATACCGAACCGGGGATAAGCAACTACACCACAAACGGTGATAATGCCTACCATAGCCACAATAAAGAGTACGCTTGGAATTAAATTACCACCCGACATTGAGAATACCAGCAGTAGTGAGAGTATCAGGGCAAAACCAATAACCAGCGGCGCCGAAAATTTGCCCAATATGATTCCCCTCCAGAACCCTTTATTACGGTTTGGGTTTATATTTTGAACATGGTCTGTTTCGACACGCATTTACTAAAACATGATCTTGAAAAGCCATACAAATACACCAACAAATGCCAGGGCAATAGCTACTTTACGGGTCATTTTATGTGTTGGTGTAAGATCTTTAAACCGATCTACTTTTTCGTTCTTTACCGGTTCGATTCTCATTTTTGTTGGTTTATATCATCAATATGAGTTTCAACATAATGTTTGGTTGCTACATTATTACCTTGTGGTGTAAATATTTTTAACAACGATAGCACTTGCAAAAACATAAATTTAGGTATGTTAACCAACGATCGGTAGATCTTTTTATCGGTATGTGATAAGGCCAGTGCCAGGCCGAAGCCCAATACAAATATCAACAAGCCCGCCATCCATAAGCCAAAAGCCAAAAGATTGCCGGTTAACAGGTTGATAAAGGCAAATACTACGGATAAGATGAGGAACATAAACAATGGCGGCCTTACCAGTATTAAACCAAATACAAATTTATTACGGTTAAAGGTTATCAGGCCGCGGCCTATCATACCAAAACCATACTTGAAATATTTGAACCAGGTATTTATCCAACGAGAGCGCTGGCTTACCAATTGGGTTGATTTGGATGTTTTTTCATCATAAACTATGGCATCCATAGTAAAGGCAATGCGTTCATTCCGGTTAATGATGGCGGCTTGTAAAACTTTATCAAACCCGGCACCGGTTATATCCAAATGCTCCAGGCATTCGCGGTAAAGCTGGGTTGTGAAGGCCATACCGGAGCCTGCCAGTGTTGCCGATGAACCTGCGCCGAAAAGTACCTTACCATCATAAAAATGATAATAGATATCGCGGGCGGCATCTAAACAGGCAAAAGTGGTATCTAAATTTTTGGCTTCGCGGATACCTTGTACGGCTTTAAAACCCTTATTGAACCATGGGTTGAGGCGGTTGAGGTAATCGGGTTCAACCAAATTATCGCTGTCAATAATGGTTAAACATTGGTGCGGGCGAACGAAACGGTTAATAGCGTAAAAGTGCGAGCGGGTGTTACTGGCTAATGTTTCTTCGGGGCGTAATAGAACTACGCGTTCATCGCTAAAACTGAGATTGCTGATATCGCATTTATCGGCAACAATATAAACTACATAGTTGCTGTAGTTAAGTTGCAGCAATGATTTTACTACTGCGGGCAAGGTATGTGTTTGCTCGTAAGCGGTTACTATAATACCGTAATCAATTTCGGGGGGTAAAATGGTGCTTTGTTTCGAATCACTTTTTTTAACGATGCTGTAAAATAAATACAGCACAAGCGGAAACACCAGATTAAAGCCAATTATAACCTGGACAACGATCCATATATCTGATAGAATAACTTCGATCATATGTAATAATTACTTTTCCTGAGAGGCTGCTTTATTAAATACCCAGCCAGCAAACCTTGTGCCCAACGTTTTAAAATATTTAACTGATGCCAATTTAGAATCATCAAGTTTTTGATTGGCTTCAAACACAGCTATGGTTTTATCGGCAAATAATAACCACTCTTTAGCCTTGTTCATTTTTGCCATATCCTGAACTTCGATAATGATGATATCATACATTGATTTCAGTTTCAAAAATTTTTGCTGAATGATCCTTTCGTTTTCGATCTCTAATAAAGTGATATCGTTACCCTGATTACCTAATACACTAATGTTGGTGTTTAGGATAACATCTCTATAATCGGGATCGTCCCTGAAATAATCTTCGATAAACAGCTTAGGTTGTACGGTGGAACTGATGGTTGGGTTACTAAAGTTACCATCAATTAGCAATACTTTTTTGTTGATGATGGAGTAGGAGTAAGCCAAACTGATAGCCAGTAACGTTTTACCATCGCCATCGCCTAAACTGGTTATGGCCAGTATTTTGTTGCCATGCAATTCCTGATCGATCTCAAAACGGATAGAGCGAAGCAAATCTTTAAATTGCTGCATTTTACTCCGGTTTTCTATATCCCAGATCTTACGCAGATCGAGCGTGGTGCCTTTGATCACGTTAAGGTGACCTAAAACAGGCAGGCCGCTTTTATTGGCCAATGCTTTTGGTTGCTTAATGGAATCGTCAAGATAAAATAAGATGAACATGATCAAAAGGAGCACTATCTCGGTAACTATACCTGCACCTATAGTAAGCAGCATTTTTTTAGATGGTGCAGGGCCACCCGGCATGGCCATATCAACCTGACGTATTTTTGTGGAAAACTCGTTGGCAGTGGTAGCCTGGTTATATTTTCCTAATATATCAAGATAGTCTTTGCTATCGCGTTCAATACCGCTTTGAAGGGATTCTATCACGGCCTCAAAAGGTACTAATTTATCTAACTGAGACTTGAGGTTTGCCAATTCGGCGTGAATAGTTGGGACACTTCCTTTTGCAATATCGCGATCAATTTCTAACCGTAATTTTTGTGATATTAAATTTTGCTTGGTAGATAGCGGATTATCTGCAGATTGAGACACTGATTCACTGATCTGGTCGGTTAGTATGCTTTGTATCGAATCAACCTTTGCTTTATAGTAAGGGTTGTAGCCGCTTTTTATTAGCCTGTCGGTAAATGTTTTTAGAGCTTCCCGGTTGGATATGATTTTAGCCGGGAGGGCGTGATTCCTATCGGTTGGCCCTAATTTATCGTTCAGATTATTAATGGCGCTGTTGTTGGCGGCTATTTGCTGCTCGGCTAACTGTTGGCGGCCCTGATAATCGGCTATTTGTGAGTATAAGCTTGATGCCTGATCGGTTATATTTAAAATATGATTGTCAATTTTATATTTTTTCAATGAATCATTCTTTACATCCATTGATTTTTTCTTATCCTGCATCAAACTATCCAGCAAGTGAATAGATTTACCATGGCTTTGCTTATCATTAGCGCCCTGGAAAGTAATAAACTCGCTTACCAGTTTATTAACTACAAAAGCAGAAAGCTGTGGGTTTTCTGATTCAAAACTTACCTGGATAAAATCACTATTCTCATTACGATATATCACGGTTTTGGCTAATAGCGAACCCATATCATAATGCATAGATGATATTAACTGATTTAAACCCGCCTGATCTACATCATAAGTTTGCAGTGCACCGTGGGTGTTATACATTTTTGTAAAAACATCAATGGCGTGCTGCTTTGCACTCGGAACCAGATCATGAAAGAGCTTGCTATGTTTGCGGAAAGGCACATCACTTGTCAGATCATGCAGTATCAGCAGGTATGAAACCTGGTTTTGTACCTTTTGCATTTTCATCATGGTGATGAGGTTGCTGAACTTGATAAAAACCTGAGACTCCTGATCGATTGCAACATCGGGTAATTTTTGCGACTGATCAACTATACCTGTTGCAATAAGTGTTTGTGATACGTAGCTATCTGGTAGGTTGCGTACCATATAATAGCAAACCACAACCATTAGTACCGGAACAATTATGAGTATAAGCTTATAACGTTTTAATAAGGCAACAAAATCAGCTAATTCCATTTATTTTATTTCTTCTAATTTCTTCCCCACAATCTCTTCGAGCGCTGTTTTGGCATTGAGCACAGCTACTTCAGCCTCTATTTTGGCCTGGTTAACTTCGGAAAAAGCTGTTGTTGCCCGGGTATAATTTTCTACAGTTTCGTTTCCTTTTTCAAACTGGCGTTTGGCAAGGTTGAGCGATATGGCCAGATCCTGAGCTGTTTTAGTGCGGATACGTAAAGTAGCATTCATTTGAACATAGGTTAAATAAAGTTTTCTAACCTGGGTTTCAAGTGAGTTTAAAAGCGCTTCCTGCTCAAGCAGGGCAATGTTATAATTGGCTTTGGCATTTTTTGTGTTTGATGGATTACGCAAAATACTACCAAAATTTACAGCAACAGCAGCCTGGTAACCTTGAAATATATTGGGGTTTACCGTGTTGCCGGTAGATGTGCCTGATGATATATTGTTATTTGATGTTAGGTTAATGGCATTAGCAGGGCTATATACGTATGAAACAGATAAGCCATCAAACCAAGCCAGTTTGGTTTGGTTATAGGTGGTTTTTGCAATATCAACCTGGGCCTGTCGTATTTTGACTGCGCTGTAATTTTGCTTGGCAGAGTTAATGAGCTTTTGCAAAAAAGGGTAGTCAATATCGTTCATTATACTCTCTTGGGCAAGGCTTTTAGTAAGGGGTAATAAAAGCAGAATGAGTGATAATGTATAAACCAGATTTTTTTTCATGTACAAATTAAACTTTTTCTTTTTGGAACAAGGCAGGAAATGTTCCTAAAAGAATTTTTAGGTCGAGCCAGAACGAATAATTTTGCGCGTAAAAGTTGTCTAATTTCTTTCTTTCGCGCTCACTCATATCTTCTTTACCGCGTTTACTTACCTGCCAAAGGCCGGTTAGGCCGGCAGGACCGAGGAAACGCATCGACCATTCGTTAGAAGTTAACATCTCTGCTTCGTACAAAGGTAGTGGACGATTGCCAACTAAAGACATATCTCCTTTTAAAATATTAAATAATTGCGGAAGCTCATCTAAACTGGTATTGCGAATAAAGTTACCCACTTTGGTAACGCGCGGATCGTTCTTGATCTTCACGAAAGCCGCTTTTGAGCTGCCTTCTTCTTCGGCGCTGTATTGGTTAAGGTCCGACATTTGGGCTATCATCTGATCGGCATCGGTACGCATGGAACGGAATTTGTAAAAATCAAATACCTTGTAACCGGTACCTACACGTTTACTTTTATAGATCATTGGCCCTTTTGAGTCGAATTTTACGACAAGCGCGACAACTAACATTACCGGTGAAGCCAGTAAAATAGCGCCACTTGCCGATACGATATCAAAGAAACGTTTGCTTAACGGCATTTTGTATTCAACATCAACCTGGTTTAAAAGTTCCGACAATTTTGGGCGGATGAGTTTAAACTTGATGAGGAAGTTAAGGCGCTCGCAAAGGTGATCTATTGGCAACGGATAGGTATAAAGATCATTAACCTTTAAATGCAGGGCTTTATTTTTCCAGGTTTTGTTTGGCGTTTTGGCCAGCAATACAATGAGTAAACCATGTAACATGGGGTTTTTTTTGATCTTTTCGACCAGGGTAAAACAGTACTCATCTTCATCAACCTCCATTAATAAAATATCGGGGAGGGTTAATATAGATTGCTCTGATAAATAATCTTCAAAGGCGTTGAAAGATACCAGGTGCTTAACAAAAAAATGTTGTTTTAATTCGCCAACCAAATGTTCTTCGGTATCAGAACTAACGTATGCAACCTTGTTCTGTGCCTGACTTGAACTATCCCAGTTGGTTGGTGTATTCGGGCTCATCATATATACTTAATACCTTGCTTATAGCGGTTTTTAAAGAAGTTGGGTTGAATGGTTTGTGCAAAAAAGCATCGATCCTGAAAGGCATTTCGCCTACAAGATCTTCAAGATTATCGGCTCCAGAAAGAACAATGATAGGAGTATCTTTATAATAACCACTTATTTTTAAGTTACGAACAAAGGTTAACCCGTCGATATAAGGCATCTGCAGATCGGAAATAACCAAACCTGGGTCGTTACCTTCTTCGAGCCAGCTCAGGGCTTCTAATCCTGAGTTTTTTATGATCAGATCATAATCTTTTGACAGGATGAAATTTAAGAGCTTAAGGATGCTCAAATCATCATCAACTATAAGTATTTGTGTCTTCATTCACTCGGGTATAATAAAACGATGCTGACTGGCTTTTAAGCTCAATTTACATCAATTTTAAATAATCAAAATAGTTATTCTAAAATTAACTAAACATAAATAATTAAAACGGATTAACCAATGTTAATATGGCATAAGTTATACCAAGCCATAACATGTGGAAAATTACTAATATAAGTAGTTGTTTTATACTAAAATGAAAAATTAATATTTATTAGTTATTAATAGGGCGTTTATTTTATAAAAGATGTTGTTGTGGTGTGTAAACCAGGTAAATAAAACCGTGTTTATTTATTGTTCAATTACATTAATGTTAAAGTAGTAATTAATTATCGTTTAAGGTCATAATTTTTATTGTTTACGACAAAGCGATATAGGATGTTTCAATATTATCCACAAAAGGCAAAGCGCATTTTGTATTATTAGTAATTACGAGATTGCGTAGTTGTGTAAAGAGTAAATAATTTCAACCAGATAGCAGAACAACTTAGTTGATTTACCTGTTGGGAATGGGCAGTAATTTAAGCGATTTTTAATTTAGAGAATGATTGCATCACGCTAAACTATGACTATAATTGTAAGTCTGATTAGTGCCAATTAAACTATAAATAACCACGGGAATATATATTTATGAGTAGCATCAGTATTGTTAAAGGTGCTGTACGTCCGGATTTGCTTTTGGAAGAAACACTGGTTGTTTTATTCAGAACTTCTGCGGCGAATTTTGCGGATAAAACCGCACTGATATTCGGTAATGAAACATTAAGCTATGCCGAGCTTGACCGCTGGAGCGATGCTGTTGCGGCCGACCTGGCCGGTAAAGGGATTAAGCGCGGCGACCATGTGGGTGTTTGGTGGCGGCGTGGGCTTGAACTGCATGTTGCCATTTTGGGTATCATTAAAGCCGGGGCAACCTATGTTCCGGTTGACCGGGAAATACCTGCCGAGCGGGTTGAAACTGTGATGACCGAAGTGGGCGCCAATGCCTGCTTTAGCATGGAGCCGCTTAATTTAACCTGCCCGTTGTTTACTATCGCCGAAAGGCCAACTACGGAAACCATAATTGCAATACCGGAAGGGCCACAACCTGATGATGGGGCCTATGTGCTGTACACATCGGGTAGTACGGGGACGCCTAAGGGGATACCTATAAATCACAGGCAAATTTGCCAGTTGGTGCGTGCCGAACAAACCGTTTTACATATTGAGGCCGCGGATAAAGTTTATCAAGGTTTTTCGGTATCGTTTGATATGTGGTGCGAGGAAACCTGGGTGAGCTATTTTGCAGGCGCTACCATTTGGGTGGCTGATAATACAACATCTAAGGCGATTGATGAATTGGGCGATGTACTTCGCGACCAGAAAATAACCATATTGCATGCCGTACCCAGTTTGCTGGCTGTAATGGAGGATAATAATCCGGATATCCGCGTTATTAATGCTGGGGGCGAGGCTTGCACGCCGCAGGTACTGGCACGTTGGGCCAAGCCCGAAAGGCGCTTTTATAACAGTTATGGGCCCACCGAAACTACGGTGAGCGCAACCTTTGCCGCTTTAAAGTTTGGTGATATTATTACCATTGGCGAACCTTTACCTAATTACAATTTGGCTGTGGTTGATGAGCAACTGAACCCTTTGCCGCGTGGTGAGCGTGGCGAACTGGTAATTAGCGGGCCGGGATTATCTAATGGTTATGTAAAACTGCCTAAACTAACTAAAGAGAAGTTTGTTGCCAAGCCAGCCGCATTGGTTGATATGCCGGGCGAAATGATATACCGCAGTGGCGATGCCGCTATTATTAATGAAGACGGTAGCATTGATGTGCAGGGCCGTTTTGACGACCAGATCAAGCTGCGGGGTTTTAGGATAGAACTGGGTGAGATTGAAGTTAAACTGAACAGTTTGGCTGGAATTGCTTCGGCGGCTGTTGCGGTTAAAAAGGATAGCAACGGGACCGACCATTTGGTGGGTTATGTTGTACCGGAAGATGCATCGGATATTGAAGAAACCGTTTTGCGTGCTGAGCTGGCTAAGGTACTGCCTACTTATATGGTGCCGAGTGTGATTATGGCTATGCCCGAAATGCCGAGGATGCCAAGCGGAAAGATCAATCGCAAGGCATTGCCTGTACCGGAAGCTTTAACGATTAATGATAACGGGCCTGAGGAAACATTGGATATGAATGCCCCGGTGGCAGATAGGTTTTTGGCTATTTTGAATAAGATATTCCCGAACAGGCCGATAGACCTATCGATGGATTTTTTTAATGACCTGGGCGGGCACTCTTTGCTGGCTGCTTCGCTGGTATCCAGGTTGAGGCGGGATGCCGGTATTCCGCAGGCATCATTAAAAGATATATACCTGCACCGTCCGCTTGATAAACTGATAGAGAATTGGGAAGCCAATGTTAAAACCGAAAAGAAACAACGTACCTATTTTAAAATAGAGACCTGGAAATATTTGCTATGCTGGTTTGGACAAACACTGGCATTGGGAATTATTTACGGGATGTTTGCTGTGGAGATATTTGCTCCCTATTTAGGTTACTACTATACAGAGCAGGAAACTGATAATATTGGTTATGGGGTTTTGATAGCCATTGCCCTGTTTTGCATTATTCCACCTTTGTTTACGGCTGTGGCCATTGGTGCTAAATGGGCGGTTATTGGTAAGATGAAGGAGGGCGATTATCCGTTGTGGGGAGGGTATTATTTCCGCTGGTGGTTTGTGAAAAAGATGATGGATATATTGCCGGTTCAGTTTTTGAACGGTACGCCGCTTTACCCTAAATTTTTGCGATTGCTGGGCGTTACGGTAGCGGCCGACGCGCAACTGAGTTCGTTAACTATCGGGGCCGAAGATCTGGTGACCATTGGTGTCGATGTGAGCATTAGCTCACAAGTAGTATTGAATAACGCTTTTGTTGAGGATGGGATGCTTAAGTTACGAAGCATACATATTGGTGATCACGCTTATATAGGTAGTAGCGCCGTGATATCGGGCGGGGCGAGGATGGAAGCATGGACGGAGTTGCAGGACCTGAGCCATTTACCGGCCGGGAAGGTGATTAAACCGGGGGAGGTTTGGCATGGCAGCCCGGCGCAATTAAAGGAAACCAAGAAGATAGAAGACTTGCCGCAACCGCTGTTTACGTCGCGCGGGATGCGGCGTAAGTATGTGGTGATATTTATGCTGATGGTGTTCGCGTTTCCGTTCATTATTTTGCTGCCGCTTATCCCAACCATTATAGCGGTTAATAAACTGGATAACGCTGCCGATGATTACGATTTTACTTATTTGTGGTTAGTGCCGGTACTGGCAACGGTTTATATTGTACTGTTCGCGCTTGAAACCATTTTGCTGACGCGGATATTGCAGCGCGGTATTAAGCCGGGCAAGTACCCTATTTACAGTATGTTATATGTGCGCAAGTGGATGGCCGATCAATTGATGTCGTTATGTTTGATCGTATTGCACCCTATTTTCGCGAGTGTATATGTATCTACGTTTTTCAGGCTGCTTGGTGCGAAGGTGGGTAAGAATACCGAGGTATCTACCGCGAGTAGCGTAACACACCCGCTGCTGGAAATTGGTTCGGGCGCCTTTATTGCCGATGCCGTTACTTTGGGTGAGGCCGATGTGCGCGGGCAGCAATTGATATTGGAGAAGACCATTATTAACGATAGCAGTTTTGTAGGTAATAGCGCACTCATCCCGCAAGGGTATGAACTGCCCAGTAATATGCTGGTTGGGGTACTTTCTACACCACCAAGTAAAGAGCAATTGGAAGATGGCAAAACACACGATTGGTTTGGTTCACCGGCTATTGGGATGCCGAGGAGGCAGGGTAGCCAAACCTATCCGGATGAGTTAACTATCACACCTAAAAAGCGCCGGAGGCTGGCCCGTGGAACTGTTGAGTTTATCCGGATCATTCTGCCGGAAACGGCTATTATTTGTTTTACGGTGTTGTTTATCGCATACGCTCACGATCTGATTATTGACGAGCCTCTGTGGAAGATCATTGTTGAGTTTCCGCTATTTTATTTGTGTTATATGGGGGTGCCTGCTTTTATGCTGACCATGTTGCTGAAATGGGTATTCATCGGTAAATATACCCCTCGCCAAAAGCCCATGTGGACCTGGTTGGTATGGCGGAGCGAAGCGGTAACATCCACTTATGAAGCTTTGGCTGTTCCGTTTTTGCTGGATTTTTTGAGGGGGACACCTTGGTTACCGATGTTTTTACGCCTGATGGGGGTGAAGATAGGGGACAGGGCATGGCTGAATACAACGGACTTTACCGAGCATGATATGATTACGATGGGTGATGATGTTGCATTGAATGAAGATTGCGGTCCGCAAACGCATTTGTTTGAGGATAGGGTGATGAAGATCGGTCCGGTTAAGATCGGATCGCGAACGAGCATCGCCGTAAGGAGCATTATTTTGTATGACAGCGATATTGGGAACGATTGTAATATTGACGCGCTTTCGCTGGTGATGAAGGGGGAGACCTTATCGCCGGAAACGGATTGGATAGGAAGCCCGGTTAAGCCAGCTTAGTTATTTTGGTTGGTGTGGTAAGTTTGGTATTTCAGTTTGAACAATTAGTTGATTATCTTTGTATTGACAGAAGATAACGATTATAAAGATGTCGTTTGATTGATTGAAATATTCTTACTTTATCCCCCTCTTTATAATGATTGAAGGTGTGAGTGAGTGAAGGATTGAATGACTGAGGGATTGAATAAGTCGAATAATTCCCCCCTTAATCCCCCTCTGATTAGTCCATTGGTTATTCTGCTTCTACAAATATTGGTGTTTCGGTTACGGGCATGTTGAATTTGCCGTTGGTGGTTGGTTCTTTGATGCTTTCCATAGCGGAGTCGCCAATTTTTAATGGATGGATGATGATGTTTTTGGCTGTGCCTAAATCGAGTGTATAGTTGCCTGTTCGGCCCTTTTCGTCGGGTATGAGCAGTACGTACATTTTTTTGCTGCCGAGCTGGTATACATCAACTAAGGGATCCTGACTGATGGTGGCTTTGTATTCGTAGTTACCCATTAGTTTGGTAACCTGCAGGGCATAATCGGCAGCGGGGCGGCGTTCAAGCGTTTTTTCGTCGGCCAAACCAGACGTGCTGTATTGAATGGCGCTTGTATTATCATCAAACAACTGATAGTAAAAGGCGCGTTTAATGCCGTGGCGGTTGTAGAGCAATGCGGCTCTTAATAACCAATCGCCCTGTACTTCTACTGCTGATTTACCATCGATTGCCATAACCCTTTGCGGACTGCCGGGGTTAATATCATAACACGTTTCGGTGATCCATACAGGAGGGTGCTGTTTGAGGCTGTTGGCAAGTGATACAAAGCCATCGGCCACTGCGCCGGCTTCGCTTAGTTCGGGCGCAAGGCCACGTGTAGCCTGGTCGTTAACATGCGATTTATGGTCGTTAGGGGCAAAGTGGTAGTTAATCACATCAAAGCATAAGTCTATACTGCCATCGGGTTTATAGCCACGGTTTTGTTTGCACCATTCTACCATATCGGCCACAAATTTTACGTTGGCTGTGGCAAGGCCGGTCATGACAACCTGCATACCCGGGTCGGCATTTTTAACGCCTGCGCCTTTACCCAGTTTGCCTTTATTACCATCATAAAAGGCGGATAGGTTGGCCGCGTACTCGCTACCATTTTGCTGGGCCTTTTTGCCTTTCCACCATTTATCGCGCTCGTTATCGCACTCAATGTATTTGATGAGGCCCATGCCTATTTTAAGTTCGTTAACCTGATCGCCATTCCAGCGTTGGCGGGTGCTTACTTTAACCAGGGCTGGGTTAACTTTGGTATTGTAACCGTAGCGTGCCGCGAACTGGAAGCCCGCACGGGCCTGTGCTATGTAGGATGCCGGGTCGCTGTGGCTCATCCCGTAAGGTGCCGGAACGTTTTCGGCATCACGCTCATTAGGCGGGAAGTCTTTTACTAACCAGCCGGGGCAGGTTTTAAGGCATACCAATACTTCGATACCCGCGTTTTTGCAGCCCTGGTAAATGGCATCAAAATTCCAGCCGCCGTTGTTTGTGGGGTTAAAGGTATAACTGCCCTCGGTAGCTTCTATTTTGCTCCAGTCCATATAATGGCGAACACCGGTGAAGCTTTTGATCACAGCCATTTTGGGCTGGTAGATGTGGCTCGCGTCGTTATTGTTATTGGGATCGTTCAGGAAGTTCCATTCGTAGCAGTTGATGCCAAACATGTTGCGGATAGCATTTGGTTTAACCGCATACTTGCTCACCATTGATGGAACGGGGTTGCCTATAATAGCATTGGCAATGTTATGGTTGTTTTTTGAAAAATGCCTGTATGCTTTGAAAGCGACGGCACCTGATATTAAAAGCAGGACAAGGACAATGAGGTACTTCTTCTTCATTTGGTTGTAGTTGGCAACCGGTAAAAGGTAAAGTTCCATATTAAAATGAGGAAGCTACCAGTTTATCGGCGCGTTTTTTCTGTACATACCTTTTACCCCAATTCATGAAAAAAAGTTCGAAATAATTGTAACTAATGTAACTTAAAATTAAAGTAAGAGTTACAGTTAGTGTTATCATAACAACAGGAGTACTGTGTACAAAGCGTTGCAAACCTGCATAAATTATCTGGTGGAGCAGGTAGATCGAATAGCTGCATTCGGCCAGAAACTTTAATATGACCTTGATAAAGCCGGGTAGAAACTCAAAATCGCAATTGTAAAACAGGTAGCAAACGGCAACGGTTAACAGGCTTAACGCTATGCGGGTAGGGCCCACTACCAACTGGATAGGTTCGCCGGTAACGGGATAATAAGTAAATAACAATACCAATATAATGATGAATACGGGTAGATAGTTTTTGAATTTGACCAATGCCGGCTGGAACGTTCCGAAAAGTATCCCGATAGCGAAATAGATGAACTGATCGAACGAGTTGGCGTAAGTATCCCATTGATGGCCCAAAGTTACGGCAGGGTTTAAGCCTTTAAAGGTATAGTAAAAGAAGGGTGCTGCAATGATCAATAAGGCTAAGTAGAACAGTTTGATATTCTTCACAATGAGCCATACCAATAAAGGGAACAACAGGTAGAATAAGATCTCGTTCCCGATAGACCATGCGCCGCCAACCAAAAAGGTGCTGGGCTTGAATGAACCGTAGAATACGGTAACATTGGTGGCTATCTTTTTTAAGGGTGGCCAACCGTGGTTAGAGTCGATCAATACCTGTAAAATGGTGGCGAGCCATAGCAGAGGGATAACGCGAACGGCTCTTTTAAAGTAAAAATCGCCGATGCTGGCTTTGTTGAACTGCAGTTTATTTAAGTAAACAAGGCTAAGCGTTAAACCACTGATTACGTAAAATATGGCAACACCGTAAATTTTGATCTTGGCTAATATGGATGACGAATCGGCTTCGCCAAAGTTGAACAGGTACATGTGGTAACAAAGGATACCGGTTGCGGCAAGGCCCCGTAAATAGTCGATAGATATGTTTCGCTTTGCAGAGGTATTGGTACCTGTCATTTATATAAGGGTATTGTTAATGGTAAATATACGTTTTGAAATTTGATCTGCGAAAGTATATCCAAAACCAATGCCATTTAATTTATGGCTGTTAGCGAACTAAATGAACGCTGTGTTGTTACATCAGCACTTGTTTACTTTCAACCCCAAATCCTGAACTTTATGCATGCCTTAACTTTAAAAGAGCGGACGCTCTTAGCCGAGAAACTCAATACCACCAATAAGTTTTTAGTTTACTTTATTAAGGTAGCCATGTTACGGCCGGAGCTAAGCTCATCCTCTGTTAAAAATGGGAATGACCTATTAGCATATTTAGAAAACATCCCCCAAGTGCTACCTAAAGGTTTTGGCTTTAACGTGATAGTTAAAATATATAATTATGCTAAAGATAGTGGCTTGGATACCGAACCGGGTGTATATTGGATAGCATGGCAGGCAGAATTAAGCCGGAATACTTTGGCTTATTGCACCCATACGCATACGATAGATGCGAATCGCCGGAAGGAAAAAAAGGCTGAATACGAGTATAAATTTAAAGTTTGGGATGACGGCTTACAGATTGAAGAAGACCTGCCACACGATTTTGACAGTTACGAAGTAACGTTTTTGCATAAAGCGGCCAACGCTATGGATTTTAAAAGCAAAGGATCGTGGTTGAGCGCCGATATTACCTTTGATAAAGGGGAGGAGTTTACAGCGTAGTTACATACATTACAATTGTTCTTTATACCTTTGCCCACCTGAATAATTGATGTAATGAAGATAGCTATAAATGGTTTTGGAAGGATAGGCAGGATATTTTTACGGTCGGTTTTGGAGCTACCCAATATTGAGGTTGTTGCTATTAACGATTTGACGGATACCGCTACGCTTGCCCATTTGTTTAAGTATGATTCTGTACATCGCGGCTTTAAGGGTGAGGTTGGTTTTGATAAGCAAAATCTGATCATCAATCAAAAAGCTATCCGCGTTTACGCTGAAAAAGAGCCTTCTCAATTACCCTGGAAGGATTTGGATATTGATCTGGTTATTGAATCGACAGGAAAATTCACATCCCGCGAAGGTGCAACACAGCATTTAACGGCAGGCGCCAAACAAGTAATTATATCGGCACCGGCTACCAATAAAGATATACCAACGGTTGTTTTGGGTGTGAATGATGGTATGGTCGATCTGCGTTCGCCAATACTATCCAATGCATCATGTACCACAAACAATGTAGCCACTATGGTGAAGGTTTTGGATGATAACTGGGGAATTATTGATGGTTACATCACCACAGTACACTCCATGACGGGCGATCAAAACCTGCACGATGCTCCGCATAAAGATCTGCGCCGGGCACGTGCGGCTTCGGCATCCATTATCCCAACAACAACGGGTGCCGCTAAGGCTATTACCAATATATTCCCGCATTTGCTGGGCAGGTTAGGCGGAGCAGGTATCAGGGTACCGGTATTGAATGGTTCGTTAACCGATTTTACATGTAGTTTGAAGGTAACGCCTACGGTTGCCGAAATCAATGCGGCTTTCAAAAAGGCATCGCAAAATGGCATGATGAATGTACTGGAATATACCGAAGACCCAATTGTTTCAGTTGATATTCTGGATAATCCGCATAGCTGCATATTTGATTCGCAACTTACGTCGGTAGTTGGCGGCTTGGTTAAAGTGGTTGGTTGGTATGATAACGAAATGGGTTATTCAAGCCGTTTAGCTAATTTAGTTGAGGAAATAAGCCAGTTAAAATGATCAAGTTCATCCCCTTAGCGCAAGTATTTGATGTGCGTAACATTGTGTTGCGCGAGGGTAAAATGCCGCCGGGGCAACCACGTTTTCCCTCGGACGATGCAGAAGGCGCTTTCCATTTGGGATATTTTGATGGCGATAAACTGGTTTGTGTAGCGTCGTTCCATCCCGAAACCTATACAGCCTTTCCCGGCAAGGCTTATCAATTACGCGGCATGGCTACGCTGGAAGAATACAGGGGTAAAAGCATAGGTAACCAGTTGCTCAACTTTGCCATAGTTTACCTGCGCGGACAAAAGACTAATTACATTTGGTGCAACGCACGCAAAAAGGCTTTGAAGTTTTACGAGAGCATTGGCTTCGAAATTGTATCACCAGAGTTTGATGTACCGGGTATTGGCCCGCACCATGCTATGTATTTAAAAATACAGTAGTCCATTGCAAAACCAACACTGAAATTATGAGGTGTGGAAATTATTGCACAGATGGGTCAAAACTTACTCAATTTGATGTGTACACCAAAGTTGAACTACTTTTAACAGTAGCCGAAACTCCCGTAGTAGTGTTCATGTAAGAAGAGAAATAAATGGTTTCTTTATTGTTCAGTAAGTAGTCGTACTGCACGCCGGCCTCGGTGCTGGTATTAAATGTTCCGGTAAATATAAAGTTGCGATTGAACGAGATCTTGGTATAAACAACGCTATTCATCGTAGTATCTTTTGTGCCACTTATTGTTACATTATTCAAATTGTTTTCGGCATAGTTAGTAGTTATCGTACCGTCCTTACTAAGGGTGGTATAACTATATTTGCCTAACTGGATACTCTTAAAATCCTCTTTAAATATAATAGAGAACGATTTTGCCAAACTATCCTTACGTATTAACAGGTTAATGCTTTCGTGCAAATTCATAGTAAGTGTTTTATTGTTTACGCTTACTTTTACAACTTGGTTACCATTGTTAAACGAGATGTCATATACGGGCGTTGGAGTTGTGGTTGAGCCCGAGCCTGGCGCATTCCCCCTGCTGGATGTAATAGTTGTGGTAGTTGTTGAGCTTGTGGTAGTAGATGAACGGCTCGAAGTTATATAGGTATCGGTACCGGATTTGGAGCAGGCCGAAAATGCTATGGCAATAAATAAGATAGTGTAAAGGTTATTTCTCATCTCGATTTTAAATCTGCTCGAGGGAATGCAATACAAGTGCCATTTATTTATCCACGGTTATTGAAACAAATATTCCATATACTTTTTATATGTACCAATTATTTCGGAATTTGGCGGCTTACAATTTTTGACCCGTAAAATATTTATGAAAACAATAGACCAGATCAGCTTTTCAGGAAAACGCGCCCTTATTCGGGTTGATTTTAACGTTCCCTTGGATGACAGCTTTAATATAACCGACGATAACCGGATGACCGCCGCTTTGCCAACCATCAAAAAGATATTGCAAGATGGCGGCTCGGTGATCTTAATGTCGCATTTAGGACGTCCAAAAGATGGACCGACCGATAAATACTCTTTGAAACATATCATACCTCATCTGGCTGATCTATTAGGCCAGCAGGTTGAGTTTGCCGATGATTGTATTAGTGAAGATGCCGCTAAAAAAGCAAAGGACTTAAAACCTGGAGAAGTATTGCTTTTAGAGAACCTTCGTTTTTACAAAGAAGAAGAAAAGGGCGATGTTGCTTTCGCCGAAAAGCTATCAAAATTGGGCGATATCTACGTTAACGATGCTTTTGGAACCGCACATCGCGCGCACGCCTCAACATCTATCATTGCTCAGTTTTTCCCTAATGCCAAATACTTTGGTTACCTGATGGCTGGTGAATTAGCTAATGCCGAAAAGATATTGAACGGTGCTGCTAAACCATTCACAGCTGTAATGGGTGGTTCTAAAGTTTCGGATAAGATACAGCTGATCGAAAAACTATTGGACAAGGTTGATAACCTCATCATCGGTGGTGGTATGGCTTATACCTTCGCTAAAGCTGCAGGTGGTAACATTGGCAACTCGTTATTGGAAGCGGATAAGTTAGATCTGGCTAACGAATTGGTGCAAAAGGCAAAAGCCAAAGGCGTTAACTTGTACCTCCCATCCGATACCATCATAGCTGATAAATTCGCTAACGATGCTAATACAGGCGTGGCTCCAACCAAAGATATTAAAGATGGTTGGATGGGTTTAGATATCGGTCCGGATACGATAGCGGCCTTCAACAAGGTGATAGAAGGTTCAAAAACTATTCTTTGGAATGGCCCGGTAGGTGTGTTTGAAATGGAAAGCTTTGAAAAAGGAACCCGCGCAATTGCCGATGCTGTAGTTAAGGCGACTGAAAACGGCGCTTTCTCATTAATAGGCGGTGGTGATTCAGCCGCGGCAGTAGCTAAGTTCGGCCTGACCGAAGAGGTTAGCTATGTATCAACAGGCGGCGGCGCTTTGTTGGAATACATGGAAGGCAAAGAGTTGCCAGGCGTTAAAGCGATAAACGAATAGTTAATTTTAAGTAATATTGAGAGGCAGGCCAAATTGGTCTGCCTTTTTTTGTGTGATATAATTCCTATTTTTATACCATAACTGATTCCCGATGAAGAAATACCTCCTCTTATCACTTGGCCTGATAATAGCTGCAACGTCGTTTGCACAGCGCCCAACTTTTGTTGCTCCCGATGCGCAATACATTAAAGATAACTATCAAAAGTTTGAGTACAATATCCCCATGCGCGATGGCAAGAAGCTATTTACCTCGGTATATGTACCTAAGGACAAAACAAAGAAATATCCCTTCATGATGGATCGTACCTGTTATAGCGTTGCCCCTTACGGCGCGGATGCTTATAGGCCATCACTTGGCCCATCTTCCACTTATACCCACGATGGTTACATCTTTGTTTACCAGGATGTTCGTGGCCGCTTTATGAGTGAGGGTATCTACGAAGAGATGACCCCTGAACTCGAAGTTCATAAAACCAAAAACGACGTTGACGAGGGCACCGATACTTACGATACCATCGATTGGCTTTTGAAAAATATATCCAACAACAATGGTAAAGTTGGCGTATGGGGTATCTCATACCCGGGTTTTTATACCACCACAGCTTTATTGAGCCGCCATCCGGCTTTGGTTGCGGCATCGCCACAAGCGCCTATTGCCGATCTGTGGCGCGATGATGGCTGGCATAACGGTGCCTTCTTTTTGGTGGCTAACTTTGATTTCTACCCATCGTTCACCAACCGCCAGGATGATAAGCCTAGCCAGCGCAGAGGTAACCCTTTTGATATCGGTACCAAAGATGGTTATGACTTCTTCATGAAGATGGGTTCGATGAAGAACACTAACGACAAGTATTATAAGGATACCATCCGCCTTTGGAACGAAATGATGGATCACCCCAATTACGATGCGCACTGGAAAGCAAGGAACGTATTAACCCATTTACACGATATTAAAACCGCCGTACTGGTAACCGGTGGATGGTATGATGCCGAGGATTTGTACGGAGCCATTAACACTTATAAAACTTTAGCCAAAAACAATCCTAAAACCCCCGTTTACTTTGCCATGGGGCCTTGGGTGCATGGTGGCTGGGCACGCGGCCCGGGCGATCATTTGGGCGATGTTGACTTTGGCGGGCCAACCGGTCCATTTTATCGGGATAGTATTGAGTTCAAATTCTTTAGCCATTACCTTAAAGGGACTACTATGGGTAAAGTAGCTAAGGTCAATACATTCCAAACAGGCGTAAATAAATGGAAAACCTATAATACATGGCCGCCCGTCCAGGCTAAAGAAAAACGGTTATACCTGTTGCCGGGTGGTAAGTTATCATTCACCGCGCCAAAATCAAGTACAAATAGCTTTGATCAATACGTATCCGATCCCAATAACCCGGTGCCGTTCGTGGTAGATCGCGATCAAACCAGCGGTATGCAACGCGAATACATGACTGCCGACCAGCGCTTTTTAGCCGACCGTAAGGATGTATTAAGCTATCAAACCGATGTACTGGATCATGACGTTACCATAGCCGGAAACATCTGGGCCAACCTCAAAGTATCCATCACCGGCACCGATGCCGACTTTATAGTTAAAATATTGGATGTATACCCCGATACAGCATCAAACAATAAATGGATCGGTTCCAATGTTAAAATGGGTGGCTACCAACAAATGGTACGCAGCGAGCCTATGCGTGGCAAATACCGCCAGGCTTTTGATAAACCAGTTCCGTTTATCCCGGGAACGGTAACTCCCGTTAACTGGGAATTACAGGATGTGTTGCACACCTTCAAAAAAGGCCACCGTATTATGGTTCAGGTTCAAAGCACATGGTTCCCTTTGATTGATCGTAACCCGCAGGTTTTCACTGATATCATGAAAGCTAATGATGCTGATTTCAAAAAGGCAACCCATAAAGTTTATACCTCTAAACTTCACCCAAGCTATTTGACTGTGAAGGTAATGTAGACAATTTTGTCGGTATATTCAATGTTTCTTTTTTCATTTATCATATACCTTTTTTCAAATGGTCATCTGTATTTGTCGGTGTTTTAACAAGGTGCGGAGGGGGTAATCCTGAATCGGCAGTCGAAGGACGGGGCGAAGGCCATATCCGATATGCAACTTTTAAGTATTGCTCACTGCAAGTACTAATAACCAGTGATTAATGAACCAGTGACCCAGATACAAAAACAAGAATAACACCGCGAAAACAGTACTAAATCAAAACAAAAAGCCTCCCGATTTTAAAATCGGGAGGCTTAAAATATAAATTAAAGATCAGCTTATCGCAGATCCTTTTTACCAAAGTCAACAATAACCGGTGTAGCCACGCAGATAGAAGAGTATGTACCAAAGCACACACCGATCAACAACGCGAACGAGAAACCGCGGATCACGTCACCACCAAAAATGAACAATACAACCAATACAAATATTACCGTTAAAGCGGTAATAATGGTACGGCTTAAGGTACTGTTAATAGCCTGGTTAATTACTTCCTCTGGTTTATCGGTTTTAGAATGGTGTAAGTTTAAAAACTCACGTATCCTGTCAAATACCACAACCGTATCATTAATAGAGTAACCAATTACCGTTAATATCGCCGCGATAAACTTCTGGTCAATATCTAACGAGAATGGTAACATATCCTTAAATATCGAGAAGAACGATAATACCAGCAAGGCATCATGCGCGGTAGCCACCATCGCACCTAAGCTGAACTGCCATTTGCGGAAACGTAACAGGATATAAACCGAGATGATCAAAATTGCGAACAATACCGCGTACACAGCTGATGTTTTCAAATCGCTCGCGATAGTTGGTCCAACCTTTTGCTGACTCATGATCTGGAATTTACCGGCTACCTTAGATAAACCTTCGTTCAATTTTTCCTGAACCTTAGCTTCTGCTGCAGCGGTATTATCATCAATCATATAAGTACTAGTCACACTTACCTGTTTACCATCAGTACCAAAAGTTTTAACAATAGTTTCTTTATTTAGTGTAGTAGTTAATGCTTCGCGAACTTTTTCAGATTCTACCTTCTGATCATAACGAACAACAAACGTACGGCCACCCTGGAAATCAACACCGTAGTTAAAACCACGTGTCACCATTGAGCCGATACCTATCAAAATAAACGCACCTGAAAAGATATAGAATTTAAAACGGTTTTTTACGAATGCGTAATTAGCGCCTTTAAAGGTATGTGAGCTCCATGGGTTAGAGAAGCTGATCGGTTTATCTTTCTTCAATAACCACTCAAATATTAACCTCGAGATCAATAACGAACAGAATAAGGAAGTTACGATACCGATGATCAAAGTAGTAGCAAAACCTCTGATCGGGCCTGACCCAAATACATAAAGAATGATACCCGTTAATAAAGTACTGATGTTTGAATCCAGGATAGACGATAAAGCGTGTTTAAAGCCATCTGCAATAGCAATACGTAGTGATTTGCCATGCTCCAACTCTTCACGTACACGCTCGTATATCAATACATTCGCATCAACCGCTATACCTAACGTTAACACAATACCTGCAATACCCTCAAGCGTTAATACAGCGTTTAAGCTGGCCAGTATGCCCAGCAAAAAGAACACGTTAACCAATACCGCAACAACGGCTACAGTACCCGCACGGTTGTAGTAAGCGATCATGAAGATTAATACCACTAAGAAACCGATCAGCGACGAAGTTAAACCAGCGCTAATAGCTTCCTGACCTAATGACGCTCCAACAATCTCCTCACCAATAATGTGAGCAGGTGCTTTTAAACGACCCGATTTTAATACGTTAGATAAATCTTTAGTATCCTGTATAGTAAAGTTACCGCTGATAGATGAAATACCACCCGCGATCTCGTTTTGTACAGTAGGGGCACTGTATACGTTGTTATCCAAAACAATAGCAATCGCTTTTTTAGGTTCTTTAGCAGCAGCCTCGGCCGTTACTCTTCTCCATTTAGCAGCGCCATCGCTGTTCATAACCATACGTACTTCAGGGCTACCTTTTTGGTCTGTGCTTGGTCCGGCGTCTGATATTACATCACCAGCCAATACAGGTCCGTTTTCTGCGCCGGTTAATTTAACAGCATACAGGTCAAATATTTTTTTGTCGCCAGCTTTAACACCCCATAGTAGTTTAGCATTGTGTGGTATTATTGCTCTAACAGCCGGGCTGTTTAAGTAAGCGTTAACTTTAGCGGTATCTTTTTGGAAGGCACGACCAACAATAGGGCCCGGTACCAATTGCGGCTGACCGTTTTGTCCCTGGTAAATGCTCAATTGTAAAATTGATAACAATGGGCTTTGCGCCGATTGTTCTTTTTTACCAAGCGTTGAGCTATCCTTAGCGCTCTTCTGTACTTTATTCAACAAGCTCAAAGCTTCAGCTTTTGCCGAAGTATCTTTTTTAGTTTCGCCTGTAGTTGCAGCGGTTTTAGCGGTAGTGTCTTTTGCAGCAATTTTAGCTTTAGCGGCTAAAAGCTTATCAGCGTTCATTAACACCTGGTAAAAATCAGCGTTCTCAAAAGTTTCGTAAAACTCTAAGTTAGCCGATCCTTGCAACAGCTTATCAACACGCTCTTTATCAAACACGCCGGGTAGCTCAATCAAAATACGGTTACCTTGTTGTAACTGTATGTTAGGCTGGGTAACACCAAACTGGTCAATACGGGTGGTCAATACTGTTTTAGCTTGTCCAACCGCAACATCGGCCTGATCTTTCAAAAATTTCTTTACTTCGCTGTTCGAAGCATTGAACTTAATATGCTCCTGGTTTTCTTTTGTCGAGAAGATAGCGGCAAGCTTAGCGTTTGGAGCCAATTTTTCATACTCCTCAACAAAAAGGGTAATAAAATCGGTAGTGCTGGTTTTTGATATATGATCAGCATTGGCCAAAGCCTGGTTCATGGCAACATCTGGGTTGTTGTTTGATAACGATTTTACCAACTCAACTAACGATATCTGCATGGTAACATCCATACCGCCTTTCAAATCCAAACCTAAAGCAATCTCTTTTGATTTGCAGTACTGGTACGTGTGTTTCAATACCGGGTAAACTGGTATTGTAGCCATCGAATCCAGGTAGCTTCTTTCTTTAGCCAAGTCGCCTTTTGCATAATCTCTGGCTTCGCGTTCAACCTTCTGCGTAGCTAACGTCAGCGAAAGCTGATATAAGCACAATATGCCCAACAGAATGGCGAAAAATTTAATAATCCCTTTACCTTGCATCGTAAATTAAAAATGTGTAATCAATTAGTCTATAAGCGTTTTTAAACAAGACGGCAAATCTAATAAAATTTCGCAAAACGAATTTTTTAAATCACACAAAATAAAACATTAATTGTTAGGGTTTTTCTAAAGTGATAAAAGAGTACGCAAAAGCGTGTTTTTCGTCCGTTTCGTGGTCTTCCCGTTCAACCACTTTCCAGTCATTATAATCAATTTCCGGGAAAAACGTATCCGCGTCAAAAGAATGGTGCACTATAGTAAGGTATATCCGGTTAGTAATATGCATAGCTTGGCGGTAAATTTCGGCCCCCCCAACAATGAAAACTTCTTGCTCATCCTTGCACAAAGCAATCGCGGCATCCAACGAGTTAACCACCTCGCAACCTTCAATTTGAATATCCTGCCGGGTAATTACAATATTCCTCCGCTTAGGTAAAGGCCGCCCAACAGAGTCATAAGTTTTGCGTCCCATAATTACCGTACCGCCAGCGGTAATATCTTTAAAGTGCTTTAAATCCTTGGGCAAATGCCATAAAAGCTGGTTGTCTTTCCCTATGGCGTAATTTGATGCGATGGCTACTACTATGGTGATGTACATTGGTTGATTATGTGATTAAATCAAAATTGTTTAAATTTGTATCAATGAGTTTTTATGACAAATATCCGCAACTAAAGCAAAAACAATTTTTGCATGATCTGCTTTCAAAAACGGTTTATGCCACCATGGCTTTAGAAGATCAAACGGTATCTATGCAAGATATTGAGCGTATTGTTTCATCTGCCATTAAAAAGGAAGAATTACAGCGCGATCAACTCTTCTTTAATTAATTCTTTTAATTGCGAAAAATCTCCATTATCACATTTCCTTAACGCTTTTATATATTTTGTTCTTGAATCGCCTTCACGGTGATAAAGCTCAAGGGGTTTATATCCCAGTTTGAGCGCCACTAAGTTCATTAATAATCTACCTGTTCGGCCATTGCCATTATTAAACGGGTGGATTTTCACAAATTCATAATGGCAGTAAGTTAACGCTTCAATCTGTTCAGGTGAATCTGTAGCTATTGATAATTTGTAATTTAAATTATCAATGTATTGGTAGATCAGATTAAGAATTTTTGTTGGTTCTGGTGGTGTCAACAAACCAACCTGTACATTAACTTTCCTCCATGAACCTGCCCAGTCATATAGTTCACCAAATGCTATTTTGTGTATTTGAAGTATAAGTTGAGCAGTAAGTACTATATCTTCATCAAGCGAAAAAATGTATAGTTCTGCATTTGTAATACCCGCTGCCTCCACCAAATTGATTTGATGATTGTCTGTCAACCCAAGCAGGTTGTCATTTGAGGATGGTGTCCAGCCGGTATTATCAGTAACCATCGCTAAACCGCTACTATTCCCTTAATATGCGGCCATGGATCATAATTCTCCAATTCAAAATCATCAATCGTAAATCCAAAAATATCCTTCACCTCCGGGTTGATCTTCATGGTAGGCAAAGCCCTCGGCTCACGGCTTAACTGTAAATGCGTTTGCTCAATATGGTTATTATACAAATGCGCGTCACCCAGAGTATGGACAAAATCCCCATAATCCAGATCACATACCTGCGCCACCATCATGGTTAACAAAGCGTACGATGCGATATTAAAAGGCACGCCCAAAAATATATCCGCGCTGCGCTGGTAAAGCTGGCACGAAAGCTTACCCCTCGTTTCACCCTTAGTAACATCCGCGGGCTGCACATAAAACTGGAACAAACTATGGCAAGGCGGCAAAGCCATCTGCTCCACATCCGCAACATTCCATGCCGAAACCATAATTCTGCGCGAATCCGGATTGTTCTTCAAAGTTTTAATAACCTGACTGATCTGATCAATATGCCCGCCATCCGGCTTGGGCCAGCTTCTCCACTGGTAACCGTAAACAGGTCCGAGATTGCCCTCTGCATCCGCCCACTCATCCCAAATGCGTACACCATTTTCTTTCAGGTAACGGATATTTGTATCCCCACTCAAAAACCAGATCAACTCATGGATGATCGATTTCAAATGCAGTTTCTTAGTAGTCACCAACGGAAAACCATCCTGCAAATTAAAACGCATCTGGTAACCAAAAACGCTAATGGTTCCGGTTCCGGTACGGTCGTGTTTTTGAGCGCCGTTATCCAGAACGTGGCGCATCAGGTCTAAATATTGTTTCATTTTTTAGTTCGACTTGAAAAAAAATAATTTCAAATGTTTCAAATTGAAACATTATCACACAAAGAAAAAAAACTAATTTTGGTTTCCTACGGATTGTGCAAAACTACAGTCTGTTGTTAGCATTTATCATGATCAATTTTCCAATCGCAAAAATAAACATCGGACTAAACATCACGGCTCGCAGGCCAGATGGCTACCATAACCTCGAAACCGTTTTTTATCCCATCAAAATAAACGATGTGCTCGAAGTGATCAAAAGCGACCAGCTAACTTTCGAAGCATCAGGCTTGGGCATCCCCGGCAGGGTAGAGGATAACCTATGTATCAAAGCCTACCACTTAATAAAGCAAGATCATGATATCCCACCCGTAAGTATCCACCTGCACAAGCATATTCCGATAGGCGCTGGTTTAGGCGGTGGTTCAGCTGACGCCGGGTATTTTATCAGACTCATCAATCAAACCTTCGATCTCAATCTTTCCATCGAAGCCATGAGCGATTACGCCCGCAGGCTTGGTGCCGATTGCGCCTTTTTTATTGAAAGTAAACCCGTGTTCGCATTCGATAAAGGCGATCAGTTTGAATCCATCGAACTCGACTTATCTAAATATCACATCGCGTTAGTAATGCCGCCAACCCATGTTTCAACCTCCGAAGCCTATCGCGGCGTAAAGCCCGCGCCGGTAACCAGATCATTAAAAGATTTAATACAGCTCCCGGTAGCCGATTGGAAGCATCACATCAAAAACGATTTTGAAGATCACATCTTCAAAGCTCATCCCGAAATAAGAGGAGTAAAAGCCACCCTATACCAAACCGGAGCCCTATACGCCAGCATGAGCGGGAGCGGAGCCTCCGTATTCGGAATATTTGACAAGAAACCCGACCTGGAATTTTTAGAAGAAGATACCGAGGTGTTTTACGGAGTATGATAGAGCTTCAGGTTTCAAGTCCCAAGCTACAAGTAAAATAAAAGCTTCAGGCTCCAAGTCTCAAGCTCCAAACTTTTGTTTTAAGACTTGCGGCTTGAAGCTTAACGCTTATAGCTCTAACTAAATTCCCGCATCATCCGTAACACCCTTACCAAACGCCTCAACCCAATCCCTGTCACCACCACCTTTGGCTACGGCTGTTAATAAGCGGTTGTGAGCAAGTGTAGCCAATGGCATAGGCGTCTCGCTCGTTTGCGATAGTTTAACCGCAAGGCGGGCATCCTTTAAGCCTAAGCGTGCTTTGAAACCCACAGGTTCGTATTGCTTGTTGGCGATAAGCTTGCCGTAGTTATGGAAAATAGGCGCGTTAAATATGGTAGCACCAAAAAAGTTAGCTACATCAGTACGGTTTAGTCCGTTCTTTTCGGCAAGGGTAAAGGCTTCGGCCATCATCTCCATCGCTCCAATAATCATAAAGTTACCCGCAACTTTAAGCACGTTAGCGCCGCCAACATCCCCACCAAAATCTGTTACGCTTTGGCCAAGCGCTTCCAGTATCGGGCGGGCACGTTCCTTAGCTTCGGTATTGCCCGATGTGCATACAAATAATTTCTTCGCAGCCGCGGCTTCGGGCCTTCCAAAAACCGGGGCTGCAATGTAGTGGCTGCCGGCCAAATGGTGCAGGCCAGCCAACAGTTGGGAAGTTTCGGGTGAGATGGTACTCATGGAAATATGCACACCTCCCTTAGGCAATGTATGCAGCAATCCATGCTCACCCGAAACAGCTTCTTTCAATATCTCATCTTCCGATAACATCGTCACCACAAACTCAACATCGGTGGCTGCTTCGGCAGGCGTTTTGCATTTTGTAATGGCCGATTGGTCAAGTTCGTCGGCCTTGCTTATGGTGCGGTTGTAAACCTGTAAATGGTATCCGGCTTTGATTAGGTTTTGCGCCATTGGCGTACCCATATTTCCAAGTCCTATAAATCCTATTTTCATATTAGTGTTTCCTTTTGGGATGATAAATATTCAGCTATAAATTACAGTTGCAACTGCAAAAAAACCTGCCACTGTTACTTACCCAAATACTCCTTATCCTCATCACTTAGTGTATCGTTCTTGGTCCCGGTAGGATTATCCATAGATGGGTGCGTAGTATCAAAAGTTGATCGCCTCGGTCGGCCTATCATAATGCCGATCACAAAACTGATGATGGCCGTAAGCGCCAGCATAACTAAAATTGAAAACCTCGGACTCCAGAACAAAATACTGAATGTTACATCCTGGTTGTTCTGCATAATAATGATGGTAAGCAGAATGGTTACTACAATGAGGAAGATAGTTTTGATGCGCATAGTTACAGTGTTGAACAGTTATACGAAGATGCGGTTTTAAAAATCTAATTAAAACTACACTCTAATAAAATTAGCTAATGCTGACAAATTTTCATTTGAGCAGGATAGGGGCTCTACACAAAATTTAACTCTTGTTTTTTTTAGAACTGTGTCGGAATTATTAAACCGGATTATTGGCATCGCTAATAGCTGAGAAAAAACTCTAAAAATCCGATCCGAAAACACGCGATAAATCAGAGTGAAATTTCAAGAGCCCAAAAGCGGAGGTATATTCTCTGATTTTTCTTAAATAGCCATTTCTTATTTTGATACACTATCCCGCTTTTAAGGCTTGTTTTTCTCTTGTTTAGTATTTGTTCATTTAATGTGCCGTAAAAATCTCATTTACAATAATTAATATGATTTTAAATCACGGTTTTTTGGTAGTGCTAAAATTTTTAGTTTTTCAATATGCGAATTAGTGCGTTTTACATCAAATTATACTTGAGTTGTATTTCATAAGATATCTGATTTATAAATAAATAAGAAATTTAAGTATTGTAAAATTAAAATTTATTTTTTGAAAATAACGAATATATAACTCGCTGAAATAGAGAATAATGATCTTATATGCCGGGAAGGGTAATTTACACTAAGTTAAAATTGAATTTTACACCTGTCTAATTGTTTTATATCGCGATGATATAGGCTGGGTAATTGAAAATTTAAGCGCTTAAATCGGCTTAAAATACGTCGCTTGTATACTCCAAATTCCCCTACCCTACCGGGGGGATTTGATCAATCAATAAAATTGGAGTTAATAATTACTTTTTGCGTGCAGCTATCCGCTTTTGAGCAAACGGAAACAGAAAGATAGTAGAGAGGATGATCAAAGCCCCAACCCAGAAACCGGCTGTCATCTTGTCCATCTCGTTGAAGAAAATGAAGGCCATCACTATCCCATAAACAGGTTCCAGGTTAGTGATCAATGCCACCCTGAAAGCCGAAAATTCTTTCATTACGGATACCCCCGCAACGTAAGCGAGCGAGGTGCAAACCGTACCTAATATAATAAGATAACCAATGTCCGACGGTATTAATTTCATCTCGCTGTTAAAGCCGCCGGTAAATAAAAGGTAAAGCGTTATCCAGAATAGAGCACCCATCAGCTCGTAAAAAGCGATCACCGGAGCCTCGCGTTGCTTAACCTGCTTGGAGTTGATGATAGCAAATAAGCTTGCAAAAGCCGCGCTTAGTAAACCTAAAACAATACCCAAAGTGTAATGAGTTTCAAACTTGAAGATCAAAAATATACCCGATATAATGAGCAATCCAGACAGAACCTCCAGCTTCGAAATTTTAGTTTTATTGATCAGCGGTTCAAACACCGCGGTGAATAAAGTGAGCGAAGAAAGGCACACTAAAGTAACCGAAACGGTGGACAATTTAATAGCCTGGAAGAACAATATCCAGTGCCCGCCAACCAATGCACCGGTAAAAAAAAGCTTCAAAAAAGGATTCCTCGTAACCTTGAAATCGGTACGGTTAAACTTAAAATAAAGGAACAAAGTAACAAAGGCGATAGCCACCCTATACCATACCAGGTATACCGATTGTACATGGATAAGCTTCCCCAAAATGCTGGTAAAGCCCCATATAAAAACTGTAAAATGGAGTATAATAAGGTTCTTGTTCAGGCCGGGTTTTTGACTTGTACCAACCATTATTTAGGCGCCTTTCGTAACAGGTAATAGCCCAGTAATCCAAAAATGAGGTTAGGGATACACACCGCTATCATAGGATGTAAGCCACCCTTGAGCGAGAAAACATTGGCAAATCTGTCCACTACAATATAAGCGAAACAGAGGAAAAATCCTATCCCCAAAGGCAATCCAACCCCGCCCCGTACTTTTCGGGATGATAACGAAACCCCTATTAAAGTGAGCACGAATGCCGCGAAAGGGTGCACAAAACGATAGTATTTCTCAAACAGCATATCGTATAAATTACCGGTACCCCGTATTGTTTCTTTATCAATATTTGTGTTCAATTCCTTTAGCGACATGGCGCTGTAAATGTTATTATGGAGCACAAAATCGGCAGGCTTCATCTCTAAAACCGTATCCTTTTTTTCGCCATGTATCATCTTTTCGCGCATGCCGTTAATGTAACGTACATCATATCCGCGGATAGACCATACATGTTTTAACGAGTCGTAAGCGATACTTGCAGAGGTTAATTTCTGCGTCATCGTATCCCCATTAAACTTCTCCATGGTAAACTGATAACCTGTTCTGGTATTACCATCAAACGATTGCATGTACACAAAGGTGTGCTTATCCAACTGGATATGCACATCACTTTTGGTCGGGTCGTCCAGCACCACATACGAGTTTTCGAAGGTTATTTTAAGCTTATTGGTGAATGGGATCAGATAAATATCGGCGAACAACGATACCGTAAATATCAGCGTGGCACAAATAAAGTAGGGCCTTAAAAAACGGTTAAAACTTGCGCCGCCACTTAATATCGGTACTATTTCAGTTTGATTAGCCATCTTAGCCGTAAAGAAAATTACCGCCAAAAAGTTGATCAGGGGCGATAGCATGTCGATATAAAAAGGTATCGACCCGGCGTAGTATTGAAAAATGATCTGATTTAACGTAACGTTGGCCTTTAAAAAATTATCCAGCTTTTCCGATACATCAAACACCACAATAACCACCACAAAAATGGCTATTGTGAATACAAAAGTACCCAGGTATTTTTTGATGATATACCAGTCGATTACTTTGATGTATTTGTTCAGCATCTGTTATAAACGTTGCGCAAGTGATTTAACCATCATGTTTTTCCAGGCATAAAACTCACCTGCAATTATTTTTTCGCGGGCCTCTTTAACCAGCCAAAGGTAAAAGTGCAGGTTATGCAGGGTTGCAATCTGTGCCCCCAGCATCTCGCCCGAGTGAATTAAATGCCTAAGATAAGCTTTTGAATAACTCACATCAGCAAACAGGTCACTATCGGGGTCAATAGCACTAAAATCGTTCTTCCACTTCTCGTTCTTGATATTGATGATGCCATTTTTGGTAAATAACATCCCATTACGGCCATTACGCGTTGGCATTACACAATCAAACATATCAATACCTAACGCTATATTTTCCAAAATATTTACCGGCGTACCTACACCCATTAAATAACGTGGTTTTTCGGTTGGTAATATATTGCACACAACTTCTGTCATGGCATACATTTCCTCAGCAGGCTCACCTACCGATAAACCGCCTATAGCATTGCCCTCGCGCTCAAAAGAAGCGATAGCTTCTGCCGATCTTACCCTCAGATCCTTATAAACCGAACCCTGTACTATCGGGAAAAGCGTTTGGCTGTAACCATATTTAGGCTCCGTGCTGTCAAATCTGTCGCAGCAGCGTTTAAGCCAGCGGTGAGTCATCTCTATCGATCGGCGCGCATAGCCATAATCGCAAGGGTAGGGGGTACACTCATCAAAAGCCATAATAATATCGGCGCCAATAGTACGCTGAATATCCATCACATTTTCGGGAGTGAACAAATGCTTTGAGCCGTCAATATGCGAACGGAAGGTAACACCCTCCTCCTTAATTTTTCGCACTTCGCTCAGCGAATACACCTGGTATCCGCCGCTATCGGTTAATATCGGGCCATCCCAACCATTAAACTTATGCAGCCCGCCTGCTTTTTCAAGCGTATCCAAACCGGGGCGCAAGTATAAATGGTAGGTGTTCCCTAATATAATTTCGGCCTTAATATCATCTTTTAATTCGCGCTGGTGTACTGCTTTAACGGTTCCGGCGGTGCCAACAGGCATAAAAATAGGCGTTTGTATCGTACCATGATCCGTTGTTACCTCGCCTGCGCGGGCCTTTGAATGCGGATCATTTGCTGTTAATTTAAATTTCATCTTTAGGAGGGCGAAAATAACAAATAAAGCCCTTATTATTAAGCCGAATTATTTTATCATTACGCACGCAAATTCGTTACTTTTTACAGAAATTTGCACGTCAACTTAAATACTGGTTTTGGAAGTTATAAAGTACATATTATTCGTCGTTTTTCAGGTTTGTTTCATTACCCAACTATACTATTTAATTGCTAAACACAGGCGTCTCACTTCTTATAAACCCGTTAATGATATCCCTGCATGTAATTTGCCAATATCGGTTATCATTGCAGCGCGTAACGAACACGATAATTTAAAAAACTATCTACCCCTTATTTTAGATCAGGATTACCCCGATTACGAAGTTGTTGTTGTTAACGATTGCTCGTCAGATCTATCCGAATTTCTGCTAAAAGAGTACCAAGAAAAATACGCGAAACTTAAAGTTGTTACCGTAACCGAACACCCACGCTTTAAAACCGGAAAGAAATTCGCCCTAACCATGGGTATAAAAGCCGCCAAAAACGAACATTTATTGTTTACCGATGCCGATTGCGAACCTGTATCTGATCGATGGATCAGCCGTATGGCTAATAAGTTTAAGGGCAGTACCGCCATTGTATTGGGATACTCACCTTATAAAAGATCATCCGGATTTTTAAACCTGTTTATCCGGTACGAAACCTTAAAAACCGGTATCAATTACCTGTCTGCAGCCCTAAACGGCGAAGCTTACATGGGCATCGGGCGTAATTTGGCTTATACCAAAACGCTGTTCTTCTCCAATAAAGGCTTCGCTGCGCACATGCATGTAATGAGTGGCGATGATGATTTATTTGTGAACCAAAATGCCACGCCCAATAATGTAGATATCGAAATTCATAAAGAGGCTCATGTATACAGCGACTCTAAAGAAACCCTGGCAGGATACTACTGGCAAAAAAAGCGCCACATGGGTGTGGGCAAGCTCTACAAAAACCGCGATAGGCGCCATTTGAGCTTTGATGCCATAAGCGGGTTTTTCTTTTATACCGTATTGATCTATCTGGCGGCAATAAATTTTATGCCGTTTATGTTGCTTGGTGTATTCATATTCAGGCTGTTATTTCAAATATTGATATATAATAAGATCTATCGTAAGTTACGTTCGGCCGATTTGATATGGTATATGCCCTTTTTTGATATTATTTATTATATATATTTAAACTTGTTTGGCTTAATAGGTACCTTTACTAAAACAAAGCAATGGAAGTAAATGCTAATTTTTCTGATAATGCCAAAAACGACTTTAAGTTAGTTGGCCGCGCTCGCGAGGGCGATCAGAAGGCATATGCCGACCTGATGCACCGCTATAAAGATTCCATCTATTTTATGGCCCTTAAAATGGTGAACAACAAAGAGGACGCTATGGACCTCACTGTTGAAACCTTTGCCAAAGCCTTCGAAAAACTGGATAAATACCAACCCGAATATGCTTTTAGCACCTGGCTCTTTAGGGTAGCTACCAATAACTGTATCGATTTTATCCGGAAGAAAAAGCTCAACACCACATCTATCAACGGTATGGTTGACGATGATGGCGACGACAGGCCGCTTCAAATTAAATCGGACACGCTGAACCCCGAAGAGGTTTCCATGAAGCGGGAACAAACACAACTACTCAAACTTTTGATTGATAGCTTGCCGCCACGTTACCGTAATCTCATCGTTCTGCGCTATTTTGATGAACTATCATACGAAGAGATCTCCGAACAGCTTGATTTGCCCTTAGGTACCGTTAAAGCACAATTATTCAGGGCGCGCTACCTGCTAAGTAATATCGTAAACGCCCGTAACCGCGATGACATCTGATCTCATAACCCAGTACTTTCCTAATCTAACCCAGCAGCAACAAAGCCAGTTTGCCCAGCTTTTTGATCTGTATACCTTTTGGAATAACCAGATTAACGTAATATCCCGTAAGGATATAGATCTGCTATACGAACGCCACATACTGCATTCTTTAGGCATAGCAAAGATCATAACTTTTTTACCCGGTGAGCAGGTTTTAGATGTAGGTACAGGTGGCGGCTTCCCCGGCATACCCTTAGCCATTCTGTTCCCCGAAACACAATTTCATTTGGTTGATTCTATCGGGAAAAAGATCAAGGTAGTACAAGAGGTAGCCAGTGCCCTGGGATTACAAAATGTAAAAGCCTCACACGCCCGGGCCGAGCAAATAACCAGTAAGTTTGATTTTGTGGTATCGCGCGCCGTAACCCAGCTCAAAGATTTTTATCCATGGATCAAAGATAAGTTCAACAAAACCTCCAAAAATACACTTCCAAATGGTATCCTATACCTCAAAGGCGGAGACCTGACACAAGAAATTGCCGAATCCGGTTTAAAGGTTCAGCAATTTCATTTGAAAGATCACTTTAGCGAGGAGTTTTTTGAAACCAAGCAGGTTATTTACATTAAAGGTTAATTCCTCGGTCCATAGCCAACTACTGTAACTTCGTTAAGCATAACTTTTTCAGTATTCTTTAAATTTGAACGGTTAGCAACAGGGCTTGGATTAACTGCAGAGGCAATTTTAGCACTGCCATTATTAATGGAATAAGTTACCGGGATAGTATAGGTAACATCAGCCTTGCCATCGGCAAAGGTTTTAAAGCCGGCAACAACCCTTGTTATCTCATCACTTAGCAATTTATCGGGGCTTTTTAAAACTTCGATATTTTGTATGTTTTTGTTGGCATCCACAGTAAAGTTTATTAACGATTGGCCTTGTATGTTTCTCTCTTTGGCAATTGCGGGGTATCTTACATGATCAAGAATGTATTTATAAAATGCTTTGGTGTCTTTTAATCCATCACCATCAGCCAAACTAAAATTGATAGGCACAATATATTGTACCCTAACAACTTCGCCCTTATTAATTCCCGGAGTCCATTTAGGCGATAAACCAAGAACTCTCATCGATTCGGCGCCTAAACCGGTTCCGGGATCACGAACAACTTTAAAATTAGATAAACTACCATCCTTCTCAACAATAAATTGTGTAAAGGTTTTACCTTGTACATTGTTTTCCTTTGCTACCCTTGGATACCTGATATTATCACGCAAAAATTTACCAAAAGCTGCCTCACCGCCCGGGAATTTAGGGTTTATTTCTACCGCTCTATATACCGAATCGGGATCTGGGGCGCTTGTAGTGGCATCCTTTTTATCGCTCGGAGCTAAACTGAAATTAACAGGTACCGTATACATTACCCTTACTTTTCTGCCATTTTGTTCCCCTGATTTCCATTTTGGTGATAGTTTTAAAACCCGTAAAGCCTCGGCACCTGTGCCATAGCCCGGTTCGCGCAATATCTTAATGTTGGATAATGAGCCGGTAGGTTCTACAATGAATTGTAAGAATACTTTGCCCGATATGTTGTTATCTCTTGCCGTTTGCGGGTATTTAATATTCTTGGCCAAAAACTTATCAAAACCATCTTCATT
This sequence comes from Mucilaginibacter sp., assembly GCF_039921305.1. Lineage (GTDB taxonomy): Bacteria > Bacteroidota > Bacteroidia > Sphingobacteriales > Sphingobacteriaceae > Mucilaginibacter. The sequence continues at coordinate 56,727 of NZ_JBDSCA010000027.1, forward strand.
ACCGGGAAAGGATGGATTCTTTTCAACTGCATTAAATACAACTCTATTATTATCTGTCTTTGAAATAGATGTTTCTTCTGTCGCAACAGATTCGGAACCTACGCCATCTTTAAAGTCGAATACTACAAATGATCTTGAACTTACCGCTTCGCCATTGCGTGTAGCCGGTATCCATTTGGGCCCGTTATTTAAAATCCGGGTAATTTCGGCAACAGTTTCCGGCTTAAACTCACCTTTTGGTGAGCGTTTTATTTCCAGGTTTGATACGCTGCCATCTTTTTCAACCCGGAACGTCAGAAATAGGTGATTTACAATAGCCCCGCTTTCTACTTTTGAACGATCAATATGATCATTCAAAAATTTATGCAAAGCCTGAGCCCCACCCGGAAATGAGGGTGTAGACCTGCTAATTGCCGTTGGCTTTTCAACTTCATTAACAATATGCTTAGGTACCAAATCAACCACGCCATAATTTTTAGTAGTAAATGCCAATGTTGATAGGCATAACAAACCGCATATCAACGGTAAGGTTAACAGGTATTTCAGCCTTGCTGCCCTGCCCGATTTTTTTTGGTATAACATAATGATCCTTCTTTTTAATAGGTTTTTATTGAAAAATGAATTAGTTAATTGGTTTTGAGTAATGCCATAAGCATTGCCGATCAAAAAGTCGGCATAGTCTGCCGCGCCATTTTCGTTAGCAGCAACATGTTGGTCGGCAATAAATTCATGCACTTCCTTTAAACTTCTTTGCAATAAATAAACAGCCGGGTTAAACCAGTTAAATATTTTAAGCAGTTCAACATAGATCACATCCCACGAATGTTTTTGCCTGATGTGAACTTCCTCGTGGTGCAATATAGTTTGCGATGCCGATAGCTCCGTATTCACAAACAAATAACCAAAAAACGAGAATGCCACGTTTTCGCCAGGTACTTCTATTACTACAAAACCGTTCTGGCGTTTAGAATAACCTTTTTTAGATAAGGACACCAGCCTTACAATTTTATATACCAATAACATAAACATAACCAGCGTTACAATTCCATACATTGTAAGCGCGTAATCAACCACTGTCCATTTAGGCGCTTGTATAGCAACCGCGGCAGGTATAACAGATACCGAAACCAGGTCCATATCAACTGATGCTATACCCGCATTTACCGAATGCACAATTTCTGGCTTCAATATCCCTAACTGTAGCATCGGGATAACAAAGGCCAGCAAGCTTGTACCCAATAAATAGGCACGGTTAAGCTGATAAAGTGTTTCGCTCCTCAATAACAGCACATACAACAGGTAGAAGGCAACCAGGTACAGGTTGGCCTCTAATAAATAGTGTATCAGGCTCATTGCTTTTTGTTTTTAAGGTTTTCGGCCAGTTTGGTTAATTCTTCCAATTCATTGATCCCTAAATTCTTCTCGCTCACTAAAAATGAAACCAAACTTTGGTACGAGTTACTGAAGTAATTATTCATGATCTTATCCAGCGCGAATTTTTTGTAATTCTCTTCGCTGATGGTAGGGAAGTAAACGTAGGAGTTTCCGTAAGCCTTATGATCAATAAAGCCCTTACCCTCCAATACCCGTATCACGGTCGATACCGTGTTATAAGCAGGCTTGGGCTCAGGCATTTGCTCTACCACATCTTTAACAATAGCTTCGTTTAATTGCCAAAGTATGCGCATTACTTGTTCTTCGGCCTTGGTGAGTTCTTTGATGCTTTCCTTCATTGCTAACTAGTTTTATAGTTTGGTTAAATGAAGGTATAAACTATAATTGTAGTTTGCAAACTATTTTTATAGTTTATTTAGAGTGGCGGATAGAAAGCGCCTTGTAATGTATCAGAAAGCCTTTTATGAAATGAAGATTTATTCTGCCAAACTAAAATTAATCGGAACAGTGTAAGCTACCCTAACCGGTTTGCCATTTTTGATACCAGGTATCCATTTAGGCGAAAGGCGTAATACCCTCATGCTTTCGTCTCCAAGGCCCTTGCCCGGATCGCGCACCAAATGGGCATGAGATAATGATCCATCCTCTTCAACTACAAATTGAATAAATACCTTACCGGTAACATTTTTTTCCTTAGCCAGTTTAGGGTACCTGATGTGATCTCGTAAAAATAAACCAAAACCATTTTCGCCGCCTTCAAACGCAGGGTTGGTGTCAACAGCAGAAAACAAAATATGGTGATCAATGGAATCTTGTGTGGTACGGATCTCTGGTACAGATATGCTGTTTTTTGCAAAATCAATTGGTAATACAAACAGTGTACGTTCAAGGCTGCGTACATTTTTATATTCGCTAATACCCGGTACCCAGTTATTGTTTGCGCTTAACAGTCGGGCAATTTCACGGGTAACATCATTTTCGGTGTTATTAAACAGTTCGATATTTGATACATTCCCATGCCGTTCAATTATAAACTGAAATACAAAATGCTCTGTAGTGGTATTATTCTTCAAGCCTTTAGGCAGATGAAAGTTTTGACGTAAATACTCGTTTAATGCAGCATTCCCTGTTTTATAAACCGGGACAAATTTAGCACTTAAATAGTAGGTCGTGTCCGTTAATGAGTCAACCCTGCTCGCAAAACTTTTCATGGTTACTGCCAGTGACTGTTCGATAAATAATAGTGATTGCAAGGCAATAAGTACCAAAACAAGTGTAAAAGAACGCTTCATATTATTTCGATAAACTAAAGTTGACAGGCACCGTGAACTGTACCCGTACAGGTTTGCCATTTTGCGAACCCGGTTTCCAACGTGGCGATAGCTTCATTACACGTACAGCTTCATCGCCCAAACCACTACCCGGATCGCGAATTATGTTGATATAACTTAAGCTCCCGTCGGCTTCAACTACAAATTGTAAAAAAACACGTCCGGTAACGTTATTTCGTTTGGCTTCTGCTGGATATTGAATGTTCTCTAATAAAAATTTACTAAAGCCAGCTTCGCCACCCGGAAACACAGGATTGATCTCAACAGCAGAATACACCTTACCCTTTGTGGTATCGTATTTAGTGACCATGCGCGATTGTATAAGTGGTCCACCCAGGTTAAAGCTAACAGGCACAACATATTTAACCCTCACATACTTGCCGTTTTGTACACCCGGTGTCCATTTTGGCGAAAGTTTTAAAACGCGCACGGCCTCATCACCAAGTCCAGATCCTGGGTCGCGTAAAATATTAATATCATTTAAGCTGCCATCTTTTTCGATGATAAAGCTGGCAAATACCCGGCCTTGTACGCCACTTGTTTTGGCCTGCGCCGGGTAAACGATACTGGAACTCAAAAATTTAGAAAAGCCTACATCGCCACCCGGAAACGTAGGTCGCTGCTCAACCTGAACGTAAACTGCATTGCTGGTATCCTGAGGCAAAGTTTCAGTAATTTGCCCGAACGATAAGTTGAACGAACAAACCAATATGGCTAATCCTGTAAGCGTTTTTAAATGTTTCAAGTTGTCGATTTTTAATAGGTACTAATGTAGCCGAAAGCTAATTATAAAAAAGGAGAATGAGCAGTTTTGCAAATTAAATTGGGGGCGTAATACTTGATTTTAAGATTGACTATCAAGTTGTTTAAATAAGCTCTTAAATTTTTTAATAAACAATGCTAATATTTATAGTATTATTTATACTTTAGTTGGCAACATTGGTATATACAGAAGATAATAATTAAGCACCTCTTCTATCTTACCTGATACGTCTTCCATCTTCTCTATGTCAACACTCCACCAGATCGCCCTAACGTTCACCAAAAATATAGGCGACCATTTAGCCAAGGTTTTAGTAAGTTATTGCGGCAGTGCCGAAGCTGTTTTTGAAGCATCACCCAAAAAGCTGATGCAAATACCCGGTATCAGCCACAAAACCATAGAATACATCAATACGCCCGAGGCCATGGAGCGTGCCAAACGGGAAATGGATTTTATTGAAAAGAACAATATTCAGGTACTGTTTTATACTGATGCCACTTATCCCAAAAGGTTAAAAAACTGCAGCGACTCACCGGCATTGTTATATTATAAAGGCACCGCCGATTTAAACCAGCCCCGCATAGTAAGCGTAGTTGGTACCCGTAACGCTACCGATTACGGCAAACAACTCTGTCGGGATCTGATCGAAGACCTTAAAGCCTACGACGTAATTGTAGTAAGCGGTTTAGCCTATGGCATTGACGTTGCCGCTCACAAAGAAAGCCTCCGTATGGAGATTCCCACCATAGGCGTTTTCGCGCATGGATTGGATCGGATCTATCCCGCACAAAACCGCCCAACCGCTGATAAAATGTTGAGCAATGGCGGTTGGCTAACCGATTTCCCCTCAGGCACTATCCCCGATAGGGAAAACTTTCCCAAACGTAACCGTATTGTAGCCGGCATGGCCGATTGTACTATTGTGGTAGAGGCCAGCATAAAAGGCGGCGCGCTCATTACCGCCGAAATTGCCAACTCCTATAACCGCGATGTTTTTGCCTTTCCGGGACGTATTTCTGATGAATACTCCACAGGCTGCAATTTTCTTATCCGGAATAATAAAGCCGCCTTGTTAACATCGGGTGCCGATCTGGGTTATGTTTTAGGCTGGGAGAAAACCCACGGCGATATCAAAAAGCAAGCCCAGTTAATGATGCCTATCGACTTATCTGCTAACGAACGCCTGATATTCGAAACCATCCAGCAAAACGCGGGGACTTTAGGTATTGATGATCTGGCAATTAAAACCAACTTGCCTTTAAGTCAGTTAGCCATGAACTTATTAAACCTCGAAATGCAGGGATTCGTTAATTCCCTTCCCGGAAAAACGTATAGCATCAATCATTAATTTAAGAAGGTACGCGGGGTATTTTGAGGTACGCATAGAGCGCAGGGGCTTGTACGTGCGATTTAATAACTCATCAATCCCCATTCTTCGGGTAATCATAAAACGATAAACTCCCGGTATCACCACTAACCATTTTCCACTCTTCCAAATCAAAATCAACAATAGCAATAGCGCAGGTTGGCATATCATAGATTTGCCCGGTAAGTTGATAAAGCAGATCGCTAAAACCTGGGTTGTGCCCAAACAGGGCTACAAAATCATAAGCATCAGGTAAGCCGTTTACAATTTTAAGCAGGCTAGGGTAACTGGCTTCGTAAATAGAACGATTGTATGATGGCTCGGCCAAGCCCAGTGTTTTAGCAAAAATATTGGCCGTAGTTTTAGCCCTCACTGCCGGGCTGCTCAGTAAGTATTGCGGAATGATATGCTTTTTAAGCAGGCGTTCGGCCATATCAGGCGCGGCTTTTTTGCCACGATGGTTTAGGGTTCTGTCAAAGTCGCTTAAAGAAGCATCATCCCAGTCAGATTTTGCGTGACGAACGATCATCAGCCTCTTCATAACCAAAAACCTAAGCCAATGGTAAATATTCTATTCTTAACGCTTTTGGCATCCAGGTCCGCATCCGATGCAATATTGTTTAAACCTAAGGCGTACCGCATATTAAAGGTTAAGTGGTTGTTGAGTTCCAACCCGCCGGCAAAATTAACGCCGAAATCTAATTTACGGTAATCCTGATCGTTACCAAACTTAACATCACTGCCCGATATGATACTTACACTTTCCACCTGGTTATTGCCGCTCAAACCTATCGAGGCATAGGGGCCCGCACCAACATACAGTTTACCCAGAGTACGCAGGTTGAACTTATAAATAGCCGTTATCGGGATATCCAGATAGGTTAACGTAATGGTATTGGTTTGTGCTTCCTGGTATTGTTTAACACCCTTACCTACCAAATTTAAACCCGGTTGCAGGTAAAACATTTTAAAGGGTATATCAACATATGCAGATATGGAATAAGTAGTTACCGAATTTGTAGACAGAATAGTGGTATTATCCATGCTTTGCGATGCAAAACCCAAAGCAGCCTTTAAACCGTATTGTAAATTTTGAGCCCTTACCGATGTTATTCCAATTGAAATAAAAATTAACGAAAATAGCAGCCTGCGCATTTAATTTTTTAATTAGTAACGCTATTTACACATTATTAGCATAACTAACAACAACATTTTCAGGTATTTCGTTCATACACTTAAAATGACCGAGCGGGCACTTTTCTAAACCGAATTTTGAGCAGGGCCGACAGGGTAATTCAATCCCAATAACCTCGGCACCTTTAACCTCATATGGCTGTACACCAAGCAATTCGGGAACGGTGCTACCCCAAATTGAAGCGATAGGCACATTAAAAGCCTCAGCAATATGGGTTAACCCAGTATCAAAACCAATTACCTTACGGGATTTTGAAACCAGATAAACCGATTCATCCAGCGATGTTTTGCCGCAGGCATTATAAACCTTTGCGCCAACAGCCGCCTCAATTTCGTCAGCATTACCCTTTACATCGTTACCTCCTAATAAAACTACAGGCAGTTCAATTTGCTTGCATATGCTGATGATCTTTTCGTTAGGCATGCGCTTGGTAAAGTGGGTTGCCCCGATAATGAACGAGATGTACCCCTGCTGGTGCGATTGGGGCAATAAGTCAGTTAATTGATGATCTGCCTTTACATAATAATCAATAGGTTTGCCATCATTCTTCACACCCAAAAAGCCAACCGTTTGCATATACCGCTCTACCAAATGGGTATGCGGAACGAGGTTTTTCAAATGCAACTTAAGCGATAACCATTTGCGAACGCTCTGCTTGTTATAGGTTGATGATTTGATCCCCGTTTTAAATTTGATGATAGCAGTACGCAGGTTATTATGCAGATCAATAATGTAATCAAATTTTTCAGCCTGAATATCCGCTATGGTCTCTTTTAGCGTGGGTTTTAGCAGGTGCAGTTTATCAACGTAAGGGTTATTATCGTAAATATATTTAAAAGAGGGTTTGGTCAAAAAATGGACCTCGGCACCCGGCAATTGTTGCTTCAAACAACGCACAACAGGCGTGGTATAAATCACATCACCCATCGAGCTCAGGCGGATCACCAATATTTTGAGGCCCTTTTCCAAATTATTTGCTGCTGTTGATATGAGCTTTCCGTTTTTCAAATACTTGTTTTATCTCATCTAAACTCAATGCATTCAAACAACGCTCCTTGTATAAACCACCTTTACGCGCGGATAAAACACCATAATGCATATCCAGATGGCCTTCATTACGGTGAGCATCGGGATTAATGGATAGCCAAACACCCTTATCTAAAGCATATTGGTGCCAGCGCCAATCCAAATCTAAACGCAATGGGTTAGCGTTGATCTCTATCACCACCCCATTATCCGCGCAGGCGTCAATCACCTTTTTATAATCAATACTATAACCATTACGGCTTAGTAAAAGCCTGCCCGTGGGGTGCCCCAAAATTGTAGTGTATGGATTCTCAATAGCTTTAATTAATCGGGCCGTGGCCTTATCCTCGGCCATCTTTAAATTAGAGTGTACCGATGCCACAATAAAATCAAAGCGCTGTAATATCTCATCCGGATAATCCAACGAACCATCGTTCAATATATCCGATTCTATCCCCTTAAAAATATGGAAATCTGGCGTTTTTTTATTGATATGATCTATCTCCTCATGCTGTTGCAACACCCGCTCAATGCTCAAACCCTTGGCATAAAAGGCACTTTTGCTATGGTCGCAAATACCTAAATATTCCAGTTTTAGTTCATCACGCAAGTAGGGTACGATCTCTTCCAATGTATTCACCCCATCGCTCCAGGTACTGTGGTTATGTAGTGTACCTTTCAAATCATTATAAGTGATCAGTTCTGGTAATTCGCTTTCAATAGCTTTCGCGATGATATCAGTACCCTCACGCAGTTCCGGCTCAATAAAAGGTAAACCTGCTTTTTCATAAATATCTTCCTCACTTTCAACGCGTAGGTTACTTTCTTTTATCCGATTTAAAACAGCTTCAACATGTTCCGCATTACCGGTTTGGATAAATACCTGCGTATTAAAATGAGCTATATCCACAACATGGATATGCGTTAATAAACCGCTCTCCGTGTCGCCACTGATAATATTTTCGTTTACACGGATGTTTTGCAAAAAGGCATCCTGCTGCAAAATACCGATAGCCTCATCCGTATCACCGGTACCAATTACAAAACAAAGCTCATTGATAATTTCCAACCTGCGGCGATACTCCCCACATATCATAATATCGGCTTCGGGCAAAAGCTTCTGCATTAGCTCTTGCATATCAATAGCCAATTGCTCAACCCGGGCATACAAAAACTTGCCATTGCTGGCCATTTTAAATTCAATGGCTTTGCGTATCTCTTCCTGCGTTTTTAAACCGAAACCTTTGGCTTCAATCAGCCTGTTCTCGTTACAGGCATAATATAGCTCACCAATGTTCTCAATATTCAGCTCATGCCAAATGATCGCTATCTTTTTCGGACCAATACCTTTAATAGCCAGCATTTCCACCACACCAGGCGGGGTAGAGGCTAATAGCTCTTCCAGTTCAAACATTGTACCGGTAGTTAGCAACTCAACAATTTTACCTGCCAGGCTTTTACCTATCCCGTCAATCTTCTCCAACTCGTCAAATGGTTTATCCGCCAATTTGAAAGGTAGCTTATCCACCTTAAAGGCAGCATTCGCTACCGATTTTATTTTAAAAGGATTAACCTCATGCAGTTCCATTAACTGTGAGAGCAAACGCAGGGTACGGGCTATAGGTTTATTTTCCATTGAGCTATTCAATGTGGTAAAAATACGAATTTTGATCTGAGATAAGGTGGATTTGGAAATACATTAACGCCTATAGAACTCTTATAATAATTTAATTATCTTTCCAAAAATTGACAATTATGATGTATGTAGTGGAACATCCCGAATTAATTTTATTTTTTTCTACTTTTCCAATATTAGGCCTGTTAATAAAGGATAACTTTTCTGATAAAGTGATTTTATATATTTTAATTGCTGCGGCAGTTTTGCTTTTGCCAGCCTTAACAGGTTATTCTTATATCGTATCAAACGGATATGCTATTTTAATTTATATTTCACTTGCGTGTGGTTATAGTTTTTATTTGAAAAATATCATACGTAAAATAATCAATGCCCTAACTACTACATTCTTTTTATTTCTGATTTGTGGGTTTATCTCATTCTTTGGTGCAATGGGAGGATCTATTACTGTCATCCAGAAATGGAAATTAAACGGTTATAATATTGAATATAAACAAGACCAAGGTTTCGCTGGTGGAGCTTTAATGACTTACCGTTTGAGTAAATATGCAATTATTCCCATTTTTTTAAAAGAAGTAGATTCCAAAGTTGATAATGATACAATCAATCGTTGTCAAATAAAATTTGATGAGGAAAAGCTAATATTTGATAAGTGTAAAATCGAATTGAAATCCATGAACAAGTGATTGAAGTTTTATAACAACAAAAAAAGCCACCCGCAACGCGAATGGCTTTAAAAGTCTTGATTCCTGATTCTAACTTCTTGCTTCTTACTTGATCACCACCTCATAAGGCATCCGCATCTGCACGCCGCTGCGTTGCACAGCTTCTTTAACCTGGTTGTAGTATTTGTAGTTATCGCCTAATTCGGCCTTAACCATTTGCGCGCGCATTTCTACGCTGAAGGTTTTGCCTAAGTTTTTAAACTTGCTGGTTTGCTCGGGGTATGGCACTACGCTGTAATCTTTTAGTTTAGCTTTTTTTGCTGCCGATTTTACCGCGTCGTTAATATTGCCCAGTTTATCAACCAAACCTATTTTAATAGCCTGGTTACCTGTCCAAACACGCCCTTGACCAATGCTGTTTATATAAGCCTGACTTTTATGTCGCCCGGCGGCAACCGCTTTGGTAAAAGTATCATAGCCACGGTTAACCTGGTTTTGTAGTATCAAACGCTCTTCGGGAGTTAATGGGCGCGATACATCGCCCAGATCGGCAAACTTGCCGGTTTTTACACCGTCAAAAGTTAAGCCCAGTTTATCATTAAAAAATTTCTGCAGGTTAGGCAGCATCGCAAAAATACCTATCGAACCGGTAATGGTATTTGGCTCGGCATAAATAGAATCTGCCGCGCAGGCAATGTAGTAACCACCGCTCGCCGCGTAATCACCCATCGATACAATAACAGGTTTCACCTTCTTGGTCAGCATTACTTCGCGCCATATCACATCACTCGCTAACGAGCTGCCTCCCGGGGAGTTAACACGTAATACAACCGCTTTAACCTTATCATCCAAACGCACCTGGCGCAAGGCTTTCGATATTTTTTCCGATCCGATACTGTTATCATCCCCATCGCCGCCATTAATTTCGCCAGCCGCGTAAACTATTGCAACACGGTTGCTGCTCGTATCTTTATCATCATTTCCATTGGCTTTAGTATAATCACCAATATTAACCGATTTTATATTTTTCTTTTTATCAACTCCGGTGCGTTGTTTTAACTCGTCAAGCAGTTCGTCTTTGTATTTCAGACCGTCTAACAGTTTGTATTTTACCGCATCTTCCGGGTTTTGTATCAACATATTGTTAGCGATGTTAAACAGCGAATCTTTATTCACATGTCGGCTCGCGCTTATTCCCGACAAAAAATGATCATACATCGAACCTAAATAAGCATTCACCTGTAAACGATTGGCATCGCTCATTTTGGTTAAAAAGAAAGGCTCAACAGCGCTTTTAAAAGTACCTACTTTGATGATCTGCATATCAATGCCTAATTTATCAAGGGCGCCTTTGTAAAACATAACTTGTGAGCTAAAGCCATGAAACTCAAAAATGCCTTTCGGGTTCATGTAAACCTTATCCGCAACCGATGCTAAGTAGTAAAAGCTTTGAGTATATATTTCGGAGTAAGCGACAATAAACTTACCCGATTTTTTAAAGTCTATCAGCGCGTTACGTACTTCTTCGGTAGTGGCCTGGCCGCTCATCATGTAGCTCTCGTCCAAAAAGATACCTTTAATATTGTTGTCTGTTTTTGCCTTTTTAATGTTGGCCAAAATATCATTCAAGCCTATCACTTTATTATCGTCAAAGCCTAAAAAGCTTAACCCGGCTAACGGGTTATCGGGCGTACGTTCGTTTATGGGTGCGGTAAGCGCTATACGCAAAACCGAGTTTGAAGCTACGTCGGTAGGTTTATCGCTGGTAGCGGTAGCAACAATTGCAACTAAAACAATGATGAGCAAAAAGAAAGTAATAAAGAGGCCAAGTATTGTGGCGAAAACAAATTTGAAGAATTGTTTCATGAAATATTAAAAAGCGTTAACTATGCAAAATTACTAAATAGATATGGATAAGAGCATTAACTGCGATATTTGTTACAACAATGATTAGTGTTTTTTTACTATTGGGAAGTAATATGGGCCAAAGGGCTTCTTTTTTAAATTCGGCTATAGCCGAAATAGAAAAACAGGTGGGCCCGGTACTCAAAGCATCAACTGTGCATCAAACTTTGGCATGGGGCAAAACCGATGAACCCGATTATTTGAACCAGGTATTAGAAGTTGAAACTCTGCTTACCGCACAAGCCGTTCTGCATACCATATTAGGCATAGAAAAACAATTGGGCCGCGAGCGCAAAGAAAAATGGGGCTCCAGAACTATTGATATCGACATCCTTTTTTATGGCAACGAAGTGATCAGCGAGCCCGATCTGATCGTTCCGCACCCGCAATTGCAACACCGCAAATTTACCTTAGTGCCGCTTAACGAAATTGCGCCCGACCTTATTCATCCGGTATTAAACCTGAGCATTGCTGAGTTGAATAAAGCTTTAGATATTTAAAAGCTTAACACTAACCCACTCGCCGCGGCAATCTTCATCACCACCCCATGCTTCACATCAATGGTATGATAAACCTTTTCACCCAGCATATCTTTAAAAGCAATGGCACCATCCATGCCCCATTTCTCCAATAACTCAGCCGGAAGCTTCACATTAAACTCGTGTTCAGTACGGCTAAAATTGGTCACCACCAAAATTCTTTGCTTATCCGTATAACGCACATAAGCATAAGTATGCTCATCAAAACCATATCCCTCGTGCAGGTTAAGCAGCATTAACTCATGAAATTCTCCTTTGGTAATAGCCTCATTATTGGCCGCTACATTCAGTAACCGGCTATAAAATTCACGCAATTGCTTTTGCGAATCAGACAAAGCTCCGCCATCAAATTTGCCACCGTTAACCCATTTCTGATGCTCGGGTAATCCCCAATAATCAAATATGCTGGTCCGTCCATCGGTCCCGCTAAAACCTTCTGTACCATTTGCCGGTTCCCCAACTTCCTGGCCAGAGTAGATCATAACCGGCCCTGCAGACAAAGTGGCCGTAACTATCATAGCCGGAACAGCCAGCCAGGCATCCCCGGCAAAATGAAGTGAAGCAATACGCTCCTCATCATGGTTCTCCAAAAACCTTAACATATGCTCCGGAAACTCCGCGCTTTCGTGGAAACAAACCTTGTTGATATCCCAAATGGTACAAGCAGGTTCGTTACGCATTAAGCGCTTCAATCCATCATACAAACCAACCTTATCATATAAGTAATCAAAGTGCCCGGTAAAAATATAGGTACCGTATTTTGATGTATCGTACGCCTCACCAATAAATACCAGATCAGGATATTCGGCTTTTAGTTTCGTAATTATCCAACTCCAAAACTCAACCGGAACCATCTCCACCATATCACAACGGAAACCATCCACACCCTTAGTTGTCCAGTAATGCAAAATATCAAACATCTTTTGCCAAACGGGTGGGGTAGGGTTAAAATGCCCTTGGCGGCCGTTCATATAATCAACACCATAATTCAGTTTAACGGTTTCAAACCAATCGTTAATACTTGGTGTAGCGCTAAATACATCGTTCCCGGTTGCCTTGGCGGGATTTTCGTCAAAGACCCCCGTTTTCAACGGACTATGAAACTCATCCCCACCCGGATTATATCCCTGCGGAACAGCAAAAGCCTGCCCCGGTGTATAATATAGGTCATTAGTCGGACTAAAACCTTTCGTTTTATCATCGTCCGCACCAAAATCACTCACACCTTTAGGCTTCGCGTCCGAGTTATAGGTACGGGCAATATGGTTAGGCACAAAATCAATAATAACCTTCAATCCATTGGCATGAGTTCGTTTTACCAAACTTTCAAACTCAGCAATCCTGTTCTTTACATTCACCGCCAAATCCGGGTCAATATCATAATAATCCTTAACCGCGTACGGCGAACCGGCCCTGCCTTTTACTACATCAGGGTCGTCCAGCTTAATACCAAATTTGGAATAATCCGTCATGGTAGCGTGTTCAATAATACCGGTGTACCAAACATGACTAAAGCCCATCGCCTTGATTTGGTGCAGGGCTTTATCACTAATATCATTCAGCTTACCAACCCCGTTTTCTTCAATAGAACCGTAAAATTTATTAGTAGTGTTAGTGTTCCCAAACAACCGCGGTAACATCTGATAGATAATAAGCTTATGATTAACGTTTTGATCCATTCTGTTTTTTATTGGTAGCTATATAAACTGCGCCCTCAAATTTACTGATACAGTAACAAAAGGTATACAAAATAAGGTAGTTATGGAAGGGAGATCGCACAAAGTATGCTGTAGCCGCCTTATTTATGCTTGAAAAACTTGCCGAAAACGCCCAGCGGTAATTTTGAACCCGCGGTAGCTTGTAAATACAATTCGCCAATCTCCAAATTCTCCACTTTGGGGTAAGCGCTTTGAATAAGGTTCTGCACAATAACCGATGAAAAGCCCAATGAGTAAGTATTCAATATTAAAAAGTGCTCTTCGGGGTCAAGTAGCTTAACCACGTCGTGCATCATTTCGTTCAGGCTATCTTCCAGTTTCCACTTTTCGCCGTTAGGGCCATGGCCGTAAGCCGGTGGGTCCAGAATAATGCCGTTGTAAGTTTTGCCACGTTTAACCTCGCGCTTCACAAATTTCAAGGCATCTTCAACCACCCAGCGGATATCTTTAATACCCGATAATTCCATGTTCTCGTTACCCCAGGTAACTACCTGTTTAATCGAGTCTACATGTGTTGTATCGGCGCCGGCCGCTTTCGCGATAAGTGATGCGCCACCTGTATAAGCAAACAGGTTCAATACCTTAGGCTGTTCGGCCTTAAACATTTTCACATGCTTGCTGATATAATCCCAATTTACGGCTTGCTCCGGGAACATGCCCACATGCTTAAACGATGTTAAAGCCATGCGCAAATTGATCTTCACATCATTGTTTTTATATTCAATGTTCCACCTATCCGGCAGGTTATGGTTCTTTTTCACCCACTCGCCCGATGTTGCCGAACGGCCCTTAAAACGGATGTGATGCTGTTTGGTCCACTCAGCTTCGCTTAAACCCTTATTCCATACCGCTTGTGGCTCCGGGCGGATCAGGATCAGATTGCCAAAGCGCTCCATTTTCTCAAAGTCGCCGCAGTCAATCAATTCGTAATCTTTCCAGTGGGTAGGGGTAAGTAGTTGGATCATTCTTTTAATGTGTTGTATTTGCGGCTGCAAATATAGGCAAAACTATTTTGCATGATTTTTTTGATACATATTATGAATACATCTTTATTTATATACCTTTAACTAATATTATAGTTAAACCTAAACCTATCTATATAATGAACATTTACCCGGTTACAATACGGATTTTTGGTGCGAGTATATTTTCAAAGCAGCCCAAAATCTAAATGAAAAATATAACATTTTTAATTATCACAATTTTATTGGGTGGGAAGCTGTTTGCCCAAACCCAATCCCCTCCCAGGGCAAAGCCAACAGACCCGCCCCCATTACCTTTTAGGGAGGTAAGCGGTATTGTTAAAGATTCATCTGATAATTCTATTCCCGGCGTAACCATTACGCTTATCTCTAAAAAAGACACACTACATGTTTCAAGTAATGAGCGGGGGATATTTGTTTTTAAAAATGTAAAGCAAGCCACATTCAGCATTAGTTTTAAGGCTATGGGTTTCGCGCCAACGGTGCGTAAGTTTCTATTGAGTGATCTAGATCGCAAGCTTGTTTTAAACCCCATTATATTAGGACAGGGGCAGCATGTATTAAACGAGGTGAAAATTAACGGTACACCAGATGTGATATACAAAACGGATACAGTTGAATACCGTGCCGCAAATTACAAGGTGAGGCCCGATGCAACGCTTGATGAACTCCTCAAAAAAATGCCAAATGTAGAAGTTGATAAAAATGGTAAAGTAACCTTTATGGGCGAAGAGGTGAAAAAAGCACGCCTAAACGGTAAAGATTTTGCCGGTGGTGATGTGGCCCAGGCTGTAAAAAATCTGCCTGCCGCCATTGTAGATAAGGCCCAGTTTGTTGACGATTACGGACAACAGGCAGCCCGTACCGGTATTAAAGACGGCGACCCAACCAAAGTATTGAACATTACCACCAAGGCCGATCGATCGATAGGTAACATGGCACGCCTTAGCGCATCAGCGGGGAATAATGACCGCAGTGATGGTAACGCGTTTGTACAGCGTATTAATGCTAACCAGCAAATAGGGTTTAATGGCTCGTTCAATAGTACGGTAAACGGTGTAGCTGGTGATAATTCCAGCGGCGCATCTGGCGGCAGCAACAGTTATGGCAGGCCCAGTATGGGCTATCGCGATCAATGGGGTAAAAAGGTGCAGTTTAACAGCAGCTATTCGTACAACTTTTACAACAGCAATAATATTTACGATGCCGATGGGCAATCCTTTAGTTCAAACGGTACTACCAATTTTGTGAGCAGTAGTTCGGGTGAAAGCGGTAGCAAGGGACATAATTTATACATGCAATTGGATATCAATGCCGATAGCTCCAATTTTATCCAGATCACACCAACATTTAATTATTCGGGTTCGAACTCATCCAATACATATTCAAACACGTTGTTTGGGTATCAAAATCAAATTGCAAATGGTACAAGTTTAAGTTCAAGCGATTATGCAAACTACGGTGGTACTGCCTTTTATCAGCACCTGTTTAAAAAGAAGAAGCGTAATTTTTCGGCACAGTTCTCGGCCAACTGGAGCACCCAAAAGCAACGTAGTGAAAGCAATACACGTACCCTTTATCAGGATTCATTATTGGCAACTAAAAGGGATTCGATTTATCGGCCAATTACAGCACGTAATAGCCCTAGTAACAGCTACTCAACCAATTTAACTTATGTTGAACCCTTAAGTAAAACCGAATTGCTGCAATTTAATGCCGTACTTAACTATCGCGGCTATGCCAATACCGCGGTAACCGATAGTATTAACAGGGCCAATCAAATTGTGCATGTACCTTCGTTAAGCAGCATCTACAACTATTCATTTTCCGAAACGCGCCTGGGGGTAAATTACACAGTTAACAAACCCAAATACAATTATTCATTAGGTGTAACTGCTATCCCAACACTTTTAGAAGGCACCCAGGTTACCCTTAACGCAACAACATCACGTACAAATTTTACCATTATACCCATCTTCAGGTTTCAATACGTTTTCTCTAAAACGCATAGGCTAAGCATGAATTATAACGGTAGCCCAACCGAGCCAACGTTTTCGCAGATCCAGCCTGTTGCCGATAAATCAAGCCCTCAAAACGTCATCGTGGGTAATCCCGATCTGCGGCCATCATTCAGGCATACGGTGAGTTTGCAGTATAATAATTATATCCCAAATTCAAAGCTAACCTTATCGGCTACAGCCAATACCAGTATGGTTAACAGCCAGGTAGTGAGCAACGTTTTGCAGGTACCACTACCTGCTATCAGCAGCTTTTATAACGAAACGCACTACCTTAACCTCAACGGCGCTTATTCGGTTAGTGGCAATTATGGCATAACTAAACAACTGAGCGATCAGAAATATAGCCTGCGTTTAAATGGCACCATGAGTTATAACCACAATATATCTATGAGTAATGATATTGGTTACCATGCCGATAACTGGCGCTTTAGCGAAGTATTGGGGCCACAGCTAAACCCCACTGAAGCCATCGAGATCAACCCATCGGTATCTTACACGCTTGCACGATCATTTTTTACACAGCCTAATGCCCGCAACACCGATACCAAAACTACAGCCTTAACTATTGATGGTGTATTCACCTATAAAAAATGGAAATTAGGCTACAACGCCAGCAAAAACTATGTGGAGGGTATAAGCGCCAATTTAACCCATAACCCTTTTGTTGTAGATGCTTACCTGCAACGTACACTGTTTCCCAAAATTCAGGGCAACTTAAAAATTCAGGCATTTGACATTTTTAACCAGAATAATTTTATTAACCAAACGGTATCAACAACATCCATCACCAATACAAAAAGTAATGTGCTGAGCCGCTATGTATATATAAGTTTTTCGGTTTTTCTGCAAAAATGGAGCGGATCGCCTAAGCGTAACGGAGCACCAATGATGCGCCGCGGCGATGGCAGTTTTGTTTACTAACTAATTAACTATCCGGAAAAATGAGAACCATTAAATATACTTTGTCAGGAATAATTTATTGCTGTCTGCTTTTCGCGATAAGCATAAGCGCCCATGCACAGCGTTTGCCAGCCGTTCAGAAAGACCCATTACGAGCCCCCGCCAATGTTAAAATTGACGGCAAGGCTACCGAATGGGGGCAATACCAGGCTTATAACAAAGCTACCGTAGTATATTACAGCATAGCTAACGATAATGAAAATTTGTACTTGTTAGTTAAAGCCGAAAAAGCCAACATGATCAAAAAAAGTATAATGGCGGGCATTACGCTTATCATTAATCGCTCGGCAAAAAAGAACGATACCCTGGGCCAGGTAAGTATCACCTTCCCGCTCATACCGCGAAAGGAGCAGTTCAGAATCAACGAAGATGTGGATAAGATGCACCGGGATGTTAAGGATACAGCCTCGATGTCGCGCCGTGCAGATACTTTGATGCGATTGGCTAACAAAGATATTGATGCAACATCAAAATTGATATTGATAAAAGGTGTTAAAGATATTGCCGATACGCTGGTATCTATTTATAACGAAGAAAATGTACAGGCTTCATCAAGGTTTGATAACAAAATGAATTACATCTATGAGCTATCTGTCCCGCTCAAATACCTCGGTTTCTCGATGGATAAACGCGGCCCCTTTGCTTACCATGTTAAGTTAAATGGCGCCAGTAGCAGGTATGTTTACGAGGGGAGTTTTACGATAAGATATGTTAACGGCCAGCAAACTATAAGTGGCAATCAAATTAACCAGGATTGGGTTAACACCACCGATTTTTGGGGCGAGTATACCTTAATAAAATAAAACCTCCGGTCTTACGGACTTTCCCGACTTTCGGACTCTCCTACAATTTCTCCCTCGCGGCCTGCATAAACTTGCTGGCAAATACAAAACTATTCAGTTCGGGGTTATCGGTATGGGCAATTTCTTTGCTGCTGCCTTCCCACCATTTTTGGCCGTCGTTTAAAAAAATAATGTGATCGCCAATACCCATTACCGAGTTCATATCGTGGGTAACCACAACGGTTGTAGTTTGATATTCCTGGGTAATTTCGGCAATCAACTCGTCAATTAAGATAGATGTTTTTGGGTCGAGGCCCGAGTTGGGTTCATCAACAAACAAATACTTGGGCTGCATGGATATTGCACGGGCAATACCTACACGTTTTTTCATTCCTCCCGATAGTTCTGAAGGATATAAAGCGCCTTTCCCGGCAAGGTTGACCCTTTCTAAACAAAAATTGGCACGGTCTACCTTTTCGGCATAAGGCATTTTGGTAAACAAATTAAGCGGGAAAATAATATTGTCCTGCACCGTCATCGAATCAAAAAGGGCAGAGCTTTGAAAAAGCATACCAATTTGGGTACGTATGGGTACACGTTCCACAAAATCCATACTGGTAAAATCCTGACCGTCGTATATAATTTTGCCTTGTGTGGGTTCGTGCAAGCCAACAATACATTTAAGTAAAGTAGTTTTACCTGAGCCTGAGCCACCAATAATAAGATTGTTCTGACCTGGTTTTAATTGCACGGTGATACCTTTCAATACTTTGTTTTCACCGAAGGTTTTATGAACGTCTTGTATATCAATCATAAGAATATCCGTGAAATAACTAAGTCAAAAAATAAGATCATCACACAACTATAAACCACACCACGCGTTGCCGACTGGCCCACTTCTAAAGCGCCACCCGAAGTATAAAAGCCCTGAAAGCTGCAAATTGATGTAATTATAAAACCAAACACGGCCGCTTTGGTTAAGCAAACCGTAACAATTACCGGGTTAAAACCATCGCTCAAACCGGTTAAAAAATCAGAAGCTGATACTTCGTTTGATAATGAGCAAGCAATTAAACCACCTGTAAAACCCAGCAATACCGATACAATAACCAATAAAGGTATCATTAACGTGCCTGCTATAATTTTAGGAGATATTAAAAAGCCCGGCGAGTTAACGCCCATAATTTCTAAAGCGTCTATCTGCTCGGTAACGCGCATGGTGCCAATTTGCGATGCCATGCTTGAGCCTACACGCCCGGCCAGTACCAGTGCAGATATGGTTGGGCTAAACTCCAGTATCGTACTATCGCGGGCAATACTGCCTACAACACTTTTAGGTATTAATGGATTGATGAGTTGGAAAGCGGTTTGAATAGTTACCGCAGCACCAATAAATACCGAAATAATGGCAATGATACCCAGCGAGCCAATACCTACTGATACCATTTCGTGCATTACTTCTTTCCAATAAACGGTAAACTTTTCCGGCTTTTTAAAACTTAGCCGCATTAATAAAATATATTTCCCTAAGCTGTGTAGTAGCATTATTAAATTTTAATTGTGGTAAAAATACGTTTTTTCATCTAATCATTTGTCCTGCCGGGTTTATTGGCTGGTACTATTTACAATTCCTATTATTTGCACATTATCAAATTTGCACATCCGCATCTATACATTACATTATAATAGCTAATTTTAAAGCGCGGGCATAACAATCCGCATCATCCTCAATTTTACCATGGAAAACGTAATTATCACCGGAGCAACAAAAGGCATGGGCCGCGCCATAGCTATAGCATTTGCTAAACAAGGTTTGAACATAGCAGTTTGTTCCCGAAACAATGAAGAATTATTGCTTTTACAGGATGAGCTCAAAAAAATAAACCCCGGTATCCGCATAATTATTCGCCAAACCGATGCCAGCCGTAAAGAAGAGGTGATGGCCTTTGCCGGATTAGCAGAGCAGGAGTTGGGTTTCATTAGTGTGATTGTTAACAACGTAGGTATATACGAACCATCGAGCATACTGGATGATGAAGACGATACCTTTACACGGCTGATGAATACCAACCTCATGCCATCGTACGAGTTGTACCGTTACTTTGGTAAAACCATGATGGCTTCTGCCCGTGGCCATATCTTTAATATCTGCTCTGTAGCGGCATTAAGCCCTGTTGTTGAGGCCGGAATGTATTCTGTAACTAAATCTGCCTTGTTGTGTCTAAACAATATAATGAGGCTCGAAATGCAGACATACGGCGTAAAAGTAACAGCGATATTGCCGGGATCGACATTAACAGATTCGTGGAAAGGTACAGATGTTAATCCGGACAAGTTTGTATCTCCTGATGATATTGCTTCGGCAATAATTTGCGCCTATAACATGAGTGCGGGCGCCAATGTTGATGAGATCGTAATAAAACCTGTAACGGGCCAGGTTTAATTATTAACAAAATAAAACTAACAATTATGAGCAGTAACAGATTATACCGCGACGAACAATATAAAAAAATAGGAGGTGTTTGCGCAGGTTTAGCAGAGTATTTTAATGTGGACGTATCATTGGTCCGCGTGTTATTTGTATTAGCCGCGGTATTGGGCGGCGGTGGCGTATTGGGCTACTTTATTTTATGGATAGTGGTGCCTGCCAAACCAATGGTATCACCATCAGATGATTTTTTTAATTCGTCGCAATCGCAGCCTCAATACCAAGCCCAACCAATTACTGGGGTTAAAAGAAAAGATCATACAGGCAGATACATTGGTGGCCTGATCTTAATATTTTTAGGAGTTTACATTATGCTTGAGCAATATGATCTGATCCCCGAGATCAGACTTAGAGTTGTTGCGCCGGTTGTGTTGATCATCATTGGTTTGGTATTGATGTTTGGTTTCTGGGTAAAGCACCCTGCGGATAAGCAAGCTACCGATTTTAGCAATAACGATTCCTCATCAACTGATAATTCTCAAACTTTATAGTCATGCGTAACGATAAATTAATTCCGGGCACGGTCCTGGTCATCATAGGTGTACTTTTTTTATTAAACAGTATTAATGTAATAGATTTTGATTGGCTCAGCCTGATCCGCCTATGGCCAATATTGCTGGTAATTGGTGGTGTGAACCTCATATTTGCCAACAACCGTACAGGCACGGCAACCGCTGTAAAAATTGTTGTGCTTATAATTGGTATGGGCATACTGATAGTTACAGGCTTAAGTCATCATAATTATCCCCATAACGATTGGAGATACGCTTTCAGTAATTTTGACAATGATAACGACTCAACCGACAGAGATGATATCCATATTGGAGATAAAGGCACCGCGCACTTTAGCGAAGCCTATAAACCCGCCATCCAACAAGCGGTTTTAAATATTAATGGTGGCGTTACAACTTATACCATAAGCGATACTACCAGCAATCTTTTTGAAGCCGATACTAAAGCTCATGGTGGCAATTATAACCTAAACACAAGTGTTGACTCGTTAACCGAAACTTTAGATTTTGGCCAGGATGGTGGCGAGAACCATCACCGTGGCTTCACGTTCAACTTTGGTAATCACAGTACCAACAAGGCTTTTATTAAGTTAAATACCAAACCCATTTGGGAGATCAATGTTGAAACCGGAGTATCAAACGTGAACTTTGATTTGAGTAAATTTAAAGTGCAAAAGGTAAATATCCAGGGCGGTGTGGCATCATTTAAAGTGAAAATGGGTCAGCCACTTGCCGAAACTAATATTGAAGTAGAGACCGGTGTATCCAAATTGACTTTAGATATACCTCAAAACGCGGCCTGCCATATCACCAGCGATTCTGGCTTATCATCAAAAAGGTTAGAAGGTTTTGTAAACGTAGGCGATAATGAATACGAAACCCCTGGTTTTGAAAAGGCTGCTAACAAAATGTACGTACGCTTAAGCGGTGGTTTATCTAAATTCAAGGTGACTCAATACTAAGCATCTTAAAAATTGATTATAAGTAAAGGGAGCAATATTATTGTTCCCTTTACTATTTTTGAGCTATGGACGAAAAATACCTGCTTGTAGTGAATGGCAAACCCGAAGGCCCGTATAGTATTGACGAGCTTAAAGCCATGCGCATTAAAGCCGGTGATTTTGTAAAGACCGCCGCCATGGACGATTACAAAGAAGCCCACGAGATTGCCGAACTGCGCTCCATTTTCGGTTTCCGTTTGCAAACGGTAGCCCCGCAATACTTTGGCGCTTTTGATCAGCGTGTGCTTGCCGCGATAATTGACTGGCTGATAGTAGGAGGGATAGCTATAGCGATAACCTATATCCCGGTTATCCTGATCAGCAACGCTATGATCAAAGCCACGCTAACAGCCAGCCTATTAGTTGTTGTGCCAATAGCCTACCTTATTTATCACATTGTAATGGAAGCTTCGCCCAAACAAGCTACCTACGGTAAAATGATTTTAAAAATAAGGGTTTGCAATATGGATGGCTCGGATATAGATACTTCAAAAGCCATTAAACGCAATGTATATAAAATACTTTCGGTGCTGACATTCTTTGTTGGCTACCTCATGAGCTTCTTCAACAAAAAACAACAATGCCTGCATGATGTGATTGCCGAAACGCTGGTGATGCGGGATAGGTTGGTATGATTAATAGACCCACAGCGTTATTGCGAGCGATAGCGTGGCAATCTCTACGTAGGCAAATCGATAATACAAGCTCTACACTTAGCGCCCGCCTCTGTAAAATATAGAGCTCGCCGCGTCGTTCCTCCTCGTAATATCGCTTTTTTATCCAATACGCCCCTTCTTGTTAAAAATTGTTAAATTTAACTAAGGTATTAGTTGTTTAACTAAGTAATTAGTTATATTTGTTTTATGATTGATGATCATCCCCAAAAGGGGCAACAAAAACAATAAACTTATAACCTGCAATTAATATGAAACAGCAATTACTTATCCTGTTAGGCATCGTGCTGGCTATCCCGGCATTTGCTCAAAAGCCCGATTCAACATTGGCTATAGTACACTACAAGTTTAGCCATATACGCGATACCAACGCCCGCGATAAGCCTTATACCGAAAACATGGTATTGCTGGTAGGTCAAAACGCCAGCGTGTATAAAAGCTATGATAGAAAGATGCAGATGGATGCCATGAGGAAAGATGCCATGGCACAAATGCAAGCCGGTGGCCCGATAAAAATAACATCGCGCGGAGGAAGTACCAGTTCCGAATATTTTCAATATCCTAACGAGGGTAAAATGATCAGGAAAGAAAGCATCATGACTACTTACTTAATAGATGAACCTTTCCCGGTTATTCAGTGGAAGATTAGCGCAGATACCATGACTATCCGCAATTTGAATTGCCAGAAAGCTACCGGCCATTTTAAAGGCCGTGATTACACTGCCTGGTTTTGTGCTGAGTTGCCTTACCGGAGCGGCCCGTGGAAATTATCGGGTTTACCGGGTTTAATTGTTGAGGCTTACGACACTAAAAAGGACGTTGAATTCAAATTTGATGGCATTGAGCAGGTTGCCAAATCAACTAAACCTGCCGAAGAAACAGCAATGGCAGCCCCCGGTGGAGCGCATGTGTTTATTAATGGTATGGGTGGGGGTAATGACAACCCTGCGATAATTGCTTTGCCAGATAATGGCGTACGCACTACTCCAAAAGAGTTTGATAATTTGCGCGAAGCGATGCGTAAAGATCCCAACGCGTTTATGCAATCGGCAATGGCTGGCTCTGGTATGAATGTTAGGCCTGGTGGTGGGCAAATTACAACCAACATCAGAAGAGCTGACGGCCCCGTTACCGTGATCAACAATCCGCTTGAATTACCCGAAAAGAAATGAGAGCGGCCATAAAATATCTGGTGGTGTGCCTGTGGTGCACCATGGCTTCGGCTGCCTGTTTGGGCCAGAGTATTACGGGTACCGTAACCGATAGTTTGGGCAAAAAAGTAGGTTTTGCCAGTATTACATTAAAAAGCGGCAATGTTATTCTGGCTTATACCACAACAAGCGATAAAGGTTTATATACGCTTGCCATACCTGCCGATGCAGCTAAAACAGGTTTATCTGTAGAGGTAAGCTGCGTGGGTTTTAAAAAGCAAAGCCGTGCTTTAACGGATTTGACTACTCCGGTTAACTTTAAACTATCGGCAGGCAGTAAACTGCTTAACGAGGTTACTATTAAAAACAGTCGCCCGCATTTAAAGGTAAGCGGGGATACGCTGAGTTATAAAGCTTCGGATTTTAGCAGTCCGCAGGATAGGGTGATTGGGGATGTAATTAAAAAACTCCCCGGTGTTACAGTGGCTAATGATGGTAAGATAAGTTACAACGGCAAAGCCATCACAACCGTAAATATTGGCGGCGATAACTTGCTTGATGATAAATACAATATAGCGACGAACAGCATCCCCAATAAGGCGGTAGACCAGGTGCAGATACTGGAGAACAACCAACCCATTAAAGCCCTGAAAGATAAAGTGGTGAGCGACGATGTAGCCATGAACCTTACCTTTAAACCCGAAGCCAAAGTGCACATGGTAGGGCAGGAGAGTGTAGGCGCCGGTGTGCCGGGAAAATACGACCTGGATTTGAACGCGATGGCTTTTAAAGATAAATACAAAGCCATTAACTATCTTAAAGGCAACAATACAGGGTACGATGTTAAGTACGATCTCACCTCGTTTAATATGTCATCGTACCTGAGCAGGTTGGATAATGATAAACCCAATACGGTACTTTCCTTAGGTACGGCTGGTGATCCGGATTTGCCGCGTAACCGGTATTTGTTCAATCAATCGGGTATCATCAACCTCAATAACTTATACCATCTGAAAAAGGATGTTACCGTAAAGGCCAATCTATCATACCTGCACGATACTCAAAATCAAACTTATGAGAAACTGACGGAGTTATACTCAACCAATGGCACCATCCGCTACAGCGAGCTACAGCAAAATAAACGCCAGCCCGATCTGTTTCACAGTCAGATCACGTTGAATGAGAACAAGGATAAGTACTATTTGAACAATACTTTTATTGCAGATTATAACCACAATACCGCTACATCTGGTTTGAAGACTAATGGGGTATCTGCCGGGCAGGTTTTTAAGGATAACGCTTTTGATGTATCGAACGAGTTTAACCTGATCTATACCACCAAAAGCAACAAGATATACGAACTGTACTCGTACCTTAATTACATGAGCGAACCCGAAACCCGAAGCATTGAACCGGGATTAACACCAATCCTGTTTAACAAAGGTGTGGCCTACTCAAATTTATTGCAGACAACCAACATCCCAACATGGTTCACTAATAACTATGTATCGTACAAAATACCTACCGATTTTTTTACGCAAAGCTATAAGGTAGGTTTTAGCGTACAATCGCAAACTTTACAATCATCGTTGGATGCTGTTCAATATAACAATTCGATAACGGCAACATCGGATAGCAGTATCAATAATTTGGATTGGAACAGGACTAAATTATATGCCGGTGCCAGTTATGATATACCGGGCAAAAAGCTCAAAATGACGATTGATCTGCCATTGAGCTTGCAATTACTAAGCTACTCGGATGGTTTATATAAGCTGGATAGATCGGTAAATCGTTTATACTTTAACCCCCGCGTATCGGGTAAATACCAAACTGGTATCGAAAACTACATTAGCTATGGCTACAGTTTCCGTAACGATATTGGGAATATACAGGATGTTTACCACGGCTATATCCTGAAAAATTACCGGAGCCTATCCACCAACAATGCCGACCTTACCGAGCGCCAAACACAAAATGCATCGTTAGGATTCAATTACCGTAAGGCCATTACCTTATTCTTTTTTGGTGTGAATGCCGGGTATACACATTCGGTGGCTAATAATATATCATCGAGCGTGGTTACGCCAACTTTAACCCAGCGTATTGTTTTATCTTTCGAGAATGGTTATGATTCGTGGCAGATCAGCTCCAGTATCAGTAAGTATAACTTTAGTTTGCGTACAACTTTCAGCGCGGGAGCAGCCTGGCAAACCACTCGTTCCAACCAGATACAGAACGGAATTATACTGCCTTATAATACCGTTGCTACAACACTGAACGGAGGCGTTGAATCGAAGGTTAGCGACAAAGTTAATTTTAGCTATAAGGCTTATTTAACTCAAACTACCAGTAAATCGTCGGCGGTAACTACCTCGTCAAAAGTGGAGCAATTGCAGCAGCAAGGAGCTATTAACTATGCGCCGTTAAACAACCTGTTTTTCAAACTATCCGGAGATCATTACTTTTCGCACCAAAACCAGGGTAATGATCTGAAATACTTTTTTGCCGACGCTTCTGCCAAATACAAACTCAACAAAATTAAAACCGATTTAGAACTGGTAGCTAATAACCTGTTTGATACCCGCACTTACAGCGCCTTATATCTATCGGCAAATACATTTACATCAAACACATACACCATCCCCGGAAGGTTGTTTATATTAAAAGCTTCGTTTAATTTGTAGGAAGCGATGTGAATAATGCCATTTCGATATGAGTCGGGATGGCGTTATTCATTTTATCGGGATTGGTTAAAATTGATTTTTCAAACAATTTGTTAATGGTGTTTGTAATACTACCAAACATTGCATCATGTTAACAAAAAGTGCTACATTCCAGTTAAATACCGATGGTTTGCTCCGTGATATCAGTATCACGCCCTTATTCTTCAAAAGTGAAAATGAATCGTGGCGGCCTAACGAGATCTACGAATTAACGGAAGGTGAAACTGAACCTCAAAGCTTAGGGAAGATTATAGTTGATGATCATATGGATTGGCGCTATGAAGGCGACCACGGTTTATCGGAAGAAGAAATTGAGCAATTAGCGAGATTTGTGTTTTTGCAAATATGATATGTGAATAGCGATGTGAAGCTGTTAAGTATAAGGTTTTGACGTTATCAAATGAATTGAATAAACAGCCTTTCAATTAAAACCCTTACTTTTGCCTTCACAAACATGGATAACGAATATTATATTTTAGATAACGGCGAAAAGCTGGGCCCGTTTACTGCCCGTGAGTTAATGGACAGGCCGCTTGAGCCCAGCGATGTAGTTTTACAGCCAACGGAAACACAAGGCACTTTCGCTTTTAACCTCCCTGAGTTTACGGCTTATTTTAAGAGTGAAGGCATTTATTTCCCTACACAACAAAATACAGCCAGTTATTTGTTAAGGCTGCCGGCATTTATTATTGATTACCTGATGATAGTGTTTGGGACAATGTTGTTAGCGATGATATTCTTTCCACAATATGTGATCGGTTTGCAACCCGATATTACCCCCGGCACTTCGGTAGCTTATCAGGACCTGATCAAGAAAACAACAGACAATATGTTGAAGCATCAAACCGAGTTTATCATTATCCAGTTAGGCTTATTTGTAATAATGGTTTTATACAATGCCCTTTGCGAATCGGGCCGCTTACGGGCATCGGTAGGTAAATATGCTATGGGACTGGTTGTTGTTGATGAGTTGGGCTATAGCTTAACTTTTTGGCACGCTTTAAAACGTAATCTGGGAAAAACCTTATACCAAGCTGGTCAGTTTATTGTTGGCCCATTAATTTTTATAGCCTATTTACGCATGATATGGGGCGACAGGCACCAGGCTTTCCACGATCTGTTTTCGGGTTGTTATGTGGTGAAGAAGAACGCTTAATAATTCAATATTGAGTTTTTGACCTAAAAGGTTGAAAATGTTCTTACAATCCCCCCTGCTGGTTACTGTGGTTATTGGAGTTTGTATCTAAAATCTCATATCTCAATACTCAAATCTAACTCACAGCTAAATTTACTATTTTTGCACTATGGATGCTGAAGCGATAAAAGCCTTAAAAGGCCGTTACTGTAACTCGTTGACTGATTACTCGCGTTTTGTAACTCGTGAGGTTTTTATTGGCGATGTGCCAATGGGGGGCAACAACCCTATCCGTATCCAAAGCATGACTACAACCAATACCATGGATACCATAGGTACGGTTGAGCAAACCATCCGGATGGTTGATGCCGGTTGTGAGTATGTACGTATTACAGCGCCCAGCATTAAAGAGGCCCAAAATTTGGCCGAGATCAAAAAGGAACTATTGAAACGTGGCTACAAAGTGCCATTGGTAGCCGATATTCATTTTACCCCAAATGCCGCCGAAGTTGCGGCCCGTATAGTTGAAAAGGTTAGAGTTAACCCGGGCAATTATGCCGATAAAAAGAAATTTGACCAGTTAGAATATACCCCATCAGAATACCAGGCCGAGCTGGATCGTATTTATTCCAAGTTTACCCCTCTGGTTAAAATTTGTAAGGAGTATGGTACCGCTATGCGGATAGGTACCAATCATGGTTCACTGTCCGACAGGATCATGAGCCAGTACGGCGATACGCCCCGTGGCATGGTAGAATCGGCCATGGAGTTTATGCGGATGTGCGAGGCACTGAATTATTATAACCTGGTGATCTCCATGAAATCGAGCAACCCACAGGTTATGGTGCAGGCCTACCGGATGCTGGTTGAAACTATGGTTGCCGAAGGGATGAACTACCCGCTGCACTTAGGTGTTACCGAAGCCGGTGATGGCGAGGATGGACGCATAAAATCTGCTGTAGGTATTGGTACTTTACTGGAAGATGGACTTGGAGATACGGTACGCGTATCGTTAACCGAAGAACCTGAGTATGAATCGCCGGTGGCTATTGCGTTGGTGAACCGGTATGAAGAGAGAAGTAAGAATCAAGAGTCAGGAATCAAGGATCAGGATGCCAACTCACAACTCACAACTGAAAACTCACAACACTCCCCTTACGAATACGTAAAGCGTGAAACCTATGAGGCCAATGCTTTTATTGGCGGGCACATGGTGCCGCGTGTAGTGGTTGATATGTCGGCGAAAAATTTGAAAGACCCTGCTGTGCTGAACGATGCAGGTTATTTATACACCCCCCTGCTGGATAAATATAATATGGCCGAGCAATCTGTCGATTTTGTTTATTTGGCTGATAGTTTGCCATCGTTTACCTTACCCGGTAATTTGAAGCAGTTATACAACTATAGAACATGGCAATCGCTGCAAAGCAAAACCAATTGCCACCCGGTTTATAGTTTGGCCGAGTATGTATCCGCCACCGAGCGTGATCATGCTTTGAACCTGGTAAGCATTAAACCTGCCGATATTGAAACAGATCAGTTTGGTGCGATATCATTAGATAAAACATTGGTGTTTGTATTGGAAACAGATGTGATGAATGGCATGCAGGATCAGCGGGGTTTATTTTTCAAGTTGCAGGAATTAGGTTTAGATGTTCCGGTGATCATCAAACGCAGTTATCCTGATAGTGAATTTGATATGGCAAAACTGGGCGATATTACCAGCCCAGATGAACCTATATCTAAATTACAACTGTATGCCGCTACAGATCTGGGCGGTTTACTGGTTGATGGCTTTGGCGATGGTATCTGGATAGATGCACCTGCTATCCCAACTAAAACAATAACCTCAACCGCTTTTGGTATTTTGCAGGCTACCCGCTCGCGCATCTCCAAAACAGAATATATATCGTGCCCAAGCTGCGGCCGTACCTTGTTTGATCTGCAAGAAACTACGCAGATGATCCGCAGCCGTACCAGTCATTTAAAAGGCTTAAAAATTGGTATTATGGGCTGTATTGTAAACGGTCCCGGCGAGATGGCAGATGCCGATTATGGTTATGTAGGCGCCGGTCCGGATAAAATTACTTTATACCGGGGTAAAGAGGTTGTACAGAAAAATGTGAGCGCCGCCAACGCTTTAGATCAATTGATCGGTATTATTAAAGGCGATGGTAACTGGATAGAGCCAGCATTGTAAATAGAACCCTGTTATCGTTATATTTCAAATCAATTAAAACCTGTTGGCTTCTGTAGGGTTTATCAGAGTAATAATCTGATAAAAACATGTCGAAAAATGTAGCCGACCAATTGGTTGAAATGCTGGTAGATGCCGGTATCAAAAGAATATATGCCGTTACCGGCGATAGCTTGAACCAGGTAAATGATGCCGTAAGGCGCAACGGAAAGATCCAGTGGATACACGTGCGGCATGAAGAAGCCGGTGCTTATGCGGCCGGTGCCGAAGCGCAGTTAGAAGGTATAGCTTGTTGCGCTGGCAGTAGTGGCCCCGGCCATGTGCATCTGATCAATGGCTTATATGATGCGCATAAATCGGGAGCTTCCGTTATCGCCATCGCGTCAACTATACCGAGTTTTGAATTTGGTACCGATTATTTCCAGGAAACAAACACCATCAAATTATTTGATGATTGCAGTTATTATAATCAGATAGCCACTACGCCAAAGCAATTTCCACGCATGTTACAGGCGGCTATACAGAATGCTATCCATCAAAAGGGAGTAGCGGTGTTAGGCCTTCCCGGCGATCTGGCATCGATGGATGCCGAAGAAAGCGCTACCGGAACCAAAATATTTAAGAACGAAGGTGTAGTAAGGCCAACAGATACTGATCTGCAAAACTTAGCCGATCTGCTCAATCAGCATAAAAAGATCACCATCTTCTGCGGCATAGGTGCTAAGGATGCACATGATGAAGTAGTTGAGTTAGCAGGAAAATTGAAAGCTACAGTTGGCTATTCCTTCCGCGCTAAAATGGGCATCCAATATGATAATCCTTACGAAGTTGGGATGACGGGTTTGCTTGGCCTACCTGCCGCTTATCACAGTATGCACGAGTCGGACTTGCTTTTACTGTTAGGTACCGATTTTCCATACACGCCGTTTATGCCGGTAGATGCCAAAATAATTCAGATAGATTTAAAGCCCGAACGCATTGGCCGCCGTGCAAAGGTTGATGTTGGCCTTTGCGGCGATATTAAAGATACTTTAAAAGCATTGCACCCATTGTTGCACCGTAAAGAAGACGAAAGCTTTTTACAGGCGCAGCTAAAAGTATATGCTGATGTAAAGGACAAAATGCAAACCTACATTGATGATAAAGGCCAAAAGGATGCTATACACCCCGAATACGTAGCGGCTGTAATTGATAAGCAGGCCGATAACGATGCCATATTTACTGTTGATACGGGAATGAGTTGCGTATGGGGAGCACGCTATATTAACGCTACCGGCAAGCGTATTATGTTGGGCTCATTTAACCATGGCTCAATGGCTAACGCTATGCCCCAAGCCATTGGCGCTCAATTAACCTATCCCGAAAGGCAGGTGATTGCCCTTTGTGGGGACGGGGGAATATCCATGCTTTTAGGTGATATGGCAACCATAGCACAATATAACCTACCCATTAAAATTGTGGTTTTCAACAACCGCTCGTTAGGCATGGTGAAGCTTGAAATGGAAGTGGCAGGTTTACCTGATTGGCAAACCGATATGGTAAATCCAGATTTTGCCGGTGTAGCCAAGGCGATGGGCATAAAAGGTGTAACGGTGAATGATCCGGATGATGTAAAACAAGCTATTCAGGAAGCGTTTGCATTTAATGGCCCGGTATTGATCAACATCATGACGGATCCTAACGCTTTGGCCATGCCACCCAAAGTAGAATTTGAACAAGTAAAAGGCATGGCCCTATCTATGACGAAATTGGTTTTAAATGGTAGGATGGAAGAAGTTTTAGATACTGTAAAAGCAAATTATAAACACTTGAAAGACGTTTTTTAGCCCTTCAAAAATTCCACACTCTTTTCGCAAAACTCTAAAAGCGGTTTAGGCAAAACATTATCCCCATAAGGATGCGAAGCTCCAAAAACGTGATCGCCACCTTTTATCACAACCAGTTTGGCATTTGGTTGTGCCGAGTGGATTTCTTTAGCCTGCGAAAGCGGTACGCTTGTATCCTTGTCACCATGAAAAATAACCCAGGGTTGAGCGACCAGGGATGCTTGTTTTACGATGTTTAAGCGCAATGGGTTCTGCTCCACATCTTGTAATAAACTAACATTTACAGGCATTTGCTGACCAGTTCGTGAATTATTGACATACATAATACCCTGTAACCTCCATTGTACTTCGGCCTCTTTGGGCCACAAATTATAAAAACTGGAGATGGAAGCAAAAGTGATCAGTTTAGCAATACGTTTATCTTCGGCAGTTTTTATAATGCTGATACCGCCACCCATACTATGGCCTATCAAAAACACTTTTTTAGCTGCCGGGAAAGATGTTCCGTTGCAGGCAAAATCTATTACCGCGTTCAGATCATCCAACTCTATCGAAAAGGTATTATCAGCAAAAGCTATCAGATCAACAAAATCTACAGGCTGCTCGGGCGTAGTACCATTGTGCGAAAAATTGAACTTTAAGAACCTGAAACCATGTTCCGCAAAGTAATTGGCAACCAGGTTATGAGTACCCCAATCTTTAAACCCCCTAACCCCATGCGCAAAAATAACCAGCGGCGCATTGCGATGGGTACTGTCAAAAGTTAGGTCCATCAGCATATTGCGGCCTTTTGCCCCGGGAATAGTATAAGTTTCTTTTTTGATCATAAGGTGTAGCTGTATTTATCAAAGCTACACATCTTCCATCTTACCTTTCACATCTTCCATTATTTCTTTGTATACCACCATGCCCCGGCCGCAAACAAAAATTGGAAGGGTATCCTTACCCAGGCGATTAAAGGTGTTATGGTAAGTCCGCCCATTTTCATTGGCGCGTTCTGTATCATGTAAATATGGGCAGGCATAAAAGCAATCAGCATTAAAACAATACCCCAGGCAGCAAAGGGCCTTGTTGTGGGGAATATCAGCATTATACCAAAAGCGATTTCAAAAATACCCGCCAAGATATTTAACAAGGCCGGATAGGGCATATACGGCGGTATTATTTTGATATAGCCCCCGGGACTTTTAAAATGATTTGCTCCTGCAAGGATGTATGCAATGATCATAACCACGAGCAGGATATTCTTGATTGTCGGCATAGTATAATATTTTAATTTAAGCTGAGTGCTTACCAATGTATTTACGTTAATTTATGGACTAGTAATTCAAGTAAACTGCGTTTAGAGTTAATTTATAAACATTCTAAATTGAAGTTGTTTGACAAAGGGTTGACATTGCATCCCCTACAGGATATTACTTTTGTGGGGTCTTATTTAAACTGTTTTGAAGTATCTAAAAATAATAGCTTTTACGCACAAGCAGATCGAACTGAAAGAACTTGGGAAACTGGTTATCTGTCAGGAAAATCTCACTCCAAAACTTCAGCAGCTTAAAGCCGAATTTGAAATTCCAGAGTTATTTTATTTAGCTACTTGTAACCGTGTAGAATTTGTAATGGCAACATCGCAGGTTATAGATAAAGACTTCACTAAGAAATTTATCGACGCGCTTGAAATAGGCATATGCAACCACTACATGGGTGCATTTTTAGATGGTGTTTCTATTTATCAGGATCAGGAAGCATTGAACCACCTGCTGCGAATGTCGTGCTCTTTAGAGAGCCTGATCGTTGGCGAGAAAGAAATTCTGGCCCAGGTACGCAAAGCCTACGAATGCTGCAAGGAAGCGGGCCTTACCGGTGATTACTTACGAATGGTGATGAGCCGTGTGGTCAAAACAGCCAAAGAGGTTTACACCGATACGCTGATAGCACGAAAACCAATTTCGGTAGTATCATTAGCCTATCGCAAACTTAAAGACCTCAAGCTCTGCACTAACGCCCGGATACTCATCATAGGGGCAGGAGAAACAAACCGTAACATCTCCAAATACTTACAAAAACATAAATTTTCAAACTTCTCGGTATTTAACCGCACTCTATCAAAAGCGCAGGAACTGGCTGCCGACTTACGTGGCGAAGCGTTTGACCTGAGCGAGTTGAAAAACTACAATAAGGGTTTTGATGTGATCATCACCTGCACATCGGCGGTGAGCCCTATTATCACTCCCGAAATTTACGCTACCTTATTAAACGGCGAAACAAACAAAAAAACCATTGTTGATTTAGCCATCCCTAATGATACCGCTCCCGAAGTTTTAGAACAATTCCCGGTAAACTTTATCGAGGTTCATTCATTAAACGAGGTTGCTAAAAATAATTTGCAGGAGCGTTATCAGGAATTGGTACATGCCGAGCGCATCATAGAAAACAATATCGAAGAATTTATTCCTCTGTTAAAACAACGTCAGATTGAATTGGCTATGCGTTGTGTTCCCGAAAAGATCAAAGAGATCCGCCAGCGTGCCCTTACATCAGTTTTTGCCGATGAGGTTGAAACTCTGGATGTACAAAGCCGCGAGGTTTTGGAAAAGATAATGGATTACATGGAGAAGAAATACATTAGCGTACCTATGGTAATGGCTAAAGAGATTTTTGTGAAGAATAGCGTTAATTAAATATCCTGTCCAGTTTCGTTTTAATTTCCAGATTGTTTATTGTGTTATATTGATAGATATATTTCTATGAATAACTCCAATCAACTACTTACAACAAAACAAGAGCTTTTTATAGACGATCCTCTTATTCCTCCTGAAACGCGAATATATTATTCCCAAAAAGAGGCTGTCATCTGGCTTGCTATTTCTATAATAAACCTTGCCGGAGTGATTTATGCTGCTTTTACTGATGATAACAGTTATTTGGCTCTTGTTATTATCTGGCCTGTATTTTCGTATGTGTTATTTAGCAGTGGCAAAAGTTTAGTAAATAGGAGACCTCAAATAATACTAAACGCAAATGGCATTCAGTCCGGAAAACTCCCATTTTATTTTTGGAATGAAATAAAAAACGAAGAGGTGGTTATTAGGATAGGAAAAGGGCCAGCCTATTTTCTCAAATATTACAACCCATCCGGTGTAAATGAGCTTCATTTAAATGTTTTGGCTATCGATCATCGCAAATTAGAGAAACTGCTGATCATTTATAGAGGTCGTAATAACTGTAAAGTTTCGTAGTCTACAAGAATTCTTTCCCCATAGGTTAATTCTCCGTCAAACTTTCCTCACATTCTAACAAAAATTGTACATAACTCTATTTAAAAGTTAAATTTGCGGTGCAAAAAAATTAAATGTTCGACAGGAAAATCATAATAGGTACGCGGGGGAGTGATCTGGCTCTATGGCAGGCAAATTTTGTTAAAGACAAGCTGGCTGAAAACAATATTGAAGCTGTGTTGAAGATTATCAAAACCCAGGGCGACCGTATACTTAATTTAAGTTTTGATAAGCTTGAAGGTAAAGGCTTTTTTACTAAAGAGCTTGAAGAAGAGTTATTGGCTGGCACTATTGATCTGGCTGTGCACTCGCACAAAGATCTGCCAACTGAAAATCCTCCGGGACTCACTATCGCAGCAGTTTCAGAACGGGAAGACCCGGCTGAACTGTTGTTGATTCTGAAAGATTGTGTTGATGTTCACCAAAAGCTATCTGTTAAATTTGGTGGTGCTGTAGGTACATCGTCTAATCGCCGAAAGGCACAGTTGTTGGCTTTACGCCCGGACCTGGAAATTCAAGAACTCCGTGGTAATGTTCCAACACGTATTGGCAAGCTCCGTAACGAAAGCTACGATGCCATTATGATAGCCAAAGCAGGCGTTGTAAGATTAGGCTTGGATTTGAGCGAGTTTCATGTTGAAGATATTGCCGCTACCGAATTAATACCGGCGCCCGCGCAAGGTGTATTAGCCATACAAACCCGCGAAGATTATACCGAACTGATTGAAGCTCTACAGATTTTAAACCATCCGGATGTTGCCAAAGAATTGGCTGTTGAGCGTAGGCTTTTACAACTATTTGGTGGTGGTTGCCACCTGCCTTTAGGTTGCTATTGCCGCAAACACGATGGTGTTTACCAGGTATTTACCTCTAAAGCTGATGAGGGCGATGGATTTCCGGATCGTTTATATTTGGAAGCCAATACTACCGAAGGATTGGCTGAAAAGATAGTTAGCTATTTTGATAAGGATAGGAAGTTTGTTAAATCAGTATTTATATCAAGAGATTTATCCGAGCAAAGCTATTTTCGCAGGGCGATAGAAAAACTTGGTATAGAGGTTGAGGCACGTTCGCTGATTCGTACTGTTCCGGTTATAACCAAGCTGGATGCTTTTATATTAAAGAATGTAGACTGGATATTTTTCACCAGTAAAAACGCGGTAGAATACTTTTTTGAACTGAAACCGGCTTTTCCTAAAAAAGTAAAATTTGGGGTGATGGGCAGTGGATCTGAAGATACATTACGCCGTACCGGTCACTTTGCCGATTATACAGGAGAAGGTATTGATACTGCCGATGTAGCAGGTGATTTTGCCAAACTGGCTAATGGTACAACGGTGTTATTTCCGGGAGCCGAAAGCCCAATGCGAAGTATCCACCAGGGCTTATCTGCCAATACCAGGATCATTGACCTGCCGGTGTACGAAACAGTGGCCTTAGAGAACGTAGAAAAGACTTATGCCGATATTGTGGTTTTCACAAGCCCGTCAAACATTGATGCTTATTTTGAAGATAACTTATTAGAACCTAATCAAAAAGTAGTTGCCATAGGTAAATCAACTGGTAAAAAGTTGGACGAAATGGGTATCAAATATAAACTGCCTTTTTCGCCAGATGAAGTTGGACTGGCGGAAGCGGTGTTTGGGATTTTTTAGTTCATGGTTAATAGATCATAGTTCATAGTAAAAGGAATAAAATAGTTAGAAGTAAAATGATTAGTCTGTGTGTTCACTATGAACCATTAACTATGATCTATGAACAACTAACAAACAACAATGTAATGCTACAACGACCACGGAGAAACAGGAAAAGTGAGGTGATACGCCAAATGGTGCAGGAAACACATATTAGCGCGGCTAATATGATATTCCCGCTATTTATTGTTGATGGCGTAAACAAGAAAACGGAAGTTGCATCAATGCCCGGTATTTACCGTTACTCCATTGATAATTTATTGCGCGAGGTTGAGGCCTGTGCCAAGCTTGGTTTAATGAGTTTCGATCTATTCCCAAACATCGAAGAATCGTTAAAAGACAAGCTTGCTACCGAAAGTCACCGTGAGGAAGGTTTATATTTGCGTGCTATCCGCGAGGTGAAAAAGAACTTCCCCGAAGTTTGCATCGTAACCGATGTTGCTATGGACCCTTACAGCAGCGATGGCCATGATGGTTTAGTGGAGAACGGTGAAATATTAAACGACGAAACCTTAGAGATTTTAGGCAAAATGGCTTTGGCGCAAGCACAGGCTGGTGCCGATATCATTGCCCCGTCGGATATGATGGATGGCAGGGTAGGGTACATTCGCAATGTATTGGACGATCATAAGTTCACTAACGTTTCAATTATGTCATATTCAGCTAAATATGCCAGCGCGTTTTATGGCCCGTTCAGGGATGCTTTGGAATCGGCCCCTAAATTTGGTGATAAAAAAACTTACCAGATGAATCCAGCTAATCAGCGCGAAGCATTGATTGAAGCCAATTTAGATGAAATAGAAGGAGCTGATTTTTTAATGGTAAAACCTGCTTTAGCCTATTTGGATGTAATTAAATTACTAAAGGATAATACTGAATTGCCCGTTGCGGCGTATAATGTAAGTGGCGAATATGCTATGATCAAAGCGGCAGCGCAACGTGGCTGGCTTAACGAAGAACGCAGCACGGTTGAAGTATTAACCAGCATCCGCCGCGCAGGTGCTACAGCTATATTAAGCTACCACTCTAAAGAGGTTTTGGAGAAAGGCTGGATTTAGTGAGCTATAAGCTTTAAGCCACAAGCTTCAAGTTTTAAATTTTGACTAAATAAACTCTAAATAATACAAAGAGGCTAAAAGCTTGAAGCTTGCAGCCTGAAGCTAAAAAACAATGTTCGATACTTTTAAAAAAATGTTTTCGGGAAATGAAGGTGATATGCCGGTTAACACCAGTAATAAGCCTGATATCAGTAGAGAGAAATCGGCTGAACTTTACGAAAAAGCTAAAACCTATTTTCCCGGAGGAGTTAATTCTCCTGTAAGGGCATTTAAATCGGTATATGGTACACCGTTGTTTATTCAAAAAGGCGATGGCTGCCATGTATGGGATGCCGATGGTAACCAATTTATTGATTTTTGCTGCTCATGGGGACCGCTCATTTTAGGCCATAACAACGCCAAAGTTCGTGAGCGGGTAACCGAGGTGATGCAAAGCGGTATGTCGTTCGGTGCGCCAACAGCTTTGGAAAATGATTTAGCCGAACTGATTTTAAAGAACAATAAATACTTAGAGAAGATACGCTTTGTAAGCTCGGGTACCGAGGCTGTGATGTCGGCCATACGTTTGGCCCGTGGCTATACCAAGCGCGATAAAATATTAAAGTTTGAAGGCTGTTATCACGGTCATGTTGATTCGCTGTTGGTAAAAGCAGGGTCTGGTTTAGTAACCTTTGGCGAAACTTCATCAGCAGGTGTTCCTAAATCTTTTGCAGATGAGACTATCGTGGTATCGCTGAACGACAGGAATGCCTTGAAAAAAGCTTTCGAAGAGTTTAAAGATCAGATAGCCGCTGTTATCATCGAGCCTATCCCGGCAAATAACGGTTTGCTTTTGCAGGAGAAAGAATACCTTCAGTTTTTACGCGACATCTGTACCGAAAACAAAACCTTATTGATATTTGACGAGGTGATATCAGGTTTTCGTGTAGGTTTTGAAGGCGCGGCTGGTTTTTACCAGATCAAGCCAGATATGGTAACTTATGGTAAGATCATCGGCGGTGGTTTACCTGTTGGTGCTTACGGTGCATCAAAAGAGATCATGAGCAATGTATCTCCGGAAGGATCGGTTTATCAGGCTGGTACTTTATCTGGTAACCCTGTGGCTATGGCGGCGGGTATCGCACAGTTATCAGAGCTATCCCGTTTAGGTTTCTATCGTGATCTGAATGGTAAAACTCAGGAATTTGTTGATTCCATACAGCGTTTTGCTACGGCACGCAACTATAAATTTAAAGTATTTAGTGTAGGATCTATATTCTGGTTCGCATTTACCGATAAAGAAGCTATCCGCAGTGCCGAAGAAATTGATGCCTCAAGCATGGAGAAATTCAAAGTAATGCACCGCGAATTATTGAACAGGGGTATTTATTTAGGTCCATCTGGTTACGAGGTAGGCTTTATTTCGTCCGCTCACAGCAAAATTGAATTAGAGAAGGCTAAAAGGGCTATATTTGAAAGTCTAGATTTGGTATTCAGAAGTAATAGTAAAATATAACGTTAACTGAAATGAAAAAGCCATTAGTCATATTTTATTTCCTGATCATTTACGCTTGCGCGGAACTAACCTGGTGGGGAGTATTATTGATACGCGCACGGCCTGGTAAGTTTGCCATGATCTGTGGCGAGCTTTCTGTGTTTTTATTTGTATTGTTGGTTGGTGCTTATCATTTGCATAAATCAATCAACAAGCAAAAGCAGCTGCAAATGCGTCAAAAAAACTTTTTGCTATCTGTTACACATGAGTTAAAATCGCCTTTGGCATCAATCAAGCTGTTTTTGCAAACTATGCAAAAACGTGATCTGGATAAAGAGCAGCGCCTTAACTTTTTAGATAAATGTTTGCAGGATATTGAGCGTTTGGACGACTTGGTTGAAAACATGCTGCTGGCCACAAAAATTGACAGCCAAACGTATACATTCCCTAAAGAGAAGATCAATTTTTCGCTATTGGTTGATACCGTAGTTAACCGTTTGCAGATCAATAAATGCGATTGTAACCAGCAATTGATCAATGCCGAAATTGAACCACAGGTTGAACTGATGGGTGATAAATTCACCCTAACATCTGTAGTAAACAACCTGATAGAAAATGCCGTTAAATACTCCGCACCATGCGAGGTAGTGAACGTAAAACTATTCCGCAAAGACGATGAGGTGCATTTAACCGTTGCCGATAACGGGATAGGAATAGCCGATTCGGAAAAGCTGCATATATTTGATAAGTTTTACCGTGTAGGCAACGAGGATACCCGCAATACCAAAGGTACCGGTTTGGGTCTTTTCATTGTAAAACAAGTATTAGATAAACACGAAGCAAGTATTAACATCCGCGATAACCGACCTAAGGGAAGTGTGTTTGAAGTCGTTTTCGGGTAAAACATAAACCATATAATAGAAACCATGATGCCGAATAAAAAAAGAATTTTACTGGCAGAAGACGAAGAGCATTTACTCGAAGCCATCAAGCTAAACCTCGAACTGGAAGGTTACAAGGTTACCACTGCCAACAACGGAAAAAAAGCTCTTCAAAAATTTAAAGAAGAGCGCTTTAATTTAGTGATACTGGATGTAATGATGCCCGAGATAGACGGCTTTGTAGTTGCCGAAACTATCCGTTTGGAGAACTCGGAAGTACCGATCATGTTCCTTACCGCTAAAAATACAACCGAAGATAAGGTTGCCGGCCTTAAAAAGGGTGCCGACGATTATTTGACTAAGCCATTCAATCTGGAAGAGTTAATACTTCGTGTAAACAACTTAGTGAAACGCAGTTTGAAAGGTGATGACTTGAAAGAGTTTAACAGCTATAAAATTGGCGATAAAACCATCCACTTCAACTCGTTTGAGTTAGTGAACGCTGATGAATCTATCACACCTTTAACCAAAAAGGAAACCATGTTGCTGAAGCTTTTGATAGAGCGCCGCAATGATGCCGTATCGCGTGAGCAAATATTGGAAACCGTTTGGAACTATGATGTGTACCCCTCAACCCGTACCATTGATAATTTTATATTAACGTTCCGTAAATATTTTGAACCAGATCCTAAAAACCCGGTTTATTTTCACTCCATACGTGGCGTAGGTTATAAATTTACTGATACAGCGCATTAATGTTCACTAACCAGGCACGGATACTTGTTATTGGCTTGTTTGCCGTTGCTCTGGCTTTTTTTGTATACCAGCATAATTACCAACTGGCAGCGGCCAGCGGTGGGTTTATTTTGATTTTGATATGGGGATATTTTAGGGAGGGGCCAATTATACTGGCAGCCAAACATT
The DNA here is from genome assembly GCF_039921305.1 of Mucilaginibacter sp. Taxonomy (GTDB): domain Bacteria; phylum Bacteroidota; class Bacteroidia; order Sphingobacteriales; family Sphingobacteriaceae; genus Mucilaginibacter. The sequence goes on from NZ_JBDSCA010000027.1 coordinate 98,028, forward strand.
ACCATAACAACGATTATGAGCGTGCCGAGGAGCTACTGAACCAAATACACAAACCGGAGTGGTTAAGCAGTAAACGACGGGGTTTTTATGAGTTTATGCTTGGTGGAATTTGCCTGAAGCGGAACGACTTTAGCCAGGCCGAAAAACATTACGAGTTAGCAGCACAATTCCCGCTACGATCGGCAAACGACCATGTGGCGGCACTGGCCCACGTAGCCAATATTGGTTTACGACAAAATAATTATGAGAAAGCCGAAGCCTATTTAAAACTGGCAACCCGGCAAGAGGAAAAGATAAGTGCCAAAATGAAGGACGTTATCGCCCGCCTCGAAAAAGAATTAAAAAACCAAAGGGCAAGC
>NZ_JBDSCA010000028.1:0-252956 GCF_039921305.1 Mucilaginibacter sp.
AAGATTTCTCCTCGTTCCTCGTTCGAAATGACATTTTTTATTTTATAAAGATTATATCTTGAATATCTCCGGGTATATTAACGCCGCTTTCAGGATGAAAGCGGCGCTATCTATGGTCCAGATATCGCCGTCTTTTACCATTTGGAATACTTGAGGGGCAGGGATGGTTATTACTTCGATGTGCTCGGTGCTATCTAATTTTTGAATGGCGTTGAACTCGGTATCAAATACTAAAAAACCGTAGGTTATCTGCCGGGTTTTGGTGGGGTTGTTGGCCAGTTTGCCGAGCGATATCAATTGGTCTGCGGAAGTGCGGATGCCTGTTTCTTCTTCCAGTTCGTTCAGGGCCGATTCGGTGACACTTTTGTTCGTTTGCTGCATGCCGCCGGGTAGTTCGAGCAGAATATCGCTCAGGCCGTGTTTGTATTGTTTTACCAGTACTACCTCGTGGTTTTTGGTTAGGGCCAATATGATCACCACATCGCCCAGGGGGGCAAAATAGTAATCGTCAATTATGTTTCCGTTTTGCAGTTGTACGGTGTGGCGTAAAAGCGGGAACCAGTGGCTTGGCGAAACATCTTCTTCTTTTAAAACCTTCCATTTTTGTATTTCGGGAGTAGCCATAGTATTAATTGTTTGGTGCTATAAATATGCTATTTTTAGTGCTGCGTTTATAACCAACACCTATTAAAATGATCAAATACATTAAATACCCCGCTTTGCTGCTTGTTGGATTAATTAGTCAGGCTTGTTTTGGGCAGGCTGTTGCCGATACGACTATTATAGCCAAAGGGGCGGTTCCGCAACTGGTATCGAGCCAGTTTAGCTTTACCGAGGGGCCCGCGGTTGATAAAAAAGGGAATGTGTTTTTTACCGATCAGCCTAATAATAAGATCTGGAAGTATAGCACGGATGGTAAGCTATCGCTGTTTTTAGATTCGGCGGGGCGTAGTAACGGGACTTATTTTGATAAGAAAGGTAATTTGATCGCTTGCGCGGACGAGAAAGATCAGCTATGGTCGATATCCCCGAAAGGGAAAGTTACCGTATTGATAAACCTTTATGAGGGGAAGCATTTGAACGGGCCAAATGATTTGTGGATTGATAACAAAGGTGGAATTTATATTACCGATCCTTATTACCAACGCCCGTATTGGGCAAGGAAGGCATCTGAATTAAATGGCGAGAAGGTATATTATCTGCCTAAAGGGAAAAAGGAATTGGCAATTGTTGCTGCTGATCTGCTTAAGCCGAATGGCATTGTTGGCACACCCGACGGGCAATACTTATACGTGGCTGATATTAAAGGTAATAAGATATATAAGTATCATATTAATGCCGATGGTACATTGGCGGATAAACAGCTATTTGCTAACCAGGGAGCCGATGGTATCACACTGGATAACCGTGGCAATTTATACCTTGCCGGTAATGGTGTAACGATATACAATCCAAAAGGTGAAAAAATCTTACACATTCCTGTTCCAGCTAAATGGACGGCTAATATTTGCTTTGGCGGAAAGGACAGATCGATATTGTTTATTACGGCTTCGGAAGCGGTGTATGTGATGCCAACGTTGGTGCATGGGGTTGAGTAGTGATTTAACATCAATATCTACCTATGTATCTCCATTGGTATAAATTAATATATTTGGATAACCTTTGTAGTTCCCTGCTATAATCCAAACCTTAAAACCATGAAAATTAAGCTGTTTATCCTGTTTATTTTAATGCGATGTGCTGCTTTTGCACAGGCTCCGGCGGAACATTACGCGGTTGATTCTGCTTCGGTGTACCATGCCGGTGTGCCAAAGGGTGAGGTGCTGAAATTTGTTTATGCCGATTCCAAGATATTCCCCGGGACTACGCGCGAGTACTGGATATATATACCGGCACAATATAAGGCTGATAAGCCTGCCTGTGTTTATATTGACCAGGATAATGTGCAGTTTAAGGCTCCCATTGTGTTTGATAACCTGATTAACAGTAAGGAGATGCCGGTTACTATCGGGGTGTTTGTGAGCCCCGGCCGGGTTAAGTCGCTTGATGCCAATACCGCGCTGGACCGGTTTAACCGCAGCTTTGAGTTTGATGGTTTGGGCGATGCTTATGCCCGTTTTATTTTAAACGAGATATTGCCCGAAGTTGAAAAGCAGAAGGCTACGGATGGAAGAGCTATCAGGCTATCTAAGAACGGGAACGACCGGATGATAGCGGGATCGAGCAGTGGCGCTATAGCGGCGTTTACGGCGGCCTGGGAGCGCCCGGAAGAGTTTTCGAGGGTGTTTAGTTCGATAGGTACTTATGTGGGTTTACGAGGTGGGGATAGTTACCCAACACTGATCCGCAAGTATGAACCTAAGCCGATCAGGGTGTTTTTGCAGGATGGCAGTAACGACCAGAACAGTTATGCCGGCGATTGGTTTATGGAGAACCAGATGATGGAACGTGCTATGCAGTTTGCCGGTTATGAAGTGAACCATGTTTGGGGAGAGGGCGCACATAATGGCAATCAGGCTACGGCTATTTTGCCGCAGGCCATGCGCTGGTTATGGAAGGATTACCCTAAACCGGTTTCGGCAGGGGTATCTAAAAATTATGCTTTGAAGAATATTTTGGTGCCGAATGAGGGCTGGGAATTGGTTGGTGAAAAGTATGGCTTTACAGAAGGTATCATCGCTAATAAAAGCGGGGAGGTTTTCTTCCAGGATATACCTAACTCTAAAACTTACCATATATCCGGTAACGGGAAACCTGGGGCTCTAAATTTTGATGCAAAAAAGGCGAGTGGTATGGCTTTTGGTCCGGATGGTAAACGCTATGTGGTTGCAGGAGCAACTAAGCAGGTATTGAGCTATGACACCAACGGAAAGGAAGCGGTTGTTGCTGATAATATATCCGGTAACGACATCATTGTGGCTAAGAATGGCAATATTTATGTGACTGAGCCTAACGGAAGTGAAAAACCCAGCAAAATATACCTGATTACTCCGGATGGTAAAAAAACGGTGGTTGATGAGGGATTGAAATATGCTAATGGTTTGGCTTTAACGCCAGATCAATCGCAGTTGTATGTGGCTGAGTCTGCCTCGCATTGGGTTTGGATTTACCAGATCAAAGCGGATGGAACATTGAATTATAAGCAACGTTATGGCTGGCTGCACTCGCCGGATAAGGCGGATAATGCCTGGGCGGATGGTATTAAGTGCGACCGTAATGGGATGGTTTATGTAGCTACCCGCCTGGGTATACAGGTAATGGACCAGATTGGTAAGGTGGCTTGTATATTACCCATGCCATCGGGACAGGCTTCGAACCTGTGTTTTGGGGGTGCTGATTTTGATACGCTGTATGTTACCTGTGGCGATAAGGTTTATAAGCGCAAACTGCATGTGCATGGCGCCAATACTTTTGATGAGCCTAGTAAACCGGCTGCGCCGCGGTTGTGAGGGGTAACTTGATCAAGTTGTCATTGCAATGACAAACACAAAGGATAATTAAACCTTTTAACTATCCTTGCCTTTGCGGAAGACGATTTTGAGGCGCATTTGTTTGGTTTCGCTCATGCCTTTCCAGGCGGGGCCATTTAGTACCAGGTCTATAGCTTTTTGGTTCATTACCTCGTTGTCGCCTTTGATAACGCGGATACCGTCTATCATGCCGTTGGTGCCTACGGTGAAGGCGAGTTTAACCAATCCGGTTGTGCCGTCGTCCATGGTGGCGTTTTGGCGCAGGTAATTGCGGAAGGCTTTCCAGCCATCCAAAGGGTGTGCTTTGTTGGCGGGCTTATCATCTTCTACATAAGCCGTTACTGATACTGAAGCCAGCTCGTTGGTGCTTTCGCTGAGGATAACTTTAAGATCTTTTTTGCCATCAAGTTTAACCTGTTTAGCATCGTAACCATTTGCAGCAATGTTTAGCACAGCCTTTTTAGATGTATTGGCTGCTATGCTAAAATGACCGCCGGTATCCGTTTTAGTGCTTAGTTTGGTGCCCTTGATATGAATTTTAACACCAGCTAAGGTATGGCCCGTTGCATCAATGATGATGCCATGGATACTTTTATCGGCGAGTGCCGATTTGGCATTTGTTATCTGTGGCGCATTGTTTTTATATGGAGTAAGTACTTTCTCTAATTGAGGCGGCCTGCTTGTTGCTAATGGCTCTGGTTTGCTTATCGGCTTGAGCCAGAAAAAGCCTATGCTCAAAGCGATCAATAAAGTGGCGGCTATTGGTAATACACGCCATAAAATCAGCGGGCGTTTGGTATCCTGTTTTACTCGTTGGCTGAAACGTTGCTTAACATCCTCAAAATTTGATTGCTGATCTGTACCGGTATTTTGATAACCTTCAATCGCGTCCATCAAAAAGGGATCGTTTTGAGCCTGCCTTTCGAGCGCGTGCATAGCTTTGGCATCAAGCTCCCCGTTAAGGTACTTTTGGATTTGCGATATGTTAGCTTTGTTAGTGCTCACGGGTTTTTTCTAAACAGATCTTCAAATTTCGTTTGCCGTTTTGAATGGCGCTTTTTACCTCGTTCAGGGTGTAGCCAGTTGTTTCGGCTATCTCTTTATAACATTTTTCGTCGAGGTAAAACATATTGATGGTTACTTTTTGCGCCTGGGGCAATTTTGCCTTGCAGCGTTCAAGTGCCTGTATGTCTTCTTGTAAGTCCTCATATTCAGGATGCAAATCTACGGCCAATTCCATAACTCCGTCTAAACTTTCTTGCTCCCATTTTTTATCAGCCCGGAGCTGCATTAAACAAAAATTGCGGCTCAGGGTATATAACCAGCTTTTAAACTGCTTTATCTCATAACGGTTAACCTTGACTAAAAGTTGTTCGAAGATCTGCATTACGGCATCCTTGCTTTGCTCCTCATCCTTTAAATATTTAAGGCAAACCCCATATACCAGGCTCATGTACCTTTCGTAGAGCCGGGCAAGCACGTTTAGGTCGCCGGTATTGCGATAGATAGCCAGCAGCTCTTCGTCATCTGCTTCAACCGGTTTCTTCGAGCTTTTTAAAAACTTCATTTAGTGGGCTTAAAATAAATTTTTTTAATGGTTTATGGAAATGCCTTTCGAGCCCGCATCATACTTATAAACACCGGCAAATTATGAGAACCGCCATTTACATTAATGATACTTAATACTAAGATGCTGCCGGGGGTGAAATTGCATAATTGTTTAACAGAAATATCGCACATAAAATATAGAAACCATGTTAGGATCAAATTTAGACATCATGAGCCCACAGTGGACAGATGTTATTTTTAAGGACCGCAATCAGGCTTACGGAGCTTATCAGTTACGGAAAGATAACAACCACAATACAGCAAGAGCATTACTTATCGCGACAAGCCTTTTTGCCGCTGTATTGGTGATACCGACTATTATTAACAAGATACAAGGCATTGTACCCAAGGCAGCGTCGGCGGAAAAACGGATCGAGGTAACTATACTGCTTCCGATAAAAATACTCCACGAAAAGGTGATACCGGCTGCTCAACAAAAACAGGTTGTAGCACAAAAAAACATGGTACAATCTAAACCCATGGTTGTTGCGCCGGATAACCAGGCTCATGTTGAACCACCCACCAACAAACAATTTGAAACTGCTGACCCCGGACCGGCTACCATAACCGGAACAAAAGGCGCCGGAGTTGCCATTGACGAAAAACAAGGTACAGAAGCTGTGCCGGGTACCAATGAGGGTACCGACAAAAACATCATTTTCCAGGCGGCTGAGTTTAATCCGGAATATCCGGGTGGCGAGGCAGCGTTCGCTAAGTTTTTGCAGAGCCATATCCGGTATCCTAATATCGCAAAAGAAAACGGCGTGCAAGGCCGGGTTTTCATTCAGTTTGTTGTGGAACGGGATGGCAGCCTTACCGATATGAAAATTGTTGGTGGCCCGGGAAGTGGTTTGGGTGAAGAAGCGGTACGGGTGCTAAAGATGTCGCCACATTGGAAACCGGGTAGCCAGAACGGGCAGCAGGTACGTGTTCAATATACCGTGCCTGTAAGCTTTGCTTTATCAGAATAAAACAGAATCGTATCATATTAAAATATAGAAACCATGTTAGGATCAAATTTAGACATCATGAGTCCGCAATGGACGGATGTTATTTTTAAGGGACGCAATAAAGCTTATGGGGCTTATCAGCTACGGAAGGATAATGCCCGAACTACCAACTGGGCACTGGTTATAGCGGCAAGTACGTTTGTTTTGGTGCTGGCAACACCAACTATCATTAATGCCATAAAAGGCTTTATACCCAAAGCCGACCCTAAAGTGATTGTACATGAGTATGAACTGCACCCGCCACCGCCAATTGCTGCCGAACCTGTAAAACCGCCGCCAGTTCAGGAGAGACAGGTTAAGGCACATAACGACGTTATAAAATGGCCACCTCCGGTTGTAAGGCGCGATAGGGATGTGCGCGAAGACCCGCCTACCGAAACGCAAATTGCAAAGGCAGATGTTGGGCAAGACAACATTAAGGGTGACCCTAATGCTCCAATTGCCGATATTGACGTAAAGGTTGGCGACAAGAATGTAGAAGGCATTACAGAAAGCGATAATACCAACGATGTATTTAAAGCGGTAGAAATTAACCCGGAATACCCGGGTGGCGAGGCGGCTTTTGGGAAGTTTTTGCATGATCATATCCGTTACCCTGCGGTAGCTAAAGAAAATGGGGTACAAGGCAAGGCGTTTATACAGTTTGTTGTTGAGCGGGACGGCAGCTTAACCGATATGCAAATTGTACGCAGCCCCGGCAGTGGTTTGGGTGAGGAAGCGGTACGGGTTCTCAAAACATCGCCACACTGGAAACCGGGTATCCAAAACGGTAAAGCCGTGCGTGTACAATATACCGTGCCGATAAATTTTGCTCTTGCCGAATGATATTTAGTTGAACTGTGAATTAAGAGCGGCGCTGGGAACAGGGTCGCTCTTTTTGTATACCGATGTTAAAACCTATGAATTAATTGCAATAGCAGTTTTAATTTGATATTTTGCATTGAAGCCAACCTTAACACTTTATGCAATTGAACAAGCTCTTTTTAATACTACTGATATGCCTTTTTGTTAGTTCCATTTGCTATGCACAGGTAATCAGCCTTTACGGGAAGGTTGCCGATTCAAAAACGGGTAAGGCTATTCCTGGCGCATCGGTGCGTATTGCCAAATCAGCCACCAGTACCAATAGCCTGGGCGAGTTTAATATAGTGCTTAACCAGCCCGATGCTGTTCAATATGGCATTATGGTGAGTTGTATCGGCTATCAAAGCAAACACGTTGCTTACCAGCAAAGCGGTGTATATAACATCAAACTTGAAGTAGCAAGCAATATAATGCACGAAGTTGAGATAGCGGCTAATGCCGAAAGCATCATCGGGAAAGCTATCCGTAAGATACCTCAAAACTATCCCGATAAGGATTTTACCATGCAGGGCATTTTACGGATCCAGGAAACTTCTAAAGATTCCGTGGGTGCTTATTTGTATTATAAGAACGATGCCGTGCTTGAAATGTATTATCCGGCGTATACCAAGTCCGAAGATATACAGGTGTCTTTAATTCAAAACCGGTTCAGCCGACTTAAAAATTCCATTCATGATGCCGATAGCGTACGCTGGATGAATGGTTATTTACTGGTGCCCCGCAACGATATTGTACATAGCCGTACGGGTTTTGTTTCGTTAAAGGAGATGAAGAAGTTTACCTACACCAACCAGGGTAAAACCAGTGTGAACAATACCCGGGTGTATGAGATCAACTTTTATGCGGAGAATATATCGGGAACGTTGTATATTGATACCGCCAGCTATGCTTTTGTAAACGTATCATACACCAGGTACCGTATCAAACGGCTTTTCCAGGTGCCTATTGATCAGGCTACTTACACCATAAATTATAAAAAGCGCGATGGTAAATGGTACCTTGAGGATGTTAAATCCAGCATGACGGGTAAACACAGTGGCTTAACGCTCGATTATATGATGGGTTATAAAACCACCGGGATAGATACCGGTAAAGCCGAAACCATAAAGTACCAGGATTGGTTGCAGCCCAATTCGGAAAATATTAAGATCAACAAACCGGGTACCGATGCCGATTGGCAGAAGTATAGGGACTTGTTTGACCACAGCGTGAAAGACAGCGTTATGGTAAGCATACCCGTGCCTAAAATAGACACCACACCTAAAAAATTAACCGGTGGCCAAAAGACGGCCAACGGCATTTTTGGATACCTTACAGGGGGCAATATTCGTACAAGTGTTCAGTTTTCGAAGGTGCCTTTATCTATTGCTTACTATCAGCCGGTGTTATCAAAAAACATTGCCGCGGCGGCGGTTTATACTATGAATTTCAGCATGGGGTTCCGCTTGTATAAACAGCTTTACTTTACATATGGCGGTGATACCAATTTTGGCATTGGCGGCATTAAAGAAAACGGCACCGATTACCTGTTAAGTTATAGTTTTAAGTTTAACAAAAAGTATCATCCTGTTACGTTATCGCCCCTGTTTGGCTTTAACAGGATAACCTTAACGGATAACAAAACGGAGTATTTTAATCAAAAAAGCCTTTCGTATGGGTTTAATGCCACTTACGAGTTAAAGCACTGGCTTAAACTGACAGCCGGGCTTAGATATTTGCAGCCGGTTAATACGTACAATGGCGGTTTGTTGTTGAATAGTCAGAACCTGTATCCAAGCTTTGGTATTCAATTTTAGGCCATACGGTTTATACAAACTCGGCTCCGGTTATCCAATCGCCATTTTGAATGGTTTGCGTTACCGATGATATGTACCTGTTTCCGTTAAACCTGTCCCCTAACCCGGCAAGCTGAATAGTTGCACCCGCTTTTAAAGCGTTGCCCAGGAAGCTTACCTTGCCTGTGATCGCGGCGGGGGTATTGCTACCATCTAATACGATATCGAGGGTTTGTATTGAATCGCCGTAGGCAATTAATAATTGAGGCTCGGTTGATTCGGTGGGTTCAATGGCATCGCCATAGCATTCAACAATTAACAGTGAACCGTGCACGGGTGTTATTTGTAACGATTGTTTGGCAACAATGCCACTAAATATGCTCGTTTCGGTTGATTGGTATCCGGCGCTGATATTGATCGTATTACCTGGTGCAAAATACGCAGACTCGCTTATGCTGAAAGTTTGGTCGGATGCGCTGCCATCAAGAATTTCAATTTTAGCATATGAATTTTTGTTAACTGTTTGAACGCTAACTAAAGATAATACCTGGTAAGATTGATCTATTGGTTGCCCGTTGATCAATATGGTAAAGGTAACCAGGTCGCTGGCGGCGGATAGAGGTGTTGTGATAGGCATTTTACAAGTTTAGGTACTTGTAAATATATAAATATCCGGCGGGGTTATTGCTGCAGCCCCCGCCGGATATTTATATATTACATTTTAGTGCTTTGGCCTTTTTCGCTTACGGTAACCGTTTCCGGGTGGGCCGTCATATCAACCATGGTTGATACTTCATCAAGCAGACCTTCGGCACTGCCAGAGAAGCCTACATGTTTAAAACGGATATTACCATTGGCATCAATAATGAATTTGGTTGGGATACCTTCAACTTTAAACTGGCTCACTACTTTTGATTGGCGGCCATCTTCGCCTTTTTCGTCTATCAGTACGTTAAAAGTGTATTTGTTATCGGCAATAAACTTTTTAACGCCGGGTACATAATCGGTACCGTTTTCCCAGGTATCAACAAAAAGGAACTTTACGTTAGGGTTATCTTTAAACTTGTTAACCGCCAGTTGCATGCCCGGGAACGAAGCTTTGCAAGGGCCACACCAGGTTGCCCAAAAATCAACAATAACAACCTTGCCTTTTAATGATGCGAGCGAAACCGTGTTGCCATCAAAATCTTTCAGAGCAAAAGCGGGCGCGGGCTTGTTTACCATTTCTTTAGCCAGGCTGGCCCTTAATTTTTGTGCTGATGCATTTTTTAAACCGGCAAAATAGGTGTCGTAATCTTTATCGCTGCCTTTTTCTTTAACATACATCTCTTTTAAAGCGGTAGTTAATGCTTCGGTACCATTACCGTTTTTAACCGCGTTTTCAATTACCGAGGTAGCCTTTTTGTTATCGCCGGTGGCTTTTAAATAAAGCGCGTAGTGCTCGGTTAATTCGGCATTTGGTTCTTTTGACCTATCCATAACCGGTTGCTGAATTTTTAAGGCCTCGGCGGCTTTGCCTTGTTTGTATAAAATAAAAGCGTAAGTATCGGAGTAACTGTCATAGGTGCCCTGGTACATTTTTTTAGCTGACGCAGCTGAGTAATACGGAATGCCACCGCTGTTCATTTTCATAGTCGTATAGTCAAGCGACTGCTTTGACAATTCCGCGGCTTCGTCCAGTTTTTCGCCTTTTTTTGCCATGTCGTAAGCCACGTTATTTAAGCCGGCAGCAAGGCTAGGTTTATCTTTAACCAGCCCGGCCCATTTTTTATAGTTGGCCATGTCGCCTTTTTGCAGATAAGCGTTTGCCAATTGTACCCTGTAATTATCCTGAACTGTTTTTTTCTCGTTAGCTTCGGGGTACTTGGCTATATAGGCATTGTACAATTCTTCTTTTTTAGCGAGGTCTTTTTCCTGTGCAAAAGCCATTCCGGAAGCGTTCTTAGCTAATTCACCATTGGGGAATTTAGCCGTAACAATAGCTTTGAGTGAATCGCTGGCTGGTTGCATTTTGATTCGTGCATATAAGTTGCTGGCTGTTAACATATTCTTTTCGTCGCCGGTTTTAGCCAGATCAGCAATTTTTTGCCTGGCTGTAGCCATATCGGCAGCATCTTTTGTACCTACCAGTAACGAAACATAGTTGGCCACATCCTGAGTGTTACCGGGATACATGGAATACTCCTCTTTGTACAAAGCTAAAGCAGCCGCTTTATCTGTTTTTATCTTAGCCAGGGCCTGGCCCATACCGCTAAACAAGGTATAAGCTTCGGCAGCATAAGCACCTTCAACGGGTTTTGCACCTTTATATATGGGGAACATGTAGCCTTTATCGTCATTATTATCTACCACCTCATCGCTGGCAAGCTTAATAAAAAAAGCTTTGGCCGTTGCCGGGATAGTAATGGTACCTTTCAATAACTTACCATCAGCGGTTAGCGTGATATCATCAACAGGGTAATCTTTTCCATCAAGGTAATGTACCTCGGCCGTGGTTATCTTTTTTCCATCAACGGGCGTTCCGGTTGCATTGTAAACAAAACTCACTTTCTGGCCAGCCATGGGGTGCTCGTTGCCGAGTTTCAAATGTGCATCTGCCTGTGCAAATGCAGCCTGCAATGCCATAACTCCAGGCATTACCAATAATGCGACATGTTTTTTCATAACTAAATTTTTAGTCAAGTTATAAAAAATAATTTATACCTGCCAATTTTATTAACAAAAATTAAGGCTATTTAACACAAAGGCAGGTGTTTATAAATACACACACAGTCCCCAGAAACAAAAAAAGAGCGACAGGTATAACCTATCGCTCTCAACAATGCTTTGTTAAAGCTTTACATCTTAAATATCTCTAACATCTTTTTATCCAGTTCTTCGCCCTTTAAGTTTTTACCAACGATCTTTCCAGTTGGATCTATCAAAAAGTTTTGAGGGATAAAGCTGATTTTGTACAAGTTAGCCGCGGCGTTATTCCACTCTTGCAGATCGGACACCTGGGTCCAGGCCAAACCATCGTCTTTTATAGCTTTTAACCATAGGGCTTTATCCGTTGGCTTATCTAAGGACACACCCAATATGGTGAAGTTTTTATCCTTGTATTTATTGAAAACCCTAACCACATGCGGGTTTTCCTGGCGGCAAGGGCCACACCATGACGCCCAAAAATCAAGCAAAACATATTTGCCTTTGAATGAGGACAGACTAACCGGCTTGTCGTCCACATCATTCTGTGTAAAATCGGGAGCTGGGGAACCTATTGCTGTAAACTTTAATTCGTGCAGGGCACTTCCAAAACCTTTACCCAGTTCTGTTTGCTTGAGGGCCGGCGAAAGCGAGTTATAATATGGCTCAATTGATAACACATCCATACCGCCTGTAACCAATGTGCGCATTGCGGCAAGGCTAATATAGCTTTGCGGATTATCCATAATGAACTTTTTTAGCGCGGCGGTTTGCTGCATTTGCACCACTTTATACCGGGCTTGTATGGTATCCTGAAAGGTTGGGTTGATCTGTTGCGCATCGCTTGCTGATCTATATTCGTCGCCGATGGCTTTTGCCCTTACTGTGAATGGGGCAATCACGGCTTTGAACCTCTTATTATCATCATTCACCTTTGATCCGGTTATAACCGCTTTGGAAACCGAATCGGATGATGTGATGGCGACATCGCCCTTGTCGATATAAATATTCAGGGCATCAATAACATCTTTGCTTCTTTGTAACTCGTTCAGGTTTACGCCCGATGGATCCATTGCTACAAAGGCCGAAACGGGATCGGCAATGTTGCCATGAAACTTAAATGCCCCGTTAACTATCGCGGTTGAATCGATCACGTTTTTACCAGCCTTTTGATAGATAAGGTAGGCGCGGGCCGGAGTATTCAGCGTACCAACTTTACCTGTTATGGTAAAATTATCGGGCGTTTGGGCAAATAACAGGGCGGGAAAAGCCGCCAACAACATCAATACTACTTTCTTCATTATATTTTTAACACTAATTAATTACGTCAATTTTTGATAGGTGCGCCACCACAGATCGGGCATTTCGCCGGATACCGCTATGTTATAATCTTCGTAGCGGCAGGGCACCAAATGCGACCGCTCGTTTTTTGAGCCATTGGTAGGATAAGGTACCTGCATCCACCACCTGTCGGACTTTTTGCTCTTTACAAATACCAACTCGTGATCGTTATGCTTTAAACTCGTTTTGTATATTAAATATTGTGAGCGTGGTTGCAAAGGGAAATCTTTTTTGCGGTTGTAAAAGCCATCAATAAAATACCAGATCATCTGCGCAAGCAAAATGGCGGTTTGGCCGTTATTATCATAAGCGGGGTTAAACTCGTAAAAACCTATGGAAGTTAGCTTATCGTTAAAACCGGCGTAGCGGCATATAGCGCAAGCTTCGTGACCAAAAAAGCCGTTGGGGGTGGTATTGGCATTAGCCACCGCATCTGAAGAGCGGATGGCGCTGATATCAAAACTCACCATAGTGGCATTGCGAATGATGGGCTCCACCATTTGGATCTGACCGGATAATTCGCCCAAACGGTGTACATCAAAATAGAGCTTATCCATTACCCGTAAACTATCCTGACTGGCAAAGTAGGTTTGATAGCCTAAGTTACTGTAGTTGAACAGGTAGTTAGGTTCGTGCAGGAATATGCGGTTTAGGTATGATTCGGATGTGGTTTCTATGTTTTCGTAATAGCTATCATCGTTCAGATCGAATTTAGAATCGACCACCACCACATCTACCTTTTGCTCGAGATCTTCGTAAGCGAGGTATTGGGCGAAGGTAAGATCTTGTCCGCCGCCGATGATGATGGGAAGAATGTCTTTTTTGATGAGTTCGTTAATAACGGTTTTGAGGGCGATATAGGTATCGGTAATGCTGGCTCCCTGGCGGATATTTCCGAGATCAACTATTTTGGTAGTGTAAGCGCCTTCGTTCAGTTCAAATAAACGCTCGCGGATATAATCGGGGGCCAAAGCACAGCCTGAGTTGTTAACGGCATTGCGGTCTTCCATCACGCCGATGATGGCGATATCTGGTTTGTCCTCGTCCAGATCGGGAAAAGTATCGGTATAGCAATCTATCTTCACGCCAAGGTGACTGGTATAATATCCCCTTTTAGGAGTTATTTTTTCAAGATCAATAGGGCTCAGAAAATCAACTAACGACATACAGCATCAAATAAATCGCTCAAATATCAACTTATTTTGCGTTAAATTGCACCGTTTTTAAAAAAATTGAAGGCATGATACTGGTTACGGGTGCAACAGGTTTCTTAGGCGGCGAAGTGGCTAAACAATTGGTTGCCAAAGGTGATAAGCCGGTTTGCATTAAGCGCGCATCATCGGTTATACCGGAGGTATTGAAACCTTTTGCGGGCAGCATTAATTGGCTTGATGCCGATATGCTGGATGTTTTTGCCTTAGAAACAGCTTTGCAAGGCGTTACGCAGGTTTACCATTGCGCGGCGATGGTAACTTTTGATCCTGCCAAAGGTAAAACGATGATCAAAAATAATGTGGAGGGTACGGCCAATTTGGTTAACCTTTGCGATGAATTGAACATCCGCTTGTTACATGTAAGTTCGGTAGCCGCTATTGGCGAAGCTAAACCGGGGTTGCTGATCACCGAAAATAATCACCTGGAAGATACCCACACCAAAGACGCTTACGCCATATCAAAATACGAAAGTGAGATGGAAGTTTGGCGGGGCATAGCCGAGGGCTTGAACGCGGTAATTGTAAACCCGTCTATGATCATCGGCGTAAACACGGGTATTAAGGGCACCGGGCAGATATTTGAAAAGGTACGCACGGGTTTTAAATATTATACCAAAGGCAGCATTGGCTTTGTTGATGTGGAAGATGTGGCCAAAAGTATGATAGCGCTGATGAACACGGATATTCAGGCTGAACGCTTTATTATTAATGCCGAAAACTGGAACTATAAAGATTTGTTTGCCCAAACCGCGCAGGGGTTTGGCATTAAAGCGCCGCAAACCGAAGCTACACCGGGTATGCTGAACTGGGCATGGCGCTTATCGTCCGTCTGGAGTTTTTTAACAGGGCGGCATGTGGGGATTGATAAGGTATCCGCGCAGGCGGCATCAAAAAATTTGGATTACAGCAATGCTAAAATTATAAAAACGATTGGTATTGAGTTTAAACCGATAAGCCAATCTATAAAAGAAATATGCTCGACTTTAAGTTTAAAAGTATGACTAAGTTACTCTTGATTTTAATGATTTCTGTACCGTTTTGTCCCAGTAGTTCCAAAGCACAAAACAAACCTCAACCCATAGTTTCTACACCATATTATCGTCAACAGTTGATAGGTAAATGGGGCATTTATGTATCTATAGCTAACGGCTCATCTATATTATATAACGTTTGTCCGAAGATTAGTTTTAACCCTGATAACAGTGCAGAAATCGTATACCCTGACGGCAGTAAAGAAAAAATGAAATGGGAGATGCTTGAAAATGCTGTTTTAGATATTAATGCTAACCACACGTTTACTTACCCTCCGTATCAAATCGATTTTAAGCAAATGAAAGAATATATGGAGTTAACACTATCGAGCAAAGATAAA
This sequence comes from Mucilaginibacter sp., assembly GCF_039921305.1. GTDB lineage: Bacteria > Bacteroidota > Bacteroidia > Sphingobacteriales > Sphingobacteriaceae > Mucilaginibacter. Next base: position 15,340 of record NZ_JBDSCA010000028.1, read on the forward strand.
AGGAGGTCTTATATCCTTCGGCGATTACCCGAATAAGATAAAACCCATAGGCTTTCTCAAGTTTGATAGCCCGCTTTTGAAGCAAAATATGCACATTTGCGACACATTACCCATTACCCAGAATGAGCCAATATTATATCATAGATTTTGACAGCACTTTTACCCAGGTTGAAGCTTTAGACGAGTTAGCACGGATATCGTTAAAAGACCGATTGGATAAAGAAAAGATATTCAAACAGATAGAAAACCTTACTAACGCCGCGATGGAAGGCCGCATGTCTTTCGCCGAAAGTTTGGAGGCGAGGGTACGTTTGCTGCAAGCGGATCAGGTTCATTTGCGCCAGCTGGTTAAATTTTTGAAGAGAAAAGTATCTGAATCATTTTCGCGCAATAAAGAGTTTTTTGCCGCTAACGCGGATAAGGTGCTTATCGTTTCGGGCGGGTTTAAAGATTTTATCATCCCCGTTGTTACCGAGTATCATATTAAAAAAGAAAACATTTACGCCAATACTTTCACATTTGATAGCGAAGGCAATATAACAGGTTATGATGATACCAATCCGCTATCGCAAGAAGGGGGTAAGGTAAAGCTGTTAAAAGAATTGAACCTTGATGGCAAGATCTTCGGCATTGGTGATGGTCATTCTGACTATCAGTTGAAGGAATCGGGCATGGTGGATACCTTTTATGCCTTTACCGAAAACGTAGAGCGCAAAGGCGTTACCGCTAAAGCGGATTTTGTTACCCCAAGCTTTGATGAGTTTTTATACCTCAACAAAATGCCGAGGGCGATATCGTACCCTAAAAACCGCATTAAGTGTTTGGTAGTAGGTGATATTGAAGAGGAAGCTTTGGTTTGGATGCGCAAGGAAGGGTACAATATCCGGATACGCTCAAGCATTGAAGAAAAGTATTTGGAGGAAGCGGGTATTTTGTTTTGCGATGAGCAGCACCAGCCAACGCCAGAGCAGTTAGCGCAAGCGGGAAGGTTAAAGGTTATTGGTTGTTTTGGTAAGATAAGCAATAGAAGAATTGGTGATACGGCTTGTGAAAATGGTATTATTATTTTTGACGACCCTAAGCATAACCCACGTAACGTTGAGTTTATCCCCAAAAGGGTGATTGATTTTATGAACGAGGGTAAAACACATATGAGCTGCAATTTCCCGGAGTTGCAACCGCCGCGTATTAATAACGCCCACCGTTTAATTCATATTCACAAAAACGTACCGGGTATATTGGTGCAGATCAATGATATTTTTGCCAAGCACGATATTAATATTGTGGGTGAGTTTTTGGTAACCAACGAACATATTGGTTATGTAATTACCGATGTGAACAAGGGCTACGATCAGCAAATATTAACTGAACTGAAGAAGATAGAAGAGACGATCAGGTTTAGGTTATTGTATTAATATTTACCGTTAACTTTTTTCTTCTTTCATCGGCACCACTAAAACGGCTACCGGGGAATGGCGTATTACCGATTCGGCAACGCTGCCCATTAAGAACCTGTCGAAACCGGTGCGGCTATGCGTACCTATCACAATGAGGTCGGCCTTAAACTGCGCGGCGCAATTGATGATGGTGTCGGCGGTGTCGCCCATTTCGTTGTATTGGGTTATGGTTAAGCCTTTTCCGTAGCGCTCAATGGTATCACTGATGAGCTTTTGCGAGTATGTTTGCTGGGCGTTTATCATATCCACTTGTTCGGCTCCCACGTTTAAGGATGGTATTAAACTGCCCATCATGCTGGTATCGTTGGCGGGTGTAGTGATCACAGGTTCTACAATATGAACCAAAGCAACGTCGGCCTTAAACTGGTATGCCAGTTCGAAGCCGTATTGTGTAGCGTTTTCGGCAAACTTGCTGTCATCAACACCTATCAATATCTTTTGAAATTTCATGATCCGGATTGGTTTAAATGTATTATAGATAACAATTTAAAGCCAATTTGTTTTTAGATACTTAGCGGTTTATGGCTTGTACTTAAAGAGTTTTTCTTTGAAGTAGCTCAGATGTGTAAAATCGCGTAGTTGGGAGTTGTATATACCCATGCGGCCACTAAACAGGTAGGCTACAAAGCAGGCGAGGGCGAAAAAGAGGGTATAATGTGGCCCGAAAAGTTCTATACCCATTATGGTACAGGCTATGGGGGTTTTGGTTGCTCCGGAGAATACGGCGATGAAGCCTAATGCGGCAAAGAGGCTAACGGGGGCGCTGAGTAATCCGGCCAGGGTATTGCCTAAGGTTGCGCCGATATAAAACAGGGGGGTAACCTCGCCGCCTTTAAAGCCTGTGCCTAAGGTAATGGCGGTGTAGATGAGTTTCCAGAGCCAGCTGAAGGGATCGGCACCGTTGGGGTTGAAGGCGGATACGATGGTTACCGCACCAGGATGTTCCGGATCAACGCCGAGGCTGAGGTAATCGGGTTTGCCGATGATGAAGGTTAGGGCGATGATGATAAGAGCACCGACTAAGGGAATCATCCAGGTGTGTTTAAACCAGGCGAGGAATAATTTTTTGATGCGATGGGTTGCTTCGGCGAAAGCGAGGCTTGCGAGGCCGAATAATATGGATGCGGGGATGACCTTTAAGATCAATAAGCCTTCGTTTGAGAGGCCCGCGGATATGTAATTGATATGGTAAGCGGTGTGGTGTACATGCCATAGGGATACGGTGATATCGCCCACGAAGCCGGCAATTAAACAGGGCAGTAAGGCATCGTACTTAACACGGCCATTGGTTAATACCTCTACTGCGAATATCATCCCCGTAAAGGGTGTGCCAAATACGGCTCCGAACCCCGCGGCTATACCGGCGGTTAGTAAATAACGCATGGCTGTAGCATCTAATTTGAACATACTGCCAAACCAATGGGCAATGCTGCCACCTATTTGTACGGCCGTACCTTCGCGGCCTGCGGAGCCGCCGAATAAATGGGTGATAACTGTGGTGACCAGGATAAGCGGCGCCAGGCGTTTAGGCACACCTGCGCCGGGTTGGTGGATCTCGTCGATAATGAGGTTGTTTCCCCTTTCGGAAGATTTGCCGTAGAGCTTGTAGGCAAAGTGGATGGCTATCCCCGCTAAGGGTAACAGATACAATAACCAGGTATGGGCAAACCGGTAGTGGATAGCCCAGGAGAGCAGCCATAAAAATAAAGCTACCGCGCTACCTATTACAGCCGAAACCGGTACAGTAATTAAACTAACCCATAGCAGGTTTTTGTAGCTGGAAAAATAGTTGGAGATTTTTGAAACGGGCATACCTGTCTTAAATAAATAAATTTATCTGGCAGGCGTCATCAGCTTTGCAGCGGTTCAATTAGGTGGTACACCATCACCTTTGTATATTCAAATATAGCAGGAATTTTTAAAATGGTTTGATCTTATCCATTACGGGCTTCAAATAATTTTGGATGCCAAGCTCGTGCACCTGTACGTTTTTGGTGAACAGGCTGGCTTTTACCTTTAGGGTGCCATCTAAATTGAGGTTGGTGCTGCTGTTATTCATTAAACCGATAAGTGACATTAAAGCGCCGGCGTTGGCTAATTTGATACTCGCGCCAAATTTATACTCGGCTTTTGATTTACCGGCGATGGTAACCGGGTATGATTGCGTAACGTGAGCTATTACGTTATTATTGGCCGAAAGATCTAACAAAGCTTCCTGAACGTTGATGGCGTAGCCGTTTGGGTTTTCGATGGGGATGGTAGCTTCTACATCAACACTGCTCAGGCTCATGTTTTTTACGGATACATCGGTTATGGCGCCGTATTTTAAATCTTTAGGTTTACTACAGCTGCTTAAAATAAATAACGCGGAGATCAATACAATGCCTTTGATGTATGTGGTGAATGTGATTTTCATAACGATGTAACGCTTAAACTATGGATATGATTGCAAAGAAAGTAATTTAGTTGGTTTATTAGTTGATTGGTATTTGCACACCGGCACATTTACCCGTCTGCACATTTTGTTATCTTTGGTATATGCACATCACACCCGAAATTGAGGACCGGATTAAACGCTTGCAGGAAAAGTACGAAGCGATGGGTCAGGATATGGCATCGTACCTGGATGGGTTGCTTTACGCTGATTTTTTGACCTATTGGGATTATATCCATCTGGATACTTTATTATCGCTGCAAAGCCCTAAAACGCCTTTCCCGGATGAGGAGATATTTATTATTTACCACCAGATAACCGAATTGTATTTTAAGCTGGTTTTGCACGAGTGCAAGCAAATAGTAAACCACGAAGCGCTGACGGTTGAGTTTTTTGTTGCCCGATTGAAACGCATTAACAACTATTTTGATGCCTTGACCCACTCGTTCAGTATTATGGTTGATGGGATGGAGAAGGAGCAGTTTTTGAAATTCAGGATGTCTTTACTGCCTGCGAGCGGGTTTCAATCGGGCCAATACAGGATGATAGAGATTTACGCTACTGATTTTATTAATTTGGTTGCCAAGGATAAGCGTGAGGAATTACGCGCTGCAAGTATAGAAGAACAGTTTGAATATATTTATTGGAAGTTTGGCGCTACCGAATTATCCACAGGTAAAAAAACACTTACACTAAGGCAGTTCGAAAAAAAATATGCAAAAGTATTTATTGATTTAGGAAAGTATTGCGCTAACCGGAACTTTAATACTCTGCTCGCGGTATTGAAAAATAATAGAGCAGATACCACCGGGCTCGAAGCCGAGCTGCGCCGCTTTGATGTTCAGGTAAATGTGAATTGGCCCCTGGTGCATTATAAATCGGCAGTGCGTTATTTACATCGAGAGCCTGAAGAAATTAAAGCTACCGGTGGTACAAATTGGCAAAAGTATTTGCCCCCGCGTTTTCAAAAACGGATCTTCTATCCTTCTGTATGGAACCCGGACCAGATTGAAGAATGGGGTAAAAGCTGGGTTGAAAACGTTTTAAATGGTAATTGAACGCTGAGCGGACTGTTCCTTACCGGTTGTGATTATTGGTGGGCTTATTTTGAATGTGGTTATGGGTTGTTGTAGAAACCCCTCCCTACACCCTCCCGTTGGGAGGGAATCGCATAAGCCCTATGCTTTTCTTAATATTGATTTTATAATTTATTATTCTTGAGGGTGGAATAAATACCTTACGGCCAAATTGTTGTAGGGGTATAATTTACCAATTCAAAACTAATTCCGTAATTTTGCTTTCCTATTTTAATACGTACAGGCCATGACAGAAACACTTGACATCAGCATCACTAAAAATCCAACATCGCGTTTAGCAGAAACCGATTTTGACAACCTGCCTTTCGGGCGCACGTTTTCCGACCACATGTTTGTGGCTGATTACGCCGATGGCGAATGGAAGAACTTTCAGATCGTCCCTTATGGTGAAATTAGTATGAGTCCGGCAATTTCTTCACTGCATTATGGCCAGTCGTTTTTTGAAGGGCTGAAAGCTTATAAACATGCCGATGGAAAGGTTTCGGTTTTCCGTCCGTATATGAATGCCGCCAGGTTCAACAAATCGGCAGAGCGTTTGTGTATGCCTGATTTGCCGGAGGATATTTTTGTACAAAGCATAGCTGCTTTGGTTGATATCGATAGCAACTGGATCCCGACGAAAGCGGGTCACTCGTTGTATATCCGCCCGTTTATGTTTGCTACCGACCCGTTTTTGGGTGTTACTCCATCAACAACTTATAAGTTTATGGTGATAGCCGGTCCGGTTGGTCCGTACTTTACCAAAACGCTAAAAGTGAAGATAGAGACCTATTATTCACGCTCAACCGAAGGTGGTTTTGGTTATGCTAAAGCTGCCGGAAACTATGGTGGCGCCATGTTGCCAGCCCGCAAAGCTGTAGAAGAAGGTTACGACCAATTAATATGGACCGATAGCAAAGAACACGCATACATAGAGGAGCTTGGCGCTGCCAACGTAATGTTCATATTAGATGGTAAACTAATTACCCCATCAACCCGTGATACCATTTTGAAGGGCGTTACCCGCGATACCGTTTTAAAGTTAGCCGCCGAATGGGGTTACGAAATTGAAGAACGCCGTGTAAGCGTTGCCGAGATATTAGAAGGCGCCAAAAATGGCAAGCTAACCGATGCCTTTGGCGCCGGAACCGCTGCTACCATTGCGCCGATTGGTGTGATTGAGCACGAGGGCGTTGTTTATACTTTGCCAGATCCTACTCAACGCGAATTCAGCAAAAAGGTATTGAAAACTTTGGATGAGATACGTTACGGGATAACTGCCGACCCGTATGGTTGGAATTATATGGTTTAAGAGTTTTATACTTGATATGAAGAGCGATGAGGTGACTTATCGCTCTTTTTTGTGACGTAAGCGTGGTCGCTCACAATCGTTTGTATTCATGCGTGGACGCGGGGGGGGGTAATAGTAGGAAATTAATCGTCAGTCCCCCTCAACAACAACTCCGCCATAAGCCCATCAACATCGGCTCCTGCAGCAATATACTCCTCACCACAATCACTCACCGCATACAGGGGGGATAAAGTAAGAACTTTTTCACCCGCATCCTCCACCAAAACTTCTTGCTCATGCACTTCATCTTGAGTCTCGCCTCTTGCTTCTTGAGTCTCCTCCACATCTTCCATCAAAACTTCTTGCCCATGCACTTCGTCTTGATTCTTGATTCTGGCCTCTTGATTCTGACTTCCAAAAAACCCCAGGTGCCTCGCAATCTTATCCAAAGCCGCCATCTTATTATGCAGTTTTATCCGGCTAACCGCCCCAACAATATACCCATCCGGTTCCGCAATGTTCCGCGTTTCAAAAAAGCTGATCGCCGCCATTTCAGTATCAGTTAGCTCGCAAACAGGTTTGATGTTCCCCTGCGTATCATAATAATTAGCCATACTGCTAAAAGCTATCTTGGCATACTCGCGTAAAATCATATCATGAGTAATCTCCATCCGTTCGCTCCGTTGCTGCATTTTCAGCCGCAAATATTCCTGAATTTTCGGCGTATGTAAAATCTCGCCTTTACGGGCGGTGTTGTCACTATAACCGGCGCTGATAGCGCTCTTATAAGCGTTAAAGCTCACTAAATATTCATCGCAGAAACGTATCTGCTGATCGTTCAAATTGGGGGTAACTTGTATCATTGGTTTATATAATTGATTTGGTTAAAAAATTCACGAAAAGAAAAAGCCGAACGGCAAAACAAAAGCCTCAACACAAAGGAAAAAAACCGTGTCATTGCGAGGAACGAAGCAACCGCACGGAGAACAGCGAAAAGAAAGGTAAGCCACCAACCAAAAGCGTTGGCCAGGTGCGATTCCCCTCTCGAGAGGGGCGGAGGGGTGTGTTTCACCACGCGACCCACCAGACACAACCGTTATCACATAACAAGCCGCAAACATTGCAACCCATCACCACAACGGCAAATCAGTACAGGTGAAGAAACACCCACGCCTCACGAAAAGTTAAAATCCTTTCCGTACTACAAAGATAACTATCTGATTTCAAATTACATAATAACCAAAATTATCGGAATAACTAATTATATTATAAAATGATTAGATACACGACCTGATTTATCTAGTAACACATTTATGCTAAATCAAATAAAATAGCATCAATAAGTATTTTTATAATTATTTAATATAGATTTGATATACCTAAACCCTATTAATATGAATTATGAAGAGTTAAATCCCAGTACGAGAGAATATATGCTCAATGAGTATATATTTGAAATCGAATCAGGCAATCCTTACCTTAGTAAAGCTCTATCACCTTTAGGGTTGGAGGTTTTTCCTGACTTATTAAAAGTTGCCATAATCGGAGGCACCCCAGACACTCTGTATGAATCTATATTAGATCCAGCTTATTGGATGGCAACAGAGTCCTATACAACGCAAGGTGTACAAAAAGAAAGGAAAAGAAATATACCTCAAACCGCCCAAAGATTAGCGTTAACAGAGTTTAGCACTTTCTATGTGAAAGGATTAGCAAAAAAGCTATTAGATGAAGGGATAACACATTGTGAAGTTTATCGAGGTGCAATTCCAAAATGGGAACCAGGCGATTGCGCCGAACATGAAGGATTAATAGTCGAAATAGAATCCATTTATCATAACCACAGAAAAAGATATTGGCCGGAACCTGGAAATAAAGATTTACTTGCAATACCTTTCGGTCCCGGTTGTCACCACCTTATAAGAAGAATTAACGAATAAATTTCAACACTTGAATATGCTAATTTTTTTAGTATTTTTGAGTGTCCATTACTTAACAAATATTAAATTTAATCATGGATATAATTTTTAACTCTTTATATAAAGTTGATATCGAAACTAACGACGTTACGCTTATGCCGTTTTCGTCAGATAGGAATGATCTTGAGGGATATGTAAAAGAATTGGTGACAAACATTTTAGATAATTCTGATAGAAAAGGCTATCAATTTAAAAGCGATACTACCCAGGTAAGGAATATTTTAGGGAAAATATTACTAAACGACAGGAAAGACAAAAGCAAGTATGATAATTTGGTTGAAGATATCGCCAAAAGATTACTCGCAAACGAAGTTTCCATGCAAGCTAAAGTTGAAAAATTAGGTGTAGAAATTTTAAAAGGCGTTTTAGTGGTGTCATTAATTAAATTTGATAAGGGTACATCTAAAATTGTTATTTCTAAAGCAGACCATAATGATTTTATAGATTCTTCAAGTTATAAAAAAACGTCAGGCTTACCATTACGCAAAAAAATATACAAAGCCTTCATTTGTGAATTTGATGATAAAAATATTGTAACTAGAACATCTGTTTACGACACCAACTCAACATTTTCAGTTTACTGGTGGCGCGATTTCTTAGAGTTAGATGAAGTTTACACCGACGAACATAATACTGAAAGTGCGTTTAATGTTATTAATTCCAAAATCTTATCTCCTTTAAAAAAGGACGCTAAGGCCGATTATTTTAATTTATGGAATACTACTGTTCATTATTTTAGAGTGAAGGAAGAGTTTTCGCTAGATCAATATATAAATGATGTAATAGTCAATTATAGGCCATTTAGCCCAAAAGTTGACGTCGGTGATTTAGTGTCAAAAGCTAGAAATTTACCTAATAAAGGTCGCTTCGATAATCGCTTTAAAATAGTTCATGGTTTATTAAACAAACGCTTTAAAAATTCAATCAAATTAACAGACCAAATTGATTTGCTTTTAAAACAAGACATAAGTGACTTGAAAAATACTATAAAACCACATGAAGAGCTCGATGGATCAAAATGGGTTATGATTAAATCTGAGCAAGGTTATGAGCATTTCAATAATGAACTCAAAAATAATGGATGAGCAATAGTTTAAATGATATCATTAATCTATTTGGTGAAAGTGGTGAAATTAGTGTAGAAGAATCTTTCTCCGAACTTAAAATCACGCTTAAAAGTTCAAACCTAATTTCGGTGCCGTCGAATGAAAATTTATCGGGGATTTCTTCTTCCATTAAGAGAGATACTTTGAAAGTTTCCATTTTAATAGAAGACGAGGACTCTATTGACTACTATTCTCGAAATAACCCTGGCGAATTTATTAAGGAACTAACGACTAGAATTTCAACAATAGAGGAAAACGAAACGGTAGAAATTCAAATTACCATAACGAAAAATAAAGAAAATGGAATTCTGTCTGTTTATTATCCAACAGAATTGCTCAAGTACTTATGTAATTTAGATTTTGCAGGATTGTTATTTGCAATAAATAAGGCTTTTGGTCAAAATTCCTATTTGTTACTTGAATCCCAAATTAATAATATAAGATTTAATACCAAATCAATCAGTTTTATAGACAAAGGAACTATTTTAAATAAAGATGACAATTTTTCAGAAAACGAACAACAAATTAACTTAGCCAAAACTGTTTGTAATTCTAACTTACTTAATCAATATAAGTTTACACCAAGTGATTTTTTTGCCGAACAATTATCAGATTTAGATTATTCCAAATTGTTCAACAGAGTTGCTACAGTATACTCAATAGCATTCATATATGATATAACCACGATTGAAAAATCTGATATCGACTATAAATTAAATGGATATAAATCTATTTACGGAACTGAAAAGTTTTCTAAAATCAGCGAATCCGATGTGGATGAATATTTTAAAATATATAATTGGTGTTATAATGGTGGAAACTTTAGCGATAAAATAGGATTAGCTAGAAATATAATTTCATTGCATTTTGAAAAAGAGAGCCAAATTAAATTTTATGGTAACCCCTATCAATCAATCCAATCCAGTTTTAAAGTCTATGAAAAACAAAACATAAAGCAGTATATTGAAATTAGAAATAAGATAGCCGATCAATTACTGAGTTTTCATGACCGGGCAAACAAAATAATAGAAACGTTTGCTGCCGGTTTTCAGAAAAGTGCATTAGCGTTAATAAGTTTTTATATATCAGCCATTATACTAAAACTATTAAGCAAAACTGCTCTAACGAATGTATTTACAATTGATTCAACAGTTTTATCTATCGTTTTTATAATATGTTCTTACTTATATTTTCGAGCGTCATTATGGGAAGTAATTGAACAAAGAAAAAGATTTGTTGATAGCTATAATAATTTAAAAGATAGATATTTAGATCTCTTAGATTCTGCAGACATTCAGAGAATATTGAATAATGACAAAGAATTTAATTCAGACTTACTATTTATTGATCAAAAAAGATTGATTTATGCACGAATTTGGCTAGGGTACTTATGGTTACTATTAATAGCAACAGTTTCGTTATATCTATTCTATAATACTTCAGCTGTGTTTGCCAGTTATGTATTGGACTATTTATTCCGTGGTTAACTAAAACGCTTCCCCCAACCTAATATAAAACCCACTCTGCCGTGCTTCGCCCGGCCTTTGCTCACCAACACCATAATCAAAGCTGGCGCTCAGGCCTTTCTCCACGTCGAAAAAGTAGCGGAGGCCGCCGCCGTAGTTGGGTTTCAGCAAGTTCAGGTCCAAAGCTTGGTGGTAAACGGTGCCGGTACCTAAGAGCCTACTATACCAAAGCGGTCGCTTAGGCGGTAGCGCAGTTCGGTTTGTGCCGCGGTGTAGTTGCGGTCGCGGTAACGGGTTCGTGCCGCTCTATATCATTTCCACTTTTTGATCTTGCTGATATACTCCGTTAACTCGGCAGCTATTAAGGCATGGTCGCCCATATCGGGGTGATCGTTACAGCCCGAAGTGTAGGCCTTAGAGATACTGAAAGGATAAATTTTGGTGTCGCCATGGGCGTTCATATAATCGCTGACGCCTGTCATGTAGCGTTTAAACGCGCCATTCATCCTAACATCGCCAGTGGGGATGCTCAAACAAACAATATCGGCTTTGGGGTAATATCGGCGTATCACACCGATCAGGTTCACATAATCGCCACAAAACTTAGCCGAGTCGGCTGTTGCCGCGCCGTCGCTTTCGCCTAAGCAAATGCTCACTACGTCGGGCTGGTAGGTACTAAAGTTCCATTGTAGGCTATCGGTACGGGTATTGATCTTATCGAACGCCTGTAACATGGTTGGGATGCCACAGCAGCTATTGGCTAAGCCAATGCCGGATATAGCGGTGATCATAAAATCGGCATCCAAAGCCTTCGCGGTTAAGGCGCCATAGCTCATGTTGGCATTGTGATGGCCGTACCATTCGCCAAAGTTGCAGGGGTATAGTGAACGGTCCATATCGGCGCCAGCGGTAATGGAGGTGCCAATAAATTCCATTTTATGCTTTGGGCGAGCGGGTGGATCAAGCAGCTTTTCGCACTTGATGCCAACAAATTCGAGGTAGCCTATTCCGGCTTCGGTATCTTTACAAATGGTAACGGTATGGGCCTTGTTTTCAAGGTCGCCACCAATTTTTATATTGTCGGTAAAATCGCTGGTTTGTATGCGGTATGGTTTTTGATCGTCGATGGTAATATCAATATAGTTGTGCGAATTACCATACAGCATTTGATCGTTCACAATAACTTCGGCGCCCTTACCCTTAAACCGCATTTTAACATATACACCTGCCGACCAGAATCGTGGCTTCATGGGGTCGGAGAAGTCAATCCGGCCGGTATATTGAAAATTTCTGTTATTGGCTGTAAATAGCTTATACGTGGGTGCCGCTAAAGCTTTCGCAGAGATAAGAAGCGTGTGGGTGGCTACAAAAGTGAACAAACAGAAAAAGAATCTCTTCATACTTTATTAATGAACGTGTGCTGAAACTGCTTCAGTGTTGCAAACACCAAATACGGTAAATTTATGCATTACATAAACAATTGTTTACGTTTTATTGAACAAATAGTTTACAATATACATAACAATCTCCCTTATTCCCCACTATTGACAACTAAAACGAGTAAAATGGCCCACTAATTGTAATGTGAAAAATGTACATGCCATTACATTTTATGAAAGCAAAACAACTATCTCAAATAAAATACAAACTTTGCTGCTTTATTATCCTCATACTAACGGTGCAACAGGCTTCGGCTCAGGTTGATTACAGTTTCGGTTTGAACAAAAAGGGTTTCAGGCTGGGTATAGGCGTTGGTTTATCAACAATTAATACCCATTACCAAAGTAACCCGGCCCAAATTGTTGGCGTAGGATCATTAGATTATGATTTTAACCCCTATTTTTCTATCGGATTGGAGGCGCAGGGCGGATATTTAAAAGGTGTAGATAAGCTTGGGCATTTATATTATCAAACCAGTAAGAATCAATATTTAGATGCCAATATAAATTTTAGGGTGGCGATAGGCTTAATTTCTGATTTTTATGCCAAAAACAACTTTCAGGATATTGTAAAGAACATTTACATTGGCGCAGGTGTTGGCCGTTTACGCACCAGCAATACATTTACCATTTACCCCAGCCAGGTGCCGCCTCAATATACCATGCCTATATTGCAAATGTGGTCTTTCCCGTTTAATTTGGGTACTAATATTAATATCCGTGGAAGTAGTGGTGCTGATCGGTTCAGTATTAATCCTAACTTTCAGTTCTCGTATGTAAACAACTATTACCTGGATGGTTACCGAACCAGTGATTTTAGCCATCTGAAAGGTTTTTATAAGCTCACGTCTGTTAGGGTCAAGTATAAGTTTTAGATCAACTACTGCTGTTGCTGTTGTTGCTGCTGGATCATTTCCAGGTATTCCCTGTAGCTGTTTCTTACAACCGGCTTGGTGGCTGGTTGTACTACCGGTGGTACGTCGTGATGTATGTTTTCGTAGTCGTGCTCTTCGGCATCGTATTCGCTTCCAACGGATACCGTAACCTCAAGCGTATGGCCGCTCGCTCCTTTATAAACACCTTTAACGGGGGTACAATCGGTAAAATTACGGCCCACGGCTAAACGTACATGATTTTCGTTAGCGATAATGTTATTGGTAGGGTCTAATCCTAACCAGCCATAGTTGGGGATATATGCTTCAACCCAGGCATGTGTGGCACCTTCGCCGCGCATACTGGTGCTTTTGGTGGTACAAATGTATCCGCTAACATACCTTGCCGGGATACTTACTACGCGCAGCATCTCCATTAAAATATGGGCAAAATCCTGACAAACGCCCGCTTTTATTTTCCAGATCTCATCCAGAGTAGTTTCAACGGTGGTTACGCCTTTTATATAGTCGAAGTTTTCGTAAACATATTTGCAATAGCGTACTGCGGTTTGGTAAGGGGTTTCGTTTTTTTGTTTGTGGACGGTAACCAGTGCCTGCATTTCGGTTAGGCCTTCAAAATATTCTTGCCTTAAGAAATCAATATAGGGCACCTGATAACGTAATGTCTGTAAGCTTATCCATTGCTGATCGGCAAACATATCATCTATCGGGAACATGCGATGCTTGGTGGTCACCCATATTTTTGATGATATTTCTAACTGCATATGCGGTTCAATATGCGTAAAACTGCCTATCTCGTTTCCATAATAATCAATATGGGTATCTACATGCGGTTCGCCGCTTATTTTGATCTGATGTTTTACCACCTCCTGAAATTCATCCTGAATAGGATAAAGAATGATTTGGTTGGCGCTATCACGTACAGCACTTTCGTAAATATATCTGGTAACGTGATGTATTTTGAACTCGGGCATGGGCTTTTTTTATTGCAACATTAAATTATAAAAGGATTGCAAGGATAGGTTTATGCTTACTGAAAAGCAAAATAATGTTCATTTAACTTGTTACCAATTTTAAACAATTCGCTGCGGATGTTGGTAAGATATTCGTGCAGGCCTTCTTCATATATGGTTTTTACTGAGCTATAACGGATACTGCTTTGCAGGCGACCTATCAAAAATGATAATTCTCTGAATTCATCCATATTGCTCTCGCTCTTTAAACGCTCAAAATAGATCTCGATATGTTTTACCGAATAAATAACCGAACGCGGGAACTCCGTATTAAAAATAACCTGCTCCAAAACGTTCTCGGCCTCAAAGCCTTTGCTGCGATAGGTTTTTAAATAGATCTCGTATCCGCCCAATGAAAGCAGCAGATGTTTCCAGTAAGTAGTATCGGTTAGCAAATCGGGGTTATCATCAATAGAGCCAAACTTGGTATCCAGTATATCTACAGACTGGATGCTCCGCTCCAGCGCATGACCTATATTCATATAACTGCGGGCTTCGCCACGCTCCATAGTAATTTCAACAGTACCATAGTAAAGCATCCCTTGTTTGATCAGGATATCCAATGCGGTTATCGGGTCGTCTTTCTCAAGCCAGTAGTTCAGTTTGGGGTCGCGAACAGCGTGGTAGTATTCATTGAGGCATTGCCAAAGGTCTTTCGGGATATGCTCCTGAACGCTGCGGGCATTCTCACGGGCCTGGGTAATAATGTTCAATATAGAATTGGGGTTTTCCCTATCCAACACCATATATTTTAAAACGGCCCGGCTATCGTGCTCCAACACTTCAACGTCTTCATCCGGCACACCGGCAAAAATACGCACCACAGGTTCCCAGGTAAATTTTTGTACCGTATCCTGCGATGATGCGTAGTTGATCTTTAGCATCCGCAAAATGCCGTCGCTACGTTCAATGTAGCGGCTCATCCAATATAAACTTGATGCAACCCTGCTTAACATGTGTATGTATAGTTATTCAATATCTTAATTAATTAAAGTAAAACCCAGGTATCTTTACTACCCCCACCCTGTGAGCTGTTTACTACCAGCGATCCTTCGCGCAAAGCAACACGGGTTAAACCGCCGGGCACTATTTCAATACCATCTGGTCCGCATAAGGCGTATGGCCTCAAATCTATCCGCCTTGGCGTTAATAAGCCTTGCATATAACACGGTGCTGCCGATAGGCTGATGGTTGGCTGCGCTATAAAATCGCGCGGGTTTTTGAGTATCTCGGCTTTGTATTCTTCAGTTTCTGCTTCGCTTGCCGCGTGGCCCATGAGCATACCGTAGCCACCGCTGCCATTGGTGCGCTTTACCACCATTTTGTTGATGTTGGCAAAAACGTATTCCTTTTCTTCGGGATTGCCCAATTGGAAAGTTGGTACGTTCTTTAGAATAGGCTCCTCGTTCAAATAATAACGGATCATATCCGGAACGTATGAGTATATCGCCTTATCATCGGCAACGCCATTACCAACCGCGTTAACAATGGCCACGTTACCTTTACGGTAAGCGCCCATAATGCCCGATATACCTAAAATGCTCGATGGGTTAAACTCCAGCGGATCTAAAAACTCATCGTCAACTCGGCGGTATATCACATCAACCTGCTGCAAGCCGGTGGTGGTTTTCATGTACACCTTGCTATTGTTTACCACCAGGTCGCGACCCTCTACCAGCTCAACACCCATTAAACGGGCAAGTGTGGTATGCTCAAAATAAGCTGAGTTGTAAATACCCGGACTCAATAATACGATTACCGGGTGTGGTATTTGCCTTGGCGATAAGGATAGTAGGTTTTTGTATAAGATGTTAGGATATTCGGTAACGCTCCTAACGCCGCATTGTGGTAACAGATCAGGAAATAAACGCTTGGTGATCTCTCTGTTCTCCAGCATATAGCTTACGCCCGATGGTGTACGCAGGTTATCTTCCAATACATAAAAAGTACCGTCAAAATCACGGATCAGATCAATCCCCGCTATGTGTACATAAATATCATAGGGTACCTCAACATTGCACATTTCGCGCAAAAAGTGCGGGCACGAGTAAATGATATCTATCGGGACGATGCCGTCTTTGATGATGAACTGGTTGCTATAAACATCCTTCAAAAATAGATTAAGCACATGTAAGCGTTGTTTGATGCCTTTCTCAACAAAGGTCCACTCATCACCTGTGATAATGCGGGGGATAATATCAAAGGGAAATATCTTTTCGATGCCCTCGCCACTGTTGTAAACGGTGAAGGTAATGCCCTGACTCATGAACAGGCGTTTGGCCAGATCTTCTTTCTTATTCAGGTCGTCGATAGATTCCCTGTTCAAATACTGTATAACTTTTTGATAATGGTCGCGAATCTTCGAATCCGAGCCATACATTTCGTCCCAAGTGCCAGGCGTTGGGTTGTAATTTTTAAAATAAGCCGATTCTTGCATTAATTAACCCTCCTTTCCTGTAATAAAATTGCCAGTTTATTAAACAATTGCCGTTTATAAAGTCAACATCGACAAAATAGTAAGCAATTATTCAATAATGCACAAAAATTTTCAATCTTTCACCATTTAAAATGCATATATTTTAAAATATACGTAAACAATTAAAAATAGTGTTTCGGCTCGAAAATGATTTTTTATCAAGATAGTGATTTTACTTAACATGGGTAGGCTCATAAAGTTTAAAGAACTTGTTAATAAACTCATGCCAATAAAAAAGGGATACATTTATATGCATCCCTTAAGTTCAATGTAAATTTACCGGTTATTATTCCGGCTGGGCAGATGGTGGTGGAGGTGTTTGCATCTGTTTTTCTTCCCTGTTTTGTTCGGTAGGCACGCCTGCTACTTTATAAGTTGTAGTGCCACCATTATCTACCGTTTCTTCATAGTAAATATCATCTGGCGATACGAAGAATTTCTTGCCATTCAATGTTACCGTACGGCAGTCCTGGGGTAGCTGGTCAACAATATCACCAAGCTTTGGTAATTGAGGCTGCTCATCTTGCCCGGTATTCAAAACACCATCTTTACCGGCAATTAAGTAACCTTTGGTGTTGTCTGGATGAACAACCTCTTTGTAATAAACGCCATTCAGCTCGTAATACTGCTCGCCATTGATCATGATAGATTTTGAATGCGATGGTAATTTAGGTACTTCGGCACCAACCGGGGCCGCAACAACCTCGTACTTGTCGTTATTCTGGCGGTAATAAACGCCATCAAACCCATAATACATATCGGGCCCGTAGTAGAATGGGAAGTATCCGTAAGGTAAATAGCCAAAACTTAAACCTATACCCGGGTACCCATACCTGAAACCACCATAATACGGTCGGTAAGAGCGATAACCAAACCCGAAACCAAAACGCGGCCCGCCAAAGCCACCGCGGATGCCGATTGATACGCGGCCGCTACCACCGCGCCTTTGCGCATCAACATTGGTGCTTGCAATTAACAGTAAACATAATGCGGAAGCACCAATCGCCATTATGTTTTTCCATGTGCTTTTCATCGTTTTAAATGCTTATATGGCTGTAAACATTTATTTAACTAAAATATTGTGGGTAAATATTGGGTAACGTAATTTTTATCTTAAAAAAATCGCGTTCTTCTCTTTTTAACATTTCTGTTTCGCGGTGGCCCCCGGTACTTACCTTAGTATCAGCACCAAAATGCTGTTTTAAACAATCCACAAAATTCTGAATAGCAGGTGTATGTTTAATGGTTGCGGCATACCACATGCGCCTATCGATAGTAAGCGATACCGGTATGGCAACAATATCCCGGTTTTTTAGATAGGGCTTCACTATCCAATCAGGCATATGCCAATACTAAGTTAGCTTCGCCCATGTCAATGGTGGTATCGGTAAGCTGATGGCAAAATTGAGGTTTACGGAAATCTAAAAGCAGGGCATGAACTGATTACTTTGGCAATGATGAGATCAGGGACGGGGAACCGGTGAAGAAGAAGTAATTATTAGTCCGAAAGACGGAAAGTCCGGAAGATGATTTTGTGATGAACTGTATGGTTTGTCTTTCCGACTTTCGGTCTTTCCGACCCTCTTATTGCACTATCGGCACAGCAAAATCTGATGATTCGCGGATAAACAATTCGGTATCCAGCATTTTGGTTTCAAACTCGGTTACCGGGTATTTGCTTTCAATTAATTGTATCAGCATTTCGGTAGCAATCTGGCCTATTTTAAACGCGGGCTGGCGAACGGTAGTTAATGGCGGACTAAACAGTTCGGCAAAATCCGAATTGGTAAAACCAGCTATCGAAATATCTCGGGGAACTTTTAACCCCAATTTTTTTAAGGCGATCAAACAACCGGTGCTCAACCTGTCGCCGGCAACAAAAATAGCTTCGGGCCTTGAGGGGTTTTCAATTAAGCGTTTTACGGCATCCTCAACTTCTTCTTGTATCATGCCACCATGGCTGCAATGTTGCAGATAATCTGGATTAAAAGGGATGTTGTATTTGGCTAATGCATCTTTATATCCTTCGAGCCTTTCAATACTGATGGATAAAAAAGGTGAGCTGGTTAAATGGCCTATCTTTTTGATTCCTGAGCGTATTAAATGCTCTGTAGCATCGTAAGCACCTTTGTAGTTATTAGCAATTACTTTGTGCGTTTCAATCTCCGCGGCAACGCGATCAAAAAACACCATCGGCAAACCTTTATCATGCAGATATTTAAGGTGTGATAAGTCTTGAGTTTCTGATGATAACGAAACCAGCAAGCCATCAACTGAGCGCGAGGCCAAGTGTTGTACGTTCACAACTTCCCGGTCATACGATTCGTGCGTTTGGGTAATGATAACGTGGTAACCACGATTGTAAGCGATAGATTCTATCCCATTAATAGCTTGCGAGAAATAGTTGTTGGCAACCTCGCAAACCACAACGCCAATGGAGTGGCTGCGGCGCTCTTTTAAGCTTAACGCTATTGGATTGGGGTGATAGTTTATTTTTTCGGCATATTCTAAAACCAGTTTCTTGGTTTCGGAGCTAATTTCATAACCACCTCGCAATGCCCTTGAAACGGTAGACGTTGATAGTCCGAGGGCTTTGGCGATGTCTTTAATAGTTATAGGCTCAAACATGCTTTTTGATTACAATTGAAATATATGAATAAAACGCTTAAAGTTTAAAATTCATGTATTGCAAATATAATAATCCATTTTAAATAAACCCGGCAACGTTCCCGGCAACGATTGCACAAATATTTATTATGCTTAATCAGCTTTATTCAGCCGATTAAGCATAATTTAGTAGAAAGAACCAAAGAACCAATTTACAAAAAAACGCTTTACGAGTAAAAACTGCCCATTATGGAAATATATCTGTAGGAGGGAAGCACTGTTAGGTGTTTTGATACTTGTATATTATAATTTATATTGCTGAATACCAATTATTAATCGTTCAATTTTTTTTAGGCTGATTTAAACTGTATGGACCATGTAAATGGTTATTAACAGGGTTTAAATATGCAATCTGTGTGTTTATTAGTTGACACGGATTGCAATCGAGCATTAATAAAATTGTTAAACAGTTATTATTATTAAATAGAATATCTAACTAAATAAACCAATTTAAACAAATGATTATGAGGAAACAATTACTTTTATTTTTCATGTTTTTGCTGATATATAGCATGGCATGGGCTCAAACTAAGCCCATAAGTGGCAAGGTGGTTGATAACACCGGGGAACTTGTTGGTGTGAGTGTAACTGTTAAAGGCACCACAAATGGTGTGGCTACAGATGTAAACGGTAACTTTAAATTAAATGTAGCTCCCAACGCGATACTGGTTTTTAGGTTTATTGGATATAAAACCAAAGAAGTTGCCGTTGGTACCCAAACCCAATTGAAAGTAACTTTAGAGAGTGAATCCTCTTCTTTAAACGAGATTGTGGTTGTAGGTTACGGAACTCAAAAAAGAGGTGATCTTTCGGTTGCCATATCATCAGTATCCGGAAAAGATATCGAAATAAATCCTATTACAAGCGTTGCCGAAGCGCTTGAAGGGCGTGTTCCGGGTTTACAGGTAACCACAAGCGATGGTAGCCCTAATGGTAACCCGATAATTCGCTTACGTGGTGGAGGCTCGGTTACACAGGATAACTCGCCGTTATATATTGTTGACGGTTTCCCCGTGGCCGATCTGAGTAATATTGCTCCTAATGATATTGAAAGTGTTGACGTATTAAAAGATGCGGCAGCTACGGCAATATATGGTTCTCAAGGTGCTAACGGTATTATTATCGTAACTACAAAAAAACCTAAGGCGGGCCGTACCATCATATCATACAACGGTTATGGGCAATTAAGAACCTTCCCGCGTGAGCTACAGGTTCTTTCGCCTTACGAATATGTATTGGCGCAATACGAGTTTGCCCGTATAACCAGCCAAACCGCTGTAGATAATTTTTCGAAATATTTTGGTGCGTATGGTGATTTAGAACTCTATAAAAACCAAAAAGGCACTAATTGGCAGAAAGTATTGTTTGGTAATACCACCGCCAGCCAGCAACATAGCTTAAGCATTACAGGTGGTACCGAAAAAACAAAGATGAGCTTAAGTGCCAGCGATAACAAAAACCAGGGTTTACAAGTGGGTTCAAATTTTGAGCGCATTTATATGGACTTTAAATTGAACCATACGATATCCGACAAGTTAACGTTGGACCTAACAACCCGTTTTAGCAATACTATATCTAACGGTGGTGGTACGAGCGGCAGCGCAACGGCAAAAGTTGGTACCGGTATTACAACTAAGCCAGTTAACGGCCTTGCCGATTTTATTGACCTAAGCGGTGCTAACGCTGTATCTGGCAACGATCAGGATTACGAAGATTTTATTAGTAGTACAGTTAACCCGGCTACACTGGCCGCGCAGGATTATCGAAACGTTGTTACTAAGGTATTTACCTTACAAACTGCTTTGGCTTGGAAGGTAACTAATGGATTAAGTTATCGTACAGAAGGTGGCGTGGACCTGGGTTTTGGTAACAGTAAACGCTACTATGGGCCACTAACCTTGCTTGCATCGAACAACGGGGGCTTGCCTTTGGGCGAAA
Source organism: Mucilaginibacter sp. (assembly GCF_039921305.1). Classification (GTDB taxonomy): domain Bacteria; phylum Bacteroidota; class Bacteroidia; order Sphingobacteriales; family Sphingobacteriaceae; genus Mucilaginibacter. The sequence continues at coordinate 36,575 of NZ_JBDSCA010000028.1, forward strand.
TAACGATTGCCCAGGCACAAACCTATCGTTGGGCCAATACTTTAACTTATAAATTTAAACTAGGCCCCAAAAATGTATTTAACGTTTTAGGCGGGCAAGAAATAAAATCGGCGCTGGCAAGTGCTAATTATAACCGCGCAAAGGGTTTTGATATAACGTTGCCACCAGCAAAATTGTTCGCAAATTTTGCGGCCGGAACCCCCGACCAAATCTTATCAACAGAAGTTCAACCGGCAAATATGATGTCGTTTTTTGGACGGGTAGAGTATATCTATAAAAACAAATATATATTATCAGCATTGGCAAGGGCCGATGGATCGAGTGTATTTGCCGAAGGGCATCAATGGGGATTTTTCCCGGCCGCGGCGATTGCCTGGAAAATTATGGACGAGCCGTTTATGAAGAATGCAACTTTTGTATCTCAACTTAAGGCACGTTTAAGCTACGGTGCCGTTGGTAATAACAGGATACCGCCATACCTTACAGGGCCAACTTTTTCTATCGCTGTTAACAGACCAATTGGTTTTGGTGATACCAACCAGCCATACTATACATATTCATCATCTTTGCTGCCTAATCCTAATTTGAAATGGGAAACTACAATTACCCAGAATGCAGGTTTGGATTTTGGATTCTTTCATGACAGGCTGACCGGCTCTTTAGATCTGTATTCTAATTATACAAAAGACCTGCTGGTAACTTCCAATATCCCTACCAGTACGGGTTTTGTTGCACAACAACAAAATATAGGGCAAACATCTAACCGCGGTATCGAACTTGGTTTAACAGGTGCTATTGTTGATAAAAAGGGATTTAGGTTAAATGGTATATTTAATATTGCTATGAACCGAGCGCGCGTTGACAAACTGGACGGCAGCGCTACCGAGATTATATCAAACTCAGGTTGGGCAAGTACAGACTTGAAAGCTATTGATGATTACCGCGCCCGGGTTGGTGGAACAATTGGTTTGATATATGGCTATGTTAGTGATGGTTTTTACAGCGTTGATGATTTTTCATCGTATAATGCATCTACAGGCAGATACGTTTTAAAACCGGGAGTTGCTGATAATACAAATATAACAGGTGGCATATCGGTTAGGCCTGGTGTGGCCAAATTGAAAGACATAAGCGGCCCTAACGGTGTACCGGATGGTGTTATCGATGCTACTTATGATCGTCAGGTGATAGGCAGCGCCTTACCTAAGGCAACAGGTGGCTTTGGTTTTAATGCCAGCTATAAAGGGTTTGACCTATATACTTTTTTTACCTGGAGCTATGGCAACCAGGTATATAACACCGGTAAACAATCGTTTAATATGTACTATCGTACAACCTGGGGCAACATGTTAAATACATCAAACTATGCCAGCAGATTCCACTATATTGATGCGGCCGGTAATCAGGTAACAGACCTGGAAGCTTTACGTGCTTTAAACCCGAATCCAACAATTGCTTCACCATACTCATACGGTAACGCTTCGCCTGTTGCGCAGTCGCTTGAGATAGAAGACGGGTCTTTTTTAAGGCTAAGCAACGTTACGCTTGGTTATACCGTACCATTATCACTAACCAAGCGTGTAGGCATATCAAAACTGCGCGTTTACGGAACCGTTTATAATGCTTTACTGTTTACCAAATACACAGGTTACGACCCGGAAGTTAGCACCGCACCAAGCGGAAGCACTGATGGATATAACGTGTTAACACCAGGTGTGGATTACTCGGGATACCCTAAAAGCCGCACGTTTACATTTGGCTTAAACCTCACTTTTTAACATTTATATTAATATATAATACAAAATGAAAACAAGAATTATTATAGGGTTAGTGCTGATCTCAACGATCATCGCTTCCTGCAAAAAATTTTTAGATCCCGCTGCTCCGTCTGTATACGATTCGACTTATATTTTTTCTACTGTTAGTGATGCTAATAGAGCTGTTAATGGTGTTTATGCTTTGTTTAACACCGATGCGTTCACATCACGTGTATCAAACAATTTTACAGGCAATAACGATATCGAAATTGGAGGTGTTGGTTCTTCCGCCGATGGTTCAAGGCGGGATATATGGTCGTTCGAGGCTACTTCGGCCCAGGTTGACCTACTTGCCGTATGGAACAATGCTTACAATGCTATTAATAAAGCGAATGAATGTATTGCAGGTATTGAAGCCAGCGCTTTGTATAAAGCCAACGATCCGGCGATGCTACATTTAGAAGGCGAATGTTTCACGTTACGCGCCTACTGGTACTATTTATTGGTTGAAAACTGGGGTGATGTGCCTTATAAAACCACTCCAAGCCGTGATGGTGATAATTTTTACTTGCCCAAAACAGACAGGAATCTGATTTTGACTAATATTATTAATGATTTGGTAACTGCGGAACCTAAAATGAAATGGGCTGACCAGTTAGATTACGGAATTGAGCGTATTAACCGCGAATTTGTTATGGGCCTTATTGCGCGTTTGTCGTTAACACGTGGTGGTTACGCTTTGTACCCTGACTTGACCATGAAACGTAATGAAGCAGATTATCTTTCTTATTATAAAAAAGCGAACGATTATTGCCGTAAGTTGATGACTTTAAAACCCCATACGCTTGATCCATCATACTCGAATGTGTTTTTAAATGAGTGTAAGTACATTAAACCGTTAAATAGCGATGTACTTTACGAAGTTGCCTTTGGGCCAAATGCGGGAGACGTGGCATGGTGTAACGGTATGCGTGTTGATGCAGGACCTGCCAACCCTTACGGAACCGGATCGGCATATTTGGGTATGAGCCCATCTTACTATCACTCGTTTGATACTTTGGATGTTAGGTTACCGGCAACATGCTCAATATATTATTATTCGGCTACGTTACAACAAACGCCTTTATCGGCAACATCTATTACCCCTGCAAAATGGAACAGGATATTGGTTCCGGTGGCTTTGGGTACAGCTTCGTCAAAAGGTACCGGTATTAACTGGCCGTTAATGCGTTATAGCGATGTATTGTTAATGCTTGCCGAAACAGAGAATGAGATCAACGGATCACCAACAGGCGATGCTAAGAATGCTTTAAAAATGGTTCGCCAAAGGGCTTTCCCGGCAGCTATCTGGTCAACCAAGGTAGATGCTTACATTAATACAGTATCCGCATCAAAACAAACGTTTTTTGACGCGATAGTAAATGAACGAGCATGGGAATTTGGAGCAGAGTGTTTACGTAAATATGATTTGATACGCTGGAATTATTACGGTAAAAAAGTTGCCGAAGCCAGGAATATCGCCACCCAGATGGGTATTGATGCCAATGCCGGAACCGGTACCTATTCAAACCTTCCGGATGTATTGTATTATAAATTAAATGGTGATAAAACGGTTAGCTTTTTAAGCAGGTACGCGAAAGTACAAGGTGGTACACCAACCGGCTGGACAGCGCTTAACTGGCTAAGATCATTACAGAGTTCGGGCGCCCCATCTACCTATATCACCTATAGCTGGAGAGGATACAAAGATAATTCAGGCTTAACCCCGTTAAATTATATGTTACCTATTGCAAGCTCTATAATTAGCGATAGCCGCGGAACATTGAAAAACGATGGTTATGGTTTTACAAACTAATTGACGGTTTAAAAACATAAAACATGAAAACAAGATATTTTATTTTAACGATATGCGCTGCAATGATGTTATTAGCGGCCGCATGTAAAAAGTCAGATTCGCTTAGTGGCGTACCTGACAGGCTTTTCCGCCCGGTTTTAAGGAGCTCTTTATTGGCACCCGATAACTCGGTTACGGCAGAATGGCAAAAAATTGACGGGGCGGCGCATTATACTGTTCAGTTAAGCCGGGATACATTTAAACATATTGATGCAACTCTTACTATTGACAGTAGCAGGTTTGTGTTTGCGAATCTGAAATGGGAGCAACAATACCAGGTGCAAGTAAGGGCAATAGCTACGGATACCACCAAAAACTCAAAATACTCAATTTTAGGTAGTATTAAAACACCTAAGTTTCCAACTATTGTAACTACACCTACCCTGGCCGATGTTACGGAAAGTGCGATAAAATTGCGCTGGACAAATAGCGGCGACGCGGTTACCACTATAAAAGTGTTAAAAACAGATAGCAGCGTAGTTAAAATTATTACACTTACATCTACCAACATAACTAACCAGTATTATGATATTACTGGTTTAACCTCGTCTACCGGTTATATAGTACAGTTATATAGCGGGGCTAAATTGCGCGGCTGGAATAACTACATTACCCAGGCGCCACTGAGTGGTGTTATTATTGACCTCCGCGGTATTGATCTTACCAAACGTACAACCATACTTGCGGATACTATTCCGTTAATAGCTAACGGTGCAACTGTAGTATTGCAACGTGGAGCTGTTTATAATGTGCCGGTAGCTATTAATTTAAGTAAGAGTATCAAAATAATTAGCGGAAGCGATCTAAGCGTTTCAACTAATGCTACTATTAATATCAGCGGTGGTTCTATGTTTGCTATTGTAGCGGCAAGTACTATTCCATCTATCGCTTTCGAGGGGCTTACGCTTACCGGCACAACAGGTAATTATGTGTTTAATATTAATACAGCATGTAATATTGGTACCATAAGTTACGAGGGTTGTACCATAAATACTTTCCGCGGAGTGAACAGGACACAAAGCGTGGCAATTGTTATTACAACCCTATCTATGAATAATTGCTTGATAAGTAATATTATTGATTATGGTTTAATGACGGTAAGTAACGCTACAATTGAGCACTTTGATAACATTATTTTAAGCAATAGCACCATTAATACCTGCGAGAAGTTGTTTGTAAGTAAATCAAACTCAATTAACGTAACTATTAACGATAATACCTTCTATGCATCGCCGCTTGGTGGTGGTAGCTATTATTTAGATTATAATGGTGTGGGCATTACGGGTACAACAACAATTAAAAACAATATTTTTGGTGTTGGTAAACCATCAACAGCCACGCCACCTGTGTATACCGTGAACGGCAAACGTGGTACAATTACTGATCTATCTCAAAACAATTATTCAACATCCGATTTTGTATTGACCACCAGTTCAACAGGTTTTTCCAACACCATTCCTTACACCAAGCTGTCAACTGATCTTTGGGTAGATCCGGCCAATGGAAACTTTAAATTCAAAGATGCCACTTATGCCGGGAAAGGTACCACCGGCGATCCGAGATGGCGTTAAACTATTATAAATGTTACATAAAAGGCCGCTGTAAAAGGTGGCCTTTTTAATGTAGAACCGTATATTTAACACTTATAACCTACACATCAGCTTATGTATAAATATCTGTTTAAAACTGCACCTGTTATAGTTCTATTTGCCTTAGTGGGTTTTACAATTGCCCAGCGCAACCCCATCAAGGTTTATCTTATCGGCGATTCAACTATGGCTAACAAGCAGGTAAAGGCTTTCCCGGAAACGGGCTGGGGCATGCCATTTTATAACTTTTTTGATAATACAGTAACGGTTGATAACCGTGCCCAAAATGGCCGCAGTACTAAAACTTTTATAAACGAAAAGCTTTGGGAACCCGTTGAGCGTGATTTGAAAGAGGGTGATTATGTGCTGGTTCAATTTGGACATAATGATGAGGTGCCTACCAAGGGGAGCTACATTAACGAAGAAGGTTTTAAAGCCAACCTGATTAAATTTATAACAGAATCGAGAAATAAAAAAGCTATACCTGTGCTGATCACCCCGGTGGCCAGGCGCAAGTTTGATAAGGATGGTAAAATTCAGGGAACACATGATGTGTATTCGGCTATAGTACGTACAGTGGCCGCGGAGCAGAATGCGCCGTTGATAGATCTGGATAAAGAAAGTCAGGATTTATTACAAAAAATGGGGCCTGAAAGTTCTAAATTGCTTTATAACTATTTAACTCCGGGCGAAAATCCGAATTATCCGGGAGGTAAGGAGGATGATACTCACTTTAGTGAATTAGGTGCCCGCAAAATGGCCGAGATTGTACTGGCCGATATCCGTTTGTTAAAGCTGGAGTTGGCAAGCAGGATAGTTGTTTCCAATCTTGGCATCAAATAAGATCAACAATGAAAAAGAATTTGCTAAAATACGGAGCAGCGATGTGCGCGTTAATATTGATGTCGTTTTTAATACCACAGGACAATATTAAAATTTATTTGATCGGCGACTCAACCATGTGCAACTACCCTAAATTACAAAGGCCCGTTACAGGCTGGGGGATGCCGTTTGCCAATTATTTTGATAAAACAGTTACCATTGATAACCGTGCGAAGGGAGGCAGGAGCAGCCGTACCTTTTTAGAGGAAAACCGTTGGAAACCTGTTGCCGATAGTTTGAACGCGGGCGATTATGTATTTATTCAGTTTGGCCATAACGACGAAGCTAAAGAACCTCAGTTTGCTGCAAGGTATACGCCTGTGGCTGATTATAAAACCAACCTGATCAAATTTATTACTGAAACCCGGGCTAAAAATGCCATCCCTATTTTGGTTACACCGGTAAGCCGGCGCGGTTTTGATAAGGATGGTAAAGCTAAAGAAACCCATGTGGAATATAGCAAAGCCGTATTTGAGGTTGGCGAGCAATACAAAGTGCCGGTAATTGACCTGGATAAAAAGAGCCGCGAGTTGTACCAGCAATTGGGCGAGGCTAATTCAAAGCTGTTGTTTATGGAACTTGATTCGGCAGAGCACCCTAATTACCCTTTAGGACGACATGATAATACACATTTTAACGAGTTTGGCGCACGTAAAATGGCCGAGATTGTGTTGAATGATATTAAGGAGAAGAACCTTGACCTGGCCGCCAGGATAGGTAAAGGAACTAACAAAGCAAGTGTTAACCCACAGGTGAAATAATGAAAAAGTTAGTTTTATTGTTAATGATATTTGCTTCTGCGATATCCGCGAAAGCTCAAAAAAGAATAATAGTTGCCTTGGATGGCTCTGGGAATTATAAAACCGTTCAGGAGGCTATTAACGCTGTACCTGATAACAGCAAGGCAACAACCGAAATATTTGTAAAAAGAGGAACCTATAAAGAGCGCATTGTATTGCCGGTTTCTAAAATTAATGTAACGCTAATTGGCGCGGATGTTAAAAATACAGTGCTTACTTATGGTAATTACGCGGGTACGCTCGACTCGTTAGGGAAGCCGTTAGGTACATCGCGCTCGGCAAGTTTTTACGTTTACGGAGCCGGGTTTACCGCTAAGAATATTACGTTCGACAATTCTGCTGGTCCGGTTGGTCAGGCTTTGGCCATTTACGTTGCCGGGGATAAATCGTGCTTTTTAAATTGTCGTTTTTTAGGTAACCAGGATACTATTTATACGCATGGCAAGGGCAGTAGGCAATTTTATAAGGATTGTTATATAGAAGGCACTACCGATTTTATTTTTGGCGCCGGAACCTGCCTGTTTACCAACTGCAATATTTATTGTAAAAAGGGCGGCGCTTATGTAACAGCGGCATCAACATTAGATACTACGGCGTATGGTTATGTTTTTATTCAATGTAAAATTGCAGGTAATGCGCCGGATAACAGTTACGCGCTTGGCCGGCCCTGGAGGCCGTATGCTAAAGTAGTTTACCTGCAATGCGATCTGGGTGCGATGATCAGGCCTGCGGGCTGGGATAACTGGCGTAATCCGGAAAACGAAAAGACAGCTTATTATGCTGAATACAAAAATACCGGCCCGGGATATAAACCTGATGAGCGCGCCACATGGAGCCATCAATTAACCGACGCGGAAGCTGCAAAATACACGCCGGCATTAATATTAAATGGCTGGAAGCCCGACACGAAATGATAAGAAAGCAATTGGTTATCATCGGGCTGTTGTTTGCGGCCATCGCCGTTAAGGGGCAGGCTAAGAAACAAATTACCGTATCGGCTGATGGTAGTGGTGATTATAAAACTGTGCAAGCGGCCTTTGATGCTATCCCGCAAGGAAACAAAAAACCTGTACTTGTATTTGTAAAGAATGGTGTTTATAAAGAAAAGCTTCATTTAGATTCGACTAAGGCATTTGTAACGCTTGTTGGGGAATCAAAATTCAATACAGTTTTGACGTATGATGACCATACGGGTAAAATTGGGACGGATGGTAAAATGATCAGCACACCAACATCATATAGCTTTAAAGTAATGGCCGATAACTTTACCGCTCACGATATTACATTTGAAAATTCGGCAGGTTTTACTGCCGGGCAGGCTGTGGCAGTGGAGAGTGATGGCGACCGGGCCGTATTTACCAATTGCCGTTTTATTGGTAATCAGGATATTTTGTTTACCAATAACGAAAGCAGCAGGCAGTATTATAAAGATTGCTATATAGAAGGTACAACCGATTTTATATTCGGCGCGGCAACTTGTTGGTTTGAGCAATGCCATATCCACAGCAAAAAAAATTCGCATGTTACGGCGGCTTCTACCCCGCAAAGTCATAATGTTGGATACGTTTTTAACGATTGCCGCTTAACGGGCGATAGTGCATTGCACATGGTATCGTTGGGCAGGCCCTGGCGGCCGTATGCCTGGGTAATTTATATGCATTGTTATATAGGGCAACAGGTAAAGGCAGAGGGCTGGAGTAACTGGAATAAAACCGAAAGCTATAAAACGGCCCGGTATTTTGAATTTCAGAATTATGGGCCGGGCGCGGCAGTAGCGGGCCGGGTTGAATGGAGCCGCCAGATGAGTACCGCGGAGGCAGGAAAACTAACCATAAAAAACGTATTGGGCGGAAAGGATCACTGGAACCCCGAACTTAAAAATTGAACACATACATAAAATAGATCATGAAAAAATTATTGGCCGTTTCTTTTTGTTTAGCAGCTTTCGCGATGGGGGCACAGGCGCAAACCCAACCTTACTCGTGGAGCAATTTGCCTAAGGCCGAAGTGCCTGTATTTAAAAAGGACACTTTCAATATTGTAAAATATGGCGCTGTTGCGGATGGTATTACGCTGAATACTAAAGCCATTAACTCGGCAATAGTAGCGTGCAGCGCTAAGGGCGGCGGCGTGGTTTTAATACCGCAAGGTTTATGGATGACAGGCCCTATTGTATTGAAAAGCAACGTGAACTTACATGTAAGCCGTGCCGCTATGGTACAGTTTACCGATGATAAAAGCCAATACCCATTGGTTGAAGGTAATTACGAAGGCAAACCAGCGGTGCGCAACCAATCGCCAATATCGGGTAGTAACCTGGTAAATATAGCTATTACAGGTGGGGGTATTGTTGATGGCGCGGGCAATGTATGGCGCGCTATTGGTAAAGACAGGTTGACTGAAGGTGAGTGGAAAAAGCTGGTAGCATCGGGCGGTATTGTGAGTGAGAATGGGAAAAGCTGGTACCCATCAGAAGGGTATGCCAAAGGTAACGCGGTTAAAGATGTGAGCACGATACAGGCAGGCAAAAGTTTGAATGATTATGCTGCATATAAAGATTTCTTCCGCCCTAATATGGTGGTTTTAACCAGCTGTAAAAAGGTGTTGTTAAGTGCTACTACTTTTCAAAACTCACCTAACTGGTGTTTGCATATTTTGATGTGCGAGGACCTGACTTTGAACGATGTGCACGTACGTAACCCATGGAATGCGCAAAATGGCGACGCGATAGATATTGAAAGCTGTAAAAACGTTTTGGTTGAAAACAGCACTTTTGACGCGGGCGATGATGGTTTGTGCATTAAATCGGGCCGTGACGCGGATGGCCGCAAACGTGGTATGCCTACCGAGAATGTGACTTTGAGAAATAACATTGTTTACCGCGCACATGGTGGTTTTGTAATTGGCAGCGAAATGAGCGGCGGAGCCAAAAATATTTTCGTTACCGATTGTACCTTTATTGGTACTGACATTGGCTTGCGCTTTAAAACAACCCGCGGCCGTGGTGGGGTGGTTGAGAATATCTACATTAAAAACATTGCCATGCGCGATATTTTAGGCGAGGCTATTTTGTTTGATATGTATTATATGAGTAAAGCAGGATCAACGTTAGGAATGAAGTCTGCTGATTTCCCGAAAGTAGATGAGAGCACACCTCAGTTCAAAAACTTTTATGTGAATAACGTGGTTTGTAATGGCGCGGGCAGGGCTATTCTGGTTAGGGGGTTACCTGAAATGAGCATCAAAAATATTAACCTGAGCGATATGGTTTTGAAAGCTGATAAAGGTATTGAGCTGATTGAAGCCAATAACATTAACCTGAAAAATATTACAATTGAAAGCAAGGATACCAAACCGCTCATCAATATCGAGAACAGCACTAACATTAACCTGGATGGTATTAAGTATGCCAATGCCGAGCAATTGTTAAGTGTAAAGGGCGAACGTAGCGGCAATATACAGGTTACAAAAACCAACACTGCCAATGCCAAAAACAAAGCTGAATTCAGCGCAGGCGCTAATGAAAAAATGCTGACCATTAAATAAGAATATGAAAAGGTTATTTGTTTTCTTTTTGCTTTTAAGTACTGCAAGGTTAATGGCGCATGGGCCGGTTTATCCGAAGGATATTACCGTGGCTTTAGATGGTAGCGGCAATTACAAAACCATACAGGAAGCCGTAAACTCTGTGCGTGATTTTGGGCAGTATGTTACTATCCATATCAAGAAGGGGGTTTATCACGAAAAAGTGGTTGTGCCTACCTGGAAAACTAAAATAACCCTGTTGGGCGAGGATAAAGAAAATACAATTATTACCAACGACGATTACTCGGGCAAGGCTGTTCCGGGTGGTAAGGATATGTTTGGGAAACCTACGTTCACTACTTATACATCGTACACAGTATTGGTGCAGGGGAATGATTTTACAGCTAAAAACCTGACCATTGAAAACACGGCCGGCCGTGTTGGCCAAGCTGTTGCGCTGCATGTTGAGGGGGACAGGTGTGTGGTTGAAAACTGCCGGATATTAGGCAATCAGGATACTTTATTTACCAGCAATGAAGCCAGCAGGCAGTATTATAATAACTGTTATATTGAAGGTACTACCGATTTTATTTTTGGTGAGGCTACCTGCGTTTTTCAAAGCTGTACCATTAAAAACTTGACCGCTTCGTTTACTACGGCCGCATCAACCACGCAAAGACAAAAGTTTGGCTATGTGTTTTTTGATTGCAAGCTGATCGCGGATACATCGGTACATAAAGCCTATCTGGGCAGGCCGTGGCGGAGTTACGCCAAAACGGTTTACATCCGTACAGAAATTGGCAAGCAAATTATCCCGGAAGGCTGGAACCCCTGGAAAGGGGATAATATGTTTCCCGATAAGGATAAAACCGCTTTTTATACGGAATATAAAAGCTATGGCGCGGGTGCCAATGTTTCTAAACGGGTTGCCTGGAGCCACCAGTTAACGGATAAGGAAGTTAAAGAATATACGCTGGCTAATATTTTAAGGAACTGGAATCCAAGCAACAGCACAGCCCCCTAACCCCCTAAAGGGGGAACTTTTGATTAGCATGATTGACTCTGGAGCATGGGTGCGGTGGCTTGTGTGCAATGGCAGAGGGGTTTCTAGGATGCATAACGCACAAACCCCTCCTACAACCTTCCGTTGGGAAGGAATAGCACAAACCCTGCTTTTTAAATACAGATGTCTTTTTATAAGCTATTCCCTATCGAGAGTTGAATTGTACTTGGCCGCCGCTTCTTATTCATAAATTAAAAGAAATGCGCACGAATGAACTAGCAACCGGTTGCATTTTGGTGTATTATTGTAATATAAACCGATTACCCAATAACAAACCTATGAAGCTATATTTTACCGCCCTCATCATCTTACTATCATCCATCGTTTTTGCCCAAAAGAAGACTGTTGCTCCGGTTGCTGCCGGGCCTCAGTATGTATCTAAAGTTTGGGTGGCTGACCTGGGGAATGGTACTTATAAGAACCCGGTATTAAATGCTGATTACAGCGATCCGGATGCGATAAGGGTTGGGAATGATTTTTATTTGGTTTCATCAAGTTTTGAGGATATACCGGGATTACCAATACTGCATTCAAACGATCTGGTTAACTGGACCATTATTGGCCATGCTTTAACGCGCCAGCCGCCGTTTGATCATTTTAATAAGCCACGCCATGGCGATGGTGTTTGGGCACCTGCTATCCGTTACCATAACGGTGAGTTTTATATTTATTACCCTGATCCGGATTATGGGATCTATGTTGTCAAAGCCAAAAATGCTGCCGGGCCGTGGAGTAACCCGGTGATGGTTTACGCGGGTGCTGGATTGATTGACCCATGCCCTTTGTGGGAGGAGGATGGCTCGGCTTATTTAGTGCATGGATGGGCCGGTAGCAGGGCGGGTATCAAAAGTATTATAACGGTTAATAAAATGAATACCGAAGGCACTAAGGTAACCGACGAAGGTGTAATGGTTTTTGATGGGCACGAAACCGACCCTACTGTTGAAGGGCCCAAAATATACAAGCGTAACGGATACTATTACATTTTTGCCCCAGCAGGTGGCGTACCTACAGGTTGGCAATTGGTGCTGAGATCTAAAAATATATATGGCCCTTATGAGCGCAAGGTGGTGATGGACCAGGGCAAATCTGCCACTAACGGGCCGCACCAGGGTGCCTGGGTTGATACCCAAACCGGCGAAGATTGGTTTTTGCATTTTCAGGATAAAGGGCCTTACGGGCGTGTAACGCATTTGCAACCCATGAAGTGGGTTAACAACTGGCCTGTTATCGGGCTTGACCCAAAAAATACCGGCAAAGGAGAGCCTGTATCGGTTTATAAAAAGCCAAATGTTGGCAAGGTTTACCCGATAACGACACCCGCGGAAAGCGACGAATTTAATGATGTGAAATTGGGTTTGCAATGGCAATGGATGGCTAACCCTAAATCAACCTGGTACGCTACTACCAATGCCGGTTATTTAAGGTTGTTTAGCTATATGGCTCCTGATACGATTAGAAACCTTTGGGACGCACCCAATGTACTACTGCAAAAAACTCCTGCTGATGAGTTTATGGCTACCACCAAGTTTACTTTTAAACCGAATGCTAAGCTGGAAAACGAGCGCGCGGGTTTGGTTGTGATGGGTTTTAGCTACGCCGGGTTGGCATTGAAGAGTAAAAAAGATGGCATATGCCTGGTTTCTATCAACTGTAAGAATGCTGAAAAAGGCAAGCCTGAAAAGGAAGATGTGCTAATGAAGGTTACCGACCCTACTGTTTATTTTAGGGTAAAAGTTACGGCGGGTACTAAATGCCGCTTTAGCTATAGTTTGGATGGTGTGAAGTTTACCGACGCGGGCGACGAGTTCCAGGCCGAAGTTGGCCGTTGGATAGGGTGTAAAGTTGGGATATTCTGTACGCGCGCTACACAGATCAATGATTCGGGCTTTGCCGATTTTGATTGGTTTAGGGTAGAGGCGGTAAAGTAATTGATTAATTTTTGCCTGGCTCTATCCATAAGGAGGGATTATCTCTAATGTCGCTCAGGTGTTCTATTACTTCTTCTACCTCGTCGCGGGTTAAAAATTGTTTACCATCCGGCGTGTAGCTAAAAATACTGCCGGGCCTTTCAAAGGTGATGTAGCCGTAATAGTTAGGGTCTTCAATATTCTCGAGGTGCAGGGTACTTTCTTTACTGCGGCTAACCAATGGATTGCCGGCATCAATATCTAAAAAAATACTGTAGGTATAGGTAATAATGGTATGCCCGTCCAGGTGAGCCTGGGTATCGGGGATAGCCATTAGTTTAAGCCGGTTACTTAAAGTGAAATGTAAAGGCGCCATGTTAATTGAACAACAAACAGATATTTAATGTTTGTTGCTCAATTAATATAATCAATAAATCTCTTTTTAGGATATATTATTTACTTAGAACAGCTTGCAGCGATGCCGGTGAATAAGCGATAGATTTAAGGGTTTTATTATCGGCTGTGCGGTAAACCAGGAAAAGGCCATCCTCTTCTTTATAATGCGATTCGGTGTTATCTTTTGCCAAATAATGGTCCATAGTTTGGTTGGCTTCTTCTATAGTTTTGCAGGCCTTGCTCATGTTGGAGCGGTGGACTTCGTCAAACAGCTCTTTAAACTTTTCGCCTAAGCCAAATTCTAAAACGGCTCCTGATAGTACGTACTGTATGTCGCACAAAGCATCGGCAATTTCAACCATGTTGTTATCATCAATGGCTTGCTGTAACTCTTTCAACTCTTCGGCCAGTAATGATACCCGCAGGGCACAGCGTTCTTTGGATGGGATAGCGGGTTGGGCTGGTGCGGGGTGTTTAAAGGTACGGTGAAATTCGGCTACCTGGTTGAGTGAGTTGAGGTCTTGCATGGGTGTGATCTGGATTGGGTGGTTAAGATATAAAATTACTGGAATTGGCGCAAGTTAGTAGGAACTGAATTTTTGAACGTGTTTTAATTTAGACTGTTATATTGTTTAGTTTACGGGGATTAGGTTTGGAAATGTGGTGAAAAATCGCGATATTGTAGGGAAAGCTAAGCTTTGATGGAAGATGTAGGCAGACAGGGAAGATGTGATTGAAAAACCTACTTTATCCCCCCTTGAGAGATGCAAGAAGTAAGAATCAGGAATCAAGACATAAAAAAACCTACTTTATCCCCCCCAATAGTTAGTTAGGTTGTTAAGGTTTATGGAGTTATTATAACATCGCCGTATCTAAAACTCGTAGATGCCGCCATCTTCGAACTGATACAGGGCTTTTAACTGCTTTTTACGCTGCTGGATTTGCGGTATGGTGAGCAGGGCGGGATCGGGCAGGTTGTTGAACATGACGATGTAGCCGTGCGGTTTGGTATCAAATTGCCTGAGCTGTTTTGGCTCGGTTGGTTTGGGGATGTACTCGGAGCTTTTGCCGGTGAAAAAATAGAAGGCTTCGCAAGCGTTATTATATATTGGGTATGATGGATTGAAGAGCTGCGGGTGGGTTTTCATTACCTTGATCAGTTCGGATTTATTCCAGTCGTCATCAGTATAGCCGGGTGTGCCGTAATCGCATTGATCATCGTAACGTTGGTAGTCGATCTGGTATTCGCCGTAAAGGAAGAGCAGGGCGATGCCCAGGCTGAGTACATAGAACATCCGTTTAACTTTTACCTGCTGTTTGCGGATGAACGGTACTACCCAATAAGAACACCCGATGAGGAAGGGGATAAACAGAGGTGCAAGTAAACGGTTGTTGAGCCGCTCGTAACGGGAGATGGTTGCGGAAATGATCATGAACAGAGCATACACCACGAAGAAGGCGATAAGGATATTCTCGTAAGTTTTATAGGTCGTTTTTTTGCGGAAGGCATGGTAAAAGAAGCCCGCCACAAAGCCCAGTACCAATAGTAAAGTTATGGTAAAGGCCAGGTTATATTGGTGCGACGACAGGGTAAACCAATCGGCCATTACAGTGCCAAAGTAGTGCATGTTTTCGCTAAGTGAGGTTAGCGATTTATAACGTGGCCCGGTTCCGGTATTTGTTACCAGGGCATTATGGATCAAATTGGTTGCCAGCAGCGAGGAAGCTATTACCACGAACATGGCAATGTGCCCTATGCGGGTTTTGAGCTTGAGCTGAGGATCGAATAAGAGGAGCATGCCACCCGTCCCGATCAGGGTAACACCTGCATAACGTGTTACGCAGGCAAAGGCGGTAATAATGGCTACGATTGCTAAAGAACCGAATGTATGGCTCTTGATATAATGATGGTACGCAATGACGAAAATGAGCGTCCAGAGGATGAACAGGGTTTCGGACCAAAGCATGGAGTAGATCTCGAGTAGGGACGGGCTTAACGCGATGGCCAGCAGAATGAACCACTTGTACCATTTGGATGGAAAGGTAAACCGTTCGAGGATGAATCCCGTAAGGAAAATAACGCAGCCGAAGATGAGCCCGGTTAATACGGGCCCCATAACTACTGGGTCAATACCGGTTATGTATAACAGGATGCCTAAGAATGTTGGAAAGAAGAGCGGGAATGCGACTAATGGTTTATCGCCAAAATAGGTAAAGCCTTTATGGGCGTTAAGGTTGCGCGCCCCGCTGATGTACATAATGGAATCGGGCGAGATGCCGATGCCGCTATAGCGGGTATAAAAAGTTAGCACAAAAAAGCCAAGCGCGGCTGCGATGAGCGAATCGGCATGTCGCGATAAAAAACCACGTATAGATGAGTTTTGGGGCATAATGTTAACCTGTTTAACCAGAACAGGGCGAAGATAAAGATTTTTGGGCTTATGGCAGTAACGCAGGCTTTACATGGCTCGTTTGTAAATACGCGATTCTTTTTTGTAGATTTAAAGTCTGTTAACTGAAACAGTATTAAATTTCACTGACCCTCTTTTAAAAACAATTAATTACTATGAAAGTAAATTCTTATGTATGGCTTGCAATTCCTGCGGTAATTGCTGTGTCGTGCACAAACAAGTCAAAAACCGGGGATGTACCTGCACGTACCGTGTTTTTTGATAAAACCGGGATGGATACCACCGTTAAACCGGGTGATAACTTTTTCCAGTACGCCAGCGGCAACTGGATGAAAACAACAGAGATCCCTGCTTCTGAAACCGGTTGGGGGTCGTTCTACACGCTGTATAATGATAATCAGAAAAACCTGCGTACCACGCTTGAGGCATTAGCGTCCGGAAGTAACCCGGCTGGTAGTGCAGAGCAAAAGGTTGGCGATTTATATGCCAGCGGTATGGATACTGTAGCCATTGAAAAATTAGGCTTTGATCCTATCAAGCCCCAGTTGGCAAAAATTGATGCTTTAACTGATTATAAGCAAATGGTAGATATGCTTAGTAGTGGCTACAAAACAGGTGACGGCGAATTATTTGGCTTTGGTATTGCTCCCGATGATAGAATAAGCACCAAATACGCGGTTAACTTTACTCAGGATGGTTTGAACCTGCCTAATCGCGATTATTACTTTAAGACTGATGCTGCCAGCGAAACTATCCGTAAGGAGTATGTAAAGTATATAGCCAAGCTATTCACATTAACTGGCGCTGATGCTGCTACAGCCACTAAAAACGCCGATGATATTTTAAAACTGGAAACAACCATAGCAGCATCGCATTTAACACCTGTTGAATTGCGCGACCCGGTTGCCAATTACAACAAGTTTACGGTAGCCGATTTTCAAAAGCAAGTACCTGATATTGACCTGAAAAAAGTGTTGAGCAATTTGGATGTTAAAACCGATACAGTACTGGTTGGTCAGCCTAAATACTTTAAGGCATTGGATGGTTTGCTTAAATCGGAGCCAATTGCTATCTGGAAAGAGAAACTGAAGTTTGACCAGTTGAACGGTTCGGCAAACTCATTAAGCAAAGCGTTTAGAGATGCCAACTTTGAGTTTTTTGGCAAAACATTAAATGGCCAAAAAGTACAGAAAGAACGCTGGAAAAAGATGGTGACTACTGTTGATGGTGGTTTAGGCGAATTGCTTGGTAAACTATACGTAGACAAATATTTTACCGCTGATGCCAAAAAACGCATGCTTGATTTGGTAAACAACCTGCAAGTTGTTTATCATTCACGTATCGAAAAATTAGACTGGATGAGTCCGGAAACTAAAACAAAAGCTATAGCCAAATTAGATGCTTTTACTAAAAAGATAGGTTACCCTGATAAATGGAAAAACTATGATGATGTAACTATTGATAAGGGCACTTATTACAAGAACAACGAATCGATAGCGATACACAACTACAAACGTATGGTTGAAAAGATGGGCAAACCGGTTGATAAAACAGAGTGGGGAATGACGCCGCCAACGGTTAATGCTTATTACAACCCTGCGTTTAACGAGATCGTTTTCCCGGCGGGCATTTTGCAGTTCCCTTTCTTTGATAAGGATGCCGATGATGCTATTAATTATGGCGCTATAGGTGCTGTAATTGGCCACGAAATGACCCACGGTTTTGATGATCAAGGTAGCCAATATGATAAAGATGGTAACCTGAAAAACTGGTGGACAAAAGAAGATGCTGCCAAGTTTAAAACCAAAGTTCAGTTGGTTATTGACCAGTATAATAAATACACTGTGCTGAATGATCTGCATGTGAATGGAGCTCTTACACAAGGCGAAAATCTGGCCGATATTGGTGGTTTGGCTATTGCTTACCAGGCATTCAAAAACACAGAACAAGGGAAAGGCAATACCAAGATTGATGGCTTTACACCAGATCAGCGTTTCTTCCTGTCTTTTGGTCAGGTATGGCGTATTAAAAACAGGGATGAGCGTTTGAGAATGCGTATCAGTGTTGATCCACACTCTCCCGAAATGTATCGTGTAAACGGCCCATTATCAAACATGCCAGAGTTTTACAAGGCATTTGATGTGAAGCCAGGCGACAAGCTTTACCGTGCCGAAGCCGACCGCGTTAAGGTTTGGTAGAACACCCGCAATAACGATACAAACCAAAAGCCCTTGATCTTCATCAGATCAAGGGCTTTTGGTATTAGTAATGATGGACGGTTTACTGTGTTCCACCACCACCTATGGTGATCTTTTGAGTTTGGTAACCTACTTTGCCTGCCATATCGCAACCTTCAAATATGATGCTATAGCTGGTGGCTTTATCAGCAGCGTAGAATGATACTGTAGCTTCGCCGGCTTTGCTGGTTATTACATTTGGCTCCCAGTGAATGGTTGAACGTAAGTCAACATATTTAGTTGGGTTAGCTTTGGTTAGATACTTAGGCCTGTAAAATTGCTTGTACTCGGCAATAGGTATAGGCTTGTAAATGTATATACCGTTAGCCCTTTGAATAAACGGACCATTACCGGCACGTGTTGTTATTTCAATGTAAGCAAAATCAGATCCGGAAGGGCCTGTTGGCGTCGCGTCAAGCAAATCGTCCAGATTATCCAGATTACGAACATTATAACGCGCATTGTTAGTGTAATTCACTTCTACACCTAGTATATCTTCGGCCGAAATATAATCAAGATATTGTTTTTGATACTCGTAGTGCTCATTAGGTAAGCCACCAAATGGCTCATAAAAACGCTCCAGATCAACACCATCAAACACAAAATGTACGCGCTTGTCCTTTAAAAAATACTCCAGATTTGGTCCGTTGCTACCTGCGCCACCACCACCACTGTCACTCGCGCTTGCGGAAGCCGCTCGCCTGGCTGCAGATGCACCAAATGAGCTTCTTTTGTAAAAGCTGGTATGGAAACCTTTTATTTTACTGGTAAGAACATCCAGCAAGCTAACCCTACCGGCGTTAACCAAAATATCTTCGGTAAGGGTTTGATCGGCGCCATCGGGGCCGTTTAAGTTTTGTGATCCTTTAACATACGCCCTATCCTTAATGTTTACAGCACGTAGCAATTTGCCTGTGCCACCCATTACGGCCCTGTCCAACGCCATATGGTAGCTTTTGTTCGATTTTACGAAGTTTAAAAGCGTTGTGTCGGTATTAACGTTCCATGGGTCAAGCATAATTGGGCTACCGGTATTAACCGGCGATAGATTCTTTTCATCAACAGATATACCGCCATTAATAACTTTGCCCCTTGCATTTCTGGCCGAGATTATAAATGTTGATTTATCTATCGGTGGGAACCTGTCAAAAGTAAATCTGCCATCTTTGTTAGTTATTGTATCCATAACAAAAGATTGTTTACCTTTTGCCAGCAACAATACTTTTGAATTGGCCATGGGTTTATTAAACAGGTTGGTTACTGTACCCTTTACCATAAATTGAGGCTCTGGGTCATATTGTATTTTTATGGGTTGGCCTATCTTTTTCAGATCGTACCCTACCCAGCCTTGTGTGAGCAATAAAGCATCTAACGCTTTCCACGAATTATCATCGTGCTCAAAATAATAAGTGGGGTTCTCTACATATCCTTTCAGATCAGAAGCCAGTAACAGGTGCGACATGATGTTATCCGATGAAGCATTCTCGGGCTTTACCTGTTTATCATCGGTAACAGCCATCGAAAAACTACCTACAACAGGTTTGCCATCGGCATCTTTAACGGTAATGTGTACCGGTATACTATCCCTTGCGCCAAAAGTTTTGGAATCGGTTTTAATATCGATCTTTAAATTGTCATGATGATTAATAAATGTTACCCTTTCGTTTAATGGTTGCTGGGCGGCATTTAACAGTATAAAATGTGCCACGCCGGTAGGAAACAAACTTTTAGCTATCCGTGTGGTAAAATAATTATTGGCAAAACTAAGCGTGGCCCCATAGCAAACCACCCCGCGCGACATACCGATCAGATAATATTTGCCCGCTGTAGCTTCTTCGTTTGTATTATAAAGAGATACGGTCATGGTATCCCTATCCATCGCGTTCCTAACCTTTATGGCCGTTCCTGTTTTAAGCGGCGTTGGTAAAACAACTGTTTTTTTAATCCCACCGGGTAAGGTAAGCTCGGCAGTATAGGTAGTATTAGGTTGCGGGGTAATATCAAAAGTACCAATACCATAGCGTACCGTACTTATTGTTGCGGCCTCGTTATGGTTATTATCATAAATAGTGCCTTGTATAGGGATACCCTTACCATTTTCCCCAATAGCTTTAAAACCTACGTGCGATGGTATGCCGGTAACTAAAGCGCCACCTTCGGGCATAAACTGCACGTCCACATCTTGCTGGCGGTTTATTGGTACAGGTATCAATGCTTTACGTTTATTATTCAGTTTATCCTGCGCAACTACACTCAGGTTTTTAAGCGGTGCCTGGTTGGGTAAGGCAAAATCAACACTCATGCTGCCATCGGCCGCGGTTTGGGCTGAATTGCGTAGTAATACCTTTTTGCCACTCATTACTTTGAGTTGGATATCCTTTAGGCCAGCGCTGGTATTATCCATACTGGTAAATTTCAGATCGAGCTTAACGTTATCCTTACCACCTGCCGAAGTAAGGCTTGGGCGCGAATTGATGAGCCAGGTGTTTTCGCCTTTATCATTCACATAAAAACTTTGTCTGAAAAAGTAATCATCACCAAAATTGCGCATCCAGTTGGTGTAGGCGCGTATGGTATAAGTTCCTTCGCGAATATAATTGGCATCCAAAGGTATTGCGCCCCAGGTTAAGCCTAAGCCTACCGGAAAAACGTAGCGTTTCATAACCGCGTTGCTATCGTTCAGCAGCTCAATGTATAAACGACTGCTTAAGGGCGTATAGCTTATATTCTCGTTAACTAAATATCCCTTAAACCATACAGTATCATCGGTTGAGTAATATGATTTATCTAATTGCAGAAACACTTTTTCGGCAGGCATATTAGTATTATAATCGCCTATTTTTTGAATAAGGCCATTAATGCCTGTAGCCGGTGGTGTGGAAGTAGTTGTGGGTTTAGCCTTTTGAGCAATAGCAATTGTCGCGAATAAATTAAGCAGAACAAATAGCCGGAGTGCGGTTGATCTAATTTGCATTGTACGTGGTTGATAGGTAGTATAAGGTTTTTGACTATTAAATAATCAAAGGTTTAATTTGTGTAGTCAATATTACCCTTTTTTTAATTAACTACCTTATTAGGCACATTAAAAATACATTAATAATTACTTATCCGTCAGTGTGATGCCAATAATATTTATATTGAGACGATAAACCTAAATAACATAAGGGGACTTATAAATTTACTTCGGTACCCTTACAAAACCCAATGTAAATATCTTAGGCTACCAATGAAACCTATTGGGAACAATTAATATTGGTGATGATACGCTCCGGCTTATTCGGCAACTATAAACGGGTTTACCTTTACGCAAACCGAAAATGCCATTCAAATTAAAAATTGCAAAAAATTAAAGATCTCCGGAAACGTGTTCAATGGCTGCGGCAATCTGTTTTATGTAAAGCCCGACGGTCCCCTTGTTTCTGCTCGGGAAATATAATTTCTTTTTGTAAAATTTATATTACAATAACAAAAAATATATAGATTTGTATAAACCCTAATTAATGATGCAAAGAGCCCAAACCCGCTTTAAGCAAGGTATACTATTGGCCTTGTTTTTGATGCTGTTTATTGGATATAAGGTGCAAGCGCAAAACACTCCCCTGATCAATGCTTTTGCGCATAATGATTACTTTCATAAGCGGCCATTATTTGATGCTTTGGATAATGGTTACAACCATATAGAAGCCGATGTTTATTTGCGGCGGGGTAAACTTATTGTAGCCCACATATTCCCGATGTTACGCCGAAAGAAAGAACTGGAAAACATGTATTTTAAACCATTGTTTGACCGGATTAACGGCGATACCACCAATGTTACTTTACCGGCATACCCTATAACGCTGATGATCGATATTAAATCGGGCGCGGATGGCACTTATCGTAAACTTGAGGTATTGCTGGATAAATACAAGTCTATTATTTCGGGCTATGAGGGTGGTAAATTTGTGGAGCGGCAAATTACAGTTGTACTGAGTGGGAACAAACCGATGAAAATGCTAAAACAGCAGGGTAGTCGCCTGGCTTTTATTGATGCTGATTTAATGAAAGCACACCAGGATACTGTTTCTACAGATATTTACCAGATGGCAAGTTGCAAATACTCGCGTTTAGTGAAATGGAATGGCAAGGGTGAATTTCCGGAAGCACAACGTGAACGATTATGCAATTATGTGCGCATGGCCCACAAAAACGGCGAGAAGGTTAGGTTATGGGATTCGCCGGATAACCATTCAGTTTGGAAAGAGTTGTTAAATTGCGGGGTAGACCTGATCAATACGGATAAGCTGGTTAAGCTTAAAGATTTTTTGCTGAATGATAAGAATGTAGAAGGCGTGAAATAAAGAGAGAATTAAGATACAGAATCAAGATTTATATCGAATATGTCGCATACAAATAAGCCCGGTCACTTTTTCAATAACCGGGCTTGTTTTATGAGTAGCTTAATACTAAGCTATTTTAACTTTTACCACTAATTTTTTGATAAAGCCATCGCCTATCATTGGCGCGTGAACATCATTTGGATAAAAGATCACAAACTGGCCTGCCTGCAAGGTAAAATACATTTCGGCGGCATCGTTGTAAAACATTACGTCCTTTTCGGCATTATATTCGCCTTTTGGTGATGTACAATCGTTACGAGATTTCCAGCCCATGGTTTCTACCCCACTAATGAGTACCTGGATATCGATATTCTTATCGTGACACTCAAATTTTTCGCTGGCTGCTTCTTTAGTAGCGCCATCTTTAGCCATTACAGCATATTTAACGCCATCTACTTCGTATTTACCAATCTCAAGCGCGTTAAGGTCGATAGAAGCCAAATGGTCAAAAGCGGCTTTAAAACCCGGGTGTAGAGCAGTGTACTGACTGCCGTTTGCTAAAGTATCTATGATCATTTTTTCTCTTGTTTAGTTTGTTATAAGCTTTAAGCAACAAGCCCCAAGCTGCAAGCCTTTTTGGCTAACTACTTGAGGCTTGCAGCTTGTAACTAATTATCTTTGTACGCGGCCAGAACCATCACCTTTAACCAGTTCCTGAACTTCGGTTAATGTAGCGTGGTTTAAATCGCCTGGGATAGTGTGTTTGATTGCTGATGCAGCAACACCAAATTCGGCAGCATCGCTCATTTTCATGTTTGTTACCAAACCGAAGATGAAACCGCTGGCGAATGAGTCGCCGCTACCAACGCGGTCAACAATACGTACGCTATATTCTTTAGTATGATAGAATTCGGTACCATCGTAAACTAAAGCGCTCCATCCGTTGTCTGATGCTGAATGGCTTTCGCGTAAAGTTGATGCGATGTATTTGAAACCGAATTTTTCTTTCATTTGTTTAAATACGTCTTTGTAACCATCAAGGTTTAATTCGCCTTTAGTTACATCGGTACCAGCGCTTGTAAAGCCTAAAGTAGTATCGGCATCTTCTTCGTTACCAATACAAACGTCAACATATTTACAAAGCTCGGTCATTACCTGGCGTGCTTTTTCTTTGCTCCAAAGTTTTTTGCGGTAATTTAAATCGATAGAAGTAGTGATACCTTTTGCTTTAGCAGCCTTTAAAGCAGCTAAGGTTAAAGCAGCGGCTTTATCGCTCAATGCCGGTGTGATACCAGTTGTGTGGAACCAATCGGCACCTTCAAAAATCTTATCAAAATCAAACTCGCTGGCTTCAACTTCTGATATAGAAGCATCAGCACGATCATAAACTACTTGTGAGGCACGCATTGAAGCACCAGTTTCAAGGAAGTAGATACCTAAGCGTTTACCACCACGGGCCACAAATTGAGTATCAACACCGTAACGGCGTAAGTGGTTAATAGCAGCCTGGCCGATTGGATTAGCGGGTACTTTTGACACGAAGGTACCGTTTAGACCATAGTTGCAAAGTGCCGCGGCTACGTTTGCTTCGCCACCACCATAGGTAACATCAAAGGTATCTGATTGAACAAACCTTTTGAAATCGGGAGTTGATAATCTCAACATTATCTCTCCAAGAGTTACGACTTTTTTAGACATCGTTTTGTATGATTTAAATTTGATAAATAAGTGATCGGTATTATCCCGCTAAAGCGGAGTGTGCCAAAAATACATTAAACCTAACTAATTACTAAGTTTTTATAATAAAAAATTACGGGAACGATTGCGTAAATAATTGCACTAATTGCCAAATATCTACCTTGTTTATCGTAATTCTTTTCTACTTTTAGGCCCCAATTGTATTGTAATAATAAAACAACTGTAATGGATAAGAAAGAAACACTTTTAAAATTAATACCAGAGCAAGGTATTTTACCACTATTTTTTAACAAAAGCCCCGAAGTTAGCGTGAAGCTTTTGCACGCCCTTTACGAAGCGGGTATTAAAACAATTGAATACACTAACCGTGGAGAAGCGGCTTATGAAAACTTTAAAGTTTTGCGTAAGGTTTGCGATACCGAATTAAAAGGTATGTACCTTGGTATTGGTACAATAAAAGACGGCGAAACCGCACAAAAATTTATTGATGCGGGTGCTGATTATATTATTAGCCCGGGCCTGGTAGAAGATGTAGTGCCTGTTGCTGATAAAGCCGGTATTTTGTGGTTCCCGGGATGTATGACGCCGAGTGAAATTATCCGTGCGGAGAAGTTGGGCGCTAAAGTGATCAAATTATTCCCTGGTAATATATTGGGTCCATCATTCCTTTCAGGAATAAAAGAATTGTTCCCTAACCTGTTATTTATGCCTACCGGTGGCGTTGATATGACCAAAGAAAGCATATCTGGCTGGTTTAAGGCTGGTGTTTGCGCAGTTGGTATGGGAAGTAAACTGGTGAGCAAAGATGTAATGGAAAACCAAAAATATGCTGAGTTAACTGCTGCTACAAAAGAAGCTATTGAGATAGTGAAAGCTTGCAGGTAATAAACCTACCAATAAACTAAATTAAAAGATGGAGATCAAAAAAGTAGGCAACTACCGTTGGACGATATGCGCGCTGTTGTTTTTTGCTACAACAGTAAACTATTTGGACAGACAGGTATTGAGCCTTTTAAAGCCGACGCTTGAAGAACAGTTTCACTGGACCAATAGTGACTATGCGGATATAGCGGCAATGTTTCAGTTCATATATGCTATATCGATGCTTTTTGCCGGCCGTATTATTGATAAGCTGGGCACCAAAAAAGGATATGCATGGGCAATTATACTATGGTCTGTAGGTGCTATTATACATGCGCTTGCTATCCCGATAGGAGAAAAATTAAGCTTTTTGTTAGGATGGATAGGTATTGCTACTGTACCGGTTTCTATATTGGGCTTTATGTTTTCGAGAGCGATACTGGGCTTAGGTGAGTCGGGTAACTTTCCGGCGGCAATTAAGGCTACGGCAGAGTACTTTCCTAAAAAGGAACGCTCTTTAGCTACAGGTATATTCAACTCGGGTTCGAACGTTGGGGCTATTCTGGCTCCGCTTTCTGTACCATGGATAGCTGCTAACTGGGGTTGGGAATCAGCGTTTTTAATTATTGGTGCTATAGGTTTCATTTGGTTAGCCTTTTGGTTGATATGTTATGAGCGTCCCGATCAGCAAAAGCGCTTATCAAAAGAAGAACTTGCTTATATTAACAGTGACCAGGAAGATCATAAAGCCGAGACCGCTGCTGGTGGTGATGTTGCGAAGGTATCGTGGTTTAAGCTTTTGGGTTACCGCCAAACATGGGCGTTTACCTTTGGTAAATTTATGACCGATGGTGTATGGTGGTTCTTTTTATTCTGGCTGCCTGCTTATTTAAAAGATCAATACGGTATGGGGATGCTTGATATCCAGATCCCTTTAGCCGTATTATACAGTATGACCATGTTTGGTAGTATTGGCGGTGGATATTTCCCTGCATACTTTATTAAAAAAGGATATACGCCTTATGATGGCCGTATGCGCGCCATGCTTTTAATAGCCTTTATACCATTGGTAGTATTGCTGGCCCAGCCCTTAGGGCATGCATCATACTGGATGCCGGTTTTATTAATAGGTATTGGAGCATCAGCTCACCAGGCCTGGTCGGCAAATATATTCACTACAGTTTCGGACATGTTCCCTAAAAAGGCGATAGGTTCGGTGATCGGTATTGGTGGTATGGCCGGTGGTATTGGTGGTGTTTTAATTACCAAACTTGGTGGTGCGTTATTTGATTACTACAAAGGTTTAGGCCATATTGAAACGGGTTATACCATTATGTTTGCCATTTGTGCAACAGCATACCTTATTGCATGGGTAGTGATGAAAACATTGGTGCCTAAGTATAAGGTTATTGAATTATAACAACAAACAATTTATAATGAGTTTTGAAGATCAATTGAAATCCTTGTTTATTGAGGAGAGCCAGATACCGGCAGAGTTTCAGTTGGGTGAAGAAGTTCACCAACGGGAATACCTGAGTAATGGCGAAATGAAAAAATGGGACGGCCCGGTTAGCGAAGTTTACTCGCCGGTTTGTTTCCCTGGCCCGGATGGTTTGAAGCGTAAACTAATAGGCAGCTATCCATTAGGTACCGAAAAGGAAGCTATGGAAGCGCTTGACGCGGCTACCACGGCCTACAACAATGGCCGTGGCGAATGGCCAACCATGAGTGTTGCCGATAGAATTGCCTGCGTAGAAAAGTTTACCTTTAAAATGGTTGAACAACGCGATAAGGTGATCAAGTTGATTATGTGGGAGATTGGCAAATCTATCGCTGATAGCACAAAAGAATTTGACCGTACTGTTGAATACATCAACTTAACTATCGACGCGCTTAAAGATATCGACCGTGAATCATCGCGCTTCATCATAGAGCAGGGTATCGTTGCTCAAACACGCCGCTCACCGCTTGGTGTTGTGTTGTGTATGGGGCCATTTAACTATCCGTTGAACGAAACCTTTACTACGTTGATCCCTGCGCTAATTATGGGGAACACGATACTTTTTAAACCACCAAAGCATGGTACTTTGGTTCACTACCCGTTGTTAGAGGCTTTCCGCGAATGTTTCCCTAAGGGTGTTGTGAATACGGTGTATGGCCGTGGCGCCAATACGGTACCGGGTTTGATGCAATCGGGCAAGGTGAATGTGCTAACGCTGATCGGATCGAGCAAGGTGGCTAACGAATTGAAAAAAATGCACCCTAAGGTTAACCGCCTGCGTGCTATTTTAAGTTTGGATGCTAAGAACGTTGCTATTGTAACCAAGAGCGCCGATTTGAAGATAGCGGTAAGCGAAGCAGTTTTAGGTTCGCTATCCTTTAACGGGCAGCGTTGTACCGCGCTTAAAATATTCTTTGTACATAAGGATGTTGTTGACCAGTTCAATACCTTGCTTAGTGCCGAGATCGGTAAAATAAAATTAGGTATGCCATGGGAAAAAGGTGTAAGCATTACCCCATTGGCAGAGCCCGGCAAACCAGATTATATTAAAGAATGTATTGCCGATGCTGCTGCACACGGTGGTAAAGTAATTAATGAGAATGGTGGCGCTACTGCTACTTCGTTAGTTTTCCCGGCTATTGTTTACCCGGTTAACAGCGAGATGAAACTTTATCGCGAAGAGCAGTTTGGTCCGATCATCCCGATCGTGCCTTACGAATCTATTGAAGAGCCTATCCAATACCAATTGGATTCGGTACATGGGCAGCAGGTAAGTATATTCAGCAACGATCCGGAAGAAATATCAGCACTGATAGATCCGTTTGTGAATTTGGTGAGCCGTGTTAACATTAACGCGCAATGCCAACGCGGGCCGGATGTGTTCCCTTTCACCGGAAGGAAAGACAGTGCCGAGGGTACATTATCGGTTGTTGATGCTTTACGTAGCTTCTCTATCCGCTCGTTAGTTGCAACTAAACTGAACGACGCGAATAAGACTATTATTAACGAAATAGTTAGCAAGCACGATTCGAACTTTTTGAGTACGAAGTATATTTTTTAAATTACATTTGATATTGAAGCCCGCTATGGAAACATGGCGGGCTTTTTTTGTGAATAGGAACAGAAATTAATCGTGACCTTGCCAGTTTTTAGGGTTATAATTATTACTTTCATTTATCCCATCTTTATGGTAATGTGTATTGTTTTCATAAATAAA
This sequence comes from Mucilaginibacter sp., assembly GCF_039921305.1. Classification (GTDB taxonomy): domain Bacteria; phylum Bacteroidota; class Bacteroidia; order Sphingobacteriales; family Sphingobacteriaceae; genus Mucilaginibacter. The sequence continues at coordinate 65,135 of NZ_JBDSCA010000028.1, forward strand.
ACTTATGCGCCTAATGGTATTTAGCCAGAGTCAAATAAAAAACCTTCCGGGTTTTGTCGGAAGGTTTTTTATAAGCATTAATTCAAAGCTTGATTGGTAGCCATCTACTTTACAACCAGTCCGGCGGCGGGTTTTTTATAAGTCCAGTTTTGATACCTGTTGGGATCAGCTTTCCAGGCGTTCCAGGCGGTTTGATCTGTTTTGCCAGGATAATTATTATACTTTACCCAGCCAAAATTCTCTTCCTGAAAGTTATACGGACTAAAGCCTGAGCGTTCCGGCTCATCTAACAGTTCATAAAATATAACTGCCTTTACATTAGGATCGGCCTTGGCCTGTTCAGTAAGCGTTATGCGCCAGGCGTTTGATGCATCTTCATTGGCCTGCTGTGTTAATGTTGTTTTAAAGTTATAGCCAGCTTCGGTATACCAAATTGGCCTATGATAACGGTTGTATAAATATTGATGGATATTTGTTGTTAAATTATTGCTGGCATATGCCGCCGGCACATTAGCATAGTAATGCCAGCCGCATATATTGATGGTGGGTGCCGCCGCAAACATCCTGTCCATCCAAAAGGTAGGAAAGTAACCTGCTGTGTTCACAATACTTTGTTTGTTTGGTAATACCGATTTTAAGCCAGCCTCCATGCCTTTTACATATTGCTCGGCCAGTAATAACTTTGGCATATCATAATCGGCCTGTACCTGGCCTAATTTGCCATTTAAAAGCAAATCATCAAATAGTTCCCATTCGTTACCCAATTCAAAATAATCGAAATACTGGCCGTACAGTGTGGCAAAACCAACCATTTGTGTATAGGCCGCGCTATAATTAGAGGTGGTGGTGCCGGTATAACTACACCTGTCGTATATCATAGGTAGTATTTTAATATTATTAGCCTGGCATTTGGCAATCATACTCAGCAGTTTTGATTCATTGGTGGATTTACCGTTGGCATCGGTGGAGATATCAAGCCTGTAATAGGTCATACCCATGGCTTTAACCATGTTGCACTGTGTGTCGTAATCAATACCGGCAATGGTTGATGAATTAGCGTTATAAGCAACCGTATTAAATGGATGCCCGTTAATACCAATTATTAAAGTGGTTGAATTTGTTTTTGAGGTATCTGCCGGGGGCGTAACCACAATTTCTTCTGTTGTTGAATGGGTTTTTTTACATCCGGCAATAGCCAGAAAAATTAGCATAGTTGCCATGCTTATAAGTGGGAGCATGTTCCCTTTGTTGTTTGATCTCATGGTTTTGTTTTGTGTATTGGTTAATTATTGCGGGGCCATTTAATATTGGTTTAACGTGTTGGTTATAGGTATTTTAGCAACAATGAGTGCATGTGCTTTTTGCTAAGTATAGTTTTGGTGCGATACTTATAATAGCTGCTTGCACTACCTGTTGGCCAAGAAAATTATAACCTTAAATAATTGGTGAGCGCAATTACGAAGTGTATGATTAATAAAACATTAAATAAAAATTACAGTGAAAAAGCTTACTGATTTTTATTAAATGACATCAAAATTCTCATCACGAACTCACGTTAATTTATATTACAAAAGGACATCTCTTGCCAATTATTTTCTAAGAACCCGCTATGCAACCATGACGGTTTTTTTTGCGTCTATCCCGTAAGGATGACAAATGGATTACTGCCATTTTAAGTGTTGGCACACGTGTTGTAATGGTTAATGTATTATAACTGAAAGGAAAATTGGCGGGTGGGATGATATTAAAAATGGAAATTAAACGTTATATATAATAGGTAGTGAATCAAATTTAGTATTGTAAACGGGGTGTCAGATAATGGTAACTAACTTGTTTCAAATTAAACCAACCAAATTTTATTAGTCTATCTCTACATAACACAAACTAAAATAAAAATGAAAAACTCAATTAAATATTTAGCGGGTGCGGCCTTAGCCATACTTGTTTCTTTCTCAGCTAATTCAACTTACGCCCAGCGTGGAGGTAGAGGTGGCGGCGGCGGTGGTGGTTCCCACGGCGGCGGCGGCTTCCATAGTAGTGGCGGTGGCTCATTTGGCGGTCGTTCTGGTGGTGTTGTTGGTCATAGTGGAGGTTCGTTTAACGGTGGTAACCGTGGCAGCTTTCAAGGCGGACAAAGACAACCACAGGTTAACAATAGCCCAAGGGTAAATCAAGGCTCACAATCTTATAACAGGGATTCGAGAGCTTACTCGTCTCAAACTTATAGAGGTGGGCAAAGAGCTTATAGTAATAGCCCACGTGGCGGTTTTTATAGCAACGGGCGTGGTTATACCGGTAGAGCTGGGGTTTATTATCATGGTGGTTACCGCAGTACTTACCGTAACTTTTATGGTGGCTATTATAACAGATTATATGCACCGCACATCGGTTTCAGGCTGAATGTATTGCCGTATGGATATTATCCGTTTTATTGGGGAGATGACCAGTTCTATTACAACAACGGGTTGTTTTATCAGCAATATGATAATACTCAATATGAAGTTGTTGCTCCACCAATGGGTGCCATAGTACCAACCGTACCAAACGATGCCAAAAGCATTACCATTGATGGTTTAGAATACTATGAATTGAATGGTATATATTACCAACCCGTTACCACCAGCGATGGTACAACAGGTTATAAAATTGTTGGTAAGGATGGTGAGTTAAATACCGACCACGGTAACGATGATGTTTATCCTCAAGATAATAATAACAACAATCCGCAGAATTAATTATTGATTATGTTTTGATGAAAGAGGCCCGGTATTTGCCGGGCTTTTTTTGTTTATGTGGAAGGATTTTGGTATATTGTATAGATCAGGATTTCGCTGGTTTGAAAAGAGAGATTTCACTGGTTTTTTTGAAAATACCCATAAATACCCCCCTATTTGTTATGCCGGTTATCGGGGTTATTGTTAAATGAGATATCCACATTTGGAGCTGTTAACAATTATTTAACGGTTAAAGTTTCTTATTCATCATAATTCTAAGTACGTTTGAATTTTTTGTTGATGTAGCTTCTATAAATTTTTTATATAAGCTATGCTACGTGTTGATAGTTCTAAGCCTTGCCAAATAGTTTACTCGGTGTGCAAGCACGAGTATTTGGGCTATGTTATTGAGCCCCACATTGTACAGCTTAACCCCAACGGCGAGTTCAGTTTAACCCACCAGCGTTTATTTAGTAATACCGCCAAAGAGTTTACCAATTGTTTAGATGATGCTGATATTAAGCTGATCCGGATATTGGATGATCTGGAGCAGGGGGCCATCATACGCAAGTATCACAAAAAGGCCATCAGGCCGATAGAATTTTTTGCCAAGATATTTAACGACCAGTTTTTGGATACTATTCGCCCCAAAATGGAGAAGCGGATGGTTGAGGCTTTGGGGATGCTGCATCATAAGCAAGTTTACCAAATGAGCAAGGAGGGTTATCCGGCAGGTAAAAAGCTACAGATAGCTACCGAAGAGGCTACGGTATTGTTCCACTTTAGGCGGAATGAGGAAGAGATCAGGTATTTCCCTACTATTAAATACCAGGGCATGCGCATTGAATTTATGTTCAAGAATGCCGAGATCATTAGCAACCACCCGGCGTGGATGCTGTTGGATGATACACTGTATTACTTTGATAAAGATATTGAGGGAAAAAAGCTGTTTCCGTTTTTAAATAAGCGTTACATCGCTATTCCAAAATCAAGCGAGCAATCGTACTTTGAAAAATTTGTTGCTCCGCTGATAGAGAAGCATCATGTATATGCCGAAGGCTTTACTATCAATAATGAAAAGCACGAAGCTACCCCGGTTTTGAAGCCTATTTATGTAGAAAGCGGAACATCGCAAATACAGCTTTATTTTAGGTATGCCGATTATGTTTTCCCTTATGGGGATGGCAGGCAGGTTTCGGTGAGGATAGAGAAGAATGGAGATGAGTATACCTTTCATCGCGTTAAGCGCTCCATTGGCTGGGAACAAAGCAGGCTAAAAGAATTAGAAGATAGGGGTTTGAAAATAGTATCAAGCTTGTTTCAAAACCTGGAGGTTAATGGTGGGGATGATGATATAGACCAGTCGTTTTCGGTATTTGAATGGCTCAACCAGTATCATGACGAATTGCTTGAAATGGGTTTTGAATTGGAGCAACCCGAAGGTAAAAAGCGTTATCTTTTCGGTAGCAGCAAAATTGACCTGGAGGTTAAAGAGGGTAATGATTGGTTTGATATACACGCGGTGGTACATTTTGGTCCGTACCAGATTCCCTTTATGGAACTGCGCAATCATATTTTGAACCGCAAGAAGGAGTTTATCTTACCATCGGGCGAGATAGCGGTTATACCGGAGAAATGGTTTTCGCAGTATGGTAACCTATTGGCTTTTGCGGAGAATGATAAGAGTTTGAAGTTAAAGAAGCACCACATTGGTTTAATTAACGACCTTGATGATGGTGCTATGGCCGGCATTGCCATAAACCGGAAGCTACAAAAGTTGATGGATTTTGAGCAAATGGATGAGGTTGATATGCCTGTGAACTTTACCGGTACTTTACGCCATTACCAACAAGCGGGCTATAACTGGTTCCACTTTTTAAAGGATTATAACTTTGGCGGTTGCCTGGCCGATGATATGGGTTTGGGTAAAACCATACAAACGCTGGCCCTGCTGCAAAAAAACAAGGAGGAGGCCGAAGCGGCTGGTAGTAAGGCTACGTCGTTAATTATTATGCCTACGTCGTTAATTTACAACTGGCTTAACGAGGCTACCAAGTTTGCGCCGCAGTTGAGGTTAATGGTACATACGGGCGCTTTGCGTAATAAAATGCCAGAGGCGTTTGGTAATTACGATGTAGTAATAACTACTTATGGCATTACCAGAATTGATATCGATGTGCTGAAGAGTTTCTTTTTTGATTATGTTATTTTGGATGAGAGCCAGAATATTAAGAACCCGTCGTCAAAATCATTCCGGTCGGTTAAGTTATTGAAATCGCGGTTTAAGCTGATATTGAGTGGTACGCCGGTTGAAAACTCGGTGAATGATTTGTGGACACAAATGTCGTTCATTAACCCGGGATTGCTGGGCAGCCAGCAGTTTTTTATGAACGAGTTTGTAACGCCGATAGAGAAAAAGAAGGACGAAGAAAAGGCGCGCAAGCTGCAAGCCTTAATTAAACCCTTTGTATTGCGCCGCACCAAGGAGCAGGTGGCTACCGAGTTACCGCCTAAAACCGAGAATCTGTTCTATTGCCAGATGAGCGAGGAGCAGGCCGAGGTTTACGAGAACGTAAAATCGGAATACAGGAACGAGTTGCTGAAGAGTTTAGAGGATGGAACGTTTGCCAAATCGCAAATGCAGGTATTGCAAGGTTTGATCAAGCTAAGACAGATAGCTAATCACCCATCAATGATTGATGAGAATTACGAGGGTGACTCGGGCAAGTTTGAGAATGTTACCCACACGCTAACCAACGTTTTGGAAGCCGGGCATAAGGTGCTGATATTTTCGCAGTTTGTGAAGCAGCTGAACATTTACCGCCGGTATATGGAGCGGGAGAATATCCCTTACTTATACCTGGATGGCAGCACGCAAAACCGGGGCGAGATAGTCAAAAAATTCCAGGAAGATGAAAATACCCGGGTGTTTTTAATATCGATAAAGGCGGGTGGGGTTGGTTTGAATTTAACCGAGGCCGATTATGTTTTCATCCTCGACCCATGGTGGAACCCGGCTGTTGAGCAGCAAGCTATCGACCGTACGCACCGCATTGGCCAAACCAAAAATGTGTTTATCTATAAATTTATCACCAAAGATTCGGTTGAGGAGAAGATACTGGCCTTGCAGCAGCGCAAATTGAAATTATCCAATGCATTGATCACTACCGAGGAGAGTTTTATCAAGTCGCTTTCGGCAGAGGATATTAAGGAGATATTGGGGTAGAGCCCCCTAACCCCCTAAAGGGGGAATTTAATGTTCTCCTGATGTTTTAGAACGTTTAGATAAGCTGCGCGGGAGATCATTTTTGCGCCTAATGATGCGAGGTGATCGGTATGAACCTGGCAATCTATCATATTGTATTTCCCGGTTTGGCAAAGGGTTATTAAGGCCAGTTTTGATGCATTGCTTGTTTTACTGAACATGCTTTCGCCACAGAATACATGGCCTACCTGAATGCCGTAAAGGCCGCCGACCAAGTCATTATCCTGCCATACTTCTACCGAGTGGGCGTAACCCAACTGATGAAGCTTGATGTAGGCTTGCTGCATATCGCTGGTTATCCAGGTGCCGTCTTGATCTACCCTTTCGGCCTGGGCGCAGTTGCTGATCACTTCCGCGAAAGCGGTATCAAAGCTCACCATGAATTTGTTTGAGCGGATAACCTGGCGCATACTTTTTGATATTTTTAGCTCTTGCGGATACAGCACAAAGCGCTCGTGTGGCGAAAACCACAAAATCGGTTCGCCCTCGCTGTACCAGGGGAAGATACCGTTGCCATAGGCAAGGGTTAACCTTTCGGGCGATAGATCGCCGCCTACGGCGAGCAGACCATCCTCTTCGGCCAGTTGGGGGTCCGGAAAGAGGATGCGCTCATCAAGCCTGAATATCATGCGGCAAAATTAAGCCTTCTTGCGGATCACCAATTTTTTATTTTGCGCCTTGGCTATGTTATCCATGTATTGCTGCATTTCGTTGTATTTGGCAGCGGGTATTACATAATTGGTCAAATTAAATTTAGTAGTAGCAACAATTTGATTTTTAGCAGCATCGTAAACATAATTAGCCTCGTAATTGCCATAGCTAAATTTAAGACTGGCGTTTGCCGGAAGTGATTCAACCTCGAAACCTGCTGGCAGATCAATAGTGGTTACGCAGGTTTTTTTCATGGGGTGCTCAAAGTAATAATCACTTTTGCGCTTTTCTAAAACGGGTATAGTTAAACGCCAAAGGTCAAAAACACGAGGACGATAAAACTGTTTATCACCGGCCATGATATCGCAAAACTTATCGTACTCCATTTCAACATCGATGGTTTTCACGCCATCTTTATCATCAGCCGGTGTAATGTTTATTGATGATGGTTGTTTAAAACCAAGTCGTTTTATTAAGCCTTCTTTTTGCTCATCAACTTTAATATGATCCAGACTTAAAAGAATATCCCTGTAACCGCCACTACCGCGCAGTTGCATTTTTACTTTCGCTCCACCATCTGCATCTAAAACTAAATGCACTTCATTGTTAAATTGGTTGTCGTCTATGTTGCTTTTAGGGGTACTCACCAGTTTACCACCGGCCTCGGTAACCAAAAGTGCGTTTCTATTTTCGGTAAAGGTGCCAAGTTTTCCAAATGGCTGGGTGCTACTGGTACATTCGAGCCAGGTAGTATCGCCTTTTAAGGGCACACAAACAATAATGTGATTGAACGGGTCAGCAGGGAAATCCGGGTCGGCGGGCTCTTGATTAGGCTCGGCGCGAACAATTGCGTAGTACCCCGGTATTTTTACAGCCTTTAATAATGAGCACATATAGTTTGAAAGCGCTTTGCAATCTCCGTATTTTTTTTGATCGACAAAGGTTGCCGGGAACGGTTTGAGGCCACCTATGCCTAACTGAATACTCACATAACGCATATTGTGCTGCATGTATTCGTACAAAAACTTAACCTTTTCCTTATCCGATTTTAAATTGGCAGTCATGGCCCTCACTTCTTCTTCCCGGGCGGGTGTAAGTGAGCAAACATCAGTATTTAAGGCGTATTGCCATTTGCCGTAATTTTGCCAGGTACTGATGTCGCCAGGCATGCCATCGTATTCAAAGAGGTTAGACGCAAACGATATTTTGGGTACTACCTGCCAATAAAGTGCCTCATCTTCCATCTTAAAAGCCGACAGGTTTTGTACATACCATGTGTACGAGTCCATGCCGTTTAGTACTTCCTTTTTAGGTGCAATTGTAGTATTCTTGTTTTTATACCTGAAACCAATTGCCGGGTTTATCGATATACGATAGGTGGAATTTTGTACAGCCATCTCCGGATATTGGTAATACCAGCTTCCCAGATCAAGATAACTATTGCTCTCGGTTTCGATTATTTGCTCAATAGTTATGGGGTAAGTGGCAATATCGTGCTTCATACCAATAATGCGATCATCAGTAATGATAGACATACCATCGTAGGCTTTTCTATCATACATATCGCTCCGTTCGTACTTTTTAATCATTTTACCTTCAGCGTTATAAACCAGCATTCTTTCTGTGTTAACACTTCTGAACCTTTTATCGTACCCTAATTCTATTTCAGCTTCACCCTCAGCTTTCTCGTTTAATATGGTAATAATGCTATGCTCTTTGGTCACCTTTCTTCCCGCCGATTTAACGGTGATATCAACAAAACGATATCGCACAACGGCATTTGCATCTTTTTTTAACGAATCGGGAATGGTGGCTGCTTTATAAAGATCAGCCGGAATATTTTTACTCTGGCCGTAAGCTATACTGTGCAAACAACAAATTAGCAAGCCGGTTAAAAGCTTGCTAAATATATTCTTACTCATGTTTTATGATTTTTTTAGTACAATTTGTTCGTTAAGCAAAGTATGCATTTGCTTATAAAACTCGCGTAATTCGGCATATGATTGATAATAATAGATTGTTTTGCGATAGTTGATCATAAAATTGATCTTCACCATGCCATCTTCTTCGGCAACAATGCGCCTGAAGGAAATGCTCTTATCGGGCAAAACCATATTGACGCTTTTAGGTAAGGCATCAACTTTAAAGCCTGCCGGTATTTTGTAGTTCCCACTTATCACATAGCTGTTTTTATTGCCAAAGTCGATATCGGTGGTGCGGTTCTCACTTAAAAACGGATTGTTTTTTAAGGTGGTGAACAAGTTAGGGTTTACATAAATATACTTCTCGTCCGAGCCTGCCAGCGCAAGTTTAAAGCCGATACTTTGCGTTAAAGGCAGACTGTCAACATCCATATTATCTAACTTTAATGATGTGATAGTTAGGTTGTTATCGTCGTCTATTAAGCTCTTTTTATACTTTTCTTCACCATCCTTTTTATACTGCTCAACCCTGGCTAATTTGTGATAGCTAAAGCTACTCACCTGAGCTTTACCTTCCAGTTTACCATCGGGCGTAATATCACCATCAACAATTACTACCTGCCTTGCGGGGAGTTCTTTCTGCAAAAACAGCATGTCAAATTTCTTTTGTTCGCGGTTGATGTATAGGCCGCTTGAGTTTAACAACTCGCGGGGTATTTCATTATAAACGTTGTACTTGTCTGATGCATCTAACACGTATTGTTGTGTACTATCAATAGGAATGTAAACAACGGCCCTGTTAAACTGGTTAACGTTAGGTATGGCGGGGTTAACCCTTCCGTTTTCGCGGGTGCTAACTTCCATAGGGTAGCCTTTAATATTAGCCTGTTTAAGTAAATGGTAAAGGGCTATGTTAATTTCGGTTGAGTTACCGGTTTGTGTTTCCCAGGCTTTGGGTGTGCCGTCAATAGTGTACCATCTGTCGAGCCCGTTCCATTTCATCCGGTTTTTTACCTCATTAAAAATATAGGCTATTTTATCGTTGTCGGTTTTTAAAGTTTTTGCTTTCGCGATGATCAGATCTTCGCCTTTAAGCTTTTTGTTTAATTGTGACCCGAAGTCCTCGTCTTCAATTAATATGCCGCCAACCTTGTCCCAGGTATCGTTAAAATTTTGAATAAAACCGCCAATTGGCCTGTACGATACAAATTGAAACTCTACGTTTTGTAAATTATCATGTCTTGAACGCATGTAAGGCTCATCGGTTAACGAGGGAATATTAGCTAAGGCCCGTGTTTGTTTATTAGAGTTATAAGTGATGCTACCTTCCGAATGCGACTCGGTTGAGGTAGTATTTTTAACAAAGGGTTGTAGAACACGCATCGGTGTTTTATAAATATATATCTCGGGAATCTCGGTGCTCAACTCGCTGTAGCGCACAGGCAAACGATTTTGAAAATACCAGCTTGGTATACTGTAACCTGTATTTTGCCATCGATATTTGTACTCGATAATTGAACCCGCTTTTACATTAGGAAAGGCAAAAACAATAGCATTTTTATATTTATCAACCACCTCGCTATAAATTAACTTACGCTCTATCTTTGTTATTTCGGGCTTGCCATTGTTCTCGTTAATAGTTTCAACCTGCACATCACCTATGCTTTCGGTTCGATTTCCGCCGTTAAAAACCAGGCGTACATTTGCCTCGTCTTTACCCTTATCGTTAAATATCTTTATCCTTTTGTGGCGCTCAATAACAATATTGAATTGGTTATCGTAATACAAGTCGGCTTTGTCAAATAATACCATAGCATTGGCATCTTTTTCAAAATCACACTGTTTTAGTTGTAAGTCGACCATGTCAACTTTGCCGAAAGGCATGGTTTGGGGCTGGGTTTGCGCTTGTAGGCGGGTTGTGAAAAGGAGTGTAAAAGTAGTGATAATTAGGGTAAAGGTTTTTTTCATGAAACTATATTTTAAGGAAAAGTAAATAAAATATCCATATGAAACGTATTTTTTAAAACAAAAAGCTTATTAATACGTATACGGGTAAAATGACTGACATTTAAATATTTTTAAATGTCAATTAAACCTTTAAAAAAAGCTATAGTCAAACCATCAAATTCCCCGAAAAATTAAGAATCTCTTTTATATTTTAGTTTAGGTATGGGTCACGGCTGGTTACCGTGGCCCTTTTTTATGCGGTTAAAAACAGGTTGTGTTTTATTGCTGGGATGATATTATTCTGCAAAGCTTTATCAAACAATAGCTGGATCGCTTTTCTGCCTTCGGCTCCTAATTCTACTGAATATTTGTTTACGTATAGGTTGATATGTTTGTACATTACGTCTTCGCTCATTTCTTGCGAGTGCTGGCGGATAAAGTCCAGTCCGGATTTTGGGTTGGCGAAGGCGTATTCAACCGAACGTTTGATAATGCGGTTCACTTTGAGCTGAACATCCATTGGTAGATCGCGCTTGATCACTATGCCTCCTAAAGGGATGGCGCAGCCGGTTTGCTTTTCCCAGTAATCGCCCAGGTCAATAATTTTATGCAGGCCTTTATCCTGATAGGTGAAGCGGTTTTCGTGGATGATGAGGCCGATATCGATCTGATCATTCAATAAGGCATCTTCAATTTCTGAGAATACCATGATCTGTTTATTTTGAGCTTCGGGGAATGCTAATCCTAATAAAAAATTGGCTGTGGTATATTTACCCGGGATACCAATGGTAAGATTTGAGATATTAGATTTAAGACTTGAGATATCTGGATTTTTGGTGATCAGTAATGGGCCAACACCAAAACCCAAAGCACTTCCCGAATCCAAAAGCGCATATTTATCGGCTACGTAGGCAAAGGCATGGTAGCTAAGCTTGGTAATATCAAGTGTGTTGTTGAACGCTTTTTGGTTCAGCGTTTCTACATCATCAAAAAAAACTTCGAACTCTAAACCTTCGGTATCAATTTTATGGTGGATGAGGGCGTCAAAAATAAAAGTATCGTTAGGGCAGGGCGAAAAGCCGAGGGTAAGTTTCATGGTGAATAAATTAAGCCTGAATTAATGTGCTGATCAATTCGATGGCGAAGTTATTCAGATTTTTGATGGCCAACCCTATCTTCCAGTTGTCGCGGTTACGTTTTTCAACGTAATTTGACACAGCTCTGATTTGTATAGCCGGAACATTCATCTGCTGGCAAGCATAAAAAAACGCAGCGCCTTCCATACTTTCCAGTTGAGGATATATTCTTTTGGTAATGTTTGTTATCGAGGCTTCGTTACCGTGCACAGTGTTTACGGTAATAGCATTTACTTTTTTGATGCTGGCCCCATTCCAAAAATCGGAGAGATTATTTGTGGTATCGAATTGGCTTTTGCCGAAGCCAAGTTGTTCTATCGGGATAAATGCTGTATCGTTTTCGGCGCCAAGCTCAGATAAGGTATCCCGAATTACCTCAACCACTTCGCCTAATTCAATGCGGCGGTCAAAACTTCCGGCTATACCTAAGTTTATCACAAGGGTGTATTTTTTTATACCTAATTGTACACCCATCGCGTAAGCTGTGGCAACCATTCCAACACCGGTTATAAGTACATCAAAGGGCTTTTTATCGCCAAAATGGTCCAACAACGGTTGTATTTCGGGTTGGGTTGCGGCAACTATTAATATCTGCATCATCATTTTCATCACTAAGTTATAAACTATCAGGATGTTTTTGTTTTATATATTTGCAGCAACAAAAGTTATGATGATTTATATTACACGGAAAGAACATTTTAACGCGGCACACCGGATGTACCGCGATGAATGGAGCGCCGAACAAAACAACGAGGTGTTTGGCAAATGTGCTAACCCCAACTGGCATGGCCATAACTATAACTTATTTGTAACTATAAAGGGCGAAATTACACACGCCACTGGTTATTTGATGGACCTGAAAGACCTGAAGGTTATCATAAACGAATACGTGATAGAAAAGCTTGATCATAAGAACATTAACCTGGATGTGCCCTTTATGAAAGGTAAAATGGCATCGACAGAGTTGTTGACGATTGAGATATTTAACCAGCTTAAAGCACCTATTGAGGCTAAAGAGGGTGTTTTTTTACACTCGGTAAGGCTTTTTGAAACCGAAAATAACAGCGCCGAGTATTTTGGCGACTAACCTATATGAGCAACGAAAATTACGATAAGTACGACGACGAAGAGGATGTTGACGGCTATATTAAAATTGACCGTTACAACCCAGAGCTGATCAATAATATATCAACGCACTATAAAGATATATTAAAGCAATTGGGAGAAGACCCTGAGCGCGAAGGCTTGCTTAAAACCCCCGAGCGTGTAGCCAAGGCTTTGCTTTACTTAACGCATGGTTATGATCTGAATCCGAAAGATATTTTGGAATCGGCTAAGTTTACGGAGGAGTACAGCCAGATGGTTGTGGTGAAGGATATTGAAGTGTATTCGATGTGTGAGCACCACATGCTGCCGTTTTTTGGAAAGGCGCATATTGCTTACATTCCGAACGGGCAGGTTGTTGGTTTGAGCAAAATACCACGTGTGGTTGATGCTTTTGCACGGCGCTTACAGGTGCAGGAGCGTTTAACTAATCAAATACGCGATTGTATACAAGAAACCCTGCAACCTATAGGCGTAGGTGTGGTGATTGAATGCCGCCACTTGTGCATGTGTATGCGCGGTGTGCAAAAGCAAAACTCGGTAACTACAACATCGGCATTTACGGGCGAGTTTATTAAAGAAAAAACCCGGGCCGAATTTTTACATTTGATATCATCTAAGTTGAGCTAAAAGCCCCCCAGCCCCTAAGGGGGAGCAAAAGGGCGAAGCTTTTTTATTTTAATAACTAAACATGCTCTCATGTTGCCCTTTAGGGGGTTAGGGGGCTCACCAATTAACTAATAACAACATTGAAAGCATACGTATTTCCAGGACAAGGGGCACAGTTTATAGGCATGGGTAAAGATCTTTACGATCAATCAGAATTTGCCCGTGAACGTTTTGAACATGCTAACGAAGTATTAGGCTTCCGGATTACCGATATTATGTTTAACGGTACCGAGGAGGACCTAAAACAAACCAATGTAACCCAACCGGCAATTTTTCTGCATTCGGTTATTTTGGCTAAAACCCTGGGCGAAAACTTTATTCCGGATATGGTTGCCGGCCACTCTTTAGGTGAGTTTTCGGCGTTGGTTGCTGCTCATGCATTATCGTTTGAGGATGGTTTGCGTTTGGTGGCCGCACGTGCCAACGCTATGCAAAAAGCCTGCGAGGTGCAGCCATCAACCATGGCCGCTATTTTGGGCTTGGATGATTATACGGTTGAAGAGATCTGCCGCCAGATAAGCAATGTGGTTGTTCCGGCAAATTATAACTGCCCGGGCCAGTTGGTTATATCGGGCACTATAGCCGGGGTTGATGAGGCTTGCGAAAAGTTAACCGCCGCGGGTGCTAAACGTGCTTTAAAATTAAATGTTGGTGGCGCGTTCCACTCACCATTAATGGAGCTTGCCCGTGTTGAGTTGGAAGCCGCTATTGTTGCTACCGAAATTAAAAGCCCGGTTTGCCCTGTTTATCAAAATATTGATGCCAAGCCTTATACTGATCCGGATAAGATAAAAGGTAACCTGATAGCCCAGTTAACCGGCCCTGTACGTTGGACGCAAACTATGCAACGCATGTTGCAGGATGGCGCTACATCGTTCACCGAGGTTGGGCCGGGTAATGTTTTGCAGGGTTTGGTAAAAAAGGTTGATCGTGCTGTTAAAACAGAAAGCGCCGCGCTATAAAACAATTTAGGTGGTATTCTCTTTTACAACTGTTATTTAATAATCTGTAAATTTTTCAATTTGAATGCTGCTGCCAAAATACGCTGGTTACTTGCGCTGATATGCTTGAGTCTGTTTTTAACAGCTATTATTGCAAAGCAATCATACAGTCCGCGTAATAACCTGGAGAGCAGCGCCAAAACGCTCGAAAGCCATTTACACCAGCAAGAACAGCTTGCCCGTAGTTTTGTTGATGATAAAACCAATTTCATCAAACTAAAAAACATAGGTAACAATGAGCAATATGCTATTGACCTGGTTGAGCTGCTTAAAAAAGAAAAACTTTACATTGCTACTTACCACAATAACCACCTAGGTTACTGGAATGGTGTAAGGGTATTGCCCGAGAAGCCACAGAGCATTAAAGATGGCATCAGTATTTTTAAAGGCAGCAATGGCTATTACGAGGTTGTTAAAAAAACCGAAGGTGATTTTGCCGCGGCCATATTCATCCCGATAAAAAACAACTATAGCTATCAAAACCAGTACCTGCAAAATATATTTTCGCCGGAATTATTGCGTGATAATAACATTGAAATTGCTGATTTTACCGATGTTAATGTTTATGCCATCCACAGTATAGATAACTATTACCTGTTTTCGGTAAAGCTATCTGCTGATGATTTGAACCAGCTTTTTGCTCTGGTGCAAATTATGCTTTGGATAAGCGGCCTATTACTATTGTGCGCATTAACAAACAGCACCGCAAAAAATATAGCGGCAAGAGGCAATATTTTTTCAGCCTACTTAATTATTGCAAGCTTAATAGTTGCGGTTAGGTTTGTTAACCTGCATTATCACTGGCCCGATATTTATCAGGGAATTAACCTGTTTTCGCCATTGTTTTATGCTTCGAATGGGGTTTTTCCTTCGCTTGGCGATTTTGTTATCAATGTTACTTTGTTGACCTGGTTTACGCTGTTTGTTTATAATACACGGAACCAAATTATTAAACCCATTAAAAGCCGGGGTTTAAGTTATGTTGTATTGATTGGCCTTATCCTGTTTTTGATAGGCTTATCAACTGGTTTACTGAAGCTTTTTTCGGGCCTGGTACTCAACTCTAAAATTAACTTCGATGTAAATAACGTACTCAACTTAACCGGCTTTAGCATTATAGGCGTTATGCTGCTCTGCTTTGGTTTTTTTATTTTTGTACTTTATTGCGAAACCTGCCTGGCTATAAGCTCTAAGCTGAACATCAGCAACCGGAATAAGCTGATCGTGTTTATTGGATTGATCGTTATTACTACAATAGTAGATGCTTATTATAATCGTGATGTTTCTGGCTTTTACCTGTTATGGTCACTCATTGTTATCATTCGCGGATATGCTGTAATTTATGATAAGGGGAAATATAGTGCCCTAACTTACATTGGTATTATTGTGATATGCTCTACCATATCATCAATTAAATTATACACTTTTCAATCTATTAAAGAAAAAGATACCCGCAAGCTGCTGGTGCAGAAACTGGATTCGGCCGAGGACCCTACTGCCGAATTTAAGTTTAGCCAGATAGAAGAACAAATTTCGAACTCACGCTTTGTTGCCAACTATTTTAATAATAAAGACCGGAACCAAACCTATCTAAAAAGCAAGCTTCAGAAGATGTATTTTGATGGTTACCTATCAAAATACGATTTTGATACTTATGAGTACGATGCCGATAACAAAGCATTATCTGGCAACAACGAGTTTGATTTGAATGTGTTTAAGGATATGGTGGTGTACACAGCGTCGAAGGTTACCTCTACCCAATACTTTTACAGGAACAGTTCATTTGGGTTTCAAAGCTATTTTGCCATTATACCGGTTAACGCCGGGGATGAGCAGATAGGTACTATTGTTGTTAACCTTAAATCAAAACCGCTTAAAAGTGCTGAACCATTTCCGGAATTGTTGATTGAAGGTAAAACGCAGGATAATGATGAGTTTAAAGGTTATTCGTATGCCTTTTACAGCGATGGTAAACTGCTTAATCAAAGCGGGAAATATACTTACAGTATTGCCAATTATGAGTTTGAAGGTAAGCTTAAAAGGTTTGTTTATAAATACACCGGTGGCAGCCCGGGCTATAGCCACTTGATATACCAACCTAAAGGGAGTGAACTGATTGTGGTAAGTAAGGCCGATGATAAAATCTTCAGTATTGTTACCTCGTTAACGTTTTTCTTCCTGGTATTTTTAATTTATGTGTTTTTGTTGCTGGGTGTTGAGTGGTTATGGAAAAACCTTAAAAAATTTGATAAGATAAAAGGATTGCGCTGGAATTTTTGGGATAGTTTTGATAAGATATTGTACAAAACCCGGATCCAGCTATCAATGGTTTTCGCGGTTGTGATAACCTTGCTCATTATTGGGATACTCACCTTTATTTCGGTAAGCGCGCAGTATGCAACCCAGCAGGATGAATTTATTCATGATAAAATATCGCGTATAGCTATAGCTTATGAAAAATTGGGTTTTGATAAAAACGCCCTTGCCACTAACGAACAGGCTCAGTTGAACTTTAATTCGTTTGCAGATACTTACTCGTCTGATCTTACTTTATTTGATAAGCAAGGTATCCCGGTATTCAGCACTCAGCCTAAGCTATATGATAACGGTTTAATTTACCGGAGGATGAATGCCCAGGCGTTTATTTATTTGAACGCGCTCTCCAAATCGGGATTTATTAATGAGGAAACCATTGGTACGCTGAAATATAAAGCAGCCTACGCGCCTGTGCGTAATGCAAATAAAGATGTGATAGGCTTTTTGCAGCTGCCCTATTTTTCGAACGAAACAGAATACCGCGAACGTATAGGCGCATTTTTGAACACCATGATCAATGTATATGCGCTGGTATTTATCGCTATTGGTTTATTCGCGATAGCGGTTGCCAGACAAATAACCACACCGCTAACCATTATTCAACAAAGCCTGAGCAATACCATATACGGACGTAAGAACGAACCTATTATATGGCAACATAATGATGAGATAGGCTCGTTAATTAAGGAGTATAATAACATGATTGCGCAGTTAGAGAACAGCGCACAGAAACTTGCGCAGAGTGAGCGTGAGAGCGCATGGCGCGAAATGGCCAAACAGGTTGCCCATGAAATTAAAAACCCACTAACACCCTTGAAACTGGGTTTACAGTTACTCGAAAAATCGTGGAGGGATAAGGACCCTAAGTTTGATATTAAATTTGAGCGTTTTAGCAAATCGTTTGTTGAGCAGATAGATAGCTTATCGAAAATAGCATCTGAGTTTTCCAACTTTGCCAAAATGCCGGAGACTTTATTAGAGCGGTTTAACATATTCGAGATCATTAGCCAGGCGGTAACTATTTTTAAGCAAACCGAGAACTTCAACATTATTTATAGGAATCCGGAACAGCCTTTTTACATTTTAGCGGATAAAGACCAGGTATTGCGAAGCTTTAATAACCTGCTCAAAAATGCTATTGAAGCTGTGCCTGACGAAAAGCAGGGTATTGTTGAGATAACCTATGAAATAACCAATGAGCAGGTGTTCATTAATATTAAAGATAATGGTAATGGCATACCCGAAGCTTTGCGTAAGCGAATATTTGTGCCAAACTTTACCACCAAAACATCGGGAACGGGGCTGGGTTTAGCCATGGTGAAGAATGCCATAGAGCATACCGGCGGCAGCATATCCTTTGATACGGAATTGGGGGTAGGGACTACTTTTTATGTGAGTTTTCCGGTTGCGGGATAGTGGAGAGCACAATAAAACCAACATAATGGAGTTTTTAATACACTAAACCATGTGAGTTATAAACCGTCGAAACGTATGTTATTAAAATTAAAGAACATGTTAAGAATGATATTTATTTACTGGAATTATTACTTTGGCAGCCTGGACAGGATGTTTAGGCAGATTTGTGTGGCTGAGGTGTATTAGGAGTGTTTATTTGTTCTGAATTACATTATCGATTGTCCTAAGTAGAGATTGCCACGCTATCGCCCGCAATGACACTTAGAGAAAAAACAAAAAGCCGTTCTGATTTGGATATCAGAACGGCTTTTATATTTAGTTAAACCGGTTGATTACTCAACTACGGTTACTTTTAGCATGTTGGTTTTGCCTTGTTTGGCAATTGGGATAGCGGCTGTGTTGATCACGATATCGCCATTCTCTATCAGGCTTTCTGATTTCAGGATGCCGTTAACATCAGCGATGGTTTTATCGGTACTTTCCAACTTGTCGTAATAGAACGCTTTTACTCCCCATACCAAACTCAACGCGTTTAACAGGTTGCGGTTTGATGTGAAGATGTATGTTGCAGCTTTAGGACGGTGACTCGAAATTTCGAAGGCTGTATAGCCAGAAACTGTCATGGATACGATACCTACGGCGTTGGTTTGCTCTGACAGGAACACTGCTGCATTACAAACAGCATCGCCAATTACATTAACTGGTGTGGTTGCGGCATCTTTTGGTGAGTTGAACGGATAACCTAATTCTTCAACATTGTGAACAATTTTAGCCATGGTTTGAATAACGATCAAAGGGAACTCGCCTACTGATGTTTCGCCGCTTAGCATTACCGCGTCGGCACCATCTAGTACTGAGTTGGCAACGTCGTTCACCTCGGCACGTGTTGGGCGCGGGGTAGTGATCATTGATTCCAACATCTGGGTAGCAATAATTACCGGTTTTGAAGCCGCGCGACATTTACGTGCGATCATTTTTTGCAGCAATGGTACTTCTTCCAAAGGCATTTCAACACCTAAATCGCCACGGGCAACCATCACACCGTCTGTAGCGGCTATGATGGCATCTATGTTTTCGATAGCTTCTGGTTTTTCGATCTTGGCGATAACGCGTGATGCTTTACCGCTGCGGTTAATGATGCGTTTCAGTTCAACTATATCTTCGGCGGTACGAACAAACGATAAACCGATCCACTCTACATCGTTTTGTAAAGCGAAATCAAGGTTCACCAAATCCTCTTCGGTTAAGCTTGGGATAGATACTTTGGTGTTTGGCAGGTTAACACCTTTGCGGGATGTTAAAATACCACCGTGCATAATTTCGCAAACTACGGTGTCTTTACGGTTGGTAGAAATAACCTTCATTTGCAGTTTACCATCATCCAGCAAAATGGTTTCGCCGGCGTGTACATCCTGTGGGAAGGTATCATAAGTGATGTAGATCTGGTTATCATCGCCAATACATTCTTTGGTGGTGATGTTGATGCGGGTACCATTTACTAAGTGGATACCACCATCTTTTACCAATCCGATACGGATTTTTGGCCCTTGTAAATCGGCAAGGATACCAACGTTGATCTTATATTTATCGTTTATTTCGCGAATAGTATCAATCGCATTTTGGTGATCTTCGGCTTTTCCGTGCGAGAAATTAAGGCGGCAAACGTTAACTCCGGCCTTTATAAGTGATAATAAAACGTCTTTTTTTACTGATGCAGGCCCTAAGGTTGCTACAATTTTGGTCCTGTTATTAGAAATTTTCATATAATATTTTTAGGTTATGGTCGCTTTTCTATGTCAAATAGTGTACTTAATACACCATGCAAATATGGCACTAAAATAACAGATTTTCTCGTGATTTTATTTTTTTTGGATCAACCTTTACCGCGGCAACAATTTCGGGTATCTTATTTAGCTTCAAAACGATCTCATCCAGGTCGTCTTCATCAATATAATTTTTGATCATTAAAAGGTAATCTGTCTTGTTCATTTCGGGTATCAGGTAGCCCTCGGTGCCTTTGTTCGAGATGAAAAAAAACTCGGTTTCGCTGGCCTCCCAATAGTACTTAAAAAAAGAAAAAAACACTTTTGATGAGCCGTTGTGCGAGTCGAGCTGCAAGTCCTCATCGCGTATAAAGTTGAAATTAAGGCCTTTATTGATCATGTAACAAAGGCGGTAATCTTTTAACGACGAGGTAATGGCGATGAGCACAAAATCAAGATCGATCTCAAACTTGAGTACTTTTTTATTCAAAACAGATTGATTTATCCGGCTGTAAAAGTACAAAGGAATGGGATATTTTCAATATTATATATAATATATGCGGTGCAATTATTGATGGTTGTAAGCGCATAAACGCTTTAATCGTATTTTGTGGAAAAATAAGCTTGCTGATACCCATGCGGATTGCAACCGATGAGTACCTTTATAAAAAAATAGACATCGAAATAACTTACCTAAACCCAAAACTCTTAGCACCGAATTGTGTTATTAATTTGCTAAAAGATTTTAGATTTGATTATTGACAGAATTTATTTTTCTTTGCACAGAATTTATTAATCATTAAATCATAAAGACTATGTCGGATATCGCTTCAAGAGTAAAAGCTATTATCGTAGAAAAATTAGGTGTTGACGAAAGTGAAGTTACACCAGAGGCAAGTTTCACCAACGACCTTGGCGCTGACTCATTAGATACCGTGGAATTAATCATGGAGTTTGAAAAGGAATTTAACGTTGCTATTCCTGACGATCAGGCTGAAACAATCGGCACTGTAGGTCAAGCTGTAGCTTACCTTGAAAAAAACGTTAAGTAAGCAACACTCCAACCTTACATTTTAGTATGGAGTTTAAAAGAGTTGTAGTAACCGGGCTTGGCGCACTTACACCTATTGGAAACAACGTTCCGGATTACTGGGATTCGTTGATCAAAGGGGTGAGCGGTGCCGACATCATCAAAAGTTTTGATATCTCGAAGTTCAAGACAAAATTTGCCTGCGAGGTAAAAAACTTTGATGCCGACGGTTATTTAGGAAGAAAAGAAGCACGAAAACTTGATCCGTTTGTGCAATATGCCCTATTTGCTACAGATGAGGCGGTATTGGACGCGGGCCTTGATTTTGACAAACTTGATACCAACCGCATAGGTGTGATATGGGGATCGGGCATTGGAGGATTGAAAACCTTTATGGACGAAGTGATAAACTTTGCCAAAGGCGACGGTACGCCAAGGTTTAACCCGTTCTTTATCCCTAAAATGATCGCTGATATTGCTCCAGGGCATATCAGTATCAAATACGGTTTACGCGGGCCAAACTTTTCAACTGTTTCTGCCTGCGCATCATCAACAAACGCGCTAATTGATGCATTTAATTATTTACGCCTGGGTATCAGTGATATCATTATATCTGGCGGAAGTGAGGCGATCATCAATGAGGCTGGTATGGGTGGTTTTAACGCCATGCATGCCTTATCCACACGTAACGACGACCCTGCGACTGCATCGCGCCCTTTTGATAAGGATCGCGACGGTTTTGTGGCCGGCGAAGGCGCGGGTACCATCATTCTGGAAGAACTGGAACATGCCAAAGCACGTGGCGCTAAAATTTACGCGGAAATAATTGGTGGCGGCATGAGTGCCGATGCTAACCATATTACCGCTCCTCACCCTGAGGGCTTAGGCGCGCGTTTGGTAATGACCAATGCTTTACGTGATGCGGGCCTTAAAACCAGTGACATTGATTACATCAACGTTCACGGAACTTCAACCCCGCTTGGTGATATGAGCGAAACAAAAGCCATCGTAACCCTTTTTGGCGAAGATGCTTACAAGCTCAATATCAGCTCAACCAAATCAATGACCGGTCACCTGTTGGGTGCTGCCGGAGCTATTGAAGCCATTGCGGCTATTCTGGCTGTTAAAAACAACATTATACCACCCACCATCAATCACTTTACGGATGACCCGGATCTGGACCCGAAATTGAATTTTACATTCAACAAGGCACAGGAGCGTGAGGTTACTACCGCTCAAAGTAATACGTTTGGTTTTGGCGGCCATAATGCATCGGTTATTTTCACCAAGTACCTGGCTTAATAGTATTGAATGCCAATTCTAAGGGTTTATAAGCTATATTTTTCTCCGAATAGAAAGTATGTAAAGGCACTAAAAAATTTGCTCGGCTTTGTGCCGGGCAATTTGAGTTTATACAGGTTGGCTTTTAGGCATAAATCTGTAGCTACCAACGTTAAGAAGGGCGTTAAGAACAGCAACGAGCGATTAGAGTTTTTAGGCGATGCTGTTTTAGGCAGCGTGGTTGCCGAGGTTTTGTTTAAGCTTTACCCTTATGAGGATGAAGGTTTTTTAACCGAGTTGCGATCAAAAATTGTGAGCCGTGTTAACCTGAACCAACTTGCACGTAAACTGGGCTTTGATAAGCTGATTGAGTACGATAGCCGTATGGTTGGCAACTCAAGGCAGGGATCGCTTTTGGGTGATGCTTTTGAGGCCCTGGTAGGGGCTGTTTACCTGGATAAAGGGTATGACTTTACCAAGAGTTTTTTGGTGAACCACATCATCAAATCGCATATTGACATCCATCAATTAGAGAAAACCGAAACTAACTTTAAAAGTAAGTTGATTGAGTGGAGCCAGCGCCATGGCAAGGATGTATCGTTTGACTTAACCGAGAACCAGGAAGGCGAAAGCAATAAACTGTTTACCGTACAAGCCAGTATTGATGGCGAGGTTTTAGGTACGGGTAAAGAGTTTAATAAAAAGAATGCTGAGAAGTTAGCGGCTGAGAAGGCTTGTGAGGCTTTGGGGATATAGCTTTTTGTTTCCTTCGGCTACCTGCTTTAGTTTATCTGCATTACAAATTCAGTTTTTGTTTTATATTAGTCGGCAATATCTTCAATAAGGTAGGCCTGTTATCATATTGGAGGTGCTTTTAAAAACTATATTTATACAGCCTGATGCAACTTATAAACAATACTGTTCAACATACTAATTGTCCGATTTGTGCCGCTTCGGGAATACAACGTGTAGGTAATGTTGATTATTTAACCCCACTTCGTTTTTCTACAACAGAGATACAACTCACCAATAAGCCAGAGTTATACCACTGTACACAATGCCTGTCGGGCTTTATACAAAATGCCGTTCCTGAAGCTACAGCTATGGAATTATATGCCAATAGTGTTAGCGGTGAGCGATGGAAGGCCGCTCCTTTCAGGCAAATGAAAACTCCAAATGTAGTGCAAGCCTTGCTGGATATATTTCCTGCAAGAAGCCATGTGCTGGATGTTGGCTGTAATACCGGCGAATTGCTTGACCTGGCCAAAGAGAACGGCTGCATTACCTATGGTAATGAACTATCAGCCGAAAGCCAAAAAATATTACTGGCAAAAGGTCATAAAGTGTGTCTTAACTTATCCGAAATTGAAGATGGTAGTTTGGATGTGATAGCTGCATTTGATTTAGTTGAACATTTGTATGATATGCCTGGTTTTCTAAAATTCTGTAAATCAAAACTGAAAAAAGACGGCCGTATGGTTATCCTTACCGGTAATATCCGTAGTAAAAGCGCTCGTTGGGCGGGTAGCAATTGGTGGTATCTAAAATATCCGGAGCATGTAGTGTTTGCTGCCCCAGCATTTTACCAAAGCCTTGGCTTTAAAGTGGAAAGGTTGATACATACTTATGCGTCTGTTGGTTACAAGCGCTCTGCTTTTGCTCGCATTAAATCGTTAATAATAGGCAAGTTAACGGGGAAATACCGAGGTTTGGCATCATGGGGACCAGATCATTACCTGGCTATTTTAAAAAACGATTAACGGCTTATTCCGGCTTTTGGGGCGGTGTAACAGGCACCAATTTTTGCAATCCATTATCCGGTGCTTTTTCGCCATTCTTTACAAAATCGGTATAGGAGCGTTTGGTGTAATTGATAAGGTCGTAATCGTTCCAGCTTTTGATATCCTCGTATGATGGGCGGTAGGCTTGTTTGAATGCCTGAAGCTTGATGGTATCTGTTATGCCGGTTATGCGTTGGATAAATGATTTGGTAAAGCGGCGATCGACCTCGGTTTGTTCCAGGTCAGCGGCGCTGAACCTTGCGAAACGGCGGGCTTGCTTTGGGCCGCTTCCGAAAAGGTCATACAATCCGTTTAGGGGGCTTAGTATGGCAGATGCTACCGATGGCTTGCCATTGCTGTAGATGCCCTGGCTATTGTATTCTTTCATTACGCCTTGTAGCTCCTGGCGTTTGGTTAGGCCTTTTATATCAACCTGATTTAGGGTAATGTTAGTTTGCATAAATACCATGGCGGTGCTTTGGCCGGTTACGGCAACCTTTTGATCGGCATAATCTTTTTGGCGAAAGAGCAGGGTATCGCCAACAGCGGCCTGAATATTGAATATGCCGAGGTCATCGGTAGTTACAATGCCTGTACTGTTTAAGTTTGCCACCAATACTTTGCTTAATCGCTGTTGAATATTGCCGGCTTTAAACACCACTCCTTTGAGCATAAACTCTTGCCTTTGGGCATGTAAAAACAGGCTAAAGCAGCATAGTATTACAGTGATGGTTGGGATACTGTAGCGTGGGATGGTATTTTTATCAGGTTTACTCAATGTATCAAAGTTAACGTTTAAAGAGAGGTTTATTTGTTAAATACTTGTTAAATATCCCTTTAAATGGTGTTTAGCTATCCTATTTAATTTTTTATCTTTGCACATGATAAAATCCATGACAGGGTATGGACTGGCCACCTACGATTCGGGAAGTACAAAATATACTGTTGAAATAAAATCCCTGAATAGTAAATTTCTTGAACTGACCCTCAGAATCCCCCGCTCATTCTCCGATAAAGAATTTCAGTTGCGCAACGATTGCAGCAAGCAAATAGAACGCGGTAAAGTTAGCTTATCTATCAATATTGAGCAAGTTAGTCAGCAGGTAAAAGCTGCCGGTATTGATACCGTGCTTTTAAAACATTACTACGAGCAATTAAAGGCTGTTAGTATTGATTTGAACGAACCTACAAACAACCTGTTGCAACTGGCTTTGGGTTTACCCGAAGTTGTTAAATATGGCGAAGAAACAGTATCTGACGAGGAATGGAAAATTGTTGAGCAAACTTTCCAAAAGGCATTAAAGGCATTCCAACAGTTTAGAAGTGACGAAGGCAACGTGCTTGAAGAAGAGGTGAAAGGGCGCATTGGCATCATCATGGATAACCTAAAAAAGGTTGAAGTTGAAGAGCCTAAACGTGTTCCGGTTATCCGCGAGCGGTTGAATACTTTTTTGACTGAAAGTGTTGGTCGCGAAAACCTGGATCAAAACCGCTTTGAGCAGGAATTGATCTACTTTATTGATAAGCTGGATATTACCGAAGAAAAGGTACGCCTGAAAGCGCATTGTGATTACTTTATCGAAACGCTGAAGAATGCTGATGCCAACGGTAAAAAGCTGGGCTTTATTTCGCAGGAGATCGGCAGGGAGATCAATACCCTCGGCTCAAAAGCCAACGATGCCAACATACAAAAGCTTGTTGTTGGCATGAAAGAAGAACTGGAGAAAATTAAAGAACAACTATTGAACGTACTGTAGAAGATAGTCCATAGCCGATGGTCCATAGACAATGGATCAAAACTATGGACCATGGACTATGGACCATTGACTAATTACAATGACCCAAGGTAAACTCATCATATTTTCGGCACCATCAGGAGCTGGTAAAACTACCATAGTGCATCATCTGCTGAAACAAATTCCGGACCTGGAGTTTTCCATTTCGGCAACTACCCGCAAGCCGCGCGGCGATGAGCACGACGGCAGCGATTATTACTTTATATCAAACGAAGAGTTTTTGCACCGCATAGCTAAAAAGCAGTTTGTTGAGTTTGAAGAGGTTTATTCGGGAACGTTTTACGGCACGCTGAGATCAGAGATACAACGCATTTGGGATAAGGGCAAACATGTAATTTTTGATATTGATGTTGAAGGCGGCTTGCACCTGAAACGGAAGTACGAAGAACATGCTTTAGCCATATTTGTTCAGCCCCCATCGCTGGAGGTTTTAAAGGAACGTTTAACCGGCAGGGGTACTGATAGCACCGAAAAACTACATGAACGCTTTATAAAAGCAGAAAAAGAACTGAATTATGCTCCGCAATTTGATATAATCCTAAAAAATTACGAACTTGAAACGGCTTGCAAAGAAGCAAAGGCATTAGTAACTGATTTTTTAAAGCAATAAGCGCAGCATAAACGGAAAAATGAAGATCGGTTTACTATTTGGTTCGTTTAATCCCATACATATCGGCCATTTAATTATTGCCAATTATATGGCTAACCATACCGATCTGGATAAAGTTTGGCTGGTGGTATCGCCACAAAACCCACTAAAAAAATACGGCGACCTGATCAATACCTATGATCGCCTTGAAATGGCCCGTTTGGCAACCGACCATAGCGATAACCTAAACGTAAGCGATATTGAATTGAAGCTGCCACAGCCGTCGTATACCATTGATACGCTAACCTTACTGAAAGAGAAATATCCTGAGCATGAGTTTGCCATAATTATGGGATCGGACAACTTAGTCACACTGCATAAATGGAAGAATTACAAGCTCATTTTGCGCGATTACCAGATCTATGTTTACCCGCGCCCGGGTTATGAGAATACCGATCTGGCATCGCACCCATCGGTACATATTACCATGACACCGTTGATGGAACTATCGGCAACCTTTATCCGTAAATCTATCGCAGCTAAAAAGAATGTGCAGTTTTTTGTGCCCGACCCGGTTTTAAAATTTATTGAAAGTAAGGGTTTGTACAGGTAACCACATTGTTATAGATACTTCATTCTAAATAATTTAGATTTGAGTATATGAAACGGCTGGCTTCAACAATCATTTTCATCTTATCAGGTTTTTCGGCTACAGCCATTGATACAAGTATGGTAAAGTTGATAAACAAGGTGATTGAAGTTGAGATACCTTCAGACTATCCATACTTTTATTTGATCAATAAGGGAAATACCTCTTCTATTAATGAGAATATTAGTGCTGATATTAAATTAGCAGATAATAAATTGAAAATTCAGCTTGTAAAGGAATTTGTAAGCAATGCTAAAAGGGATACTTTTTCTATAAAATGGTCTGACTTTGGTTTGCCGAAAGCGCGATATGTTAATAAAGATCATGTTGGTAAAAAATGGGCATGGGCGAAGATAACAGCCAGTTTCCCGTCGGTAAATACTGAAACGGGCGAAATCTTGCCAAATACCGGTCATAAACCCGACCCGAAAGCCTTGGCCGAAACTACTTGCGTTTCTTTTTCTAAACCGGTTTTCTCAACCGACCGGCAGTATGCGTTTGTGGCAACTACACGAGGTATGAGTGGTAACCATTATTTGTTTAAGTTAACTAATGGTACCTGGGAACTAATATCTAACATTGGGTGGCTGGAATGAAGGCTGTGTTTTTTATAACGGCCATCAAAACCCTATCTTTGTGCTGTGAGCGAAAAAACTATCCTAAAACTACAATTACCTACCGACCCGCTTTGGGTTAAAAATGTGGTAGAAAGCAATATTGAAGAGTTATTGACCGACCATGCTTATTGTGAGCAAAAGGCGGCCAGCAATGCCATTACGCTCATCATCCAAAACCATAACTATCCGGATATAGTGCAAGAAATGGCCGAATTGGTACGCGAAGAAATGGACCATTTTAGGCGTGTACACGAGATCATTGTTAAACGTGGGTATGAGTTTGGTAAGGAGCGTAAAGATGATTATGTGGGCCAGCTATTCAAGTTTTTAACACCGGGAGGAAGCAGGTTAACCCAGATGATAGACCGATTGTTGCTTTCGGCGATGATAGAGGCCCGCAGTTGCGAACGGTTCAAGGTGCTATCCGAGAATATTAACGACAAGGAATTATCCGAGTTTTACTATGAATTGATGGTAAGCGAAGCGGGACATTATACCATGTTTTTAAATCTGGCTAAAAAGCATTGCGGCAATATTGATGTTGATGCCCGCTGGAAAGAGTTTTTAGCTTACGAAGCCGAAGTGGTTAAGAATTACGGGAAGAAGGAAACTATACATGGGTAGGAGCTGTGTTTTGCTTAGATTTATATCATAAACCTACATTCATGCTTAAAAAAGCAGCACTTATTTTAGTTTTCTTATTACCGTTGTTTTCTGCTTTCGGCCAACGCAAGTTACCACGCTGGCACGAACCAACGAAGGCTGAAACTGAACTGGCCGAATACAATGCTCAATGTGTTCACCGTAATAAATACTCCGCCGCGCAACGATTAAGGTTTTATCCGTTTAATAAAGCGGTACAAGTTAAATTGGTTGCATTTTACGGCCTTTCCGACCCTAACGTGCAGGTATTCGTTGATAGCGTAGCCCAAAAAGCACCCAAAAAAATTAACTATTGGAAATATCCATTTAATGGGAACGAAACAGATACCACCCAGTTTATAGAAGTCAAATTATTGAATAAAGTACAAGTCAATAAACTAACTGATATTCTTTACAACATAGACCAGCGCGCAATTGATTATAATATAATTTATAACCAGTACGCATGTTATGAACCACGTAACGCTATTGTATTTACAAATTCAAAAGGTAAGATATTTGCCCACATCGAGATCTGTTTTGAATGCAGGAAAATTAGTACCCGTCCCGAGAAAATGAATATAGGCGGGTATTGCGAAGGCAAATTAGATTTGCTGAAAAGCTATTTCGCATCTTCGGGTATAATTTACGGCGTAGATACAGCTTATACCTATAAATTTAAAAGGATTAGATAACCCCGGGAATAATAATTACACGCTCTTCACCACGCCCATTACCGTACTCAAATAGTTATCAATCTTAGCAATATCAATTGAATCGTTAATAAAGCCGATGTACATGTCCGGGCGGATGATCAATGTTTTCTGCTGGCTTGCGCCCATCTCAAAAGCATCGAAAATGTGGCGGTTTTTGTTGGTTGGCGGCAGGTAAAAGAAGTTGAGGATGTTGGGATAGTGCTGTGTTATCCATTTGGCCAGGCGGAAAAGCTCATCTTCGGTTTGTTTGCCCAAGGCGATGAAGGTGAAACCTGGTTTGCTGCACCACTCATGCAGATCGGTTTCCTGCTGTTTCTTTTCGTCGTATACTTTGAGGTAGGGCAGCCTGTCGCCGGCAATTATTTTAGTGCCCTGGCTTAGGTGCAGGTTTATTTTACTATGGTGATAGTTGATGCTGGTTTGTGATACCCTATTGAAAAACGCACGCCTTAGTTTTTCGCTTCCCCATAGTTTTTTGATAGCGAAGGGTAGTACCCATTTTTTTAGGATGCGATTTAAGAAACCATCGGATACGATAAAGGTAAAGGCCCTATCGGTAGTTTTGAGCAGGTCTTTTGCAACGGGCATGCGTTCGTCAGCATAGCTGCTTAATACTGATTTGTTGAGCTGGTTGTTGATCACGCCTGCTAATTTCCAGGCTAAGTTGTAGGCATCCTGTAAGCCGGTATTCATGCCCTGGCCACCAACGGGCGAATGGATATGCGCGGCATCGCCGATAAGGAAAGCACGATCTGAACGGAAGCTTTCGGCCATGCGATGGTGCAGGCGGTAGGTGGTAAACCAATGCGTTTCGGCAATGCTGATCTTAGCTTTGGCTACATTGTTTAAGAGGGGCTTAACATCATCAATAGTTAAATCCTGTTTGGCTAATAGATCAGGTGTAAGGCTACCTACTATGCGGTAACGTCCATCTTCGGGCATCGGGAAAAAGGCCGCGAAGCCTGGTTTTGATAGATGAAGATGGAGCTTATCGTCGTTCAGATCGGCAAAGGTAACATCGGCAAGGTAAAACTCGTTGGCATAGGTATCGCCTTCAAATTTGATGAATAGCTCTTTGCGTACAATGCTGTGCGCGCCATCAGCACCAATGAGCCAATCGCAGGTGAGGAAGGTTTTTTCGTTTTCGTTGTTGAGTAATACCTCGATCTTATCATTTTTTTGATCAAAAGATATTAGTGAGGTATCCCAGTAAACGGGGCAACAATTTTGGGTAAGGTAATCCAACAGCAAACGTTCGTTCTTGCTTTGCTGATACATCAGGATGTAGGGGAATAGGGTTTGCGGTTCGCCAATATTGTTCAGCGAAAGCCTGGCTACCTGTTTGCCTTCCTGATTCAAAAATACACCTGTCGCTTTTTTACCTCCGTTTAAAACGGGATCAACAATGCCTAACTGGCGGTAAATTTCGAGCGAGCGAGTTTGCACCGCTAAAGCTTTGGATTGATCTGTAGGGCCTTTTTTAATATCGATAATTACCGGCTGGATGCCATTGCGCAACAGTTGCGCGGCCATCATTAAACCCGACGGACCGGCGCCTACAATGAGTACAGAAGCTTGTTCGCCCGGTAATTTCATTTATGAATGGAATAGCAGGTAAATAGTTGGCCGTTTATGCAGATCGGGCACTTGCTTGCGCCAGCTTTCAATGTTCATGGTTTTGATAAATTCTGTTTCAGCAGTAACATCGCAGGCAATGCAAAGTTTGGTTTTGGGGTTACAACTTTTCAAAACCTCTTCCAACATAGAATTATTGCGGAATGGGGTTTCGATAAATATCTGTGTTTGATCGTTCCGGGTAGATAAGCTTTCCAGTTCTTTAACACGCTTGCTGCGCTCGGCCTTATCAATAGGTATATAGCCATGGAAGGTAAAGCTTTGACCGTTAAAGCCTGAAGCCATCAGCGCAAGCAAAATAGAGCTTGGGCCAACTAAAGGCACTACGGATATGCCGCGCTTGTGTGCTTCGGCAACAATTTCGGCACCGGGATCGGCTACGCCGGGGCAGCCGGCCTCGCTCATCAGGCCAACGCTTTTACCGGATTCTAATCCTGCAAAGAAATAGCCCAGACTGTTGCCGCGGTTGTGTTTACCATAGTCGTGAATAAGCAGTTCGCTTTGGGCGGTTTTTAAGCCCGCTTCTTTTAAAAATTTGCGGGCGGTTTTTTCGTTCTCAACAATATATTCGGTGATGTTGTTTATGGTATCAACCAGGTAAGGTGTAAACGATTTGGCCGCCGCGTTTTCGGCAAGTGGTACTGGTATTAAGTAAAGTGTTCCTTTGGGCATACTGCAAATGTGTTGTTTACTGTTGGTAAAAGCAAACAAAAAAAAACGTCATTGCTTCGTACCTCGCGATGACGTGGTGAAGGGTTCGGTTATACAGATAACAACACCTCAAACAAAAAAGCCATCCCCAAAAGGATGGCTTTTAAATTATGATAGGTTAAACCTTAATCGTTGTGATGGGTGATCTCTTCCTGGCGGAATAATTTGGCGCTCAGGTAATCATTATTCATACGGCCAATGTTTACCAGGCTGATCTCTTTAGGACATTCGGCCTCGCAGGCACCGGTATTGGTACAGCTACCAAAGCCTTCATCATCCATTTGAGCAACCATGGATTGGGCACGGCGGTAACGTTCTGGCTGGCCTTGCGGCAACAGCGCGAATTGTGATATTTTAGCCGATACGAACAACATGGCTGATGCATTTTTACATGCCGCAACGCAAGCGCCGCAACCTATACAGGTAGCCGAGTTAAAAGCCTCATCGGCAATTACCTTAGGGATAGCGATCTCGTTAGCATCTGGCACACCACCTGTGTTTACCGATACGTAACCACCTGCTTGCTGGATACGATCAAACGCGGAACGGTCTGTAGCCAAATCTTTCACTACCGGGAATGCTGCTGCTCTCCATGGTTCAATAGTAATGGTTTGACCATCGTGGAAACTGCGCATGTGTAACTGACAGGTTGTAATAGCCCTTTTTGGACCATGCGGCTGACCGTTGATGTACAATGAGCACATACCACAAATACCTTCGCGGCAATCGTGATCAAAGTGGATAGGGTCCTCTCCTTTATGGATCAGGCTCTCGTTCACCACGTCGAGCATTTCAAGGAAAGACATATCCGGAGAGATGCCTTCTGCCTTGTAAGTAACCAGTTTACCCGGTGTTTCAGAATTTGGTTGACGCCATACTTTTAACGTCAGGTTCATATTTCCAGTACTCATATCTTTTTTGAATTGAGATTTGGTATCAAGTAGCGAGTATCAAGTAACAAGATTTTTTTGTCTTGCTACTTGATACTAACTACTCACTACTATTTATAAGATCGTTGTGTTAACTTAACATTTTCATAAACCAGTGCTTCTTTGTTGAGCACTTCTGGTTGGTTTTCGCCTGCGTATTCCCAGGCTGCTACGAAGGCGAAATTCTCGTCGTCGCGTAAAGCTTCGCCTTCTTCGGTTTGTGATTCTACACGGAAGTGACCACCGCATGATTCCGAACGCATTAAAGCGTCATCAACCATCAGTTCGCCCAGTTCGATAAAATCAGCAACACGGCCGGCTTTCTCTAACGATGAGTTAAACTCTTCGTTCGCGCCAAGCACAATTGCATTTTTCCAGAAGTCTTCTTTCAAAGCGTGGATCAAACCCTTCGCTTTAGTCAAACCCTCGGCAGTACGTGCCATTCCGCAATATTCCCACATAATGTGGCCCAATTCGCGGTGATATTCATCAACGGTTTTGGTTCCACGCAAGGCTAATAATTTTGCGATGCGTTCTTCAACATCCTTTTTGGTTGCCGCGAATGCCGGGTGAGTAGCGTCGATAGGTTTTGGACCGATTGTAGCTAAGTAATCTCCTAAAGTGTAAGGGATAACGAAATAACCATCAGATAAACCCTGCATCAGCGCCGAAGCACCTAAGCGGTTTGCGCCGTGATCGGAAAAGTTAGCCTCGCCTAAGCAATACAAGCCAGGAATGCTGGTTTGCAAATTATAATCAACCCAAAGGCCACCCATGGTATAGTGAACCGCCGGGTAAATACGCATTGGTGTTTTGTAAGGGTTTTCGTCGGTGATCTGCGCGTACATATCGAACAGGTTACCATAGCGTGCCCTTACTTCATCTTCTCCCAAACGGGCGATAGAATCGGCAAAGTCCAAATATACGGCAACGCCTGACGCACCTACACCTTTACCTTCATCAACAGCTTCTTTAGCGTTACGTGATGCCACGTCGCGCGGAACCAGGTTACCGAATGATGGATATTTACGTTCCAGGAAGTAATCCCTGTCTTCTTCTTTTAAGTCGGTTACTTTTAATTCTCCTTTGCGTAAACGCTGCGCAAGCTCCACTGTTTTTGGCGCCCAAACACGTCCGTCGTTACGAAGTGATTCAGACATCAAGGTTAACTTAGACTGGTGATCACCAGATACCGGGATACAGGTTGGGTGAATTTGAGTGTAGCAAGGATTAGCGAAGAAAGCACCACGTTTGTGAGCTCTCCAGGCTGCGGTTACATTACAGCCCATCGCGTTGGTTGACAGGTAGAACACGTTACCATAACCACCGGTACACAGCAATACAGCGTGACCAGAATGGGTTTCGATAGCGCCACTTTTTAAGTTACGGGTGATGATACCTTGCGCTTTGCCATCAACGGTAACCACGTCCAGCATTTCGGTACGGGTGTACATTTTCACCTTGCCTAAGTGGATCTGGCGGTTTAGGGCAGAGTAGGCACCTAATAATAATTGTTGTCCGGTTTGGCCGCGGGCGTAGAATGTACGTGATACCTGCGCGCCACCGAATGAACGTGTATCTAATAAACCTCCGTATTCGCGGGCGAATGGTACGCCCTGCGCCACACATTGGTCGATAATGTTAACAGAAACCTCGGCCAAACGGTAAACGTTGGCTTCGCGGGCGCGGTAATCGCCACCTTTAATGGTATCGTAAAATAACCGGTAAACGCTATCACCGTCATTACGATAGTTTTTAGCGGCGTTTATACCACCTTGCGCGGCAATAGAGTGTGCACGGCGCGGACTATCCTGAAAGCAAAACGCTTTTACATTATAGCCAAGCTCGGCCAGTGATGCCGCTGCAGATGCACCAGCAAGGCCGGTACCAACTACAATAACATCGTATTTACGCTTGTTTGCAGGGTTAACCAATTTAAGGTTAAACTTATGCTTGCCCCATTTTTCGGCCAATGGGCCTACTGGAATTTTAGCGTCTAAGATCATATTTTGATATAATTTATATTCTTACCCCAAAAAGGATATTATTATTTGCAAAAGAAATACACAACCGGCATAGCCGCGAAACCTATCGGGATAATTACCGCGAACAACCAGGTACCTATAAAGTAAACTACCGGTGTGTATTTGCGGTGAACCCAACCCATGGTACGGAACGCGCTTTGGAAACCATGCAGCAAGTGGAATGATAAGGCTCCCATAGCGATAACATAGATGATAACATACCACCATTGACTAAAGGTTTCGGCCACTTTAGCGTGGATATCTTTAACACGAACGATCTCTTCGTTACCCTGGGTTGAAACTGAATGCTCAAAATCTTTAGCCTCGGGTGTGAATGGCTGAACCGTTGTTACACCTGATGACAGGTTGGTACGGTATTCTTTAAAAGCGATGGTATCGGTGTATTTGTACTTGTACCAAAAATCGCTCATGTGGATCACGATGAATAATAGCAGGATAGAACCCAGCAAACCCATGTTTTGTGACGACCATGAGGTTGGTGATTTTGGAGCCGAGGCATAAGATACCGGCCTTGCCCTACGGTTTTTGATAGTTAATATAGTTGCGTATATAGCATGCACTATAATACTGATGTATAACAGGTATGCTATTACTTCTATTGGCGGGAAATGCGTTAAGAAGTTTGCATATACGTTAAATGAATAACCATTATCGTTGCTAAACAACAACAGGTTACCTCCTAAATGCACTATTAAAAAAGTACAAAGAAACAATCCTGTTAAAGCCATGATCAGCTTTTTGCCCAATGAAGAGTTAAAGGTTTGTTTAAATTCGCTCATTATATTGTTAGATTTATTTCGGCAAAAGTATTTATTAAATGCCAAAAGATATAAATGGATTTGGCTTATTCGTGCTTTATAATTTATTTAGAACCATTCTAATGTCAAAACAGGAAACATTGAATTTAAAGTAATGCCATATATTGTGCCAACTAAAAACCTTATGAACAAAAAATATATCCTATTAGCCATAGTGGTGGCTTTTTTATCGGCTTGCCAGCCATCTAAAATTATAGAATTTGATGTGACCGCAACTGGTTTAAGCAGCGGTGTTTTCACTATTAAAGACCAGGGGCAGCAAACTATTTTTGGCGAAAACATTAAAAATGGAAAGTGTACCGTTAAAAAGCAGTTGGATGAGCCCGGTTTTTACGAACTTAATATAGCAAAAGACGGAATTGTAGCGCATACTCCGTTTGAGGTTTATTTAGAGCCGGGTAAGTACACAATTACAGCCGATGCCAACAAACTATCCAAATATCCTAAAATAGAAAGCTCATCAAAAAAGCAGCAGGAGATCACTAATTATTATGCTATTTATGATGAAGTAGTAGGAAACGCGAGGGCACAGACAACCGAACTTAACAAAGAGCTTGAGGATGGTGGAAAAAACCTACCCGAAAATGCTTACCGGAACCTGGTAGCCAAAATTGAAATGGCACAAGATAAAGCACGCCATGCTGAATTTACTGTTTTAGAGCGCTTTGTTAAAAAATATCCTGAAAGCGAGTTGGCCGCTCATTTTATGGCTAAACAAGCTTATACCGATTTCCCGGAAAAGTACCAGACTCTTTTCAATATTTTAAACGCTACTGCAAAAAACAGCGAAGAGGGTAAAGAAATAAGCAAAAAACTGACCTTGAACATTAACCTGGCACCCGGCAAAAAGGCTCCTGCTATTGAGGGCAAGTTTTTTGACGGGAAAACCTTCGCGGCCGTTAAAGCAGGTAAGAAGCTGTTTTTGATTGATTTTTGGCGGTCTGTTAACCAGTTTAGCCGGATTAATCATGAAGATATCCAGGCCGTTTATGGGTTGTTAAAAGACCGGGGCTTTGAGGTGATCAGCGTATCGTTAGATAAAAAACAATTATGGTGGGCAACTGCTGTAAAGGATGATAAACTACCCTGGCCACAAATTAGCGATCTGAAAGGCAATGATTCGCCTAATGCGGCAAACTGGAATGTTACAACTATACCAACCTATTACCTTGTTGATAAGGACTGGAATATTTATATGAAAGACATCTCTTTAGGATCGGTCAAATTAGAGGCTACGCAGTATTTGGAGAAGCATAAATAATTAATAGCAAGTAGTTAGTATCAAATAGCAAGACCGAGCGCTACTATTTTATTGGGTAATACACCGAAAACCTTATCTGTTTGCTGATGCTGGATGGCTACCTTGCCGGTGAATTTGCCAAATGATGGCAGGATGGCTTGTTTATCTGAAAAGGCGAAACAAGGAAGGGTGATGGATTGCCTGCCACGACCCTGCAAATTTACCCCGGGATGGATGTGACCACAGAGTACATAACCCCTGGCTTGTTCTAATTTTGTTGGCGGCAATGGGTGGTGAAGCATCAGGAATGGCCCTATTAGCAGCTCGTGGTGCAGGCTTATGTTTAGTTTGTGGTAATGGCTGTCGTGTATCACATCGTGGTTACCACGGATCAGGATGATCTCGAGTTTGGGGAATTGTTCGCGCCAGAGGGCAAACCAATCCCAATCGGTATTCATATCGCTGTGGAACAAGTCGCCTAAAAAGATAATTTTTTCGGGTTTGTGTTGATGGATGAGGTCGGATAGTACGGCTAAGTCTTCCTGTGCCAGATCGCGGGGAACCGCTATTCCGGCCTTGCGGAAATGGCCGCCCTTGCCCAGGTGTACGTCGGCAGCTATGAGGGCTTTTTCTTCTTTCCAGTAAATGGCTTTTTGGCAAAGCAGCGTCAACGTTTGCTCTAAAAAGGGGAACACTAATTCGTCGCACATCATCTGGGGCAAATTTAAGCTTTACAGCGAATTATTTGCTGCTCAAAAAAATCATAAAACATTTTATGCAATAACAGCCTTAAACTAAATTATAATGCAGATTACCGGCAATTATGCTTGGTACACATTTTTTTATTATTTTGTAGTTAATGGCTATATTATTAGTTGAGGACGAACCCAATATTGCATCTGTAATTAAACGCGGTCTGGCCGACGAGGGTTATGATATAAGCGTTGCCGCCGATGGGTTAACCGCTCTGCAAATGACAAGAGATCATGCTTTTGACCTGATCATTCTGGATGTGATGCTGCCCTCGATGAACGGGATACAACTTTGCCAGCGAATACGCGAGCGAGATGCGCACATCCCTATACTGATGCTCACCGCGCTTGATTCGACTGAGAACATTGTGACCGGGCTTAACAGCGGCGCCGACGACTATATGGTTAAACCCTTTAAACTGGCCGAACTGGCAGCGCGTATCCGGACACTGTTGCGACGGGCGGGCAACAGTACTCCTGCTGTAAAAAACACTTACCGCATAGATGATATTATATTGAATACTGATGCCAAAGTTGCGAGCCTGAATAATGTACCGCTTAATTTAACCGCTACAGAATACCGTTTGCTGGAGTATTTTATTAAAAACCAGCGTAAAGTACTCTCGCGCATACAATTGCTTGATAATGTTTGGGATATTAATTTTAACCTGGGTACTAACGTGGTTGATGTATACATTAACTATTTGCGTAAAAAATTGGATAAAACTAATCCTACTAAATATATACATACTGTTTTTGGGATGGGTTATATGATGAAGGAGGCTGATAAATGAAAATTCAGACCAAAATAACTTTGATGTTTTTAGCCTTATCAACCGGCATTTTGATATTGTTGAACGCCTTTATTTTGTATTTTGAATATAAATTTAACTACCAGGATTTTTATAAACGTTTGGAGGCCCGGGTAAAGCTTGCCGCCCAGATACACCTTTTTCCGGGTGAAGAGAGCCGGGCGTACCAGCAGGTGCGCAACCGTTACCTTGAAAAACTGGACAACGAAAAGGAACACATTATAAAAGCGAACGCTTTAGGAACCTTTAGCAATGATGGTTTGCCCGAAGAGTTTTTTAACGCGGTAGTAACTTATAGTATTTATAGTTATAAAAACGACAACCAGTTTTTTGCCGGCAAAATTGTAAACCGCGGTAACGAAAAGTTTATAGTAGCGGTATCTGCCACAAACCCCTATGGGTTGAATGAGATACATGAGCTGCAAAAAATACTACTGATAGGTTTTTTGGGATCCCTTATTGTTGTGTTTTTTGCCGGGAAGGTGTTTTCGCATTATACTTTTATACCGGTGCGCAAGCTTACGGACAGGGTTAAGGGCATTACATCAAACAACCTGCACTTGCGCCTTGAGCCAAGCGGCAAGGATGAAATTGCCGAACTATCGTTCACGTTTAATGATATGCTTAACCGGCTTGAAACGGCTTTTGAAACTCAGAACAATTTTGTGAGCAATGCATCGCACGAGCTGCGTACCCCGCTCACTATTATTAACAGCGAGGTTGAGATAGCCTTAAAAAACTACCCTACAGGCCAGGCCGGGCAGCAGTTTTTGCATGTGATGCAAGCCGAAACCAATAAACTGATACAGATATTGAACAGCCTTTTGCTGTTGGCGCAATCGGGTTATGATGGTAAGAAGCAAAACTGGCAAAGTATCAGGGTTGACGAGCTGGTTTGGCTGGCCATTGCATCGGTAAAAAAAATACATCCCGAAAGTAATATTGAGGTTGACCTTAGCGAACTGCCCCAAAACCAGGAGGCCTTGAATACACCCGGCAATAGCAACCTGCTTAACCTGGCTATTACCAATATTATTAACAACGCGTGCAAATACTCGCAAAATAAACTGGTAATGGTTAAGCTAAGGGTACAAAATAAAAACATTGTATTATCCATAACAGATAAAGGGATAGGCATTCCGGAAACGGAAGTGCAGCACATATTTGAGCCTTTTTTTAGGGCATCAAACACTTCGGATTTTTATGGGCATGGTGTTGGCCTGCCGCTGGCGCTAAACATTATCCGCTTGCATAAGGGTAGTATCGGGATCCGATCGGAGGTTAATGTTGGGACCGAGATACAGGTATTTTTGCCATCGGCGCAAGCGTAAATATGGTATTAATAGGTCCGTTTGTCGCTTATAGAAGGGTAGCCCGCTCCGGGGCATAAAACAAGGATCTATTTGTTTTCTACAAATGTTTAGCCCCCGCCGGGGGCAGATTATGCTATGGTTGAGGAAGTGAAAGGGGGTAATACCGAATAATGAATTTCGAATGTCCAATATCGAATTAAGAGATCAGGGCACCTGTGATATTCTAATCAAATTCTAATAACTCTCTTATCAGTTGCTAATTAGTGGGGGCTACTATTGTATCAAACAATATTAGTTAACCAAATAATAAGGCAATTATGAAAACTATTCTCATTCCAACAGATTTTAAACCGGAAACCTTTAATTGTGTACCCGAACTATTAAAAAGGACTTATCCGGATAAGCTAAACATTATACTGATACATGTGCTGGATATTACCGATTCGATCCAGGAGTTGTTGATGTTATCGCGCCGATCGGCAGAGTACCGCCATGTACCGGAAGCTTTTTATAAACTGGGCGCAACGCTGAAAAACAATTATCCCGACAGGATAAACAACATTAGGATAGAATTTTTTTATGGCAGTACGGTAGCCATATTCAACAACCTTTTAGATGCCAATAATATTGATGCCGTTGTTAAGCTGAATAACTATCAATATGATGAGCTTACTCAAAACAGTATTGACCCATCGGTACTGATAAGCCGCTGCAACAGGCCCGTAATGCATTTAGATTGTAAGCCCGTGTTTGAGTATGTGTTACCTAAACCCAAGCTACAACCCGCTAATGAGTTGGTTGAAAACGAAGTTTAAATTTAAACCCAGGTTTTATGTTACTTAAAAAGAATATCCCGATAAGCTATGTTTTAGGCAAAGTAAAGGTAGAGATTACCTTGTTGGCCCTGTATTCAACCGTGGTGTATGTGGCACATACCTATTTTAACTTTCCGGGGGTATCTATTCCGATAGCTATACCCAGTATTTTAGGTACTATTATATCGTTGCTGCTGGCATTCCGGTCAAACCAGGCTTATGACAGGTGGTGGGAAGCGCGGACACTATGGGGCGCCATTGTAAATGATTCGAGAACGTTTGCCAGGCAGGTGTTAACCTTTGTTGATAACTCGTATGATGAGGAGGATAAAAGGATAATGAAAGAGCGCATTATTAAACGCCAGATGGCCTGGTGCCATAGTTTAAGCAGCCATTTGCGCGGCCAGAATGCGAGCCGGAATTTAGGTAAGCATATATCCGAAGATGAAAGAAGGGCCATTGCGCATATGGACCATGTACCGCTGGCGCTGATGGAGCAACATGGATCGGACCTGCGCTTGCTGTTGCGTATGAATTGGATAAACGAATACCAGCAGGTGAGCATGGACGAAACGATAACTCGTTTTTGCAACTCGATGGGTGGCTGCGAGCGGATCAAGAATACCGTTTTCCCGGTAACCTATAGCTTTTATATCCATATTATGGTGTTGCTGTTTGTGATGCTGCTGCCCTTTGGCTT
Source organism: Mucilaginibacter sp. (assembly GCF_039921305.1). Classification (GTDB taxonomy): domain Bacteria; phylum Bacteroidota; class Bacteroidia; order Sphingobacteriales; family Sphingobacteriaceae; genus Mucilaginibacter. Next base: position 105,910 of record NZ_JBDSCA010000028.1, read on the forward strand.
AATTGAGTTGTTTGGTGTATTCCAGATACCGTTGGTGGTTGCTATCTCATCGTCGTTCTTTTTGATAGAAAAAATGGCTATCCATTTACAGGATCCGTTTGAGAACAAACCTACCGATACGCCTACAACAAGTATCAGCAATAAAATAGAACACGATTTGAGCCAGCTACTGCATGATGAGGTTGTGCAGGATAAGGTAAGCGCCGACGGCGTAAATAAAAGCAAAAACGCGATGTATTACATTTTATAAATGATATAAAACTGTTCCTTTTTATTTTTCATTTTGTTTTAAACGCAAATAGCCGGGTAACATATTGTTATCCGGCTATTTTGCTTTTGGGCGGTTAGCCCGGTATTCAACTAAAAAACACTAATCAATTATCTAACTGTATAAACATTGTTAAATGCCTGACCTTGCGGATCGATGCCGGATATTTTGAGGTTACCGTTTTTTAGGTTGGTTAACGCTTTATCAATATCAGCTGGGGCGTTGATGGGGGTGTTGTTGACGCTGGTGATTACCGAACCTACTTCTACGCCCAGATCATCAAACATTTTGCCGGGGCGAACCTGCGTTACGGCCACGCCCGATTTTACACCGTATTTAGCTTTTTGCCCATCGGTTAAAGCCTGGAAGCCTGCACCTAATTTGTTGTATAGCTCCTCGGCAGATCTGTTAACTGCAGCTACACGGTTTTCTATGGTTTCGGGTTTAAGCGTTACGGCGAAGTTTTTCTCGCTGCCATCGCGGATAACGGTTAAGTTGATCTTATCGCCGGGTTGTAGGCGGCCTACGGTTTCCTGCAAGTCGGAAGATTCGGTTACGGTATGCCCGTTCACTTTGGAGATGATATCGCCTTTGCGCAATCCGGCTGCTTCGGCACCACCACCTGCTACCAGGTCGTTCACGTATAAGCCTACGGTTTTATCGGTACCTAATTGTTGTGCTGCATCGGTGTTTAACTCGGTAAAGCTAACACCTACCAAACCACGTTTTACTGAACCGTATTTTTGAATATCGTTCAATACTTTTTTGGCCAGATTAACCGGGATGGCAAAGCCATAGCCTTCGTATGAGCCGGTTTGTGAGGCAATGGCGGCATTGATACCGATAAGCTCACCCTTTGTATTTACCAATGCACCGCCGCTATTGCCGGGGTTAATGGCGGCATCGGTTTGGATGAACGACTCGATGGCTTTATTCAATTTAGGCGCGCTTTGCTGTAAACGGGTACGGCCAAACGGGTTATTGTTATCCTCGTCGCTATGGCTGCCGATGATTCCGATGTTACGGCCCTTGGCGCTAATGATACCGGCGGTTACGGTTGAGGTTAGGTTGAAGGGGTTACCTACAGCCAGTACCCACTCGCCAACGCGAGATTCGTCTGAGTTACCCAGCTTTACAATGGGCAGGTTAGTTCCGCTGATCTTGATCAGGGCCAGATCAGTATTTGGATCGGTACCGATAACTTTTGCCTGGAAAACGCGCTTATCGTTCATAGTCACCTCAATTTTGTCGGCCTTTTCAACTACGTGATTGTTGGTTACAATGTAGCCATCTGTTGAAATAATCACACCTGAGCCCGATGCTTTTTGAGGGCCTTGCGGGCGTGAGCGCTGGCCAAACATCTGACCGAACATTTGCTCCATTTCGTCCTGACCGCCGCCGCTTGCTGGCGCGAAAGTGGTACGGATATAAACTACTGCCGGGGTTACTGCCGCTGCCGCTTCGGTAAAATCGAGATTACCGGTTGATGATACGATAGCCGGCTCGCGGTTACTTGCGAAGTACACTTTTTGGCGATCTTCGAAAGACATGTTGTTTTCTCTATTGTTCTCAATTACTTTATAAGCGCCTATCGCCATGGCACCACCTAAGAAGGCTGTTAAAACTGTTAAACCAAATTTTTTCATATTTTCTATCTTTTTCACTTTTCTTATTCAAATTTAATACCATATAGACTATCAAGTCAATAGGCAGTTAGCCCAATTTGTGTTAAAAAATGTTAATGTTTTTAAGTTCATAAACTTACGTGATTTTATTATGACAGAACTGCCCTGAAAAGGTTACCTAATAAATGATATTTTTGTGTGTACTTTAATTTGATACTGTGAATATTCAATTTTATAAATACCAGGGAGCAGGGAATGATTTTGTGTTGGTTGATAACCGCGAAAACGTTGTAGATCATCAAAATCCGGAATTAATTGCCAAACTATGCGACCGCCGTTTTGGTGTGGGTGGCGATGGGATGATGTTTTTGCAACTGAAAGAAGGCTACGATTTTGAAATGGTTTATTATAACAGCGATGGGCAGCCCAGCAGCATGTGCGGTAATGGCGGTAGATGCATTGTGGCCTTTGCCAAGTACCTGGGTGTGATTGAAAACGAAACTGAATTTTTGGCGGTTGACGGCCCGCATTATGCCAAAATATCTAACACTGGCGATTGGGTTAGTTTACAAATGATATTTGAAGGCAGCGTTAAACGCGATGGTGAGGCTTATGTGCTGAACACGGGTTCGCCGCATTATATTCAATTGGTTGATGATCTGAAATCGAAAAACGTTTTTCACGATGGCGGAGCTATCCGCAATAATGCTACCTATCGCGAAAAGGGGATCAATGTGAATTTTATTGAGCCTTTGAACGATGGTTATTTTGTGCGCACTTTTGAGCGTGGTGTTGAGGATGAAACTTATGCCTGTGGTTCGGGCGTTACGGCTTGCGCTATCGCGATGGCTATACATCATAATAAAACCGGGCATGTGGATACGCCTGTAAAAGTTTTAGGTGGTGATCTGATCATTCACTTTGACCGGGATGGGAATGAGTTTAGCAATATATTTTTAGAGGGGCCTGCTAAATTGGTGTTTGAGGGAACAGTGGAGAGCCCCCTAACCCCCTAAAGGGGGGATTTTTGATGGTGAAAGTATCCTGGCGAACTGCCTGCCAAAGAAAAACGAGCTATTCAACAAAATAACGTAGGTTTAATTTATTGACTTTTACCTTCTGAAATGGACAATAAAATAAGAGCGATAATTACCGGCGTTACCGGGATGGTGGGCGAAGGTGTTTTAATGGAATGTTTGAAGCATCCGCAGGTTGAAGCGGTGCTGGTAATCAACCGTAAGCCCTGTGGGTTTGTGCATCCTAAACTGAAAGAAATTATTCACGGGGACTTTTTTGACCTGAGCGCTATTGAAGGGCAATTGAGCGGGTACAATGCCTGTTACTTTTGTTTGGGGGTATCATCGGTAGGGATGAAGGAGCCGGAGTATACCAAGCTTACTTATGACCTGACCATGAATTTTGCCCGTACCGTTAGCCGGTTGAACACCGATATGACTTTTACCTATGTATCCGGAGCGCAGACGGACAGTACCGAAAAAGGCAAATCAATGTGGGCACGTGTAAAAGGTAAAACCGAGAATGATTTAATGAAACTCCCGTTTAAGCAGGCATTCGCCTTTAGACCGGGATTGATGAAGGCCGCACCGGACGCTAAAAATACGCCTAAACTTTACCGCTATTTAAGCTGGTTATATCCGTTTTTGCATACTGTGTTTCCTAACTCGTCGTGCTTGTTATCGGAAGTTGGGCAGGCCATGATCAATGTAACTTTGCATGGCTTTGAGAAAAACATACTGGAAGTTAGGGATATTGTGGCCGCAGCTAAATTGTAGGGCCGGCTGTTGTCCTTTTTGCTAATTACGTGAATTTTTCGTATCTTGTAGAGAAGAGGAATCAAGATCCAAGATGCAGCCTGCCTGTCGGCAGACAGGGAATCAGGACAAAAAAAGTCTTACTTTATCCCCCTCTTTGAGTATCAGGTATCAAGTAGCAAGATTTTTTAATGATTTAAATAAATCCTACTTTATCCCCCCCAATCGCTGCATGATTTGATTGCGAAACACCCATAGATACCCCTGTCTGCCGACAGGCAGGCATCATTTGTTACGCTGATTATTGGAGTTATTGGTTTGGTAACCTGTCTGATAAAAAGCTAAAGTGGTTTTAATTTGTAACTTAGTTGAACATTTTTTGTAAACCTGCAAGTATGACAAACGCAACGCTTTTATTTTTGAGTGGACCAGACCTATTGGTGGTTGTACTTTTGGCTATATTACTGTTTGGCGGAAAGAAGATCCCTGAGTTTGCGAGAGGGCTTGGCCAAAGCATCCGCCATTTTAAGGAGGGTAGTGAAGGAAAGGATGATAAAACAGACCCTCCTAAAGAGGATAAGAAATAGCCGTAGCCTAAAAGTTATAGGTAAACTTGAGGCCTTGTATCCGTGGCTGGTTGAGGCCGTAGGAAAAACCATAGTCCAGCCGGATCACGCTTCGTTTTAAACCGAAGTAGTATTCTTTATAACTGCTCAACAACTCTTGCACCAGGTACGATCCGCCTATCACTTCCTCTATATTCAGACTGCGGATAAGTGGCACTCTTCCCAAAAAGAAGCCGGCGAAGTTATGCTCATAGTGGGCTTCAAAATACTTTTTATCGGTACTGTAAGTGTAGAAATCAAGGAAGTGGAAAGCGCCCAGGCTTGAATCGAAGAAGAAGCTTTGTCCACCGCGAAACTGCTTGTAATCAGGATAAAAAATACTCCTGGCATTAAAGAATTTACCAACCGAGATAAAATACGAGGCAGAGCCATAGATGCCGCATTTAAGCTGATCCTGAAAGAAATCGAAAGAAAGGAAGTCGTAATTGACACTCGAATTTAGAATAGGGAAGCCTTTGCGGTAATTGATACGCAGGCGAGGATATTTAGTAGGCTCAATAAACTTACCATCGGGATTGATGGTGTACTGCTGATTGAACGTAATGGTAGCTGATGCCCGTATTGATAACGCATTGTGATTTGGAAAGAGCGGCACATTGCTGCCCGGGTTAAGCGGGTTGTTTGAGGTGAGCTGGGTACTATCTTTCCGGATGGAGTAAAGGGTTGTGTTGATCACTGTTTCGCGGTGCGCGTATTCAATTTGCCCGTTCAGCAACACCCCGTTCATTATTTCGCCCTGGGTACCGCCCGATGCAAACGTGGCTTTATAAAGCTTTAAATAGTTGTTGCCGGTAAACAGGGTACTTAATGAGTTGAGGAATAAACTCAATGTTCCGGAGTTGTTTAAATCGAGGAAATCGGACCCAAAACTACCGTATACCGCGGCCTGTTTTGATGGGTTGTACCGATAGTTAACATAGGTATTAAAGGTGAATATTTTGTTGGAGTTACCGTAGCGCGCTTCGGGTTCAACGGTGAGGGTTTTGCGCCGGTCGTACTCTTTAAAAAAGCGGGGTTTGATATCCACACTGGCTCCTTCCACTGTATTGTAGAACACTACTTTGGAGGGGGAGGGTACATCGATAGTGATCTTTTTAAAAGGATCGTGATAGGTATAGTTCTTTAGTACATAGGGTATGAGCCTGAATTTATTGTTTACACCTTTTACGGAGTCTTTAGCATGGTTTTCATCTTGTTTTTTCTGGGCTTGTTCAAATAGGTGGTAATAGCGTCGTTCATCTTCCAGCAAGGGTACCTGGCGGTTATTGGCCCAAAAGGTGGAGTCTTTTTTGTTGATGTTTTTGCCTACCTCAAATACTTCGCCGCTAAAATGCTTCTTATCAAAATTGGGCTGGATATTGTAATTATTGGCCACGCCCAAAAAGTAACCGGCATATTTAAAACCCATTATGTTGCCTGTGAAGCTAAAGTTTAAGGACAGGGGCATCCATACGCTATCCGTTACCGGGATGTATTGAGTGCGGATATTTAGGGTATCCACAAAATCGATATGGGCGCGTTTATAGAGGTGCAGATCGGCGCTGTAAAGCTTCCAATCGTTTTCTATCACATAGATAACGCCGTGAAAAACGTGTTCGTTTTCGTGTTTGGGAGTAAGTTCAATTACATCAATGGTTTTATCGTCGTCGGTAAAGCGCTGTAACAGGCGGTAGCGATAAAACCGCAATGCATTATCGGCAATGGGCGATATATAGCTTCGGTTGCTCATGCCACCCCACGAGAGTAGGTTTTCGTACAGGTTAACCTGTAAGTCGGTAGCGCGGTTAAAGCCAAATGGGTTTTCACCACCGGCAGATTTGACGCCCAGCATCACCTCTTTTACCTTACCGGGATGGCGCGCATCAAAATTTGATATCGACTCAAACAGGCTGATAATACCGCGCCTTTCGGGATCGAGGTTTAATATTTTGGCAACATCGGCCTTTAAAAAAGTGTGTGGGGCGTTTAAAAGTTTTTGATCAGCCTTGAGATAAACCTGGCACGAATACTCTTTAACCTGATTGAGATAAAATTTGCGGCGGGCTATTACCTTCTGCATAATTACATAGGCGCTATCCAATTCGGTATCCTGCGGAAGGTATGATTCCAGCGTGTAGCTTTCGGGCTCAAGCTTCATGTCGAGCTTTACGTTCTGGTCAATAATTACTATTTGCTCGGTTTGCTGTTCATAGCCTACAAAACGGAATACTACGGTGTATGTGCCGGGTTGGAGTTTGAGCTGGTAAACGCCATGTTCGTTGGCAATGGTTCCGTTTGTGGTGCCTTTAATGTAAACCGGAACAAAGGCAAGAGGGTTACTATGCACATCAGTTATTTTACCTTCAATGGTATAACCCTGCGCAAAACACGCGGACCATCCCGAAAGGAAAATAATTAAAGCTACAGCAAACGCCCGCATATCAGTTAACCAAGTAAAAAATCACCCATAAAAATACGATACATCAACCATTATGCAGCTATTTAGGTTTAATTTAAACGATATTAATTATAATCTTTACATAAAGCGCTTGTTTAGATGAGGGTACAATATCATTCTAAATTTTTACTTTCGCCCCCTGATGAAGAAAATTCACTATTTTGGTTTAGTGCTGATAGCCATTTTGCTGAATAGCTGCTATATGTTAGTAGGTTCGGTATTCCGGCTGGGATTTAAAATGGGCATCTGGTCGGTATTTATATTGATTGGCTTACTGATCTGGATCATTAATAAAAGAGGAAACAGGAAATAATTAAACATCAAACGTATGTCGTTTCAAGCATATCTCAATACCATCAAAACAAAAACCGGTAAAGGACCAACAGATTTTAGGCAAATGGCCGAAGAAAAAGGTTTTACCCAAAACGGCGAATTGAAAGTAAAAGCCGGTGATATTGTTAAATGGCTTAAAGATGATTTTGATTTAGGCCACGGGCACGCCATGGCTATCTACGCATTGCTTAAAGGCATTAAGAACGAAGAGAGCGAGTAGGTTATTGAGTTACCAATACCACATTAGCCACTTTGCGTTCACCTTCGTGATCCCATTTTTTATTATCGCAAGGGTAATTCATAACGCCGTTTTTGTTGGTCCATAGCGTTGTTGAGCCGCCGCCATCCAGGTTAATGCCTTGGTTTGCTTTTAGCCAGGTTAATATTTTAGTAAGCTCATGCAGATTTACCCCTGCCGAGTTTGCATTTCGCCCGTCAACGGTGATCAGTAAAACACGGTTATGAGTTATGACAATGGCCGTGCGCGGATGCCGGGCACGGGTAAACAATGTGCTATCTAATACTTGCGGACTATTATTGTAAATAAGCAAGGGCCCGGTATTAAGCATATCGCCGCTTAGTTTGCTTTCCCAATCGGGGGTACCGTCCCATTTAGCGATGCTCAATTTACCTTTATTAAATAACAGGGCCGACCGTTGGTGCCTTGCACGTTCGCCCGATTTATCTAAATGGTTTGTACTGATAAGCTCCCCGTTAAACCGAAGCATATCAACCGAGCCGCCGTTCTTTACATCAAAAAAACTGCCGTTAATGGCTGCCAGCGCATTAGCACTTTTACCAAAATCGCTTACTTTTTTGAGGAGCTGTTTTTCATATCCCAAAGCGATCTTTAATTTTTTGCTGGGATTGATCTCGAGGATGCTGATGTTCTCGTTGGTATCAAACAAGCATTTTTCAAATTGGAAGTGCTTAAATATTAAACCCGGCGCTATCTCTTGGGTTTCCCACCTGGCTTTAACAAAAGTTATAGAATCCGACTGGGCAAAGGCATTGAAACCGATCAAGGATGCAATAAAAACAAATAGGCAGTGCTTTTTCATGAGTAGTATTTGCTGTAAACTTATCTATTTTATGTTAGCGTTGTTAGTAATGGGTGTTAAGGAATCCAACCAAGCATTATTAAGCCGCCTTAAGCCAGTTTCGCCCTTCGGCAAAGCGGTTAACCAGCATTGCGGCAACGGTATCTCCGGTGGCATTTAATAGTGTTGCTACAGGATCGATCAATGTTCCGATGATGATTGCCGGGGGTAATGCTTCGGGCGGAAAGCCGTAGGCGGAGATGAACAGCAACTCGCCTACATAACCGCCGTTAGGGATACCGCCTTCAACAATGCTCACAAGCACCGTCATCCCCAAGGCTAAAAGTATCACTTGCGGGCTGTCAAAACCTTTCCCAAACATGGCGAACACCACCGCCATTTTTAGAATTGACGAAACGCTTGAGCCATCTTTATGCAGTGTACCGCCAAGCGGGATGGTTATGCCGGCTATCACATCGTTAACGCCCATCTTTTTAACGGCGTCCAAATTAGCCGGAATGGTGGCAATGCTGCTACAAGTACCTACAGCTGTTGCAGATGGTATAATGTTGTTTTGCCAATATCGTTTTACCCCAGTTATACCGCCCGCTATAAAAGCATACAGGCTAAAGAAAACAGCATAATAAAATAGGCTTACGCCATAACCAATACCCAAAGTATGCGCATATGTGCCAAATAGTGTTGGACCAAACTCGGCTACCTGGTAAGCAAAATAAGCGCCCAAGCCAATAGGCGCGGGTTTCATGATGATGATGAATACGTTTTGAAATACCTCTTTGCCCGAGTTTAAAAAATTGCCGAATGCCTTTCCCTTTTCGCCGGATTGTAAAGTGCCGAAACCAACCAATATGGCGAAAATGATCATGGCCAACATGTTTTTGCGGGATAACAACTGGAAAAACTCACCGGTTGTAAATAGCTGTGTTATCTGATCTCCCGAAAAGGGCTTACCAGCATCTTGTATTACAGCGGCGGTGGCATTTAATTGCTGATGAACAGGGAACAGCCATACGGCAATGATAGTTAATAAGGCCGAAATGATAACTGTTCCTAAAAATACAGCCGTCATGATACCCATTATTTTACTCAGTTTTTGTGCGCCCTGCAGGTTGGCAATTGCCGAAGCGATAGCAAAAAACACCAATGGGATAACCGCAACGAATAACAAGTTTAGAAAGATGTCACCAATAGGTTTAACAATCTCGGCCTGCTTACCAAACACCATACCGGCTATACTACCGGCTGTAATGCCGCCAATAAGCCAGAACATACCACTATAATTTTTAAGCCAGTTGCTCATACCCGAAAGATACAGATATTATTGAAAACGAATATCTATTGGATTGAACTAATAGAAGTCTGCTTTTGATCAATAAGGCATGAATACAAAAAGCCACACAGTTTTTGCCGGGCGCCAATGCCTGTAATTTTAGCTTACCTCGTTTAAAATTCATTTATACATAAATTACGTTATTCTTTTCTTTAATATTGAAATATGAAATGCGCATTAGTAACTGGTGGTTCAAGGGGTATTGGTAGAGCTATTTGTTACAAGATGGCCCAAATGGGATACTACGTGTTGGTTAATTATATGACCAATGAGAACGAGGCTAATAAAACCCTTGCCCAGATCAGGCAAAATGGCGGCGATGGAGAGTTGTTGAAATTTGACGTTGCCAATAAGGATGACATTAACCCAATATTAGGTAATTGGATTGAAACCAATAGTGAGAAGTATATTGAAATATTAGTAAATAATGCTGGTGTTAAAGATGATGTGCTGATGATGTGGATGAAAGATGAACAATGGGATAATGTAATTAAAACCAGTTTAGACGGCTTTTTTTATGTTACCCGTTTAGTGTTGAACAGTATGTTATTAAAAAGGTATGGCCGTATAGTTAATGTGGTATCTCTTTCGGGCTTAAAAGGCTTGCCTGGGCAAATTAATTATTCTGCCGCTAAAGCTGGTGTAATTGGCGCTACAAAGGCATTAGCACAAGAAGTTGGCCGCCAAGGTATAACGGTAAACGCCGTTGCGCCGGGTTTTATTAAAACGGATATGACAGAAGGGCTTAACGAAGCCGATTTTAAATCAATGATCCCTGTTAAACGGTTTGGCACACCAGAGGAAGTAGCACACGCGGTTGGCTTTTTAGCATCAGCAGAAGCTGCATATATTACAGGCCAGGTATTATCGATTAATGGTGGCTTGTATTCCTAATCTCATTTTATAATGCGATGTCATGTTTCACTAATGGCTAAGAACCATCCTCATCCTGAAGAGTGTAATAATTACAATTTTAAGCAATAATAATTGATCGTATCACAACAAAATATCTTATCTATTATACCGCAAAAACCACCTTTTGTAATGATAGATGAATTGGTTAGCTGGGACGAAGTTAGCTCACGAACAACAACGCTAATCAGAGAAGAAAATGTGCTTGTTTATGACGGTGAATTAAGTGAGGCCGGTTTAACAGAGAACATTGCGCAAACAGCAGCAGCTGGAGCAGGCTATGTTGCGCAACAGCATAATAATCCGATTTTAACGGGGTATATAGGCGCTATTAAAAATCTGGAAATTTTTTCATTACCCAAAGTAGGCGATCTTATAGAAACAGAGGTAATTATTGAAAATCAGATTTTTGATGTAACCATCATATCAGGCAGTGTAAAATGCAGAGGAGTGTTACTTGCACAGTGCGAAATGAAAATCTTTATTAAAGGTTAGATCATATCAAAATTCAATTTTACTATAGGCTTAAAAGATATGTTGTTACATGATTTCTTTATCTTTACCGATCTGCATACAGAAGAGAATATTGTAAAAGCCAATATCAAACTTAATGCTGCCCACCCAATATTTAAGGGCCACTTCCCTGACCAGCCAATTTTACCCGGCGTTTGCATGATGCAAATGGTAAAAGAGATGACCGAATACTATCTCGATAAAAAAATCAGATTAGAGAAGGCCCAAGATCTCAAATTCCTTTCGTTTGTTAACCCTGATCAAAACAAGCTGATCCAAGTGGAATTAAAGATCAATATTGATGAGAGCAGAATCTGGGTAGAGGCGCGGTTGCTCGATAATGCAATTGTGCTTTTTAAATTTAAAGGCGTATTTATTTGAATGATCTAACAGGTCATATTTGTTAATCGGACCAGAAGAATAATTGCCAGAATATAATTGAGTGGTTTTTCTATTTCACTGTGATATATAACCCGAATTGAAAATAAAAATAACTTACTCAATTATATTTCGTATAAATTAAAAAAAACCAACCATCACTCCGATTATTTATTGTTTTAAATAAAATTGTTTTATCATGAATGTAGTAAATGCAGCTATCCTGGTTATAGACGACGAGGAAATTGTCAGAGATAATATTGAAGATATCCTGGTTCCGCGAAAACAATCGGCAGAGAGTGTAATCATAAGTGATGCAGAAAGTTTGTTATTTGCTGAGCCAAAACCATTGCTTGCTCCACGTGTAAGTAACCTACCAGCTTTTACAGTTGACAAAGCAGTTAACGGTATGGAAGGGCTTAATCGGGTCAAAGCATCATTGGAAGCTGGAAATCCTTATGCTGTTATTTTTTTAGATATGCGTATGCCCGGCTGGAGTGGACTCGAAACCGCTATTGAAATTAGAAAACACGACAGTAAAGCCGAGATCATTTTTATAACCGCATACAGCGATCGCTCCATCGAAGAAATAGTAGAGCAGGCGGGTCAAAACGTTGGCTATCATTGCAAACCTTATGCATCTGAAGAAATTATTCAACTGGCTACCAAGGGTGTTACTGATTATAACAGGTTGCGCAATCTGGAAAGCCTGATGGAATCTATATCCTCGATAGGGTTAAATAAACACCAGCTTACCTCATTATTAAAAAACATACTCGACCAGTTAGCCATCTCTGTAAATACTGATATGGCCCTGATTGGAAAACTGCATGATGATTTTAGTTATGAAAAAGTGCTGTCAATTGGCGCAATTGAAGAAAAGATTGATCTGGCAGAATTGATCGCCCGTGTAAAAAGTGTCGATATCGCTAAAGATGAGGTTATACAGATTGATGAGCTCGTATTAGCACGATTGGATGATTATTCGATTTTTGCGGTGCTTAAAAAGCAGGAGAAACTGAAAGTGGAAAAAATGTATCTGCTAAAAATTTTCATTCAAAATGCGGCTCAGGCTATCCGAAATGCCGAACTGAATGAAAAACTGCTTCAAAAAGAAAAACTGTCTGCGGTGGGTAATGCCGTAGGTATGGTAATGCACGACCTGCGTTCACCTATCAAAAACATTAAACTCATTACGTCTTTAATGCGTGATGACGGCCTGGGTAACGACCTTTTGGATCTGATCGATCAGTCTGCCGAACAAGCTTCAGAAATATTTGACGACTTTTTGGATTTTATCGGGCAAACGCCGGTAAAAAAACATCCGGTCAGCATCAATAAAATAGTTGATGAGGCAATGAAACAAACCGAAACAAGAGAAGGAATAGAAAACATAGCGCTTCATAAAGATATACCCGAATCTCTGATGGTGCCCGGCGATGAAAGCAAACTTAGGCGAACCCTTATTAACCTGGTAAATAATGCTGTTGATGTGCTTCATGATCATAAAATAACGGGTGCCTATGTGTCTGTTTCGGCCCGCATACACGAGGGCGACAAGGTGCTGATCACCGTAACCGATAATGGCACGGGCATCCCCCCAGAAATAGCTAAAACCTTATTCGAACCGTTTGTTACCAGGCAAAAAAGTAACGGAACCGGTTTAGGACTGGCCATCGTTAAACAATATATATCCGCCCATGGTGGCGAAATATGGGTTGAAAACAATCCGGGTGCCGTATTTTCTATCCTGCTCCCTTTATAAAAAAGACGGCTGCCGTCAATAATAAAATATAGCCACAACACCATTAAGCTTGTTTAAATGAAAGATGACATACTAAGCGGACGATCAATTGAAAAGAGCACATTGGCGGCCGATGATTTGAGTAAGGAATTACATAAATATAAAACACTGATCAGGGAGTCAAATACCGGTGCGTGGGAGTATTTTTTGGCAACCGATGTTTTGTGGTGCAATGATGTTTATTTCTCGATGCTTGGCCGCGATATCGGGGATTTCAATACGGCCGACAAACAAAAACTAAAGACAGCATGGGCAGATCTCCTTCATCCGGATGATAAATCTAAAGCGATTGGCGGATTTGCCGAGTATCTGAAAAACCCAAGTAGCGGAATGTATGAAAGTTACTTCAGGATGCGCCATTTAGATAACCGCTGGATCTGGATCTGGTCGAGAGGGCGGGTACTTTACGATAAAGATGAAAAAAATGCGGATATCTTTATTGGTACACACGTGGATGTTACAGCGCAAAAACAGTCAGAAGAAACTATTCGGCAGGAACGTATTCTGCTCAGAACATTGATTGATAATTTGCCTGATGTTATATATATTAAGGATGCTGAAGCAAGAAAAATTATTGCGAACGATGCCGATGTAATATCTATCGGGGCCGAATCAGAAGCGGCTGTAATAGGCAAAACCGATATGGAATTATTTCCTGAGAATATCAATATAGCCTTACGAGGTTATGAGGATGACATGAGCGTTTTAAAAGAAGGCAGATCTATCCTCAACAAAGAGGAGTTTTTTTTTGACAGTTCAGGAAACAAGCGCTGGCTGCTAACTTCCAAAGTTCCGGTGTGTGATGAATTTGGAAAAGTTAACCGTTTGTTAGGTATCGGGCATGATATTACAGCGCGCAAACAGGCCGAAGAAATGTTAAATGCGCTGAACCTGGAACTAAGCCAGCAGTCGGAAGAACTAAGCAGGCAGGCCGCGGATCTGAAAACACTAAATGAGCAACTCAGCCAGCAAAAAGAACAAGAACTTGAAAAGGCTATAGCACAGGGTAAATTTGAAATAGCCTCGGAAGTGCTGCATGATATCGGGAACGCAATAGTGGGCTTTGGCGCGCACTTAAGCCGCATTAGCCGTGCTCTGGAACAAAACAAGATTGATACGATAAAAAATCTGGGCGCGTTTTTAAAGGCGCAACAAAGCTTGTTAAGCCAGGTTTTAGGTGCCGACAAAGCTACTGCCCTGGTCACTATTGCCGAGGGGGTGGCCAAAACGCAGGGCGATAACCGGGCTGAAATTGATACATCAATTACCGAGTTGTTAAATATCATTACACACATTCAGGAAATACTTAACATTCAAAGACAATTTGTAAGAGGACATGGTGGAGTACATGAAAGGAAGCCTGTTAATCTTGTTAACATTATTGACGACTGTAAATCAATGCTTTTTGCCTCGTTTGATAAACATGGGATCCATTTTAATATAAAAATAAAACCTGGAACATATGTTATAAAGGGAGACCATACCAAGCTAATGCAGGTAATTTTAAATATACTTAAAAATAGTTTGGAAGCCATGCCTTTTGATGCGCCCGAAAAGAATATAACTCTGGCAATGGATGCCTATGACGATTTAATCGAACTAAAGCTGATTGATAATGGTTCGGGGTTTGACGAAGAAACCAATATACATTTATGTGAAAGAGGTTTTACGACAAAGAAAAGCGGTACCGGGCTGGGGTTATATAATTGCAGATCAATTGTGGAAAGTCATATGGGCTCATTTGAAATAAAAAGCGATGGCCCCGGGCTGGGCGCAGTCACCACCATCAAGTTTGCGCTACAATAATATACTATCAAAAACAGCTGATAAATAACATAATTATTTATGTATAGAGGATAGAAATAGGTTTATTTATCATTAGTTATCAATGTTTTCCGGTTAGTAGGCAACTTCTACAGCCGCTTACCTTTATCCACACCCATCTTGTAGCACCATTTTTCCGTTTGGCAATCTTAACGCTTCAGTTTTATGTTGCCTTTGTCTTATAAGGTTTAAATTTAAAGGCACCCTATATTTAAGGTGCCTTTATTGGGATACTATTAAAACGCCCGTACAGCCCTAACCGAAAACGTATAGGCCTTGCTAAACGGATAATAAGTTACCGTACTGGCCGATGTTGTGCCTTGTATGGCTATCACCGTTCCGTTTGAAGCCGCGCCTAAAAAAGCGGTACCCAAAGGCAGTGCCATTGACAAATATAACGCGTTAGGCGCAGTAGGCGATGCGGCTATCTCATTTGATGTCCAATAATCTGTATTGGCTATGCCGCCTACGATATCTTTATTATAACGGATAAAGGCAAGTTCGGCTATTGATGGTAAAAACCAATCGCTAAAACCGCCGCCCCTGTAATCGGTACAAAGCTTAGCCGCGTAGGTGCCGGTATTGCCCAAAATATTTAAAATTTTGGTTGTATTGGCAGCGCCAGATCCGATAGTGAAGGATGTAGCATTGGTTGGGGCCAGGCTGGTAACTGTTGGCGCCCAGGGTGCCGAAGTTGACAGATCGACCGGTGATACCATAAGGCCGTGCTGGCCGGTACCGTTTATATAAAATATAATACCACCCAGGTAGCTTTGGCCGGTTACAAAAGTACCCACAGGTACTACCTGCAAATTAGCACTTATGGTAGCATCCGAGTAATTGTCATCGGCGGCCTGGGTAGCGGTTATGGTAGTATTACCAACCCCAACGATAGTTACCTGGTCGCCGTTGATGGTTGCAACAGCGGGGTTGCTGCTGGTATAGGTAAACGCGCCTATGCCGGTACTTAAGGGTGGCGGCAAGGTATAAACAGGATCGCCAATGGTTTTTGCATTAGCAGCAAAAGATATGATCGGGGTCATTTTAGCGTTATCTTTTTTGCACGCGGCAATAGAAAAGATAACTAAAACAAGTAAGGCTATTTTTTTCATCATGATCGGGTCATCTAATTTTAAAACTTTTATTAAGCGGACTGCTACGGGGTAACCGTTATCGTCAGCGTTTTAGCAACGGCACTTATGCCATCTCCGGTAACGTTATTGCCAACAAAGGTTACGGTATAGGTGCCTGGTTTAGTGTACTTGTAAACATATTGCGGCAATATCACCTGGTTGTTTTTTATACCCACGGCCACATCTGGCGGGATAGCCGAAAGCCTGAACTTTTTGGTAACGGCCCAATCCTCATCGCTTAAATTATCAACCCCCTGTGCAAACGTAAGGGTGGAGCCAATGGCCCATTTTAGCGAATCTTTTGTAGAAGTACCTTTAAAGCTGGTTGCGACAAAACCTGCAAAGCGCACATCGGTATTAATGGTATTATGTGCATAAACGGTACCATTAGGGAATGCATTTTGAAATACTAATGCGCTAACGGTATATTGCCTTGCGCGCGCCGCGGCTGATGATGTAGCGCTTTGATATTTAAACGCGATGTAAAGCGAATCGCCGGCCTGCTGAAAATCTGAAAGATCGACCGTGCCCGAGCTGGTTAACGTTGCGCTGGTTGCTATGGCTGCGCGGCTGGTAACATCTGTCCAGGTGGCCTGGCGGATATGCAGCGAATCGACCTGGCCGGTAAAGTTGGAAGAAACCAATAACTTAAGGTTTCCTGTTTGGGCGGTACCCGTAACATTGGCCGTAAGAGTTGAAAACGACAATTGGTTTAAAGCACCGGCTGCCGAAGTACGGTTTTTGTAATCGTAAATATGGCCCACCTCGCCCGAATAGAATGCGATGTTATCGGGATTACCCGAAAGAACAAACACCACACTATCGCCTACTTTAAAAGTTGTTTTATTAACCGTTACGTCAAAAGCTGGTGTGGTTAACGTTAATTTGTTGCATGCATATAAGCCAAAGGCTATAATGCTAAGCAGTAATATGTTATATTTTTTCATTTCCTGATCTTATTAAAGCTATAAATCTTTGTATTGTTAATACCCCGGGTTTTGCACTATCAGTTTGTTATAAATAGTTTCGAGCGCGGGTATTGGCCATAATATTTGCGTTGGCGTAATGTTATTTACCGGTATAATTGCCGCCGATACTGTGGCTGCAGGTGCCGCCGGGATACCCGGAGTAATGCCACCTATATCGTTAGCTAAACTTTTTACGGTAGAATATAGTATACCCCAGCGTACCAGATCCTGGTAGCGTAAACACTCAAAGGCAAATTCGCGGTAACGCTCATCACGAATAGCCTGACGCAATGGCCCCTGGCCCAGGCCGGCAGTAAGATCAATAGCTGATGCATGATTGGATAATACCGCTGTAGCTGTAGCCGGCACACCGGCGTAAGTAAATACCGCGCCGGTAGTAGCGGCAGTACTTGCACCCGAGGTATTGGTTGGCGCAGTTGCTGTTGATACCCCCGCAGTGGTAACCCGGTATGCACGGCCGGAGATAAACACCTGGTCGTTAACGGCGTATAACACACCTGCTCCCCATGGCAAACCAATGGTAACCGTAGGTGCCGAGGTGTAGCCCGTACCCGCTGTTATAACGGTGATGGATGATATTTGGCTGCTTGTTAAAAATGCCAGAGCCGTTGCACCTGTACCGCCGCCGCCTGTAATGGTAACCGGTGGTACGGTATTGTAATTTGTGGTTGGCGCGTTGGTAAAATTAATGGTTTCAACATAGTTGGTGGTGCTATATGCCCTGCGGCGCACCAAATTAATGTTGTTATATATGGTTGCACTTGGGCCGCTTATCTCATTTTCGGCTTCGGCGGCCATCAACAGCACATCGGCATAGCGCAACAGCGGCCAGTTTTGCTGCGAGTTGTTCCGTACCGTTTTACTGATAGGGTCCTCTTCTTCTCTTCTCCATTTTGCAGGGTATCTTTCCCATATCTGAAACTCGTTAAGGTAAGTTTTACCTATGGTTGTTGTGGTTACGGTATAAAGGTATTTACCTATAGTTCTGTCGCGGCGCAGATCGCCGGGAGCATACGCTTTGTATAAGCGGGGCTGCAATGCTATTATGCCTTCGCAAAAACCGCTATCGGTAGCTATAAATGGTGTGGTGAATGAGCCTGCTTGAGGCACACCCACCGTAACACCAACAGGGCCGCCTAAGTTTTGCGCATTGGCTATACCGGCAACAGTAAAGCCAACCTCCCAAATGGTTTCGTTATTATACCTATTTTTGGCTTCATCCGTCCATAACGAAGTAAAGCTTGGAACCAGCGAGTGTTTACCCGCCGCTATAACTTTATTGGCCCAGGTTAACGCGTCGGTATAGCGTTTGGTATCATTTAAAGGTGCGCCTGCGGCGTGTAAGCATACACGGGCCAAAATACCCTGTACGGCTTCAATAGTTACTTTTTCGGAGTAGCCAAATGTAGCGAAGGTTTGGTTCTGCAGCATTCCCTCGGCAGTGGTCATATCGGTAATGATCTGATCGTAGGTTTGCTGTAAGGTGGCTCTTGCCAATTGCCCGTCGGTTATAGAAACAGCGGCGTTTAAATGTAATGGCACACCGCCAAACCATTGTGCCAGCATAAAATAATAGTATCCCCGTAAAAAAAGTGCTTCGCCTTTTGAATTGGTCAGGTACACCGGATCTATTCCTTTGTTTTCGGAGTTTTTGATGTTATCTAAAAAGGTATTACAGTAGTTGATACCCTGGTAGCAACTGTTCCAAAAGTTGCTACTAATAGCATTGGTAGATACATTGGTGTACGATGCCGGGCCTACCTGCACATTACCGTTTCTAAAATAGCTTTCGTCGGTAGCGGCATTGGCTTCGCGTATGTAGTTTAAGCACATGTTGCTGGTGCGCAGCACCTGGTAAATGCCTGCTAAAGCATAGTCCACTTCCTGCTTATTGCTGTAATAATCGCTGGTAATGGCATAATCGCTTGGCTTGGTCTCTAAATATTTTTTGCACGAGCTCATGGGTACCAAAAAGGTGAGAATGAGTAATGCTATGGTTATACGTTTCATGGTCGTAATCTTTTTAAATGTTATAAAGTAATATTTGCCCCAAAAACAAACACGCGCGCCCTTGGATATGGCGAGTAATCAAAACCCGGAGTGGTTGGCGAACTCTTTGTGGAAACTTCCGGATCCTGACCCGAGTAATGGGTCCAGGTGTACAGGTTTTGTCCCGATGCGAATAACCTCAGGTTTGATATTTTGATCTTACTTAAGATCACTTTAGGGAAATTATAACCGATCTGGATCGTTTTTAACCGCAGGTATGAGCCATCTTCAACCAGGCGCGATGATATGGTACGCACGTTAGTAGCATTGGCAAGCGGGCGCTGGTATTGCGCGCCATCATTAGTGGGTGTCCAGTAATCGGCATACTCAGCAAAAAAGTTTTGGTTCATGTTACGGGTATCGCCGGTGGTACCGCCATCAAACAGCGCTTTATTGCCGTTCAATATCTGGTTACCGTAAGACCATTGCATAAACACATTCAGATCGAAACCTTTATAGGTAAAATTGTTAGACAAACCACCATAATGGATAGGCATAGGGTTGCCGATCGTAGCATAATCCTGGTCGTTAGTAACACCATCACCGTTCAGGTCCTTTACTTTCAGGTCGCCGGGTTGTACGGTTACAGGGTTACCGCCATAGTACGGGATACCAGGTTTTAAGCGGTAAGTTACCGAGGTTCCGTTTATAATTTTGTCGAAATCGGCAAGGCGGTACAAGCCATCGGCTATATAACCGTAAATTAACGCTACTGGTTGGCCTACCTTAGCAATGTACGATGGCTGGTTTTGATAGTCGGATCCAAATGTCTGGCTGGCACTTGCATCTAAGCGGGTAACCCCTCCCTGCGAAAGCGCCAACACCTTATTGCGGTTAAACGAAATGTTAAAGTTCGATGTCCACGTAAAGCTCTTCGTGCGGATGTTGGTGCTGCTTAATGATACCTCGATACCCTCATTTTGTATATCGCCAACATTTAGTTGCTCGGATGAATAGCCTATACTGTTAGGTAAAGCGGCCTGTAGTAATAAATTTCCGGTTTTGCGGCGGTAGTAGTCCACCTCTACACTAAACCTGTCTTTTAATATTCCGGTCTCAAAACCTACATCCAGCTGCGTGCCGGTTTCCCATTTCAGATCGGGGTTAAATATAGCAGTAGGTATAGCGCCCGAAACTATGGTATTACCATACGAGTAACGTATGGACGCGCTGTTGGCGTTGCTCACCGCTATAGGCGATGTATAAGCAAAATCACCCACACGGTTATTACCTGTTAAACCGTAGCTAACACGCAGTTTTGTATTGTTTAAAGCGGTCAACTTTTGCATAAAAGGTTCTTCTGATATCTTCCAGGCCAAGGCCGCGGTAGGGAAATACCCCCATTTGTTGCCCGTATAAAACTTGGACGAACCATCGGCACGCATGGATGCTGTTAACAGGTATTTTGATCTATAATCATAATTTATCCTGCCTAAAAAAGCAACCTGCGTATTGGTTGATGTATTTACACCAATACCATTCAGCACGCCTTCGTCAACGCCGCTTACACCCAACGCCTCATTAGGTATTTTGATCGCATTTAAGGAGTTTGATCGTGATGATGTGGTTTGATCAGTAAAACCGATCAGGGCATTGATATGATGAATTTTAGCGATCGTAGTATTGTAAGTAATGGTATTTTCATTCAAAAAACTAGGATTATATGAGTTGCTTACCCCGCCACTTAAACCGTTTTGATTACCCTGGCTGGTTAAAGGGCTACCTGCACGTGTTTGTGAGTTATTAAAAAACTCGTTGTAGTTAGTTGTAATATTTATACCAGCCGTGCTACGCAGCACAAACTTTTTGAGAAAGGTAAACTCAGCATAGGTATTTGTGTTTAAGTTGGTATTGATGGTATTGTTAAGCGTATTGATGGCCAGGATATAAGGATTCATCCTATCCAACACACCCGATGCCCCGGTACTGCCTTCGGCATCATAGAGTGTATTTTCTAAAACACTCAGGTCGCCGCCATTTACCGGGCGGAAACCCCATATACCGAACATTAAATTGAACTGGGGGTTGTTTTGTGTACCCGGGGCGCCACTAATACCCTGGCTTTGCGTACTTGGAATATTACCGTACGACTTGGTGTACCCGTAATTGGCGGTTATCCCGATCTTAAAATTCTTTACCACTTCCTGATCGAGCGATATACGGCCCTGGTAACGGTTAAATCCACTGGCCACCATTAAACCTTTCTGATCAACATAGCTGCCTGATATATAGTAATTGGTTTTACCCGATTTACCCGCCACGCTGATGCTATGGTTCATAAAAGGAGCATCCTGGAACACTTTGTCCTGCCAGTTAATATAAGGTGCGGTGCGGTAGTAATCAAGGCTGCGGCCATTGCCTAAATAAAGCGCGTTGGCATTTTGAGGGTTGATATCAAGCTGTAGCCTTACAAAATCGTACGGGCTCATTACCGCTGTTTGTTTGGCAATGCTTTGCACGCCGACAAACGCGTTATAATTGATTTTAGGAGTCCCTTCGTTTCCTCTTTTGGTAGTGATAACAACCACCCCGTTAGAGCCCCTGGCGCCGTATATAGCGGTTGATGAGGCATCTTTTAACACGGTTACACTTTCAACATCCTGCGCGTTTAAAAAGCTGAACGGGTTACCCTCCTGCGGGAAACCATCAACCACGTATAATGGCGACGAGCTATTAGTTATAGAGCCTGTACCACGTACCGTAATATCCGGCGCAGAGCCGGGCTGCCCATCGGGCGATGTTACCTGTACGCCGGCTATGCGGCCTGCTAAGGCTTGATCTATAGAGGTAACAGGGGCTTTATTTATCTCGTTCATCCGTACAACGGCAACAGCGCCTGTTGCGTCGGGCTTTCTAACGGTGCCATAGCCAATTACTACCACTTCATTCAATTGTGATTGACTTGACAGTAACGTTACATCTATTACACGTTGCGTGCCTACGGTAACCTCTTTGGGTACAAAACCTATAAAGCTAAAAACCAGCACAGATTGCGGTCCGGGAGCCGATATGGCATATTTTCCGTTGGCATCGGTTGTTACGGCGAGGACCGTTCCCTTAACTTTTACCGTTACACCCACCATGGTTTCGCTATTATCGGATACGGTTCCGGTAATTTTTACCTGCTGTGCCGAAACAAAGGAACAACACAGTGTTAGAAAAATGCCAAGGCAAACACTTAAAAGCTTAAGGCTGCCTTGCCGGCGAAAAACACCTACATCTATAGGCGTCAATTTTTCCACCTGGATCTTTGTAGAATTTTCATTCATAATCAATGCTATTTTAGGTTAAACAAACAAAAGTTAATAATGTATTTAGTGTAGTTTGGAGCTACCCTGAATAATTGGTTATATCAAATATAGATATACTAAATCGGTTTACCGAAATATTTAGCTTTGTTTTTTGCCAAAATTCTAATTTTTATAAAAAAAATACTAAAACGGTTTAGTAAATGGTAAAATCTTAACAAATTCAAAAAAAACTTCAAATTTTGATAAGGTATTGACCCGATTTTATGAGGTTGCGATTTTCTGTTACTAAACAACCCGAAAGTGTTTGGTTAACACACTTTATAAAATGAAAAAAGCCATGCCGAAAATTTTCGGCATGGCTTTTTTTGACGGGTCGGTTCTTACCGGTCGCCCAGCAATTGCCTGGCTTCCGGCTGGTGTTCCCCATCGGCTACAACAACGGTCGCCACCTGGTCTTTATCTGTATACCTCGGCCTGTACAACTGGTTGTTTAGCTGCACCTGTTTGGGCTTGCCCGGCGCATAAACCCCGGCCTCCATAATTGGCTGCCCCTGCAAGTGTACATCCAGTTTACCGGGCTTAATATCGGCAATCATAAATACTTTGGCTATGCTGTTTAAAACCGCCGCGCCATCTTTACGCAGGTAGCTGCCATTGGCAATAAAGTACCTGGTGGCATCCCCCATATTGTTTTGCCCCTTTGCCGGATAGCTTACCGCCGTTAAATAGGCATCGGTTTCCCAGCCATCAAAGCTGTTGTTGCTGTTGCGGCCCATCATTTTGCCATCGGCCTGCAGGTTAAGGTACACCTTGGTAACCGTGCCGTTTTGCGTAAGCTTTATGCCTATCATATCCTTGCTTTCTATTTTTTCGATAATCGGCAGGTTACTATCCTGCTCATCGGCTAAAATAACGGCGGTTATCCACTTGGTTTGGCGCATTTTTCCGGGTGCCGCAATGGCATAATAGTTCTCTTTCACGTTGGCGGTATGGTCATGCAGGCCTTCCTTTTCGGTGAGGATAAGCTTCTCCGGAAAATCGTGCGGGAAACCGCCATTTGGCAATGTTTCGGGGAACAGCGGTCTTACCAAAACATGCGCTTTGTTTTTGGTAATGCGTATATCCAGCCCGTCTTGTTTGGCCTGGGCATCGCCGTAGTGCAGCAACCATTCCATTTTTCCGGCCTCACGCGCTTTCAGATCATCAATAATGAGCACCACATTGCCTATCCACAAAAAGTGACGGTAATTACGCTCAAAGTTTTTCGATGTTGGGCCGGTCGCATCTCCATAAATATATTTAAAGCCACCGGCATCCATCAGGTTATACAGTTTGCCGGGCGTTTTTACACCAAAATACTCATCATCCTTACTTTGCCCCTCACCGTTAAACAGCACCACGTTATGCGCCCCGCTCTGGAAAAAGTAATCCGAGTATTGCGGATTATTATAAAACACCGTACCGCCATCGGTAAGCAGGTTTTCGCCATCATGAAACAGGATAAACGAGTTCGCGTCGGCATGGGCGTGGTTCCAGGTCGTGCCTGATTTTACCGCCAGCATATCCGCGTCGTTCTTCCACGACGAGCGTAGCATGGCCCAGCCCATATCAGGGTATAGTTTTGAGTCGGGTAAACCCGATACCAATTCGGCCGCTTTACCCTTTTGCTGGTTGTAAACCAACCCCAATGCCGAATAATAGTAGCGCGCGTTTCTCGCCAAACCCTTTTGCAGGTTATTTAAAGCAGTTAAATACCGGTCGGCCTTGTAACCGTTAGCCATCAGTAACAGTAGCGGGTACCACTCGCGGTTATCCACATGCGAATCGCCAAAGTTGAGCATCATGCTTGTTGCCGTACCTGGGTAACTGGCATTGGTAAA
This sequence comes from Mucilaginibacter sp., assembly GCF_039921305.1. Lineage (GTDB taxonomy): Bacteria > Bacteroidota > Bacteroidia > Sphingobacteriales > Sphingobacteriaceae > Mucilaginibacter. Next base: position 130,095 of record NZ_JBDSCA010000028.1, read on the forward strand.
AAAATCGCCGAGCGTGTTTAATAAAGGCACATCAACCGCGGTATCACCTAAGCTGTTGCGATAAGCCAAACGGTAAAGCAAATACTCTTTACTGGCAAAGGCCGCGTAGCCAACACTCTCGTAAAAGCCGCCCTCCCGGTCAAAGGTGGCCGGTTTATTGTTTAACTGATCGCCCGAAAAATTGAACCATTGTACCGATGCATGTTCCACCGTGCGTACCCATTCCCTCGCTTCGGGCACTTCATCGCGTATAGCCAGAGCCGACACACCTGCCATAAAAACCGCCGCGCTCCACCAGTTATGCCCCATCGAGTTGAGGCTGTGTATGCGCCGGTTGCCGCTTACCCAATCGCCCAAGGCAGGTTCGATGCCCAATTTTACCAGTGCGCCGGCAATGCTCTTTTTCTCATCTGCCGACAACTGATCGTAAATACAATCAAAACCCACGGCAACCCTATAGCTCTGCTCGGCACTGTTAAGGCCCGCACGCCAGGCCGGGTCACGGTTTAGCATTTCGGCGGCTTCCCAACTTGTTTTTTTACAGGCTGCCAGCAATAACTCCTTTAGTTTAGCCGCGTATTTGGGGTCGCCGGTCATGCGGTAGGCTAATCCGAGGTCGTCGATAGCGGTTGCAGGGTTGTTTTGGCTAAGCGCCTTATCGGCCTTAGCCAAAACAAATAGCCAGGCATGGTTAATCGCGGTATCCTGTTTTATCTGTGCCTTGAGCTCGCTTATCTTTTCGTCGGTATAAAACAGGCGCGGGCGCCCTTTACCGGCGTAGCACAGGTTTGTCACAACTAAAAACAGCGCTATTAAGCTGCTCATCTTTACTGGGGAATGGAGTTTCATGATTCTATCGTCAGGTGGTACCGTCTATATTCTATATAAAGTGTCGCTTTTGAAGCATTAGGTATTAAATCGATTTAGTAACAACCGACTAATTCGCTCCAGGTGCGGTAATTATTTAAAATGCTTTACGATGGCCGTGTTTTGGGTATCATACCGCCTACCCGTTCCTGCGGCAAAAAGGGCACATGTGTTTTAGGTAACGAAGAGTTACGCACCATCAGCGTACTTGACAAAACAAAACTACGTGCCTCGCCAGGTTCGGCCGTGGCCGATAAACGCTCCAGCATGAGGTTGATCACCCGCTCGGCCATTTCTTTAATCGGTTGTGATATTGCGGTTATAGATGGGGTAAACAGCCTGAACAGGTTATAATCGTCAAAAACAATAACACCAAGCTCCTGCGGAATGCTGAGGTTAAGGTTACGTATCGCCTCCAGACCATTATCGGCAATGTAATTGGTCGCAAAAAATACGGCGTCAATATTCCCGTTACCGGCAATAAAATCCTGTATCTCTCGTATGCTATGCTCTTTATCATCGTGGTAAGTCACCTTTTTTACAATGGGCAGCTGGCCTGTTGCTTTAATGGCGTCGTTATACCCTTTTTGACGCTCTATCATCTGCACCTGATCCGAGTTGAGCGTTATCATGGCTATGCGCTGGTAACCGTTATCAATAAAATGCTGTATGGCTGTAAATGCGCCCTGGTAGTTATCAGCAACCACGTTATCGCCTTTAAAACCGGGCAGCGTACGGTCAAACACCACTACGGGGTGCCCATCGTCAACCAGTTCTTTCAGTTCTTTTTCTATTCCCGGCGGCGGGGCTATAATATAGCCATCAACCTGCCTGGTACGGAATACCTGCAACAGGTCTCGGGTTTTTTGCGGGTCGTTTTCGGTGCTGCTATAAAATATTTTGTAGCCCTTGCTGTAGGCAATTTCTTCAACAATACGGGCTATCGATGCAAAAAACGGATCGGATATATCTTCGATCAACATTCCGATGATCTTGGTTTTGCCGGTACGCAAACTTTGCGCAAAGTGGTTTGGCCGATAGCCTACCTTTTCAATGTGTTTTAGTATCTTTTTTTCGAGGGCTACACTAATGTGGTTCTCACGGGCTTTACCGTTTAGCACAAACGAAACCGTTGTTTTTGAAATACCCAGTTCGCTTGCTATATCGCCAATAGTTATCTTTTTTTTCATCCCGGTAACCGATCTTAATTAATTATAAAATTATCAAAATTATTTTGCAGCCACATCCGTCTAATATATAATTTATACATCACTGCATTACGCTGTCAAACCCCGCAACATCTTCAGCGCTCATTGGCATTAATGCTTTACCTTATAAAATTTATATCCGAAAAGGAAGATCACCACATAACAAACAATAGGTAAATAATAAGCCTGTGCAACACTATGGTTAGCCACCTGGCCCATAACAAATGGGAATAATGCGCCACCAACTACACCCATTGCAATAAATGATGATGCCTGTTGTGTATGGCTGCCCAGATTTTTTAACCCCAAGCTAAAAATGGTTGGGAACATGATACTGAAGAAAAAGTTAATCATCAGCAACGCGATGTATGATGACCAGCCCCAATGTTGCGCTACGATAACACACATCAGTATATTACACACAGCAAATGTGGCCAGCAACTTATTAGGTGCTATAACTGTCATAAGCGATGTCCCTACAATACGACCGAGCAACATCATGCCCATAAAAAGGCTCATAAAATAGGCTGCTTTCGCATCGCTGAAATGCATAATACTAACGCCGTAATTGATAAAATAGGCCCAGGTACCTGCTTGCGCTGCTACATTAAAAAACTGCGCCACGCAAGCCCATACAAAATGGCTGTGCTGATATAATTTTTTTGAAGGAGCAACATCAACATTAACCGCTTCAGCGTCTTCAACCGATGTAGCAGTGTGAGGATCAACCAACGCCGGTATTTTTAAAAATATAAAGGCTGCGGCTATTAATAATACTACGATGCCTATAGCTACATATAATGTTTTTACTGAAGTGAGATCGGTAGACTTTACCGTGTCGCCGCTTAAAAGAAAAAAGCCACCGATGACCGGGCCGATGATAGTACCTACCGCATTAAATGTTTGTGCAAAATTTACGCGCAGGTCGCTGCTGCGCTGATCGCCTAAGGCTGCTGCAAACGGATGGGCAACAGTTTCAAGCGTTGCCATACCACAACCAACAATAAACAGGGCTATTCTAAAAAATGCGAACGAGCCTGCATTAGCCGCCGGAACAAATAAAAACAAGCCGATTGCGAATAAACACAGGCCTAATATTACGCCAGGCTTATATCCGTATTTCTTCATAAATATTCCTGCCGGAATGCTCATGATAAAATAGGCACCAAATACCGAAAACTGGATGAGTCCGGATTGTGATATGGACAGGTTTAATACATTTTGGAAGTGCTTATTCAGTACATCGCTCATGGAATGGAGCACCCCCCACATTAAAAATAGCGACGTGACAAAAATAAACGTGACAATAAATCTCTTCTCAGTAAAAGCGGCTTTTTGCGACATGGTACAAGGTTAAATTGGTTTTAATTGGTTTATGTTAATTGCCGGGTAGTGCTACAGCATCAAATGCTGCGGCGGCCCCCATAATTGATGAGTCTTCTCCAAGCTCAGCGATTTTTATATCTATATAATCAAAATAAGCAGCCAGCTCAAATTTAAGAGCCGGCAAAAAAAGCTTTGATGCTTTGGCGACGTTTCCGCCTATAACAAGTAGTTCAGGTCTTTCTTCGTTTATAAAATCTTTTAAAAACAGCACCAAATTAGCGGTAAATTCCTCAAAAACCTGCTGTGCATTTACATCTGTATAGGCAATTGCGGCAAGTTCCTTAACATTGGGCATGGCTACGCCTGTTAGCTGGTGGTAGCGCTTCAAAAACCAGCGCGTGCTCATATAATCGTCGGCAATGGTATCGCCAAACTTAAAGCTGCCGCGGTTAGCATCAACCGTTATGCCATCTTTACTGCAGGCCGAGCCCAGGCCCGTGCCTAGTGTAATGCCTATTATCTTTTTAAAGCCCAGCCCCGCGCCTGCAAAAACTTCGCCGTGTAAAAAAGCCTCGGCATCGTTCCTGAAAAGGATATTTTCCAGGTCTATGTTTAACTCCGTTGCCAGGTATTGTTTAATGTTCAATCCGTAAATGGCCTCATATTTATCAAGCCCGCGTATCCACGATATGCCGTGCTTATAATCAAACGGACCCGGCATCGCCATGGCTATCATATCCACCGGGATATTAAATTTAGCGAGCGTTTCTTTTAGCCCGTTGGCCCAGGTGTCTAAAATATTGGCCCAAGTACCGCCCGAATCCACACTTAACCGTGTACGGGTATGTTCTACAATGCACTTACTGGTGAGGTCCACTATAGCCGCCGTAATGTGCGATCCGCCAATATCCGCGCTGATGATATGTTTATTGTTATCCACGTTGTTCATTCAAATTAGTTGCGGCTATATTGCTTACTTAACCGGGCTGAGCCAAATGGCCTGCCCACCGGATCTACTTAAATTTATGGTGATGATTGTTGCCGCCTTAACCAGAACACGCTCCACTTTTACATGTGTGGCCGTCTGCACCTCCGCATCGTCCGAATAAATGCTGGCGATATAATTTTTGCCTTTCGGCAGAAAGTTAAAGTTCAGTTTCAGGCTGCGGGCATCGTTGTTTGTAATGGTGCCAATAAACCAATCGGCACCGCTGCGGCGGGCGGTGGTAATGTATTGACCCGGTATACCTTGTATAACTTTGGTCTCGTCCCAGGTTGCGGGTATCTTATCCCAAAACTCTAGTTCGGGTTCGTTATGGGCATACGCTGGCCTGTCATACCAATACAGGGTTTGCAGGCCGCTGTAATAAATAGCCGCCAATGCCAGTTGGTGCGCATGCGTAGTTTTTATGCGCTTATCAAAATAGCAAATGGTATAATCGGCGGCACCGGCTATACAGCGGGTAAAGGGCAATATGGTGTTATGTGTGGCGTCGGGCATTTCTTCGTTTCCGCGAATACCTTCTGCCGATAGCAAGTTGGGCCAGGTACGCTGCTCGCCGGTGGGGCGCCAGTCGTCGTGTATATCCAGCATAATTTGGTTGGCGGCGGCCTGCTGTATCGTTTTTTCCAGCCAGGTTGTCCATCGGTGCGATCCTGCCTGCACAAAGCCGATTTTAACACCTTTTACGCCCCATTTATGGTAAATGGCGAATAAACTATCGCTTTGCATTAAGGTAGCCTGCTGGTTAACGTATAGCCATACACCCACACCACGTTCTTTACCGTATTGGATAATGCCCGGCAGGTCAAAATCGGGGATGGCAACTTTGGATGCATCCGACGAAAACTCGAACGCAGGGCCATACCATTTCCAATCAAACAGTACATATTGCAGGTTATGCTGCAGGGCAAAATCAATATTCGCTTTGGCATCGGCGGTGGTTTGCGCCATTACGCGCATTTGTTTGCCCGGCTTTATCCAGGCGGTGTTTTTTATGGCGTTAGGTTGGTTAAGGTTTAGCAGCATAGCATCATGTTCAACCAGGTCGCCGGGTTTTTCGGCTATCATAATTACCCGCCAGGGTGTGCCAAATGGCGATATCAGGTCAGCCGGAGTAAACATGGATGTAACCAGCGTATTGGGCTGCATTGCGCTGAGTTTAAACTTGGTGCGGGCATAATCAACCATTTGTGCTTCGGCCAGGCAGGCGTATAGCCCGTTGGGAAGTTCGAGGGTTAAAGGGCGCTCGCTTTCCCATTTCCAGTTAGCTAACGGTAGTTTTTGATACGGTGCCTGCGCCCAGTACGCCACCCATGCCTTGGTATCTGCCGGCAGGCTGAACGTGGTATTCTCGGCCATAATGCGGTAATAGGTTCCCTTTTCATTTAGCGGAAAAAAATAACGGAAAGCTACCCCTTCGTTATAAGCGCGTATCTCTACATTCATTTTGTAGATGGGGTTATCATCTTTAACCAGCTCAACCGTAACGGCATTATAATGATCGGGGATATCACTCTGCTCGCCGTATACGGGTTTCCAGCTGGTGTCTTTTTGTGATGTTTTAATACCGGTCACCTTCAGGTTTTCGCACCAGTTTTCATGCTCATCTACCTTAAGGGCCATCGCGCTTTCGGATAGGTGATTATCTAATTGCACATCCATCACCGATTCTTGTATCACCGCTTTGCCTTTATAGCTAACTGAGTAATACATGGTTCTTTTATTGCCCGGCACCTCTTTCTGGTAAAACGCGATGCTGATATTTTTATCGGGCGATAATTGTGTTACACGGCTACCGGGCACTATAGTCTGCGCGTATCCGGCAAGGCCGGATACCGTCAGCATCAAAAAACAAAAAAACAGCCTTTTTATCATGTTGTAACTCATTTTACAGGATGGGTTAAACGTGTGTACAAACTTTGCCCCTGTTGTAATTTTTTAAGCCGCAGCAGTGCCTCCAGATAATAATAATCGGCGTATATGATGGAGGCATCAATTTCGCTTCCGTTAGGTTTATGGCCCGTGGAGTGTAGCAGGAAAGCATCGTTCACATCGCGACTCTGGTATTTGGCCGACGATAGCATAGCCAGCATTTGTTCAGCCTTGCGGCGATAGGTTGCGGCTTTGGTCTTATCATGTACAAAAGTAGAAAGCTCCAATAGTGCCGATGCGGTAACGCAGGCAGCCGAAGCATCTTTGGGCGCATTAGGGATATCGGGCGCGTCAAAATCCCAATAGGGTATCCCATCTGCCGGCAGGCGCTTTAAATATACATCGGCCACATTTTGCGCGAAGTTTAAAAACTCAGCCTTTTTTGTTTCGCGGTAGCACATGGTGAAACCATATATGGCCCATGATTGCCCCCTGGCCCACATCGAGTTATCGGCATAGCCCTGGTGGGTTACGCCCTTAATTTTCTTTCCGGTAAGGGTATCGTAAACTACCACATGGTAAGCCGAGTAATCGGCCCTGAAGTGGTTATGCATGGTTGTTTCGGCATGTTTTACGGCTATGTTGTACAGCTTTTTACTGCCCCCGTTTTTTGATGCCCAAAACAACATCTCCAGGTTTATCATGTTATCGATAATGGTATTATGCGGCCAGCCCATCCTTTTTACCATAGACGGCCATGATAGTATGGTGCCAACCCTGGGGTTAAATAAAGTAGCCAGCGAATCGGCAGCGTGCAAAATAACGGGCTTATACGCCGCGTTACGCGTTAACCGGTAGCCATTGCCAAAGCTATTATGCACCTGGAAACCCAGGTCATGGTCAAAGCCCGGCGTGTATGATAGCGGTGTTAGTTCCGTTGTAAATTTTTCGGCATTAATTTTAAACTGTGCCTTATGCGTACCCTCATATAAATACCACAAAACGCCCGGCCAAAAGCCGCTGCACCAATCGCGGTATTTTATAAAGCGCCAATTAATTTTACCCTGATCGATATTGCGTGGCAGGTTTACCGAATCGGCCGGTATAACTTTTAATGTTTTAACGGCCTGCGCGGCGCAGTAGTTAATGGCCTTGGCGGGATCAAACCGCTGCTGCGCATAAGCCCGCGGGCATGTGCTGCTTAAAGCCAGCAATAAGGTAATGAGCACTAATTTTCGCATGGTAAAAAACACGGCATTTTGTTTAGTATAGGCTTAATATTGGTATATTATAAAGCATCAAAAATATTAACCCTAAATCGGTTTAGCAAATATTTAAAAAGTTTTTAAATTATATTAAACTATAGAGCGGTTTATTAAAAAATTTATCTTAAAACACTTAAAAAAGCGGAGATTTCACAACAAAACCGATTAAGTACGCGTCTAACCGGGTTTAGTAAAAAACAATCGGCCCTTATTTGATCAGGTAAAACGATCGCTCAACCGGTTCTGCCGACCGGTTGAGCGGTTGTATGCTGCTGCCCCACTGGTAACAGACCACAGTAACCATTACGGGATACTCACTTTTTATAGGGATAGGTGTAAAATAAAGTATTCCGTTTTCTATATAGGCCGGGCCGGCCACCACGTAATAGCCAACAGGCAAACCTGAGTCTGCCCTACCCGCTAACCGCAATTGCTTTGCACTCCGCTTAGTATCAGGTAGCTTATCAAAAGTTATCGTCTGTGGTTTTCCGTCGGTTAACCTTGCCGGTATACGCATCATGCCCGGTTGTGTGGCATGGCGGTATTCCTTATCGCCGGCTGCATCTTCTTGCAGCCACAGCTCCCCACCCATTCCCGCGCGATCAAACTGCAGTTTAAACAAGTAAGGGCCGGTTTGGACAGCGGGGCCGGTTATTACCCTAAACCGGGTAGGCACATCGGCATGCCCCAGTTTGGTTCCGGCGCCAATAAGTTCGGGGGGCAGTTCAGTTAAAAAATCGCCTTTTACGTTAAATGACAGCCCATCCGTATCCGGCTGAAACTTTAACGCGGCATAACCTAATTTGGCTACGGGCAGCGGTTTACCGTATTGCACAAAGGTTGGCATTTGTTTTTTCCGATCAACGCGGTCGCCTTCAAATGCGGTGGCGGCCTGCGCAGTCTCTTTGTCAAAAAACCAATAGCTATCTGCTGCACGGCCTTTAAATAAAGCAAATGGCGCGGGCAAAAATTCGTCCGGATTCATACCTTTAGTATCCGTAAGCCATCCGCCTTGTTTAGTTACCGGCTTTAACCCACCCGAACCATCATCCGGCAAACGGTATTTACAAGCCTTGCTAATAAACAGGGCGATAAACCTGGCCAGGTTCTCGTTCCAATCGAAATGGCCGCCACCGGGGTCTGTTACCACGCCAATTAAATTATCGTTGCTTTTGGCACGCAGCTTTAATGCTGTTTGGCGCACTACTGGCCAGTAAAAATCGCGGTCGCCGGGTTTTGTTGCCGGGTCGGGCACACGGTATTGGGGCCACTCGGTAGTTTGGGCCACCACATAGCACAGCGGGATATTTTTAAATTTTAAGGTATCGGGCAAGGGAACCGTTTTTACAGGTATGCAGGCTATGGTACGGTTAGGGAAAGCGTTGGCAAAGGTCCATGCAAAATGCCCGTTGGCCGAGTGGCCCATTGGTATAACCGGGGTGCTTTTTAACTCAGTATAGCCCGATTGTGCTGCCAGATCATTCAGCATTTGTTGAAACACCAACTCCATACCGGGCTTCATATCCGCGGTAAGGGTTTGGTCGCCGCGCTGTGCCGCCCCTATCCAGATGATGCCTAAACCATTGTCGGTTGCCGTTTGGCGGATAAGCGGGTCTTCCAACCAATTGCGTTCCAATAAATTGGCAAGCGAAACGATAACTCCTTTAACATGCCCGCATGTTGGCGGTATCCACAAATAAGCTGTGCGCGTACCCACCTTAGCCGCGTATTGGTACACATGGTACTGCGGCTTATCGTACTGCGCATGGGCGCTCAGCACCAGTAAATTAATCAATAAACAAAACAGTAGTTTGCGTACCATATTATTTATTTATCCAAAAAACACGTTCTACCTGCGCGGCTGTTTGCAGCTTAGGCTCGTTACTGTTACCATACTGCCAGGCTACAACGGTTACCTTTACGGGATAATGGCTACAGGGCGGTATGTCAGTAAGGTTAATATGGTCGCCCTCAATTTCTGCCGGACCATCTTGTATGAAGAAACCGACAGGCACTCCGGCATCTGATGTGGCACTGAGCTTTATTCCTTTTGCCCCGGTCTTTTGATCTGCTATAGCAGCAAAAGTAATATGCTGTTCCCTGCCCTGCACATTTCGTGGCGGCACCAGCATTAACGCCTGCTGTGCCGCTGGTTTATATTCATCATTGCCGGGGTGCGTGGCCGAAAACCATAACTCGTAACTATGCGGAAACTGCCAAAAGCCCAATTGCGGCTGTACCCGGAAGGTGGAGTCGTTTAGTTTAACAAAGGGGCCCGTTATTCGGTCAACCTTGATAGGCATGGCTGTTTGGGCATGACCAATGGCTTCGCCTACCTTTAGTTGCGCCCAGCCTGCAGGCCTTGGGCTGCCACCAGGAACGGTATCGTAAAATGCGGTGTGCAGGTTAAAGGTAATACCATCGGCCCCGGGCACAAACCTGAGGTTAAACTGCTGGTGAACGTTACGCTGCGCCACCATATTACCCTGCTGAACAAAACCGATCAGTTGGGGCTTTTTGTTCCGGTACCCGGCCTCGTAAGCTGCCGTAGCTTTTGCCAGCTCTTCATCAAAAAACCAGAACGCCTGTGCCGGGTCGCCTTTGTATTTGCTTACCGGCGCCGGTTCGGTGGTTGGTGCCTGGTTAAGCCGCCATTTATCAACAAGCCAGCCTGTTTTAGTGGGATCTATCGGGATCAATGCCGGTTCTTTCCCGGCGGGTGTATTAGCGGGTAGTCGGTATTGCATCGTTTTTTTAATGTAAAAGGCGATGTAGGCTATCTTACTTTCGCTTGCCGCGAAATGAAACTCGGCGGGGCAGGCCAGCATGCTCAGCGGCAGCAGCGGGTGTGCCGCCCGCTCTTTCAGGCCCTCGGCCGACCATGTATTTGCCGACTCGTATTCGCCCATGGTTTCCAGGCAGGGCACAAAGTTAATGTTTCGTTCGCCCCAAATATCAGGCGCAAAAGCGGTATTACGAAAATATGGCCACTGCCCGCTTACCGACAGGCAGGCCAATGTACGCTGCGGCGCCCAGGCCGCAAAATAATATGGGGCACTTGCCGCGGCCGAGTGCCCCATGGGTATAATGGGCTGTGTGTTTAACTCCGTATAGCCCGATGCCGACGCCAGATCGGCCATAATGCCGTTAAATGTTTCGCCGGCGCCTTCGGTAAATACAAATTTCAGATCGTAGGCAGGGCTTACCCATACTTCGGCAATACCAAGCTTACCCATTTCTTTTCTAAAACCGGCACTTTCCAGTATGGATTGCTCCTCCATATTGTTTTGCGCGAACACCACGGCTTTAACCTGTTTACAGTTGGGTGGTATCCACAAATACGCCCGTGCCTGGCCAGCGTTCTCTTTAGCATTCCGCACCAAAACCGACCATTGCCAAACCGCGGCGTGGGCAGCAAAAGCAGCAAATAATAATACAGCAGTAGCCATTAGCCGTATAGGTGCCAGTAGATTTTTTATCATTGCTTAAAACAGGTTTTTAGATCGGTCGTCTGAAATATTAATTCAAAACTATCAAACTTAACCGATTTAGCAAATCAAAAAGTAACTTTTTATAAAATGGCGATGCTATTAGTTACACAGGCACCTCGCTCATTTTTTTTATAAAGCCTGCCGTGGTGCAGGTACTTTTATGAATTGGGTTAGTAATATCGTTTGCCAACGGTCATGGTACACATTTTTGGTGATAGCAAGAACCCAGAAACCTACTAACGTTAATTTAAAAGATGATCCCGAAACTTATTTGGGGAAATACCTGCTTCTTTTTTGAATAAACGGGAAAAGTATGTCGGGTTTTCAAAGCCAAGCGAAGCCGAAATTTCAGAAATATTCATTTTGCCCTCCCGGAGCAAGTTCTTTGCTTCTGAAATTAAATAAAGATGGATCAATTCTAAAGCGGTTTTACCGGTTTCCTGCTTGAGCAGATCACTCAGATACCGGGAAGATACATTTAGTTTTTCTGCCATATAGCTAACTGTTGGTAGGCCAAGATCATTCTTCTCTCTTTTTTCAAAGTAACTGGAAAGAATGGCGCTAAACCGCGTAGCTATTGCGCCTGTTAAATCTGCCCGATTAATAAACTGCCTTTTGTAAAAACGCTGCGCATATTTAAGCAGGGTATCAAGGTGACTAAGTATAATTGTTTTACTATAGTCATCGGTATTGTTATGGTATTCCTTGTCCAGTGTATATACCAGGTTCCAAATTGTTTCTTCTTCACTTGGCGAAAGGTGTAAAGCCTCGCTAACCTCATAATCAAAATAGCCGTACTTCTTTATTTCCAGGTGGAGACTGCTCCCTGATAAAAAGTCTTCATGTACGAGTAGTAAAAAACCCTTTTCTTGCAACTGAACATTTTTAAAGGCAACAATTTGATGAGGTTTCGTAAACGACATTGAGCCGCGGTCATGGTCATATTTCGTTTTACCGTAAAGCACACTTCCCGATCTCAGCTTTCTAAAACCAATAATATAGAAGTCTGCGGTAAATTCGAGTTCGTTGCCACCACAATTGTTTTGGTCGCCATGTAAAATACTGAATAAGGGATGCTCAGGAGGCTTAACCCCAAGTGCTTCGTGCAAGTCGCTTATCTTATCGAAATGATTCATCGTTGCGGTTTAATAGCAGAACCCGTTTAACCGGATTCTGCTAATTTAAGTTTTTATTTTCCGTGTGCTGCTACAGAAACATCCTGCCATTCTTCCCAGGTTTTCACGCGTTCGTCATAAGTATGTTTGAACCACGGAAAACCAACTTTACCCAAAATTAGTCTTAAAGGAGGGTTTTCCGCATCAACCAGTTTAAGCACGGCATCGGCGGTAGCTTCCGGTACACCCGAGTCTTCGGGTTTGATTGACGCGTAAAGCGCATTTCTAACGTCATCATACGCTGCTATCGGCTGGCTTTGTGCAAGGGAAGCCGAGCTAAAATCAGTAGAAAAGCCGTTGGGCTCCAGGATTGTTACTTTAATTCCAAATCCGCTTACCTCAGCGGCCAATGTTTCGCCAATGCCTTCTACCGCGAATTTTGACGCGCTGTATATGCCCATAGTTGGTATCGCAACCACACCTAAAGCGCTTGAAAGCTGTATAATGTGACCGGATTTCTGTTCGCGCATAATCGGTAGTACAGCCTGCGTAATCCATAGTAAACCAAATACATTCGTTTCTATCTGCGCCCTGATCTCTTCTTCATTTAATTCTTCAATTGCGCCCATGTGTCCGTAACCTGCGTTATTGATCAGTACATCAATTGCGCCGAAATGATTTTTTGCCTTTGCCAATGCATCGAAACACGCGTTTCTATCCGTAACATCTAATTTCAGAACCAACAAGTTTGAGGGGTATTCCTTTGCCAGTTGAGCTAACGAATCCGGATTTCTTACGGCTGTAACCACCTGGTCGCCACGTTTTAAAAAAGCTTCGGTCCAGATCCGGCCTAATCCGCGGGAAGCACCTGTTATAAAAATTGTTTTTGCCATGATCGTATGTTTTGATTTGTTTTAATACAGCGGCAAATTTCTGCTAATTCCATATAGTTATTCTGATACAGAAGTGGGGAATAATGAAACAAATTTACGGAAGTGGGTACTTTTATAATTAATAAACCTGCTCAAGGTTATTCTGAACGGAATAAATGCAGATATATGAGAAGAGAGACCGATATTGAAACCTAACAATCGTAATTCTTTCCAATGATGGGATTAAATGTAAGCATGGTGTCAGATTTTGAAATTAAGATTTATAAATTTGTTTTATTGAACAGTGTTCAATACATTTGCAATGGAATAAAATTAATCAAACATAATCATGAAAAAAGTATTGATCACAGGAGCAAGCGGAGGCATTGGGCTGGAAACAGCCAGGCGGCTGGCTGCTCAAAACTACCAGGTAACACTGGTGGCTCGCAACGAGGCTAAATTGAATAACGCGGTTACAACTTTGGATGGTGCTGGTCATACAGTTTTAGTTGCTGATCTGACCAATAAAGATGACTTGCAAAAACTGGTAAACCATTTAAAAACTGAGAAATACGATGCCCTGATTAACAATGCAGGTGCCGGTATTTACGGAAAATTTATTGAGGTTCCATTAGTGGATCAATTGGCTGGCATGCAGCTTAATATGGATGCATTGGTGACCCTGTCTTATGGGTTTTTACAAAATGCTAAATCGGGAGATACTTTGGTAAATATAGGTTCGCTACTCGCTCATTCTTCTCTGCCGGGCGGAGCAGTTTATGCAGCCACCAAGAGTTTTGTCGCCAATTTCTCAGAATCTTTGTGGTACGAGTTTAAGCAGAAAGGTATCTTTGTCATGGGGTTTAACCCCGGTGCCGCAAACTCCGACTTCCATGCAAACGCAGGCGGGCATGCCAGTGATTTCCCCAAATTTGTGATGTCTTCCGTTGAGGATGTTGCCAAAGAATTGGTTAGCGCTATGGGAAAGAGGCGGAAGCCAAGGGTTGTACAAGGCTGGAAAAACAGGTTCATGTTGTTTGGATTCAAGTTATTGAACAGGAAATCCGCTATAAACATCATGGGGCAGATCAGCCCCGGAATGCAAAACTAAAACGGAGAAACCTAATATAGGATTTGGCCAACAAGCCGGCACTCCTATATTTGTATTTTATAATTATTTGAAATGGGCATAGCAGAACGAAAACTGGAAGAGAAGCAGGAAATGCACGAACGGATCTTAAATGGTGCGCGTAAAATATTTTTAGCCAAAGGCTACGAACAGGCGAGTATGCGCAATATTGCCAGTGAGATCAATTACAGCCCCGGCTCGCTTTATTTTTACTTCAAGGATAAAGGCGAGATATTTCAGGAGTTGCACAAGGAAGGGTTTAGGTTGCTGCTTAGTCAGATGAGAGTTCTGGAGAAAGTAGCCGATCCTTTTGAGCGTTTAAAAGCTATGGGCCGCATCTTTATCCAATTTGCACAGGAAAACAAAGATTACTATAACCTGATGTTTATGGTTGAAGAACCAGCAAAAAGCCAGCAGTCGGGCGGTTTTCAGATCGCACAGGAAGCGATAAACCACTTATTGAATGTGGTTAAAGAATGCCAGGCTAAAGGTAGATTTAGTGGCATGGACCCCGAGTATTTTGCCTTTATGATCCTTTCGGTAACGCATGGTATTTGTGCCCTGTTCTGTAAAGACCGAACTTCAAGCTTCATCGGCAAAACGAATGAAGAGCTAATGCAGAACGGCTACGAGTGCTTTGTTGCGCTGCTTGAAAAAAGTTAGCCTTTTTTTTGACTATATATTAAACAGTGTTTAAACTTATAACAATGATTAAAAATGAATTTTCAAATTAAAAAAAACAGCCATCTTTTACTGATCGCAACAGCCTTGCTGGTTGCCCCGTCAGTAAAAGCCCAAAGCAAGCTGGATGATTACATCCGCGAAGGGCTTACATCCAGCCAGAGCATCAAACAGCAGAATTTCGTGCTCGAAAAGAATGTCTATGCGTTGAAGGAAGCGAAAAGCATGTTCCTGCCCGATGTAACCTTTTCGACCACCTACACCAAAGCGGACGGCGGGCGTACGATAGATTTCCCGACCGGCGACCTGTTTAACGGGGTTTACTCCACGCTGAACAAATTAACCGGTAGCAATGCGTTTCCGCAGTTGCAAAACCAGCGCATCCAGCTTAACCCGGATAATTTTTATGATGCTAAGATCCGTACCAGTCTTCCCATTTTGAATGCAGAGCTGATCTATAATAAGCGGATCAAGACGCAACAGGTGGATATGCAAAAAACAGAAGTGCTGCTTTACAAACGCGAACTGGTTAAAGAGATCAAAACGGCTTATTACAATTATCAGAAAGCAGTTTATGCTACGGGAATCTATGAGTCCTCCCTTAAGCTGGTTGAAGAAGGCCAAAGGATCAATACCAAGCTATATGACAACAGCAAGGTAAACCGCACCGTTGTGCTGAGAAGCCAAAACGAAGTATCAAGGATCAATGCTTCACTCATTGGCGCAAAGAAAACCACGGAATCGGCCCAATACTATTTTAACTTCCTGATCAATCGCCCGCTGACAGATAGCATCTTATTAGATGACATAAAGGAACTACCCGGTAGGGAACAATTGTTGGGAACTAATATCAGCGGCAGAGAAGAATTATCCAAGCTGCGGATCGCTAAGGACATTAATGGCAACCTGACGGGGATGGCCAAATCTTATCTTATCCCAAAGATAGGCACCTTTGTTGACCTGGGCTCGCAGGCTTTTGACTGGAAGGTTAATAGCCAAAGCCGTTATTATTTGTTTGGCGTATCGCTGGAATGGAACCTGTTCTCCTCCGGGAAAAACAATTACCGGGTAAAACAGACCATTGCCCACCGCGAGGCCCTGGCATCCCAAACCGATTATGTACAACAGCAGCTGCTTACCGAGTTGAAGGTTCGCCAGGCCGGTATGCAAAGTGCTATCGCGCAATATGATGCGGCACAATCCCAGTTAAAAACCAGCCAGACCTATTACGGTGATATGCTGAAATTATACAAACAGGGATTGGCTATTTACATCGAACTGCTGGATGCCCAAAACCAGTGGATAGATGCGCAGCTACACGCCAACATCGCCCTTTACGACACCTGGATCGCCTATACGGCCATAGAACGTGCTAACGCCAGTTTCACTATTCAATAACAAAAAAATCATGAAAAAAATTCAATTACTCAGCATTGCCATAGCAACAGTCACTGTAACACTTTTGGCAGCCTGCAAAGAAAAACACAACAAACAAAATGCAATGGGTGAGCCGGATATCATCCCCGTTAAAACAGCATCGGTTTCCGTGTTAGGCGTACCCGACCAGATCAGTGCTACTGGCCTGATAAGTACAGAAGATGAAGCCAAATATTCCTTCAAGATAGGCGGTGTGATCAGCCGCATATTGGTACAGGAAGGCCAGTTCTTTAAAAAAGGCCAATTGCTGGCAACGCTCAACTCAACTGAAATTTCGGCCGGTCTGGCGCAATCCAATCTGGGTGTGGAAAAAGCACAGCGCGATTACAGTCGCGCCATGAATCTTTATAAAGACAGCGTTTATACGTTAGAGCAACTACAGAATACCAAAACTGCTTTAGATGTTGCTAAAAAATCTACGGAGGCGGTAGCTTTTAATGATCGCTATTCCAAAATATACGCCGCATCTGATGGTTTTGTAAGTAAGAAGATAGCAAACGAGGGTGAAGTGATCGCCGAGGGCATGCCCGTTTTATTGATCAATTCTACCGAACAGCACAACAGTTATTCATTGAAGGTTGGTGTAACGGACCGTGAATGGGCCATTATTAAACCAGGACAAACTGCCCAAGTTATACTCGATGGGTATGCAGGTCAAAAATTTGATGCCGTGGTATTTCGCAAGTCGCAGGCTGCAGACCGGGAACTCGGCTCTTTCCAGGTAGAGTTAAAGCTAAATTTAAATGGCGTAAAGCCGGCGATAGGCATGTTTGGTAAAGCGGAAATAGCCACTCATCAGGATGAAAGCGTGATGGTTATCCCGTACGCATCACTGGTGGAAGCTGACGGGAATAAAGGCTTTGTGTTTACCACAATTAGTGCAACCAAAGTAAAAAGAGTTCCGGTTACCATCCTGAAGTTCGATAACGAAAATGTGTATCTAAAAGATAAACTGGAAGGCATAGATCAGATCGTCGTTTCTAACAGCGCCTACCTCAACGAACAGTCTACCATTAAAATTATCAGGTAAAACCAATAGTCATGAAAATCACAAATTTTGCCGTTAAAAACTATCAGTTCACACTGATCATATTCCTTCTGGTTGCCGTGGTTGGCGTACTTACGCTATTTACCATGCCCCGTTCGGAAGACCCTACAACCCATCCTCCGCAGTATATCATTACTGTTATTTACCCTGGTACCAGTCCTAAGGATATGGAAGAGCAGGTAGTAAAGCCCATCGAAAATAAGATCTATGGACTGGAAAATATTGAAAAGATCCTCACCACGGTGGAGGATGGTGTGGCAGTTATCCAGCCAAAGTTTAAATATGGTGTGGATGTAGATAACAAATACCAGGAAATATCTACAGAGATCAACGCTTTAAAGAACAGTGAACTTCCCAAGGATATCTATCTCATCAAAACAGAAAAGGTTTCTTCTTCGGATGTAAAGGTATTGCAGGTTGCCCTCGTTTCAGATAACGCTTCCGGTAAATTACTCCGCGATCAGGCGGACATACTGAAAACGCGCTTAGAGAAGATCACCAACCTGAAAGAAGTGAAATATTTCGGGATGCCTGAACAGGAGATCCGCATTGATATGCAGCTGGATAAACTGGCCCAGTTAAAAATACCGCTCAACGTAGTGATAGGCAGTTTGCAAAGCGAGGCCGCGGATATTCCCGGCGGTAGCATTAACCTGGACAGCAAGATATTTAATGTGAAGACCAGCGGCAAGTTTAAGAACGTTGAAGATGTTGCCAATACAGTTATCTATAATGCGAACGGGAAGATCATTTATCTGAAAGATGTGGCCAATGTGAGTTATAAGGACGGCATTGTCAATCACATTACCCGTTTGAACGGGCACCGTGCTATCCTGGTTACGGCAGCCATGAAAGACAATGTGAACATTGCCAGCGTACAGGGTGAGTTTTTACCGGTATTGGGAGAATTTGGCAAAACCCTGCCGGAGAATATCCGCATGGTCAAAAACTTCGATCAGGCCAATATGGTATCCGAGCGTTTAGGCCACCTGGGTTTCGACTTCGGATTAGCGATATTTTTAGTGGTAATTACGCTGTTACCATTAGGCTTCCGGGCCTCATTGATCGTGATGATCTCGATTCCGCTTTCCTTAGCGCTGGGCCTGATTACTATGAATTTATTAGGCTATTCCTTAAATCAACTCAGTATTGTCGGACTTGTGGTAGCATTAGGACTATTGGTGGATGACAGTATAGTTGTGGTAGAGAACATTGAGCGCTGGCTCAGGGAAGGCCATTCCCGTAAGGATGCGATTTTAAAGGGAACTAAACAGATAGGCGCGGCGGTAGTAGGTTGTACCGCAACATTGGTTATTGCCTTTTTGCCGCTTGCCTTTTTGCCTGATATGGCCGGCGAATTTATCCGCAGCCTGCCAATGGCCGTGATGACCAGTGTACTGGCTTCTATGGTCGTAGCCTTAACGCTTGTCCCTTTTCTGGGTAGCCGGATGCTAAAAACGCATACGCATGGCGAGGGTAACTTCTTTTTAAAGCACCTGCAACGGTTTCTGACCGTGTCTTATGCCCGGGTGATGCCACTTGCCTTAAAATGGCCAAAAGCCACTATCGGAATATCATTAGCATTAAGCGTACTGGCCTTTTTCTTGTTTACATTGACCGGATTCAAGCTTTTTCCAACTTCTGAAAAGCCGATGTTCCTGATCAATATCAAACTACCCTTGCAGGCGGATATCCCGGAAAGTGACCGTGTGACCAAGCTGGTTGAAGGTGAATTGAAGAAACACAAGGAGATCGTTTATTACACCTCGAACGTAGGCAAAGGCAACCCCCAGATCTATTACAACGTGCATCAGCAGGATATAAAGCCGGATTTCGCGCAAGTATTTGTACAACTGGATGAAGAGGCCAGTCCGGGAGAAAAAACTGAACTTATCAAAAAGCTCAGAAAGAAATTCAATGATATGCCCTATGCAAGGATTGAAGTGAAAGACTTTGAACAGGGAACGCCGATTGAAGCGAATATTGTGGTGCGGGTATTTGGAGATGACCAGGATAAGATACGGGAGCTTTCTTTTAAAGTGGAAGATATTCTGAAAAAGAATCCGGGAACGTTTTACGTCAATAACGAGCTGAACAGCTACAAATCGGATGTCAAGATAAAAATTGATAAAGAGAAGGCCCGCACCCTGGGGGTGTTGACCAGCGACATAGACAAAGTGGTACGTATGGCCGTGGCAGGCTTAAACGTTGGTGACTATATTGATGACCGGGGCGATGCACGTAATGTGGTGATCACCTTGCCGAGAGATAAGTTCTCTAACCTGGATGCTTTAAAAAACCTGTATGTAAACAATGTAAAAGGCACCCCGGTACTGGTTGATCAGATCGCTACCATTTCCTTTGAGACATCGCCCACAGCGATCAATCATTTTAATAAATCACGATTTGCAAAGGTGACATCCCTGACCAAAGAAGGTGTGTTAGCTAATGATGTATTGAAAGAGATCGTTCCCGAACTGAATAAATTGAAAATGCTGCCGGGCTACTATTATAAGTTATCAGGTGAAGCAGAATCTGAAGGTGATGCATTAGGCGGCAACTTCCTGTCGGTGATCATATTGAGCACTTTCCTTTTCATCGGTGTTCTGCTTTTGCAATTCAAAACTTTTAAAGGGATCATTATTGTGTTGTCGATCATACCGCTCGGCATACTTGGCGGGGTTGTATTGTTACTCATGACCGGCAACCCGATGTCGCTTGTTTCTATCATTGGTTTTATTGGCTTATCGGGTATTCAGGTTAAAAACTCGCTTTTGCTTGTAGATTTTACTAACCAACTGCGAGCCGAGGGACATAGTATAGATGAAGCGATCAGTATGGCAGGCGAAACCCGCTTTCTGCCGGTTGTATTGACTTCCATAACGGCAATTTGTGGCTTGCTTCCCATTGCACTAAATCCTAATCCACTTATAGCTCCATTAGCTATCGTATTGATCGGCGGATTACTCAGTTCAACCATACTTTCCCGGATTGTAACGCCGGTTATGTATAAGCTGATTCCGCCGCATTTAGAAAGCGACGAAGAACATGAAAAAATATAATGTCAAATAAAAACGAATATCAACATGACACAATATCTCGATAAATTAGAAGAAGAAAGAAAGTTGTTGCTGGAACGGACGAAAGATCTAACAGTGGATCAATACAATATTATTCCGCCTGGCTTTAACAACAATATTATTTGGAATATGGGCCATATTCTCGTAGTAAGTGAAAGCCTGCTTTATGAAAATTCTCCTTATAAGCGCCCGGAGCATGAATTCATGATATCCAGCTTTCAAAGAGGTTCGACACCCGATGAAATTATAGAGGAAGATGACATTTTACTCATCAGGCATTCGTTGCAGCAAACGGCTCAATTTTATAAAAGGTGTACCGGAATGAACAGACCAGGAGATGAAAGCGTTTCAGTGAGTAATGAAGTTATGCAATTCCTGCTTTTTCACGAGAATATGCATTACCGCACAATTGCGAGATTGTTGGAGATAGTGCGGAAGATAAAAGATTAATAACACATTGTACTAAAAATCATGGAAAATCAATATGACATCATCGTTATCGGATCGGGCCCTGGTGGGTATACCGGAGCCATCCGCGCAGCGCAACTTGGTTACAAGGTAGCCATCGTTGAAAAATATAATACCTTAGGTGGTACGTGCACCAATGTTGGCTGCATTCCGGCAAAAGCGTTACTGGACAGTACGGAACACTTCCACAAAGCCAAAGAGGAGTTTCAAGTTCACGGTATTGAACTCAACAATGGCTTGAGCCTGAATTTTGAGCAATTCATCAAACGTAAAGAGGGTGTTGTCAAATCAAATACATCAGGATTGAGTTATCTGATGAAAAAAAACAAGATCGATGTGCACACCGGACTTGGAAGTTTTGTTGATAAGAACCGTATAAAGGTTACCAATGAAGGCAAAGAGATCGTATTGACCAGTAAATATTTCATCATCGCTACCGGGTCTAAACCATCATCTATTCCTGGTGTAACTATTGACAAAACAAGGATCATCACCTCTACCGAAGCTTTGACATTACCGGCACAACCCAAATCAATGGTCATTATTGGCGGTGGCGTGATCGGCGTGGAAATGGCTTCTGTTTTCGCCCGGATCGGTACAGAGGTCACCATTATCGAATATACAGATACGTTGATCCCGACCATGGACCGTGAGCTTGGGAAGGCGCTGTTAAAAACGCTGTCAAAGTTGGGTATAACCTCTTTACTCGGCAGTAAGGTAAAGTCTGCTGCTAATGCCGGGGACCATTCAACCATAAAGTTTGAAGATGCCCAGGGAAAAGAGCAGGAAATTGCCGCCGAGTATTGTCTTGTCGCAGTAGGCAGGCGTGCTTACACAGATGGCTTAGATCTTCAGGTGGTCGGTGTCGATACGGAGAAGAACGGCAAGGTGAAGGTCAATGAACGATTGCAGACGAACGTAGATAATATTTTCGCTATCGGAGACGTAATTGCAGGCCCTATGTTGGCTCATAAGGCTGAAGATGAAGGCATATTTGTAGCAGAGGCCATCAATGGACAAA
This sequence comes from Mucilaginibacter sp., assembly GCF_039921305.1. Lineage (GTDB taxonomy): Bacteria > Bacteroidota > Bacteroidia > Sphingobacteriales > Sphingobacteriaceae > Mucilaginibacter. Next base: position 151,978 of record NZ_JBDSCA010000028.1, read on the forward strand.
AACCACATATTAATTATAACCTGATCCCCAGCGTGGTTTACACCTGGCCTGAAGTTGCTTCTGTAGGAGCAACGGAAGAGGAACTTCAGGCGAAAGGTATTGAATTCAAGTCCGGAAGTTTTCCCTATTCGGCCAGTGGCCGTGCCAGGGCTGCAATGGACACCGACGGGTTTGTAAAAGTGCTTGTTTCACCAAAATATGGGGAAGTGCTTGGTGTGCATATCATTGGCCCAAGAGCGGCTGACGTAATTGCACAATCCGTTGTAGGAATGGAATATGAGGTAACGGCTGAAGATATGTACCGCATCAGTTATGCGCATCCAACTTATTCCGAAGCCTTAAAAGATGCCTATTTGATAGCGGCGGGTCAGGGAGCCATCAATATATAACCACTAATGCGTTGCTTATGACTACGCCAGCACCGGGTAAGGTGCTGACGTAGCTTAATTAAAATTCATCAGGTTTATAAATGCCGATAGTTAATTTAAAGAATTCCAGATGACATGAATGAAATAACGGCAAGAGAGAGACTAAAAAGAGCCTCCGGGAATTATTTACCAAAAACGAGTTTGGATCCACCAGTACATATGAGCTTGCGAAGTTGGCTGGAGTAAACATCGCATCAATAAATTATTATTACCGAAGCAAAGAGAAGTTATTCAGGAAGTGATGGATGAAACCATTAAGCATTTTTATTACGAGCTTGTACCCACCCATAACGGTGTATCAAGATATTTACTTGCCAAAGTTGAGGCTATAGTTAATTACTACATTGATGAATTGCTTAGGGCCACAGCCACGCGGTCGGTGATCGGTAACTTTGAGAAGAAGTACCAACACATCCAGATGGTGGTACCTGAACCAAGCACTTTACCCTTGTCCAAAATCGTAAGCGATGGCATGACCGCCACCAAAAGTGCCGTGTTACAGCTATTGGGTACCTTTTTGTTGGTTCGGTTTTTAATGAAAACGAATATTTGACGGAATGTAAGATCGAACCGGAGAAATTAATGATGCAATTCTGCGCATATATCCGCATATATCCGGTGAACGGTGGGTCATCAAATAATAAAAATGGGTTGATCAAGTCATGCGATTTGACCCCTGTTTCGTGCTCCTTAGCCGCCATTGTTAAATAATAATTTATTTTACGTAAATTGGCTTTATGACAATTACTCCCCTTTATAATGAACAAGATCTGCTATTCAAAATAGCAGAAGGGGATCCGAATGCATTTCGTATCATATTTAATAAATATCATAATAAGATCTATACTTTTTCACTTCGCATACTTCAGTCTGATATCGTAGCAGAAGAAGTGGTACAGGAAACCATGTTGAAACTATGGAAGATGGGACCAACGTTGACTACGATCAATAACCTTGATAGTTATCTAAAAACACTTGCCCGTAACCTGTCTATAGATATGTTGCGACACAGGGAGTTAGCCTATAAGGTAGAAAAAGACCTGGGAGCAGACTGGATCGAGGGCCATAACGAAACTGAAGAGCAGGTTTTATTGAACGACACCAGAAAAGTACTACAGGCGGGTATCGAACTTTTGCCGGATCAGCAAAAATTAGTATACAAATTTTGCCATCAGGACGGATTAAAATATGATGAAGTTGCCGAAAAACTAAAACTCTCTCCCCACACTGTACGATCCTATATGAAGTTGGCACTTCGGTTTTTACGCAATTATGTAAGTTCTCATACCGATGTAGCGGCTATCTTGATAATTTTTAAACTTTTTTAGTTTTCTATACCCCCTCTTTCTTTTTCTATCCGTCTTATTAATAAAGGGATGTTAATCTAGTGTGAAAAAATCACTAAATAAACCTTAAGGATATGAACAGAGAAAGACTTAATTTTCTATATAAACAATATCAAGCCAAGCGCCTTACACCAGAAGAACGAGTGGAATGGCGATCACTTGTTGGCGACAGTAATTTTAATGAAGACCTGGAAGAGATCATTGGAGCGGAGTGGTATGCGTACACTACAGAAGAATGGGTGAATATGGATACGGCTAAAGCCGACCAAATGTTTGGCTACATCACGAGTCAACCACAGGAGAGAATAAAAACAAGAAGGCTTTGGCCAAGTATCGCTGTTGCGGTATCTGTCGCCATAGCTGTTATGACCGGTGGTTATTTCTATTACAGCAATAAAGATCAGGCATCTGAAAGAACTTATGCTAATGATATCAAACCCGGGGGTAATAGGGCTTTCTTAACATTGGGTAACGGCAAAAGGATATCTATAACCGATGCGCTTAATGGTGACATTGCAACAGAGAATGGGGTAAAGATTACAAAATCAGCTAATGGTGAAATCATCTACACAGCGAGCGGGAATGCAGATAAATTTGTGATCGATGTTTTTGAAACCCCTCGTGGAGGTACTTCGCAAGTTATTTTGCCTGATGGTACCCATGTTTGGTTGAACGCAGAGTCCTCCTTAAAATATCCATCTTCATTCGCATCGCTAAAGGACAGAAAGGTCGAACTTAATGGAGAAGCGTATTTTGAAGTATCCAAGGATAGATCACATCCCTTTATAGTGAGAACAAATAAACAGGAAGTTGAAGTTTTGGGTACACATTTTAATATCAATAGCTATACTGACAATTCTTCGATCAAGACCACCCTGTTAGAAGGTAGTGTAAAAGTATCAACAGCAGACTTAACCGAAACGCTGACGCCAGGGCAGCAGGCTACCCTTACGGGCAACAGGATCCAGGTTGCTGCTGTGGAAACAGAGGACGTTGTAGCGTGGAAGAATGGCTATTTTATGTTCACCAACGAAACATTCGAGAGTATCATGGCTAAAGTTGGAAGGTGGTATAATGTGGAGATCGAGTTTGCTGATCCTGAATTGAAAAAGAAGACCTTTTTTGGCTCTATCAGCAGGTTCGAGAATATCTCTGAAGTGTTAAAAATGCTCGAACGCACTGACCTTGTTACATTTGAGGTCGGTAAAGAAAAGGTGAGGATCCACCGGAAGAATTAAAGGACCTATTATCTCTATACTTAATTAAATACAAACAATTAAACCAGCTGAAAAATGAAAGACGAAAAAAAGATCCCGCAAGTACATTAGGATGCCGATAAACAGTAAAGGCTCCGATTTGCGATCGAAGCCTTTGTGTCCGCATCAGGAACATTGAAAATCAATTATTCTTTAACCTAGTGAAGTGTCCTTCTGGAAAATTGCCACAACACTATAACAGACGATCAAATGTATAAAAATTATACTAAATTTTTTTGTATGCCCACAGCATACATGTCTAAACTGCTATTGATTATGAAACTGACCACGTTCATCCTGATCATATCCCTTATGCAGGTAAGTGCCGCAACGTTCGGACAGCGGCTAACATTGAATGAAAAAAATGTAACTATCGAGAGGGTTTTCAGGGAGATCAGAAAGCAGACCAGCTATAATGTATTGATAGAGACCAGTTCTTTTAGCACTTCACAACGAATAAATGTAAATTTCAAGGATACACCGCTTGATAAAGTGCTAGATCAGATCATTAGTGGCACCGACTTAACGTATACGATCGATAATAAGGAAGTAGTAATTAAGGCGAAGGAAAAAACCTTTTGGAGCCGGGTAATTGAAACTCTTAATGCGATCAATGTAAAGGGCAGGGTATTAGATGAGAATGGGAAGCCGCTCGCTGGTGCGAGCGTAACAGTGAAGGGAACTGGAGTTTGGGTTACTACCAACAAAAATGGCGAATTTGTATTGACAAAAGTGGATGATAAAGCTATACTGGTTATCAGATATGTTGGATATAACCAGCAGGAAGTTTTAGTTAAACCAGATCTGGGGAATATTGGTTTGACAGTTAAAACTGATGAGTTAAGTCGGGTTGAAATTGTCTCAACAGGTTATCAGACCATTCCGAAGGAGCGGGCTACAGGTTCATTTGGAATAGTTACAGCTGAACAATTGGATCAGTTCCCGGTAGTTAGTGTATTGGAACGTTTGCAGGGATTAGTGCCGGGCGTAAATATATCTACTAAAACAACGGCCGGAAAGAGCCGTAATGGAACAGTTAACATTAGGGGAATTTCTACGCTGGTAAGTAGCTATACCAAGGTAAATACAGATCCATTATTGGTTATCGATGGTTTTCCTTCACAACAGTCCATTACCAATGGAGCCTTTAATTTTATTAATCCAGACGATATTGAGCAAATTACATTCTTGAAAGATGCGGCTGCGGCTTCAATTTGGGGTATTCAGGCGGCTAATGGCGTGATCGTGATCACCACTAAAAAGGGAAAGCGTAACAGTAAACCGGTGGTTAATTTTTCTACTACTTTTGGTACAAGTAACAGACCTCGTGCTACTTATGGCAAAATGATGTCGATGACAGATTATATTGCTTTGGAAAAGGAGCTTATAGATAAAGGAAGATTAAGAGACCCTGTTTTAACAACTACAGGTCTCTTACCTGAAAACAACAGTCAGGCCCAGGCCATCATTTTCCGTGCTAAACGAGGCGAGATCACAGATGCACAAAGGGATCAGCAACTGGCAGCCCTTGCCCAAAATGACAATAGTGACCAGGTGTCAAAACTATTATTGCAGCCACCCACCACCCACCAGTATAGCCTCTCGCTATCTGGGGGAGGGATCAGTAACTCTTACTTCGTATCCGGATATTTTTATGACGAAGACCGTGCCTATAAGAGCAATACAAATAATGGATATTCCATAAAAGCCAGCAATGTATCGAATTTAGCGAACGGGTATGTGACCGTGACCTCAGATCTTACGGTTAGCAACACGCGAGACAAGATCAATGGGGCTGCGGTGCGTGCTATGAGCATTTTTTCAGGAGGGTTGCGGCCTTATGATATGTTGGAAGATGGCAATGGGAACCGAATTTACTACGATGTGGCTACTGTACCATCAGTTGCACGGAATTTGGAAAGCAAAGGTTATCTTCCTTTTCAGTATTCTCCTGTTGATGAACTTGACTATTCTAATACCATAAATAACTCGAACAATATCAATTTGAACATGGCGGTTAATGGGAAGATCACCTCCTGGCTTGGAGTGAATGTTTCCGGTAATATCGGGCGTAATTTTTCAGAGAATGAAACGTATTGGGAACCGAATAGTTATGAAGCACGGCTGCTGGTAAACAAAGGTACCAGTTTGAGTAGTACTGGTGCACGGGTATATGGTGTACCATTGGGTGGTAGATTGGACCTGGGTAACTCGCTGGGCAGAACATATAGTCTTAGAGGACAAGTAGATGTACATAAAAACTGGGGGAATAAGCATGTGTTGAATATTCTTGTTGGTAACGAGATCAGAGAGCAATACAGCAAGTCTGGCGGCGAACTCCGTTATGGCTATGATAAGGAGATCAATTCTTTCCGAGGTGTCAACCCGTCTGTAACATTTAAAGACATGTATGGTTCTACGCAAACTATTGGTGCAACTTCCAGAGCCATTATCGAAAAGACTACCCGGGCGATGTCTTATTATGCCAATGGGTCCTATACTTTCGATAACAAGTATACCATATCGGGTAGCACACGTTTTGATGATTATAACCTGCTTGGGGTGGATCGCCGTAAAAGAGCTATCCCGCTTTGGTCTGCCGGCCTGAAATGGAATCTCAAAAATGAGGCATTTATCAAGAACATCTCCTGGCTGGACCAGCTTTCCCCGCGGGCCACTTATGGCTTTACCGGAAATGCCCCACAGGGATATGCGCCCGTGGCCGTGATCAACCTGTTGGGGAATGATTTTTACACGGGCTATCCTTATGGTTTGATCGCTACACCCGCTGTTGATAACCTGGGTTGGGAGAAAACACGCATGATCAATTATGGCCTGGATTTTTCTTTATTTAATGGTCGAGTATCAGGATCCCTTGAATATTACCGTAAACACACTACTGACATTATCTGGCAAATGCCTATTAACAGTACTTACGGGTATTCCAGCTCTTTGTTCAATACTGCAAATTTAGATGGTAGCGGGATAGATGTAGGCCTGAATTTCATTCCCCTTCTTAAAAGGGATTTGAGATGGACTTCAACACTGAATGTTTCTTATAATACCAATATTATTCATGATGTTCGTTTTGCAACGCCTACGCTAAGTTTTTCACCTGAAAATCTATACGATGGTTATCCAAGTGATTACTTGTTTTCTTATTCATGGGCCGGCCTGGATGCTACCGGACAGTCCTTGATCAATGACCCTAAAGTACCAGGGAAAACCTATAATGTATTGGATTTTCCTTTCCTAGACATCCGTGAGTATTCAGGACGTACCACTTCGCCATGGTTCGGTAGTTTTGGCAATACATTTCAATACAAACAATGGGAATTAAATTTCCAGTTCATGTACGTATTCGGCGGGGTATTTCGTAAACCATCTATAGTTTCTATTGGCTTTACCAACAATATTAACGTGGGCAGATCTGGTGATCTGGATCAAAGATGGAGAGTGCCTGGAGATGAAGCATTCACCAACGTACCAGGCTTGATCTTTGACGACAATAGCAATTATAATCAGAGCCTTGCCAGGTACACAGAATCCAATTACCTGATCCGAAGCCGCAGTAATATTAAGCTGCAACAGGTTATGCTGTCCTATCGTGTTCCCCCTAAACTGCTCAACAAATATGGCATTAACGGGCTAACGGTTTCTGCTGTAGCGCGTAATCTGGGGATGATTTGGGCTGCCAACAAGGAGAAATTAGACCCTGACTACTTATATACTACAGGAAACAACTACCAACTGGCACCTGTGCCTAGTTTTTCATTCAGAACGAGTTTGACTTTTTAACCTTAAATACTTTGTATTATGCATTCATATACTAAAAAATATTATATATTACTGCTTTCTATCAGCCTGTTGTCTTGCCGGAAATATGTTGAAAGTGTTCCGATACAAGGGCAAAGGGTACTTGAATATACGGATGATTACAGGGCATTGATGAATTATTCTGATTTGCTTCAACCGGCTTTTGGCCAGGCTCCTGTTTTGAGCAGTGATGACCTTGACTATACTGCAGATGTGCTGCAAAGCAATATAAAGGCCAATACGATCCAGAGATCCATGTATACCTGGCGTAAGCCTTTTTATGTAGATCTTAATTCAGACAACGATTGGGCTGCGATCTACAGCTGTATGTATACGCTGAACACTGTCATCAATCAGGTTATGGTGAGTAAAGGCGGATCAGAAGTAGTTAAAAGCAACATTCTGGCTGAGGCGCTGGTCCACCGCGCTTTCGGTTACTTTATGCTGGCCAATCTATATGGAAAGCAGTATGATATTGCAACAGCTGATAAAGATCCTGCAGTGCCGCTGCTGCTTGAACCTAAATTGTTTGTAGACCTGACCAGGGCCTCGGTACTACAGGTGTATAGCAAGGTTATTGAAGATACTAAAAAGGCCATTCCAATGTTGCCGTTAAAACAGGATATCAACTTTCGTCCAAATAAGGCCTCAGCGTATGCCTTGCTCTCCAAAGTATACCTGTTTATGCGTGATTTTACCAAGGCAGAGGCTTATGCGGACAATACACTGGCATTATCTTCAGATCTGTATAATTACAACACCAGCTTAAACAGCTTTCCTTCTCAGTATAATGATAAGCAGGTATTGCTTCGTAAAACATCGCTTGCCTACCCGTATCCGATGCAACTAAGCGGATCCTTGCTTAATTTGCTTGGTGTAAAGGATTTACGGTACAGTCTGTTTGTCAAACCGGGTACTAATTTTTTCCCGGTTTTTCCGGGATTGGGATATTGGTCTAGAGAGAATTATTCGGGTTATCCAGACAAGCAGGCGGTTGGTTTATCTGTTAATGAAACCTGGTTAATTAAGGCGGAATGCCTGGCCAGGGCAGGTAAAAAGGACGAGGCGGTAAAAATGCTGAATACTCTCCGCAAAATGAGGTTCCTGCCCGCTGATTATGCGGACATAGCCGCTGCGACCAATGAAGAGGCTTTGCAGCTGGTGATCAATGAAAGGCGCCTTGAGTTTTTTGGAACTGGATTGCGCTGGTTCGATCAAAAACGTTTAAATAAAGATCCGATGTTTGCGAAAGCCGCGACCCGGGTGTTTGATGGTGTTACTTATACGTTGGAACCCAATAGTAACGGATATGTTTTCCCGTTGGCGAATATATTGATCAGCCAGAACCCGGAAATGGTACAAAATCCGAATTAAGTTATTAGGAATATCTTTTTTAGTTGCGCTGCTGCCCTGATAAGGTGGCGGCGCAGACTGATCTGTTATGCGAAAAATTTTAAAAAACACAAATGAAATGGAGAAAAGTATCGTTAAGATAGAAAAATTATCGCATAAGTACAGTCGTAGCTGGGCCATACGCGATATCAACCTGGAGATCACCCAGTACGGCATTGTGGGCTTACTGGGATCCAATGGCGCAGGTAAATCAACTACAATGAATATTCTTTGTGGCTCTCTGAACCAAACTGAAGGAGATGTGTATATCAATGGGGTAAACTTTCGGGAAGATCCTATGCAGGCGAAAATGCAGATCGGCTTTCTGCCACAGAACCCTCCACTATATATGGACCTTACGGTAGATGAATATCTGGAGTATTGTGCTGGTCTTCGGCATATGTCTGGCAGTTCCATGAAAAATGCGGTCAAAGAAGCAAAAGAGCGCTGTGGAGTTGACCATTTTAGCAGCAGGCTTATCAAAAACTTATCTGGAGGCTATCGGCAGCGGGTAGGGATCGCCCAGGCGATAGTACACCGGCCAAATGTTTTGGTGCTCGACGAGCCTACGAACGGGCTGGATCCTAACCAGATCATTGAGGTGAGGTCACTAATTAAAGATATAGCCAAGGATAGGGTCGTTATTTTTTCATCTCATATTCTTTCTGAAGTGCAGCTGCTCTGCCAGGATATTAAAATGATCGAAAATGGAAGGATCGTATTCGCTGACACGATGGACGCATTTAATAATTACGTAGAACCCCACAGTATGCTGATCCATTTTGGCAATATGCCTGCCGCGGGTACGCTTGAAAAATTAGCAGGCGTGCTCAAAACAGAGTTACTTACCGATAGATCGGTGCGCGTATATTTCGATGGGCAGCGGGATATTGCGGAAAGGGTTGTAGTAGAAAGTGTTAAGCAGGGCTGGCGCTTGCAGGAGATCAGTCTGGAGAAAAACGCTGTTGAAGAAATATTTAAGCAATTGTCACAGCATTCATCTCAATAACAAACTCATTTACAAAACCATCATGTGGAGCAGTACAACAACCGAAATGAGAATTAGGTTATACATGCTTGCTCATTACCAAAAAACAATTTATATTGATGAAAACAATCTTCCGAGTTGCTAAAACAGAATTGAAAACACTGTTTTATTCCCCCATTGCCTGGCTCTTGATCATTATTTTTATGATCCAGTGCAGTGTCACCTATATTAAAGTATTAGATTCATTGGCACGTTCACAAGAGGATGGTTTTAAAAACCAAATCAGCCTGATCACTGAAACATTCCTGGGAAGAAATGGCTTAATAAGCACGGTTATGAGAAACCTGTACTTATATCTTCCTTTACTCACGATGGGGCTGATCAGCCGGGAAACCAGTAGCGGCACAATCCGGCTGCTCTATTCTTCACCCATTCATCTGCGCGATATTGTATTGGGGAAATTTCTCTCCATGATGGTGATCAATTTCATTATGATCGCAATTGTAGGTATCTATATGGGGTCGAGCTATTATACCATTTCATCTCCGGATACCTGGATGTTGCTGAGCGGGCTACTGGGTTTGTATTTATTGCTTTGTGCCTACTCCTCCATTGGTTTATTTATGTCCTGCCTTACCAATTACCAGATCGTTGCAGCGGTTTGCACCTTCGTTACGATCGGTATATTGTACAGTGTAGACAATTTATGGGAGAGTGTTCCCTTTGTGAGGGATCTGACCTATTTCCTCTCTATAGCAGGGCGTACAGATAAAATGCTGAGCGGATTGATCACAAGTAAGGATCTGATCTACTTCGGTCTCATTATTTATCTTTTTCTTGCATTAAGCATTTATAAGCTGAAGGCAGGTATGGAGTCTGCCACACCTATGGTCAAATCATTACGTTACCTGCTGGTGATCGTATCCACTTTGGTGATCGGCTACATTACTTCCATTCCTCAATTGGTAGCCTACCTTGATGTTACCCGAGATCAGAACAATACGATCACTCAAACTACTCAGAAGATCATTAAAGAATTAGGTGACGAACCTTTGGAGATAACTGGTTATGCGAACCTGTTTGGGCAATACTTTGACGACGGTGCACCCGAAGCCTATAACAGGAACATTAGGGAATGGGAGGCATATATGCGTTTCAAGAATAATATTGTGCTGAAAAATGTGATGTATTATGATACACTGAATCAAAAGCATGATATCATGAAGCGTTCTCCAGGAAAGACCATGAGGGAAATTGCCGAGAAGGCAGCGGATGTTAGGGATATGAAGGCGGATCAATTTAAAGCACCAGCTGAAATTCGTAAGCTTATTGACCTGTCTAACGAGACCAACTTGTACACCATGCAGCTAAAGTATAAGGGAAGAACCACGATGCTAAGGGTGTTTGCGGATAACCAGCACTGGCCAACTGAAATAGAAGTGTCTGCTGCCTTAAAAAGACTTCTGCAAGCCAAAATGCCGAAGATCTTGTTTGTAACCGGAAATTTCGAACGTAATATTTATAAGACCGGTGACCGGGAGTACAGGGCCCTTACCAATTTGAAAACTTTCCGGTATTCGCTTTTAAACCAGGGATTCGATGTAGATACCATTTCACTTGAAACGGGGATCATACCTGAGGATATTGCAGCTTTGGTACTGGCAGATCCCAAAACAGCATTGACCAAGGTTGCAGTAGCTAAACTTCAGCAATACATAAACGGTGGTGGTAACCTGCTCATTTCTGGTGAGCCAGGAAAACAATCATTGCTGAATCCGCTGCTTAAGCAGTTTGGCGTAGCACTGATGGATGGAGCTATAGTGCAGGAAAGCAAGGATATGCAGCCGGATCTGGCTACGCCATATCTTACGGAAACAGCAGCAGCTCTTTATCCACCATTGATGCACAGTCATCACAATAATGCTTTAGTTTCCATGCCTAAGGCTACAGCCCTAACTTATACGGCTTCTGGTGCTTATACCATAAAACCATTGTTGGTGACCGATCCTAAGGTGAGCTGGTTAAAAAAAGAGAGATTTGTGAGTGATTCTGCTACGGTTCAATTTGAGCCCGGGAAAGGTGATGAGCGCAAAGCATTCCCTCTTGCTGTAAGCCTTATCCGGAAAATAAATGGAAAAGAGCAACGGATCGTTATCTCAGGTGATGCAGATTTTATGGCCAATGCAGAGTTACAGCGTTTTAATAAGACAACTGCCAATTTTGTGTTTAATACGGGTGTGTTCAGTTGGTTAAACTATGGCAAGTTCCCGATCAGCAGCTTCCGTACACCGCCTATAGATACGATAGTACTGGTTACAAAAGATCAGGTTAAGCCCCTGCGGATTCTCTTTGTTTTTGTAATGCCAGGTATTTTGCTGGCCTTCGGAAGTATATTACTAATCAGACGAAAAAGAAAATAAGGATGTCATTTATAACAGATCAGCAAACCTTGGATGACCTGAATATATTTGGAAAACATGGAGGTGACTCCGTGTATCAAATATTCAACCAGACCAGCACGCGCGGTGGATCGTTAATTTTAGAGGATATGTTTAGGTATCCTTTGTCAGATGAGCAAGCGATCAACAAGCGCGCCAGCATCGCCCAGTTTTTTGCTTTAGAAAACAGGGCTTTTCCTTTCGAAAGCTCAGATTTTGATGCTATAGGATCCTATTTGGATAGCACGGATGAGCGTACAAAGCTTTCTTTACAAGCACAGTCTGTAACGGCAAGATTGAGCAACCTTGTGGCAATAGATTCGGATACACAGGCTATTCATAACGGGATCATTAAACTGGCCGGGGTATTCATTCAAACTCAGGTTTTTATAAATTCACTCGAAGTTCAAAATGACCATCCTTATCGATCAGATAAGGATGGTATAGCGTTGTTATTACAAGAGCCAGCACTAGAGGCTGTTTTAAACCGGCCTGTAAAACATAAATGGCAAGCCGAGGAACTGGTAGCATATGATGCTCTTTTCCGGTTCAGGGAGAGAGATATGGTATTAAAAATGCTTCGGTATATATATCACCTGGATGTATACCTCACCCTGGCTAAAGTAGCCCGGGCCCGCAATTTTTCTTTTCCAAAGGTCTTGTCAAAAAATGAAAACAGGATCAACCTGATAGGGTTGTACCATCCGCAGGTTAAAAATGCTGTACTCAATTCTATTGAGATCGGTAAGCAAAGTAATGTGATTTTTTTGACAGGGGCCAATATGGCGGGGAAATCCACCTTTATGAAGTCACTCAGTGTGGCTTTGTACCTTGCCCATATGGGATTTCCGGTTCCGGCATACAAAATGGAGTTTTCTGTACTGGATGGGATGTATACTACAATTAATTTACCCGATGATATGGGGATGGGAGCGAGCCATTTTTATGCTGAGGTGCTTAGGGTCAAGAAAATAGCTATGGAACTTAAAACCCGAGATCTTTTTGTATTGTTTGATGAAATGTTTCGCGGCACCAATGTAAAAGATGCCTGTGAAGCTACGATCGCTTTGACTGCCGCATTCGCGGCAAAAAAGAACAGTGTTTTCGTCATTTCCACACATATTGTGGAAGCAGGGGAAGTACTAAAGGAAAAATATTCAAATATCAATTTCATCTATTTACCCACGCTTATGGACGGGGATCAGCCGATATATACCTATAAGCTGGCACAGGGAATCACTGCTGACAGGCACGGTATGGTCATCATCAATAACGAAGGTATTCTCGATATCCTGGCCGCTGGGTTAAAAAAGATCAATCCGTAGACCTATGAGTTTTATAACAGATAAACAAACCCTTGCCGACCTCAATATTCTGGGTAAATACAGACCCAATTCTATTTATACAATTTTCAACCAGGTGCGAACCGAAGGTGGAGAAAGACTGTTACACGAAATGTTTCAACACCCCCTTACCGATACTGATCAAATTAATAGTAGAAGAGATCTGTTTAAGTATTTCCAGGAAAAGGATGTTAGTTTTTCTCTTAATATCCCGTCTTTCGGGCAAATGGAGGCTTATTTCAATAGCGGTAGGGGCGGCAATAGGTTACTTATCACAACAGCCACTGCCTGGAAAAAATTTACTTCAACCTTCCTGAGAGACGAAGAGTATAGTTTTTTACATGATGGTCTGCTGGCCACAATTGAAGTGCTAAATTCTTTTCGAACTTTTGTGAATAGCATTGAAGCCGATATGAATAGTCCTTATGCTGCAGAAAGATCGGCTATCAGCAGTATATTTCAGGACAAGCAGCTGCAAGGCTTCCTGGAACAGAAGTCAGTTAAGCAATTTTCTTTTGAGAAAGTTGCCCGGTATGAGCACTTACTAAAACACCGCTTGCAGCAGGAAATTGAGTTTCTGATCAACAGTCTATACAAACTGGACGTTTACCTCACCGTAAGTACAATAGCCAGGCAGCGGAATTTTTCTTATGCGCTGGCGCTACCAGGTACACAGTCGATGTTTAAGGCGCGTGGTTTGCGCCATCCGGCCTTAACGAAAGCTGTGGCGAATTCTGCGGATCTTAGCAAAGACCAAAACCTGTTATTTCTGACCGGTGCCAATATGGCCGGAAAATCTACCTTCATGAAGGCCTGCGGTATTGCCATCTACCTGGCACATATGGGCTTTCCTGTGGCTGCCGAAGAACTTTCTTTTTCTGTTATGGATGGCATTTATTCGTCGATCAATGTGGCTGACGATCTAAACATGGGACATAGTCATTTTTACGCTGAAGTATTGCGTGTAAAGAATGTAGCTAAAGAAGTTGCCGAAGGAAGACGTCTTCTGGTACTATTCGATGAACTTTTCAAAGGTACGAACGTGAAAGACGCTTACGACGGCACACTATTGGTTACTGCGGCTTTTTCCAAATTTAGAAATTGCTGCTTTATTGTTTCTACTCATATTATTGAAGTTGGAGAAACACTCCGGCAAGAGGGAGATCATATTCGATTTGCCTACCTGCCAACGGTGATGAATGGCCGTGTTCCTCAATATACTTATCAGCTCACTGAAGGCATCACTGGTGACAGGCAGGGAATGATGATCATTGAAAATGAAGGAATACTGGATATTCTAAACGCTTCCTGACTAAACCAGTTTGGTTATCAAAATTTTAAAAAAAATCTAAAATCAAAATAATGATCAAAGTGAAATTAAGAGCTATTAACCTGCTTCTGTTAATGTGTTTATCGGGTATAGCTGCCGCGCAGGTAGACAATAAAGTACTGCCATTAGACCCCGCCGTACGCACCGGTAAATTACCCAATGGGTTCACGTATTTTATTCGCCACAATGAAGAACCTAAAAACAGGGTAGTGATGTACCTGGTAAATAAAGTAGGGTCGATACTCGAAACTGACGACCAGCGTGGATTGGCTCACTTTATGGAACACATGAGTTTCAACGGAACTACCAATTTCCCTAAAAACGAATTGGTCAATTACCTTCAAAAGTCGGGGGTTAGATTTGGCGCCGACATTAACGCCTATACCAGCTTTGATGAAACTGTTTATGAACTACCCTTACCTACCGATAACCCGGATCTGCTGAAGAATGGCATTCAGATAATGCGCGACTGGGCACATAACGCAACCTTGGATGCGGACGAGATCAACAAAGAGCGGGGTGTAGTATTGGAAGAAAAGCGCTTAGGCAAAGGTGCCGCCGAAAGAATGCGCCGTATATATTTTCCTTTGATATTGAACAATTCGCGCTATGCGGAAAGGACCCCTATAGGGACTGATGAAGTGTTGAATAATTTTAAACCAGAGGCCATCAAACGTTTTTACCAGGATTGGTACCGTCCGGACTTACAAGCTCTTATTGTAGTTGGCGATATTGATGTAGATCAAATGGAACAAACCATCAAGGCAAAATTTGGTGATCTGAAGAACCCGGTTAATGAAAAACAACGTACAAGATATACAGTACCACTTACCAGCAAAAATCAATTTGTAGTTGTAACGGATAAGGAAATGACCGCTACAACGGCTGAAGTCCTGTTTAAGCACGCAGCTACCGAAATGAAAACAGCAATTGATTACCGCAAGGGAATTGTGAACTCATTGTTCAATCAAATGATAGCGTATAGATATGCAGAAGTTACCCGCCAGGCCGATCCGCCGTTTGTACAGGGAGGTGCTGGGATTTCGGATTTTATTGCGAACCTTGATAATTACGGAGTGTCGGTAACAGCTAAACCGGGTGAGCTTGAAAAGGGCTTTAAAGCAGTATGGCGTGAATCGGAGCGGGTAAAACGTTTTGGTTTCACAGAGACGGAATTGGAGCGGGCTAAGATCGCTTATTTGAGTAGTATGGAATCTGCTTTAAAGGAAAAGGATAAAATACAATCTATCAACTTAGTTCAAGAATACCAGGAATACTTTTTAAAAGGAACCGCCGCTACAGGTATCGTGCTGGAGTACGATATGGCTAAATCCGATATGCCAGGCATTACACTTGAAGAGGTTAATGCGCTGATCAACGAGTATACTAAGCCGGTTAATCGCGATATATTAATCATGGCGCCTGAAAAGGACAAAGCACAATTACCTGATGAAGCTACCATTACCGGTTGGATGAGCGCGGTAGAGAAGGAGAATATCGTACCTTACAAAGAGGAAGCAAACAAGCTGCCTTTATTAGCAAAAGAGCCTGTTGCCGGCAAGATCGTCAGCGAAAAGAAAGACGATCAGTTAAATATTACTACGCTGATATTAAGCAATGGCATAAAGGTTATATTAAAACCAACGGAATTTAGAAATAACCAGGTATTGTTTAACGGATTTTCGCCAGGCGGTACGTCGTTGTACAACGACGTTGACTACCAGTCGGCTGCTAGTTCTGGCTCTGTTATACCTGCGGGCGGTGTGGGCAATTACAACGTCACCGATCTGGGAAAATATATGTCGGGCAAACAAGCTGCGGCGAGGCCATTTATCAATGAACGTTCACAAGGAATTAATGGCAGTTCAACACTAAAAGATCTGGAAAGCGCCTTGCAATTAACCTATGCATACCTTACTGAGCCTAGAAAAGATGTAAATGCTTTTAAAGGCATCATCACACGCTCAAAAGCAAGTATGGCCAACCGTTCAAGCGATCCCAAAACTGTATTTAATGATACCATAAGTGCTGTATTGGGTAATCATAACATACGCCGTACCGCACCTTCAATTCAAAAGATTGAGCAAATAGACCTGGATAAGGCATACGCTATTTACAAAGAACGCTTTGCAGATGCATCTGGCTTTACTTTTACTTTTGTGGGTAGCTTTGATGTGACCATAATTAAGCCACTGCTCGAAAAATATTTGGGTGGCTTACCATCAACAAACGCACACCAGGTAGCAAAAGATCTGGGTATCCATGCCCCCGCGGGCAGGGTAGAAAAAACGGTTTATAAAGGTACGGAACCCAAAGCAACGATCGACCTGGTTTTCTCCGGAACTTATGAGCATAGCGCAAGCAATAATATTAAAATGAATGCCCTGAAAGAAGTTTTAGAGATCCGTTTGCTGGAACGCTTGCGCGAAGATGAAAGTGGGGTTTATTCGCCACAGGTATCTGTTAGTACTGCGAAATATCCTGAAGGCCGTTATTCGCTCGTTGTTTCCTTTGGCTGTGCACCACAAAATGTCGAAAAGCTTATCACATCTGCATTGGACGAGATCGGCAAATTAAGAACGGTTGGGGCAACACAGGTTAATTTGGATAAATTTAGAGCTGAGGACAAAACATCAACAGAAACTCAATTAAAAAGCAATGGCTGGTGGTTAAGTTACCTGGTTGGCCAGCTGCAAAATAAAGAAAGCCTGAACGAGGTTGATAATTATATTGCCGCATTGGATAAGGTGACCGTTGACAATATCAAAGAAATGTCGGTTAAATACCTCAGTGGGAAAAACTATATTAGGTTCGTATTACTGCCGGAAACTAAATAATTAGATAGGTTTCACAAATTCAAAGTGATCTTTTAGGCAAATAAAAAGCCCCACTGGCGAGTGGGGCTTTTTCAAAATCTTAAAGCAACTTACTGTTCTCTTACATCAACAACCTCATAGGCATCCGTACCATTATCATTAAATGGCGAATAATAAGTGTTGTTATAAAACATGTAGCGGTTGCCATTTACAGTAACTTCCTGCGCGCCATCGGGCAGGTTATAAACTACTGCGCCGTAAGGGGCCGCTGCAACCTCGTACCCGTTGCCATAGTTACGGTAAAAAGTACCACCGTAATAGTAAAAGTTCACACCATTAACAGGTATTTCACTAAAGCCTTCCGGTAACGAATTGATCCGGATACCAACTGGCGCGGCAATAACCCTGTAACCGCTGTTATAGGGCTCATAATACACGCCATTGTAATAACGGTATGGGTGGTTTTGCCACGATAAAGAGATAGCTGCACCTAAAAGCGCTCCGGTAAAAAAGCCTATCGGGTGATAGCTCGGTCCCCAATAATAAGGGCGGTATGGGTGATAATAATAACCATAATGCGGGCGGCCAAACAAACTCACCGGCCTTACGGGATGATAATAGCTTACCCGCGGACTACCATAATACCCACCACGCACATAACCCCTGTTAACTACTGTGGTGTGGTTATACACCGTACGGCCATGATAGCTACTTGTTGGGCGATAGGCATTGGTATGTACCGATGTACGGCCAAAGCCGTTGCTCCTAACTGTAGTAGTACGGTTAAAGCCATTACTGCGTACTGTAGGCGAAGGCCTGTTGAAACTATTGGTATGTACCTGCGACGAAGGTCTGGTCATGCTACCTCCGGATGATCTCGGACTAAATGACCGGGCCGAATGCCCGCCACTAAATCCACCACGGCTGGGCGCGCTTGTATGCCCGCCACCAAAACTACCATGGCTTGGTGCACTTGCGTGCCCGCCACCAAAACCACCACTTGTGTGGCCTCCGCCACCACCATGTCCACCACCGCCGTGGCGCTGCGCCACTCCCTGTAAAGATATTGCCGTTAAACCTGCAAATGCAACTACGGCAACCTGTTTAAATATCTTGTTCATTCTATTTCAGTTTAATATTTATAATAGATTAAACGTATTTTATGATCATTAGTTTATTCGGGCAAAATTAAATGTTCCTATAGTACTCACGTACAGGGGCTAAAATAGCTATCGGTTTACAATCGGTGAGCGCTATGCTGATATGCACCATATCAGGTGCAATCAGGCAAAAAAAGCACAGAATTGTTTCCTTAACGGGAATATATGCAATACTCTTAAAATAGCCGAGGTCATTTTTAATGATGGTTTAAACACATGAAGATACATTTTAAAACAGCACCCAATACCAATAATTAATTCGCAATTATCACAACAATATTACGCTCGCCAGCGTTTAACTTTTATAATTGAACCTCATTCAGTTAGGCTAATAAACCGATTTTTCAACCAAATTTTTCAACCCATGGCCGAATTAACCGCTTCAACCAGCAAACCGCACGGGGGAGTCCGTCGCAACCGCATGTCAACCCGTATCGATCTTACCGCAATGGTCGATCTGGCATTCCTGCTCATCACCTTTTTTATTCTCACCACCACACTCTCAAAGCCCAAGGCCTTTAATGTGGCGATGCCCGAAGATACAGGTGAAATGAATGTTCCTGCCAGTCGAACCATGACCATTTGTCTTGGCAAAAACGATCAGGTAGTTTCCTACTTAGGCTTAACAGAAAGTCCGATCACCACACCTAAAATTACAGGCTTCAGTAAAGAAGGCATCCGCCAGCAAATTATCGAACTAAGCAAGCAGGTAACCAAAACATCGGGTAAAGATATGATCGTATTGCTAAAAGCAAGTGATCATGCTGTTTACCAGGATATGGTTGGCGCTTTAGATGAATTGCATATAGCAGGTGTAGATCGCTACGCCATAGTAGATATCACACCAAAAGAAGTAGCCCTTTTAAAACAAAAAGGAGTTTATTAATAATAAGCTACGAAATATATTCGTACTCAAAAGGGTGGACTTGTGCGACTCTCTCCCAACGGGAGGGTGTAGGGAAGGGGTTGTGCTGCGGTATGTATGGCGAATGAACCCCTCCCTGCCCTGCACACAAAGCACCGCGCCCTTTCCTAAGGAAGTGAAAGATTCAATTAATAAAATTGAGGTTATTGCTTTTTAAGAGAGTAATAATACCGGCTCGCTTTTCTTTTCAGGCTCATCTATTCCCAAATTAACCTTTTAGTAAAGCAATTCCTTGTTAAAAGGTATCAATTATTAAATAAAACGCACCTAAAGCTTTAATGCTTACACGCATAAATGTTATTTATTAAAATCCCCTTAAAAATAACTATAAAATATATTTTTACTTGTTTTTGGCTTTTTAGTTAACTTATGTTTCCTTAATTTGAGCCAATAATTGCGAGGATGAAGATATTCCATTTAAGTGCCGAATGCTACCCTATTGCCAAAGTTGGCGGTTTGGGCGATGTGGTAGGCGCGCTACCTAAATATTTAAACCAGGCCGGGCACCAGGCCTCGGTTGTGATACCTTATTACGACCGTAAGTTTACCCGCGAAAACGAATTTGATATCGTTTTCGAAGCATCATCGCGCCTGGGCGACAGGCGTTATGATTGGCAGGTGTTAAAAGAAAAAACCGACAAGCTTGGCTTTGAACTCTTCCTGATCAAAGTACCCGGTTTGCTTGATCGCGAAAACGTTTACAGCTATCCCGATGAAACGGAACAATTCCTGTTTTTCCAGATCGCTTTTTTAGATTGGATAAACTGGAGCCAGCAAATGCCCGATATTATTCATTGCCATGATCATCATTCGGGCCTGGTTCCATTCCTGTTACAACACTCCGCGCTTTACAGGCGTATCCATACCATACCAACCGTGTTCACTATCCATAACGGGCAATATCACGGCGCTTTTGGTTATGATAAATTACATTACCTGCCCGAGGTAGACCCTAATTTTGTAGGTTTGCTCGACTGGCGCGGCGGTATCAACCCACTAGCATCGGCAGTAAAAACGGTTTGGAAATATACTACCGTATCGCCAAGTTATTTGCATGAGCTCACCATCCAATCAAACGGACTGGAATACCTGTTCTGGCTCGAAAGGGCAAAGGGCTTAGGCATCATCAACGGCATTGATACCCAGGTTTGGGACCCGGCAACCGACCCCATGCTGAGTACAAACTATACCGTTAAAAAGGTTAACGCCGGTAAGCTGGCTAATAAAAAAGCACTTTGCGACCGCTTTAACTTATCGGTTGATAAGCCATTGTTCACCTTTATTGGCCGTTTGGTTGGCGAAAAAGGGGCAGACCTGTTACCCGGAATTATCCGCAGGATATTAGATGAGCATCCCGACGAGATCAACTTCCTGATATTAGGTTCGGGAGAGGCTGATGTGGAGATGGATCTGACGGGTTTGAAAGATCAGTTCGCCGGTAAGGTAAATGTGTTTATTGGGTACGATGAAGGTTTGGCCCACCAGATCTACGCCGGGGCCGATTTTCTGCTCATGCCATCGCGCGTGGAGCCCTGCGGCCTGAACCAGCTTTACGCCTTACGTTACGGAACCGTACCCATTGTGCGCAGTACCGGCGGCTTAAAAGATACCGTGATTGACTTTGGTAACGACGATGGCTATGGCATCACCTTTAATAATAACGTGCTCGACGAAGCCTGCCACGCTGTTTGGCGCGGAATACAACTTTATCAAAACACTGAGCACCTGCAGCTGTTACGTAAGCGTATGATGGCACTCGACTTTTCGTGGGATAAATCGGCAAAGGAATACATTAATTTATACGAAAGCTTAAACACTAAACATATATGACATCGAAAGTAATTTGCATTGTACTTGGAGGTGGCCAGGGAAGCCGCCTTTTTCCGCTAACGGCCACGCGTTCAAAACCAGCCGTTCCCATTGCCGGAAAATATCGTTTGGTGGATATTCCTATTTCAAACTGTTTACACTCGGGTATCGACAGGATATTTGTGTTAACGCAGTTTAACTCGGCTTCGTTAAACAAGCACATCAAAAACACCTACCACTTTAGTAGTTTTAGCAAGGCTTTTGTTGATATTTTGGCCGCGGAGCAAACCCCCACCAGCGTAGCCTGGTTTCAGGGTACGGCCGATGCGGTTAGGCAGAGCCTGCACCACTTAAATGTACATGAGTTTGATTATGTTTTGATAGCATCCGGCGATCAGCTTTACCAAATGGATTTTGAAGAAATGATCAATAACCATGAGCAAGCTAAGGCTGATATCTCTATCGCGACTATTCCGGTTGCTGCTACGGATGTTCCCGGATTTGGTATTTTAAAAACCGATACCAGCAACTGGATAACCCAGTTTGTTGAAAAACCTAAAACAGATTTTGAATACCTGCAATCGGAAGTAAGTGATGATATGAAAGCTGCGGGCCGTACTTACCTGGCATCAATGGGTATTTACGTTTTCAACCGCAAGGTATTGTTTGATCTGTTGCAAGGCAATGAACGTACCGATTTTGGTAAAGAAGTTATCCCGCAATCTATCGATAATCATAAAGTTTTAAGCTATCAGTACACTGGTTATTGGGAAGATATAGGTACCATACCATCCTTCTTTAACGCCAACCTTGAGCTGACTGATGATATACCGAAGTTTAATTTATTCGATAAGAACCATATCTATACCCGGTCGCGCATGTTGCCGCCGTCTAAGATCTCTGGCCCTAAGTTGAAGAATACTATTATATCCGATGGTTGTATCATCAATGCCAGCGAAATTACCCGCTCGGTTATTGGTATCCGTACCCGGATAGGTTTTGATAGTATTATTGATAACTGCTACATTATGGGTAGCGACAACTACCAAACGCTTGAGCAAATTGAAGAATCAAAACTAACCAACACCCCAATTATGGGTATTGGCGACAGGTGCCACATTAAAAACGCCATTGTAGATAAAAACTGCTATATAGGTAACGATGTAAAGATCAACTGCGGCGATACCCCACTGGTAAACGGCGACTATGATAAATACACCGTAATGGATGGCATTGTAGTTTTAAAGAAACGCGCGGTAATACCTGATGGTACCGTGATTTAGTTAAAACAATCTGATTTTGGTGTAGTTAATTATTCATAGTAAAACAATAAAAATAAACCACTATGAAAAAAGTATGCTGTATGATTGCCTTAGCGGCGATCACCCTCGGAAGCGTTTATGCGGAAACTCCCGTAAAAACCACTAACAAAGTAACGGTTAGCGATACTACCAAAAAGGTGAAAGTGAAGGCCAAGAAAAACGGCACCACTAAAAAGAAGATTAAAGTGAAAAAAGATACTACTGCTAAAATGTAGTTTTAGTTTTTTATTCTAAATAAAAGCCTCCCCGATGTGAATCGCGGAGGCTTTTATGGTTTAATAGCTTACTATTGTATATTTATATCAGAGACTCCCAAAATTAACATGTCATCGGAAGAGAAAAGTAAATTACTCGAGCAGTTTTATATTGAATATAATAATGAGAATTATACGGCTGCTAAAGAATTATTGGAGACTATTAAAGCGCAAGAAAAGAAAACATCGTTTTGGATATACTCCCGTTTAAGCTCCTGTTATTATGAACTCAGGAACTACAACATAGCATTTGAGTATGCTAAAAAAGCATATAAATTACAACCATGGTCGCCGTTGGTATTATGGGATTACGCAGGCGTACTGATCATGTTAGACAAAGAAAAGCGTGCAATCGAGTTATTATTGCGAATACAAAGCATGGAAGATGATTTGACAATTTATGGATTTTCGCACCCAGAAATAAAATGGATGAAGTCGTTTAAACTCGATTCAAATTTTTTGATCGGAAGAGCTTATTACCAAATAAATCAAGACCGTTTTGCAAAGGAATATCTTTTGAAATATTTGGCACAACGAAAACAAGGCCTACGATCTATATATAAAAAAGCAGACGTCGTTAAATATTTGAAGAAGCTTGAAAAAGCTGATAGTTAACCGAGCACATAATACTATATCACGTGCTTGGTTAATTTGTTTATAGCGTTATTGTTTCTCCTATTGCAGGCAGCTTTAGCACCAATCCTGCTTTAATAAACTTCTCCATCGCCTCGTTCTTATCAATTTTGATAACCGGGAAAGAATCATAGTGTACCCCGATCACATTTTTACAATTGAAAAAGCTGGTTGATTTAATGGCATCGTCAACCCCCATGGTGTAATTATCACCTATTGGCAGGATGGCCCAATCCAGGTTCTCGTCTTCCAAAAGCTTCATATCGTAAGTTAAAGCGGTATCACCCGCGAAGTAGATCTTTTTGCCTTCGGCGTAGATCACAAAACCTGCGGGGTTGCCACCGGAAGATCCATCGGGCATGGTGCTGGAGTGTACAGCATTTACCATTTTAACACGGCCAAATTCAAAGTTGAACGCGCCGCCAATATTCATGGCGTGTACGTTGGTTACGTTTTGTGTACCTAACCAGCCTGCAATTTCGGCAATGCAAATTACTTTGGCACCGCTGTTTTTTTGCACAGTTAATAAATCGGCAACATGGTCGCCGTGGCCGTGTGATAATAGGATAAAATCTGGCTTCAAACTATTAACATCAACGTTTTTAGCCAGTTCGTTAGGCGTAATAAATGGATCGAAGAGTATTTTAATGCCATTAATTTCTAATTCAAGGCATGATTGGCCGTAGTATGTCGCTTTCATAGATGGTTGATCAGTTTTTTTATACTAATTAACCATTTGTTTTTTGAATTGTTGCGTGAGCGGGAAAGGTATTTTGAAATGTGACAGAAGCCGGGGGACAAACACAAATAAAACAGTGTCATTGCGAGGCACGAAGCAATCGCGAACTATGCAAAGCAGATATGAAAAGCGGCAATACTTCTGTGCGATTGCTTCGTGCCTCGCAATGACAGGTGGTGGAGAGATTACGTAATTTACTTTCCGAACAAACTACCTAAACCACCCATATCGCCCAGCATATTCCTGGTCATGGCGGCCATTTCGGTTTGGCTTACATTTTCGGCTTGGTCTAAGGCCTGGTTAATGGCGGTTAGGATAACATCTTCCAGCATTTCTATATCGCCCTCTTTTAGTACAACGGGGTCTATCTTGATGGATTGGATATGCTTGTTGGCATTAGCGGTAACTACCACCACGCCGCCGCCTGCGCTTCCGGTAACGGTAATATCATCCAGGCGTTTTTTCACTTCGCCGGCTTGCTGTTGCGCTTGTAATATTTTATCAAACATGGCTTATTCAGTTTAATACTTCAATATTCGTTATTCAAAATTCTGTGTTCGATATTCAATTTCTAATCATCCGTACTATCGCCTGTACCATTGTATGCGCTTTTGCGCACTATCGGCATCCCGGCAGCGTTAAACAGATCATCTAATTTAAGCAAACTACCATTGGCTAAGTTTGATAACAACACAATAGTGATATCGTTTTTCATGTCGCGCAAATAAATGTGCCTAAAGCCATGCCACCAGCCGGTATGGTAAATCACCTGCTGACCGGGAGCCTCAAATATCCGCCAGCCATAACCGTAGTTAAAGTGGCCATGCAACCAGGGGTTACGTGGTACGTAGGCCGAATCCATTGATGATTTTTTGAGCAGCACGCCTTTGCGCAGGGCATGATCAAACAAGTACAGATCGGCAACGGTGCTGTAAATACCTTTATCGCCCACCGGGCCATCCAAAAAGTTTTGCGCTACCGAATACTTCCACTGGCCCCTATCGTGGCCAATAACGTGTACCGGTATTTTATTGTACACGGCTTTTGAGTAAACATCAGTATGCTTCATCATGGCCGGAACAAAAATATTCTGCTTTACCCATAGCGCGTAACTTATCCCGGTTACCTTTTCAATTATCGCACCCAAAACCATAAAATTTGAGTTATTATATAGAAAGCGAATATTGGGTTTATTAAACGGGTGCGGTTTGTATTGGGCTATCATATCCATCACCTGTGCATTGGTGATTCCTTTCTTTTGATCGCGATGCTCTTTGCGGAAAATATCATCCACAAAATAAACGTAGTTCATCATCCCGGAGCGGTGGGTTAGCAAAAGCTTAATGGTTACCCCATCGTACGGAAAGTTTGGAAAAAACTCTTTTACATTTTGATCCAGCCGCAATTTGCCACGCTCCATCAGCATTAATATAGCGGTTGATGTAATAGTTTTTGATACCGATGCCAGTTCAAACTGGTAGCCCAGCTTAAGGCTGTCGCGGCGGAGGTAATCGGCCCAGCCTATCGCTTTTTCGTATATTATTTTTCCTTTTTTGGCTACCAGCACATTGCCGTTAAACCCGCGGGTTTTATGTAGCTGCATAACCACCTCGTCAATCCTTTTATCGGCGTTGCGTGGGTTGTAAGCCAGTATGGCGGTATCCATTTTAACATTCGGCAAATCGGCGGGTTCGGAAAGCTTGTTGCTGTGTGAGCAGGATTCAAATAAAAAAATTACCAGTGTAGAGAGTAAAAAACCTTTCAAAACCAATCGCATAGCGTAGTATAATTCAAATTTATAAAGGGGGTAAAACTAATCTATTATATACTGTACAGCATATAATAGTTTTAAACAATTCCACAAAGCAAATTGTTTTCGATAAAAATTAATGGGCTTTTAATGTGTGGCTTTGCGGTACGATGTGATGTTGCCGAAGTTAAACTTGATGCCAATGTGCCAGCCACCATATTGCTCATAATTGCGGAAGGTGAAGATGGGATCGGAATACCCATCAAGGCCATAGCCAAATACATAATTCATTTGGTAACCGGCTTCCAACATTACAGAAGGCTCATCATAAGCATTGTAAAACTTATATTGATAACCCACTTTAACAGGGATCATAATATTGGTGCTATGATCAGCACCACCGTAAGAGTAGGTACTATCCGGATTGACGCGGTTGATAGCTGTTATGTTATTGTACACTATGCCTAAGCCTGTGCCTACATAAACATTACTTAGCGCACGGCTTATAAAACCACCGTTTTCGTAATCCAGAAACTCGCCAAATTGTACTGTGGCCTGTAGGGATGCACTTTGGAAACGGTTGGCATAATCACGGTAATATGGGTCAAAGGCTGCATATGTTTTAGATATGCCCGCCAATGTTATCAGATCGGCAACGCTGGTGCCGGTAATTGCCTTTGAAGCCTCACGATAATAATCACTATAACCACCAGTTAGCAAGCCAAACTCGTAAACCAACGAAAACGTGGTGAACGGCGACATGTTATACGATGCATTAAAATTAATGGCAGGATTGTATGATGAAAATGGAACATCGGTAGTAGGCTTTAAAGTGCTTACACCAAACCCCATGCTATATTGATGATAGTTGTACCCCACCTGAGCTTTAGTTGTAAAAACGAGGGCCGGTAAAACAATTAGTAGTAGTAAAGCTTTTTTCAAAATATATATTATTATGGGGCAAGATAGTTAAAACATCATCAAACTTTTTTTGCCTATGTTTACCAAAAATAAAGTTTCATTTGTTAATATCATGACTTCTTTTAAAAAATCTGATCTTAATTTTTCTGTAGTAGAACGTTTTTTTCGCTACGTAATTGTGGATACCCAGTCAGACCACGCATCTTTATCGCAACCATCAACTTTAAAACAAAAAAACCTGGGTTACATACTGGTTAATGAGCTTTTAGAAATTGGTGTTGCCGATGCTCACCTTGATGAGTTTGGTTATGTTTACGCAACCATTCCGGCTAATACTGCAAAGCCAAATGTACCTATAATTTGTTTCTGTTCGCACATGGATACTTCGCCCGATTGTAGCGGGCAGGATGTGAAACCCATCATCCACAAAAACTACAAGGGCCAGGACCTGGTTTTACCCGATGATAACAGCCAGGTATTGCGCATGAGTGAGCACCCCGACCTGAAAAACCAGATAGGTAACGACATTATAACCGCCAGCGGAACCACTTTACTTGGCGCGGATAACAAAGCAGGCGTAGCCGAAATTATGGATGCGTGCTACCAATGGATGAATCACCCCGAAATTAAGCACGGCACTATCCGCATTTTATTTACTCCGGATGAGGAGATTGGCCGTGGTGTAGATAAGGTTGATATTAAAAAATTAGGCGCTTACGCGGGATACACCATTGACGGCGAAAGCGCGGGTACCATGGAGAACGAAACGTTTTCGGCAGATGGGGCAAGGTTGATCATTAATGGCATTAGCGCGCACCCTGGTTTTGCTAAGGGTAAAATGCAGAGTGCTATTAAAATTGCCGGAGCAATTGTAGCCGCCTTGCCGCACAACCTATCGCCGGAAGGAACTTCGGGCAAGGAGGGCTTTGTACACCCGGTTGGTATTGAAGGGCAGGTGGAGCAGGCTGCAATTGATTTTATTATCCGAGATTTTGATGAGGGTAAATTAATACAGCATGCCAATACCATTAAACAAATTGCCAACAATGTATTGCTTGCTTTCCCCGGCGCTACTTATGAGCTACAGGTTAAGGCTCAGTACCGCAACATGAAAGTAATGCTTGACCAACACCCACATATTGTTGACCATGCTATGGAAGCGCTTAAACGCGCAGGCATGGAGCCAAGATTAAGGAGCATACGTGGAGGTACGGATGGTTCGCGCTTATCATTTATGGGCTTACCCTGCCCTAATATTTTTGCGGGGGAACATGCTTTTCATGGTAAGCAGGAGTGGGTATCGGTACAGGATATGCATAAAGCGGTAGAAACCATTTTGCATTTGGGCGAGATTTGGGAAGAGAAGAGTTAACCAATAATATTTAAAACCCCTTGTCATTTCGAACGAGGTACGAGGAGAAATCTTTTGCGAGCGTTAGGTATACTTATCGCTTAAAAAGCCGCTCATAAAAGATTTCTCCCTTCGGTTCGAAATGACATTTTTTTATCATATACCTATGAGCGATCAAATAGCTGCATCAGAATTAATTATTAACGAGCGTGGCTCTATATACCATTTGGATGTGCATCCGGATGAGTTGGCTACAGATATTATTACCGTTGGCGACCCGGACAGGGTTGGGCAAGTTAGCGATCACTTTGACAGGATTGAGTTTAAGCGCCAGCATCGCGAGTTTGTTACCCATACGGGATACATTGGCACAAAGCGTTTATCGGTAGTATCAACCGGTATTGGTACCGATAATATTGATATTGTGCTGAATGAGCTGGATGCTTTGGTGAATATTGATTTTAAATCCCGCAAGGTAAATGCTAAACCTGTGCAACTCAATATTGTACGCATTGGTACTTCGGGATCATTACAAAAAGATATTCCGGTGGATAGTTTTTTGGTGTCGACTCATGGTTTGGGCATTGATAACCTGCTTAATTTTTATGATAATCAACCCAGCCGCACCGAACTGGATATGTTGGAAGCCTTTGCTGTGCAAACTAAGTTAAGCACCAAGGTATCGGCCCCTTATATAAGCGCTTGCAGCCCGGATCTGTTAAAACAGTTTGATCAGGGTTTTCATAAAGGCATCACGGTTACTTGCCCTGGCTTTTACGGGCCGCAGGGAAGGGTGTTGCGTTTGGGTTTAAGCAACCCCGGCTTTATTGACAGCCTTACCCATTTTAATTACGAAGGCAACATTATTAGCAACTTTGAAATGGAAACCGCGGGGCTATATGGCTTAGGGAAATTGATGGGCCACCACCTGTTAAGTTTGAACGCTATAATGGCGAACCGCATAACTGGTGAGTTTTCTAAAGATGGTAAGGGTACGATGGATAGCCTGATTTCAAAAACCTTAGAGATCCTTACAAGAGCTTAGGTTTTCCACACTTTTGCCACTAAAGCGCTGAATGTTAGTATAAAAACCGGCTAAAATTACTAACATTGGGGAAAATTATGCCAATTCGCAAATTGGCGCGTAAAAAATTTCCCAACTTGGGGAATTAAAATTATCCGTTATAATGCGAAATCATCATTATAAGCGTATAAGGCACATAATAATGTTTGTCGGTAGTTCGGTATAACTTTTGCCTTTTAGCCAGCGTATACACTTACTATTAATACCCAAAGAATAAATATATCTATAATCACCATGAAAAAAACCTTACTAATTGCTGCGATATTTGGCTCATTTGCAGTGGTTTCTTGTAAAAAAGATCAAAACAACAATATTGATACTGCTGTTACTTCGCTTAACGATGTTAAGGTACCTGCAGGTTTTACCTGGGAAAGCTCAAGAAATTTAAATGTAGATGTTAAAATAACAGATACACGTTTTGGCGCTGCTACAACACACTCTATTGCTGTGTATGATGGCGATCCCTACACCACCGGGCATTTATTAACAAAAGGCGGCGCAACATCAGTAAATGATTTTGTTGCTACCGTTTATGTTCCAACTACTATTACACAATTATATGTAGTAAAAACATCTCCGGATAATTCAACCATCGTTCAAAAAGTTGCTGCAGGCACTTCGGATATTCACTTAACCATTGGATCGGTTGATGCTGCTTACGCTGTAACAGGTAAATCAAGTGCAATGCAATCATTCGCAACCGCGCCCACCAGTCCTGATTGTAGTGGCGGTACTGCCATTACTGCCAATAAAAGCGACCTGGATATGAACAGCGGCGATGTTTATAGCGTTACCGGAAACAATATTACAGTTGGCCTGCGTAACGTTAACGGCGGAACTTTAAAGGTTTGTGGTACCAACGTTACTGTTACCGGTAATTTAAGCGGCAATGGTGCTTTGATCGTTACTACAAGCGGAAGCGTAACCTTCACTGGTAACTTAAATAACAACGACGCATCAATCACTAACTTTGGTACTTTAACTATTCCTGGTAACAGAGCCGATGCTGGTCACTTTTCTAACTATGGCGTTTGTACTATTAATGGCGACTGTAACATGAATGGCGCCACCGCGATATTTTACAATAGCGGAACATTAACCATTACCGGTGGATGGCAAGGTGGTACTACCGGTACAGCAACAAATGATGGTAGTATGGTTGTTACTAAAAACTTCCAAACCAATAAAACCCCATTTATAAACAACTGTAGCTTATATGTTAAGCAAAATTATAACCAGGATCAAGGTACAGTTAAAAACTATGGCCTGATCAAGGTTGACGGTACAAGTACATTAAACGATAATGTAGAATTAGGTTTATACAACAGCGCCGAGTTTTTAACTGTTAACCAAATAGTTAATGGTAAGATAATTGGTTATGGCAGTACATCATTAGATAAAATAACAGGTACTACTATTATTTTTAACAACTCGGGCGCGGTGAACGGAAACGTACAAGTTTATGCTGTACAAGGTATCAACAGCCAATATAACAGCAAGATCGTTTCTCCGGCTACTCTGGATAACAGCGTTTACATTGCCAAAACCGGCTGTAATAGTGATGGTAACGGCACCCAGGTAGTAGAAGATTTCGATAAAGACGGCGTTGCTAATAACTTAGACGCTTACCCTAACGATGCTGATAAAGCTTATAACATTACCGGCGCAAGCGGTACTGTAGCTTACGAAGACCAATGGCCTGTTAAAGGTGACTTTGACCTGAACGACGTAGTTGTTGGTTACAGCTATACTTTGGTAACCAGCGCTGCTAATAAAGTAGTTACCGTGAGCGGTGCTTATACATTATATTCACGTGGTGGCGATTATACTAACGCTTTCGGTATTGAGTTCCCGGTAGCTAAAGGTTTGGTAAGTGGTTTGGCTATTACCAAAGGTGGCACAGCTGTTACGGCCCCAACTTTTGAAGCGGGCCAAACTAATGCCACTGTTATATTATTCACTAACATGAAAGATGAGATGGCCACTTACAATACTAAAATTGGCGATATCTTCTCTCCATACAAATCATACAGCATCAGCTTTAACATTACTGGCGGAATAGCCTTGAGCACTTTTGGTCAGGACGCTTACAATCCATTCATTTACAACAGTGGTCGCGGACACGAGGTTCACCTTTCTGGAAAAACCCCAACAAGCCTTGCCGATGCAACATTATTTGGTACCAAGGACGATAATACCAGTGTAGCTGTAAGCCGTTACTATGTAACTAAAGCCGGCTTACCTTTCGCTATTAATGTACCAGTTGTGTTTAACTACGTAAGTGAGGGTAAAGATATCACCACAGCGTTCCTGCACTTTGCAGACTGGGCAGCGGCAGGTGGCAGCAGCTATACCGATTGGTACAGCAATACGGCTACAGGTTACCGCAACTCAGCAAATATTTTCACCCACTAATAAACATTAGTTTATTACAGATAAAAAAGGCCCCGAATTATCAGGGCCTTTTTTGTTGTATATGGAACGGCTGTGATCAGGGGGCTATAGCAACATGTCTTTTCGTTAACTATTATCCTTTCAAGGGCGGGAGTGGGAAGATTTTAATGCGCCTCCAGCCAGTTATTGCCCTGGCCAATTTCAACCACGATAGGTACCACGGTTTTAATGGCGTTCTTCATATTCTCTAATATAATGGGTTTCACTAGTTCGATCTCGTTTTTGTGTACGTCAAACACCAACTCATCATGCACCTGCATCGTCATGCGCGAATCAAATTTTTGTGCCTTAAACTCCCGGTGAATATTGATCATGGCTATCTTGATCATATCTGCCGCCGAACCTTGTATAGGCGCGTTTATAGCATTTCGTTCGGCGTAGCCGCGTACGGTTTGGTTGGCCGAGTTAATATCACGCAGGTAGCGGCGACGGCCCATTAACGTTTGAACATAGCCGTTTTCGCGGGCAAAGTTCATGGTATCGTTCATGTAGTTTTTAATGCCGGGGTATTGCGCAAAGTATTGTTCAATAATTTCGGCGGCTTCCTTGCGGGGAATGTTGAGGTTTTGCGATAAACCAAATGCCGATTGCCCATAAATAATACCAAAGTTAACCGCCTTGGCATTGCGGCGCATAGTGCCGTCAACCTCTTCCAAAGTTTTGCCATACACCTTGGCCGCTGTAGCGGTGTGAATATCGATACCTTGTACAAAAGCTTCCATCATATTGGCATCCTTGCTGATCTCGGCAATAATGCGTAACTCTATTTGTGAATAATCCGCGGATACGATAATATGATCCTCATTACGGGGAATGAAGGCTTTACGTACTTCGCGGCCACGTTCTGTACGGATAGGGATGTTTTGCAGGTTAGGGTTGTTAGAGCTTAGCCTACCCGTTGCAGCCACAGCCTGATTGTAGGAGGTATGCACACGGCCCGTCTTGGGGTTAACCATCAGCGGAAGCGCATCTACATAAGTGGACTTCAACTTTTGTAACTGGCGAAAATCTAAAATATCCCGAACAATATCGCTCTTGTTAGCTAATGCCAGCAATACATCTTCGCCGGTTTGGTATTGGCCGGTTTTTGTTTTTTTAGCTTTAGGGTCAAGCATTAGTTTCTCAAATAAAACCTCGCCTAATTGCTTTGGCGATGCGATGTTGAAACGTACGCCTGCTTTTTCGTAAACGGTTTTTTCTAATTTACTGATATCGACCTCTAAATCTTTGGAGAATTCTTTTAACGTGTCGTGGTCTATCCGTACGCCTTCAAATTCAATATCAGCCAAAGCATACACCAAAGGGTTTTCAATATCTGTTGCCAGTTTAGTACCGTTAACTTCTTTCAGCTTAGGTTCAAAAATCTCTTTTAACTGGAGTGTGATATCGGCATCCTCGGCGGCGTAATCTTTTATTTTATCAACTTCTACATCCTTCATCGTACCCTGACCCTTACCTTTAGGACCTATCAATGTGGTAATAGACACGGGGGAATAACCCAAATAATTTTCGGACAGCAAGTCCATATTATGGCGGGTATCCGGGTCAATAATATAGTGGGCCAGCATGGTATCAAACAATTCGCCCTGCATGGTGATGTTATAATACTTGAGCACCAGCATATCAAACTTGATATTCTGGCCTATTTTGCCTATCGCGGGGTTTTCAAATATCTCTTTAAACTCGTCAACTATAGGTTGGATCAGATCGCAATCTTTAGGAACAGGAACATACCAGGCCTCGCCTTTTTTGATGGAGAACGACAATCCAACCAAATCGCATTGGTTAGCATCTGTTCCGGTAGTTTCGGTATCAAAGCAAATGCTTTTTTGCTGGCTGAGTAGTTTAATCAGTTCGGCACGGGTTTCAAAGGTATCGGCTAAGTGGTATTGGTGTTCGGTATTGTTGATGTTTTTTGATGGGGCGGTGTATTCTTCCTGAATGTTGGTTACATCCAGTGTCATGGTAGTAGTACCTTCCGGAGCTTGCGGGCTGCTAAACAGATCGTGCTGGATGGATACGTTTTTGATCTCGGTAATGCTTGTTCCATCGCCAAAAACACGGCGGCCAAGTGTTCTGAATTCTAACTCGGCAAATAAAGGCTCTAATAGCTCGCGACTTGGGTCGCACATTTCCAACCCTGCTTCATCCAGTTCAACCGGAGCATTCAGGTTAATGGTGGCCAGCCTTTTAGACAGTAAACCTTGTTCGGCAAAAGCCTCAACATTCTCGCGTTGTTTGCCTTTTAACTCATGGCTATTGGCGATGATGTTCTCCATCGAGCCATAAGTTTTGATCAGTGATTTAGCTGTTTTTTCTCCTATTCCGGGGATTCCGGGGATATTATCAACGGCATCTCCCCAAAGGCCTAAAATATCTATTACCTGCTCAACGCGCTCAATTTCCCATTTGGCTAATACTTCTTTTACGCCTAATATTTCCATATCGTTACCCATACGGGCGGGTTTGTAAATGAAGATATTATCGGATACTAACTGTGCAAAGTCCTTATCGGGCGTCATACAATATACCTGGTAGCCTTTTTGTTCGGCTTTTTTTGCCAGTGTACCAATGATGTCGTCAGCCTCAAAACCATCCGAAGTAATAACCGGGATGTTGAAGCCTAAAACTACTTTAAATATGTAGGGCAATGCCTTTGATAAGTCTTCGGGCATGGCTTCGCGGTGGCCTTTATAATCGGCAAACTCGGTATGGCGTTCTGTTGGCGCATCGGTATCAAAAACTACGGCCATGTGGGTTGGCTTTTCTTTACGCAAAACTTCGAGCAGGGTATTGGTGAAACCCATTACCGCCGATGTATTTAAACCGTTGGATGTAAAGCGCGGGGTTTTACTTAAAGCAAAATGCGCCCGGTAAATCAGGGCCATGCCATCTAACAAAAACAGCTTTTTCATTATATATTACGAAGATATTTTTTAATATTTATAATTATATTTAAGTCCGCAATGCGGCGGTGCTTAAAATTATTTAAGCTAAGATAAGCAGATAAATTTTGCATTGTAACCTTAAACCTTAATTATCATGAAACACATTGTTTACGTTCCGGGTTTGGGCTATAATTTTAATCCTGACCTATCGATGGAGGCTTACGCCAACCGCCTGCGCATTGCCCTGGAGAACAATAAGCCCCCCAAGCTTAAATACGAGATCAAGATTACCAAAGCCAAATATGGTGGCAAAAGCAAGTATTTTTCGGATATAGCGACCATTACCGAAACCGATGGCAAAACAACCACGACTATCTATAAAATTTACGAATTTAAGTATGGCGACGAACTGATTACCAATTTTAAAAAAAGCAACAAGTTTACGCAGCTCATGCTGGTAACATTTGCCATTGCAGGCAGGTTGGTTGCGATAGTGAGAAGTTGGTTCGGGCCTAACGGGATGAGCGTGAAACAGCAGTTTCAAACCATATGGATGTTAATACTTGCCTTATCTGCCATGGTGCTCGCGCTTGCTGTTTTCGCGGCTATACTGACTACTACAGGCGCGGTATTGGCCCAATACACAACTAACGGCAATTTTAAGCACTTTGAAGACTGGCTACACACACATAAACCTGCAATGTTAAGCTGGCTGGACAAAAAATCGGTAAAAACAATAAGCCTGGGTATTGAATCTTTTATTTCGGCCTTGTTTTTATTTAACAGCAATTATAAAGACACCTTTTATCAATCAACCACGGAGTTTTTGTGTGCCCACAATTATTTGAAATATGGTTTTTGCCGACCGGTTATTTTAGGGAAAATGGATATGCTTTTGCAGAAGATAGCCGAAGAGGAACCGGAGGAAGATGAAATAAGCATTCACGCCTATAGTTTTGGAAGTGTTATAGCGCTCGACTTTTTATACCCGTTTGGCCATTCGCCGTCAAAGCTGGTTATAAATAGGGTGAGTACTTTTGTATCGGTAGGCTGCCCTTTTGATTTTATCAGGACTTATTATCCTAACTTTTATAAAGGTAGGATGGACTATAAGCTGAGTTTAAATAAATGGGTGAACATTTGCTCGAGTACCGATATTTTATCATCAAATTTCAGGAACGATAACAAGAATGCGGAAGCTAACGTAGGGATAATTAAAGATGGCCTTTTACCTCAAAATGTGATATACGATACTATAAACCCTAAAACTTTAAAATTTAGCGATTATTTAATGCTGATAAGCATTAAGGCGCATAGGATGTATTGGGATAGCGATATTGTTGGCCAAAGTTTTATGGGCACTGTTGTTGAATTGCTGTAGCGGCTACTTAAAGCTGCAAGTGTAAGCATGATCATTAATCATGCCGGTGGCTTGCATATGCGCATAGCGAATGGTGGTGCCAAAGAATTTGAAACCGCGCATTTTCATGTCTTTGGCAATGGCGTCGCTGATATCGGTTCGGGCCGGGAGAGTATGATCTTTATTATTACTGTTGTTGATGGATTTGCCATTGGGCATAAAGCCGTACAGGTATTTATCAAAGGAGCCAAACTCCTTTTGAATCTCGATAAATAATTGGGCGTTGCGGATGGTGGAAGCAACTTTAAGTTTATTGCGGATAATGCCCACATCCTGCAAAAGGCGGTCAACATCGTTTTGATCAAATTTGGCTACCTTCTGTACATCAAAATTTGCGAATGCCTTGCGGTAACCTTCGCGGCGGCGGAGAATGGTGATCCAGCTTAATCCGGCCTGAGCCGATTCTAATACTAAAAACTCAAATAGCGTTTCATCATCGTGAACTTCGCGGCCCCATTCTTTATCGTGATATTCCATATAAAGCGGGTCGGTTCCGCACCAGCGGCATCTTGTTTTTTCGGTAGTTGATTGGCTCATTGGTTGATCGGCATTGAAATGGTGAAGATAAAACTAATCAAATAAAAAAGCTAAATATTTTAGTAAATTATTGATCAGCCTCACAAAGTTCATCCCAGTATTCTACTGCCCTACGATAGTGTGGAATTACGATTGAACCACCAACCAAGTTGGCTATCATAAATACTTCGTTCATTTCATCGTGTTTTACCCCGGCTTCGTGGCATTTGCCTAAGTGGTATTTGATGCAATCATCGCAACGCAATACCATTGATGCTACCAGGCCCAGCATTTCTTTAGTTTTTACATCTAAGGCGCCATCGGCATAGGTGGTGGTATCTAATGCGAAGAAGCGTTTGATGTTGGTATTGGATGTTTCCATTATCCTGTCGTTCATTTTGGTACGATAGGTTTCGAAGTCGTTGATGAGTTTGCCCATTTTATAATGATTGAAGGATTGAGTTTTTGAAGGATTGAATATTAATAGCCGTTCATCAGCTCAATTGCCGGGTCCCAAAGTAGTTTTTTAAAGTTTTTCACCTCGTCATTCTCTACCTTAACGCCTTCGCTCTCGAGCATTTGTTGCATTAATGTTGGTGTAGGGAAATGGAATCGGCCTGTAAGCATACCCCGACTGTTTACCACACGGTGCGCCGGAACTGGTGGCTGCAAACTGCCGGCATGCAGCATGGCATAACCCACCATTCGCGCGGTGCCTGCCGTACCTAAAAATTTGGCAATGGCCCCGTATGATGTTACACGGCCCTGTGGTACCAACCGGGCAACTTCGTAAACCTTATCGTAGAATGATGGCTCTGTCGTCATGGTTTATTAATCGAATGAGAATTGTACGTAATTGATGTTTTTATCAAATTTAAGATATTTACGTTCGTAATAGGTTTTGATAGATAATATCTCGTTCGCGTATTCGGAGTGATACAGGTTTTCAGTTTGGATGTGTTTGTTTAAGCCTAATTCTGCTATCTTTTCAACGGTGTAAGCATGTAGGTCATCATTATCGGTTTTTAAATTAACTTTTCCACCCGGTTTTAAAACCACTTTGTACATATCTAAAAAGCGTTGCGATGTTAACCGCTTTTTTTCGCGGCTGAGTTGAGGCTGTGGATCGGGGAAGGTGATCCATATCTCATCAATTTCGCCGGGAGCAAAATACTCTAATAGGGTTTCTATCTGAATCCTTAAAAAACCCACATTATCAATGCCGTCTTCAATAGCTGTTTTGGCTCCGCGCCAAATACGGTTACCTTTATAATCAATCCCGATAAAGTTTTTATCCGGAAACAGAGTAGCCAGGTTTACTGTGTATTCGCCTTTACCGCAGGCCAGTTCCAATACCAATGGATTATTGTTCTTGAAAAAATCATTGCTCCATTTGCCATTGTATGGTTTGCCTTGATCAAGCTGCGCTACATTTTTAAATTCGGCTATCTCGGCGAATCGTCTTAATTTATCTTTACCCACGTTATTTTGTTAAAAGTGCAAAAATAACTTTTATTTATTATTGATATTGCACTTTGCTTATATTTGGGCAAAAGGATTGAGTTTTGGAAAAAGAAGCGAAAATTTATATAGCAGGGCATAGGGGGATGGTGGGTTCGGCCATTCACCGTAAATTATTGAGCGAGGGTTTTACTAATTTTGTGATACGTACATCAGGTGAATTAGACCTTCGCGACCAAAAACAGGTTGCTGATTTTTTCGCTCAGGAAAAACCCGACTATGTTTTTTTAGCCGCTGCCAAAGTGGGCGGTATAGTTGCCAATAATACTTACCGCGCCGAGTTTTTGTATGATAATCTTCAGATCCAAAATAACGTTATCCATAACTCATACTTAAACGGTGTTAAAAAGCTGATGTTTTTGGGATCGAGCTGTATTTACCCTAAACAGGCCCCTCAGCCGTTAAAAGAAGATTATTTACTTACCGGTTTATTAGAAGAAACCAACGAGCCTTACGCCATTGCCAAAATTGCGGGCATTAAAATGTGCGATGCTTACCGCGCGCAATACGGCTGTAATTATATATCGGCAATGCCTACTAATTTATATGGCTATAACGATAATTATCACCCTCAAAACTCACATGTATTGCCCGCTTTAATACGCCGTTTTCATGAGGCTAAAGTTAATAATACGCCGGAGGTTACCATTTGGGGGACAGGATCGCCTAAGCGCGAGTTTTTATTTGCCGATGATCTGGCATCAGCCTGTTATTATTTGATGCAGAATTATGATGAGCCTAATTTGATCAATGTTGGTACGGGTGAGGATCTATCAATTAAGGACCTTGCCTTGCTGATCAAGAAAACAGTGGGTTACGGGGGCGAAATTAAATTTGATACTTCAAAACCGGATGGTACGCCCCGTAAGCTGATGGATGTTTCAAAATTGCACAGCAAAGGCTGGAAACATACTATTGAACTGGAAGAAGGCATCAAATTGGCCTACCAGGATTTTTTAGAAAAACAAAAGATATCTGTTTAATAGCTTTCGCTATCCGGCGGGATGCCGTAATCAACAGCCGGTTTTGCCGGCTTTTTGTTTTTGTGGATTAGATTTGGGATAACGGAACGGATCTTATCCCAAACGGATGTCACACTCTTCTCATTAATAAAACCGGATGCTTTTTGTGATAGCAAGCCTACTGCTGTTTTGATGATAAAGTTTGAGCTGCGGAATAATGTTTTGTTTAATATAAAAGGCAATACAAAGCGCGAAATTAAACTCACCATATCCTGCCCTGCGCCAAATAAACCGCTTGATTCGCCCGGAGCCTGGTTGTGTTTAAATAAGGAAGTTATGGTGTGGAAAATTGCACCCGGGCTATTAAAATGACTTTTAATAGCGGTTTCTTGAAGCCTTTTAGAAGCTTTTAGTCTTTCTATCTCTTCTTTTAGATCACTTATATTGTAAATAACGGCATCCATTATTTTTTGGGTTTAAATATTTTTTTGATCAAAAAGTTAATGATTCGCGGCTCGATGTATTGATTGCTGATGGCCTTAACTATCATAGCCAACACAAAATACAAAATGGCTACACAGCCAAAACCCATCCAATATGAATTTAATACATGCCCCAAAAACAACGCTAATGTTATGGTAGCGAAAAAGAAGGTCATGCCGATGCAGATCAGCACAAAAATTTCTGTAACCAGGTTGGCTACAAAGGATGTGCCTTTATCAATAGCCTGGTAGCGTGCCAGCTTAATGCGCGTCTCGATGTATTCTTTTAGCTGGTCGGTTAGCCCGGGCTGCTCTTGTTTTTGTTCTTCCATAAAAGATGGTAGGTTATAAAGTCCCGGCTTTAAAACCGGGACTTATATTATTTATGCGTGTTCAGCGTCGTCTTGATATTCTTCTTCGGCATCAGCAATTTTTGATTTGAAGTTGTTGATGATCTTATCCTTTAAGCCGGTTAGGTTATCAATTTCGGCCGCGGCGGTTTCTTTGATCGAGTCGCCAAGGTTTTTAAGTGAATCTGATAATTTGTCGCGTGTTTCCGCACCCGCTTCCGGGGCAAATAAAATTCCTAATGCTGCACCTGCTGCCAATCCGGCAAGTAAGGCTACAACTACTTTGGTGTTATCGTTCATTGTTTTGTGATTTTTGGTTTGTATTTTAATTATCGTATCTGTGGTAAATATAACCCTTGAGCTTATATATTGTTTAAAATTATTCTAATTCGCTGTTTGTTTGTATTCTTTCCAGCCTATCTGCCGCAAGGCGGTTGGTTTCGTATATCTCAACCAGCAGCAAAAAGTACGAAAGCAGCACCGGGCCAAATACTAAGCCTAATATACCAAATAAAGGAATACCAATGATAACCCCGATAACAGTTATTAGCGGATGCGTATTTGCAACGCGTTTATTGATGATGAAGCGTAAAAACTGATCAATGTAGCCAATAAATAAAACGCCCCATATCAGGATAAAAATACCCTGCCAGGTGTGCCCGTTCAATAATAAGATCACACCGAAAGGGATAGCCAGCGTTGGTACGCCCACTACAGGTAAAAAGGAGATGAATGTACCAATAACGCCCCAAAATACAGGGTCTTCAACCCCGGCAATGCGTAAGCCTACGGCGAACAGGATACCTTGCGATATAGATATGATGCCCTGCCCTAATACATTGGAGTAGGTTGAGATGCGCAATTCTTCGGCAAATTTTAAAGCATGTTGCTCGCGGAAGGGGGCATACTTAATAAGGCCCGCTTCAAAACCCTTGTTTTGGGTAAACATAAAGTAGAGCAGAAAATAAAGTACCAACAGCGTTAAAAATATATCGGCCGCGCTGCCTAATATGGATGGGAAAAGCTCGGCAGCGTAGGAGCCTATTTTTTGTGAGATGTTAATGCTATCGATAAGATGGGGCTGATTAAGATGCGATCCCGCGAAGGCGTCAATATCTGACAGCCATTTGTGTATAGGGAAATTATCGCTGGTTAAGCCTGTTATTTTATTGACAACCATGATACTGAGCGATAGGAACGGAATAACAATGAGAATGAGCGATACGATAATAATCAATACGGCTACGAGGGGTTTATTCCAGTGTCGTTTTTCGGTGAGGTTTAGGTATACGGGCCTAAAAATGGTATATAAAACAATGGCGCCTAATATAGAACTTGATAAACCACGCAAAGCTAAGAGCAATACGCATCCTAATATTACTATACCTATCAGGATGATGTTATTGCGTTGTTTATAGTTAAAAATTGACATGCTTAATTTGTATGCCTGAATAACTAATATTGAGCTTTAATGTTTGCCTTCCGGGGGATTTTAATGCTATAAATCATCCAGAAGGGTATTGATGTTTTTAACCCCGGCGATTATGGTATCCATGTAATACTTGCAATCTTCGGTTTGATCCGGAACCTCAAAGCGTAGCTGCTCAAGCGCCAGGTTAATATTTGAGAGCTGGTTTTTTATATCGTGTTTAACAACACCCATATCTTTGCTTTGGGCGGCTTTATCGGTGCTCATGTCGTATTATTTATCCAGGTTATTGGCCTTCATTTTATTGTACAACGTTTTACGATCAATGTTAAGTATAGCGGCAGCTTTGGTTTTATTGAAGTTAACTTCGCGCAGTACTCGTAAAATGGTTTCGTACTCGGCTTCCATCGCGGCGTTTTTTAGATCGTGCCGTGGTGGTGCGGGTGGTGCCGGAGTTTCGTTATTGTGGTATGATGGAGCGTTATCATAAACCGAAACGCCTTTGGTATAAGTAGAAATTTCGAGCGGTAGGGCTTTGGCTTGTACTTCTCCGCCTTCGGTTAACAAGGCGGCACGGCGGATCACGTTTTTTAACTCGCGAATATTGCCCTGCCAGCGATAGCTTAGCAAGCTCTCGATCACTTCGGGCGAAAAGCGGCTTACATTGCGGCCCAACTCTTCGTTAGCAGCTTGCAGAAAGTGCTCGGCCATCAAAATAATATCTTTACCACGCTCGCGTAATGGCGGCATGTTGATGCTGAACTCGTTAAAGCGGTGATACAGATCTTCGCGGAATTTACCGGCACGGATGGCTTCCTGTAGGTTTTCGTTGGTGGCTATGATGATGCGGACATCAAGATCGATCTCTTTGGTGCCACCTATGCGCCTTACCTTACGCTCCTGAACGGTGCGGAGTAGCGCGGCTTGGATATCGTATGATAAATTGGCTATTTCATCTAAAAATAACGTGCCGCCGTTGGCTAATTCAAAATGGCCTATCTTGGTGTTCATGGCTCCGGTAAAGGAACCTTTCTCGTGACCAAAAAACTCACTGCCGGCCAGTTCTTTAGTTAACGAACCGCAGTCCATGGCAATGAAGGGCTTATCGCGGCGGTTGCTGTTCATGTGGATGCTTTTAGCTACCGACTCTTTACCAGTTCCGCTTTCGCCGATGATGATGACGCTATAATTGGTTGGAGCAACCAACTCTATCTGGTGTACCAGCTCTTTTGACGCGCGGCTGCTGCCGATAACAAAATCCTGAGAAGCTATTTGTTTTTTAGGTGTTTTTGATTCACCGGATGTTGTGGCTGTTTCCGA
This sequence comes from Mucilaginibacter sp., assembly GCF_039921305.1. GTDB lineage: Bacteria > Bacteroidota > Bacteroidia > Sphingobacteriales > Sphingobacteriaceae > Mucilaginibacter. The sequence goes on from NZ_JBDSCA010000028.1 coordinate 194,421, forward strand.
TGTGTTATCCATTAAAGCGGTCTGCATTTCGAGCGCTTTGTTAATGGTGGATAAGATCTCGTCGGGATATAAGGGTTTGGTGATATAATCATAAGCGCCAAGTTTGATGAGCTCGACAGCCATTTTAATATCAGAATATCCGGTGATAATAATAACGCCTGTTTGCGGGTATTCGGCTTTAATACGTTTTAATATTTCGCGGCCATCGGTATCTTCCAGGCGGTAATCGCACAGCACCAGGTTAAACGATTGATTTTTAAGATGCTCAAAGGCGATAGCTCCGCTGGATGCCGTAGTGATATTGAAGCCATTGCGCGTTAAAAATTTAGACAGCAGCAATGCTACGTTCACTTCATCATCAATGATGAGGATATTTTTCATAAGTAGGCAAATAATAATTATTTGAAGTTACGTAATGATTTGGAAAGTGGGAAATATATTCTACACTTTTTAAAGATTAGCAACACAAATAAATGATGTATCAACGGAGTGTTGTACGAAATTGAAACTGATTTGTTGCCAAAACGTTGCTAATTATAGCCAATTGAAAAATTGTTTGTAAACAAGAAGAGCGACCATTGGCCGCTCTTTTTGTTGTTATAGGTGTGTGTAGGGGTTATTATAAACCGAAACCGTAAGCTAAACGTAAGCCTATAAAGTTTAAGTTTTTACCATTGGTAACCAATGGGCTGTTGCCTTCAAAACGTACACCTGCATCAATAAAGCTTTTACCACTTACCGGGAACTGTACACCTACTTGTGGAGCGTAAGCAAACAAAGCTGTTTTAGATACGCCTAAATCGCTTTTGTTAGCTACAAATGCCGCGCCTGCTTCACCTTGTACGTAAAAGTTTTCGATAGGGAAGTATTTTAAACCGGCTTTAACAGGGATAAGTTGGATATTGGTATAATGAGCTGATGTGTTGGCGATATCTTTACCAAAAATGTTATTATAACCAGCGTTCACGGTTACAAATACTTGTTTAGCAACCGGGATATCTGCCTGTACAGAACCACCAAGGTTCCAGTTATAAAAATCGTTGTAGTTGCCAACAGGTACGCCTGCATCAACACCTATGCTTAATTTAATACCAGAGTCTGTTGTTGTAGAAGTTTTTGATTGTGCGTTAGCGCCAAATGAGAATGCTGCAAATGCTAAGGCAAGGGCTGAAATTTTAAATGTAGTTTTCATTGTTTTGTTTTTTGATTGTGACGAAGCTATCAGGAGCTGTGATTTGGTTTGATTATTTGCGACTGATGGTTTCATTTTTTGTTGTTATTAATGTTGTGTTTTTTAAATCACGCAGCAAAGTAAATACACAAAGCGTATACGATTTATCATCCAAAAGTAAACAGTATTCAATCGATTGATTAACAGTGTTTTATTTTTTGACTTATTTGGTATTAAAGTCAGAATTATGTCAAATTGAATGGAAATGCATGATTTTGTGCACGGATGTTGTAAGCGTGGGCGCTTACAACTGTTGGTGTTCAGGCGTGGACGGCTGAACGGGCGATGAAGGGAGGATTGGTTTTTTAAGACTTACTTTCCTTTAAATTGTGGTTTGCGTTTTTGGAGGAAAGCGGAGGTGCCTTCTTTCAAGTCTTCAGTTCCGAAGCATTTGCCGAATTGTTGTATTTCGATCTCGAAGCCGTTTTTGGTGGGATCAAGCGATGCGTTAACGGCTGTGATAGCCGATGAAATAGCTAATGGCGCACGTTGGAGTATCTTTGTTAAGATCTCTTCGGCTTTGGGTATTAGTTGATCCTGGGGAACTACATGGTTTACGAGGCCGAATTGCCAGGCATCGGTAGCGGGGATCATGTCGGCGGTCATGATCATCTCTAATGCTTTACCAGGGCCAACTAATTGGGTTAGGCGTTGGGTGCCGCCGTAGCCGGGTATTAATCCTAAAGTAACCTCGGGTAAACCTAATTTGGCGCTATCGGATGCTACGCGGATGTGACAGGCCATAGCCAATTCCAAGCCTCCGCCTAAGGCGAAACCGTTGATGGCTGCTATTACGGGTTTTGGTCCGTTGGCTATTAAATCGAAAACTTGTTGGTGGCCCTGGCGGGATAAGTTGGTGCCTTGGTCAACGTTGAATGCTGCAAATTCGGATATGTCTGCTCCGGCCACAAATGCCTTTGTACCTGCCCCTGTGATAATAATTCCGCCTACTTCGGGGTTAGTAAAGGCATGGGTTATGGCTATGTGGAGTTCGGCTAAGGTTGCTTTGTTTAAAGCATTCAGCTTGCTTTCGCGATTGATGGTGATTTGCTGGATGCGGTTTGCGGTGGTGATTAGCAGGTTTTCGAAACTCATAGCTGTGTTATTTAATGGTGAGGGGCGTATAAACTTTTGCGTGTGTACTTATCGCTTGCAGAAGATTTCTCTCTCGTTCCTCGTTCGAAATGACATTATTATAAAACTAAAAATTACGATTTTGTTTTACCCAATTGGTAATGTAAGTAACTATATCCTGGGTGCTGGTGCCGGGTGGGAATAGTTTGCCTACGCCGCTTTGGTTTAGGGTTTCCATATCCTGCTCGGGGATGATGCCTCCGCCGGTTACCAGTACGTCGTCCATTCCTTTTTCTTTCATCAGGGCCATTACTTTGGGGAAGACCGTCATGTGTGCGCCGGAGAGAATGGAGATGCCTATGGCGTCCACATCTTCTTGTAGGGCGGTGTTTACTACCATTTCGGGAGTTTGGCGCAGGCCGGTATATATTACTTCCATGCCGGCATCGCGCAGGGTTGTGGCTATAATGCGTGCGCCGCGATCATGCCCGTCGAGGCCAACTTTGGCTACCAGAACACGGATGGGGCGGTTGAATGGGGTTGAGGTCATTGATGGTTATAATTATTCGAAGCTAAGAAAAATTTGGAATACTAATATTTGAGTGAATGGCTATTGCTGATAATGTAGCTTTTAGATTATGTGATGAATTTATTATATTTGTGTATGGACGCGCTTGTAGTTTACCCGGAAAATAAAGAGCAATTAGCAGCTGTAAAAGCGGTTATGAAAGCGATGAAGATTTCGTTTGAGCAAAAAAGCGAAATTTATCCGGATCATGTAATTGATGGTGTTAAAGAATCTTTACAGCAGGCAAACCAAGGCCAACTGAAACCATTTACAGGAATAAAGGATATGCTGAATTTGGCATGAGTTTGCAAGTATTCTACACGCCACGTTCTAAAGAAACGCTGGAATCTGTTTACCATTTTATTAATAACAAGTTTGGTACTAAATCTGCTGATAAGTTTACTATTAAAGCGGAGAGAATAATTCAATTGATAGTGGAACAGCCTTTAATGTTTAAAGCCAGTACAATTGACGAAAGTATTAGAATTGGATTGATCACCAAACAAACTTCGTTATTCTACAGAATTACCGAGACTTCGATACACCTTTTATTCTTTTGGGATAACAGGCAAGAACCATTCGAAGTTTAACATTCATACCCTTTTTGCGTTAAGGATAGGAGCGGATACCGGCCTGTGATTAAGGCCTGTGCAGTATGAGCGGATAGCCTGACCGCCTCTACCGGCGGGAACGCCCAGGTTAGAATCAGAAACCTGTACAATGCAATAATAATATTGGTTTACAAATCGCATTTCTGCGGGATTAAAATAATACCTATTTTGCATCGCTATGCATAAAGCCCGGTTAGAAGCCTTTAGCGATGGGGTGATCGCTATTATTATTACCATTATGGTGTTGGAAATGAAGGTTCCGCATGGGCATACTTTTGCAGAGCTATGGGATTTGCGCTGGGTGTTTTTGAGTTATGTTTTGAGCTTTATTTATGTAGGGATATACTGGAACAACCATCACCATATGTTGCAGGCTACGCATTCTATTAATGGCGGCATACTTTGGGCCAATTTGCATTTGTTGTTCTGGCTATCATTAGTGCCATTTGCCAGCGGGTGGATGGGTGAGAATCATTTTACAGCTTTGCCAGTGGCCCTATATGGGGTTGTGATGTTGATGAACTCCATTGCTTATACCATTCTGGCTTATAAGCTGGTGAAGCATAATGGTAAGGATTCGTTATTAGCCAAAGCCTTTGGCCCGGATTGGAAAGGAAAGGTATCAATGGCTATTTATGCTGTGGCGGTTGCGGTATCGTGGTTATGCCCCTGGGTAAGCTTTGGCTTGTATGTTGTTGTTGCTTGCATTTGGTTTATCCCGGATAGCAGGATTGAGGATAAGATCGGAACGATTTGATTTTATGATGCTCTGCCTATGTGCGGTTGCTTCATTCCCTGCCTGCCGGCAGGCAGGCTCGCAATTGACACAGTTTAATTCACAAGATTTCTGAATATCCTAACTCATGATGGATTATCTTTCAATCCGAAATCCCTATCAAATCACCTGCTCGTTTAATATTCTTAGCAGTTCGTGCAGTTCGGTAACTTTATCGGGGGCGTTGAGTTTTTCGTAAGCGCTAATGAGGTTCCTTAGCACACGGCGGATGATATCGGCATTGCTGCAAGGTTCGTAAAAGTGGCGCTCTGGTTTAAGATTGAGCTGTTTGAGGAAATGATCTACATCCCTCTTGCCAAAAATGAAGCCCTTACTGAAAGTGTTGATGTAAAACAGCACACCGTTCTCGGTATCGGTTTGTACGGATTCGTCGATATAGGCTAATATAAAATGCTGCGGCAGATTGATACCATAGATGGGGATATCCAGTTTTTGAGCTATGATGCTGTAAATAATGGCCAGCGAAATTTGATTGCCGCGATGGCTCTCTATCACTTTGCTTAGGTATGAGTTTTGCGGATCCTGGTGATTGGCGGTGTTGCCGCTAAAGCCATAGATATTATAGAATACGTGGTTGATGAGCTTAACCTGCTCAGCCGGGCTGGCTTCGTTCATCATTTGGAGCCAGATATCGCGTTTGATATCTTCGAGGTAATTGATCACCTTTTGCTCGTCGAGATCGGGATATTGGTATTTATTGATGATGAGTGCCCCCTGAAGCAGATCAAACGCGCCGCCGTGATACCATAAGTTGAGTTCGTTTTTGAGCTCGCGGAACTGGATCTCGTGCACCAGATTGGCTATACGCTCTTGCTGAATGGCATCGAAGGCTTCGCCGAAAGCATTTTCGAGCTGCTCTACCACGTTGGTACCGTAATTGAGCAGCTTATTATGCACGTGTTCGAAGATCTCGTGATCGGGATCGTCGAGCAATTTGATAAGCGAAGTTATTTCAGAATTATTCATCGTATATTCAAACACTAATTTACTAAGCTTTGTTTACTATTACAAACAACATCAATTTTTTGACATGATGACGATCAGCTTTGTTAAGGATTATGTTAAGCATCGCCTTACGGCAGGTAACCGGCGCAGGCTGCATTCGCAGTTTGTTTACAGGTTGCTTGATGATGTGATTTACGATGATACCCAGCACCCGGTTTACGCCGAAATTGAGGGCAACAAGCGCGGCATATTACCCAATAGCCGCCGAACCGGTAACCGGCCCAAGGCCGATCAACTGCTATATCGCCTTGCGCGGCACTTTAACCCCAAGCAAATAGTTGAAATTGGTACTGGCATGGGTATTAGCAAACTATACCTTACCCGCGCTTTGCCCAAGGCTAAGTTGAGCAGTTTGGAGCACGACGGCTCGTTAAAACACTGGATGGGGAAGCTTAAAAATATCGACTTCGCGTTTATTAATTATTACGACCCGGCCGAATTGCTCACCGCCTTTGAGCTGATGCTACCCAAGTTTGGCTGCGATAGTGTGCTGGTGATCTGTAATGTGTATGACTCGCCTCTGGCTAAACAGACCTTTCAGGTGATTAAGATGCATCCTAAGGTTACCGCTACGGTTGATCTGTTTTGGCTGCAACTGGTGTTTTTTAAGGATGGTGTGGAAAAGGAGCATTTTAGATTGAAGTTTTAGATCGGGATTTTGATACCGCCATTCATATCTTAAGTAAATATTTGTAAGGGTTTATATCTATCGCCGACAAACTATTTACTTATGTCGATAATTAATTATACAGCGATACGACAACTGCGAAGGGAAGAGCCGGTGCCTTATAAATTGCTGCTGCTTGCTGATGAACAAATGCAGGCTATTGAGCGGTATATAAAACAGTGTGATATTTATGTTATTGAAAGCGGCGACAAAGCGATAGCTGTATATGCCTTTTACCCGGTTAATGGCTATACTGCTGAGATCAAAGCCATTGCAGTTGATGAGGTTTACCAGAACCAGGGTATAGGTAAACGGATGCTTAACCAAGCGGAGAGCGTAGCACAGGAAAAGGGTTTCCGCGAGCTTATCATCGGTACCCCAACCATTGCTCAAAAACAAATAGCCATTTATCAGAAAGCGGGCTTTGAACTGTTTGATGTTAAAAAGGACTTCTTTATCACCCATTACTCAGAACCTATATTTGAAGATGGTACCCAGTTAAAGGATATGGCCATGCTGAGAAAACAACTAACTATCATGCAAATACTACCTGCAAGCCCGGCTGATTATCCCGAATTGGTAAAGGTTTGGGAGGCATCGGTAAGGGCAACGCACCATTTTGTACCGGAGGAGGATATTGTGTATTTCAGAACGTTGGTGCCGCAATACTTTGATGCTGTTAACCTTTGCGTGATACGCCACGGAGATAAAATTTCAGGATTTTTAGGGACAGGTGACCAGGAAGTGCAAATGTTGTTTTTACACCCCGACTGGCGCGGCAAAGGCTTAGGTAAATTTTTTATAGAATTTGCCATAAAGGAGTGCGGCGTAACAAAAGTTGAAGCTAATGAACAAAACGCGCAGGCAGTGGGCTTTTATGAACGCATGGGCTTTAAAGTTATAGGCAGGGCCGAACTGGATTACACAGGCAGGCCATACCCGCTGCTGTTTATGGAACTGAACGAAAAATAGTACTGGTATTAAAATGGATCATCAACCGGAAACTGAAATCAAAATAGAAAGGATTGCTTCGACAGCGATGCTGGAACAATGTGCGGAGTTATTCGTAACTGTATTTAATAGCACGCCCTGGAACGACAAATGGACCCGGGAAACCGCGATAGCCCTTTTTACCTGTTATTATAACACGCCGAAATTTACTGGCTGGGTAGCTACCGCGGATAGCAAATTGATAGGCTGTGCCCTGGGAAACACCGAGCCCCATTACAGCGGCCCAATATTTTATTTGCGGGAGATGTTTGTTGCCGCACCATTGCAAAAAATGGGAATAGGCGGGCGCTTAATAGCTGCTATAAAAACAGACCTGCATGTTGCAGATACGAAAGAGATCATCTTGTTTACACGAAAATCTATTTTTGACTATTATATCAAATTTGGCTTTAATGAGATGGAGGAAATGGGTATGATGGGTTATATCTGTGGTAGTTAGAGGTGTAATGCAGATTTGTTGAGTTTGGACACCTGAATGGGCCGGGGAAACGATCGTCATAAGCATATCCGATCGCAAATCCCGAAAGGCAGAAGAAGAAATCGACAGCTAAAAAACCGTGGCCGATAAAGTTTTTCCGGGTTCATAAGCCCCTCCATAAAATGAAACGTTACAACGGTCAGGGCGACAACGCCTCTTAACCCGCTATGCACTTTATGTAGACAGAGTATACATGCATATTAATTCGAAGTCGGAGCCCCTTACGGTAGCGAAGAGTTTATCTTGCTAATTAAATAAAGTATATTAGTTGTTGCTAAAATCAATTTATATGCAAACCACACAACAAATTGCCGACAGATTAGTGGCGCTATGCCGGGAAGATAAAAACCTTGATTGTATTAAGGAGTTATATGCTGAGGATGCTATCAGCACGGAATCGAACACTGTTAAGGCCGGCCGGGATAATATATTACAGAAAAATATTAACTGGTTCGATTCGGTAGAAACGTTACATAGCACCGTTATTTCTGAGCCTATTGTAACAGGCAATTTTTTCGCGCTCACTATGGATATAGACGCCACCTATAAGCAGCACGGTCGTTTTATGATGCGTGAAATTGGTGTTTACGAGGTGAAGGACGGTAAGATCATTAGTGATCAGTTTTTTTATAATATGTAAATGTTGGGGTGTGCTGCCTATTCAGGTGTGGCGTGATTTGTGCTTTTTATGTAGACGGAGTCTACATTCATATTGATTCGAAGTCAGAGACTTCGAATAGCGGGGGGGCATTTTCCAAACGACGATAAATTTAGATTAGGATATGTTATCGCTGTTCAAGATAAATAGTTAAAATGTGATTCTTTTTATGACGCGATACACAAGTTAAATGAAGTTTTATGTAAATAGAAACTAGATGCATTGTGCTAAATCGTGTTTCCCCACCCGTTCAGGTTTAGAAAGGTTAAAGCAAAAGAGCGACAGGTCAGCTTGTCGCTCTCAATATTATAAATCCTACCCCCAGCTCTTAAACTTATTAATCAACACGTTTGGTTGATTAATAGTGGTTGACGATTTGTTTGTCCTGCTTGTATTGGTCTTAATAATTTTGTATTTTTGAGTAAAGCATTTTTATATGGATGTTGGCGCTGTAAAATTACATTTGATAGAAGAACTGTTAAAAGTGGACGATGCCGCTTTATTGACGGAGCTTGAATTGGTGTTTGCAAAAAACAGACTTGAAGGTGTAACTAAAAAATCTTTTGTGGAAATTTCTGATTCTATCAGTTTAGAGGAAGCCAACGAATTGGAGCGTATTATTGAAGAGGGTTGCGAACAAATAAACGCCGATGACTGGAAATAGTTGTTTGTTAGATACGAGCGTTATAATCCACTCTTTTAAAAACCCCTCTGTTGCCAAACAACTCGATTCTTTTTCCGAAATATTTGTTCCATCAATAGCCGCCGGCGAATTATATTTTGGTGCATATCGCTCTTCTAACCCCTCGAAACATCTTACGCAAGTAAATTCCTTTCTTCAGAATTGTACCATAGTAGTTGTTAGTAATGAAACTGCTATTTTATACGGAAGTATTAAGGCCGACCTGCTAACGAAGGGCAAACCTATACCTGAAAATGATATCTGGATAGCGGCGGTAGCGATTGAACATCAATTGCCGCTATTTACTACAGATAACCACTTTAAAGAAGTTGATGGCATTTCGCTTGTGAACGAAACGCCATCGTAATCTTTTCTACCTCCAGCTCTTAAACTTATTGATCAAGCCATTGGTACTCGCATCATGACTGGTAACCTCGTCATCGTTCCTCAACTCAGGTAATATCTTCCCGGCTAATTGCTTGCCTAATTCTACGCCCCATTGGTCAAAACTGTAGATGTTCCAGAGGATGCCTTGTACGAAGATTTTGTGCTCGTACATCGCGATAAGCGAACCTAAGCTGCGTGGGGTGATCTTTTTAACCAGGATGGAGTTGGTTGGGCGGTTGCCTTCGAATACTTTGAAGGGGGCTATTTCGCTGATCTCGGCTTCGGTTTTGCCGGATGTTTTGAGTTCGGCGGTTACTACATCGAGCGCTTTTCCGTTCATCAGGGCTTCGGTTTGGGCGAAGAAGTTGGAGAGCAGCAGGGTGTGGTGCTCGCCTATTGGGTTGTGGCTTTGGGCCGGGGCTATAAAATCGCAGGGGATGAGTTTGGTGCCCTGGTGAATGAGTTGGTAAAAGGCGTGCTGGCCGTTGGTGCCGGGTTCGCCCCAGATGATCGGGCCGGTTTCGTAGTCTACGTCTTTGCCGTTACGGTCTACATGTTTACCGTTGCTTTCCATATCGCCTTGCTGGAAGTATGCAGCAAAGCGGTGCAGGTATTGGTCGTATGGTAAAATAGCCTGAGTTTGCGCATCGAAGAAATCGTTATACCAGATGCCTACCAGGGCCAGGATAACGGGGATATTGCTTTCCAGTTCGGTATCTTTAAAGTGATTGTCCATGGCGTGGGCGCCGGCTAATAGCTCTTTAAAGTTATCGAAACCTACGCTCAGGCAGATGGATAAACCGATGGCGCTCCATAACGAATAGCGGCCGCCTACCCAATCCCAAAAGCCAAACATGTTGGCGGTATCGATACCGAACTCGCTTACGCCTTTGGCGTTGGTTGAGAGGGCGGCGAAGTGCTTGGCAATATCGGCCTCTTTTGCTCCGGCAGCCAGGAACCATTCGCGGGCAGAGTGGGCGTTGGCCATAGTCTCTTGCGTGGTGAAGGTTTTGGATGCGATGAGGAAGAGGGTGGTTTCGGCGTTGAGGCCCTTTAGGGTTTCGGCTATGTGGGTACCATCAACGTTGGATACGAAGTGCAGGTTGAGGTGGGTTTTGTAAGGTTTTAGGGCTTCGGTTACCATTACGGGGCCTAAGTCGGAACCGCCGATGCCGATGTTCACAACATCGGTAATGGGTTTGCCGGTATAGCCTTTCCAGGCGCCGCTGATTACGGCTTCCGAAAATTGCTGCATGTGGTTGAGCACCGAATTTACATCGGGCATTACATCTTTACCATCAACCAATATCGGTGTGTTGCTTTGGTTGCGGAGGGCGATGTGCAGTACCGGGCGGCCTTCGGTGGCGTTGATCACCTGACCTGAAAACATGGCATCTACTGCATCGTTTAACCTACACTCTTTGGCTACCTGTATTAATAAGGCGAGGGTTTCATCGTCGAGGCGATTTTTGGAATAGTCTAATAAAATATCTTCGAACTGGATGGAGAATTTATCAAAACGCGCCGGATCTGATTTAAATAAATCTTTCAGATCGGTGCTGATCATTTTCTCAAACTGATCGGCCAGGTAGGTATAAGCTTTGGTTTCGGTTAAATTTATTTTAGGCAGCATATTTGTTATTGTTTGGTATCAAATGTATTAAGTAAACCTAAGCTTAATACAATTTAATTGATAAAAAGATTCAAAAATTATTCGGGATAGTGTGTAAAATACACAGTTAACTTAGTGTAAATCATACACCAGTAAATTGAAAATATCTTAAAAAAACTTACAATTTATTTACATATTGTGAATAACTATTGTATATATTTGAAGTGTCGATAAAAAATTGGCAACAAAAAAGCGAATTTGTTAAATTACTTTTAAAACTGTAAGGCAATGTTTGAAAAATTATTCCAACTCGTGAAAATTAACGCTGGTAAAGCGGTTATTGAAAACCCTGAAATTGCGGCTAAAGACCGTGAATCTGTAATTACCGAAGCATCGAGCACTATCATCGACGTTTTGAAATCGCAGATAGAGACGGGTAAGATGAAGGATCTGGTTACGTTTTTTCAACTGTCGGGTATTTATGGCAGCCCTATTGTTAACAAAATGGTGAACAAGTTTGCCAACCGTTTAAATACTTATTACAGCATTGAGCCCAATACGGCTTACACTATCTCTGAAGAATTGATCCCTTCTGTAATGGTTCAATTGGTTCAGCAGAGTAAAAATGAGACTAAAGAATTTGGCTTAGGTACAATGTTTTCGAAGCTGACCGGTGACCGCACTGATTTGAGCGGACTGGTGAACAACATGATGCTTGCTTCATAACATTCGCCCCTAATTGCTACAGTATATTTGAAATGGCTTGCGCTGATGTGCGGGCCATTTTTTTTGTGAACCCCTGAAGGGGGAATTGAATGTCGTGGTGGTTTTGGGTTCCTTATTTAAGTACGGTTAGCTTAGATATGTAGGCCGCTCAATTGGCGCGGGCCTGTTACTTTTTTCTTGATAAAAAAGTAACCAAAAAATCAAGTCAGCAAAAAGGCTTCTTTGCCGCACGGGTCTTTCACACACAAGTGGGCAGAACCACGGCTATCCAGCCTTTACAGCCGCACAGGCCACCATTGTTATGCCCACTTTGGCCGAAGCTGCTTTGCTGACGGTGTTTGGGTTCGATCGGGGTTTTCGGATACCGGTGGGAGGGTGTTATTCGTCGTGCGCGGATTGGCCTTTGCGCTCCGTGCTTCGACTTCGCTCAGCATGACACCCGGCGCTCCTTGAATGTCTGCTGCGGGTATCATCTCCGTAAGGGGAAAAACCCATACCTGCGCCTTGTTGATCATCCCCGTAAGGGAAACCTATATTGTAATTTGGGTGGCCATAAAACATCTTCCATCTTACCTGATACATCTTCCCTATTTTATATATTTGCCGCATGACTAAAGAAAATCTACAGGATTTGAGGGATAGAGCAGCTTCCCTGAGGAGGCATCTTTGACGTTGACCTGAAACTTGAAGAACTGCATATTGAGGAAGCGATAACGATGAGTCCGGATTTTTGGGATAAGCCTAAGGATGCGGAGAAGGTTTTGGCTTCGATAAAGGCTAAAAAGGTTTGGACGGATGGTTACCACAAGCTGGAAACCATTGTTGAGGATATGGCGGTGATGTTCGAATTTCAGCAGAGTGGCGATGCTACGCCTGAGGAGGTTGAGGAACAATACCGCGTTGCGCTGAAGGCTACCGAAGATTTGGAGTTTAAGAACATGCTATCGCAGGAGGAAGACCCATTGAGCGCCGTGGTACAGATTACCGCCGGTGCCGGTGGTACCGAGAGCTGCGACTGGGCCAGTATGCTGATGCGCATGTACATGATGTGGGCGCAAAAGAACGGCTATAAGATTACCGAGATTGATTACCAGGAGGGCGAGGTTGCGGGCATTAAAACCGTAACGCTGCAGTTTGACGGCGATTTTAGCTACGGCTATTTGAAGGGCGAAAATGGCGTTCACCGCTTGGTGAGGGTTTCGCCGTTTGATGCTAATGCTAAACGGCATACTTCGTTCGCTTCTGTGTATGTGTACCCGCTGGTTGATGATACCATTAATATTGATGTGAACCCGGCCGATATTGAGTTTGAAACCTTTAGAAGTGGTGGTGCCGGTGGGCAGAATGTGAACAAGGTGGAAACCGCGGTGCGGTTGTACCACAAACCTTCGGGCATTATTATTAAGAACCAGGAATCGCGCTCACAATTGCAGAATAAGGAGAACGCGATACGCTTGCTGAAATCGCAATTATACGAAGCTGAGATGCGCAAGCGGATGGAGATTAGCGATGCCATTGAGGGGAACAAAAAGAAGATTGAATGGGGTAGCCAGATCCGCAATTATGTGCTGCACCCTTACAAGCTGGTTAAAGACTTACGTACCGACTACGAAACCAGTAACGCGCAGGCGGTGCTTGATGGTGAGCTGGACGAGTTTTTGAAGGCTTATTTGATGGAGTTTGGGGGGAAGAAGTAGGAGCCCCCTAACCCCCTAAAGGGGGAACAAGAGTTAAAAGTGCAGACCTTGTGCGATTATTAATGTGAGTTTGTTTTTATAAAGGTATTAATGAGCTCACTATCGTTCGGTGCCCCTCTTGAGAGCTTGCCTGTCGGCATACAGGGGGTGGAGGGGTATTGTCCTTTCTGCGATATATTCGTCGCGCGGGGAACACACCCCTGCTGCTACACTGCCCAACGCGCGCCCCTCTCAAGAGGGGAATTGAAAATATGAACATCACCAAATGAAAAAAGCATACTGCCTCATCCTTTTCCTCAGCATAACCACATCCGCTACGGCGCAGATGAAGTTTTTGCCTAACTTTTTGCGCAAGATACTTTTTGTGAAGGATAGCAGCCGGCATAGCAGCATTGCGCCTTTGCCGGTGTTGAGCAGCGCGCCCGAAACCGGGGTTGAGGTTGGCTTATCTGTGCTGTACTCCTTTTATACCGACACCGTGGATAGACATACCCGGGTTTCCAACATCTTCACTTATGGTACCATTACCACCAAGGGGCAGAGCCGCATTAGTGTGAGCACCGATTACTGGCTGCCGCATAACAGCTTCCATTTGATTGCGGGGATTGGGTATATCAACTTCCCCACTAATTATTATGGCATTGGGAGCGATACCCGGCAGGCTGATGTGGAGCTGATCGGTCAGAAGCGGGTGCGCTTGAATTTGAGTGGCGAGAAGCTGTTTGGCAAGCATATTTACCTGGGTTTCCTTTCGGGAGGGTATAACTTTAAGTTTAGCGGGGCCGCTAAACCGGGCATTTTTGATACCGACCCTAACCTGCAATACCGCAGCGGCGGTACCACCGTATTTTTAGGGCCAACTATTACTTTTGATAGCCGGAACAACAATACCTATACCACCAGCGGGGTTTTAATTGCCGCTAAATACAGCCAGTTTAAGGGCTTGTTTGGCAGTAATGGTTACAACGGCGGTTTGTTTAGCATTGAAGCCAGCCAGTATAACAGCTTAAGCAAACGCCTGGTGCTGGCTTTTGATGTTTACCATACCAGCATGATTGGCGGCCAATCTCCCTTTTACCTGCTGCCTACCCTGGGCAGCGACGAACTGATGCGCGGCTACTTTAACGGCCGTTACCGCGACCGCAACTACACGGCAGCGCAAACCGAACTGCGCTACCGCCTAAGCGACCGCTTTGGCGTTGTTGGCTTTTTAGGCACCGGCACCGTTTACCACCAAGCCCTGGACCTTAACCTGCTGAAACCCAACTACGGCGGCGGCCTCCGCTACTTTTTCGACGTGGAGAAAGGGTTGAGCGCCAGCTTTGATTATGGTGTTGGCGAGCAACGCCCGGGGGAAACACGGCAGAGTGGGTTTTATATTAGGTTGGGGGAAGCGTTTTAGGGTTTCCGGCAGCGTGGACGCTGCTAACCGTTTGTGTTCAGGCGTGGACGCCTGAACGGGCGGGGTGCACTTTAATTTCTTTTAATATAATTATAAACGAAATTTACTGGGACGGGTTGAAGGGCACCATTTGAATCAAATTTGTAGCCTAAACTGTTAGCATTTTTTTCTATCGCTTTTAAAATATCATTGTGTTGTGGCTCATGTAATTCGGGAAAAATACTTTTAATTAAAAAGATATAGGCTTCTGATCTGTCATTGAGACTGATATAGCCATTTGCTAGGTTATTACAAGTTATGGCTAATTGAGGTTTGTAAGCCTTCGGGTCCAATGAAGCTAACTCTGAATTTATTTTATATGCATATAACCATAGCTCAATGGCTTTTTTAAAATCCTTTTTTTCATGATAGATTGTAGCTAATAGGTCTACGTAGTGAGCCAATTTCGGTTTGAAAACAGTAGGGTTGACAATACTTAAATCTTGAATAATTTTTATCGCTTCTAAAGTTTGTTTCTCCGCATCTTCAAATTTTTTCAAGTCAAAACTTATATGAGATGCATTAATCAAAGAGTAAGCTAAATATGGTAAATGCGCGGCACCATATTTTTCAACGTAAAAGCGTCTAATATTCACAGATTCAGAGATGCATTTTTCTGCGTTTACCAAATCATCAATATTTAAATAAATTTTAGTGTTATTTGACAAGCATACCGCAACGTCTTGCATATATGCTTCAGGATTTACAATTGCTAATCCCCGATAAATTTCTAAGGCTTCTTCACCTGTTTTTAAAAATTTCTGATCATTTAATAGAAGAAAGATCTTAGTTATATTAAAAAGTGTACGAGCTAAATCTGGTAAATAAGAATGTGGATTTTTCTCCGCTAATTCCCTGCGTAATTGTAATGCTTGTTCATAAAAGTATTTAGCTGCATTCAAATCATTTTGATTTGTATGAGCTATACCAAGACTATTTAATGTTAGTGCAAGTTGGCTTTTAAATTTTATATCACGTTCAACTATGGTATCTTTTAATTTTAGTGCCTCTGTGTAATAATTTATGGCTTTGCCAAATTCCTTTTTTGCTAAATAAAGCTCTCCCAGATTGTGATAGGCATCTGAAATTATCGACTCATTACTTAAAAACTCGGTTACGATACTAAAGCCTTTAAGCAAATATTCTTCCGATTCTTTATAGTGTAGTAAATGCATCTCTGCAATACCTATATTGAGTGTCAATGTGCCGACACTCGCTCGCAGGTGGCCTGTATTATGTAGGGAGAACAGAGACTCGTAGATACTTAATGACTCTTTAGATTTTTTTATAGCTGATTCATAGTCTTGTTTCTTCATTAAAATATTGGCCGAATTATTCAGCAGTCCAGCTATTGTAAGTTTCGTTTGCTCATCATTTACAAGACTTTCTGTAGCTAAAGCAATCGCCCTACTATATTGTAATTCGGCACTATTAAACTCATTATGTGATTGTAAAAAGTGACCATAACTGAATAAACAATTGACAAAGTTATCTAATTTTGTTAAGGCTCTCTCTGCTGAAATAAGACATTTGTTATAATATAATTTCGTTTGTTCAAACCGATCAGTGAGGTTGAAATTGATTACTGTTAGTAATGCTTTAACTAAAAACTCCTGCGAGTTTATTGTTAACTTTTCATATACTACCTCCAGGTCATTGTTTAATTCTATGTGAGATGTGAGTATATCGCAATCGTTCTGTAATTGAATGCTGTTTAGGATTTCTCCGGATTTCTCTAAATCCATCATTAAATCCGGATTACGAAGTTCAACTATTTTGGATGAGTTGTCATTGCTTGGGGAATGAACGTGTTTAAAATATTTCAGCAATTGTATTTTGAATGTTTTTTCTTTTTCTCTTAAGGCTTGTAAGTCGACACCGAGAATATATTTTTCATCAACTTTATCGCTCTTCTCAAGTTTTTTACTGATTATATCAATTTGATCAATCAAATTGATATAATCAGTATTTTGGCTTATGTATTGTTTTAGCTCAATACTAATATCCTTGCCAGCTTCAATATTATCGATCTCAATCTTATATAAATCGTCATCAGCTAAAATCCGTTTAATATCCAGCATGGTTTCAATTGGTTAGGTGACGCTTTTTATATTCTAAATAGTCTGCAGCTATTAACAAATTCTCTTGATCATTAGATAAGTCGGTTTCATCTAAAATATTATTTGCTTCTTCTATATAGCCTTGTTCAAATAATGTACGTGCTTTTTCTAAACGAATCGAAGTTATACTTAGATTTAAAAAAATATCGGCTAATAGTATAACATCAACTTTAAGCTTTTTCAATAATTCGTATAATTCGTTTAAATATTGCTTGGCTTCATTATCGTTGTTTTTGCTATCTGTAATAGCTTCTTCCTGCTTGATGATTTTGGATTGTAATTCTTGATAGTGCCTTATAGTATGAAAGAACTGGTCGACTTTAACACTAATATCTCGGTTGGCTTTTATATTATTAATTTCAATTGCGGGTGATGAATGAAGTTTAAGAAATTGCAAAATGGATATATCTACATTATCATCGCTTTTAAGATCATTTATCTTTAGTGATGTCATTATCGATAGTATTAACTTTTACACTTATATCCCTGCCTGCTTGAAAGTTTGAGAAATTATTGTGAGTGTTAGATGATGATTGGGGAAGCGTTTTCTTATTCTTTCTTTTTAGAAATGCATATACAGTTACAATCACAAAAACGCCTATTCCACTAAATAGCCATTCCTTATTTTTAATTATCCAATCCATATTATTTTTTTTATATAACAATATAATGAATATTTTTTATATGTCCAAATTCATTGCAGGTGGTTTGTTTAATATTTCATTTGTTCGAAAGAAGTTTAAAGACTAAAGTTTAGGTTATCCTAGTTATTTTGGTTGTTATGTGTTTTGAAATCAAATACTTACCTTTGTATCGCGTTAAGCTTTTTAACTTTTCGTGAAGCGTGGGTGTTTTCTTCACCTGTGCTAATTAGCCGTTCGGCTTTTTCTTTTCTTGAATTTTTTAACCAATCAATTATATAAACCAATGATACAAGTTACCCCCAATTTGAACGATCAGCAGATACGTTTCTGCGATGAATATTTAGTGAGCTTTAACGCTTATAAGAGCGCTATCAGCGCCGGTTATAGCGACAACACCGCCCGTAAAGGCGAGATTTTACATACGCCGAAAATTCAGGAATATTTGCGGCTGAAAATGCAGCAACGGAGCGAACGAATGGAGATTACTCATGATATGATTTTACGCGAGTATGCCAAGATCGCTTTTAGCAGTATGGCTAATTATTATGATACCCAGGGGAACATCAAACCTGTTTGCGAGCTAACTGATACTGAAATGGCAGCGATCAGCTTTTTTGAAACGCGGAACATTGCGGAACCGGATGGATATATTGTTGGCGCGGTTAGCCGGATAAAACTGCATAATAAGATGGCGGCTTTGGATAAGATTGCGAGGCACCTGGGGTTTTTTGGAAGTCAGAATCAAGAGGCCAGAATCAAGAATCAAGACGAGGATAAAGTAATTCAAGAATCAAGAACCAGGAATCAAGAAGAGGAAAAAGTTGCAGCGTCAGTTGAGCAGGAGCAGGAAGAAGATTTGTCTGTTAATGCGGATGGTGCGTTGGACTTTGTTGATGGAAATGTGGTGGCGGATGCGGGTGAAAAAGTTCTTACTTTATCCCCCCTGTATGCTGTGAGTGATTGTGGGGAGGAGTATGTTGCTGCAGGAGCCGATGTTGATGGGCTTATGGCGGAGTTGTTGTTAAGGGGGACTGACGATTAATTTCCTACTATTACCCCCCCCCTGTGGCAAGCACTTGTCCCGAACCACCCCACACATTGTCCGAAGCTAACCCTTTGTTATCAATTGTTTAAATGGTAGGTTTGATGTCAGAATATTATTCAAATGAAAACCGTATTAGACCCAGCCACCCGTAACGAGCTCATCAGCCGTGTTAACACCATCAGCGATAGCAGCAAGCCCCAATGGGGCAGAATGAATGTTTACCAAATGCTGAAACATTGCGTTCTGGCCGACGAAATGTACATGGGCAAAAAGCAGTATAAGCGCGTTTTCCTTGGTCGTTTATTAGGTAAAATAATGTTGAAAAAGATGCTGAATGAAGCCCCAATGCAGCGTAACGCGCCCACCAGTCCGTTCTTCATCATCAGCGAAGTAAGCGGCGATGTTGCCGCCGAGCGGGATAAATGGATAGCCGTAATTAACGATTACGAAACCTTAAGCGATGCCGATTTTATACACTGGTTCTTCGGTAAAATGACTAAGGAACAAGTAGGCCAATTCGCTTATAAGCATATTGATCACCATTTAAGGCAGTTTGGAGCTTAAATAACAAAGGCGCTAAAAACGGATTTTCCCCCTTTTAACGCCTTCAAAAAATCTTGCTACTTGATACTAACTACTTGCTACTATCTTATTTCTGCCTGAAAAATATCTGTATCGGCACACCACTAAAATCAAAGTTCTCGCGGAGTTTGTTCTCAATAAAGCGGTAGTAAGGTTCTCTAATATATTGTGGCAGGTTACAAAAGAAAGCGAACATTGGCGCTGTACCTTTTATCTGGGTAATGTATTTGATCTTCACATACTTGCCCTTAACCGATGGGGGTGGGAAGCTCTCGATGATAGGCAGCATCACATCATTCAGTTTTGAGGTCGGGATCTTTTTGTTCCGGTTCTCGTAAACCTTGTTAGCGGCTTCTATGGCCTTAAAAATGCGTTGTTTTTCTAAAACGGAAGTAAACACGATAGGTACATCAACAAAAGGGGCTGTTTTCTGGTGGATCAGCTCTTCAAAAACCTTGGTGGTTTTGTTGTTCTTTTCGATCAGGTCCCATTTGTTTACCACGATAACGATACCCTTTTTGTTCTTTTCGGCCAGGTGAAAAATGTTGATATCCTGCGATTCGATGCCTTCAACGGCATCTATCATCAAAATAACCACGTCGCTTTCTTCGATAGCCTTAATGGTACGCATTACCGAGTAAAACTCGATGTTCTCTTTGACCTTGGTTTTGCGGCGCATCCCGGCGGTATCGATCAGCATAAAATCGTGACCGAACTGGTTGTAACGGATATGGATCGAATCGCGGGTAGTACCGGCAATAGGGGTAACAATGTTCCTATCATGACCCAACAGGGTATTGATGATAGACGATTTACCCACATTCGGACGCCCGGCGATGGTATATTTAGGCAGTTCGTTCTTCTCTAACTGAACATCTTCAAAGGTTTTAACCACCTCGTCCAAAAGCTCACCGGTTCCGGAACCCGTCATAGCCGAAATGTTGTAGATCTCGCCTAAGCCAAAACCATAAAACGTTGCCGATTCAATTTGCTGGCTATTGTTATCAACCTTGTTAGATACCACAAAAACAGGCTTCTTACTTTTGCGGAGGAAGGTAGCTATCTCATCATCCAGATCGGTAATGCCTGTAGTTACATCAACCATAAACAAAATAACGCTGGCCTCTTCAATAGCGATAACCACCTGCTCGCGGATGGCGGCTTCAAAAACATCTTCGGAGTTGGCCACATAACCGCCGGTATCAATCACCGTAAAATCATGCCCTATCCATTCAGAAACACCATAGTGCCTGTCGCGGGTTACACCGCTAAAATCGTCAACTATGGCCTTACGGGCCTCAATTAAACGGTTAAATAATGTTGATTTACCCACATTGGGCCTACCTACTATGGCTACTATGTTACTCATTTCGATTTGTTTGGTATCAAGTAGTTAGTATCAAGTATCAAGATTTTTTTGGACTTGCTATTTAATACCTAACTATTGCTACGGTGCTTTCTTATTACTTTGTACTAATATCGATCTTTTCGCTGTGTCTTGCTACTTGATACTAAATACTTGCTACTATCTTCTAACTTTCGTACCCAAATTGCTTCAGGTAATTCTTTTTACTTCTCCAGTCGGGTATTACTTTAACAAAGGTCTCTAAAAACACCTTGCGCTGAAAAAACTCTTCCATATCCTTACGGGCGTAGGTGCCTACTTTTTTCAGCATTTCGCCGCCTTTGCCTATAATGATATTCTTTTGCGAATCGCGCTCAACGATGATCTCGGCGCTTATCCGGTATAATGTTGGGTCCTCAACAAATGCCGTGATTATTACCTCGGTACTATAAGGGATCTCTTTTTCGTATATCTTAAATATCTTCTCGCGGATGATCTCCGAAGCAAAAAAGCGGTCGTTACGGTCGGTCAAAAAGTCCTTCTCGTAATACGCCGGGTGCTCAGGCAGGCTATCCATCACCAGGTTCATCACCGCCTCCACATTATGGCTATGCAATGCCGATATCGCGAAAACCGCTTTAGGGTTCAGGGTTTCTTGCCAGTAAGCAATTTTGGCTTCAACAATTTCCTGGGTGCTTTTATCAATTTTGTTTATCAAAACCACCAAAGGCGCGGTACTGCCTTTTAGTTTCTCCGTTACATCGGCTTCGTCGTACTTTTCGTTAATATCGGTAACCAGCAGTATCAGGTCGGCATCAACCAGGCTTCCGTTCACCTGGTGCATCATGGTTTCCTGCAAAGCGTAGTGCGGTTTGATAATTCCGGGGGTATCACTAAATACTATCTGGTAATCATCGCCGTTAACAATACCCAATATACGGTGCCGGGTTGTTTGCGCTTTTGGCGTAATGATGCTCATTTTTTCGCCCACAAGCGCGTTCATCAGGGTTGATTTACCTGCATTTGGTTTACCTATAATACTAACAAAACCTGCGCGGTGACTCATGTGAAAATATATTTGTGATTTTATTTGCACTGCAAAGAAACGAATTATATCTTTGCAGTCCCAATTAAAAGAGGTACAAATTGTATTTCGATAATCGGAAAGCTTATTTTGGAGTAATGATCCAAACAAAAAATAAGCAAAAACAGTGCGGGATGGAGCAGTTGGTAGCTCGTCGGGCTCATAACCCGAAGGTCATAGGTTCGAGTCCTGTTCCCGCTACCTAAAAATAGTCAGAAGCCTTGAGCCGAAAGTCTTAAGGCTTTTTACTTTTAAATGATGAAACAAAACGTGTTGTTAAGCGTTATAATTAACACAAAGCCGAAGTAATGACCGGCCGGAATACCACCAAACAATACTGCGGGATGGAGCAGTTGGTAGCTCGTCGGGCTCATAACCCGAAGGTCATAGGTTCGAGTCCTGTTCCCGCTACAAACCCGCTTTTTGATATCAAAAAGCGGGTTTTTCCTTTTACGTGTTAATTTCAAGCTCATATCTTTTGCCGCGGATAACCGGAATGTTGATATTTGGGTCAAGTTCCAGTTTTTTTCTGAGTTTTGATATAAACATATCCGGGCTACGCCCGACAATAATACCTTCATCTTCCCATATTTCTTTTTGCAGTCGGCTTCTTGCAATAGTCTCATTGGGAGACGTGGCGAAAATGAGCAGCAGGCGCGTTTCAGCAGCAAACCGGCAACCCTTTAGTAACCGATCTGCTGTGGAATGGGTAAACAATGGCAACACGCTGGTAGTAGCCGGTAATACCGAAAAGTGGGCAACCTACCTGGCTAAAAAGGAGGTGATCGAGTTTAGAGGAATACAAGTAATGGGCACCACCTGGTATGGGGGTAATTATTTTGTAACAGATGATGCACTCTTTGCCGGCCTGCCAAAAAACTGTGTGTTCAACTGGGAGTATCAGTGCCTGGCTACTTACAATAAAGCCAGGCTCGGTATGCGATTATACACCGGAAACCCTATTGTGGGTTGCGTGAGCGATCATAAACAGGAAGTCTATTCCGCTTTAAGCGTTATCAAGCATGGTCGGGGTAAGATCATACTAAACGCGTTGGATATCGTGTCGTGCCTCAAAACCACTAAGGCCGAAAAGAAAGCCGAAGGGGATGGCGAAAATGCTTCGATGAGTACCTTTAATGCCGATGCAAAAAACCCTTCGAATATAGTGGGGCAACAACTGCTGCTCAATATGCTGAGGCAAAACTAAACAATGAGAGCACCGTACGGCACTTCCCATTTAAGTTTCCGGGCTCGTTTATTGCCTTTGAATTTAATGGGTTTTATGTATCTTCGAATACTTGGTATTATAAACCTCTACCTTTTCCAATCTTTTTATAACCGTTGCAAACGGTCGCATTTAATGTATTAATAAAGACACAGGAAAAGTGGAAAGACAAATATGATGTTCAAAAGCCTGCGATATATTTTTTTCGCTTTGATAATGGGACTGATAAGCCCCATTCAGTCGATTGGGCAACTCAAATATTCCATCACCCACTATTCTACAGAAGATGGATTGTCTGACAATAAAGTTAGGTGCATTTTAAAAGACCGCGACGGTTTTATGTGGTTCGGTACCTGGGCAGGGATCAATCGTTTTGATGGGCACAATTTTATTGTCTATAAGTCCTATCCCGGCGATCGGTCTACATTGCGTAACAACCGTATCGATGAGTTAATGGAAGATAAAGTGGGCTTATTATGGATCAAAGCTTACGATAACCAGGTTTACCGCTTTGATAAAAATACCGAAAAGTTTTTTGCGCTCACCGATATTTTGCCCAAACATACCGGCCGGATTTCTTTCAGCCATATGTTGCTCCCAGATTCAGGGTCAATCTGGCTAATGACAAAAAATCAGGGCGCTTATCTAATCACAAACTCTGGTTCTGCCAGGCCGCGGGCCATATTTTACGGACGCGGGGCCAAACATAATTTTCAGCTTCCATCGGATATTATCCGGTTTATTCACCGGGACGGCAAGCAGGCTATCTGGATAGGAACTGATAAGGGTCTGGTCCATCTTATCAAAAACGCTTCCGGAAATTACGTTAAGCATCAATTAGCCCCGGATTTTTCATCTTTAGATTTCACCGCGGTTGGCGAAAGCCCCGGGCAGCTTTGGTTTGGTACGGCCGATGGATCTTTGCTTTTAATCAATCCGTCCACAGATAATTATCAGAAGTGGAAACTGAGCGCCCAACGCATCAATGCAGTTTCACCATCAACGCATATACCTGTAATTTATGTAACAACAGCTTTAGGTGAATTGGTAGCCTTCAATAGTACCCAGCGTTCATGGAAAACCACGGTAATGGCCAAGCGCGAACAACTACTCTCAATATTTGAGGATAAAACCGGCAAGTTATGGATATGCCCCGAAAAAAAAGGAATTGTTTTATATGACCCAGCCGTACAAACGCTTGTTCCGTTGGTACAAGAAGAACTGCAGGACATACATCAACACATAGGCGATTTTAAAGTATTTGAAGATAAAAAGGAGCGTATATGGGCCGGATTACGCAATGAAGGCTTTGGGTATTATAATTCCACAAAAAAGAAAATGGATTATTTCCCTAATCCGCCAGGCGCTAAAGAGCGGTTGTTCTCCAATTTAACCAGCTCTATATATTATGACCGTGATGGGATATTGTGGTTATGCTCGGCAGATGGCGGAATTGAAAAGGTGGTTTTTCATGATAATGATTTTAAACATTCACTTATTGCACCCGAAAGCTATCTAAAAGCTGAAAACGATGTAAGGGCTACATTTGTTGACCGCCAGAATCGGCTATGGATGGCCACCAAGGTAGGAAAGCTGTATGTTACCAAAGATGGCATTGATCAGGGGAAAATGTTTTTAAATGAGCCTGCCGAAGGTTTGGGAGCTATTTATTGTATCATGGAAGATTCACATGGTACCCTATGGATCGGAACCAAAGAACGGGGCCTGTATGCTGCCCGGCCTACGGATGAAACAAAAAGACATTACAAGCTAACCAATTATACCTCCAGCGAAAGTGATGTTTATTCATTAAGCGGAACGTCTGTTTATTCTATTATTGAAGACCGGATGGGAGAAATATGGGTTGCTACCTTTGGCGATGGGCTTAATTTGATACGAAACCCGCAGGGTATGATCCGTTTTAGCAATAACAAAAACGGAGATCTTCGATACCCTAAGGATGCCTACCAGCGGATCAGACATCTGGCTCTTGACGGAAAAGGGAAAGTTTGGATTGGAACAACCGAAGGCTTGCTGATAGCAGAACCCGGCATCAAAAAACCCGGTGATTTCCATTTTGATGTTTACAGCAAGCAACCCGGGGATAAACAAAGCCTGGGAGATAATGATATTCAATTTATACTTCGCGACTCACAAAACGCCATGTGGGTTTGTACCGCTGTTGGCGGGATCAATAAAGCTCTGCAAAACAGCTCAACACAAAAACTTCGTTTTTTAAATATCTCTCAAAAAGATGGACTGCCGAGCGACTACATTTTGAATTGTCTGGAAGACGGGAATAAAAACTTATGGCTGGCCACCCAAAATGGATTAGCTTGCCTGTCTATAGTTACAAATAAGATCAGGAACTATGATTCTAACGATGGTCTGCCAAAGGCTGCATTCTCCGAATCTGGAGGCGCAAGGCTTAAAAACGGCGATCTTGTTTTTGGTATGACCAGGGGATACCTTCGTTTTGATCCGGCCCAGATTAAAGATTATAAAATTGACGCTAAGTTGGCGCTCACTAATCTTCAGGTCAACAATATAGATGTAAAAATACCCGACACCAGTGTTAATGGTAATGCCAATCTGCAATTAACCTACGATCAAAATAACATCAGTATCGATTATACTGTACTTGATTACAGAGCCGCTGGCCGCCAAACTTTCGCCTCTCGGCTTTTAGGGCTTGATACTGCCTGGCAGAACAATAAAAATCAGCGGCGGGTATCGTATACTAATTTATCGCCTGGAAACTACACCTTTCAAGTAAAGGCTACTAAAGAATCCCTTTACCTCAATACGCCTTTACAAACACTTTCAATTACCATTTTACCTCCGCCATGGCGTACCTGGTGGGCATATGTTATTTACCTTATTGCCGCTGCCGCTATTTTGGCAATAATTCGCCGTACAACACTGGCAATGCTTAGCCTGCGGCAGCACATCGCTGTAGAACAAAAAATGGCTCATCTTAAAATGAGCTTTTTTACCAATGTGGCCCATGAGCTGCGTACCCCCCTTACGCTTATACTCAACCCGATAGAAGAGATCGCACGTACAGAAAACTTATCTCATCAGGGTGATGAGCATATTCGAATAGTACGGAGAAATGCTGAACGGATGCAGAAATTCGTTAACCAGCTTTTGGACCTAAGAAAAGTACAAAGCGGCAGAACCTTGCTCCATCTGGAAGAGGTTGAAATAATATCGTTTGTAACTAAATTGGCCGATTATTTTTCGGATGCTGCCCGTCAAAAGGAGATTCGCCTATCCATTCAATCCGTCGAACATGAACTCCCAGCTTGGATCGATATCGAAAAAATAGATGTTGTTATTTACAACCTACTGTCAAACGCTTTAAAGTTTACTCCGGAGGGCAGAGGCATCAGTATCGTGATTACTCGCCTGCCAGACGGCATATGCGGTATTGAAGTGGCAGATGAAGGCACAGGTGTCCCTCCGGAACATTTGAAAAATATTTTTGAGCTTTATTACGAAGGCAACCACACCGAACGGGAACATTTGAAGGGCACAGGGATTGGCCTTGCACTGGCCAAAGAGCTCGTAGAATTGCATCATGGAAGAATTTTTGCCGCTAATAATATACACGGCGGGCTTTCAATTATGATAGAATTGAAAACAGATAAGGCTCACTTTGCTGAAAGCGAAATCAAATTAAAAAGCCTGACCGATCCTCCTGGTGTAAATGTAGATCACGGACAGGCGGAATTAGACTACAGCCGTGGGTTCGGACTACCATCAATTATCGATGATGATGCGCCTATGGTGCTTTTGGTTGAAGACAATGAAGACCTATCTTCTTTTCTTTCTTATCAGTTAAAGCGCTGCTACCGGGTTGAAACAGCTTTTGACGGAGAGGATGGCTTAAAGAAAGCGAGGGAGCTACTTCCTGATCTCATTATCAGCGATATTATTATGCCTAACATGGACGGGATTAAAATGCTGGATATTATCAAGAATGATATGACAACCAGTCACATCCCTGTAGTATTATTATCTGCACGTTTATCGGTAGAAAGCCAGATCGAAGGTTTGAATTACGGGGCCGATCTTTATATTACCAAACCATTCAGGAATGAATTCTTACTCTCGTCAATTGCCAATTTATTAAAGCAGCGGAAAAAACTGGCTCAATCCATGATCGGCTCTAAAAAAGTGATTGACCTTAAACCCGGTGAGATCGTTATCACCTCTCAGGACGAAACTTTTCTAAAAAATGTGATAGCCACTATCGAAAAACAAATGGCAGATCAGGATCTCAACATCGACACGCTGGCAGCGGCCGTTAGTATGAGCAGATCGGGTTTCTTTAAAAAATTCAAAAGCCTTACCAATATGGCCCCGGTAGAGTTTATCCGTGAAATACGGCTCAAACGCGGAAAACAATTCCTTGATGCCGGGGAACACAATATCGCGACAATTGCCTATACGGTAGGTTTTAATCATCCAAAATACTTCAGTAGTTGTTTCAAAGACAAATATCAGGTAACGCCATCCGAGTACCTTAAAATAACGGCAAACGGCACAATAAATACCAAAAATTTGTCCTGATGGATCAATTTTTCGACCTCTGATTTGTCTTTCTCGCTTACGTTTGTAATGCAATTTCAACCGGTTGCACATTCGCCTCATCAGTAAGGCCTTTAAACCAATATAATTAACCTGATAAGATGCCTCTTTAAAAGTGTCTATCCTAAACCATTTATTTACTGGCTGGCGAAGCCGATATTGCTTTTTTTAAACTTGTTAAACCAAATGTATTATGAGAAAATGTTTACTATTTTTTTTCGTGCTTGCAGTAACCTCGCTTCAGGCATTTTCACAAACACGGCAAATTACCGGCAAGCTTACCGACAAAACCGGTGAAACACTTATTGGTGTTACAGTTACATTAAAAGGTACCACCACCGCAACTTCTACTGATGCGAATGGAACATATGCAATTAACGTTCCGGTTTCCGGAAATCATGTATTGGTATTTAATTATATGGGCTACCAAAGCCACGAAATTGTAATTACGGCCTCAAACAAACTTAATGTTACTTTAGAGTATGAATCAAAAAGCCTGGATGAGGTAGTTGTTATCGGGTACCAAACCGTTAAACGGAGGGATTTAACCGGTGCAGTAGCCTCGGTTAGCGGGAAAGATATCGCAGCTACCCCGGTTGCTAACATAGCACAGGCCATGCAGGGAAAAATACCGGGCGTAAACATCACTACGCAGGATGGCCGCCCGGGCGGTGGTATAAATATCCGTGTACGCGGCGGTACTTCCATATCGCAAAGCAACCAGCCGCTCATACTCATTGATGGTATTCCGGGCAACTTAACTGATATCCCGGCCGACCAGGTAGAAAGTGTCGACGTTTTGAAAGATGCTTCGTCTACAGCTATTTACGGTTCGCGCGGTGCTAATGGTGTAATATTGGTTACCACAAAATCGGCAAAGGCCGGTAAAACTACCGTTAGTTATAATGGTTATACCAAAATCAATACGCCAAACAAATACATACAAGCCTTAGGCCCCTATGAGTATTTGAAATATGTATGGGCCAATGCAGCGGCTAATGGCGTTGCATACCAAACACCATTTGAGCAGCTGTTTGGCCTTGGGGCAAATGCGGGTGCAAATACAGGTGGTATAGAGAGTTACCGCGATTTGCCGATAGACGATATTCAAAAACAGGCATATAAACAATCCATATCATGGAACCATGCCCTAACCATATCTGGCGGAACAGATAAAACGAAAGTATTGTTTTCGGTTACCTATAACGATGACGAGGGTATGAAAATACAATCATACCAGCGCCGTGCCACCGCCCAGCTTAAAATAACCCAGAAAGTATTTGATAATGTTACGTTTGATTTAAACACTCGTTATGCTAACACTCCAACCCTTGGCGAAGAAGGTACAAGTAGTGGCGGCGGATCGGCACTTTCATCTGCGTACGAATTCAGGCCTATTGCTACTAATCATATTTTAGGTAATATAGGTACCCTAACTGCCAGTAATAACATATCTCAATTTGCCAGAAACTTTTTGTCAGATAATTACAGTCCCGTAGCGCGCATTGCCGACTCTGATCCGCTTACCCTTTCTTCAAATTTTGTGGGTATAGCCTCACTCAACTGGGAAATTATAAAAGGTTTAACCTACCATACCGATCTAAGCGGAAACGGTAAATGGGACCAGCGTAAATTTTGGACAGGCGCTATTGCCAACGGTTACATTGATGATGTAACCGGTGTTAAGTCGTTTGCAGGTAATGCCGATTATCGCAAAAGCGATAGTTGGGGCATGCGTTGGGCAAATACATTAAGCTATCAGTATAATATTGATAAAAACAATAAACTGAATGTGTTGGCAGGTACCGAGTTTTCTAACACGGGGGGTACCGGTATTTCAATACAATCCGCTAAATTTCCTTCAAATTTTACAGAGGAAACAGCTTTTGCTCAGATTTCGAATGGCACAGTCTCACTTTCTTCCAGTGTAGTCAGGCCAGATCGCCTTAATTCTTATTTTGGTCGGTTAAACTATAGTTTTAAAGATAAATATTTGTTAACGGCTACATTCCGTGCCGATGGTTCTTCCAGGTTCCTGCCCGGTAACCGATGGGGATATTTTCCTGGTGCGGCCCTGGCCTGGAGAGTGTCTCAGGAGCCATTTTTAAAAGATGTTAAATGGGTAGATAATTTAAAACTCAGAGTATCTTACGGTGCAGTTGGTAATAATAACATTGATTTAAACGCTACTGCACAATCATGGGGAACTGTAACCGATCCACGGAGCCAATATGAAAGTGGTCACCAACTTTTGCCTGGCTATCAATTAACTTCTTCTTCTGATTTGGCTAACCCCGACTTGAAATGGGAAACCACTATAACACGTAACGCCGGTACTGATTTCAGTTTGTTCAACGAAAAGTTATCGGGTACGGTTGACGTATACTGGAATACAACTAAAGATTTGTTATTAGTAACTGCAATTCCAGGCATAACAGGCTTTACCTCCACTACTGCAAATATTGGGCAATTAAGTAACAAGGGTATAGAATTTTCGCTTCTAGGAACGGTGTTCCAAAATAAAGATTGGAGAGTTACTGCAGGCGGTAACATCAACTTTAATAAAAATAATATTGATAAGCTTGCTGATAACGTTACCGGTTTATATGGAACAGCTTGGAATGGAACAGCAAGTTACCCTGCATCTGATTATCAATTAATTGTAGGCCGTTCTGTTGGATTGGTTCGTGGCCTGGTTTACGATGGTTATTATACGCCTAATGATTTTACTTATAACAATGGCGTATATACCTTAAAACCCGGTGTGGCAGATCTTACCTCACTTACCGGTGGTGTAGTACATGGACTTACAGCGGCAGATCGTCCGACGGGCCAGATCGCCTATCCGGGGTTGCCTAAATATAAAGACGTGACTCCGGACGGTAAAATTGATGATAAGGACCTTACCATCATCGGTAGTACCACTCCTAAATTCACAGGCGGTTTTAATTTTAATGTTACTTACAAAAACCTCGATCTGGGACTAAACTTTAATTATAGTGTGGGGAACGATATTTATAACGCTAACAAATTAATTTCGTTGTTTGGCCCTAAAGAAGCCGGGGTTTATCAAAATAAACTGGCTACAATGGCTAACTCCTACAAATTGTATAACGTTGTTAACGGGCAGCTTGTTCGCTTAAGAACTCCTGATGAATTTAACGCGGCAAATGCCAATGCTGATCTGCCTTTGTCTTACAGCGAAACAGGTGTTACATCAACCCTGGGTATTGAAAAAGGATCGTTCCTTCGCCTCAACACGCTTACTTTAGGTTATACCTTGTCTAAATCATTATTATCCAAGGCTCACATAAGCAACCTGCGCATCTATGGTAGCGTTTATAACCTACTTACCATTACCGGTTACAGTGGTTTAGATCCTGAGGTTGGCACTAATGATAATGCAAATGGTTCAAAATACCCTACCACAGGGTTTGATTATGGCTCTTATCCGCGTGCACGTTCATTTGTTATTGGCGTAAACCTTACTTTTTAATTATTAAAACACAAAAGAAATGAAAAAATATATAAAATATTTAGCCGCAATTGCCTTGTGTCTCACTTTTACAGAGTGTAAAAAAAGCTTTTTGGATACATCATCTCCATCCAGTGTTGACGATAATTTTGTTACTACAACAACAACAGAAACATTCAAGTCACTTTCGTGGTGTTATGCTAATTATCGCCAAAACTGCATTATGGGGGTATACCGTTGGAATGATCCCATAGGTTCGGATGCCGAATACTATCCGGAAGAAAACTCAACCAATAACACTAATGCTATTGGCCGTTCTGATCAGTTAGGGATTGACGCGGTAGCGCAAGGCTTTAACGGCCTTTATCAAACGCTTGCATTGGCCAACAGGTTAGCTGTCGTTATTGCTACTAAAGATGCTTATAAAGCTGATGTAGCTGCTGGTAAAGCTACCGATTGGACACAATTGTACGGCGAAGCGGTAACCATGAGGGCGTTTTGTTATTATCAATTGGTAATGCATTTTGGCGATGTGCCCTACGGCTACGAGAATACAAATGCGGATGATTATACATTAAGTTCGCGCTTTGATATTTATGACAACTTGATTGCCAGCCTGCAAAAGGTAGAACCGTTAATGTATAACATAGGCCAGGGCGGTATCAATCAGGAACGCATGTCGCGTACTTTTTGCGATGCTTTAATTGGAGAATTAGCACTATTTTCAGGTGGTTATCAAACCATCCGTACGGATATTCCCGGCTTATATGGCAGTGTTACCTTTGATACTAAAGGTAACGAAGCTAACAAATGCATATACGCCCGCCGTAAAGATTACCTTACTTATTACACAACAGCCAAAACTTATTTTCAAAAAGCTATTGATAATAAAGGTACTTCTGGCTTGATTACTACAGATAGCAGGGGTGGCAATATCAACAATCCTTTTCAGCGCCACTTTCAGTATTTTAACGATTTAACGGTAAGCCCCGAATCAATATTTGAAATAGGCAACGTAAGCGGCGCGTTAGCGGCAACCACCAGCGAATATCCTTATGCCTTTGGCCGCCCTTCAGACGGTGGATCCAGCACTGCTGCACCTACTAAAGTATTTGCCGCGTTGCGTATTATTCCTACAGTTTATTACGGAGAGTATTTGAATGCAGATCACCGCCGTGATCCCAGCGCAACTGTTACAGCAAGTAATGGCGATGGTAACGAAAAGATGATCAGTTTTGCGCAGGGCAGTAAAAGCCTTGGCGGGATATCAACCAATAAATGGGATGATAACCGTATGAATCCGCCTTATGTTGCAGCTCAAAGAAACTCGGGCATTAACTGGCCGATTTTAAGGATGGCAGATGTTATTTTAATGCTGGCCGAAGCTAAAGCCGAGCTTGGCGAAAATGATGCTGTTACCCTGGTTAACCAGATCCGACAAAGGGCTTTTGGCAATTCGTTATATAACATTGCTGCTACAGGCCAGGCATTAAAAGATGCCATTTTGCAGGAGCGTAAACTGGAGTTGCTTGGCGAGGGTACACGCCGCTGGGATATGATCCGCTCGGGTACTTATTCTGTAAGAGCAATAGCTATTCAGCAGGAAATGGCTACAACAATTAATGATATCAAAACCAATGGTTTCCATCACTTTGCTAACGGAAACGATTTCCCTGCTTACATCTGGATAAAAAAAGTTGCATTAATCAATCCGCTAACATTTGATTGTGCGCCGGCCGATACGCTTGCCAACCCTGCCGCTTACCCGGCTTGGAGAGGACAGTATGATTACACCAAAATTGCTACTGTAGCCGGTAAGGTAGTAGGTACTACGCACAATGTTGCAATACAAGGATTGTTCCGTTACATTAATCCAAGCAGTGCTGAGGCTACCGCTTTACAGACCGCAGGATATACCAAAACAGATTGGGGAATAACTTTAACTTCGGCCAGTGTAACTCCAGTTTATCAGCGAAACATTCTTTCGGGCACAACATCAGCCGGCGACCCGCCACGTTATTATTGGCCTATTCCTTCAGAAACTATCAGTAAATCTAAAGGAAAGGTAACCAATGGCTATGGCTTAGCTCAGCAATAAATAAAAACTGCTGATTTTAAATAGAGTCGAAATAGCAAACAAAAAGTCCTTGTCAGGTAATGCTGGCAAGGATTTTTTGTTTGCGGATCATATTGTTAGAAAAGTGCTTCACAATAGTCCAAATCACAAAAACGGTAAATGATTGAATATCAGATGGCGCAATTACTACTCACCGAATAGAGTAACGGTATCGATCTAATTCTACAGATTGATATAATTGAATGAAAAAGGCCTTATCGTACGATAACAGATTAGAACTTTGATCTATTAGGCCAACATGCCGTTAAAATCCGAAAAATATGCCTGATTATTGCGTAAAAATTGTTTGCTGGTAGCTTTAAAAGCATTAATGTCTCTTTTCAATATAGCTACAATCAGCTTCTCGGTTTCCCGGAATGATTTTGCGGTATTTAATTTAACTACTTTCATGATAAATGTATTACCAATTTTGTGCCAAAACCTTAATAGTATACTTGATTCGGTTTTAGCGTCAGGCTATCAGTTATTTATATAATCTTATTATGTGGTAAATTAATCACTTGTATGCAATTTTCGTCGGTCATGTTGACTTTTAGTACAGTCATATGAAGACGGCCGCCACTTTTTAATAATTAAACAAAATTTATATCGGTTTCCTTAATGAAGATTCCCTCACAACCAATTCGTGCCTCAGTACCAGGCTATGCGTTAACTGGATATCGTGCTGGTTAGTTAAATGGCTGATAAGTAACCGGGCAGATACTTCCCCTACATCATCACCTCTATAATCAATAGTGGTTAAATTAGGCTCAACTACCATGCACGATTGATCGTTGTTAAAACCAGCTACGGCAATATCTTGGGGTATTTTATAACCAGCTTTTTTCAATTCAACAATGCAGTTAATAGCACAAACATCATTGGCCGAAAATATGCCATCAGGCATTTCCTTCATGTTCATGATCATCCCTGCCGCTTCAATACCCGCTTGTACGCTTAGGTTATTAATGATCAGTAAATCATCGGTAAATGTTAAGCCATTATCTTTCAAAGCTTGTAAATAGCCATTAAAGCGCTCTTCGTAAACATTCCGAACCCCGGTTGCTGTAATATGCACTATCTTTTTGCACCCTTGTTTAGCTAGGTGATCTGTTACTTCATATGCTGCCTTAGAGTTGTTAATGTGGATATTAGGGCAACTTTTGTGTTCATATATGCGGTCGAAAAATATGATGGGGATGTCGCGCTTAATAAAGTTTTCAAAATGATCAATATTATCCGAATCATAAGCCAGCGAAACCAACAGGCCATCAACCCGGTTGTTAAACATAGTTTGCGCGTTACTCACCTCTTTCTTCAGCGTTTCTAACGATTGGCTGATGATCAGGTTAAAATTGGCATCGTTAGCCACTTTCTCAATACCGGCAATCACATCGGCCATAAAATTACTATTCAACCGGGGTACAATAACGCCTATGGTATTGCTGCGCTTGGTACGCAGGTTACTTGCAAAAGCGTTAAAGCTATAACCCATTTGTTGTGCAGTTTCAATAACTTTTTCCCTCGTTTTTGTATGAACGCCGGGCATATTATTTAGTCCGCGGCTAACGGTGGCTGCCGAAAGATTTAGCTTGCTGGCTATATCATATATAGTGATCTCTTTTTCGGGTTTGGCCATTATTAAATTAAATAGTGCGTTATTAGCTCAAAACAAGGTTACAAAAAATATGTAACATTAACTATCTTGATTAACCCGACAAGCATTATTTCATCATATTGGTATATATTAAAAATGACCGCCAGTTACTGGCAGCCATTAGTTTAGTAGTATAAGTATGCGTTTGTTGAGCCTGCTTCACCGGGTCTACGTTAATGGCGTCGTCATAAGTTAGTACCACAGCGCATCGCTTGTTGTTCCAAACCTTAATGTTCTGCGCAAGAAGGGAATGGCAGCAAAGCATCAATATAAACACTGATCCAGATATCTTCACATCATAAATTATTGCATAGTAAATAAGATGAAACAGTTAATAGTAACCGAATTGCAATTTACAAAAGGCAATCGGTTCATAAGTTTTTTAATCAGGATATTTCTCTACTCCAAAAGAAACGAATTGTTGCTTTTGGAGCATGTAATTGAGGTTTGTTTTCATTTTCCTGCTAATAATAGCAAAGTGAAACGTAAATACCTTTAAATACTTTCATTTTGTTTTCTTTATTTTCAATTATTATTGCAATAATTGTATACGAAACTAAACGTAATGAAATTTGAACGCGGTGAATTTATAAAAGCTATAAGTGAAGTTGAGCTTTGGGATGTAATAATTATAGGGGGCGGAGCAACGGGTTTAGGTATCGCGGTTGATGCCGCTTCGCGCGGATACACAACCTTATTGGTTGAGCAGGCCGATTTTGCAAAAGGCACATCAAGCCGCAGCACCAAACTGGTGCACGGTGGTGTACGTTATCTGGCGCAAGGTGATATCGGTTTGGTGTACGAAGCTTTGCAAGAGCGCGGCTTGCTATTTAAAAATGCGCCGCATTTGGTTAAAGAGCAAGAGTTTATTATCCCATGCTTTGGTTTAAAATCAAAGTATATGTATTTGATCGGATTAAAAATATACGATCTGCTGGCCGGTAACCGTGGTTTTAAGCATTCGGCATTTTTAAAGGTTGATAAAGTACATACCGCCATCCCCGGCTTAAAAACAAAAGGCTTGTTAGGAGGGGTGCGGTACAGCGATGGGCAATTCAACGATGCCCGCCTGGCAATTAATCTTGCCCAAACCAGTGCCGAAAAAGGTGGGGTATTATTAAATTACATAAAGGTAACCGGTTTACTCAAAACCGGCAACAAGGTAAGCGGCATAAAAGCGATAGATACCGAAACCAATAAAGATTACACCTTAAAAGGTAAAATAGTTATTAATGCCACAGGTGTTTTTGTTGATGATATTTTGCAAATGGATGTACCGGCAACCAAACCTATTGTAAGGCCGAGCCAGGGAGTGCATTTGGTTTTGGATCAATCTTTTTTAAATGGGGCCAGCGCCTTAATGATTCCCAAAACCGAAGATGGCCGGGTATTGTTCGCTGTGCCATGGTATGGCAGTTTGCTGTTGGGTACTACAGATACGCCTTTGGATAACCACAGTCTTGAACCTGTAGCGCTCGAAAAGGAGATCGATTTTATCCTGAACACAGCAACAAAATACTTAACCAAAAAACCAACCCGGGCCGATGTTTTATCGGTATTCGCCGGCTTAAGGCCTTTGGCTGCACCGGGTAAAGATACCAACACCACTAAAGAGATCTCACGGAGCCATAAGCTAATTGTAAGCGCTTCGGGCTTAATAACTATTACCGGTGGTAAATGGACAACCTACCGTAAAATGGCCGAAGACGTGGTAGATAAAGCGATAGAGGTGGGGGGCTTAAGCGCTGTAAAATGTATTTCTAAAAATATTTCCATACATGGCGCCGCAACCGGATTGATGGGCGATCCGCTGGCTGTATATGGTTCTGATGCGCAAGAGATCAGAAAGCTAACCGCTGCCGATCCCAACCTTAAAGAAATTGTACTTGATGGGCATGCTACAATTAAGGCTGAGGTTGTTTGGGCAGTACGTAACGAAATGGCGCGCACCATTGAAGATGTTTTGGCCCGCAGGCTTAGGATACTCTTTTTGGATGCCAGGGCCGCTATATTGATGGCTCCCACGGTTGCTTACATTATGGCTTTGGAGCTGGGCTATAATAAAGATTGGGAAACAAGGCAGGTTACTCAATTTACCACTTTAGCCAATCAATACTTGCTGGAGCCATATTATCCGGATGTGTTAAGCAATAGTAAAAAAATAGCTATTTAAACGATATTATTATGATGATGTTAACAGTAACTTAAAATTCTATTTACATACGTAAAGCATCTTTGCGGCATGAAAAATAGGATCCCTAATCACCAGACAACCAATTTTACAAAACCTGAATTATTATGAAGAGAACCTTTACAAACCACCTGAAAGCGTATCTTCAAACGGACTGTTACCTAAGCAGTCAATTTGAAATACTCAAATCAGTATCATTTCACCGGCGCACATACGCGGTTTTGTTGCTGTTGCCTTTGTTAGTTTTGCTTTTATCTGCCAAGGTAGTTACTGCTTCGCCATCGGTTATGTTATCAAAACAACAAACCGCAATTATTACCATAAAAGGTACAGTTGTTGATAACGCCGATAATGAACCCTTAATAGGTGTAACCATTTCTGATGCTCAGAAAAAGCCGCTGGGTATAACCGACGCAAAAGGTAACTTTAACATTAAGGTACCTGCCGGAACCGAAATCAGTTTTGGCTTTATAGGCTATACGCCAACTAAGCTTAAGTTTTCAACTAATCAGGAAAACGTATTGGTAAAATTGGTGCAATCTTCTAACGCTTTAAACGAGGTTGTGGTTACTGCCTTGGGTATTAAGAGGGAATCAAAAGCATTAGGTTATGCCATTACCGAAGTAAAAGGCGAACAGCTTACCGATGCTATGCCAAGCAATTGGAGCGATGCCCTCGAAGGCAAAGTTGCGGGTTTAAACCTGGTGCGCTCAAACGCTGGCCCTACCGGATCAAATAAAATAATCTTACGGGGCGAAAATAACCTTACCGGCGACAACGAAGCTTTAATAGTAGTAGATGGTGTGGTAATGAACACCGGTAGCGGCAGGCGTACAGCCGTATCTGGCGAAGCCACTTACGGTGTTGGTAGCGATAACATGCCTGCCGATTATGGCAGCAGTATAAATGATATTAACCCGGAAGATATTGAAAGTGTTACTGTGCTGAAAGGACCGGGTGCTTCGGCATTATACGGCCAGCGTGGTGCTAATGGTGCTATCATCATTACAACAAAATCGGGCAGTGCTAAAAAGAAAGGTGTTGGTGTAACCATCAATTCCAACGCCAGTATCGAAAAAGTGAATCGTTGGCCGGATTATCAATACGAATACGGCCAGGGTACAGGTGGTGCAAACTATTATTCATATTTAGCAGGCCCTGATGGGGCAAGTACAAGCGCTACAAGCTCAGCCTATGGCCCCCGGTTTGATGGACAGATGTTTTATCAGTTTGATCCTATCACACAAGCCCAGTCAACAACCAGAACACCATGGGTTGCTTACCCTGATAAGATCCACAACTTTTTTGATGTAGGTAAAACCATGACAAATTCCATTAGTGTTGATGGAGGTACCGAAAAAACTACCGCCCGCTTTTCAGCAACTAATGTAAATAACACATGGATTGCGCCAAATACAGGCTATGGCCGTAATTCGGTTGCATTATCGGTAAACTCCAAAATAAACGATAAGCTAACCATTAGTTCAAAAATAAATTATCAAAATAAATTTAGCGATAACCTACCCGGCTCTGGCTATGGTAACCAGGCTATTATGTATTGGTTTATTTTTTGGCAGCCAAGTGCCGATCTGGACTGGATTAAAAACTATTGGAAAAACGGCAAGAAAGATCTAGCACTTGAATATCCGTTCAGTTCGTTCCCAACCAACCCATACGCGGTATCGTACGAATATTTGAACAGAACAAACCGTAACGCGGTAACTGGTAACGTTCAGGCCACTTACAGCGTTACCAAAGAGTTATCTTTGCAGTTAAGAACATCGTTAGACATGGGCTACGAGCAACGTGCGCAATCTCGTCCGTATACGGCAACGGCTAAATTCCCTAAAGGCTCATATCGTACACAAAACATTTACTCACAAGAAGCTACCAGCGACTTTTTGCTGAGATATAATAAAAAGTTCAAAGATGTAACGCTAACAGCAACAGTAGGCGGTAGTTCAATGCAAAACAGGTATAACCGTGATGAGGTTAGAGCCGATTCATTAACCTATCCGGGTGTGTATTCTATGGCTAACAGCAAAGGTACATTAGTAACCTTGCCATATGTTGCTAAATATAATATCAACAGTTTTTATAGCTTGTTATCGGCCAGTTACAAAAACTATTTATATCTTGATGTCACAGGCAGAGAAGATTGGAATAGTGTTTTGGCTACCCAACAACGTACAGATAATGTAAACTTTACCTATCCATCGGTAAGTGCCAGCTTTATTCTTTCAGATTATATGGTATTGCCTAAAGTATTTTCTTATTCTAAATTCAGGGCATCATATTCAAGTGTGGGCAGCGGAGGTAAAGATCCTTACTTAACAAGTTACAACTACTTACCTGCACCCTCTTTCCCTGCTGGCTTAAATAACCCAACAGTATTACCCAACCCCAATCTTAAACCATTACGTACCCAAACCTACGAGATTGGAACCGAGCAAAGGTTTTTTGATAACCGTTTAGGTTTTGATCTGGCTTTATATACAGGGCATACAAATAATCAAATTTTAAACCAGGTGCTTGATCGGGCATCAGGCTATACTACAGCAATTGTTAACGTGGGCGAAATAAGCAACAAGGGTATAGAACTTGCTGTTAACGCTACACCCATCAGTAAAAAAGGATTTACCTGGATGGTGAACTATACTTTTTCAGCAAACCGTAATAAAGTGGTTCAGTTGGCCGATAGCTCAATAGTATTACAAACTGGCCCGCAGGGTGGTGGCGAAATTATTGCCACCGTAGGCGGTAGCATGGGCGATTTGTACGGACGTGGATACCAGCGTGCACCGGATGGACAGATAATATTTGATAAAACTACAGGTGTTGCATTGATCACACCCGATTTGCTTTATCTGGGCAATACCCAACCTAAATGGAAAATGGGTATCAGTAACGATTTCAGGTACAAACAATTTCATTTCAACATCTTGTTTGATGCACAATTCGGAGCGGTGGCTTATTCATTAACTGCTTACAAACTGGCCGAACAGGGAAAAACTACTAATACCCTTCCCGGAAGGTATAACGGTATAATAGGTAACGGTGTGGTACAAAACCCCGACGGAACTTTCCGTAAGAACGATGTTTTAGCAACAGATATAGATCAGTACTACCAATCAAACTATGGGGTTAACAATGCCGAAGGTTCAACCTACAGCACCAACTTTATTAAATTGCGCGAAGCCAGGCTTGATTATACTTTGCCATTAAAGCTAACCAGCAAAATAGGTATTCAGCGTGCTTCTGTTGGTGTGTATGGTCGCGATTTATTTATCTGGACAAAATGGCCAGGGTTTGATCCGGAATTTGGTACCCTTAACGGTACAGATATTACGCAAGGTTTCGAGATCGGACAGTTCCCTTCTACCAGAACCTTGGGTCTTAACTTAATTGTCGGATTTTAATTATCAGTAAGAAGATGAAAAAAAATATTTATAAAGTGATATGTACCTTACTGCTGTTAGCCGTAGTACAAACATCATGTAAAAAAGGGTTCGAAGAGATCAATACCGATCCTAACAACTCGCCAACAGCCTTGCCCGAGCAGTTATTGGCCCCGGCTCTGGTTAATACCTTGGCGGCAAATATGCTTCGTGCCCGTACATGGAATAATGAGTTAATGCAGGTTACTGTAAATGAAACCGATGGCGAAGGTGCCGTATTCAGGTACGATATCAGGATCTCCAATGCCGATTATACTTATAACAACCTGTATGCGCAGTTAACTAATTTTAAAGATCTGTATAATATTGCCGGCCAGCCTTTAACATTAAGTAAAGGTTACCAGGGCATAGCCTTAATTTGCCAATCGTGGGTCTATTCTATCCTTACCGATACCTATGGCGATATTCCTTATTTTCAATCTAACGAGGGTAAGGATCTGCTTTTTAAACCAGTATTTGATAAGCAAAAAGATATCTATCTGGATATCTTCAAACAGCTTGAAGCTGCCAATACCTTACTTACCGGAGCACCCAATGTTGTTGGCGCAAGCGACCCTGTTTTTAATGGCAATGCGGCACAATGGCGTAAATTTGGTAACTCACTATACTTGCGTTTATTGATGCGCCTTTCGGGGAAAGCAGAAGTTGCTGCTCTGGTACAGGCAAAAATTAAAGACATGGTAGATAATAATGCAGCTACCTACCCTATCATGGCAAGCAATACCGATGCTGCTGTTTTAAAATGGACAGGCACCGGTGCTTTAACATCGCCATTTGTAAACGGCGTTCGCGAGCAGGACTGGAGAGCCCCCGCTATCGCCTCATTCTTTTTAGATAACCTTAACAAATGGGCCGATCCGCGCTTACCGGCATGGTCAATAGGTACCTATAATGGAGGTTATGTGGGTGTACCAAGCGGTTATTTGCCAGGTAATGCCCCGGTAGGTAAATCATATTTCCTATCCAATATTCAGGGCTCCAATATGGCGGCAAAATCATTACTAACCGATCCGCTTATGGGTAATATCATGAATTATGGCGAACTACAGTTTTTACTGGCCGAGGCATCCGTAAAAGGATATATATCAACCGGTACAGCTAAGGCTTATTATGATAAGGGTGTTGAAGCTGGTGTTACCTTCTGGGTGCCAACGTATTTTACATCTCCAATTACAGTAGCAACTTACGAAGCTGCTGCTGATATCACCTGGAACGATACTTTTTCATTGGATACCAAAATGGAAATGATCCACGTACAAAAATACTATACCATGTTCTGGACAGATTTTGAACAATGGTTTGAGTATCGCCGCACGGGGCATCCTAACATACCAAAGGGCCCGGGCCTGGTTAATGGTGGTGTAATGCCAGCCAGGTTAATGTACCCCCAGTATATACAGGCTGTTAACCCTACCAATTACAAAGCGGCGGTTGCAGCCCAGGGGCCGGATGTGATCAGCACCCAGGTTTGGTGGCAAAAACCATAATTATTAAGGCAAATAATTTATCATGATATAATCATCACGAAAATGAAAAAGATATTACTTTATACGCTCACCCTTATTGCCGTAGCTGCCACATGGTCTG
Source organism: Mucilaginibacter sp. (assembly GCF_039921305.1). Classification (GTDB taxonomy): domain Bacteria; phylum Bacteroidota; class Bacteroidia; order Sphingobacteriales; family Sphingobacteriaceae; genus Mucilaginibacter. The sequence continues at coordinate 236,190 of NZ_JBDSCA010000028.1, forward strand.
GCTGCACAAAGGTGAGTAATTATCCCGGTGGTACGTTGGGCAGCATCATAGCTGTTACCGATATCCGGACTATTTACAAAGGCACCGATGTTACCCTCAATACCGATAACATGTTTGGTGCTACTAAAATGGTAGGTATGGTTGTTTCCGATTTTTCGGGAGGTAACATGTCGGCAGGCTTGCTGGTTGTTCAAAATAACCGTCGTACCAGGTTAAGAGGCATCTCCATCGCTTTAGGTGCCGATGCCGCTTCCTTTGTTCCCGGCGATTCGGTAAATATTGACATTGCCGGTGGAACGTTAACCCGCATCAAAGGTATCCTGCAAATAACTGGTTTATCAAAAAGTAACGTAACCAAAATATCTTCAGGTAACGTAATAGCAGGCACAAGGGCAACCAGTGCGCAAATTCTAACTACACCCGATAATTACGAAAGTACTTTAGTTGCTGTAGTAAAAGGCAGCTTTAACCCGCAGCCATCCGCAACCAGCAAATACGCTGGTGATTACTTAATAAACGATGGCTTTGGTGATATTACACTCCATACCGAAGCTGCCGCTACATTTGCCAATACACTGGTACCGGGTAGCGGTAATTTCACGGGTATTGTATTTGGCTCGGTTGACCCTAACGGAGCCATAGTGCCGCAAATAAGAATGCGTACACTAACGGATGTAAGGGTATTGGCATCAACACCAAGCGTTGCGCCATTCATCATTGCCGGCTTTGTAGCCGATCCTATCAGTACCGATGCCAACTACGAATACATTCAGTTATTGGCAACCCGCGATATTAATTTCGCTACCGAAAACTTTACCGTAGTTACAACTAACAACGCTACCGCATCAACTCCATTAGGTTTCCCGGTAAACGGGTGGGCAACAGGTGGTTTACGTACCTATAAGCTGGAGTTAACGTCGGGTACGGTAACTAAAGGCCAGTACTTTTATGTAGGTGGTACAGGTAAAAAGCTGATGGGCGGCTTATCTAAAGATATCAGCTCATCAAACTGGATTAAGGCATTCCCATACAATACTACAAACAGTCCTAATTTTTCGCCAAGCTTAAACACATTTGGTGTTCTTACAACAAACCTGATAGGTAATAGTGGAAACGCATCTGGAATAGCGGCGTTTGTAGGTACTAATATTATAGCAACCAGCGTACCGTTCGATGTTATTTTCCTGCAAAATGGTGGTAACCTGTACGATGCCGCTAACAAAATAGGGTACAATATTGCCAATACCGATTTTTATGATACCCGTGATGTGATCAGTTTTGTTGATCAGCCTTTCTTTAAACAAGGCAGCAATACGCTGTTCTTTGCTTATCCAACAGTTGCAACAGCTACCGTAGGATATTTTGCACAGTTAGGTGGTGCATACAATGTTGCTTTAGGTAAATGGTCTACTGCAAGGGCACTTAATAATTTGGCTTTAGATAATAATTCGGTTATTACCGATATTGAAAACGCGACATCTACAAAGCTCAAATAAAAGCTTTGCCTTTAATAAATACCTAACGGAGGTGAGAGCTATCACTCATCTCCGTAATAATTCAAAAAGCATAACCTATGAAACGCAGATCCTTTATTCAAAAATCCTTACTCCTTACCGGTGGACTTGTAGTCGCCTTCAAAAGTTCATTCTCTTATTCCATTTTTGATTCGGGTGTTATCACCGGTAAGGTGATGGCCAAAGGCAAACCACTGGGCGAGGTTTTGGTATCCGATGGCTTTAGTGTGGTAAAAACCAACAGCAATGGGGTTTATAAAATAAGCCCCGATGCCAAGGCCGAATTTGTTTTTATTAGCGTTCCGGCAGGCTACGAGTTCCCCGAAGAGAAAAAAATAGCTAACTTTTATGCCCGCATTGCCGACGGGCAGGATTACGATTTTAAACTAACCCCGCTCAATAAAAACGATGATAAGCACGCCTTCATCATCTGGGCCGATCCACAGGTGAAAAATAAAAAGGACGTTGCCCAAATGATGTCAACATCAGTACCAGATACCCGCCAGGTGATCAAAGATATGGGCCCGGATGCCTTAATACATGGTATTTGCGTTGGCGATATTGTTTGGGATAACCACGATCTGTTTGTTGATTATAACAAAGCGGTTGAGCAAATGGGTATCCCGTTTTTCCAGGCCTTAGGTAACCACGACGAGGATTATCGTATGGGAGGGGATGAAACATCAGACAGGACATTTAAATCCCACTATGGCCCAACATATTACTCCTTTAACCGTGGCAAGGCGCACTACATGGTTTTTGATAACGTGCGTTACTTAGGCGTTGAGCGCGAATACGATGGCTACGTTACCGAAGCGCAGATAGAATGGCTTAAAAAGGATTTGAAAGAGGTTCCGCAAGATCATCTGGTTATCGTTTGCCTGCACATCCCGGTGCACAACAGCGTAAAAAATAACGATGCCTTTTACGCGGCGCTGGATACTCATAAAAACGTTCACATCATGTCGGGCCATACGCACTACCAGCGTAATGTGATCACCAAAAATATTTTTGAGCATAATCATGGTACCGTTTGCGGGGCCTGGTGGACGGGCCCCATCTGTGAGGATGGCACCCCACGCGGCTACGGCGTTTACCATGTTGACGGTGCCGATTTAAAATGGTACTACAAATCAACCGGGGAAGACCGCAGCAAACAGATGGCTTTATTCAGCGATGAGTTAACTAACCAAAAACGCGTAATAGCCAATGTTTGGAATTACGACCCGCAGTGGAAGGTTGAATACTGGGCCGATGGGCAACCGAAAGGCGTAATGGAGCAACAAATTGGGTTTGACCCATTAGCCGTAAAATTATATCTTGGCGACCAGTTACCAGTTACCCGCTCTTTTGCCGAGCCTCGTAAAACCGATCATATTTTTGTGGCTCATTTAAGTGCCGATACCAAAAAAATTAAAGTTGTTGCAACAGACCGCTTCGGCGAAAAATTTGAGAGCGAGTTAAGTATTTAACTCGCTTTATATAACCTAACCAGTTAAATTAAACGGGGCTACACATCAAATTGTAGTTGCTTTTATTACTAATAAACCTATCAGGTAAATTACCTGAGCTGTATTTATTTGGTGCAATTGTGCACGCCCTGATGTAAGTGATTAAATTAAGATTAATAAATTGTTATGAAAAAAACAGTATATATTGCTTTAACAACCTGCATAGCAATAACAGCCTGCAAGGCCCAGCAAACCAAAGAAGTGAAGAATGCACCATATCCGGCTTATGATAGAGAAGCACACCGCGGCGGCCGTGGCCTGATGCCCGAAAATACCATTCCGGCTATGTTGAATGCCATTGATTTGGGTATGGAAACTTTGGAAATGGATACCCATATTACTGCTGATGGGAAAGTTATCGTTTCGCACGATGAGTATGTAAACCCACTTTTTTCGCTTACACCGGATGGTAAAGAAATCCCCAAAGAGGATAAACAGAAATACGTGCTCTACAAAATGAACTATGCCGACATCGCCAAATTTGATGTCGGCTCAAAAGATTACAGCAAGTTTCCGCAGCAAAAAAAGATGAAGGTGAGTATGCCTTTATTGTCTGATCTTATCGACGCCGTTCAGGCCCATGTTAAAGAAACTGGCAAACGGCAGGTGCTTTACAACATCGAAACCAAAAGCTCAGAAAAAGGCGATGGAGCGGTTAATCCCGATCCGGAAACGTTTGTTAAATTGCTGATGAACGTGATCATCGAAAAAAAGATTTTGCCTTATGTTGTGATCCAATCTTTTGATAAACGCACCCTGCAGATCATCCATAAAAAATATCCTAACGTGCGTACATCATGGCTGGTTGATAATAAAAAAACAACGGCCGAAAACATGGACGATCTGGGTTTTACACCCTTCATCTACAGCCCCAATTTTAAAATGGTAACTGCTAATGTGGTAAAAGAATGCCACGATAAAGGCATCAAAGTATTACCATGGACACCCGATACCAAAGAAGAAATTGATGCCCTGAAAGCCCTTGGTGTTGATGGTATTATTACCGATTATCCGAACCTGTTACAATAACCATAAACTGATATATATAATCCATAATTAATGAGTGTGAACTTTCTTGCCCCCGCAAAGCACAAGCCGTTAATAGCAAAAGATAAAATAGATTCAAAATACGGGTCACTTCGAGTGCAATCATTTATCGGGATATTTGTTGGCTATGCCGGTTATTACCTGGTGCGTAACAACTTCTCGCTGGCCATGCCCGATTTGATTAAGCAGGGCTTTACCAAAGGCGATCTGGGTTTCGCGTTTTCAGCTGTGTCTATTGCCTACGGGTTAAGCAAGTTTTTAATGGGTAACGTATCCGATAGGAGCAACGCCCGGTTATTTTTGAGTATTGGTTTGGTATTATCAGCCTGTACCATGATGTTTATGGGGTTGGTGCCCTGGGCCACTTCGTCTATCACAATCATGTTCATTGTATTGTTTGTAAACGGTTGGTTCTCGGGTATGGGTTGGCCACCTTGCGGTAGGGTAGTGGTTCACTGGTTCTCGATAAAGGAACGCGGCCGCGTAATGTCTGTCTGGAATTTGGCGCATAACGTGGGTGGTGCATTAATGGGTAGGGTAGTAGCCTTAGGTTTTTTACTGTTTGCCACATGGCAAAGCAGGTTGTATTTTCCCGGAATCGTAGCTCTGGCGTTTGCGTTTATCGCGTTTTTATTAATACGCGATACCCCGCAGTCATGCGGCTTGCCACCCATCGAAGAATATAAAAACGACTACCCAAAAAACTACTCCGGCGAACAGGAAAAAGAGCTAACCGCTAAACAGATCTTTTTCAATTTTATCTTCAATAACCGCATGCTTTGGTACATCGCTTTTGCCAATGCTTTCGTTTATTTGATACGTAAAGGTGTGCAGGATTGGTCGCCAACATATCTCATTGAGGTCAAGCATTTTTCGGCTAACCAAACCAGCTGGGCCTATACCAATTTCGAGATAGCAGGTATTCCCGGAACGCTTTTATGCGGTTGGATAAGCGATAAAGTATTTAAGGGCCGTCGTGCACCGGCAATCATTATTTACATGTTATTTATATTATTAGCAGTTGTAATTTACTGGCAAGCGCCATCGGGTAATGTGTGGATAGCTAACACCTCGTTAATTCTGATCGGCTTCCTTATATACGGGCCGGTGATGTTGATCGGCGTACAAGCATTAGATCTGGTACCTAAAAAGGCTGCGGGTACAGCCGCCGGTTTAACAGGTTTTTTTGGTTACATGGGCGGCGCATTATTTGCTAATATTGCAATCGGTCAGGTGCTTGATCATTACGGTTGGGATGCGTCGTTCTATGTAATCATGGCGGCTTGCATACTATCCATATTCTTCACCGCGTTAACCTGGAACAGAGAAAAAGCGAATTTATTGGCACAACGATCATAAAACAAAAATGAAAACATTATCAAAAAAAATATTAGGATTAGCTACTGGAATATTTGCCTTTGCAGGGACAATACTTGCGCAGGGTATACCACCGGCAGCAAGTTCACCCATCCCGGCGGTATACCCAAAAGGCTTTGTAGATAGCAGTTATCGCCCTAAAATTACCGCCCAAAAAATAGCCGAGTTTAAGGCGGATCCGGTAACTACCGAAAGCATCGTTTTTTTAGGTAACAGTATTACCGCCCGCTGCGATTGGGCCAGGTTGCTTAACGAACCCAAAGCGAAAAACCGGGGCATATCCGGCGATCTGACTTTTGGCGTTTTGGAACGTATGGACGAAGTAATAGCGGGCCATCCTAAAAAGATATTTATTTTGATCGGGATAAACGACATGTCTCGCAACGTTCCCGATAGTATCATCACCAGGAATCAGAAAACGATGATAGCACGTATCCGCAAAGGATCGCCACAAACACAGATCTATTTTTATACACTGTTGCCAGTAAATGCTTCGTTCCAAAAGTTCCCTAACCACTATGGTAAGGATGAACATATACTGGCTATAAACGCGGCTATTCGTAAATTTAAAGCTAAAAACGTAACAGTTATTGATTTGTACCCTAACTTTTTAGATAGCGAAAACCACTTAAAAGCAGAGTACTGTGTAGACGGTTTGCACCCTAACGACGCCGGTTACCAGGTTTTTGCCGAAATACTGAAAAAAGGGAAGTACCTTGAGAATTAGATCTTAAGCCAAATAAAAGCAAGAGCCGCCAATGCTGCTCCAATTAATGGCCCAATAACAGGTATCCAGGCATAGCCCCAATCGCTGTCGCGTTTGCCGTGGATAGGTAATATGGCATGCATTATTCGTGGTCCTAAATCGCGGGCAGGGTTAATGGCATAACCTGTTGTGCCTCCTAAAGCAAGGCCAATACCCCAAACTAAAAATGCCACCGGTATAGCACCTAACGAGCCTAAGCCTATAGGTGTTTTGTCTTTGCCCATCTCGCCATTGGTGAAATAGAATATCACAAATATTAAAACAAAGGTGCCGATGATCTCGCTCGTCAAATTTGAGCTGACTTTCCGGATAGCCGGGCCGGTACAAAATGTAGCTAATTTGGCATCACCGCTTTCTGTTATTTCGTAATGATCTTTATAGATTAGCCACACCAAACCTGATCCTGCCATAGCGCCTAAAAACTGAGCCAACAAATACAAAGGTACCTTAGCCCAGCTAAACTTTTGCGCAATAGCTAAAGCTATAGTAACCGCAGGGTTTAAATGCGCACCGCTAAAAGGCGCGGCAATAACCACACCTACAAATACCGCTAACGCCCAGGCGGTAGTAATCACAATCCAGCCACTGTTATGGCCTTTGGTGCCGTTAAGCACAACGTTAGCCACAACGCCATTCCCCAAAAGGATTAAAAACATAGTGCCGATCAGTTCGGATGCAAATTCAGACATGGTATCAAATTATGATGTTATAAATTAATCTTCGGCGTAAGCCTTGGCCGCTTTTACAGCACGGTTCCAGCCTTTAACGCGTTCTTCAACATTGTGTATAGTACCGGGCTCAAAGCACTTTTCAATTTGCCATTGCCCGCTGATATCTTCCATACTACTCCAAAAACCGGTAGCCAATCCCGCAAGGTAAGCCGCGCCAATAGCCGTTACTTCAGTAACCTTTGGCCGGATAACCTGGGTATTCAATATATCCGCCTGGAATTGCATGAGTAGGTTATTAGCCGTTGCTCCACCATCCACACGAAGCTCTTTAATGTGTAAGCCCGAATCCGCTTCCATCGCTTTCAATACTTCCATAGTTTGGAAGGCGATACTCTCCAACGCCGCCCGTGCAAAATGTGCTGAGTTTGTACCTCGTGTAATACCTGTGATCGTACCGCGTGCATCCTGATTCCAGTGTGGCGCACCCAAACCCGCAAAGGCAGGTACAATGTAAACACCGCCGGTATCTTTTACTTGTTGAGCCAGGGCCTCTACCTCTGCTGATGATTTGATCAGTTTCAATTCATCCCTCAGCCATTGTACTACTGCGCCTCCAATAAAAATACTTCCCTCAAGGGCATATTGAACTTTGCCGTTTATCTTCCAGGCAATGGTAGTAACCAAATTATTTTTTGATGTGATAGGCTTATCGCCGATGTTCATCAGCATAAAGCAACCTGTGCCATAGGTGTTTTTTACCATCCCATTCTCCGTACACATTTGTCCGAACAAAGCGGCTTGCTGATCGCCCGCTATACCGGCTATTGGTATCTGAGCGGCAAGCACTGTTCCGGCGGTTTCACCATATACTTCACTTGATGATTTTACTTCAGGTAATATGGATCTGGGTATATCAAACAATTGAAGTAATTCCTCGTCCCATTGCATGTCGTGGATATTATAGATCATCGTTCTGGATGCATTGCTTACATCGGTAATATGTGTTTTACCGGCAGTCAGTTTCCAAACCAACCACGTATCTACCGTACCAAAAGCGATATGCCCGGCTGCCGCTTTTTCGCGTGCCCCCTCTACATTATCCAATATCCACTTGATTTTGGTGGCCGAAAAATAAGCATCTAATACCAACCCGGTTTTTTGCTGAATAGTTTTTGCATGCCCTTGCTCTTTTAACTGATCGCAATATCCGGAGGTGCGCCTGTCTTGCCACACTATAGCGTTATGCAAAGGCTCCCCGGTATGTTTATCCCATAAAATAGTGGTTTCGCGTTGGTTGGTTATCCCGATAGCGGCCACATCTTTAGCTGATAATCCGGCATTCAGGATAGCTTCTGCGGCTACCGAAATTTGCGACGACCAGATCTCTACCGGGTTATGCTCAACCCAGCCGGGTTGCGGATAAATTTGGGTAAATTCTTTTTGAGCTATAGATATGATATTGCCAGCCTTACTAAACAAAATAGCCCGGGAACTGGTTGTGCCCTGATCAAACGATAAAATATATTTTTCCATTGAGGATTTTATTGGTTTGTATGATCCCATTTCAGAGAGATCAATTGGTTTTGTATTTCAAAAGATAACCAATTGAAATAATATGTAAGTATAAAAATACAAATCGGAATAATAAAAAATTAAATTAAAAATTTAGATTGTTACAACAGATATTCTTACTTTGCACAGTAAAGCCGGTAACCCAATGATCAATTTAGCAGAAAGGCATCAGTTCATTCTGAACAAGCTCCAAAAAGAAGGTAATTTAAATGTTGTCGAGCTGTGTAAAGAGCTAAAAGTATCCTCGGTTACTATTCGTAAAGATCTCAAGGTTTTAGAAGACAAGAACTTGCTTTTCAGAACACATGGTGGAGCAACACTCAATAACCCTTATATTGTTGACCGCCCGGTAAACGAAAAGGAAAAATTTCAGTCGGTAGAGAAAATGAATATCGGCGCCGCAGCCGCAACCTTGGTTCAGGATCACGATTCCATTATCATCGCATCGGGCACTACTATGGTTGCTTTGGCTAAAAGTATCCAGGCTAAAGTTGGCCTTACGGTAATTACATCGGCATTACATGTGGCTTTGGAGTTAATGAAATTCCCTACAATAGAGGTGTTGCAATTGGGGGGGCTGGTACGCAAAAGTTCATCATCGGTTATGGGCGCTTATGCGGAAAGCATCCTTGGCGATTTCTTTTGCAGTAAATTATTTTTAGGTGTTGATGGTATTGATCTTGATTTTGGATTAACCACCACCAACGCCATGGAAGCTCACCTAAACCGCCAGATGATCAATGTGTCACAAAAAACCATCGTTCTGGCCGATTCAACCAAATTTGGTCGCCGGGGCTTTGGTAAAATTTGCGGACTGGACGAAATAGATCATATCATAACCGATAGCGGCGTATCCGAACACATCGTTAAAACGCTCGAAGGAGCAGGTATTACAGTAACTATCGTTTAGTTAAGTCTGTTCCGCAATCGGCTTATATAATAAACCTTTATTAGTATTGTAAATTAGAGCCGATGGATAATTACTTCCTTTATTTTCCGGTTAGTGAAAAAGATGAATCGTGGGGTTTAACGGTACTTAATGTTGGTAATTCAAAAATTGACAAGTTCTCTTCCTATCCACCAACAAACCATCCCTCGCATCATAATTTTAGCTGGGATACGGGTAGGGTATTGCAAGAGTACCAACTGATTTATATTACCCGGGGCTCAGGTGTTATTGAATCAGAAAGCTGCAAGGAAGAGCTTACCGAGGGCTCGGTGATCTTACTTCATCCTAACGAAAAGCATCGGTACAAACCAAACGCTAATACCGGCTGGGAAGAAATTTGGGTGGGTTTTAAAGGCGATTTTATAGATAACATCATCAAAAAAGGTTATTTTGATCCGGCCAGAAACGTTTTCCATATTGGCTTTAGCGAGACCATTGTTAATTTGTTTAATGATATTATTAAGGTAGCCAAGGCCGAAAAACCCGGTTATCAGCCCGTAATATCAGGCGCGATTGTTTACCTTTTGGGATTGCTGCATTCGGAGCAACAACAAAGCACGTTACAGGAAAAAGATATTACCGAAATTATTGTGAGCAAAGCCCGTGTGATTTTCAGGGAAAAACTCTACGAAAAAATATCGCCCGAAGAAGTGGCAGCCGAATTGAAGGTTGGATATTCATGGTTTCGCAAAGTATTTAAAAAGTATACCGGCCTGGCACCAGGGCAATACCTTATTCAGTTAAAAATTCAGAAAGGCAAAGAGTTATTAGCAGATCCATCAAAACTGATCAAAGAAATTGCTTACGAATTGCATCTTGACTCATCCTTATATTTCTCGAAGTTGTTCAAGGAAAAAACGGGTATAAGCCCTGCTGAATATCGAAAACAAATTTTGAAGAAACATCAGTTTTAGTTAAGCCCGTCTAAATATATAATTACTAATCGTTTGCTTTTGTGGGTTTCAATTAGTTAATTTTGATTGTTTTAATAATTAATTGAAACAAAACGAAATTAAATAACCGGCATGAATAAAATATTTTCAACGCTATTACTCCTAGCTTGTGCAGCCCACGCACAGGCACAAATAACTAAAGTACACTTTGTTGATCCCTTTATTGGCACCGGGGCAGCGGGTACAGGCTTGCCGGGTTGTACCTTTCCTGGACCTACCGTGCCGTTTGGCTTTGTGCAGTTAAGTCCGGATACCAAGGAGGCTGTTGACGCGCACCCCTGCGCCGGTTATGATTATGAGGCTAAAACAATTGTCGGCTTTAGTCATACCCATTTAAGCGGAACCGGGATTGCGGACCTGGTTGATGTTTTGATGATGCCAACAACAGGCCCTATTAAAACCGATGCCGGAACTGAAGATAAAACGGGTAGCGGTTACCGTTCCCGTTTTTCGCACACCCAGGAAGTAGCCAAGCCTGGTTATTACAATGTTCAACTATTAGATTACAACATTAAAGCCGAACTGACTGCTACCATGCACGCGGGTTTCCACCGTTATACCTTCCCCGAAGGTAAAGATTGCAACCTGATTATTGATATGGACCATAGTACCGTGAAAGGTAATGGGGGGCGTAACACTCGTATTATGGTGGCTCAAATTAATGTAATTGATAGTGTTACTATTTCGGGGTATCGGGTACTATCGGGCTGGGCCAAAATGCGGAGGGTTTATTTTTATGCCAAATTTTCAAAGCCGTTCGCCTCTACTTTAATGGTTGAGGGTAAAAATACTTATCCCAATAAAAATTTGGCTACAGGTAATGCCAATATTAAAGCGGCAGTTACTTTTAAAAATGCGGCGGGTAAAAGCGTATTGGTTAAAGTAGGACTATCTGCCAACAGCGTAGAGAATGCGAAAGATAATTTAAACCAGGAAATTACCGACTGGAACTTCGATAAGATCGCATCTCAAACAGAAAACCTTTGGGAAAAGGAGTTGGTTAAATTTGATATAGATGGCACTTTGGAACAGAAGAAAATATTTTACACTTGCTTATACCATGCCTTTACTCAACCCAATAATATTGCCGATTTGAATGGTGATTACATAGCAGGGGATTTAAGTACAGCGAACGCGGGTAAGGGTAAAGAGGTATTCTCTACCTTCTCGTTATGGGATACTTACCGCGCCGCTCACCCGCTTTACACGTTAACACAAACGGAAAAAACTGCTGGTTTTATCAATAGTATGATAGGGCATTATAAAACGTATGGTTTTTTACCGGTTTGGGAATTATGGGGGTCTGAAACCTATTGTATGATAGGTAACCACGCTATCCCGGTTATTATAGATGCGGTTATGAAAGGTATTAAAGGTTTTGATGTGAGCGCTGCTTACGAAGCGGTAAAAGGCACATCGATGACCGATCACAAAGATTCGCCGATGAGTATTTGGGAGAAGTATGGTTATATGCCTGAGGATTTGCAATCACAATCGGTATCCATCACTTTAGAAACAGCTTACAATGATTGGTGCGTGGCACAACTGGCCAAAAAGTTAGGGAAAATGGACGATTACAAACATTTTATGCAACGCGCATCCAACTATAAAAATCTGTATGATGCCGGAACCGGTTTCTTTCGTGCTAAAAACTCTGATGGCAAATGGATGGAGCCTTTTAATCCCTTAGAGTACGGGCACAACGGTGGCCACCCATTTACCGAAGCTAATGCCTGGCAATATTTATGGTATGTGCCACATAATGTAGGTAATCTGGTTCAACTAATGGGTGGTGAGCAAAAGTTTGGTGATAGGCTGGATCGGTTTTTCACCCTGGTGGATACATCCGCAAAGGTTAATCATAATGCTTCCGGCTTTATTGGGCAGTACGCTCATGGTAACGAACCAAGCCATCATATAGCTTACTTATACAATTTTTCGGACAGGCAATGGAAAGGGCAAATGTATATTTCAAAAATCCTGAACGAAATGTATTCGGCTACACCTAAATGCTATATTGGTAATGATGATTGCGGGCAAATGTCAGCCTGGTATATTTTTAGTTCGATGGGCTTTTATCCGGTTAATCCTGCCAATAGCATTTACAACATTGGCTCACCGATATTAAAAAGTGCATCAATTAAATTAGATAACGGTAGAAGGTTTACCATAAAGGCACCCAATGTATCCAAAGAGAATTGCTATATACAATCGATGAAGTTGAATGGACAAGCGTACAACAAAGCCTATATTACTCACGCGGATTTGACAAGCGGAAGTACTTTAGAGGTTGTAATGGGAAGTAAACCATCAACAAAGAAATTAGTTAATTATTGATTTTATAGATGGCATTTGAATATCCGCCTAAATAAACTCGAAATATATGAGTAAGTAAATCAATGTTTTATCGGTTTTAAAAGCCGGATTGTGCTGTAAATTACAAAATATACCTATATTCGCACCGTTCAAAAAAAATAATAATTAACAGTTGTAATTTTTGAATGCCGAAAGGCCCGTTCGTCTAGGGGTTAGGACGTTAGATTTTCATTCTAGAAACAGGGGTTCGATTCCCCTACGGGCTACGGAAAACAATATCAAAAGATGCTAAAAGCCTGCAAATCAAATATTTGCAGGCTTTTTTTATGGCATCAAAACACCATTTTATGCATCAAATCGCACCAAATAGGGGTGTAATTCGGTGCGTACCTAAATGAAAAACACTACGCACCGAATTACTTATAATTATTTGATTATCAACATGTTCAATTAATGAACATCTTGATAGCAGCAGGTTACAACCTTACTTTTGTTTCACTTTTAAGCTTGTAATTATGAAAAGTAATTTCCATCTGCTTTTTTACCTAAGAAAGCAAAAGAACTACAAAGGGGGCTCTATGGCCATCTACATGCGCATTACTGTCAATGGTAAGCGTGCGGATATGTCTGCCGGACGTGAATGCGACCCGGCCAAATGGAACGACCATGCAGGGCGTGCCATCGGCACAAAGGAAGAAACCAGGGCATTAAACAACTATCTTGACAGTCTGCAAACTAAGATCAGGAGCGCACACCAAACCCTGATTGACACAAACCAACGTGTAACCACAGCGAGTTTACAGAACCAATTTACAGGGAAAGCAGAAAAGAGCCGCTACCTGATGCAGCTATTAAGAGAACACAACGCCAAAGTAAAGGCATTAATTGGCAACGGTTTTGAAGAAAATACCCTGAAAGGTTACAACACGACTGAAAAACATCTTACAGGCTTTTTGCAAAAAGAATTTGGAAAAACTGATATGGAGATCAACCAGTTAAACCACGCCTTTATTACTGGCTTTGAATTTTACTTAAAAGCCGAATGTAAAATTAGCGGCGTATCTGCCGCCAAATATATCAAGCACCTTAAAAAAATTGTTAATCACTGCCTTGCTAATAATTGGCTGCCAACAAATCCATTTATCAACTTTAAATCGACTGCAAAGGCGAAAGAGCGAACTTATTTAACGCAACAGGAATTAGATGCCATTGCCAATAAAAAGTTGACTATTGAACGTTTACACCAGGTAAGGGATATTTTTGTTTTTTGCTGTTACACCGGGTTATCGTATGCGGACATTAAGAAGCTTAAAAGAAGTGAAGTAGCTATAGGAATGGATGGCGATAAATGGATATTCACCAGCAGGCAGAAAACGGATACATCTTCGCGGATACCGCTTTTGCCAGTAGCCTTAACCATACTAAACAGTTACCAGGATCATCCGCAATGTGAAAACAAAGGTTTGCTACTGCCCGTATTGAGCAATCAAAAGATGAACGCCTATTTAAAGGAAATAGGTGATTTATGCGGTGTTGTTAAACATTTGACCTTTCACTTAGCCCGGCATACTTTTGCCACAACGGTTACTTTATCCAATAATGTACCGATTGAAACCGTAAGTAAAATGTTAGGCCATACCAACATCAAAACCACACAGCATTATGCTAAAATATTGGATTTGAAAGTAAGCCATGATATGGGTCTGCTTAAACAGAAGTACAAAGCGATATAACAAATAAGGTTTTATTTTTCATTGGTACGGTTTGTACCAATGATTTACTTTTCGTATCTTTATGGAAACATTAGAGATCGGGGAATATACGATGATGGAATGAAAGTTAAAATTATTGTGGTTGCGACAGGGGAAAAGGTGGATGCCTTAATCAGGGAGGGGAAAGGCTCAGAAATACCATCCCTGCATGAAAATTGGTATTTCGACCTGGCTAAACAGCTAAAAAGAATACCTAACGCAACAGGTTATATTTTGGTTACAGAAGAAACACCGGATATTATTGAAGGGTGCATGATCTTCCAGTTAGTTGAAAAGATAAAGCCTGTTATGGCATATCTTGAGGTGGCCCCGCACAATAAGACGTATAAAAAGAAACATGATTATGTTGCCGGATGTTTAATAGCATACGCCTATAAGCTTAGTATTATAAATGGTGTTGGTATTTATGCGGGATTGTTGAATTTTAAGGTTGGTGAAGAGAAAAAGGAAGATGAACAGAAACTGGTCAATTTGTACAAAAACAAGTATAAAGCGTTCCAGTTGGGTGATTCACCGATCCTTGAAATTTCGGAAGATGCCGGGGAAATGTTAATCAGGAAATACCTCGGTGAGTTATAAATAAGGAACAATAAAAATTTTATTATGCGTATCGCGAAAGAGGATAAAAAATTAGATTTCGATATGACCATTGCCCCAAGCGATGCTCATAATTGGAGCAAAGAAGAAAAGGCGCTGATCGAAGAACGTGCCAAATTTCACCACAGCCAGCGTTCGCCCGAACGGTTACGCAAGAATGCAATGTTGGCCGTACAATATCGTATGGAACACTATGTACAGGACGATCAAGTTACGCTTGAAAAAATGTCTGCCATTGAGGACTTTGTAAAAGATTTCCTAAAAGTTTTGGGTATCAATAAAACGGCCTTTGCCCAATATATAGAAATGGATGGGGCAAACCTGAATAAGTATTATCGGAGCGACAGGCGGTTTAATACCGAGCTTGCTTTAAAATTTGCTCATTTTTTTCATACTCCGGCTGACCTTTGGCTAAAGATACAGATCAAAAATGAACTATTGCTTTTGCAAAAGGAGAAGCAGTCGGAGGATAAATACAATAAATATGATTACGAGAAATTATTACAAATAGCTTGATAGGCTGAAACTTACTTTATAAATAATCCGGCCACTTATTAACCTGTCCGATTAGTTCATCCACATTCATTTTTGGGTAGTATGATACTGCATACTCCCTAAAAGCGGCTTTTGTTTCCGGCCTCTCCCATTCCATCACAGAGAGTATAAGCATCGGCCATCTTTTAGTCTGCCGCATAAAACCATATAAGGGCATATATGGCGGTGCATAATAAAAGGAGTTATCCACCAGCTTATCATATAATATTTTATTAAACGCACGTTTCATATCCCTGATCACATCATAGGCGACGCTATATTTCCCCCCATGCCTCATGGTTTCAGACAGTGCTGGCAAGCCCTCATCATGAAAAAAAACATATAGGTAATCCATAAATCCCTTTTCGGTTAAATCACAGAGATCTTTACTATAATAGGCGTAAGCCTGCTTAAATACTTCCAGCGAGAAATCTTCCTTGTGTTTGTCTACAATAAAATTAAGCACTTCCATTTCTTTTGCGATCACCTCATCCAAAGACGGGCCTTTAGAACCTACACCGGGAACCGTTAACAAGTACCGGGGCTTGGAAAATAGCTCAAAATAGTAACTCTTGAAAAAAATAGTCTTTCTTTCAAACGTAAGCTGTAAGTACACAGGATGAGTAAACTTTCCGTGAAAGTCCACTTGTTTCAGCCGTTCATTCAAATAAGTTTTATAGGCGATTTTATACACTTTTTAAAATAATTTTTTTTGATGCCTTTTGAATGATTTTGATGGGCAATGCTTATTTAAAACTCTAAGGACAATATGCAAATACTACCAAAAGTAATCAAATCAAATTAGCCCAGTTGGTTAATGATAGTTCAAAGATACTAAAATGTTTTGTTGGTATTTTAATTTATCAAAACATATATTTACCTTAGTACTTTCTAAAGTATCACCAGCCCTTCATCCAATTCTTGGAATAACCAAACCATTGCCTGAACAGGCAGGGGATAAGATATTTTTAACTGTAAAACATTAACCAAAATGACAGCAATCGAATTAATTACCAAAGAAGATTTAAAGCAATTTAAAAGCGAACTACTAACAGAAATTAAAGCCATAGTCCAGCCGGGGCAAGGGCAAAGCAAGCAATGGCTGAAAAGTAACGAAGTAAGAAAGCTATTAAATATTTCACCAGGCACATTACAAAACCTGCGTATCAATGGCACACTACGCTACAC
>NZ_JBDSCA010000029.1:0-17060 GCF_039921305.1 Mucilaginibacter sp.
CCTAATTTGGCGAGATCAGGCAGGCTGGGCGGCTGACTAAGATCGCTGAGTATCGCTTTCCTAATCATAGCAAGCTTTTCTGCGTCAGCTTTGTTAACCGGGCTATGTCCGGTAGATTGGCGGTTGTGCAGTTGGTTAAAAACATCATAGAGCAGCGTTTCCGCTTTAAGCCGGTAGTAAAAGCCGGCTAAACCTTTTTCTGACTGTGGCTCTGACAACTGTTTGAGAGTCATCTGTGTTTCTGTCCCCATACTTTCATAAAAAAGAAAGGATTCTTTGGGGTTTACAATGGTATCGATCAAATGATCAGGACGATTGAGTTCCAATAACCCCTTGAGGCGCGTGGCACTCAATCCGATCACCGTAAAATAGATCTCAGTATGGGCCGGAAAAGTGATCAAAGAATCTATATTATTGGATGCGATCTGGATAGCCATATCGTTATAACGGCTAAAATGATGTTGTTCCTGATCGTCCGTAATTAAGCTAACCGGCTCTTCATTATTATAGAAAATTACGCTGATGAAGCTTGCAGGTTCTGTCGAACCTACCCGTTTTAGAATCAGCTCCTGGTTTAGGCGGTAGCGGTGTATCAGCAAGCGGAAGTCGTCATTAAGATCAATGCGGCGTACAAACCCTTCGCCGAGTGATGATGGGATTTGTAGCTCGTTATTCAGCACAGGTACTTTTAAGGCTTCCGCAAAAGCCGTTAAAAAATTAAACTGCGGCTGGGTAACAAACTCTATTAACATAGTTAGTGATCGTTTACTTAGTGCTCATTTGCTTTACAATTCTCTCCCGGTGCTTGATGCCCCAGGCCGACATTTCGTTAATAATAGGCTGGAGCGATTGGCCATATTCGGTAAGGTTATACTCAACGGTAATAGGTTTAGTATCGAGTACCGTCCGCGTAACCAGTCCATTTAACTCCAGCTGCTGCAATTCCTTGGAGAGCATTTTTGCGGCGATGCCGTCAATATTTGCTTTTAGTTCCATAAATCGTTGCTTGCCGAAGCCAAGAGAGCCGATTATCCGGATTTTCCACTTTCCAGACAAAACGTCCATGGTGTCGTTAATTGCCATATGGTGGGCGGTACAACGTACAGGATCAAGGTAGATTTTTTCTTTCATATGCGATGGTAGTTTCTTCATGGAAACCGGTTTCCACCAGTAAACCCATTACAAAAGTAAACCATAGCGGATGTAGATTTGCATATCGTTTTTAAAAATACAATCATGAAAGCAAAAAAAATCACTTATTGGATCACTACCGGCCTCGTTGTCTTGGGAATGCTGGCCAATGTATATAACTATTTCTTCAATGCCGAACTGAAAGTCGCTTTCGCACATTTGGGATTTCCTGATTGGTTTCGTGTCGAGTTGGGAATTGCGAAGCTACTGGGCACATTTGCGATAGCTATTCCGGCGGTTCCTGTGCGTGTTAAGGAATGGGCCTATTTCGGTTTTTCGATCAGTTTTTCTTCCGCGATCCTTGCCCATTACAAGGCCGGCGACCCTGCATTTAATTTGATAGCACCGTTTATGATGCTATTGCTTTTGGTGGTATCGTACATCAGTTACCACAAAGTAAAATTGCAGGTGATTTAACCTGATCCATAAAAAGGCATTGGGTGCCATTTTCTTGTTTACCTTTGCTATATAAACAATGGCCGGTATGAATACAGAAAGTCTTTTGGCTGAAGAACGCGCCGCACTGGACAGCGTGCTTATTGAGATTGTGGGATTAGACGAGCGCCATGTTGTCGAATTCAGGCAGCTTATGTTTAGCAAGCAGTTAAACAAGAAAGACTTCCTGATCACCGAGGGTGCTATCTGCACTTTTATCGGAATTGTGGTTTCAGGAGCTATGCGCTCATTTATACGCGGAGGTGAATCAGATGAATTCAATAACGACTTTTATTTTGAGCACGATTTTGTAAGTGCTTACACCAGTTTCTTAACTTCCATGCCTACAAATTGTAATATCCAGGCCCTGACAGATGTGAATATCGTTTACATTACCGCAGCGCAATATCAGGAATTGCTATCACGGGATAATCAATGGTATAAACTCGGCAAATTCATAGCTGAAACATTTTTTATCAGGAAGTGCAAACGGGAAACCTCATTTTTGAAAAATACGGCGGCTAAAAGGCTTGAAAGTGTACTGCAATTGTATCCGGGAATTGAGCAGCGCGTTTCACAATACCATATAGCTTCTTATTTGGGCGTAAAGCCCGAATCGCTGAGCCGTATCAAACTCTTAACATACATCAATAAATAACAGCCGCCTAAAACGGAGATTTGTACTTCATTAAATATTGAAGTATGCCTAAAATCGAATGGTTTAGGTGGACGATTCACAGTCGCTGTCTTCAGTTGAAAGACCGTCTGAATTCCAGGGGTGATAAGTTGGTTTTGGTTTTAAATAGTTTGCTGAAGGACTGGAGGTGTTCGAATCCGAGGTCGTAAGCGATCTCACTGACGGACAGGTTTGTGGTCGACAGTTTTTGTTTAGCTTTTTCGATCAGTTTTTCGTGGATAAGTTGCTGGGTGTTTTGCCCTGTGAGCACTTTTAGCATACTGCTCAGGTATTTGGCAGATATGTTCAATTCTCCGGCGACGTACGCGACCGTTGGCAGGCCCTGGCAACTGGCTAATAATATTTCCAGGCGTTCGAGGATCTGGTGATTGGCTAATTCCCGGGTGATGAACTGGCGGTGATAAAAGCGATGGGCGTAATTGAGCAGGGTTTCGATGTGCGAGATGATGATGGGCTTGCTGAATTGATCGATGTTGGCATGGTGTTCCTGTTCGATATTTTGAATGAGGGCGGTGATGGTGGCTTCTTCTTTTTCGGAGAGGAACAGCCCTTCATGCAGGGAATAATCCCAGAAATCGTATTGCTTGATGGTTTTGGCTAAGGAGGTGTTCCAGATCAGATCAGGATGGATGTAGATCACCCATCCTGATTTTTCTGCCTGTTTGCCTTTGTCAGCTATACCGATGCTGAATACCTGACCGGGTGCCATGAAGGACATGATGCCTTCATTGAAGTCGAAAGGATGCTGCCCGTATTTGGCCTTGAAGTTGTGCATGCGTTTGACGGAAATTGAATAGAAATCAAAGACCACGTGCTGCATTTCTTCGCTGCGGGAATGGGGCACTGTCCCGACATCCACGACGCTAATAAGTGGATGCTGCGGCGCAGGCAAATCCACATACCTATGAAATTCGCTGATGGTTTTAAAATGTTTCATTGGCTATGATTCTTTTTTCACTTCTAAGACCAGTTTACCCCGAACGTGCCATGTTTCGCTTTCGCGGTGTGCTTCTGCTACCTGTTCGAGCGGATAGACTTTGCTGATCAGCACCTTCACCTGGCCGTCGTCGATCAGTTGCGCGATCTCGGTCAACCAATCCTGTCGCGGCTGATTCACAGCGAGTTCACCGCTTACTTTTTTGGTGGCGGCGGCTTCGGTCATTTGCTCGTTGAACGGAAAATCTGTATTCACACTGACGAAGATACCGCCTTCTTTCAATACGCCCAAGGCTTTGATCCGCTCGTCGTTGTTACGGGTTGGTGATGCTTCCAGTACGACATCCACATTGGTCAAAATTTCTTCAAAGTTTTGGGTCTTGTAATCGATGACTTCATCGGCACCGAGCTGTTTGAGATATTCCAGGTTACTTGTCGAGGCCGTCCCAATTACATAAGCACCCATCGCTTTGGCAAATTGCACGGCGAAACTTCCGACGCCACCTGAGGCGCCCTGGATGAAAATACGCTGTCCTGCTTGCAACTTACCATGCCAAAACATGCCCGTCCAGGCCGTTAGCGCTGCCAATGGCATGCCTGCCGCTTCGTTAAAGCTCAGGCTTTGGGGTTTAAAGGCAAACTGTTTCGCTTTTGCCGCGCAATATTCCGCATAGCTTCCGTTGCCCGGAAAGTTAGGGACACCGTAAACGGCATCTCCTTGGCGAAAGGCAGTCACTTCGCTACCTACCGCTTCTACTGTTCCTGCCGCGTCCCAGCCCAGCGTCATGGGTAAGGTGAGGAAAGACCGCATGCGGATATTGGCGCCGTTCCGGATCGCCCAGTCGACAGGGTTGACGCCGCTGGCGTAGACTTTGACGAGGATCTCATCGGGCGCAGGAATTGGAACCGCTATATTTTCCATTTTCAGGACCTCCGGTCCGCCGAATTCGTTTATTCTGATGCCTTTCATATTTCAACTTTCTTTGCCAACAAAAATGAGAAAGTACGGGACGACAAATTTAGCCAAACTTCGCTTTATGTTAGCCTAAAAGCCGGAGCCAGCTCAGAAGAAAGGTTTATAATTAAATGATTATTCATTTATAATTGCAGTATTATGCGGACAAGAAATATCAATAAACAGGAACTGGTCGGCAGAAAGCCATTAAGATCATTGTTAAAGAGGGACTGGAAGGGTTTACGATCAGTAAACATTCCAGGGCGTGCGGGATCTCCGTCGGTATGCTCAAATAAACACACAAAATAGAAACGACAGCGCAAAAAATGAATATTGAGCAGCGTGTTTCGCAAATATCATATTGCTTCTTAGTTTGGAATAGCTACGTCGTATCAAACTCTTAACATACATCAATAAATAACAGCCGTCTAAAACTGAGATTTGTACTTCATTAAATATTGAAGTATGCCAATAATCGAATTAAAAGTAAGCGGTCAGGAAGATCCAACTTTAGCGCAAGAACTCGCAACGGAAATCAGTCGAATTACCAAAGAGGTTTTAAAGAAAAAGCCCGAAGTTACAGTGCTCACTGTATCATTTGCCCCAGATCATCTTTGGTTCGTTAACTCAGTATCTCTGGCAGAGTTAAAAACAAAAAGTTTCCATCTTAACATCAAAATATCGGATTCGACCAACCTTAAAATTGATAAAGCGGATTATATTCAGGCTGTACACAAATCCTTAACCTCCTTGTTGGGAAGTATCCATCCGGTAAGTTATACTGCCATTCAGGAAATGAAAGCAGATGCCTATGGTTACGAAGGTTTAACGATAGAGTATAAATATATTAATAACCAAAAGAAAAGTGACAGCATTCCCGCTCAGGCCGTTTGAAATCAATATCACCTATAATCTATAGCAAATGAAAAATATAATATTGCTGTCCATTTTAATTTTAATAACCGCCCAATACAGTTATGCGCAACAAAAAACAGATAACAGGAAAGAGATCATTTCCATTATAAATAACTACAGTAAAAGTGTCATCGAAAAAGACTCTGTTGCATTTTATAGTTTATTTAATGATGGTCCCGTTACCTGGTGTGCGGCACTCAAAGACAGATCCCAGGCCAGAGAATTTAAGAAAAACGGTATTAAATCTGTGCGAAGGAATTATTTTTCCGGAAGTTACGAGGGTTTCATGCGGTCGTTATTCAGGTATAAGTCAACCGAAGATAAATTTGATCATATCCGAATAATCGAAGATGGGACTGTAGCGTCGGTAAGTATGGATTACAGCTTTTGGGCGGATAATAAAATGACTAATTGGGGTGGTAAATACCTGTTGCTGATCAAACGGGAGGGAAAATGGAAGATAACAAGCGTTATCTATTCCTTAGAACTAACCGACTATTTTGAACAACCCACGCTTAAAGAAAGACAAAAGCGTTCGTAATCAGGTCAGCAATTTAGATTCTATTATCAAACGGCTTTTAAATTGTTTAGGCTTTAGTTGATGATGCCGTTCAAATACTCTGGCAAAATGGCTAAGATTGGTAAAACCCAGTTTATAAGCAGTTTCAGATACAGATAGGTTGCTGAGGAGGCTGGCTGCCTGTATCATTCTCATAGACTGATAGTATTGATGAATGCTTTGTCCAAAGATCTGCATAAAGAGCTTTTGTAATTTGGTTAATCCTAAGCCCGACAAAATAGCGAGTTCCGGGAGCATCGGACAACTATTTAAATTCTTTAGCAGCGCCAAACGGACAATATGAATTTTTTCGGCATCATCCTGTTTAACATTTACCGGAGCGATGACTGGGCGTTTAAATAAGTTTTCAAAAAGATGATAGATCAACTCCTGTGCTTTTGCTTTGTAAAGTAACTTTGGTAGTTCTGTTGCGCTATTAATCCTGATAATTTGCTTTATAACATTGGCCATTTCGGGGAAAATGAAATCGTAAACTACAAATGACGGATGGGTTTTGACTAAATTTAAAATTGTGGCGCGACTTTCAGAGTTGAGTAACCCGGTTAAGTAGGTACGCGAAGTGCCGATGATCAGAAAGTTGATCTGTTTGTATGCAGGAATCTTTAGTTCAGTATTAAAATTACACGTTCCAACCTCTACTTCAAACCCTGTTGATTTATCGAAGAACGGATCATGTCGTTGCTGATTGTATTTTGATAAGAATTTAGAATGGTCAAATTTTAGCGTAATACTTTCGGTGCTTGCAATAGCTTGCCGCCTTAGAACAAGATCATGATTTAATTTATAATTATGAATAAACATTACCATGCCATCCAGGCTGATGTGCTGGATGTACCCGTCTCCCAACCATTGTGGCAGATATACTTTTTCGCCTTCCACAATAGTGTCAAAATGTTTGGCGAATGCTGTCAGAAAATGAAAATTTTTGATGACTTGAAATTCAAATTCTACAGTCATCAACGGTTCGGGTTTTACCATTATCAAATGTAACGTGTCGTTATGATAGCAAGAACAATGACTCGAATAAATATAATAAATCAAAAGTATCAAATTGCGATTAATCGGACTATTTTTTTAAAAAAACGACCTGTAAATTTTTCTTTTTTCACGACGTTGCTGGCGGTCATATTTGCGACTAAATGGACTGTTTTTTTGAATTTCGTCCATATAACGGCATTTCCGACTGATATTTTGTCTTGCCAAACCCTCTTAGTTGGCCTAATTTTAAGGTGGACAATAGGAATTTGTTAATATTATTTACCACATAAAAACATCACTATGGAAAATTCAAAACTATCGCCGATAACGGTTGATCCTAAAGGCGGAGAAATATTATCAGTCGTGGGCGATAACTATCGAGTACTTGTTTCAGGTAAGCAAACTAATGGTGCATTCGCTACTATCGACATGCTGATACCTCCCCAAAGTGGCCCGGGGCCTCATTCTCATGCCAATTTCTATGAATCTTTTTACATCGTAGACGGCGAGGTGGAAGTTCATTCTGAAGCTGGATCTTACACTGCGACAAAGGGTTCCTTTGTAGTCATACCCGAAGGCGGTGTAGTGCATTACTTTAAAAATGTAAGTGATCAATTAGCTCATTTACTTTGTACAGTTGTCCCGGCCGGGTTGGAAGAATTTTTTGAAGAGATAGGTGAACCTGTGGCTGCCGGTGAATTTCTTCCACCGCCGCCTTTAGACGCTGAATCCATTAAAAAACTGCAGGCCATCGCGGAAAAACACGGGCAAATCGTGTATCCTCCAAACTACCTTGACAAAAAGTAGCGTATTCGAAAAAAACCATCAAACAGAAACCATGAAACATTTTAAAAAAGACGACACGATCATTTTACTCATCGATCACCAGGTAGGAACGATTACCATGGCTACCAACCGGCCAAAGGAAATGATCATCAGCCGCGCTAAAGCATTGGCTAAGATCGGCAAGGCGCTTGGTATGCCTATCGTGCTTACTACGAGCATGGAAGACCACATTCAGGGACAAACTGTCCCTGAATTACAGGAGATATTGCCGGAAGAATATGCGAACAGGGTAAAAAGAAGCGGGATCACCAATGCCTGGGATGACCAGAATTTCAAAGAAGCAGTTTTAAAAGCAGCGAATGGACGTAAGAACGTTATTATGGCCGGGCTGACCAATGATGTTTGCATCGTATATCCATCGATCTCAATGGTAGAAGAAGGTTTTGATGTACAGGTTGTCATAGATGCGGGAGGTTCTCCGACGGAGATCGCCGATGATGTTGCCAGAGCGACCTGGGAAAAACACGGGGTTCGCACCAACGTGATCAACCAGTTAATTACCGAATTGACTGACAGATGGGAAAGCGAAGACGGCGGAAAGCTTATGCAAATCCTACTGTCTGATATCATTCCTACCTTCGGACAGTTTAAATAGTAAACGTTAAAAAAAGCCGGGCCGAGTTTCCCGGCTTTTTTGATACTCAAGGCTGTTTTAATGGGCAAATAGTCGCTTACAATTTAGTGATCTAAGTCATTTCGGATGTCTGTTTAGGGATCAATATCAATAAAAAACAAAATATACATCTGGCGGATCGGACTATTTTTCAGGCTTGACGCGCTATTTTAACTTCGGCTCCCTGCCGACCTTTGACCTATCATTTAGAAACAAAAGATATTCAAACATTAAAATCTAATCAAATGGCACTTTCCGAAGAAGTATTACAAACAATAGCCTATGCAGAGGCACACGGCTATGATAAATTGAACCTGTTGCCCCCGCAACAAACCAGGGACATGATGAAACATGCACCTGCAAACCCAAACCCGACAGCGGTTGGCGAAGTGATCAATACGATCATAGCAAAAGACCAGATTCCGGTAAGGATTTATATTCCTAAAGGAAACGGGCCCTTCCCGGTAATATCTTATTTTCATGGGGGTGGCTTTGTGCTGTTGAGTTTAGATACACATGACGAGATTTGCCGCCAGCTGTGCGCTAATACCGGTGCCGTAGTCATGTCGGTTGACTATAAACAGGCACCGGAGCATCCCTATCCTGAAGGGCCGGAAAGCGCTGTTACTGCTACGCTTTGGATGATTGAAAACGCTAAAAACTATAAAGGCATTGGCGACAAAATGGCTGTTGCCGGCGATAGTGCTGGCGGTTATATGGCGCTGTATGTCGCACAAAAACTGACAACCGCCGGGGTTACGCTAAAAGCCCAGTTTGCAACTTACCCCGTGACAGATCACTATTCATCACATCATCCTTCATGGGAAGAAAACAAGGAAGGGTATGTGTTGACCGCTGAAATGATGAAGTGGTTTTGGGATAATTATCTAACCGATCCGGCTAAATTCGATGAGGCGTCGCCTCTAAGGACGGATGATCTTTCGGGTTTACCACCAGCATTGATCATGACAGCAAACTATGATACCCTGAGAGACGAAGGGAAAGCCTATGCCGATAAGCTGCAAAAGGCAGGTGTACCTACAATTTATCAAAATTACGAAAACGTCCATGGATTTTTCGGGACAGGATCAATAGGACAACAAGCGATGCAGGAGGCCAGCAACTTTTTAAAGGATAAATTAAATAGTTAATCATGTTGCAAATCATTTCAAATCAGCAAAAGATCGTAAAGAAAAATGGTGGGTTCGGCATCGAAATACTTTTCCCCGGTAAGGGGATCGGCTCTGAAGATTCGGGTATCAGTACCATTGGTAGGATTGACCAAGCCAAAGTAACACCCGGCACACTGGTGCCTATGCACCCACATAAAGATGATGAAATACTTACCTATTTGCGAAGTGGCGTAGTTGAACATAAGGACACCGAAGGGAACATTGAGGTCATTACGAATAAACGACTAATGATGATGAATGCCGGTGCGCAATTCCAGCATGAAGAACTCGTTTTGCCGGAGGGTGGCGTGCTGACTGCCTTACAGATATTTATTCGTCCGGAAATTGCCGGCATGAAACCTCAGGTACAGTTTAATGAGTTTCCCGATGTGGTAAGTTTGAATGAATGGCGCGCGGTCGCTGGTAAGGGCGATGATTTCCCGCTACAGATCAGGAGCAATACCTGGATCTATGATATGAAATTGGAACAGGAGAACCAGCGATCACTGCCGGTTTTGCCATTAAAAGAAGCTACCTGCCTGGTCTATGTATTCGACGGATCGCTTACGGTTAACGAAACTACCCTTCTTCAAAAAGGAGAAAGCGTGGTGATCGAAAATGAGGAGATCCTGCTTAAAGCTGCCGAGGATTGCAATATCGTACTATTCGTAACTGATGTGAATGCTCCGGTATTTAAAGAAGGAATGTACAGTGGCAACATGAACAGAACAAAATGAAAAAGATAATTTATACCAAATTCGGGGGTCCGGAAGTATTGCAAATAGCAGAGGTCCCTATTCCTGCCGTTCAGGAAACAACAGTGTTGATCAAAGTTAAAGCGGTATCCCTTAACCCGCTGGACTGGAAAATACGCAATGGGGAAATGAAATTAATGTCAGGCAGTAAATTCCCGAAAGGCATGGGTATCGATTTTTCGGGCATTGTGGAAGAGACCGGCACAGCGGTAACTCAATATAAAAAAGGTGATGAGGTATATGGGATACTCGATGTGTTTAAAGGGAAAGCCTTATCTGAATATATTATCGCGGCGGAAAAAGATGTAGCCATCAAGCCTCGTAATATTTCATTCGAACAGGCTGCCGCCATGCCCGTTGTAGGGTCTGCCGCGTTGCAGATATTTAAAACTTTGGTAAGCCTGAAAAAAGGCACTGAAATTTTGATCAACGGTGCTTCAGGCGGTATAGGAATGTTCGCTACGCAGATCGCGAAAACACAAGGCGCGGTAGTCACTACCGTGGTTGGCGATATCGGGGTAAAGGCGGTTAAAGATTGGGGTGCGGACTTTGTTGTCAATTACAATAACGAAGATGTTTTGAAGGGTGGCAAACAATATGATATTGTAATTGACCTGTCAGGTAAAATGCCTTTTAGCAAAGCAAAACAGATCATGAAGCATTCATCCGCTTATGTACATACCGCTCCTGGACCAAAAGAAATCATCAGCTCTTTTTTCATCAACTTGTTTTCCAGTAGGAAGTATAAGTTACTTATGCTTAAACCTTCCCCGGAATACCTGACCGAACTTAGAGGTTATGTTGAAAACGGGTTCAAGATCGTCGTGAGTAAGGTTTATCCTTTCCAATCATTTGAAAAAGCTTACACTGAAGTTTCCAATGGTAAATTTATTGGTAAAGCAGTGATCACAATGGACGATTTAAATAATAAATAAACGCAATATATCATGCTACAGAAGACAAATATGAACTGGGTGAAGTTAGTGATAGGGATCGTCCTGAGCACTGTGCTTTCCTTAAGTGTCCATGCGATAATGCTTCAGGAAATGAATGTTCCCTTTCCTGAACTATCGGTCATTACCACTCCGTACAAGTTCATCATCCGTATATTTTCGGTGTTTGGTTTATTGCTTTTTTGGCAGTTAGCGTATAAGAAAATCCATGGCTCTTTTGTGAAAAAATGGGCGATCCTGTTTTTGATTGATGCGATGTTGACCGAATCTCTTTTCAGAGGTCCGTTTATGGACGGGTATTGCACGAATTCGCTTGGCTTTATGCGTGCTCTATAAATTTTTAGCCGCCATCGCGCTGGCCACTGTATTTATGTTTGCTATTAATCCACTCATGGGCGCAGCCTGGAAGCCGGTAATGGAAAAAATTTCGTATCTCGCGCCAACCGGCGAATGGTGTAAGTTACCCTATGGCCCGGACGTTTTAATACCTGCATACATCAGTTTCATCGAGCCTGTTTTGGCTTGCATGGCAATGGCGATGTTAATATTGAATCAACTTGCTCCTTTTAAATGGTTAAGATTATTGCTGTTCGCTTTACTTGTAGTAACCGTTAATTATCAACTGTTAATGCCTTTGTTTTATGTAGCATTGCACAAAGGGCCCTTTATTTCCAACCTGGCAAGCGAGGGCCAATTTGCTTTGGAAGCTATCGTTTTGGCGATTACAACAGGTTTCACCTGGCAATGGAGTTCGTTAGTTAGGTCAACATCAGGAATAGACTAAAAAAGTAAAGAGATCGCAGGTAAAAGGGGTTGTCCTACCTTTACTTTCGTATTTCACAAGGAAAAATGCAAAGTACCATCGACATGACACAAAACGAAATTGAATACAGCGTAAACAAACCAGTGCCGGCATTGGTTGACTTTGTAGAAAGTTTTTGGATGCTGACCAATCATTCAGAAACCGGCGTATGAATTACAGCCGTTGGCCCATAGCTTTCTCGCAGGTAAAGCAGCTTTAAATTATAAACAATGTTATCTTTTCATTGACGGTATTGACGCGATTGCCCGGATGTTGTTGACGGGTGACGAGCGTTTGAAGGAAGAAATTTTCCGGGTGGTGAAATCGAAGTCGGAACGGTTCCAGTCTTTTACGGAATTTGAAACTTATTATTTAGGACATGCTTCGAATCTATTGCGGCAAGTGCGCGAGTTTTGCAGCCAGGACGAAAACTATATGCGGTTTTATGAGCAGCTATTCAGTAGGGGGAAAGATCATTTGACTTACGCAAATTGGCGAAAGGCGCTGAATGTGTTAGGGGAATAAATAATCCCCTGCTTTTCGGGCAGGGGATTGTAAGGGTTAAGGCTGTAATTTGGGCAGCTCGATATGGGCGAAAATAGTCCTGGTCGCAGGTGTTATCACAACATTGTTTTTCATTTCTTCCCGTCGCATGTAGCGGATGACACTTGCTTGTACATTGTCAACAATGCTCCAGTCTTTGGAAATATAAATATCGGTCGTTTTGCGGCCGTGTTCCACATGGTTGAGTGCTTCAGCAATATCATCTTTGGTCATATGACATTTGTTTCGGGCTGTTGATCCAAAAGTGTGGCGCAGTTTATAGTATTGTAACCGGGGTATGCCGGTTGATCTGGATAGCATTTCCATACCTTTTGATAAGGATTTATTGAGAGTACCAATACAACTGTACCTTTCTGGTAAGCCGGCTGCAAATTCGATGAGTTCAAAGGCCTCATAAGGTACTTTGATACTTATAAATGCTTTATCTTTTCTTTTACCCCTGGTTTTGGAACGGTTATACTCAATCCGGCCATCTTTGATCTGATATTGTTTCTTGAACAGATCAACCGCATTCATACCGCATAAATAAAATGATAGCATGGACAATTTATGCGCTAATTCAGCGCGGCCCCCAGGTTCCGTTCGGCTGTTCTTAAAAGTGATCAGATCAGTAATGGCTAATCCCCGCTTTTCAGTTTGCGGCGGGTCTACAATTTTCGGCAAATGGATTATACGCTATTAAAATAATCTCAACAGACGGTTTGTTATAAAAGATCATTGCTGCGGAAAACAAACCCTGAAAATCCCTTAAATACCAATGCACGCTGGCATCACCAAGCCCTTTGCCGCGCTTTATTGCTTCCCGGCCGAACTGATCTTTCCGCTTTAATTCCTTGGGGGCACGCAGGTAATGTTCAAAGGAACGAATGAACGTCAAAGTGATATTTTCAACGGGCAACGGATTTGATTTTAAAAAATCGATCAGGTGATTTTTTACTGTCCTGAAATTAGCCGCGCTCTTAGACTGATCATTTGAGTCCAGAAAATTAATATGTTCATCCGCAAATTTGATAAAGTCGATGACTTTATCTTTTGAAAGCAGGTGGTCTTTTAGATCCTGGGCGGAGAATAGTTTTAGTTGCTTACCCAATCTTCCTACCGTGAGCCGGTAATCGTCCAGTGTCTTGTTAAGTAAAGCGTTGATGAAAACATCCTTGATCTTATAGTCGCTGGTTAGTTTTTTACCGGTAACATAATGATCCGTGTCGATGAAGACACGCTCGTCGTTGTGATAGATACAAATTTTAACGTTGTAAGTACCATCTGCTTTTTTGTGGTGCTTAAAAACTTTAGGGCTGATAGTGGCCATAACTCAATGATTTAGCCACGAAAGACTGTTACAGTTCTGGTACAGTTTTTCGTGAAGTTTAACAAAAAACTATGCGAAACTGAAATATTGATGCTATAGCCCCGGATTTGTCAGATAAGTGAAATTCCCTGTAGAAAGGTGGGAATTATGCGAAAATCGCATCAAAACAGCCATGTTATTGAAAAGAAAAAGGCAAGCGACCGTTTTACCGTGCTTGCCTTTATGCTCCCCAGAGTGGACACAATTCGAACCGCTTAGTGGAGCAATTGAAGCTTTTAAACGATTTAGAGGTAACTTGAAGGTATTCCTTTACTTAGGTATTTTGGGGCTACGGCTTCAACCACCGAGTTACAAAAGGTAATATTTACGGATTAATTACATGTCAATCTTCATCAGTTCGTCCTTT
The DNA here is from genome assembly GCF_039921305.1 of Mucilaginibacter sp. Classification (GTDB taxonomy): domain Bacteria; phylum Bacteroidota; class Bacteroidia; order Sphingobacteriales; family Sphingobacteriaceae; genus Mucilaginibacter. Next base: position 14,108 of record NZ_JBDSCA010000029.1, read on the forward strand.
TGTGGCCCAAATCGCTTTTCATGTCAAAACATGGTGTAAATAATCAGGCACATCTCCATTAAATAGTTTTACCTAACTTAGTATATGCGAATATTTGATGCTTCAGCTTCTGTAACCCAATTAAAATCTGCTGCGATAACAGATACCATTCAGAATGACGCAGACATTTTTCATATTCTGGACCTGAGCGTAGCTAATAACCCGTTTTTTTCCTTTGATTATAATCGAAAAATATTTCACACGACCACCTTATTACAAGGGGAATACCGACTTGAATTTGAAGATAGAAATATTGATATTTCGGGCAACTCATTACTTTTCACTACTACCAAAATTCCTTTTGGAATACACGCGATTGGTTTGGGATACGCCGGGATCAGTTGCGTGTTTAAAGAAGAGTTTATCACTAAAGCTAACAGCGGTTATCGTTTACTTGAATTCCCGATCTATAAACCAGGCAGACAGAACATCTATTCGCTCACAGATGAGCAAACGAAACATTTTATTGATATCTACAATAAAATATTTGACGAGGCAAAAGCCAATAGCGCATTCAAAAACAATCTGCAACGCACTTATTTACTTGAAATTATTTTTAATGCACAAAAACTCGCTTCGGTTAGCTCATTCGTAAAAACAAATAATACGACTGAAGTTATCGCCTGTTCCTTTATAAGATTATTAGAATCGCAGTTTCCCATTGAATCTCCCCAGAATACGATCAAATTAAAAACTTCAAAAGAGTTCGCGGACAGTCTGTCACTCCATCCCAATTATTTAAACCGACAGGTAAAATTAGCCAAAGGAAGAACCGTAAGTGAAATCATCGCAGCAAGGCTTGTTCAGGAGGCGAAGATCTTATTAAAATTAACGAACTGGAACATTGCGGAGATCTCCTTTGCACTCGGTTTTGAGGAGCCGTCACATTTCAATTTGTTTTTTAAAAAACATGCAAACGGTTCTCCTACAGATTACAGGAAATTACAAAAAGAATAGTTTGCTCTTTCAAAGAGCTGAGATAAATAAGTTTGATTTTAGTAAGGATCGGTTTTATTTACGCTAACTCCGGCTATGCTATCGCTCTACCTTTGCATTAATATAAAAATTAATTTATCAAAATGACAAAGATAGCATTAGTGACCGGTGCCAATAAAGGCATTGGTTTTGAAACAGCAAAACAACTTGCACAACATAACATTAAAGTTTTATTAGGGGCAAGAAATGAAACAGAAGGTAAAAAGGCTGAAGAAATTTTAAGGAGATTATCGTTAGATGTTACCTACGTAAAACTGGACATCAGTAATTCGGCAGATATCGAAAATGTTAAAAGTTATATTGAAAGTGAGTATGGCGTATTGGACATCCTGGTCAACAACGCAGCCGCATTTCTAGACGGCGAATGGTTCGGAAACAACACGGAAACCGTTACATTACAAACCCTACGAGATACGTTCGACATTAATTATTTTGGGACCGTGGAACTGACCCAGGCATTATTGCCGGCGATCAAAAAAAGCGAGGCGGGGCGTATTGTAAACATCAGCAGCGTTTCTGGTTCCTTTGGGGTTCATCTGGATGAAGCGCATTGGCTTTACGCTTTAAAACCATATGCTTACAGTGCATCAAAAACAGCCTTAAACCAATTTACAGTTTTTCTGGCCCACGCACTTCGTGACACTAAAATAAAAGTAAACGCAGCAAATCCTGGCTGGGTTAAAACATCTATTGGCTCAGATCAGGCCCCACTTACACCTGAAGACGGTGCGAAAACAGGCGTAGCATTAGCCCTGCTGGATGACAATGGACCGACGGGTACTTTTTCGGAGGCAGGAGAGATTTTACCTTGGTAAATACCGAGCATATTTTATACGGGAAATAGGAAGTTACTTATTTGAACTATGCCGGTTAATCTACCCGGATATTTCAGAGCCGTAAAAACATGAATGGCATGCCCCCGCGTGCTGTTCATATTTACATCAGTAAATAGATCATCATGTTATTTTGAACTTTCCTCCAACTCTTTCTGCTGTTTTTTAGTCAACCCTGCAACAACCAAATCATACGAATCCCGTACTAAAGACTCAATTTTGCTTTTTGGAACATCCTTATTAAAATAAACACTTATCCAGTGCTCTTTATTCATATGATAGCCTGGGGTGATCCCTTCATACTCGTCCTGAAGTCGTTTTGATTCTCCCGGGTCGCATTTCAGGTCACAAAAATCAAACGCTTCGATATTAACAAAACAAAACCATTTATCCATGACGCTGAAAGTTAATATGTTTTTATCATAGTCAGCGGTTGCTTTGTTAAAGGGCATTTTATCATGAGCACCTTTGAATGACAAACAGTATGCTCTAAATTCTTCGATATTCATTGCGGTAAATTCTTCTTTGAAATTTATTCTAGTGGGACAAAAATGTTGTAATGCCATCCAATCCTAAATTAGGTAATGTTTTTCTTGCCTTTAAATATTAATAAGGATTAAAGCATCACTTTTCCGGACAATTAAAACTATACAGTTTTTTCAGAATGAAAATTATTTCTAAATTCCTTTGGTGTCATACCGGTGTATTTGCGGAACATACGCACAAAATAAGACGGCGTTTCGATATGAAGTTTATCACTGATCTCTGCAATAGATAAATCAGTGTATCTGAGTAAATTTTGGGATTCGCGGATTGTCTTATTTAATATGTATCTTTTGGCTGATGATCCCAAAACCTCTTTTGCTATTTTATTCAGGTAGTTGGTTGTAATAAATAGCTTATCCGCGTAAAATGGAAGATCACGTTTGGTCATAAAATTAGCACCCACCAAACTGGTAAACGATTCAATATACCGGTTTATGATTATGATTTTTTTTTGTTCTGAATTCTTAAGGGCTTTCAATTCGCAATTTCCCAGTAGGCTTAAAATAAGGTACAGCAAAGCCCTTAAAATATCTATGTTG
>NZ_JBDSCA010000030.1:0-25245 GCF_039921305.1 Mucilaginibacter sp.
GGCCTTGACATTTCACCCGCCTTGCGCTTTTGGTGCCTAAGCGTTGTAAATGCGATGGTGCGTAAAAAGAATACCCATGCTTATACAACCAAATTGTAATTAAGCCTAATTTTCAGTGTTACATTAATCAGCTTATTGCCGATCATTACCAACATTCATTTTCATTTTTCTATGTATAGTTATAATAATTATAACGCCTGAAAACACGAGGGCGAAGCCCGCCAAATGTATCCAACGAAACGGTTCATTTAATAAAAAATAAGACAATACCAAAGCACTGATCGGCATCACACCCATAAATGTCGCGGCAGTGCTTCCTTCAACTTGTTTCACCCCTTTATACCAAAGAACGGAACCGAGCCCCATAGTGCCAGCGCCATAGATAGCCAGATAAAACCAGCTTTTAAAAGAAATAGTATGAAACGAAATTTCTTTTATTTGCCATATCATAAAAGGTAAAAACCCTATAAATCCAATAAGGGCAGAAAACGCCGCGATATCTTCAGGCGGAAAGTTTTTAGTAAGTGCTTTGCCCATCAGTGTATATCCGGCTTCACAGCAAATAGCGGCGACGACAAGTAGAATCCCCAATAATTCGTTGCCCTTTTGGGTGTTTTGGTGCTCGCCGAATTGCATAACTAATACTCCCGCTATAGCTAAAGAAATTGCAGCACCCTTTTTCCAACTGAAATCGTCTTTAAAAAAGACTATCGAAAATACTGCTGTTAACGCAGGTGTAGCACTCATTATCACGCTACCTGTTACCCCAGATATGTATTTCATGCCATATAGCATTAAAACCGTGAATCCAACTACGCCTACAAGACTTATGCCGGCCAAAAGCCAAATATCCCGCCCTTTGTATTTTTTGATATTTGATAGCGTGACGAACGGGAGCAAGACGATGAAAGCAAGTAAAACCCTGAAACCACCTGCAATAAAAACGGGGAAATCTTTTGTAACCAATTTGCTAAGCGGAGTAGCGCTGCCAAATAGTAACATCCCAAACAATAGCATCAAATAGGTTTTTAGATATTTCATACAAATTTCTCTACGGATATGATAACTTGGTACAATTAGTAAATTGAATTGTTTCCATAAACAACCGCTTAATATGTGCCCTGCACGATAATAATCCATACATTTAATTATTGTTGATTTTATTTAATGTTTATGAAATACCTTTTCTGTTTACAGTTATTAAGTTGTTTTTTGCTGCGGTCTGCATTTGCCCAACAAGATACCATTCAGCGAAAACAAGATTCATTGCTAACCATTAAGCTTGAGCAACAACAAAAAAAGGTAAAGCAGCTATCTGAGGACCGCCTGGCAGATTCTTTAAAAAGAACGGATTTACAAAAGCAACTCTCAACTGCTGATAACATGCAAAAAGGGCAGTTGCTTCAAAAGCTGGAAGCCTTAAGGCAAAAAGATTCTCTGCGTACTATTAAACAAAAACATCAGATAGATTCTCTTAGGGCATTTGTTAAAGGCTTTCCAGTAGTTCCTTTTCGCGATACGCTGTTTTTCCTGTTTACACGACAGGGAAGTTTTACGGCAAAAGACCGTGCCGAAGCCGTTAGTAAAAGAATAAATATATTAAGTGCTATTTACGCTTTTAAAGGAGATTCGCTAAAAATTACGCCCACCGAGCAAACAACTGATATATTATTCAGAGATCAGCTTTTGATATCAATATCAGACCAGGATGCACTCTGGCAACATACCAGCCGCGAGGCGCTGGCCGCAAAAATAAAAGCACAAATTGGGGAAGCGGTTACCTCGCATCAGCAGGAAACCCGGTGGCAAACGATACTTGTAGAAGCCCTGTTAGCGCTTTTGGTGGTTATCGTTACCATCCTGTTAATTTATGGGCTTAACAGATTATTCCGCTGGCTGCATAAAAAACTAGCTCATCAAACAGGCTGGTTCAATAAAGGCATCCACATAAAAGGATATGAGTTACTGAATGCAGAGAATGAACTGGCTTTAATTGGCAAGGCTCTCGTAGTGCTAAAATGGGCCATTATATTGCTAATTGTATACTTGGCTTTACCTATCCTGTTCGGCATATTTCCGTTTACAAGGGATGTTTCAGATAAGCTATTAAATTATTTTATCAGTCCGCTCAAAAAAATCGCTCATGCCTTGTGGGATTATATACCCAACCTAATGACTATTTTGGTTTTGCTGGTAGTGTTTAGATATGTTTTAAAGTTCGTTAAATTTATAACTACCGAAATTGAAAAGGGGCAGCTAAAAGTACCGGGTTTTTATGCCGACTGGGCCAATCCAACCTATCAAATTGTTAGGGTGCTGGTGCTGGCTTTTATGCTAATTGTTATTTTCCCTTACCTGCCCGGTTCAGATTCGGGTGTTTTCAAAGGCGTATCCGTTTTTATGGGCGTACTGTTTACCTTTGGCTCGGCAGGGGCATTGGGTAACGTGGTAGCCGGGCTGGTATTAACCTACATGCGCGCCTTTAAAATTGGAGACCGCGTACAAATAGGCGAAGTTACTGGGGATGTGATTGAAAAAACACTATTGGTTACGCGTGTACGTACAATTCAAAATGAAATTATATCTATACCCAACTCAACCGTAATGAGTAACCATACCATTAACTACAGCAGTGATGCCCCGGTTAACGGGCTTATTATGCATACTATGGTTACCATTGGTTATGATGTGCCTTGGCGGCAGGTACACCAGCTATTAATTGATGCAGCATTAGAGACACCGATGATAGAAGCTGAGCCCAAACCCTATGTGTTGCAAACAAGTTTAGATGATTATTACGTAAGCTACCGTATTAATGCTTTTACCAAACAGCCTAACCGGCAAGCTGTAATCTATTCGGGACTGCATGCAAATATCCAGGACTTTTTTAATAAGGCCGGTGTAGAAATTATGTCACCACATTATAAAGCTTTAAGGGATGGAAACGCAACCACTATTCCCGCCGATTACTTGCCTAAAAACTATGTTGCTCCGGGTTTTGTGACCGATAGACGCAAACCCGATGATGACGAAATTTCAAACAATCAATAATTAAAGTGCTTTCAATATAGTGAAAGTGCAATCAATTATTAGCTTACTTTTCTAAATTGTATAAATGGATACCCGAGAAATCATCACCATCACTATCGTTTTAGCAGCATTATTTGCTTATATTAATCATCGGTTTATCAAATGGCCGCCCACTATAGGGATAATGGCTTTATCGCTGATATCCTCTGTATTGCTGGTTTTATTAGGCAATTCAAAATCTCTACTTTCAGAAAAAGCGGTTCAGCTTGCAAACTCTGTTGATTTTCAGGATATATTGATGAATTTTATGCTTAGTTTTTTGCTTTTTGCAGGGGCTATCCATATCGATGCCGGTAAATTGAAAAAAGAGCGCTGGCCGGTAATATTGTTGGCTACTATGGGCATACTTATCTCCACCTTTTTGGTGGGCGGCATGACCTGGTATTTATTCCGGTTATTTTCAATGCCTATCCCGTTTATTTATTGCCTGCTTTTCGGATCGCTTATATCACCAACAGATCCAATTGCGGTAATGGGCATATTGAAGCAAGCAAATATTCCATCTTCTCTCGAAGTTAAAATAGCCGGTGAATCTTTATTTAATGACGGCGTTGCTGTAGTAATATTTATCAGCATAGCGCAGATCGCCCGCTCAACAGGTGGAGATTTTTCGGTAACTGATATTGGGAAGCTCTTTCTTCAGGAAGCCGTAGGTGGTTTAATCTTTGGCGCGATACTGGGCTACCTGGGCTTTTTAGCGTTACGGTCTATAGACGATTACAAAGTAGAAGTTTTACTAACCCTCGCCTTAGTTATGGGCGGATACACACTGGCATCTCACTTGCATATTTCAGGGCCTTTAGCTATGGTTGTTGCAGGTATTATAACGGGTAATAAAGCCAGAGCGGGAAGCATGTCTGATGAAACCAGGGATTATCTTGGTAAATTCTGGCACTTGATAGATGAGATACTTAACGCAGTACTTTTCCTTTTTATTGGTTTGGAAATGCTGATCATCAAAATCAATACTACCGTTATGATCATCGGTGCTGTCAGTATTTTAATCGTTCTTTTAGCACGCTGGATCTCCGTTATTCTCCCGGTTACATTGTTGCGATACAAGGTCAAATTTGAAAATAATGCCGTAGCTATTTTAACCTGGGGTGGCCTGCGTGGAGGCATATCTGTTGCTCTGGCGCTATCGCTGAGCGAAAACATGTACCGTGATGAATTTGTACTGATCACCTACATTATAGTAGTATTTTCTATTTTAGTGCAGGGCTTAACCATCGGTAAACTTGCTCAGAAACTCCATGTAAAAGCATTAGAATAATTATGAGCAACCTTTTGCAACGTTTTCGTTATTTTCTGACGCATCGGTTTAACTTGCAGGAAGACAAGGCTGATGAGGCAACTATTATCTCGTCCATACGCAAGAATATTGATTTTCGCGGGGCCAATCTCTGGGCGCTGATCTTTGCAATATTCATTGCTTCTATCGGGCTTAATGTCAATTCAACCGCAGTCATCATCGGTGCCATGCTTGTATCGCCTATCATGGGGCCGGTGATGGGTATTGGTTTGGGTATTGGAATAAACGACCTGGAAATGGTTAAAAAAGGTGGTAAAAATTTAGCGATAGCAACTATCATCAGTATTATCACCTCAACCATTTATTTTTCAATAACCCCCTTACACGAAGCCCAATCTGAGTTACTTGCCAGGACTTCGCCATCAACCTGGGATGTGTTTATAGCTTTTTTTGGTGGGATGGCTGGCATGGTGGCCGCGTCACGCAAAGAAAAGAATAATGTTATCCCTGGTGTAGCCATAGCTACGGCACTAATGCCGCCTTTATGCACCGCCGGCTTTGGTTTGGCTATGGGTAACTGGTATTTCTTTCTCGGGGCTATTTACCTGTATTTCATCAATAGCGTGTTTATTGTCATTGCTACATTTTTAATGGCTCGCTATCTTAAAATGCACAGGAAGGTGTTTAACGATCCGGGGGTTCAAAAAAAAGTAACCAGGTACGTTGTTGCCATTGTGGTAATCACCATCATCCCCAGTATTTACATGGCCTACCGCATTGTTAACAAAAGCATTTTTGAAAGCAATGCCCGCAAATTCGTAGAGCAGGAATTTCATTTTCAGAACACTCAGGTAGTTTCTAAATCCTTTACTTATACAAGTAAAATAAAGGAAATAGACTTATTGCTAATAGGTGCAGAATTGGGCAAGCCGGTCATCGATTCGCTAAAACATCGATTGAACAATTATCGCTTGCGAAACGTGCAGTTGCGCATCCGGCAGGGGCTAAATGCTAAACAGCAGTTGGACCTTTCACAGATTAAAGCCAGTATTTTAGAAGATGTATTTAGTACTCGCACAAATATAGACACTATAAAAATTACTAATAAAATACCTAAATTGGACAGTGTTGTACTTACAGAGATGAAAGTCCTCTATCCAGCGGTCAAAACATTTGGTGTAAGCAAAATAGCTATTCGAAGGCTCGACACATCGCTGGTTGACACGCAGAAAGTGGCTTTAGCCAGCTTTACAAAACCATTACGTAAAGTTGATGTTATAAAATTACAGCTTTGGTTACAAAAACGCTATCAATCAGCCGGCCTTAAACTAATAGCGCAATAACCTCTCTTTAATGAGCAAAAGCAACCCAATACTTCATAAGTTAAACGAGTTACAAGCCACCTCCATTTGCGGTAATGACATCAGTTCATCTTGCCTTTACGTATCTGCCTTAACTATAGCTTATGCAGGGCAATATGCATGGATCTCCTTATTGATTGTGGCGCTTGTGCTATTCCTGTTTCGGAAAATATATGGTGAAGTGGTGGGCGCGCTGCCTCTTAATGGTGGCGCCTACAATGTATTGCTCAACACCGCCTCCAAGCGCACCGCTTCTTTTGCAGCCTGTTTAACCATACTTTCTTATATGGCAACAGCGGTAATATCTGCCTATGAAGCCATGTTTTATTTCCATGATATAGCGGGTAGCCTTCCGTTAATTCCGGCTACTATTATGGTATTAGGGATTTTTATGATGCTGGCCATTATCGGCATTGGTGAATCGGCGATAGTGGCGGTGATAATTTTCATAACCCATTTGGCCTCGCTTACTTTACTGGTGCTTACCTGTTGCTGGTTCTTGTTTAATAACGGCTTCTCGATATTTTTGAATAACTGGCACTTGCCGGTAACATCGGGGGGTATTTTCACCGCTCTTTTTTTAGGGTTTTCTGCAGCAATGCTGGGTATTTCCGGCTTTGAAAGCTCTGCCAATTTTGTGGAGGAGCAAAAAGACGGCGTTTTTCCTAAAACCCTGCGCAATATGTGGCGGGTGGTTAGTTTTTTTAACCCCGTGATTGCTCTTTTGGCACTGGCTGTGCTACCTATGTCGGTAATTAACGGGCACCGCGAATCTTTACTTTCTTTTATGGGGTTAACGGCAGGTGGTGGCTGGCTAAGTTATATTATTTCCATCGATGCGGTGCTGGTGCTAAGCGGCGCGGTATTAACGTCTTATGTTGGTGTTACCGGGCTTGCCGAACGAATAACATTGGACAGGATACTCCCTAATTTCTTTTTAGCGAAGAATCGCCGGGGTGTAAATTATCGTATCGTGATTGGGTTTTTCATCCTCTGTATATCTGTTTTACTGGTCACAAAAGGTGACCTTACCAGCCTTGCGGGTGTTTATACCTTTTCGTTCCTTTTGGTGATGGCTTTATTTGGTGTGGGTAATTTACTATTGAAAGCGAAGCGGCAAAAGTTGCCCAGGTTAGAAAAGGCACCAGCGTTATCGGTTGTGATTGCTATCGCCTTTATTATTGCGGCATTCATCGGCAATATGAAACTTAATCTGGCATCATTTTATGTTTTTATTAAATACCTGATTCCAGCGATGCTGTTTATTATCATTATGCTTAACCGTGCACGGGTTACCGGATGGCTGATCTATTCCATTAGTCACACGAGCCCTAAATTCAAACGTTTCTTTATTGGGGCATTTCACCCATACAGAGCGTTAGTGCGCATCAATTCACAAGTTTTGGTGTTTTTTACGCGCGGAGACAATGTGGCGATTTTAAACCGTGTAATGATTTACGTAAGAGAAAATGAATCTACAAAGCGTTTAAAAATTGTCCATATTTCTGACCCGGAAAGCAACAATGACAATTTGAAGAAAGACATTGAAGTTTTAGACCGGGCTTATCCGGAGATAGATATTGACTTTGTAGAAATTGAGGGCCGGTTTGGGCCAGAAATTATTGATCGGCTATCAAATGAATGGAATATCCCCAAAAACTTTATGTTCATTGGGTCACCAAGCAATAAATTCTCTTATCACGTTTCTGAATTGGGCGGTGTAAGGCTCATTATGTAATTAAAAGTACTATGGATATTAACAACGCCTATCAACTGATAGTTGACAAACTTACGCTTTGGGCTAAAGACTTAATCAAAATTTTACCGAATATCGCGTTAGCGGCATTAATTCTTGTACTTGGTTTTTTTATAGCTAAAGTGGTAAGCAACGCTATTAAAAAAGTTTTTCGCCGTTTCATTAAAAACGAAACGCTTGATAACCTTTTTGGCTCTCTAGTTTATATTTTCCTGCTGGGTATAGTTGTTTTCATTGCCCTAAGTGTTCTTAAACTTGATAAAGCTGTAACATCTATACTTGCAGGAGCAGGTATATTAGGACTGGCCCTGGCCTTTGCTTTTCAGGATATAGCCGCCAATTTTATGTCGGGGATATTTATTTCAGTCAGAAAACCGCTGTCGGTAGGTGATATTGTAAAGATCAAGGAATATATGGGGAAAGTGGAAGAGATCAATCTTCGCGATACAGTGATCCGTACCTATCAGGGCCAGATGGTGATCATACCCAATAAAGATGTTTTTCAAAGCCCGATAGAAAATTACACATTACTTGGCAAACGCAGAATGGATTTGTCCGTAGGTGTATCCTACGGTGATGACCTCGATAAAGTAAAAGAAATAACCTTAGATGCAGTGAAAGATATAGAAGGATTATCGAAGGATGATGAAATCACTATGTTTTATACCGAATTCGCTGACAGTTCAATCAATTATGTAATCAGATTATGGGTCTGTACAACCGAACAGGTAAACTTTCTGGAAGTAAAGAGCCAGGCGATCATGCGGATCAAAAAAGCGTACGACGCTAATGACATCATGATTCCGTTCCCTATCCGAACAATGGATTTTGGAATAAAAGGAGGTCTTCCGCTAAGTGAGGTCGTTATTAAATAAAGAAATTTCTGTTTTTTCTTGATAAAACCAATTTTTATTTGTATATTATCATACTTCACAGCCGGAACACCTGTTCCTGCTTATTTATATACTTAAAAACAATACTATCATGAAAACGACTATTAAAAATATATTAGCCCCTGTAGATCTAACTCCAACATCTTTAAACTCGCTGAATACCGCTATCCAAATGGCTGCCCGGCATGAGGCCTTGCTTCATATATTATACGTGGAAGATATCATAAACTACTATCCTCAAATGGGTCAGTTAGGCACCATAGAGCCGGTGATCCGGGAGATCGTCGAAAAAGATAAATACTTGCTTGAAAAAATGGCTAAAGCAATTTTTAAGGATTTCCAGGTTAACTGCCGGGTACATTCGGTGACCGGTTACCCAACCACTATGGTCAGTGATATGGCTGCTGAAGTGAAGGCCGACATGATCGTTATGGGTACTGAAGCCGGTATTGACAAAAAATCGTATCTGGTGGATAGTCCTGTTTATAAAGTGATGCGCGCAGCTCCGTGTCACGTTCTTATGGTTCCCGCAAACCAAACGTTTAGTGCTTTTGAGCATATCCTTTACCCGGTCATGAGCGATGGAACACCGCTGGCCAATCTTCCCGTGGCCAAAGTGATCATCGAAAAGAACAACGCAACGGTCTCCGTCATCAGGGTTATTCAAAAAGAGGACTCGGAAGTATTAAACAGCCTAAAAATGCTTTCAGACAGCATCCGTCGCAGAAGTAATGGCGTTGCACGTTCTGCACGAACCAGGCCGCTATATACCAGTAATCCCGCGAAAGGGCTTGCAAAACTCTCAAGAGAGGAAAAAGCCGGGTTAGTAGTCATCGAAGGAAAAACTCAACGCAGCCTGAAAGAGTTTTTTACAGGTAGTTTTACGCAAAAAATGCTTCGTAATCAGGATGTGGCTGTTTTGTGTACCAAGAAAAAGCCTGAAAACGATATACGGAGCTTAAATGCCGCAGATTTTAAAAACTTTCAATTAAGTTATTAAACGATGCTAGGGTCAAATAAAATAATATGGACTGCCTGCCTGGTCGGAGCGATCCTTTTGATCTCAAAATTAAATAGTTACGGGCAGGCAAGGCCTCCCGCTGAACTGATCTGTGGTAAATGGGAGAACAAAGACAAAACACTCAGGATACAGATCTACACGGTAAAAGGCAATTTCCTTGCAAAAATCATTTGGTTCAGCGATACGGAAGGCAAGCCGATGAGTTACTGGAAAGATAAAAGAAACCCCGATCCTGCGCTGCGAAACAGGACTATTCTCGGGATGAGCATTCTTCAAGGACTCCGTTACGATGCTGAAGAAAACAGCTGGGAAGACGGAAAGGTTTATGACTCTAAACATGGCAAGACCTGGAACGCTTCGGCAAAGATAGACCAGAAAGGGATCCTTAAAGTACGAGGATACTGGCATTTTAAATTCATAGGAAAAAGCATGTACTTTCACCGCATCAATTAACATCTTGGGCGATGAATACTGTATATTTACAATTCCTGTTTCACGCTATTAAGCACTTTGTTATGTCATATAAGATAACAAGGTTATGATTTAACCTCCACAGGCAATGCTATTTTTTATTTGACTAAATGTTCCAAATCATGAAGTACAGCATCAAAAACATATTGGTACCTACAGATTTTTCTGAAACTGCGGATAATGCGCTTCGGGTAGCCTTAGCCATTGGTGAAAGACACGGCGCAACAGTGCATTTAATAAATATCGTGACTACGCACTTATTACTGCCTTCTATGGCCAGTGTGAGCGGTGCCGGAGATGAAATGGCGATGTTGATATCAAGCTCAAAAGAAGAGCTCGAAAGCTATAGATTAAGGGCCATAAACGAAGGGCAGCGCGGTTTAGTGGCAGTTTCAGAATTTGGTACAGTAAGTTCAAATGCGGCTGCATATGTGGCCAACCACCATATCGACCTGGTTGTAATGGGTACGCATGGTACCTCGGGTTGGAAAGAATTTTTCATCGGCTCCAACGCTATGGCGACTATTAGGGAATGCGATTGCCCCGTGCTTGCCGTGCCGCTTTCTTTTTCTAAATCTTCTTTTGATAAAGTACTTTACCCTATCCGCAACGTTTTCGGCGTCGCTTCAAAATATGACTATGTAAGAGGCATTATCGAAAAAAACGATTCGGAAGTACACTTATTGGGACTGGTTCAAAAGAAAGATATTAATGATATAGATCTGTTGGATACATTAAAGCAGGTCAGGGATATGGTGATCAGGGATAAAGATGTTATCACCTTCGAAACATTTGTCTGCGAGAACTTAGCTGACAAGATACTCAAAACAGCGCATGAAAGAAAAGATGATCTGATGGTGATTAACGCTACTTTGGATACGGGCTGGAAAGAATATTTCATGGGGGACTTCACCCAGCAAATCATTAACCATTCCCGCATACCCGTTTTGGCAGTGAGGCTCTAAACCGGAAACTGAAAGAAAAATCAGGTTATTTAATGAAGCTCCTCTCTTTCGAAATTGTCTATCAAGAGAACAGTTTATCACTATAAAATCAGCTGGCCTGTTTTTTGGATTTACGAGTTCATTCAGAATGTTGCATCTCACGAATGAATATTCCTAAAATGTGTATTGCTCCGAAAAAAAGAAAACAAAAAGTTCAGATATAGCGTTCATTAATAAAGGGTTTCTATTTTATAGTTATTCTTTATACCTCTATAAAATATAAATCCTTCGCTATGAAAAAACGTTCAATGCTAGTCCTAACCGGCGCTTTTTTACTATTGTCAATTTTCTCTTCGTGTGCACGAAAAATGCATTTCCTTACGTCCGCAGTTGTGCCTGCCGCCCAAGGTTCTGCCAAGATCACTAAAGATGCCAACAACAACTACGCTGTGCATGTGAAGATAAAAAACCTGGCTGAGCCAGACCGTTTGCAACCCAAAAAATCGGTTTACGTAGTTTGGCTGGTTACCAAAGACCAGAACATCAAAAATCTGGGACAATTAAAAAGTTCCAGCGGCTTCTTTTCGAGCGTTTTAGAGGGGGAGTTGGAAACCGTTACTCCTTTTTACCCCACCCGGATATTCATTACTGCTGAAGATGAGCCCAATGTTCAGCGACCCGGAAACAATAACATACTGACGACAAAAGCATCCGATTAATCAAAAAAACATGAGCAACCATCACCACACTTCCGAACCGCTGCTATCTGGACTTTTTACCGACAGGTTAAAAGCGGAACTCGCGTTTGAAGAATTGATCCGGATGGGTTACAAACCCGAAGAAATCAGTGTGGCGATGGCCAGTACAGCGATAGATAAAATGCTGGGCGAAGATAAAAGTGACGAACAAACAGAAACGCCTTTTGATGGCACCGCTGATGGTGCCATCACTGGTGGAATGATGGGTGGTATCGCTTTTACTATCGGTGCTTTAGGCAGCAATTTACTTATTCCCGGATTGGGCCTTGTGGCTATGGGGCCTGTTGCCGCCGGCATATTAGGTGTTGGCGCCGGAGGGGCTTTAGGGGGAATTATCGGTAAATTGTTTTCTTCTGACCAACAGGAAGAGCGTGCCTCATTATATGCCGATGGCTTGAAACATGGTAAGATCCTGATCGCCCTGTACCCTCATAACGATAAGGAAGGGCTTAAATTGGGTAAAAGATGGCTGGAACTTTCAGCAGAGATCATCGAGCACCCCGATAAAAAACTGCTTGATCCTGATGAAAATGACTAAAAAGAACAATAAATTATTTCCATTTGCCTGGGTGCTTTTAGCCCTGGTGATCATGGCTTTTATCGCCTATTATCTATATGAACACCGGTTTAAGGGTCAACCTGCAGCGAACGTTCCTGTTGCGAAATTAATTGAACAGCATGAGAACGATAGTACGGTAGCTGCTTACATCCATTTCGTAAGTGATCAAAACGGAAAAATGGGCCTGGATCACGCTTATACTAACGAGGCGCTTATCAAATTAGCCAACGCGGTAAGCACCATGTCTAAATTGACGGGCTACTCCATCAAAGCAGACCTGGCAGAGGCAGAAACTGACGCCAACAACATCACCCGTGATCCGCTGGCTATTACCCATGCTGACAATATTCGCAAAGCTGCTGATATCCTAAGTGAGGCGCTGTATAATTTGCAACAGCAAAAATATCCCTCACTGTCTGATTATGCGGCGCGTGTAAAGGCAGCAGCCGCACAGATAGATCCTGATACGCTGACCCTCGAACAAAAGGAAAAAGTCAAAGGCTTTTTTAGTGCAGCGGCAGCATTACTTGAAAAAATGAATTAAAAATATAAGAATATGAATATACAGATCAATACGGACCATAATATAGAAGGAAATGAGCGATTGAGCACATACCTGGAGACAAAAATAACTGATGCGTTAAGCCGGTTTGAACAACAACTCAGTCGTATAGAAGTACACTTGACTGATGAAAACGGTGAAAAAAAAGGAAAGGATGAAAAACGCTGCCTTTTAGAAGCGCGTTTGGATGGGATGGATCCTGTAGCGGTTTCGGGGCTGGGCGACACGGTAGAAGCGGCTGTTAATCATGCTGTCGAAAAAATGAAAGCTAAACTAACCACCATAACCGATAAAATTAAGAACCATTAAATACCCGATCATGAACAAATTTGGATTGATCGGTATATCCGCAATAGTTGCAGCAGCAGTTAGCTTCGCTACTTTCAAAGTTATGGAACCCAGGGGGGGCGCAATTGATTCGGCCCAGGCTGGGACACCATCTACCCACTTCGCTGCGAACCGCGGCAAGGACAATAAAATTGCTGACGTTCCGGAATTTACACAAGCCGCAGCTTTAGTCACGCAGTCAATTGTGCATATCAAAGTAAAACTCAACCGTCCCGCTGAAAATGAAGGGGCCTACGGTGGCTATTACAACCAAAACCAACGCGCGGTACCGGTAATGGCTTCCGGTTCCGGAGTTATCTGGAGCAAAGATGGTTATATTGTTACCAATAATCATGTGGTGGATGGTGCGACAGATATCGAAGTGATCCTGACTGATAAACGCATCTTCCCGGCTAAACTAATAGGGCGTGATCCAAATACCGATCTGGCCCTTATTAAGATCAGCACTAACGACCTTACACCTATTCAGGTCGGGAACTCCGATGAGGTTCAGATCGGTGAATGGGTGCTGGCAGCGGGGTACCCGTTCTCACTGAATACCACGGTAACCGCTGGTATTGTAAGTGCTAAAGAACGAAGCATCAGCATCATTGGGCAAGAAAACAAACAACCAAATGGAGAATCGGGTACGGCTACCGCTACCAGTTCTGCCGTGGAAGCATATATCCAGACCGATGCTGCGATAAACCCGGGCAACAGCGGCGGGGCTTTGGTCAATACCAGCGGGCAACTGATCGGTATTAATGCAGCTATCGCCTCGCAAACCGGCAGTTATGAAGGTTATGGCTTTGCCATTCCCGTAAACTTGACCAGCAAGATTGTAGAAGACCTGCGTAAATATGGCGAGGTGAAACGCGGTATCTTAGGCGTAAGTTTTCCTTCCCCTGCTACTGAAGATCAATTTTTGATCCAGCAAGGTATTAAGCCGGGAAGCGTTAATGGAGCATATCTGACCGGCGTGCAAAGCGGCAGTGCGGCAGGTGCCGCAGGATTAAAGCCGGGGGACATTATTCAGGGTATTGATGGCGCTAAGATCAATTCATCTGTTGAATTATCAGAACGCATCGCGCGTCATCATCCCGGTGATGCCGTCAAGCTGGACTATCGCAGAGGGACTGCAGTCAACAGTACAAAGGTTACCCTTAAAGCACAGGAAGCCGCTCCGAAAACAGACGAACTTGCTCCGCAGGCACTGGCCTCAAAATTAGGTGCTTCTTTCGCGCCGTTAAGTGATGCTTTTAAGCAACGTTACCAAATGAATACAGGCCTGGCCATAACAGCTATCGCGCCGGGTGGCTTGTTTGAGCAGATCGGGATTCAAAGAGGTTCTATCATCATCAGCGTCAATGGTAACCGAATCAATACCTCAGATGACCTTAGCAAGGCTTTTAAAGCCGCCCGCAATGGCATCGTCCGTTTTGCCTGCATTACGCCGGATGGCTCACGGATCGTCTTTAATTTATCACTCGGCGCTTAATTTCAATCCTATGAACACCTTTAATGAACTTTCAACCGATGAACAAAAAGAATTTTTAAAGTTCCCGGTTTATGTATCTATGCTGGCCGCTAACGCCGATGGTACCACGGACGATGCGGAAAAGAATACCGCGATCGCATTTGACCATACCAAGACCTATACCAGCAACATTCTGCTCGCCGGTTTTTATCAGAAAGCAGATCAGGCATTCCGTGCAAACTGGAAGCAGTTGGACGCGGCTCTTCCTAAAGGACAAGCCGAGCGAAAAACAGCTTTATCAGCAAAAATGGGGAAATTAGAAACTTTACTGAAAAAATTTGACGCCGATTACCAGGCGGCCATGCACAAAAGCATGCAGGCAGTCAAAGACCATGTTTCCCGCGCACATTACAATATATTAGATGATTTCCTTTTCCCGGTACCGATAAAAGGTATTAATGCCTGAAGCAGTTTTTTCAACCACCTGTTCCGGGTACCCTATTCAGAGCGGCATTGCATTTAAATTAAAGAACATGAAGATCACGATCAACGAACCAGTAAAAAACAAAGTCCTGAAGTTGGAGGCTACTCCTGAAACTTATGAACAAGGCTCCGGCTGGCGAATCGATTTTCCGGATGCCAAATCCTTTAGCGTTACCCAGGAAACCGGGCGTTGGGCCGTGATAGGTAAATCTGATATCAGTCCCGAACTGATCAACCGGATCGGCATCGCCCTTCACCCGATTTCACTTTACACCTGTTTTAATTCTTAATCTATGACCACTAAAAAGAAAATTATAATGATAAGCGGCGGCGTTTTGCTGATCGCGCTGATTTCCATTGTTTACTATCGCTACTATTTTGTGTTTGGCCAGGGTGTGAAAGCCGGGCAGTTGAATTATTTTGTAGAGAAAGGTTACCTATTTAAGACTCACGAGGGGCGATTGATACAGGCCGGTTTTAAAACCCAGCAACCAGGGGCGATAGCATCTAACGAATTTATGTTTTCGGTAACGGATTCCAAACTGGCTGATTCACTTAATCATCACGCGGGCGCTGTTTTACAATTACATTATAAAGAATATTTGCACACATTACCATGGCGCGGTGTAAGCCACTTTGTAGTAGATAGTATTTATGCTATTGAACCCGGAACTAAGCCGTGAAAATGAGTAGCCGGTTTATCAAATGGCTGCGGGGCACTTATAATAAAATTGTCACTAGTATTGCTTTTTACCCTGCCCTTATTGCCATTGGCTTTTTAGTGCTTTCCTGGCTGATGCTGGAGCTTGATTTTTCGGAAACGGGTAAGCATATCAAGTCTTATTACAGCTGGATACGATTAAAGGATGCCAGCACCGCACGCAGCATTGTATCCACTATTTCAGGTGGTATCATTTCTCTGATGGTATTCAGTTTCTCTATGGTGATGATCCTGTTAAACCAGGCTGCCTCACAAATGAGTAACCGGATGCTGGAAAGCATGATCGGCAACCGCTTCCAGCAATTGGTACTGGGTACTTATATAGGTACTATCGTTTATTCACTCTTTTTACTCAGCACCATCAGGGATATCGAATCCGGTATCTATGTCCCTGCCCTAAGTATTTACTTATTGGTGGCGCTTACGGTAATTGATATTTTTGTGTTTATCTACTTCCTGCATTACGTGACACAGTCGGTCAAGTTCGAGACCATTATCGAACGGGTGCACCACCAAACACTGGCATCGCTTCAAAAAATCTGTACTGTTGATATCTCTGAAAATATTATCCTCCCCGCTACTGAGCCTGTAGTATTGTTAACCCAAAGATCAGGCACCTTCCAGGGTTTTGATCAAAGGTCGTTATTGAAGTTTATTGGAGAAAACAGTGGTACGGTGCAACTGATACACCCGGCGGGTACTTATTTGCTTGTCGGGCAACCAATACTTAAATGGTATGGTAAGCCCCTTTCTGATGATTGTAAAGGCGACCTGTTGCTAACGCTTGATTTTTATTCGGGCCAGCCGGTAACTCAAAATGCATACTACGGCTTTCATCAACTGGCAGAGGTGGCTTTAAAGGCTTTAAGCCCTGGGATTAACGACCCGGAAACTGCGGTATTAAGCCTTCACGCACTGGCAGACCTGTTCGCTTACCGGTCAAGGCATCATCCCCAATTGTGTATTCAGCACCCTGATGACAAAGGAAGTATCATATTGACCGACCGAACTTTTGAAGATCTTTTTGCTGTCTGTATTTACCCGATATGGGATTACGGGAAAAATGACCGGTATATTCAACTGGGGCTGTATAGTATCCTGACACAATTGCTAAAGATAGCCCCAGCCGATAGTCAAAAAGAATTATTAGCAGGTATGCTTGAGAAAGTAGATCAAAAGGTAATAGAAACCTCGGCTCAACTCCCGCTGATAAAAAGTATTTAATCGACCGAAAATGACACAGCTTAATTATTACCCATTGCGTTTCGCACCGATATATCAGTATCGCCTTTGGGGCGGCCGCAATTTAGAGCAACTGTTGGCTGAACCTTTACCGGATGGCCCGGTTGGCGAAGCGTGGTTGCTGAGCGACCGGGATGACCATGCAAGTTTAGTATCGGATGGGAATTTGGCCGGAAAATCCATTGTAGACCTGATCAAAGCTGATGAAAAAGGCTTGATGGGCAAATTTGCCGGCAAGTTTCAACGGTTCCCGCTGTTACTTAAGTTTTTGGATTGCAATGATGTGCTTTCGGTACAGGTTCATCCTGATGATAACCAAAAGCAATATATCCCGAAAGGCGAAAACGGTAAGACCGAGGCTTGGGTAGTACTGGAAACCAGAAAGGAAAGCCTGATATACGCTGGACTAAAACCGGGCACTACGCCAGAAAAGCTAACGCAAGCGATCCGTGAAAAAACTGTTGGCCAATACTTGCATAGTTTTAAACCGGATCTGAACGATAGTGTACTCATTAAAGCGGGGACGGTACATACACTGGATGGCGTGGTTGTTTTTGAGGTGCAGGAAAACAGTGATGTCACTTTTAGATTATATGACTGGGACCGCACCGATAAAAAGACCGGAAAACCACGGGAATTACAGGTAAAAGAAGCGATGGCCTGTGTGGATTATAGCCAAACAGACATAGGCCCGGTAAAGCCTGAAAGTAACAAGCCGCCGGTTTTATTGAGGTCAGATCACTTTATCGTCTGGAAGCACGAAGGCATTAATGGGTTTACAGTTGGAGAGGCAAACGAACCAAGGATATTGGTCTGCATCAACGGAGGCGGGAAATTGAATTTCGAAAAGGATGTTTTTGATATATGCAAAGGACAGGTTTTTTTGCTGCCTGCTCAAACAGGTAAATGTGCATTTGACCCATCAGGAAATGTTGAACTATTGGAGATAGGAATTCCATTATAATTACTATGAAAAAACTGATCGTATTTGACCTTGATGGCACGCTGGCTGAAAGCAAAGCGGCTATAGACCCGGAGATGGCCGGATTGTTTACTGAATTGTTAACCGTTGCAAGGGTTGCCATTATATCCGGCGGCAATTGGCCGCAGTTTGAAAAACAGGTGATCGGGCATCTGCCTGCAGGCACCGACCTGAGCAGTTTATCCATTCTGCCTACCTGTGGCACTAAGTTTTATGCCTTTGATGAAAGCGGCTGGAAGCAATTGTATGCCGAGAACTTTACGGATGAGGAAAAAAAGAAAATCATCGGTTCGCTTGAAAAAGCGATAGCCGAATCCGGAGTTCAAGCAGAGAAGATTTGGGGTGAGCAGGTGGAAGACCGGGACAGCCAAATCACCTTTTCGGCGCTGGGACAAAAAGCCCCGCTGGAACCCAAAAAAGCCTGGGACCCGGATTTTGAAAAACGAAAAAAGATCAGGAAAATTTTAATCAGGATGATCCCCGGTTTTGCCATTAACCTGGGCGGTGCTACCTCTATCGATGTGACCAAGCCCGGCATAGATAAGGCTTATGGAATGCGAAAACTAAGAGATATTTTGAAAATAAAGGTAACTGATATGCTGTTTCTCGGTGATGCACTCTTTGAGGGCGGTAACGATTTCCCGGCGCGCGCTTCAGGCGCGGATTGTATACAAGTGCGTGATCCTGAGGAAACCAAAAAGATAATAGCTACGATTATAGCCTGCCAAAAATAGATATGAAAACATTGAAACTAAAAAGGATTGGTATCCTGATGGAACCGGAGCCAAATAACCCAATGGAAGCTGGCGGCGTTCTTAACCCGGCTGCTGCCCGTGGCAGGGACGGTAATTTATACCTGTTCCCCAGGATCGCCACAAAAGATAATTATTCCCGGATTGGAATTGTTAAAGTGCTTTTTAATAATGCGGGTGACCCTATTGATGTGGAACGTATAGGGATCGCGCTGGAACCGGAGGCTGATTATGAAAAGCGCCCGGATGGCGGTGGTGGCTGCGAAGATGCGCGGGTGACCTATGTGGAGCCTTTAGAACGTTATATTATGACCTATACAGCGTTTTCACCTGACGGGCCGCGTATTGCACTGGCGCAATCACAGGATCTGCTTAAATGGGAGCGAATAGGCCTTGCGACTTACCTCCCGTATGAAAACATGGCGTTCAATGGTATCAATAACAAAGATGCCTGTGTTTTTCCAATGCAAATCCCAAGCCCGCACGGGCATCGGGCATTGGGGATGCTGCACCGGCCGTTATTCCCCGGCACCTCGCCTGAAGAAAAAATGGGGCACCCCTGGGATAAGGCGTTAGACAAACACCACGAAAGTATTTGGTTATCCTATTGCCATATCCACCCGGAGAAGCAGGAAAGTGAAAAATGGGACCCGGCTGCCTTCACATCGCACCGCCCGCTGGCAGTGCCGGTCTTTGATTGGGAGCAGATCAAGATCGGTTCGGGCGCACCGCCTGTTATGACCAGGTTTGGCTGGATGTTTTGTTATCATGGTGTTAGCGAAAGCAAAAATTCAACGCTTGAAAAGCAGCAACTAATATATTCCGCAGGCCTGATGTTCTTGTCTGAAACCGATCCTTACGATATTACTCTCCGTTCTTTTGAACCCATTTTGGAACCTACGCTCCCCGAAGAAACCGTTGGCGTGATTGCCAACGTAGTATTTCCGACCGGGATAGACCGAAGGGATGATATCGGCATGCCCGACCGCTATGATGTTTACTACGGCATGGCTGATAACCGAATCGGCGTTGCCCGCTTAGACCTGCCAGAAAACCTGGACTGGTATGAACATTCACAAAAAGATAATGATGGAACAAAAAGCTAATTCCTTATCCCGCGCCGTTCAATATCTATTGTTGTTATTCCTGTTATTTGCCGGTTTGTATTTTTCAGCCGGCATATTAATGCCAATAGCTCTGGCAGGTATAATGGCCATGCTTTTTCTACCATTAAGCCGCTGGCTTGAAAAAAAAGGGATCAACCGGACGGTAGGTGCGGTGATCTGTGTGTTATTGCTGCTTTTGGTGATTGGCTTAATGATATTCCTGTTCAGCTGGCGGGTATCAAATTTACAGGCTAATCTTGACCAAATGGAGCAGCAGGCCAATAAATATATCGGGCAGTTACAGCAATTGATCAATGACCGTTTCGGGGTTTCCAAAGAGCAGCAAGATGCAATGTTGAAAAAACAAGGCTCATCAGGTGCCGGTAATGTGGCTACCTATATTGCTTCCTTTGCTGCCGGATTTTTGGGTTCGCTTACCACGGGTATCCTGGTGCTGATTTATATATTCCTATTCATCAATTCAAGGAAACATTTTAAGAATTTTATTTTGAAACTGGTTAAAAAGGAGCATCAGGCTAAAACAAATACAATCATAGAAGAAGCATCAGGGGTAGCGCAGAATTATGTTTCGGGCCTGGCCAAAATGATCGTTTGTTTATGGGTGATGTATGGCATCGGGTTCTCTATTGTCGGTGTACAGAATGCGTTCTTTTTCGCCATTCTTTGTGGCACACTTGAGATCATCCCTTTTGTAGGGAACCTTACCGGAACCTCCCTGACGGTACTGATGGCAGTAGCACAGGGTGGTGGCAGCACAATGGTCATCAGCGTGCTGATCACTTACGGGCTGGTGCAGTTTATCCAGAGCTACATTTTACAACCCTTAGTGGTCGGTAAAGATGTCGATGTTAATCCTTTCTTTACCATTATGGTATTAGTATTGGGAGATACTTTATGGGGCATTGGCGGCATGGTACTATCCATCCCGCTGTTAGGTATGCTGAAAATTGTATTTGACCATATTGAACCGTTAAAACCCTATGGTTACCTGATAGGCAATGGCGATGAAAAGAAGCCGGATAAACCATTGACAACAAAAATCAAATCATGGTTTAAAAAGTAATTCAATAGATGTTGAAAAACATTTGATTTTAGGTGTTATACAACTTTTGAATTTGCATTATTCTAAGTCGTTATGTTTATTTAGATCGTAAGATTTGTAATCAGTCTGCATCAATAAATGGTTAGTAATTCGGTGCGTAGTAAATCGACAACCACATAAAGTATTGTAAGTCAATAGGGTTTTAGTCGTGTTCGATTCCCCTACGAAATATTTTTTTAGTCAAAAACATTCATTATATTTGTATAACAAGTTCATTGACTATCTGTTGCGAGTGTTTTAACGATGCAAATGCGATCAAATGGGGTTTAATAAAATGAGACCCATTCGGTTACCATTTCGTAAGTGATGCTTGATAACTTAAACATAATCAACTCTTTAAGGGGTGGGATAATCATCCTGCCATCCCGACACCAGCGATACCAATCGAAGTCAAAAATCCGAAAATCACACTGATTTGCGGGTTTTTTGTTTTAATTCCACCCAAAAAACACCAATCAATATCAAAGAAGATGTGAGCAATTGCGTGAGTGATTTTAGTTATTTAAATTCGCTCACAGAATACGACATAAATACTTGATTATCAAATATTTGTGTCATATGTTTTGATGCCGAAGCCACGCTCAAAGGTTTTGCCTGCGATGGTCATGATGTTGCCATCAACCGACCTGTTTTTTTTAGGTACACCCCAGCCCAGTGTAGCTTGGCTGAGATCCAGTTGATCTAACCAAACAGTTTGTGCGGAAAGAGTACTTATGTTTATTAAGCTGAAAATAATAGCGAAGGCAATATAAAATATATTTTTACTTGCTGTATTCATTTTTAATTGATTGGATGCGAGCAAAGAGCGTAAACACTCTTTCTCGTTCTGTTTCTCTTTCATTTTTTAGCCTCTTCAATAAATCTTTTTTTACTCAAATCAGGGCTTAACTGTTTTGATATTTAAAGCAGCCTCAGGTAAACCCGACGAACTTACGGTAAGCTTAATATCGCCAACATTGTGCGTACTTCTAATGACCACTAACGCGCGTCCCTTCCATGCATTGCGTGAATTGCCAACGTATTGATCGAAGTCTTGCAAATCGGCATTATCAACTCCGGCAATTACACCCGTACCTTTAATTTTGAATTGCAAATGGTTCGCGGCATTCGGTTGAATTATTCCATTCTTGTCTGTTAATTCTATTGTTACATAAGACAAGTCTTGTCCATTTGCCAATATTACTTTCCGATCAACAGTTAGTTTTATTTTTGCAACATCGCCGGAAGTTTGCAGAACTTTTGATTCAATTTCTTTATCATTTTCTACACCCACAGCTTTTAAAATACCGGGTGAATAAGGCACAGAAAATGTAGCTTTAAACTGCTGCTCTTCAGCCGTTGCTTTTTCTTCAATGAGTTTGTCATCAAGATAAAGTCGAACTTTGGGATATTTTGAATAAACTTCAACCTGAACATTTTTCCCTTCAAACCCTGGCCATGTCCAGCTTTCCCAGGTAGGCCACACTGTCCACCAATTAACTTTGATTTTCGAAGAAGGTTTTTCCGGCTCGCGTACTGCCATATATAATTTTTCGGTATTGTTATATAACAGACTTCGATAATGTGAGATAGCTTTCCTCCGACCGATCATATCTATGTCGCCGCAATAGCCTCCATGCCATGGATACATTTCGGGTGCCTCAACATTATAATACCAACCGCCTATTCCTGATTCTCCCAGATAATCTATCGCTGTCCATACAAAATCTCCGATAACATAATTATTGTTTTGCACCATCTTCCAATTGTTAAAAGCATCTTTCGGAAACGACTCTGTCTGAAGAATAATACGCGAAGGAACTCGCTTATGGTCATCCGGTGCGTTATTCATTTTGTAATTATAACCGGCAACATCGTGTACCGCGAACAGCGAATCAAAAATAGTCCAGGGTTTATCATTTAACTCACACACAGCGGATGTAACAGGACGGGTGTTATCTATTTTCTTCAGCGCTTTTGCAAGCATTGCAGCGGTTTCTACAGCTTGAGGTTCGCCCCTCTCCACTATTTCATTGCCTATGCTCCATATAATAATCGAAGGATGGTTCAGGTCTCGTTTAACCATTGCTTCCAAGTCACGTTGCCACCACATCTCAAAATATTTGGAATAATCATTACTGTTTTTCCCCCATTTCCAGCAATCAAATGATTCATCCAGCACCAGCAGGCCTAATTTATCACAAGTGTTTAAAAAAGTTTCAGAAGGAGGATTATGTGAAGTTCTTACCGCATTGAAGCCCGCGCCTTTAAGTAACTCAACCTTTCGTTCCTCGGCACGGTCAAAAGCGGCTGAGCCCAAGCAACCATTGTCATGATGTACGCAACCTCCATTTATTTTTACTGTTTTCCCATTAAGTTGAAAACCGTTTTCTGCAGTAAATTTTATAGAACGTATGCCAAAATTAGTTTTAGTGTCATCCACTACCTGATTATCTTTTATTATCTGCACTTTGGCCTGATATAAATAGGGAGATTCCGGTATCCACAGCAAAGGATTTGAAACCTTGATGATCTGTATAACTTCCTGTTTGCTCCTGGCAGGTAATTGTACCTTTGTTTGATTATCCGCAACGCTTTTAGAATTTCCAGTTAGTATCTGGGTTTTAAGGATAATATTTTGAGGCGAATTTGTTTCATTCTCTACCAAAGTTTTTATCTGAATGCTTGCCTCTTTTGAAGACACCTCGGGAGTTGTAATGGCTACGCCCCAATTGTCCACATGTACAGCGCCGGTAACCATCATCCAGACATGCCGATAAATACCTGAACCACTGTACCAGCGGCTGTTCTTATGTTGGGAATTATCCACCCTTACTGCAATGACGTTTTCCTGGCCAAAAGCAAGATGAGGCGAAAGGTTATAACTAAACGATGAATAGCCATATGGATGTGTCCCCAGCGATACTCCGTTAATAAATACTTCGGAATTCATGTAAACCCCCTCAAAATAAATGGAAACATTTTTACCTTTCCATTCTTCAGGAACTTTGAAAGTTTTTCGGTACCACGCTACACCAGCCGGAAAATATCCTCCATCTTTCCCTGTCGGATTTTTAGGATCTATTTTTCCTTCAATACTCCAGTCGTGTGGTAAGTCAAGCTTACGCCAATTCTTCTCGTTGATTTTTTTTGATGCGGCTGTTAAAGGATCTCCTAAAAAGAATTTCCAATCATTATCAAATAACTGCTTTCGATCAATGCCAGCAATATTTTGCGCGTAACATGAAAAAAAGCCGCTTGCCAAAAGCACGAACACCAACGCTCCTAGTTTTGTATAATAGGATTTGCTTGTATTTGAATTTAGCTTGTACATATTTATTAAATTGAAGATGCCAAGAAATTATTTATTGGTTATCGTAATTTTTTTAAACTCTTATTTTGTTTCACTTTTTTGACAGAATATATTCCATTAGATAAATGAAAAGTATATAAAGCTTCTTTGCTTATCAATAGAGCTCAGGTTAAGAGATCTTATCCTGCTATTTAACCGGCGTAAATTTGTACAGAACCACTCCATGCATCGGAACCTTCACCGAAAGAGCCTCTTTGTCCGCATGGATTGTTGTAATGTCTTTCTGACGCCAAAGATCACGTACCTTTTGCTTTCCTGAAATACCAAGTTTATTCAGATCCTTGTAAGAGATATCCACTTTTTCCAGACCGAAATTGCAAAAGCCTGCTACACGGCTGCCATCCTCCAATTCTTTTACATAAATGCGCAGATCCCCGATAGTCTGAACACAGGTAGCCTGTTTGCCAAGAGCATCCTGGTTAACAGCAATCACTTCATCGTTTGTCAATAAATTCAGGGTAAAGGCATCCAGCTTTTCCAGATCGCAACCAAGTAGCAGAGGCGCAGAGAAAAGGCTCCAAAGGCTGAAGTGAAGATACTGCTCATCTGGTTTAAGCATGCTCGGATGCGGGCTACCCCAACCTACTGTTCCTACAACCAGCATGTCAGGATCGTTCCAGTTACCGGGTTTAGCCCAGGCTGCAGACTGATCCTGCGCTAATGCAATCCCTTTAACGTTGGACCAGTTGTCCGTTATATCATTCGTTGTACGCCAAGAGTTTCCACCTACCGAATCGCCCCATTTCCAAACATCCGACATCCCGTACTGACACAAGCTGAAAACAATGTCGCGGGGTTGCTGACGGATATAATCTCCCATTAGTTTGTATGGCTTGACGGCGGTAGACAATTGATAACCTCCATTGTAAGATATTAAGACTACTTTGTTTGGGTCGTTACCAGGTATTCCATTTATAACTCCCCCATAGCTGCACCAATCGTATTTCAGATAATCGAAACCCCATTTGGTATAAGTTTCGGCATCTTGCCGCTCATAACCATAGCTGCCGGCA
>NZ_JBDSCA010000031.1:0-10191 GCF_039921305.1 Mucilaginibacter sp.
GAAAGGCCACATCAAGGTATCAATGGAAAAAAACCTATCGAAATGACCACCCTAAACAACAAATAAAAATCCTGATTCTATTACCGAATTAATAAACCCTTACAATTGCGAGGTACGAAGCAATCGCGAACTATGCAGGGCGAATATGCATGGCCGCCCTGCCTCCGTGCGATTGCTTCGTACCTCGCAATGACAGGCTGGTGATAGCGGGAAGGTTTATTTAGTTACTTTTATTATTCAAGTTATTTATAATCAGCTAATTATGTGATTTTTATTTTCAGACTTGGATGTTTTTTTGTACTTTTGTGTGTCTTGATGTTACGTCTGTAATATCTGAATTGGTCCCACCTAAAAATTAAAAACCTGATGAATAATTCTGAAAATTTAACTTTACAACAACAACGTTTTTGTGATGAGTATTTGGTGAGCTTTAATGCTTACCGCGCGGCCCTTTGTGCCGGTTATAGTGAAACTACGGCTAAGAAAGCCGAACTGCTGCACCAGCCTAAAATTCAGGCTTACCTTAAAGCCGGGATGGCTAAAAATGCCGAACGGTTGCAGGTTAGCCATGATATGATTTTGCGTGAGCTGGCTAAAATTGCTTTTAGCAATATGGGTAATTATTATGATGATAATGCTACTTTGAAACCCATGAGCTTATTGACCAGTGATGAGAAAGCTGCCATTAGTCATTACCAAATTATGGATTCGACTGACGAGTATGGTAACCGGGTTGGCGAATTGAGCCGGATTAAACTGCATAATAAGATGAGCGCTTTGGATAAGATTGCGAGGCATGTGGGATTCTACGGAGTTAAGACTCAAGAATCAGGATGCAAGAATCAGGAGGAAGAGCTTAAAGCAGAAAGCTTAAAGCACAAAGCTGTTTCTGAGACTCAAGAATCAGGATGCAAGAATCAGGATGAAGATGGTTTGTTGGTGAATGGCGAGGGGGAACTTGTTGCTGAGGCTGCCACAGAAGATGTGGTTATGCTGATTGATGCTGGTGCTTTGCACAATTCATCGGCAAGGGCGGGAAAAATTCTTACTTTATCCCCCCTTGTTGAAGTGCGTGAGGCTGATGCTGAAGTATATGTGACGAATCTGGCGGGGTACTTATCCTAAAGAGGTTGCTTCGTACCTCGCAATGACGTGGTGGTGAAAGTGCAGGATTTGAAATAGATGTTTAAACGTGTAAAATACGTATTTATACGCATATGGAAAGCGGCATGTGGTATTTACATTTGTATTGCCTTTTACATCTACACAATGAAAATCAATATGGATATGTTAATGATCAAAATTTGCGGTTTGTTATTTGTGATAGCCTGCTTGTTCGCGATTGATTGCTACAGGCAGTACCGCAAGGTGACAGCCATCAGCAATAAAAACCTGATGAATACTTACACTACCGCACAAGGAAAGTAAATCTCAGCCTCTTTTACTTGGTGAACTCTACCAGCACGGAATCGGGGTAGAGGAGTTTTAGGTTATGCTCATCTACCGCTTTTACTACAAATTTGGTGTAAGGGAGATTCCCCTGGAATGAGGTATAAATGGTATCGCCTTTCATAAAATAGTCTTCGGGGATTGGCGAATCGGTGTCCATGGTGAATTGCTTACCGGTTATTTTCAATATGGTTTCGTTATCTTTTGATCGCCATTCGCCTTTGATCTTGCTGGCTTTTGAGCCTGAGCAGGCCGTGGTAGCGAGTACTACGGCAAATATGGCGTTAATGGTGACTAAAGTGTACGTTTTCATAAGAGTAGCAGCGGTATTTACCGGTACTAACTCAATTGTTCGGCCAAATGCTGCATTTCGAGTACCGGAGAGCGTTTTTTGTACAGAATATTGTATACGGCGCTGCAAATAGGCATATTTACCTTGTATAGCTTGTTAACCTGGTGTAGGCAATTTACTGCATAATATCCTTCGGCAACCATATTCATCTCTAACTGGGCCGATTTTACGGTGTAACCCTTGCCTATCATGTTACCAAAGGTGCGGTTACGGCTAAACTGGGAGTAGGCGGTTACCAATAGATCGCCCAGGTAGGCGGATTCTTTGATATCACGATCAATAGGGTGTACGGCATCCACAAAGTGCATGATCTCTTGAATGGCATTGGAGATCAATACGGCCTGGAAGTTATCGCCATAGCCTACTCCATGACAGATTCCGCTGGCTACGGCATAGATG
This sequence comes from Mucilaginibacter sp., assembly GCF_039921305.1. Taxonomy (GTDB): domain Bacteria; phylum Bacteroidota; class Bacteroidia; order Sphingobacteriales; family Sphingobacteriaceae; genus Mucilaginibacter. Next base: position 2,201 of record NZ_JBDSCA010000031.1, read on the forward strand.
TTCTTTAACACGGCGGCGTATTCAGTTCCGTAGATATCGTCGGACACGTTGGTTTTGATGTAGCGTGTTTGGAGCATGCCGGCAAAAGAGGCGGCCAGTTCGGTATCCATTGACGCGATAGTGAGGTAGGAGAGTTTTTCTAAGGCTACTTCTTCGGCATGGCATGGTCCGCTGATCACGAGGAAGTTCTCGAAAGGCACTTCGTAATGCTGGTTCATGAATTCGCCGATGATCTGGTTCTCGTCGGGCACGATGCCTTTGATGGCCGAGATGATCTTTTTGCCGCGTAGATCGTCGATAGTGATATCCTTTAGGGCATCTTTTAAGAATGCCGCAGGTACGTTAAGGAGGATAAAATCACCCTTAGCAATGAGTTCTTTGAGATTTGTGGAGATATTTTGAGCGGGTACTTTGATCTCGACCGAGCTCAAGTAATTGGGATTGTGCTTGTATTGCTGAATATGATCAACGGCTTGCTGGCTGCGCATCCACCAGTAGATCTCTTTATCTACGGCATTATCGGTGAGCATTTTAACATTGGCCGTTGCCCAACTGCCCCCTCCTACTACTATTATCCTTTTTTTAGCTTGAATATCCATGAAAATGATTTGTCCTGCTAACAAAGAATTGGTAAGCTTTGTTAGCAGGACAAAATAAGTAATTATTCAGCAGATATCTGTTATTTCTTGCTGCTATCGGCTGTAAAGAGTTTGCTCTTGTCTACTTTTTCAACCTGCATCTTATCATTCAGGGTTTTAGATATGGCAGAGTATGGTCCGGAAACTACTTCTTCGCCACCTTTAAGGCCTGATAATATCTGGATATAGGTATCATTCTGGATACCGGTGGTTACTTCAACCTGTTTAACGGTAGTAGTTTTAGCATCGTAAACAAACACGTATTCTTTAACCGCATCGGTGGTCTTTTTAGTTTTGGAATCGTCTTTTGGCGGCGCTACATCAGCTTTTTTATCTTCATCCTTTTTCAAACCACGCGTGGTAACAGATTGGATAGGCACTGATAAAGCCGTAGTATGGTTAGTTTGAATATCAACAGTAGCAGATAATCCCGGTTTAAATGGCGATGGGTTTTTTGAACCTGCGGCAACCAAGTTAGCATACGATGCCGGCACCACACGCACCTTAACGGTGAAGTTAGTAACCTGATCGGCATTGGTACCTACTACGTTGGCAGAGCTACCTATCTCTCTTACCACGCCTTTGAACTTTTTGCCTAAGAACGCATCAACTTCTATCACGGCTGAATCGCCTAAGAGCACACGGTTAATGTCGTTCTCGTTCACATCAACGTTAACATCTAAGGCGCTTAGGTCGCTAATGGTCATGATCTCGGTACCTACGTTTTGCACGGTACCTAATACACGCTCGCCTTTTTCTACCGATAGTTTGGATACCACACCATCAACCGGTGAGTAGATGCTGGTTTTGGCCAGGTTATCTGATGCTTCTTTAACCGATGCTGATGATTGGGCCAAACCATAGTTTGAACCGATCTGATTTTGACGGGCGGCTTCTAAAGCTGCTTTGGCCGACTGGTAATCCGCTGTAGCGGCATCAAATTCGGCAGCCGAAAGTACCTTTTTGCTGTAAAGCTCTTTACTACGTTTGTACTTAGCTTCCGAGTTGGCAAAGTTAGCTTTCGATTGCTCGAACATTTGAGCGGCATTACCAACACTGGCTTTTTGGGTATTGTAAGATGCAATGGCACGCTCATAGCCCGATTTCAAGATATCCGGACGAACCTTACAAAGTAGCTGGCCCTTCTTAACAATATCACCTTCCTTAATAGGCAACTCAACGATCTCGCCCGATACTTCGGAGCTGATCTTTACCTCAATTTCGGGTTTGATCTTACCACTGGCGGATACTGTTTCAATGATGTCGCGCTTATCGGCTTTCTCTGTAGCCACCTGTGTTTTGCTTGGTTTGCCAATTACGCCGGTTGCTTTTAATATAACAAGCAGCACCACTAAGGCTCCAAGCGTTATCAATATATATTTTGTAGTCTTTCCCATGATTGTTTGATTTCGGATGTCGGATTGTTTGTTGAGCTTTTATAAAGTAATAGGGTTACCCAGATAATAGTCGATTATTTTGCTGCGGAATATCAATTCGTACTTAGCCTGTATCATATCAAATTCCGATTTATTGAGTGTGGTTAACGATGTATTATAATCGAGAGAGTTGATCAACCCAACATTGTAACGTTGTTGTACCACATCATAAGAATCCTTGTTTGATTGGTAAGTTTGCTTTGCCGATTGGTATTTCTTTTCGGCCGCCCTTACATCTAATACCGCTTGGTTAATGGTTTTGTTCAGGTTATTCTTAGCTATCTGCGCGTTCACATCGGCTATTTGATAATTGATATTGGCCTTACGAACATTGGTACGGGTTGCAAATCTTCCAAAAATAGGTATCTGTACGCCTAAAGCTAGTCCTTGGGTAAAGTTATTGCTTAACTGATCTCCAAAAAGAGCAAGCCTGTTTGCATCCGAATAATATGAACCTAACGACCCCTGTAATGATACCGTTGGATAATAATAGCTTCTGGCTACCTTAGTACCCTGAAATGCTGTTTGTTTTTGCAGTTCGGCCAGCCTCACATCAGGATTTACAATCACCGAACTTTCAAATACAGTCTGTGCATCAAATACTGATTTTACGTCGGTAAGCTTGCTAACATCGGGCTTTTCAACAGTGATGGCAGTTTTAGGGTCCATCTCCATATATTGCTTAAGTGTCAGTATCGATATATCCAATTGATTTTGGGCCGTTGTTTGATTGAGCTCGGAAGTTGATACAGTTGCTTTAGCTTGAGATAGATCGGCCAGTGTACCGTTACCTACATCAAAGGTTTTTTGCGCCCTGTCTAAAGTTTGCTTGCTGATATCAACCTGTTGCGTAGCGGCTGTTAGCAAATCCTGATTGCTTAAAACCGATAAGTAAGTAGTGATCACATTTAAGACCAAGTCGTTCTTTACTTTCGCGGTGCTGCTTTTATCAACATCCAGTTGCAGCTTGTTTTGCAAAATCTGGTTTTTCAGCAAACCTCCCTGGTATAATGATACCTGTGATGATATCCCCCCATTTATACCAAACACACGCTGATTAACGTATTGGTATGATGATACATCCAAACCACGGCCAAAATTTAAAGTCGCCTGCGGGTTAGCCATTAAATTTGGCAAACGGTTGTTTTTGGCCTGGTTGTAGTTCTCAACATCTAAAGCCTCGTTAAGCTGTGCATTTTTAATGGTGAGGTTACGCTCTAAAGTGCGATCGACAGCCTTTTGCAGCGTGATAACCTCCTGCGCCTTAGCCTTAAAGCTACCCATCAGCAGCATCGTGCAAACAAGCAAGCCTAAAAACCCTTTATTATTAATGTATGATATGTTTAGGTTCATTTTCATTGATCAAATATCAGTATAATGCACTGCTGCTAATTTATTTATATTTTTTAGATACATTTTACCTTACTTTGTTACTATGTATCTGGTAAAAACACCATTGCTGTTAAAAAAGCTTTATCCTGGCCTCATCTGGAACCTTAACCGGGATGAGCGATGCATTTATCTCACCTTTGACGATGGACCCATACCTATTGTTACACCATTTGTATTAAAAACTTTAAAACAGTACAATGCCAAAGCCACCTTTTTTTGCATTGGCGATAATGTGATCAAACATAACGATGTTTTTGAACAGGTAAAAGCCGACGGCCACACCATAGGCAATCACACCTTTAACCACTTACGTGGCTGGGCAACCCGTACCGACGAGTATGCAGCTAACTTTAAAATGTGCGACGATTTATTGCACACACCCTGGTTCCGCCCGCCTTATGGCCGCATAAAACGCAAGCAAGTTGATGAATTGAAGAAAGTTCGCAACAACGATATCAAATTCATTATGTGGGATGTGTTAAGTGGCGATTTCGACCAAGATCTTAAACCCGAAACCTGTCTGCACAAAACGCTAAAAAGCACTCAAAACGGCTCAATAGTAGTTTTTCACGATAGTTTGAAAGCGTTTCCGCGATTGGAGTACGTCCTCCCACGCGCCATGAAATACTGGGGTAAAAAGGGATTTACCTTTAAGGCTCTGTAATCACAAGGGGGATATTGTAAGATATTAGCTCAATATCTCAACTAACCTTTCAAAACACAAAAGTCTTGATTCCTGGTTCTTGACTCTTACTTCTTCCCAACAGGGGGGGGGGATATTGTAAGCTGTTTTTAAAGAACTTTACCGGATTAACTTCCTGATTTTCATTTTGTTATTCCTTATACAAATATACAACAATTATTGTTGTATACCTTTACCTCTCTCATATTTATTTGGCTTTTGCTAAATAAATCATTTACATTTATTCAGCAATTACCTTATCATGAAACGCCTTTTCTCCGCAACCATACTATCAATTATTTTACTGGTAACAATTAATGTATATGGACAGGTAACCTTCGCCGTAGATGGTTTTTCAACAGATTTTTCGGGGAAGATTTATATTTCAGATACATCTCAGGTATTTAGCAAAGGCTGGGTTGAAATTTTAGACAAGAAAACCAAAAAGCAATTGATCAGAGTTAATTCGGATGAACTAACATTTGAGCTACATAATGGCAAGCTGCTTGCAAATATCAAACAATCGCCTTACGGCGAACAGAGTAGCATTATTTACCAGGATTTTAACTTTGATGGGAAATATGATTTCGCCATAATGGACGGCCAAAACAGCTGTTATCACGGCCCATCATACCAAGTTTATTTAGCCACTGCCAATGGCTTTAAGTTAAGTGCCGATTTCACGCGATTAGCGCAGGAGTACTGCGGAATGTTTGACGCGGATACCAAAACAAAGCAAATAACTACTATGACAAAAAGCGGTTGCTGCTGGCACCAGTATAGCCTGTTTATAGTTCAAGACAACAAGCCCAAAGCCATAAAAATTACGGAAGACGACGAAACCAATATACCCTACAGTATATATTCCGAAGAAAATTGGAATGGTAAAAAAATGGTGAGATATTCAAAAAAAAATATTGATTTAACCCAGGAGGGCGTTAAACCTATTTTAACGTTTACAGTTGATAAAAATGGAAAGCAAATAGCATTATTTAACTTGAACAACCGTACATTAAACTACGCGGTTATCAGCAAAGAAAACACCGTCGAATTTTCTTACCCAATTACAATCGTTTACCAAAATCCCGATTTTACTTTTAATAGCGAACGAAATGTCTTGACATTTAAAAACAAAAATGCGACCTATACAATTATTGAGCAAGACAAAAATGTAACCCTTCAAACTAACATTAACGGCAAAGCTTACACCTGGGTAGGCAATGCCCAAACAAAAAAAGGAGCCTTGCACCAGTTGCTAACTACCAGGCTTGATAACGTGGTGATAAATTAGTCTATGGATTTAAACGACAATGAGCACATCAACCTTTGCAATATATAAACCCACATCTTCCATCTTACCTATTACATCATACCTAACATCTTCCACTCCACCCTTATCTTATTTAGAACGTATCCAAATAAAACTTCAATTACAATAGTATATCAAATACTTACTAAATTTTGTAAATTCGCAGCAATCTTAAAAACAGACTTAAAAAGCTGCTTTTAAATACTTTTCACCCCATAAAATTCTATAATATGGCTTTTGATTTAGATATGATCAAGAAGGTTTACAGTAACCTCGGCAGCCGTGTCGAAGCTGCCCGCAAGGCAACTGGTAAACCTTTAACTCTAACCGAGAAAATTTTATACACCCACCTTACCGAAGGCGCAGCTAAACATGCTTATAACCGTGGTGTTGACTATGTAGATTTTGCACCAGACCGTGTTGCCATGCAAGATGCTACGGCGCAAATGGCTTTATTGCAATTTATGCAAGCTGGCCGTCCGCAGGTAGCCGTACCTTCAACCGTACATTGCGATCACTTGATCCAGGCCAAAATTGGGGCTGATAAAGATCTAAGCACAGCAAAAGATCAAAATAAAGAAGTATATGATTTTCTGGCCTCCGTATCAGACAAATATGGTATCGGTTTCTGGAAACCCGGAGCAGGTATCATCCACCAGGTTGTTTTAGAAAACTATGCATTCCCGGGTGGTATGATGATCGGTACCGACTCTCACACGCCAAACGCGGGTGGTTTGGGTATGATCGCCATTGGTGTTGGTGGTGCCGATGCTTGTGATGTTATGGCAGGCTTACCTTGGGAGCTTAAATTCCCTAAACTGATCGGTGTTAAATTAACAGGTAAATTAAGCGGCTGGACATCAGCTAAAGATATCATTCTTAAAGTTGCAGGTATCACCACAGTAAAAGGTGGTACAGGTGCAATTGTTGAGTATTTTGGCGATGGTGCTACATCACTATCTGCAACAGGTAAAGGTACCATCTGTAACATGGGTGCCGAAATTGGCGCAACCACTTCTATCTTCGGTTACGACCCTAAATCAGAAGCATACTTACGCGGTACCGAGCGTGGCGATATTGCCGACTTAGCAAATGCCGTTGCAGCACACTTAACCGGTGACCCTGAAGTTTACGCTAACCCTGAATTATACTTCGATCAGGTGATCGAGATCAATCTGGACGAATTGGAACCACATATTAACGGTCCGTTCACACCGGATTTGGCCTGGCCTATCTCTAAATTCGCGCAAGCGGTTAAAGAAAACAACTGGCCTACTAAATTAGAGGTTGGTTTGATCGGTTCATGTACCAACTCATCTTACGAGGATATCACCCGTGCGGCATCTATCGCTTCACAGGCTATCAGCAAAAACATCAAAACAACTGCCGAGTTTACCATTACTCCGGGCTCGGAATTGGTACGCTACACAGTTGAGCGCGATGGTTACTTAAAAACCTTCGAGAGCATGGGCGGCGTGGTATTGGCTAACGCTTGCGGACCATGTATCGGTCAATGGGCTCGTCATACCGACGATCCTTCACGCAAAAACTCTATCATCACTTCCTTCAACCGTAACTTCGCAAAACGTCAGGATGGTAACCCAAACACACACGCGTTCGTAGCATCTCCCGAGATCGTTACCGCGTTCGTTATCGCTGGTGATCTAACCTTCAACCCGCTTACAGATTCTTTACCAAACGCCGCTGGCGAAATGGTTAAATTTGACGAGCCAATGGGTATTGAATTACCTGTTAAAGGTTTCGCTGTTGAAGATGCAGGTTATCAGGCTCCAGCCGAAGATGGTAGCGCGGTAGAAGTTAAAGTTGATCCAAAATCAACCCGCTTACAATTGCTTGATCCATTCGCGGCTTGGGAAGGTACCGACATTAAAGGCTTAAAACTTTTGATCAAGGCAAAAGGTAAATGTACTACCGATCATATCTCTATGGCTGGCCCATGGTTAAAGTTCCGTGGTCACCTGGATAACATATCAAACAATATGCTGATCGGTGCTATCAACTACTTTAACGATAAAGCCGATACAGTTAAAAATGAACTAACCGGCCAATACGGACCGGTACCTGCTACCCAACGTGATTACAAAGCCAATGGCATAGGTTCTATCGTAGTAGGCGATGAGAACTATGGTGAAGGTTCATCACGTGAGCACGCGGCTATGGAACCACGTCACTTAGGTGTACGTGCCATCCTGGTAAAATCATTCGCCCGTATCCACGAAACCAACTTAAAGAAACAAGGTATGCTTGGCCTAACATTTGCCAACAGCGCCGATTACGATAAGATTTTGGAAGACGACACATTCGATATCAATGGCTTAACCACCTTTGCACCGGGTAAACCACTGCAAATTGTGATCAACCACAAAGGCGGCTTAACCGACACAATCGAAGTAAACCACACCTACAACGCTCAGCAAATTGAGTGGTTTAAAGCAGGTGGCGCGTTAAATATCATCCGTCGTCAGCAAGCTTAATTAAGCTGCAAGCCACAAGCTTTTAGCTTCAAGTAATAA
>NZ_JBDSCA010000032.1:0-63215 GCF_039921305.1 Mucilaginibacter sp.
CGATGTATGGGTGCCCGTTCATTTGCTGCGACCAGGCGTATTTATGCATATTATCATAAAACACCTGCGCCGTCATTTTACCATGATTGGTATAGTTGGTTAGCAAATTTGCTAAGCCTTTTAAATCCTGAGTAGTGGCATATGGCCAAACTGCACCATCCCACTCGCATTTACCTACGCCATGTGTACGGAATTTAGGGTGGCGTCTTTCGGCTGTGGTTAAACCCCATGGGGCGTTAAAGCCCGCGGTATCGATTAACTGATCCCATTGTGTTGCGTGTTGCGCATCATCGGCAGGCAGGTTAAAGTACCAGGGAATAAAACCAATAGCTTCGCGGGCATCGGATAACGTGCCGTTGGTGAATTTTACTTTATAGAATGACGCGCTTTGATCCCATAGTGCATCTACAATCTTTTTTAAACCCGCAGCTTTAATAGCATAATGTTTTTCCAGTGTATCGTTACCGGTGAGTTTGGCCATAGCTACCAATGCTTTGGCGTTGCCGTACATGTAGCTGTTGATAGTTGGACGAACGTTTTTATCCTTGCGGGAACCGCTGATGGACTCTTCCATAGCATCCTTTACATCATATTGCCAAAACGAGCCATCGGGTAATTGCCTTTCGGTTTCCCAGAGGCGGTAATCAGCATCTAAGGCCGGGAGGATACGTTTGATAAAGGCTTTATCCTGGGTAACCAGGTAATCGCTGTAAACGGCATCGTCAACCCAACTGCTAAAGCCGTGGAAATGTGGTTTGGTTTGTTTGGGATCTTCGAACAGCCAGAAGGAAACATAATCCTGAATGTAGCGCTTATCGTGCAACCAACGGCCCTCGTTAACCTGATGACCTAAGGCCGAGCTGATGGTGTTATAACTACCCGCGAATTTAACCGGGGTAATAAACTCGGTGAAAACAAAACCTGTTGGCGTTTTTACCAGATGCTTACGAAAGCTCCACCAGCGGTAATAATACATTTGCTCGATAGTGGTATCAGGGCATTCAAACAATGGGATATTTTGTGCTAACCAATTGTATGACTCGGCATTAGGTATAAAGTTTTTAACGGCTTCGGTATCTAATGAGTTGAAATAGGTGACGTATTTTTTAAGTTTGTGGAAGCTTAAAGTATGCTTTGAATTTTGCCCATAGCACACAGTTATGCCTGTAATTAAACACAGAATTACGCATAACGATATGGTACGTAAACATTTATTCATACAGGTGGTTGGTGATGGATTACTCACGTTTATACTAAATCAAAACTACCGTTATCTACGTGGTGATTATTGTAATATTTTCTCTTGATATAATACGATTTTACCATGTAGACAGGTCAAAAATTAAGCGGAAAGTAATTTACAATACTTTCCGCTCATAATATCATACAATTTATTTACTTAATGGTATTACTGTTTTTAATGGTACAAGGCTATTGAGGTAAATTTCGATGTTGGTATAACCTCCTCCATTTTTCGGGAACAGGGCAGCATCGGCAGCGCTTTTAGGATTTAAGCCGTGCTTGGTTTCATATTCATCAGGCATGCCATCGTTGTCACTGTCTTTGTAAGGGGTTCCTTTATATTCGGGGTAACCACCTACCTGGCTAATATCGGTTATGATACCTTGTTTGTAAGAATCATCTGGCAAACGGTGTTTTACCCACTTGCTGCCATTAGCGTTATCGGTATTAGGCACGTAGCTTATCTTCCCGGTTCTTACCTCTTCTATAATGCGTTTATCAACAGCATCGCGTTTGGGCAGATTAGCACCAACATTCTCCAATACATAATCATGAGCTTGCTGCGCTGTCAACATGGTTATTTTAGCCATAGGGAAAGGTGTGTTTACACGGATGCTATCGGTATAACGGCCAGCATCAGGCATTTCCTGGATCTGGATACCACCATCCCAGTTGTTTTTGGTTACCCGCTCATTGCCTTCCACAATGTTACCATCGGCGTATACTCGGCCAAATAAACCACGGTTTGATTTATCCCTGCCAGATTCTGGTTTTAATATGCGGTGACCTATTGGTTTATCGGTTGGTGTTATTGGACCGGGTTTGTAATAGTTGTTGATAAAATTGAACAACGATTTGTTATCGCCACCATCGGCACTGCGGTTCCACCAGTTGAAGATCACGTTGTTGGCAAAGCCAAAATCGCCATCCATACCTACTGATGGATTACGGGCAATGTTGTTGGCCCATAAATTACGCATAAATGTGCTGTTGCGGCCACCAATAGTGCTGCCAAAAGCATGGTTATAGGTATCTAAAGCTTCGGCAAACATGGAGTTTTGGATGGTTACGTTTACGGTTGGCAATTTATCGTGAGCGCCGGTACGATCATACACGTGGCGGTAGATGGACATAACCTCGTCTAATCCCCAACTTCCCGAAAGGTGATCTAACATGATATTGCCAACAGGGTTACCACCCAAACCATCATCCCGGCGGGTAACATCTGTAGCGCCTCTGCGGAAACGCATAAAACGCATCACCACATCGTGGGTATCGATCAGTACCGATTCGCCGGCAACACAAACGCCATCGCCGGGGGCGCTTTGGCCCTCAATAGTGATGTATGGCGCGCGAATGTTGATAGGCAATTTTAACTTGATAATACCAGCTACATTGAATACGATGATACGTGCCCCACCTTGTTCGCAGGCATCGCGCAGTGTGCCCGGGCCAGAATCGGCCAGGCTGGTTACTACAATAACCCGGCCCCCACGGCCCCCAAAGGAATATGCACCACCACCTTCGGCACCGGGGAACACGGGAATTTTTGCCTGTGGCAGATCAGAAGCCTTAGCTGCCCAGGGGATGAAAGGCTTACCTTCTTTTTTAATGATCACCATCGCTTTTTCAAAAGCCGCATCGGAGCGTTTTTTGTCAAGATTCAAAATTGAATCGGTTGTGGCTTGCATGGCTGGCGGTACGCGCGGATACTGCGCCTGCGCTTTGTGAACCGCACCTACTGAGCTTACAAAAGCTATAGCAGCAATTAGTTTTTTATTCATTTTTTAAAGTTATGATCAGTTTAAGGCATAGCATTTAAGCCCGCTATTTTGCCTGTAGCTTTTGTTAAAATTATATAAGAATACGATTAGGTTAATAATCTGATTCAAATATGCATGCAAATTGAAGGGATTTTATATAGGATTTTTCCTATATAATATACGATTTTAGCTTAGGGGACTAAGTAGCAACTTTATTACAATTGGGGTGGGTTATCGTCGACTGGTCGGCGCCTCCAGTAATTGGCTAAGATGGAGCCTGAAATATTCATCCAGGGGCTAAATACGGCAGCGGCGAGGCCAACGGTGGCCAATTTACCCATTGTTCCGGCTAAGCCAGATGCCATGCCACCATTTTGCAAACCGACCTCGAAAGCGATGGTACGGGCGGAATTTTTATCGAGCTTAAATAAGCGGCTCAACCAGTAGCCGAAGAAGTACCCGGCACCGTTATGAATTACCGATGCGAAGAAGAGCAACAGGCCAACATGCAGTAAATTATCGCGGCCGGCGGCGGTGGTAACCGTTGTGAAATAAACGATGCCAAACATAGATAGATATGGAATGTACTGATCTATTTTACGATAATTGAGATATAACTGGTGATAAACCGCGCCAACTAAAAACGCGCCAACCAAAAAGTTAAAAACCTCGGCAGATTGCAAGGTCGGTGCGGATAGATTTGCGCTAAACGAATGCCATATACCAAACGGTAAAAAGAGCATCCATAAAACACAGATGGCAGCTATGATATAAGTATTGCGCTTGCCTTTTGGGGACGCGTGTTTGAGATAATCGTGCAGAAAGGCGGCGCCGATGGGTACGATCACTATTTTGATGATCTCCATCATCATAGAAACGAATTTCACTTCTATAAGCGTTCCGGCCAGTAGCCTCATCAACAAAGGTGTTAAAAACGGGGCGGCTAATGTTGCCATTGCGGTTACCGTTACCGATAGTACCAGGTTTGCCCGGGCTAAGTAAACCATTACATTAGAAGCCAAACCACTTGAACATGAACCTATTAAAATAATACCAGCGGCAATTTCAGGATCGAAATGAAAGATCCGCGTAAGCAGAAATCCCATTAATGGCATGATGGAAAAATGGCAGGCTAAACCAATAAGAACTCCTTTACCTGTGCTTGCCAAGCCGGAAAAATCACGAATGCTCATTTGAATCCCCATGCCGAACATGACCATTTGGACGATGATGAGGATGAGCCATTTGTTGCGCAGATCAACACTCCCCCATTTTAAAAACGCATGCGGGTAGATCATAGCGGCAACAACGGCTACGATGATCCAGGCGGTATATTGATAATTTTTAAGGCTATCGAGAGCACCTATGCCTATTGCAAAAGAAACAGCGAGGCTAACAGCGGCAGGTTGCCAAATTGTGGGATCGGTAATGATCAATCCTATCAATAAAGCAATTAACGCGATACCACTTATACCCAAACAAAGCCGCTGCAATAGTTTCATGATCGTTAATTGATGATTGAGGCCAGGTATTTGATAGCGTTTGGCGGACTGGCAACTATGGGCACAATTTTGTCCGCTTCGCTCAATGTATCTACAACCCTTGCCATAGAGGCCTGGGCTAATAAAATCACATCTACTTTTTTAGATAGATCGCGTAATACATTGGCAACCAATGCATCATGCGTTGCACTATCGCCGCTCATTAATGCTTCGAAAGCGCCATCGCATACCTGCGAGGTGAGTTCTATTTCTTTCCCGGCCAGGGCAGCACGGCGTTTAACCAGATCGCTTGTAGGCTCTAAGGTTGTTGATAGCGTTGCAATTACGCCTATACGTTTGCCTGTTTGTACGGCCAGATCGGCCATTGGCTGGTCTACTCTTAAAACTGGTACACCGGCTACCTCGGCAGCGGCCTCAACAGCAGCACCGATAGATGAGCAGGTAACCAAAATATAATCGGCACCGGAGTCTTCGGCAGAAGCTACATAATCGGCCACGCGTTTACTGATGGCCGGGGTTAGTTCGCCGCGCTCGCGGATGTTTCTGACCAAGCTATCATCAACAATATTAAATGTGGTTACACCCGGTAAATATTCTTTACAAAGTTGCTGAAACACAGGGATAAGCGTTGCCGATGTGTGGATGAGGCCTAATGTTTTTGATTTCATGTTATATAGTTGATTCGCCGTTAAGCACTAATTCAAAATAATTTTCGGGGCCAACTTGTCCGCCTTTAAAGTTGACTTCAATGTTATGCGCAGCCGAATCAGGCGCGTAGGCGCGGCACAAAGGCGCACCGGGAGTTACCGGGGCTATCATTTCAACAGCCTCTATCCCCATGGTTCGGGCTACGTAGCTTGAGGTATCGCCACCGGCAATTACCAATCGCTGTAAATGCAAGGCTTCGGCCACCCCTATGGCAATGTAGCCCAAAGTTGCTCCGTAAAGCTGGGCTGTTTTAATAGCGATATCCTTTTCTTTAATGCCCCGTTTTTTGAAAGCTTTATGCGTTTCGGGGATGCGGGGATCATCAATACCTACGCTGGTATGCATAATGACGTGCAGGCCCATGTTGATATAAGCTACAGCCAGATCAATATAGCCGTGAATGGTTTTATAAATACCTGATGTGGCGGCAATGGCAGCTGTATCAATAGATATGGGGGCGAAACCTTGTTTTACCGCGTATTCAATTTGACTTGCCGTTACCGGCGAACAACTGCCTGATACTACCAGCATTGTTTCGGCTTTACCAACGGGGGCCCACTTTACTTTAGATTGTACCATACCATGTGTTTTCCAGTATTTGCCTAAGGCCATTTCGATACCGGATGAACCGATGGAAAATAAAGGCTTGGGCTTGGTAGCGTATTTACTGATCAGCTTTGCTATGGGCAGCAAATGCGAATCGTACATGGCATCAAAAAAGACGATCTTTTTACCGGCTTCTACTTCTTGGTTTAATTTTTCGCGGGCTTCATCTTCGGGTAAGGCAACGGTTAAAATATCTACCAAGCCAATGGGTTGAGAAGTTTGCTTGGCCAGGTGCAGGCGCAGGTCGCTTTCATCGGCCGGGGTGGTTGGATGCTTGCTCATGGACGGGTGCCTGTCCAGCCGAAAAATATCGCCATTGCTGCCTATCCCCATACGGGCATACAAATTACCAAAGGCACAATACCTGCCTAAAGCCGGGGCTGCAACTAATACGGGTATAAATGGAGCATTGAATATTTTAGCGCCCATATCGGCGGCTTTACCTATGCTACCAATATGAGGGGAGGAATCAAACGTGGAGCAAACTTTATAATGCACGTGCGGTACACGCAGATCTTTCAGAGCCGAGAAAGCGGGCAGTAATTCCTTTTCCATTTCATCGGGCGTCATGGAGCGGGTTAGCCCGGCTATGCCTATGGCCTGTAAACCCTCGTAGCGGGAAAGCTGATCGGGCGTTGGGGCTTCGATGAACAACACGGTTTTAATACCGGCGCGGGTTAAAAACTCCATGGCATCGGTTGATCCGGTGAAATCATCGCCGTAATAAGCCAGTAAAAGGTTGTGCTTATTAGCCATTATTTGGTCCCGAATTTTTCTACTGATTTTGCAAATTCAGGATATTGTTTTGCGGCATCCTGTAAAGTTAAACCGTTAACGGCCCCCTCCCACGCTTGTTGCAAGGCCACTACCCCGCCGCCCGGACCATCGGGATGAGCCATGATGCCACCGCCTGCCATGTATAACAGATCGGTAGTTTGGGTGCGACGGTAGGTTTCAAATGCCTGCCCACCCCATTGGCCCGATGATACTACAGGGAGTACCGTTTGGCCTTTGAATAATGGTTTAAGACATGCTTCTATTGATTTGACCACGGAATCATCGGACTCCCAGAATTTATTTTGGATGCCGTTAACGTGGAGCTGATCAACCCCTGCCAATCGCCATAATTTTTGATAGGCGGGAAACTCTATCCCCAGCAATGGGTGACGGTTTAACATGCCCCAGCCGTTACGGTGGCCGTGGATTACCAGTTGGTCCTGATCGCAGATCTTTTTTGTGGCGGAAAGGCCAACGCTGTTGATGCTGACCATAGCGCAGGTGCCACCTGCTTTTACAATATAATCGTAACGGGATAGCATGCTGTCGACCTCGTCGCTGATGTTGAAGGCATACATTACTTTTTTGCCTGTTTTATCGGCATGAGCGTTGATAACGTTCATGATGGCATCAACCCTGTCTTCAAATTTGGAGTTGGCCGATGATGACAGCAATTCATCATCTTTAATAAAATCGATGCCCGCTTCGGCTAAGGTTTTAACCAATTGGGCCGTTTGCTGTGGCGACATGCCAATGCTGGGTTTGATGATAGTCCCGATGAGGGGGCGGTCGGTTACACCAACACTTTTACGGCTTCCGGCTATACCAAAACGGGGGCCGGTGAAATGTTCGCCGTAACTTGGTGGCAATTCAATATCCATTAGCTTTAGGCCAGTAAACTGGGTAATCTCGTACAAATTACCTTGCAGGGTGGAAACCATTACAGGCAGGTTGTAGCCAAAGTTTTCTATAGACCATGATACCTCGATATTGGCACGATGATACAAACCATCTTTGGATGTTGCTCCGGGGATGGCCGGCTCTGTTACAGACTCTAAGGATGTGATACGCTCAACCCTTGCTGCAAAGCGTTGTTTTAGCTCTTCGGTTTCGCCGGGAACGGCTACGAAGGTGCCCGATGATTGCTCCCCGGCTAAAACCTGCGCGGCTTTTTCTAAGGCGTAAGGTGTTTCTATATAGTATTTGGCAGTAATTCTTTCCATTTAGGCGATAGTCTTTTTGATCTTATATCCGCTGATGCCAAAATACAGAATTACTATGAAACAAATCAAGGGGATAATGTACCCTTTTTGAATATTATCGCCACTAAAATCAATTACTGTTGCCATGATGTAAGGGATTACCGCGCCACCTACTATGGACATGACCAGCCATGATGAACCGGGTTTGGTATCATCGCCAATACCATCGATACCCAATGCAAATATGGTTGGGAACATGATGGACATGAAGAAACCAATAGCGCCAAGACAATACACCACATACGCGCCTTTGCCTAAAATAGCTACGGCACAAAGCACAACCGATATGACGGCGTAGATTGCAAGCAATTTATTTGATGTTATAAAGCGTAAAAAGAAAGTACCTGCAAAACGGCCACCTGTGAATAACAATCCGTAAGCGATGAGGTAATCGGCAGCGGTTTTCTCATCAAATCCGGCTCCTTGTTTGGCCATCCTGATAAAGAAACTGGTTACACATACCTGCGCGCCAACATAAAAAAACTGGGCAACTACCGACCATGATAAGTGCCTGTGTTTTAGCGCACCAAAAAAGTTTCCACCTGCGGTTTCTTCCTTTGATATGTTTTTGATCTCGGGAAGGTTACTGAAATAGAATAATATAGCAACGGCAATTAAAATGCAGGCTAAAATGATGTAAGGTAACTTTACAGCCGATGCTTCGCCCATTAAATAGCTTAGGCGGTTGGTATCCGTCATGGCGGCCATTTGATCTTTTGTGTATTCTTTGCCCGAAAGGATAAATAGTTTACCGATAAGCGGGCCTGCTATTGCCGCTAAGCCATTGAACGATGCCGCCAGATTTAAACGGAACGTTGATTTAGCAGGATCGCCTAATACGGAGGCGTAAGGGTTAGCGGCGGTTTCTAAAGTTGCCAATCCACAACCGATGATGAATAGGCCACCTATAAACAGACCGTATTCTAATGTATTGGCAGCTGGTACAAATATCAGCGCGCCACAAGCGAACAGTACCAGGCCAATAATGATGCTGTTTTTGTAACCGAACCTTTTTAGCAGCATACCAGCGGGTATGGCCATTACAAAATAGGCGAAAAACACAGCCATATCAATATAGGTTGATTGGCGATTGTTTAGCTGACATGCCTTTTTGAGGTGCGGGATCAGTATGGAATCGAGATTGTGGGCTATCCCCCAAAGGAAGAACAGGCTACAGATCAGGATAAAGGGCAGCAACAATGATTTTCCTTTAAGTTGTGATTCGTCGATAGTGCCTTGTGCACCGGTGCTGATGTTGGCCATTTTATGAGTTTGCTTTTTTAACGAGTAATAAATGATCGCACACAACCACAACTTCGCCGTGCTGATTGATGATCTCGACGTGCTCGGTTACGGTGCCGTATTCGGGCTTTTTAGCTTCGGATTTTTCGGAAATGGTGATCTCGGAGTGGATGGTATCGCCAATGAAAACGGGTTTTACAAAGCGTAGTTTATCGTAGCCTTTTGAGAAAGCTTCGGGGTTGATCTCGGAAGCGGTTAGTCCGATACCGATGCTGAATATCATGGTTCCGTGGGCTATGCGTTGTTTAAAGGGTTGGGTCGCGCACCATTCGGCATCCATATGGTGTGGGAAGAAATCGCCTGTATGGCCCGCATGTACCACAAAATCGGTTTCGGTAATGGTGCGGCCAAAGGTTACGCGTTTATCGCCTATGGTGTAAGCTTCGAAGAAGGTGGATTTGAAGTACATGTTGGTTTGTTGGTTGATTAGTTGTTTAGTTGATTGGTGGTATGGTCATTATTTATGTCATTGCGAGGTACGAAGCAATCGCGAACTATACAGGGCGAATATGCATAATCGCTCTGCCTCCGTGCGATTGCTTCGTACCTCGCAATGACAAGTTTGATATTTTTTTACATCTTCCATCTTACCTGATACATTTTACATTTCACTCAAATCTCTCCGCTACCACAACTCCGCCGTTATCGCTTGAGTGATATGCGCTTTCTACTACGGCCATTGTTTTGATTAGGTCTTCTACGCTGGTTGGCAGTATGTTTGTTTCACCGTTTTTGTAGCGCATCAGGCTGCTCATGGTTCCTATGAATGCATCGGGAAACCAGGAGCCTTCCAGTTGGATCTCTTTCCACTCGGGAGCCTTGCCTTCTTCTATGATGCAGTATTCAAATTTATCGGGTACGCCGTGGGGGTAATCCATTAATAAACCCATGCGGGCTTTGATGGCTCCTTTGGTTCCCTCCCATTTGATGAAACTTTCCTGGTTGTGGGGGCCGAAGGAATGATCGTGATTGGTGTTGATCACGGCGTGCATGGTATCGCCGTAATCAAATATAATGGTTGAGCGGGATGATGATAATGTTTTAGCCGGGTGTTTTAAAGTTTTGGCCATTACGGTTTTAGGATCGCCCAGAAAAGAACGCATCAGGTCGATGTAATGGATGCTATGGTACTGGATCTCTAAACGTGGGTGCACCATTACGTGCGGGAATAATTCCCAGGGAGTTTGGAGCGTTACGCGGACCTCCATATCGTATAATTCGCCGATAAGGCCTTGTTCTATCATGTAGCGGGCCGCGCTTACATAAGGCGCAAAACGGAGCTGGCAATTAATGGCCGCAGCGAGGTTTTTACGTCGGCAAACTTCGAGTATTTGTTTACTTTGCCAAAAATAATCGCCCATGGGTTTTTGGATGAGTACGCCGGCACCATCGGGCAGTTGTTCGAGTGTTTCGACGAATTGCTCGGGCATGATGGTGATATCGTAAACGGTGTTGGTTGGCGAATTAGCAACGGCCTCCGCAACGGTATTGTATACGTTGGGGATGTTCCATTCGGCGGCGAGTTTTTCGGCTTTGGGGCGGGTGCGGTTGGTGATGCCCATTACGTTGAAGCCCGCTTTTTTGTAAGCTGGTAAATGCGCGTCGCCAACTATGCCACCCGCGCCTATGATGACTATGGGTACCGGATTTTGAGGCAAGATGGGTTTATAAGGTATCTGCATGATATACAGGTTTATCTAATTCGCTAATTTGTTGCTGGGCCTGGCTGAGCAATAGCTCAACAGGTTTATTGGTATTAATGGCTTGCAGCACAAGATGATCAATTATTTTGGCTATTTGCGACCAGTTGCTTTTTTGTGGCAATGAACGTGCGGACTGGTGCAGTTGCTCCAACTTGTGGTAATATGGTATAATGGCGTTGATACCACCATCAACCCAGGTTGAGATACGGCAACCTATGCCACCTTCGAGGGTGAGCAGTTTATCGTTGCGTGCGCTGGTAGCATGGCGGATAAAATCATAAGCAACCTGTTTGTGTTTACTGCCTGAACCTAAGGTATAGAGCCAATAAACGTTTAATGAGGCAGATTCGTTGCCCACGCTGTGTGGGATATTGGTGATATCCACCTTGTATTTTACCCGGGACTCGTCGATCACTTCGCACATGGATGCGAAGCCAAACCAGTTCACCATCATGGCGGCTTCGCCACGGGCGAAGGCCATGCCCGCCTGTACAGATTCGTACTGCATGGTTTGCGGGTGGGTGGCTTGCTTATCGCGAAGGATATCGCGGTAAAAAGTTAAACCTTCTAAAGCTGGCTGGGTGTTGATATTGATCAGGCCGTCAGTATCGGTAAGGTTGCCGCCGCGTGTCCAAAGTTGCAAGCAGAAATCAAATACGGTGTTGTGGCCATCGGGTAAACCGGCGAATACTGTTCCGTAAAGGTTGTCTTCGGGGCGGTGGAAGAATTGGGCTATGGTTTTGAAATCGTCCCATGTAGCGGGTGGCTGTAATGGTTTGCCATGTAACTCGTGGAAGCGTTTAATTTCTTTGCTATCGGTAAACAAGTCCTTGCGGTAGATGAGGCATTCGGGGCCATCGTGGAATGGTAAGCCAGCTATCGATTCACCAAATTGCTGCATGCCTAGTAGCGAACTGCTCCAACCTAAAGGATAGTTTTCGGGCGGATTTTTTGCGATGTAGGGTTGCAGGTTTTCGACAGAGTTACTTGTCCAGGCTTCGTATAGCCAGTCGGTTACTACGTGTGCTATGTCCCAATCACCATTTTTTAAGCCTTCTTTTTCTAAGATAGCAGCATGCAGATCGTCCAGATCCATGGGCACCATTTCGGCTTTCAGGGAGCATCCTGTTTCGGCACAAAAGCCGTCCCATAACTTTTGCAAAGCACTTTCAAAAGGGCCAAATTTACGGACGGCTATTCTAATCGTATCGCTGCTCATGCTTTGTTTATCAGTTGGTTTATAATGGTGGCATTATCCTCGCCTAATTTTGGTGAACCTTTCGGGGAGGTGAATAGTTCGCCATCTATCCGGATGGGGCTGCGGGTGGTTTGGTATTTAAAACCATCGCTCATGATTACGTTTTGCAACATATCAAGCGAAGTGAATCCCTCGTGCTGCATTAACTTATCCCAGGTTAACACATCGGCACACCAGATATCCGCTTTTTGCAAAATATCCAGCCAATGATCGGTTGTATTAGTTAGCAGGTGATTTGCAAGGATCGCTTTGATCTCATCGCGCTTGTGGAAGGCTTCGGATACATCAGTGTAAACCAACATGGCTTCGCAGCCTAATAAAGTACCCAATTGGGGGATTGAGCCCATAGCTAAGGCCATGTAGCCGTTGCCGGTTTTATAGATCCCGTAAGGTGCACCTAAATAGGCATGGGCGTTATTATTTTCGGAACGTTCGGGTAGTTTACCATCGTAGTAATAGGTGGTGATGGCTTCGAACTGGAAATCGATAGCCGATTCGAGCATGCTGACTTGTACTAATGCACCTTCGCCACTGATGGTTTTGCGGAGCAGGCAAGCTAATATGCCTTGTGCTAAATGGTTGCCAGCCAGCATATCGATAATGGATAAACCCATCGGTACCGGTCCGCCAGCGTTGCCACTTAGCCAGGTTAAGCCGGTTAAGGATTGTAATAACAAATCCTGACCGGGTTTATCTTTCCAGGGGCCCTCGTTGCCGTAGCCGGATATTTCACCGTAGATTACGGTGGGGTTTTGTTTTTTTACCGATTCGTAATCAAAACCTAAACGTTCCATTACACCAGGGCGAAAGTTGTGCATTACTACGTCGGCTTGCTTTACCAGTTCCCATATCTGGGCCTTGTCGGTTTCGTTTTTAATATCGGCTGCGAAGCTTTCTTTATTGCGATTGATGGCGTGAAACACAGATGATTCGCCATTTATGATGACGTTGGATGTGTAGAGGTGGCGGCAGATATCGCCGGTGCCGGGTTTTTCCATTTTGATAACGCGCGCGCCTAAGTCGGCCAGTTTTAACGCGGCTGATGGGCCCGACAGGAACTGGCTAAAGTCGATAACCAAATAATCTTCCAGTGGTTTCATATCAGGTTAAATTGAGCGTTAATTGAATCGGTTTGTGTGCCGGGGCGCGGGGCGGCGACATCTGAATATAATTTTTGACCATTGATACGGATGGGGCAACGGGTTGTGGTAAGGCTGCTGCCATCGGGCAATTTAACCTGTTGTTGCATGCCTGTTACTTTATAACCTTCGTGTTGCAGGGTTTGCTCGTAAGTTAAAACTTCGGAACTCCAGATGCCTGCCGATTCAAGTTTGGTTAGCCATTCGGCAGTTGTTTTTTGTTTGATCTGATCGCCTAACAAGGTCATGACCTCGTCGCGATGGGTGAACCAGGATTCCTTTTCGGGATATAAGGTTTGCAGATCAATACCGATAGCCTCTCCTATTTTAAACAGATCGCCCATGGCTAATGATAAATAACTATCGGCGGTTTGGTAAATCCCGTAAGGCGCGCTTAAATAGGCATGGCCGTTGCCCTTTACGCTGCTGCGTTGTGGTAATTGGCCGCCGTCGTTTAAATAAGTTGTGATTACTTCGAACTGTAAATCGAGCACGGACTCCATCAAACTAACTTCGACAAGTGAAGCGGTGTTGGTTTTTGAGCGTTTAATTAATGCGGCCAAGATTCCTTGTACAAAATGCGCACCGCAGATCATATCGGCTGTAGCCAGACCAAAGGGAACCGGGCCATCATTGCTGGTGCCGGATAAATAAGCTAATCCCGATAAGGATTGGATCAATAAATCCTGGCCGGGACGTAATGCCCATGGGCCCTTTGTGCCGTAGCCTGTTACTACACCGTAGACAATACGGGGGTTAATAGCCTTAATGGAATTGTAATCCAGACCTATTTTCTCCATTACGCCGGGGCGAAAGTTGTGGGTTATAACATCGGCTTGTTTGATCAATTTTTTAACACGTTCCAGATCTTCGGGATCTTTCAGATCGGCGGCGTAGGATTCTTTGTTGCGGTTGATGGTGTGGAACACCAAACTATCGCCGTTGACGAAGATGTTCCGGATAGCAATCTGACGGCCTGCCTCGCCTTTTACCGGGCGTTCAATTTTGATGACACGTGCGCCAAGATCGGCCAATCGCAGCCCTGCTGTGGGGGCCGCCATAAACTGGGCAAATTCCAGCACCAATAAGCCTTCGAGTGGTTTCGTCATGATGCCTGTACCTTTTGTTTTGATTGGAGATACAGTTCGTCCATCGCTTTCAGTACTTCGCGCTCATCGCCGCCATTCATTAAATAATCGCGCACGATATCGCCGGCATGATCCTGAAAGAACATGTGACCGAAGTAGCGCGGGCGCAGGTATGCCCGCTGTAAGGCAGGTAAAGTATTGCTGAAGTAGTTGTGTGTTAACTGATTGGTGGCGGCATCCGTCCAGGCGGTTAAATGGCCCGGTTGGCCGCCGTTATCGGTGTATAAACCTTGCTGGCATTGCGGTGAAGCTACATATTGGGCATATTGCATGGCTACATCAATGTGCTTGCAATTTGATGAAACGGCGATACCTGTACCACCGAGCGAGCTGCGGAGATTGGTTTTGCCATCCACAGTTACCATATCATGAAAATGCAGCAGCCTGCGGGCGTAGCCATTGCGCGAATAGTTTGAATAGCCGTAAGCGAATGGGCAATAGGCTATATCATCGCTCAAGGTCATGGTTTCATAAATTTGTATAGGGTTTTTATTGAAACATGATGGGTCGATATTTTTGGCTAATTCGCGATAGAGTTGTAAGGCTTTGATGCCTGTTGCTTCGCTGATCACTTGATCTTGTTGCTGACATGGGTCTTCGCCTAAGGAGCAGCAGAAGGTGTAGAATGTCATTAACGAATCTATGGGTATCGCCGGAAAGGCTACCAGGCCTTTTTTGGCGAGGGCCAGTAAATCGTGGTAAGTTTTGGGTAATGATAGGCTGTGTTTTTGGAGCAGATCGGGTCGGCTGGATGCTACGGGTGTGGCGGCATCAATGGCTAATGCCCATTGGTGCCCATCGTAAGCATAGCTTTCGTAGGAATGGCCTACGGTATTTGTTTGCTGATCCTGCAAAAAATCAGCAGATAAGTATTTGTCGAATGGTAGTATTGAACCTGTTTTGGCGGCGAAGCCTGCCCAGGGATGATCGATCACCAAAAGATCATACCGCTCTGCCAATTGCTGGATGGAAAGATCGGCAAATTGCTGTAGTGAGCGTTTCTCCCAGGTGATGTTTACCGAAGGATTTAATTCGGAAAAACGTTGCGCGGTTGCTACCATTGGGGTAAAGCCGCGGCTGTGATTCCAGGTTATTCCTTTGAGTATGATATGATCAGACATGTATGTTATGGTTTGGCCCGGTTAAGCTTTAAAGATAGAAAACCGGGATATGTTTATTACAGCCTATACGGCCGGTAATTGGTTATTTGCTGCTAACAAATTTACTTTAGATGGCATTAACCATGTTATAGAATTTGTGCAAGCCATTGTACTATGTTAGCATGAGTATAAGGAAATGGGGTATTTATTACTATAATATTGATGAATCGATATGGCTTTTCATCGGGATATATTTGGTTAAGAGTAGAAAAATGACGATATTGTAGGGAGGAAGACTCAGGAGCCAAGATGCAAGAATCAAGACTTTAAATACCCCAAATTTACCCTGTATTTTTTGAAAGACCCAAGAGCCAAGGTGCAAGAATCAAACCTTGAAATACACCCATAAATACCCATAATTTATTATTTAAGTTATTGATATTATGCGGGTTATTAACTATCATAAAATTATGAAATTGATAATCAGGATTTAAAAGTTTCGTAAAAACACCCATAAATCCCCATGTGTTTATGACATTCCCGTCAGGATGCGTTATCAAAATGATAATTTGAGGAAAGACTCAGGAATCAAGATGGAATCAGGACTTGAAAAATACCCACTTAACCCATGAGTGTTAAAATTGAATAAACCGAATGGCTTTTTTATTGTTATAAATTTATTAACCAATAATTAACAACCATGGCAAAGTATTCAGAAAAAGCTCAGGATAAGGTAGAAAAAACCATGCACGAGATGAAAGAGGGTACGCTAAAAAGCGGGAGTGGCAAGAAGGTGACTTCGAAAAAACAGGCGGTGGCTATAGGTTTATCTGAAGCCCGGAAAGAGGGCGCTAAAGTGCCTAAGAAAAAATAACAACTAAAGCTGGTGAATCTGTCGCCAGCTTTAGTTCGCTCCAATAAACAGTATATCTTCTGTTTTGATGAGGGTTATGACATCGATCTCCAAAATTTCGG
The DNA here is from genome assembly GCF_039921305.1 of Mucilaginibacter sp. Lineage (GTDB taxonomy): Bacteria > Bacteroidota > Bacteroidia > Sphingobacteriales > Sphingobacteriaceae > Mucilaginibacter. The sequence continues at coordinate 16,486 of NZ_JBDSCA010000032.1, forward strand.
CGATGTTGAAGAGTCTGCTTAGTGTTATATTGCTGTAGCCTAATTCTATCTTACTGTAGGCGTTTTGAGAAATTCCGAGTTTGGCAGCCAGATAATCCTGAGTGTAGTTTTTGAGCTCGCGTATTCTGCGAATGTTGGCTGCTATGGCTTTGGTTTTAGAGTCGCTTTGTGATTTCATACTATATAATGGCATATAAACGAAATTTGATTAACCCTGGTTTTTTTATCGGGAACGATTGCACAGTTTATTTAATTTATTTGTTGCCATTAATTAACAAACTTGTATAATTGACTAACAATTAACCAATTAATTACACCCGTAATTTTTGTATTTTAAATGAACAAACGCCGCAATTTTATTAAGCAAGTTGGCCTGGGCCTCATTGCTACCCCGGTAATATCAATGGCAAAGGGCATTAGTATTGATGAACATATTAACTATCCGGCTGGCAATCATATAGCTCATCAAAAGTCAAACCTCAATAAACTCACTTTAAATGTGTGCGATTTTGGAGCTATTGGCGATGGCAAAACAAAAGACACCGCAGCCATACAGCAAACTATTGACAGATGCGGTGTTTTAGGGGGTGGCACAGTTATATTACCCGAAGGCAATTATCTTACAGGATCGGTACAGTTACGATCAAACGTAACGCTGCACCTTGCTCAGAACGCGGTTATTACAGGTTCGCCAGAATTGAAGGATTATCCGGTTATGCAGGTTAGATGGGAAGGCAAATGGATACCCGGTTATGCAGGTTTGATATATGCCGTAGGCGCCCGAAACATTGGAATATCAGGACCAGGAAAAATAGCGGGCAGCCCGCTTGTTGGCGGCAGACCTAATGCAGAGAACCCATTACGCCGCCCGGCTTTGATTGAACCCATTGATTGCACAGGGGTTAATTTTGATGGTTTTTCAACCGAGTATCACCTCATGTGGTCTATTCATTTAACGTACTGTGATGATGTACATATTAAGAACCTGCACATCCGCAGTACCGGCGGGAACGGTGATGGTATTGATGTAGACTCGTGCAGGCGCGTAATTATTGAGGGCTGTGATATTGCCACGGGTGACGATTGCATCTCGTTAAAATCGGGTCGGGGTATGGAAGGTTATACTTTATTACGCACTACCGAAGATGTACGCATTAGTAACTGCACTTTTGCCGATTCTATATTCGCCTGTATAGGTATAGGCAGCGAAACATCGGGCGGGATACGTAATGTACATATTGAGAATTGCAAGTTTACAGCAGCTAAAACATTCGCCCTTTATATCAAAAGCCGTGTTGGCCGCGGTGCTTTTGTTGAAGATATTACAGTGAACAACATCGAGGTATCGGGCATGGGTGGTGGCTTGCTGCGTTTTAACCTTTCGGGAAGCGGTTTGCAGGATCAGGTACCTGTACCGGGAGACGAGGGTATCCCCACTACCCGAAATTTCAGTTTCACCAACATTAAGGTAACAGATGTACCGGTGCTGGTTGATGGTACCGGTATTCACCCCAATAAACCGCTGGTTGGTTTTACCTTAAGCAACGTGAGCGGCACGTGTGCAAAAGGCATAACATTAGCTAATATTAAAAATGCAAACATCAGCAATATTAATGTAAGTGGGTATTCTGGCAGTTTGATGGGTATTAACAATGTAAAAGGAACCGGACTTAAAGAAGCTATCGAGATCACTGCTCCTAAATTTATTGAACCCATAGCTGCAAATAATCCTGTTTATCAATTACATTAAGATCATGAAAATACCTGTTGTATTATTAGGGTTGATATCCTTATCGGGATATGTATCCGGCCAAACCGCACCTGCGAAGCCATTGGCTACAACGGTAGCTGGCATACCTGTAAACTATGATGAAGATAAAGTTGGTACTTATACCCTACCCGATGTTTTGACTTTAAAGAACGGTAAAAAGGTAAGCAGTAAACAAACCTGGATAAATGAACGCAGGCCAGAAATACTTGGATTGTTTGAAGAATATCAATTTGGTAAAATGCCGGCCAAACCCGCTGATATGAGTTTTAATGTGTTTGACAAAGGTACGCCGGTATTTGATAACAGGGTTACACGGAAACAGATCACGGTATATTTTACTAAGGACACGACAGATCATAAAATGGATATTCTGGTTTATCTTCCCGCTAAGGCTACCAAACCTGTACCACTTTTATTGATGATATCGTTTTCGCCAAACTCGAGCATGTCGCCACTGGATGCTGGTGTGAAAGTTGGTTTTATGTGGGACAAAAATGGCAACAGATTACCTGCAGCTAAAACCGGCTTTGGTAAGTTGGATGTGGAAAAGTTCACTTCGGAAGGTTATGGGCTAGCCACCATTTACTATGGTGATATTGAGCCTGATTTTAAATTGGGCTACAAGCATGGTATTAGAGGTTATTATCTTAAACCAGGAATGAAATATCCGGCAGATAACGAGTGGGGAGCAATATCTGCCTGGGCATGGGGATTGAGTCGGGCGATGGATTATTTTGAAACCGATAAACAAGTGGATGCCAAACGTATCGCGCTACAGGGTGTATCCCGCTTAGGCAAAACGGTACTTTGGGCGGGCGCGCACGATACCCGCTTTAAAATGGTTATTGAAAGCTGCTCGGGTGAGGGCGGCGCTGCTATCAGCCGGCGTAATTATGGCGAGAATATTAAACACATGACGGATACAAGCCGTTATTTTTATCAGTTTGCGGCTAACTGGCATAAGTACTCTGATGATTTTAACGCGTCGCCAGTTGATGCGCACCTATTGGTTTCGTTAATGGCACCACGTTATTTGTTGATGCAAACCGGGGATACAGATTATTGGTCGGACCCGAAGGGTGAGTTTTTAGCCACTACTGCCGCTGAACCTGTTTACAAATTATTTGGTAAAAATGGCCCTGGCAAAAGCCAATGGCCCGCAGCCAGTGATACCAGTTTAACTTACCGGCCATTAGGTTATTATATGCACAAAGGCGGCCATGGCACTGTGCCAAGTGATTGGGATATTTATCTCAACTACATTAAGCGGTTTTTATAAACCGCTTTCAGCATGGTTAAACCCAATGTTGTTCCAACTCGGTTTGCCAGCAACTCGCGGCTCCCATTATGGCGGCATTTTCGCCGAGCTTAGATATAACTACAGGGATATCAATGTGGTGCTGTGATAAAGATTTAAGCAAATGCGATAAAAACAAAGGTGATGCGTTAGTGATGTTCCCACCTAAAATAATCACTTCCGGATTTTCTGCCGCTACAAATGAGGCTATAAATAAACCCAGATTACTGGCAAACTCTTTAAAAACAGTTTTAGCAGAATCTGATTGGGATGCAATATCTTTAAGTGCCTTAACATCCAAAATATTGATGCCTGATAGTTCAAAATAGCGCTTAACAAACCAGCGCGTAGAAATATAATCTTCGGCTATGCCTTCTTTAAACTTAGAATCCCATAATTCTCCATCTTTAGCTATACCATTGTTATATATGGCCGTACCTAAGCCAGTACCCAAAGTTAAACCAATGACTCGTTCATAATTTTTGCGGGTGCCAGCAAACACTTCTCCCCTTAAAAATGCGGCGGCATCGTTAAGCATACGGATATTTTCGGCCTCAATGTTCAATTTGTCAGCCAATAGTTCTTTCATATTCAATCCGTATAACGAATCGTATTTGTTATTGCCACGGATGTAAGAGATCCCTTTATCATAGTCAAATGGCCCGGGCATAGCGATACCAATACGCGGAATTGCAATACCCGCTTTTTGGCACACGCCTTCAATAGCCTCGGCCCACGATGTGATGAGGCCTTCGCTTTCGCTCCATGAATTTACATGAATACGATAGTAAGATTGATTAATGATTTTTTTAGCAGTCAGATCAACTAACGCGAGGGTGATGTGCGATCCGCCAATATCAATACCTAAAACTACGTCTTCGGCTATTTTCATGATGAAGTTGTTTGAATAAGTCTTTAAAAATAATAAATTGATTCAGTAAATCGACAATCGATGCTTAAAAGAGTCATAGTAATTAAGCTTGATATTTATAGCTTTGTCTATCATCCTCACATCTATAAAACAAATATGACTATCCTTAAAAAAACGTTCCCGATAGGTATTATCACGATGGTGATGATGATTGCAAACCTGCACGCGCAAACTAACATGGATAAAAAATTAGACCTGTATATATTGGTAGGTCAAAGTAACATGGCAGGCCGTGGCCCCATTACTCCCGAGATAGCTAATGAGCATAACGACCGTGTATATATGTTCACTAAAGACCAGCAATGGGTAATTGCCAAACATCCGTTGCATTTTGATAAGCCCAAAGTTTCGGCAGTTGGTCCGGGTTTAACTTTTGGCATTGCTATGGCACAGGCTTATCCTAAAGCTAATATTGGCCTGATACCTTGCGCCGTTGGGGGCACACCTATTGAGCATTGGCAAATAGGCGCGTTTGATAAGGCAACCAATACCCACCCTTATGATGATGCCGTTGAACGGATAAAGGCCGCCATGAAATATGGAGAAGTAAAAGGCATTATATGGCACCAGGGCGAATCCAACAGTGGCGGCGAAAAACCAAAGCTATATCTGGCTCAGTTGAGCGAATTAATACAAAGGTTCCGTGCTTTAGTTGGCAATAATGATGTGCCCTTTATTGTGGGCGAATTAGGCCGTTACCGCCCAGCATATGCGAATATCAACACAGAACTGGCCAAAATACCAACAATATTTCCGTATACTGCCGTAGCTTCTTCGGAAGGCTTGGTTCATAAAGGAGATACAACGCATTTTGATGGCGCATCGGCACAGGAATTAGGCAGGCGCTTCGCGGCAAAAATGCTGGAGGTACAAAAATCGATCAAGAAAAAGTAAGCAGCATGGTCAAAAACATCATTGCCCTATTACTTTTGACGATAAAATTTTAAGTAATTTAATACCTTTAAGGCTTTAAATATTAAGCGATAATGAGTACAGATGACTATATATCGTTTGAGCAAATACCCTTTGGCTCAGACGACTTTGCGAACAATCCCGAATCCAGATGCCCGTGCATGTTACTGCTGGACACTTCCGGCTCGATGGGTGGCAAACCGATCCAACAGTTAAATGAAGGCATACAAACCCTCAAGAACGAACTGATCCAGGATTCCCTGGCCTCTAAAAGAGTGGAAGTGGCTATGATCACTTTCGGACCAACCAAACTTGAGTCTGACTTCACTACTGTGGACAATTTTTATCCCCCGCAACTGGCGGCAGAAGGTGATACCCCAATCGGATCGGCAATCACGATGGGTATCGAATTGATCAACCAGCGTAAACAGGTTTATAAAGAAAACGGCGTTGGCTATTATAAACCCTGGATAATTTTGATCACCGACGGCGCACCTACTGATAACTGGGCAAATGCTGCTCAACTGGTTCGCGAAGGAGAAGAAAAAAATGCTTTCGCCTTTTTCGCCATTGGTGTGGAAGACGCTAATATGGATACCCTGAGCAAGATAGCAGTCCGCTCCCCCATCAAACTCCGTGGCCTGATGTTTAAAGAATTTTTCCTTTGGCTGTCTTCTTCCATGAAAATGGTATCCAGCAAAAACCCCGGAACTACAACACAATTATTGCCCCCATCGGGCTGGGGCGAAGTATGATCTGGAAGGTTATCGGTCAAAGTGTTATAGGTACTTCGCATATCCAGTCTGGCAAAGGCTGTGAAGATGCCGTTCTTTATCAACTGGTAGACCTTGCTGATGAGGAACAAGCATTGATATGTTTGATAAGTGATGGTGCTGGCAGCGCGCAATTCGCGGCAGAAGCATCTCAACTTACTGTCCAAAAAGGTGTATCCATTTTGGCAGATTGGATAGCTATTGAGAAGATTATAGATGAGGCTGCAATGACGGAACTGGCGGAACTCCTTTACGATCAACTGAAAGTGACAGCAGAAGAGCGGGATGTTCCGCTCAATGAGTTCTCCTGCACTTTGTTAGGCTTCGTTATCTTACCTGATCAAGCCTGCTTTTTACAGATAGGCGATGGCGCGATTGTTAGAGACGATGGCAATGGTAACTTCATGCACCTTTGGTGGCCTCATAATGGCGAATATCAAAACACGACTGCTTTTTTGATCGATGACCCTAATTTATCACAGCTCAAAATGAAAGTGGTTTACGAGACGGTTACTGAGGTCGCTATTTTTAGTGACGGTTTGCAAATGCTGGCGCTAAACAATGAAACGGAAAGCGTACATCAGCCCTTCTTTGCCGATCTATTCAAGGTACTCCGCATGACCAATAGCCCGGAACATATTGATATCCTTAATAACAGGTTATCCGCTTACCTGTCTGGCGAAGCGATCAATAACCGGACAGACGATGATAAAACCTTATTAATAGCGACGAGGCTAAACGATGGCAGGATCGGTTTATAGCGGCTTAAAAGGTCAACGCTATGTTGCAGGACGCCAGATTGGTGAAGGTGGCGAGGGTACGATATACGAGGTACAGGGTAGTTTTGACCTTGTGATCAAAGTGTATAAAGAAAAGATAGACAGGGATAAGGAAGAGAAGCTGATCTATATGGTTGCCATGGCAGTACCCGAACTGCTCAAATTTGCAGCATGGCCAACGGATGTGATCCGCGATAACAGCGGTAAGATAGCTGGTTTTACCATGAAAAAACTTGTGGCTTTTGTTCCGCTCCATATGCTGTTCAGCCCTATGGATAGAAAAAAGGTATTTCCGGATAAAGGCTTTAACTTTTTGATCCATGTAGCCCGCAACCTGGCTACCGCATTTTACCATATCCACCGATTGGGTATTGTAGCGGGCGATGTTAACGAGGCCAATATATTGGTTAGCAACACGGGAATGGTTGCCTTGATCGATTGCGATTCATTCCAGATTCAAAACGGGAGCCGATATCATTTTTGCGAGGTTGGGATACCCCGTTATACCCCCCCGGAGCTATTGGAAAAAGGCTCCTTTGATAAGGTGGTACGTACGGTGAATACCGACTCTTTTTCACTTGCCACGCTTATCTTCCAATTGCTTTTTTTGGGACGCGCGCCCTTTACAGGAATTAATTTAAGCAAAGAGGACTTTGAAGAAGAAAAAGCGATAAAGTTGGGAGAATTTGCTTACTCATTAAAAAGAGCCAACAAAAAACTTCACCCGGCTAAATACAGCCTTGACCTCAAAAGCTTCACACCTGGCTTGATCAACTCCTTTCACGAAGCCTTTGAGAACCGCATTGACAGGCCTACACCTAAACAATGGGTGATAGATTTGGATGCCTTAAGCCAGGAGATGAGGGTGTGTGATCGTTCGGTTCTTCATTTTTATCCACGGAACCTGTCCAAGTGCCCTTGGTGTACATTTAAAGATGATTCGGGGATCATTTATTTCTTTGACGATTCACATTTGCGTATCCTACCGGAGCTACACAACATTGAACAATTTATTAATGGCTTTAGGTTAGAAAAGATCGAGATCCTAAAACTGGCGGAAACCTTTGTATCGGGCACATTGAAAGCGGCACCCATTGATCCGAAATTCCGAAAATTTCACAATCAAGGCATTGCTGTATTATTCATTACTATTTTGCTATCCATCAGCTTATTTTTCGTCCTCTCCTTCTGGTCGTTGATGTTGGGGTTTGTATTCTTATTGTTCTATAATCGATTTTCGCGATCCAAAAAAGAATTAAGATCGGAACTCAAAAAGAGAAAAGCCACCTACGAAAACTTAAGATCAAATTTCCGGGCATTGGTTGTTAAGCATAACGAGCCATCTGAATTGAAAAAGTACAACCAGTCCACCGCAAAATTTTCGGGATTGATCACCAAATTGAGAAGGCTGCCCGAGGACCTGATCATCCGTAAACGAAAGATCGAAGAAAACTACTATAACATCAAATACCAGTTATTCCTGCAACAATTTAATATCCAGGATTATTCCATCCCGGCTTTCGGACCAGCTAAGAAACAGCTTATCCAAAAAAACGGCATCAGCACCGCTGCCGATATCGGGAAGCTAAGATCTATCAAGATACCGAATATCGGCCCCAAGAACATTCAGATCTTGTTCGACTGGCAAAGGCAAGTTGGCGCTGGCTTCGTATATATCCCCGATACGGCATCTATTGACCGGGATGTGAGCTTTGCTGCCGGCGAAATATTCGTAGAGAAGCGACAATTACAAAACGCAATTAACCAGGAATATCAAGGCCTCACAGCGCTTCGCGAAAGTATTATCACGCTGACCGAACGCCTGGAAAAACAATATGTAGCTCAGGGGAACAAACTTTATCAAGCCGAGCAAGACTTGAAGGCTTTTCAAAAATTAAGTAATACCTGGTTTTAAATTACCAAAAAGGTTGTAGTACCGTATTGCTTTAGCTATTTTCGAAACGTTCATGAAAGCTATCATTACCGACCGCCCAACGCTTACAGTTAGAAACTCAGTTTATCAATCTCGGGAGAAAGTGGGGTTAAACTATTGAAAACACCACCGCGCAAAACTACTGCTGCCAGTTATAAAGCCGAGATCAAAAAAAACGCGGCTGTGCTCAAACCTCCCGTCAAACGAAAACCTGCGGCGGCAAAAAGAACCAAAAAACGTAGTTATAGAGGTTTAAGAATATCGATTGCGATATTCATTTTAATCATAGCCTCTCCTTTTTATTACCGATACATCACATCCGGATTTACCGCTGCCTGGCACTGGATCAATGATATTGGTGAGGATAGTAATTACCGGCATTACAAAAGTTTTAACATCCATGTATCCGAAAAATACAGTATTCATGGTATTGATGTATCATATGCTCAAGGTAAGATAGATTGGCCACAGGTAAAAGCGATGGAAGAAAACGGGCTGCGCATTAGTTTTGTGTTTATCAAAGCAACCGAAGGTGAACAATTTGTAGATTCGTTTTACCAGCGCAACTGGCGCGAAGCTGCTAAAAACGGTTTTACTTGTGGTGCCTATCATTTTTTCAGGCCAGAAAAAAGTGGAAAGCTACAAGCTCAACTATTTTTAAAAACTGTTAAACTGGAGCAAAATGATCTACCTCCTGTAGTGGATATTGAAAAGCTGGATGGCGTGTCTCCGGAGCATATGCGGGTTGAACTGAATGAGTTTTTCAAAGTGGTGCGTCATAAAACCAGGGTTAAACCCATTATTTATTCAGGTCTGAGTTTTTATCGCGATTACCTGAAAGGCCATTATGATGAGTATCCCTTATGGATAGCCCATTATGATAAACCCGAAGACAACATTAACGCGGCCGGCGATTGGCGATTTTGGCAACACTCTAGCCAGGCTACGGTTAATGGCATTCACCACGCGGTAGATTTTGATACTTTTAAAGGTGATACGACATCTTTTAGACAGTTGTTAATACATTAGTGATATGGAGAATTTCGAGATCAACATTGATTATCAAGAATGGAGTAAAAAGCCCGCTATAATAGATTTTATTGCAGCATTATTCGATACAAAAGACACTGCTTCTGCACTTTTAAAACTGGCCATAGAACGCGAAAACAATGAATATGGTGGTTCGCCAGAAGTAGAACAGCTTTCGCTAGAAAATATCAGTTACGATACTGAATTAAAAACCGGGAGATTCAGAGTAGTTTATCATATCAAATTTCATTTCACTTGTTCGGATTACAGGAAGGAAAAAGGCGGACAAACTTCTGATTGGAGTTTTAAGTTTGATTTAGAAAATGTCAAATTACACTTTCAAGGACCAGCGTACCTTGATCTGCGCTCTACAGCAGATGAATTTTAGGACAACAAGCCCAACAGATCGGTTTTAGATAGCGAGCCAATGAACGAATTGTTTGGCTTGATCAAGCCATCAGTTAATTCGCGTTTAGTTTCCTGTACCTGTATTATTTTTTCTTCTACTGTGCCGGTGCATATCATTCGTACCGCTACAATGTTTTTGTTTTGCCCGATACGGTGCGAACGATCAATAGCCTGATTCTCTACCGCTGGGTTCCACCAGGGATCAACCAAATAAACATAGTCGGCCTCGGTTAAATTTAGCCCTGTACCGCCTGCTTTTAGGCTGATCAAAAACACGCGGATGCCTGCATCTTCCTGAAAATCCTTGACCACAGATTGACGGTTACGGGTACTTCCTGTTAAGTATGAAAAACGAATATTGCGTTTAACCAATTCTTTCCGGATCAGATCAAGCATAGAAACAAATTGCGAGAATACCAGTATTTTGTGTTGCCCCATTTTCCCTGTAATCTCGTCTATCAGCAGGTCAATTTTTGCTGACTTGTCATCAGATACTTTATCATCCCCTAACAAAATGGGCGAATCACATATCTGCCGCAACCTGGTTAAACCTTTCAGCACGTTCATCGGGCTTTTGCGTATTTCATCGTTAGTGGTTGCCGAAATATATTCTCTGAACTCTTTTTCGTAAGCATCATAAATACGGCGTTGCTCTACCCCCATCTCACAATATAAAACCATTTCCGTTTTATCGGGCAACTCTTTTGCAACTTCCTGCTTGGTACGGCGCAGAATAAAGGGTTTGATCTTGACCTGTAATTCCCTCAATCGCCTGCTGTCTTTAAACTGATCTATCGGGCCTAAGTAGATATCTTTAAAGTACTGTTTACTTCCCAACAAACCCGGGCAGGCAAAGGAAAGTTGTCCGTATAAATCGTAAGTGTTGTTTTCCATCGGTGTACCCGTGATCACAATTTTGTTGCGTGATTTGAGCAGCCGAACTGTTTTATACCGCTGCGATTCTGGATTTTTGATTAGCTGCGATTCGTCCAGAAAAACGTAGTTAAAATTGTAGTTTTTTAAAAAGTTGATATCGGCTAATAAGGTTCCGTACGAGGTGAGTACGATCTCGTATTGATCAAAATCAACTATGCTTTTTATACGATCTGCGCCGTAAATGGTGTGTATTTTTATAGATGGTGCAAACTTAGCAACCTCGGCCTGCCAGTTAAAAATAAGCGATGTGGGTACAACCAGTAAATTCACATTGTGGGCTACTTTTGCCCTTTGCGAGAGTATAAATGCTATTATTTGCACTGTTTTGCCCAAGCCCATATCATCGGCCAAACAACCGCCAAAATTAAAATCGTCCAAAAAATTAAGCCAGTTTAAGCCTTGCTTTTGGTATTCGCGTAAAGTTCCATTAAGCTCTAACGGAATTGCAACGGGCTTGATAGATTCAAAGTTATTTAGCTTATCGCGATAAATGCCAAGTTCCTTTTTAACTCCTTCGTCTAACAATTGCTGCTCGTACAATAACTCAATGGCCGAAAAATTGATCTTAGGCGTGCGGATGGTTTCATCATCAGCAACTTCGCCGCTATTAAAATAATTAGTGAACTTCTCTATCCATTCTGCTGGTAATATGCCCATGGTTCCGTCGTCCAACTGCACATACTTGCTTTTGTTTTTAATGGCTTTTTGGATCTGCTGCAAAGCCGCTTTCTTTTTGCCGAAACGGGCACTAACTATGGTATTGAACCAGTTGATGCCACTTAAAACATTGATGGTTATTTTTACCTTATTGGGATTAAGCTTGTTGCCCTCCAGCTCGTTAAAACCTAAAATGGTAATACCTTGTTGTTGCCATTCTTCAAAAGTGTTTAAAAACCAATCTTCTTGTAAGAAGCGCTTTTTGTGGAGGTAAAAATAATGCAGATCATTATCTACTTGTTCTTCAAAAAAGGGGTGCTGCCTGATAAGCAGAGCTGTGAACGCGGTTTCTGCATCCTCGCTCCTTTGTACCTTAAATTCGGTACCCTTAATATCGGCGCTAAATATTTGTCTCCGGCTCCTGATCGGGATTTCAGCCTCTCCATATCTAATCACCGGAATCAGCATCACATGCTGCCCAAAATCTGAAAGGTAAATGAGCCGTTCAACAGACTGGTTAAAACCTTGTTGCTCCAGTTGCTTGAGTGTGGCAATTTTGATGTGTTTATAATTAATCTCTACATAGTCTTCCAGCGGAGTAAGCAACTGTTTTTGGAATTGGGGATACTTTGAAGTGTGGACTAACAGATTATCCGGTTTATTTTTTAATAAAGCTATCACACCTAACATCTGCAAGTTATCAACCAGGTAAAGCGTATCCTTTAGCGCAATAAAATAGTTAAACCTAACCTGCAATTCATTCAATTGATGAGTATTCCCATTGATTTTAAGGCTACCCGAAAGCTCATAAAACTGATCTTTAGTTTGTATTTTCAGATCCAGCTCATTTTGAATGATACTCACCCTAATTGGAACTACCGAAGCAGCAGTTACATTTTCTGAGACATCGGAATTATGATAATAAAAATCATAATTGAGTGGATTGTTTATTATAGCCCTTAATGCCGGTAAATCTGATTCGTTTTTTTGTGTTTGATTATGATTTTGAAATTTGTGGATGCCGGTAAAAAATTTAACAGCTTGCGGATCTTCGGTTTCCCAAAGCATATCCAATGGAGCTATAGGGCTTAAAGGGTTTTTAACCTTACCATTTTGAGTGGCTTTTGCCCTGAATAACTCTACGATCAAATAGCCATAATACTTATGCTGGCGCAATAAAACGCAAAGTTTTTGATCCTGGTGATGAGCCGTGTCTTTCGGTAAAGTATCTAATACACTGGTTTTCATCTGCACCAGGCTTTCTGTAGTAACCGATATCAAACCAGCTTGTCGTGGACTAAAACTGATTCTTTTATTCAAATAGTCAACCTGGAAATATTGATCCAGATCCGGCTCGTTTTCCATACCATAATCAGCCGCGAATTTGCTTAATTTTTCATATCGCAATACACGATCAAAAAAAACGCGAAACTCATCCCTTTGCAGGATAGCGTTTAATACCTGCCCCTCATGTTCGCAAAGTTTGCCCGGAGGATGCACACATGTGCAATTGAGATGAAGGTCATCACCTGCCAAACTTACACTTACTAAAGGAAAAATAATATTTTGGTATTGATTGGTAAAAATGCCCTGATTAAGTTCCAGTACTTGGGGGATAATAGGCTGTACTGCTAATTTATCGAAAGATACACCGCCTGCGGTATGTTGCGCAATAATGTGAGAGTTGAGGCCTGTGAATTTAAAATCCGTCCACACCAACTCGTTTCCACCGGCTAAATTGATTAATTGCGTCACTTACTCAAAACAACAATATTTTTTGGAGAAACGGAATATTTATTACTAACTACTGATAGTTCTTAGTTTGAAAGATGCAATTAGTGTAAAGGCTTACTGATAATTAAGATGAGTTACCAGAACGGCAAATCATCTTAATTAAAACTAATATCAGGATGTGCTCCTTATTTCACACGCTCCAGATATTCTCCTGTGCGGGTATCAACTTTTATTTTATCGCCCTGGTTAACAAATAGAGGTACTTTAATTTCAATACCATTCTCTGTTGTCGCGGTTTTAAGTGCGCCGGAAGATGTATCGCCTTTAACAGCCGGTTCGGCATAGGTAATTTCCAACTCTACATGGTTAGGTGCCTGCGCCATAATAGGTTCTTCACTTTCGAAGGAAACAATTACGTTCATTCCTTCTTTCAAAAATTTCACAGCCGGACCAAATAGTGATTTTGGGATGTTAAACTGATCATATGTGGTGTTATCCATAATAACCATAAAGTCACCATCTTCGTACAGATATTGAAAATCATTGGTTTCGACCCGGCAAATCTCAACCTGCTCGTCGGTCCCTAAACGCGCCTCTACAATTTTTCCGGTTTTTATGTTCCGAAACTTATCTAAATAAAAAGCACCGCCTTTACCGGGTGTACGATGCATAACTTCTGTAACGGTTACTAATTCGCCGTTGTAGCGTAATATATTTCCTACTTTAACTTCAGATGCCTTTGCCATTGAATACGATTATAATTTTTAAAATTCAAAGATAGATTAAGTTATGATAAAGGTTTATTTTTTAGAAAAATTATCCTTTGGTAAGCATTGTCAATCGTCAATTCGCAACGCTGTGTACCATCAGGCATATTGTTCGCCCTTAATATCAACATCTCCACAAAAATGCACTTCAATACCCAAACCGTCCATAGCGGCTGCTTTTATACGGCAAGCCTGGTTTGCTTGTTGCTTATTGTTTGTGTATACTACATGAATATGGTTGGCCTGATGCCTGGCCATCAACTGGTCGCGCGAAACGCCGCTCAATACAGCGTGCATTATTGGCCATTGCGGCGTTGTTAACTGCCAACGACGTGTAGATTCTGCTTCGTTAAGTTTAACAGCCTCTCCTACTCCTAAATCACAATGGAGTTTACCATCCATAATATATACCCTGCTCCACACCAGGCTACCGGGCTTGCTTACCCCTTTTAATGTACCGCCTCCCAATTTGAAAAACATGGGTGGCTGGCGATCACTACTGGCGCCTTTATAACCGTTTTCAAAATGAGACGCGGGAACGGCTCCTGATATCAGGAAAACCCAAACAAAGTCGTCAATGCCGTCGCCTTTATAATGCTCCCCCCATCTGATATCATGTAGGGTATTTTCGCCAGATAAGCCCAGCTTATTCCAAAGATGGTAAGTTAACAAGGCATCTATACCGGCACACTCATCTACTTCGTTAAAATGAGGTAATGCTTTACCCGGATATAGTTCTGTACCGCTTTCGGAGTATACCGGGGGCCGCTCCGTATTATTTAATAATCCTTCTACCAAATCACTGGCAACCGTAAGGTCTCTTAGCCCTTGTTGATATTGTATTCCAATGGTATCACAACCAAACTCATCCGCAATACGCATTGCCGCAATGTACATTTTACACTGCTCCAATGTTTGTTTTTCGGTTAATTCAGTAACATCATCTATGCCCCAATTAAAAGTCATCCCTTTTTGTTGCAGCCATTGCAAAACGTCCCTGGCCTCTTCATCTTTTACTTGTAACATCCGTGCATACAAAGCCGACTGGCTTAAGCGCTCTTTAAATATACCTGTAGCGTGTAGCAAATGATCGGGAACTATAGCATTGTACATACCCATACAGCCTTCGTCAAACACCCCCATAATGGCTTTATTGCCTTTTAGTTCGGCAGCAAAATCAGCACCAGTTTTTTGTTCACTGGCTGGTATTTTAACTAAGTTATAATCTTTAACATGGCTTTGATCGTGCTTTAATACACCAGTGTTTAACCACTCTTTTAATCCTTCTTTAAAAAAAACATCTGTAAAAGTTTCACTCCATAGGGTACTGTAAAACACCTCGGCCTTTGTAAGTGAGCCATTAAGATTTAACATCCCTACCAAACCCGGCCACTGCCCACTCCAGTTAGCCAATGTTAAAATTGGGCCTTTATGTGTTGTTAACCCAGCTAACACATGGTGGCTGTATTGCCAAACGCTCTCGGCAACAATTAAAGGTACGTTAACCGGAATATTACGAAATACCTCCATCCCCATTCGCTGAGAATCAATAAAGCCATGTTTCTTTTCAGCACTATATTCATGAGCCCTTTTTACTGTCCATCCCTCGTGTTCTATTGCTTTGGTAAGCATGGCTTCCATTTCGGCTTGGGCAGCCCAGCACATTTGGTTTGCCGATAAGCGCAAATCGCCGCTACATATCAGGTAAACTTGTTTTTCTGTAGGTTTCATTAATTATTAGATTTAATGGATATCGTTGGTTTAAAATTTCGAATAATAGCGCTAAATCCTGTGTATTAATTACACGGCAACATGCTTAATTTCAATCTCGCTACTTAATAAGTTATACCTATCGTGCAAAGCATCAATAGCTTTTTCAACATTCAGATCAAAAACACCTACATCATCCCTACGTGTGAAAGTGGATATATCAAATCCTCGTTTTTGAAGATAATATTTTGAGATAGTTGGATATACGTGATGCATTACATCCATATTGTCGATAAAAAATTGTTGAACCTGGTCAATCTGTTGTTTTAAGGCGCTATTGTTATAATTTTCGCACAGCCATGTAATTAACTCCGGAAAGAAATTCCCCTGAATACAAGACAAACCTGACGCACCCGCTTTTAAAGATTCTACGGCATGTGCCATATAGGCATCGTACAAGCCAAATTCATGGCCTTGAGTAGCTGCAAGTTTTGCTTTGATCTGCTCGATATCAAGGCAAGTATCTTTATGATAAGTTACCCGTCCGGTGGCTACAATGCGGCCTAATTGTTCCGGACTTATCAATCTTTTATATGGCACGGGGCATTCATAAAAGCCTAATGGAACGTTTTCTGTTAGCTCCAGCAACTTAAACACATTCGCTTCAAATACATCATCCTGATCAGTCTCACCAGCCAGCAGGCCAGTAATACCTATCACAGCCTGGACTCCGGTTGAATAAACCTTTTTTATAAAATCCGCTTGTTTTTGCAAATCAGTTCCAAAAGTTCCTGTAGCTACTACAGGTACCTGTCCGTCGGCTACTTTTATAACCTCTTCTATCACTTGAATGCGTTCTGTTTCAGATAGCTCGAACATTTCACTAGACAAACAGTTGGCAAATAAACCCGCAGCTCCAGATTCGATATATAATTCCGTCAACTTGGCTAATCCATAAAAATCAATATCTCCATTTTGTTTAAATGGCGTAAGCATTACCGGGATAAACCCTTTATCTGATTTGTTCATCTGTTCAATTATTATTAAAATTTATGATTAAGTAAGAGCTGGCTTTTTAAATTTT
Source organism: Mucilaginibacter sp. (assembly GCF_039921305.1). GTDB lineage: Bacteria > Bacteroidota > Bacteroidia > Sphingobacteriales > Sphingobacteriaceae > Mucilaginibacter. The sequence goes on from NZ_JBDSCA010000032.1 coordinate 33,207, forward strand.
GATATCAGTGTGCCGGATAGAAAAATAGAGAGTGTACCCACCACAATGATCATATTGGCATGCAGTGGATTTTTGAGATACGAATATTGATCTGGAATTAAATACGACAACGACATCCAAACAATAAGCAGGATACCTATAATTGTGGCAGCAAGTGCTTCCATGTTACCAGATCTTTTGCTGATTAAACCCAACAGGAACAGGCCGAGCATTCCGCCGGCGAAAATACCTGAGAGTTGCCACCAAATATCCAATATGCTTTTCACCCCGATCATGGCTATGCCGCATGCCATACCTGCCAATCCGAATATGATTGTTGAGATATGCAATAAACGCAGGGTTTGCGTTGAGCTAATATTTGATTTAAAATACCGTTTGTAAATATCTTCGGAGAAAACCGTCGCTGAAGCATTCATTCCTGAACTGATGGTACTCATGGCAGCAGACAGAATTGCCGAAACGATCAGCCCTACTAAACCAGTTGGGATCATGGTAACCATAAAGTGGGGCATTACTTTATCTCCATAGTCGGAAGGTAGTAATGTAGCTGCAAGATTCCGCACATCAGCAGACGATGCTCCAATACCCAAACGCTCCGCGGCAACCTGTAGTTTAACTGGTTCTATCATTGCGGGATTAACCTGATAATAAGCATATAAACATGTACCGATAACAAAAAACAGTAGCGAAGCCGGCACATAGATCCACACACAAAGCCATACCGATTTGGAAGCTTCTTTGGCAGATTTAGCCGTATGGTAACGCTGTATGTAGTTTTGATCCATACCAAAATTGTTCAGATTGATAAAGAAGCCATACAGCAGCACTACCCAAAAAGTGGATTGAGTAAAGTTTGGTGTAAAGCTTCCGATACTGAATTTGTGGTCCTTTTGCCCAATTTCGATGATCTTGGAAAGCCCCCCCGGCATATTGATCACTACCAGGTAGATAATGAGCGCTCCACCCAGTGTTTTTAAAACCCCTTGCACTACTTCTGTCCAAATTACAGCCTCTATGCCCCCCATTACGGTGTAAATAATAATACAAATGCCTGTTATCAGCATTATAATTTCCATGCTATAACCCGTTAATGCCTGCAACGTTAGCGAGATACCAAAAAATATGGACCCCATTCTGGCTAACTGGGTAAGTAAAAAGCAAACTACAGCATAGGTGCGAGCCCAAGCGCCAAAACGTTTTTCTAAGTTGGTGTAGGCTGATACCTGCCCTGTGCTTCTGTAAAACGGAACAAAATATTTTGCTGCAACCCAAGCCGCGAATGGCATTGAAATGCTGAATACAAAAGCGTTCCAGTTAGAACCAAAAACCTTACCCGGTACCCCCAAAAATGTATTGCTGCTCAAAAAAGTAGCATAAATTGACATCCCGATTGCCCAACCTGGTATTGACCCGGAAGCACTGGAATATTGCTCCGGGTTTTTATTCTTTCGCGAAAAATAAACCCCGACCGCAATCATCGCTATAAGGTAAAGAGCGATCACGATGATATCGAGGATTGGAAGGCTTTTCATATTTTTTATTATTTGTAATGCTACCACCCATATTAACGGAACCTTAGCATATAAAAGAAGCTTCTATAATTAGTTAATGACAAAGCTATTTCAAAAAAAAGCTTTTTGGCTTTGATATTTTTGCCATAACCTGTAGTATATTATCACAATTAACGATTAAACGAATTGGGAGAGAATACAATGCTGTGGGAGCAGATACGAACAAGGGCTTATTTAGGGATCAATTACAAGTAGGTAGCGCAACTTACTTTACAATTCCCTCTGATGAAAAAAGCGAATCAGATCAGCAACCCCTGGCAGGATAACTGATCATGATAATAAATTAAAAAACGAATAATTTATGTATCAAATAAATGAAACTACTTGCCTGACCGATGATAAGGTTTATTGGCCCAATTATGATCTGGTGTTTCTTGTAAGTAGACTATTAGATTACCGCCTTTAGTAATGTCGCTGTAACGAATAAAATTTGCTGGCATTAATTTACCATTCAACTTTACTGCATGTATGTACTTTGCATTTTTACCGGTTTTATGACAGGTGATTTGAAATGTTTTACCATTTTTTAGATTGATGGTTACATTATCAAATAATGGTGTACAAAGTAAGTATTCTCCCGCTATCGGGTTTAAGGGATAAAAGCCCATCGAAGCAAACATATACCAGGCCGACATTTGACCAGCATCGTCATTACCGCCTAAACCACCCGGGCCGTCGCTATATTCAGCCGCTAATATTTTATGTACTGCCGCCTGCGTTTTCCATGGTGACGAGGTATAATTATACATAAATGGTATCTGATGCCCAGGTTCGTTACCATGCCAGTATTCGTTTTTTTGGAATAAGCTATCTAAAGCCGATTCCAATTTATTGGCACCACCCATCAATTTGCTTAAGCCGGGTACATCATGTGGTACATAAAAAGTGTATTGCCTTGCAGTCCCTTCGGTAATGTAAGTTTCCTTTTTATCAGGATCAAAAGGGGTTGACCATGAACCATCAGCATGCCTTCCTCTTACAAAGCCCGATTGTTTATCAAAAACGTTAGCATAATAGCCAGATCTTTCTTTCAGGGAAACATAATCTGAGGTTTTGTGCAATGCCTTTGCAAACTGTGCCAAAGCATAATCATCATAAGCATATTCCATTGTACGGCTTACCTGTTCCATTTTGTGGAAGGCATCCAAAACACTATCCTCAACAGGGATATATTTATATTTTAAATAACTATCCAATGCCCTGCGGCCTTTGCCTTCCAGGTAATCGCTTTTACTTGCCGGTGTATCAAAAGCATTGTGCCTTAATAGCTGGTAAGCTCCGGTCGCGTTATAATTACTGATCCCTTTTAAATAGGCCGAACTAATAACTGAAGTTGTATGATCGCCTATCATCTCGGATGTATAACTATTCCAGCAAGGGAATATCGGCATCCAGCCGCCTTGTTTACCTTTTAACAGGAGCGATTGTACCAGGTTGTTAACCAATAGCGGGTTTAATATCTCAAACAATGGTATCTGCGCCCGGTAAATATCCCACATCGAAAAATCATCGTAGTAATTTCCCTGAACTAATTTTTCTGTTTGGTATGCCGACGAAAAACGTGGATACCGTCCATCAACATCGTTAAACAAACGCGGCTGCTGCATAGTGTGATAATATGCGGTATAAAAAATGCGCTTATCCCGTTCAATACTGGTTGTTATTTTTATCTGACTTAAAGCTTTTTGCCATATCTGTTTATTTGCCGCAGCAATCTGTTCAAAGTTAAAACCCGGCATCTCGGCTTCCAGATTTTTGCGCGCGCCCGCTATACTTGTAAAAGAAGTCCCTATCCTGATGATTAGCTTTTCGCCTTTGTTAAGTTTAAAGCCAATGTAAGCGCCTATATCTGCTTTGTTTTTGATACTATCAAGCGCAAATACTTTGTCGCCCACAAAAGTGCCGGAATGCTCAATACTGCGTTCAACCCTGATCACAAAAAAACCGCTAAAGCCAGCGCTTTTCCCCCAGCCCTGATAAATACGGTGAGCCGGATTATAGCCGTATACTTCGCCTTTTTGTGCATCTACTTTAATAAAACCTTCGTGATAATTGCTGTTAGGGGTTATAAGCAGATACAAACTATCGGTTTTATCCATTGTAAACTGCATCATGCCACAACGTTCGGTAGCGGTTACAGCAGCTTTGAGTTGATATTGCTTCAGATTGATCTGGTACAAATTGGGTGCTGCTATTTCATCAGCATGATCAAAAGTTGCCGCGTAACCTCTTGTTTTAAGCTTACCCGTAATGGGCATAACGGTAAAGCTGCCATAATCCTGCATGCAGGAGCCACTTATCCAATGTGAGCCTCGTAAACCGCTAAACTGGTCATCTTTATAATAATAAGGCGGGATACATTTGGTTTCGCCAGGCTGGGTTTGTGCTGTCCATTGTGTCATCCCGAAAGGAACCGTTACCGCCGGAATAGTATTGGCGAAATTTGCCAATACCGACCCATGTTTTAAAGCAGCGGCGGTTGTAGCCGATGCCGTACCCGCCATAGGTTGAACATATTGCACTACATCCTGCCCACAAGCTACTGAAAACCAAAATACTAATAGTATAGAAAACGAATATTTAAAGATCTTATTCATTGATTCAAATTTATTCAACTTTATTATTCGCGTTAGCAACCGGTTTTAGCCTGAATGTAAATTGGTACTTGCTCGTATTTAACAAATACTCAGGATGCACACGCGGGCTCCAGCTATCATCGCCGCCAAGCCCCATCTGTTTATAATCAATATGGAGATAGGTTTTATCACCTCTTTTTAAATAGTGCGATAGCTTTGATTCGTTTAAAGCCTGCTGCGAATAATCCTGAACGTTAATGTTCATCAAAGGCTCGCCTGTGGCTAATAGCCCGCTACCATTATCGTTTGATAACATTGCCCAGCGCACATCGGTTTTATTACCTGTTTCTTGCGGCATTACATAAGCAAAGTGCTGATCGGCCACATTACTGCTGTAAACACCCGCAAAGGCGCTCTCTTTCCGGTCATCATAACTTTCAAACGGGCCGTTACCAAACCAAGTTAGTTTATTATATGATGAAGGAAGTTCTAACCTTAAACCCACCCTTGCCAATGGCGGTAACTTATCGTTGCTCATAAACTCATTTTCAATTTTAACTTCGCCGTTACCATAAACTGTATACGCAGCAATATAATCTATACTGCCCTTTTTTAATTTGATGGTGTTTTTAATTTTAACCGATACCGTACCAGGATTGGTGTTTTTAAACTTGATTTCAACCGGGACTATGCTAATGGAATCCAGCCCGGCATTGCGCCAGCCTTGCGCATAACTTCTTCGTTTGCCGCCCTCATCATTGTCTGTTGGTACCCGCCACAAGTCTGGCACAATATTCCCGGCTAACAATTCTAAGCCACGGTATTTGTACGAACTTAACGAACCTGATGCTTTATCAAAAGTTAAACTAAAATCTTTACCAAAAACAATTACCTCATTAGTATTTTGTATTGTAGAAACCACAGGTAAAACACTAGCAATCAAGTCGTTTTTAGCTTGGTTTACAGTGGAAACAATCAATTGTTCAGAAGCTAGCACATATCCTTTAGCGGCCCAAAGCTGGTCTGTTTTTAAAGTAAAACTAAAATTAAGGTGATATTCATTCCCCGGTTTTATCTGCGATCTATCGTACGGAATCGTTAACTCTGCCGATTGTTGCGGAGCTACAGCTAAATCATTGATCATGCCGTTTTGTATGCTACGGCCATTTTCTAACAGTTCCCAATGCAGGTTAACATCATTCAGGTTTTTAAAATAAAATCCGTTAGATACACTTACTTTTCTGGCTGCCAAATTGATCGCCTTAACATTAATATTCTGCATTACTTTTTTGGCCTCATTTATTTCGGGCTGTGGTGTTCTATCTGGGTTCACCAAACCATCGTTAGCATTTGCGCTGTCAATACGGTCTATAATGTTCCAGTACTCACGTCCGTTTTTATCCTTACCACGAATACCCTGGTCAACCCAATCCCAGGTAAAGCCGCCCTGTAAACGTGCATATTTATAAAATACATCCCAATACTTTCTAAAATTACCCAGGCTGTTACCCATCGAATGCGCATATTCGCATACAATTATAGGGCGCGTAGTATCCTGTTTCATAAAACGGGTTATCTCGTCAATATCCGGGTACATCATGGATATGATATCGTACCGGTTAAGTATTCGCACGCCGTTTGGTGTTTTACCCTCGTAATGTATGGGCCGGGTATTATCTATCTGTTTAATGGCCGCATACATGGCATCAAAGTTTGAGCCCCAGCCAGATTCATTCCCCATAGACCAGAATATAATGCTCGGATGATTTTTATCGCGTTGAACCATGGCAGTACCCCTATCTACATAAGCTTTTTTCCATTCAGGTTTATCGGATATATAATTTTTTGAACGTGCCCATAAACCATGACATTCCAGGTTGGCTTCGTCCATAACATATAGTCCATACTGGTCACACAACTCATACCACTCTGTAGCATTAGGGTAGTGGCAGGTACGCACCGCATTAATGTTATGCTGCTTCATCAATTCAATATCGCGTATCATAGATTCCCTGGTAATATACCTACCGGTGTACATATCAAATTCGTGGCGGTTAACACCTTTTATTTTGATAGCCTGCCCATTAACCAGCAGTGTACCGTTCTTGATCTCTACTTTACGGAAACCTACTTTAGATGTGATCACTTCGGCCACCTTGCCATCGGCATCCAATAGTTGGATGATGAGCAAATACAGGTTTGGAGTTTCGGCAGTCCATTTGGCGGGGTTATTTATGTTGTGTTTGATATGTAATACATTCTCGCCAAGTGGAAGGAGTTTGGAAACAGCTTGTGTTTCCGAAAAAATATCATTTTTGTCCGCGTCCTGCAAGGTTACTTTAACGCTGTAACCATTACCTGCTTTGCGGATGTAGTTATGCAAGTTAAAATTAACATCTAACTCCGCGTTACGGTATTGATCATCAAGCGTGGTTTTGGTATAAAAATCCCGGATATGCACTTCAGGAGTAGCAAATAAAAATATATCTCTGAATATACCGCTCAAACGCCAAAAATCCTGGTCTTCTATATAGCTGCCATCGCTCCAGTTGATTACTTCGGCAGATAGTGAATTTTCTCCTTTTTGCAGATAGGGCGTTATGTTAAATTCGGCTGGTGTCATGCCATCTTCGTGATAGCCTACTTTTTTACCGTTTATCCAAACATATAAAGCAGATTGCGCCGCCGCGAAATGCAGGAAAATCTGTTTGCCTTTCCAGTTATCGGCAATACGGAATGTGGTTTTATATAAGCCGGTTGAGTTGGTATCTGTTTTAGGTACCTTTGGAGGATCAGAGGGGAATGGATAGATGATATTGGTAAATATAGGCCGGTCATACTTACCGCTCATTTGCCAATTACCGGGTACCCAAAGGTTATCCCAGCCAGATGCATCATAGTTTTTATCAGAGAAGTTTGCCGGAACCTGTAGTGGATTTTTGCACCACATAAACTTCCAGTTGCCATTGAGGCAATGGTACAGATCCGACTGTTCTTTATCAAACGTTAGCGCCGTTGCCATACTGCTAAATGGGATCAATGTACTATGCGCCCGCTCGGTATTGATCTGGGTAACCGCCGGATTTTCCCAATCATATTGCTGGGCATGAAGGGCATGGGTGCTTAATATGTATAAAAACGCTAATAAGCTATTAATTTTATGTTTCATAGAAGTATAAGTCAATCAATGATATCGCAGATGCTATTCAAAGCCAGCTATATTTTCAGGAATATCTTATTCCGGTACAAAAACCATAGCATTACCAGTTGTGTAACTACTATTGATATGGCCAGCCATACTTGCTGCCAGCTTTGTGATGCATATTGAATTAGGCCACCAAATAAATAATTGGCCGTATATTCAAAATCGATCATCCCCTCAGCTGCAAGGTATATAATAATAGAGTTTACACCGATGAGCACAAAAGGGAAAGCCCATTTACGATAACCGGCAACATCAATGATAAAATAAAAAACAGAAAGTAAAACCATGCTCCATCCGCCTACAAATAAAACAAACGAACTTGTCCAAAGGCGTTTATTTATAGGGAAGGTCAAATTCCATAAACTGCCTACGGCGATGAGCAGCAAACCGCCAATAAATAGCGCAATACCTTTCTTCCACATGGGCCATTTTATGGAATCATACTTTAAAAACTGGCCGGTAAATATCCCCAACAAAGCCGTACCAATTGCCGGGATAGTTGATAAGATACCCTCCGGATCGTGAACCTTATCGTGCAGCCTGCCCGGAAGCAGCAAGCGGTCAATATACGACTCCAGGCTACCATTCATTGTTAACACTCCTGCTCCATATCCAGGAACGGGGATAAGCATCATTGCAGCCCAATACCCCAACAGTAAAGCTGCAAACCAAATAATTTGTTGTTTGAGGTTAAAATTAAGATAAATTAACCCGGCAAAAAACCAAGCCAAACCAATGCGGCCAAGCACACTGGCAAAGCGGGTGTGCTCATAACCGTTCCACTTAAAAAGCCCATTAACCACCATGCCCAAAAAGATCAGGATCAGGGTACGGCGAATCATGGGTCCATATATCTTCTTCTTTTCTGCAAATGGTAAATAATTGGCACTGCTTATACCCGCCCTCGTTAATTTATTACCAATGGAGTAAGGCATAGATACACCCGCGATAAACAGAAAAAGCGGAAAGATCATATCATAAAATGTAATACCATTCCATTCGGTATGATGCAATTGGCCAGACATCCATAGTAATACAGGCCAGTTGGTAGCTTTAGCAAGCGCGTGTACCACTCCTTCCCCACTCATGATCCAAAACATATCAAAACCACGCAGCGCATCTAACGAAAGTAAGCGTGGCAGCTTTACTGGTGCTTTATTAATATCATCTGTATTAATAAACGGATCGGATATGATGGGTTCATCAGGCATGCTTGTTAAATTTAAATGGTCGTTATAACTCTGCTCCAATTATTCCATTGTACTTTTTATAAAGCTGTTGAGCTATTATTATGCTATTACCATGGGTTATTACCGGATAAGCTTTTTGCGTATTAACCCACTGCCATTCCCACTCACTTAGTGCTTTATTAAAGGCAGGCATATCCATCGGCTTTGCATTTTGTAATGCTATACTTGCCTCAGCAAAAAACTTTTGCCAGCGTATTTTATAAAAATCGTTTAACAAGCCACTCCATTGCCTGCACGAATACTCGTGAAGCGGACTGTTATCATCTCCCCAAAGGGTGATCAAATCGCGCGCGTTACGTTCATATATCGCTTTTTCTGCTAAGGTGGTACCACAGTTACGGGCATCGGCAAGCCACGGGCCTAATAAAAAATCTTTACGGGTAGCTAAAAGCATATCCATATCACTAATCAATTGTAGATATTGATTGGCATATTTCTTAAAATCGGCCATATTCTTATCCTGATAGGCTTTTATCCATTTCTTTTGCAAAGGGCCGGCATAATTAGCCAGTATCTGCCGTGATATATCCACCAAATCATAATTAAAGCCGTCGCTTTTACTACAGGTTGGTATAGCTTGTATCATCTGACTCCAGGCAGGCAATAAATCTTTACGCTGGTAATTCAGTTTCGTTTTTGTCCATACTGTAGCGGTATCAAATGTTGGCCTCCCTGTTATAATAGATTCCGAAGCATCACGAATACCTTTCCCATTATAAACGGTTTGCTTTAGTATTTGCCAGGCTTTAATGGTATGTGCGTTCACATTTCCATAGCGGTTTAAAATGTAGGTTTGCAACCATTTGTCAACATCAATGGTTTTATTTTGCCAAACATTTTGGGTCATAAGTTCATACAACACAGGGTTTTGCTCTATCCCTTCCATAGTAAGACCAATGCCTTCCATCTTACCCGATGCTGCGTCGTGCAGGGCTAAAGCCGGCCCTTTTGCTACTTCTTCTATTCGCCCGAACATACCTATATTACCGCCAAAATTATGCAGCATATTCCAGATCCAGGGTTTACCGTAATAGGCTTCAGTACGTTTCCAAACGGGTTCAATTTCGGTAGCCAAGTCAAGTATGATCATGTGATCATTAGGAACAGATTCTAACAAGGCTTTAATTTGCGGAGTTTTCCAAAACTTGCGGTCGCTGTAAAAAAGCCAGCCCTGCATAACCCATATAGCTTTAGGATCGGCCTTACTCATAGCCTGATATACCCGCGAACTTAGTGCCGATAAATATGCAGGATCATCGGTAGGTGGTTCATTCTCGTTAAAAGTATCGGCCGAGTATAAGTGATCGGTACCATACAATTTGGTTTGCACCTGCAAAAACTTACGGCCAATTTCTTCAAACATTGGGTCTTCTGTGTCCAGGATGTAAGTATCACCAAAACCATTGTTCCAGTTGGTTTTTTTGAATTTTGACGATGGGAAATGTGTACTGAACGAAGCCGGCACATGCCCGGTGAAAGATTGCAAAACAGGTTTCATCCCAAGTTCGCGCTCACGCTGAAGGATCTTTTTTTGCAGATCCCTGTGAGTCGTCATCCACGATAAGGGAAGCGGGCCGCCCCATCCATCCAAATTACCCATCCAAAACCAGGAGAAATATGCCGGACCGCAAAAAAATGAGTTCAGGTCTGTATCGGTAAAGCCCATACTTTTATAAACTTCGTACCAGGTATACTCTTGCCCGGTTAAAGCTAAAGGCATGTTTATACCATGCAGGGCCATCCAGTCTATCTCTTTTTCCCAACGCTTCCAGTCCCACCAGCTCATGCTGTAATTGTAGGTACAATAGTTTAAGTAATAGCGATACTCGTATGGCGTAGTTTTATGCAACTTAGCAGTCAGTACGGGTAGTACACGGGGCAGTTTTAAATTAGTTCCGTTCCAGGTAATTTGGCAGTGGCAGTATTGGGTTAAATAATAATACAATGCCGACGCTACTGCTACACCGTTATTGCCTCTTAATATAATTTTGCTTTTTAGGCTTTCGATCTCAAAAGCATCTTTAGCGGTGTCATTCGCCAATTTTTGAACCGTAAAATGTTGCGCATGATTAGGTAATACCCTTTTAATAAGCGCGTAAGACGATTGTGTATTAAACTGTGCAGATGTTTTAACAGCAATACCAAAAATCAAGCAGAACATCAATACATATTTCATCCTTTTCATTTTTGCGACGGCTCTTTTAATCTTTAAATATAACAGTTTAGTATTTAATTATGATCAGCAGATGCAGATGGTGGTAATACTACACTCCCCCATCCCGATGGTTTTGCCGCCATTTGTAATACCAGTTCGCCGCCATTTGCAATATCGCTATGCTCAATCCACGATTGGTTAAATGGCTTACCATTGAGTGTAGCCGACTGTATGTAACATTTTTTATCCGACAAACCGATCGCTTTTATACTAAAGCCATTGCCGTTTTCCTGATGGATAAGCGTTTGTTTAAACGCGGGCGCATTGATGAGATAATAGGATTGCCCGGCATTAGGGTAAATGCCTATTAAATGAAAAGCCAGCCATGATGACATAGCACCGCTATCATCGTTACCGGGAATACCACTGCGGGATGCATTATAGTTTTTATTGATTATTTCCCTGATCCGGACGCTGCTCAGATCAGGCCGACCAATCCAATGGTATAAATTGGGCGATAAAAATGAGGGTTCGTTACCTACATTGTACAAGCCCTTATCAAATAATGTATTTAAACGCCGTTCAAAAGCACCGTTGCCGCCACAGTTTTTTATTAAAGCGGCTACATCATGCGGTACGTATAACGAATATTCCCAACTGCTGGCCTCATAAAAAAAACCACACCACCAGCATACACAAACAGGCCAGTCTTGCGCCAAAGGTGTATAGGGTATATAGTTAGCTTTGCCATTGCTTACATCACACTGTATACTATCTATCCATTTGCCCGAGGCATCTTTAGGCATAATAAAGCCTTTGCTACCATTATCTTCAATTGGCCGCCACAGATTTTGCCAATTGTTGCTTTGGCCTAAAAATCTGCGGTATTCTCCTTGCCGGTTAAGGCCGTGGGCTACTGTAGCCAGGCAATAATCATCATAAGCATATTCTACCGTTCGGTTACCGGCCCTTACAAACCTGTTGCTCACATATCCTAACGAGTTATAATCGGTTAAGCCACCACGGCCCTCTTTTTCCTCGTTGTCGCCGGGCGGTACTGTGGCATCTTTCAGCATGGCTTCTAATGCCTGACTATAGTTAATTCCTTTTAGCTTTTTAACATAGGCATCGGCAATTAAAACTTCGGCGTTTGAACCTCCCTGCGTACGGCCATTACTGTTACCGCTCCTTGCATCGGGCAGATAACCATCGTGCTGATAAATTTGTAGCAAGGCATTTATAATATCAACCTGCCGCGATTCATTTATTAAAGTAATTAGTGGGTGCGATGACCGGAAAGTATCCCAAATGGCATAAAAATCATCATAATAAGGCGTACCGTTTTCCCATAAGGGATTTTCATTGGTACGATCAACCGGCATAAGCATGGTATGGTACAATGCGGTATAGAACATTGTTTTTTGCGATAGGGCGGCATCATTATCAATCTCAATTCTTTTTAACAGATCGTCCCAGCGTGCACGGGTTTCGTTCACGGTTTTTTCAAAACTCCAATGTGGTATTTCAGTATCAATATTTTGCTTTGCCTTTAAAGTGCTGACATATGATATCCCTACCTTCATTTCGAGGGTATCGGTTTGCAGAGCATCAAAAAAAAGCTGGGCGCCTGTTTTTTTACCTTCATCAACCTGTGTGTTTTTCCCGGTAAATAATTGCTCACCTTTCCAGGTGCTAAACTTTTTGAATGGATGATTAAATACCACATGGAAATAAACAGTATAAGCAGCGCCATTATTCCAGCCTCCACGTATTTTAGTATAACCACTTACTTCGGTATTTGATAAAATCTGGATCTCTGACCCCACAAATTGCTGAGCTTCGCGATAATCGGGTATGGCCTTTTCGCCTAAAAACTCACCGCCATCAATTTTAACAGCTTTATTGTTTTTTTTATCGAATACAAAGCGATAAAAAGCAACTTTAGGCGAGGTGGTAATTTCGGTTTTAATGTTCCATTTTTTTAGCAGCACGCTGTAATAGCCTGCTTTAGCTATTTCGTTATCACGTAACGATTCTTGTTTAATGCTACTACCTTCAGTGCCATTAAAAGGCATTACAGATACATTCCCATATTTAGGCCCGCCGCCTGTACCACTGACATGGATCTGGCTGAAGCCATAAATTGGTTTATCCTTATCGGGAGAATACCCATTGTTGGCCGCCTTATTACAATCTGGCCCGGGCTTCACCATCCCGTAAGGGCACGATGGGCCTATGAAAACATTACCCGACCCCTCAGACCCAATTAAAGGATCAATATACTGATGGTATTGTGCCCGCCCCTTAACCGTGAATAACAATAACACGGATACAAAGAAACCTATTTGTAAAGCCGGTTTAAAAACAAAACATCTTCGCATGCAATTATATCAAAGCTTAACCGTAGGTGGTAAATATTTGGCAATTAAATCCTCATAATATGGTTTTAACTCCGATACTACAGGCGGTTTAGGGCTTTTGGAATAAAGGTCGTAAGGGTTAAATTTATCTACCCATTTAAACATTTCCTTATCATGGGCATTTAACAAATGGTCGTAAGCATTCTCCCGGTGTTGCGAATAAAAGGAATGATATCGCATCATATATAAAGCCGGTTCGGGTAAATAGTTTTTTGTTAAATGGTACAGGTACTCATCGTGCCCCCACGACATGTGTACGTTATCTAACCCGCATTGGTGCGAGTATACTCCATATTTGGTATTGTATCGTTCATCATCGTTATCCGGATTAGCAGCAAAAAACTCGGGGTAAACTATCTTATCCGAAAACTTGCATCCCACGGGGAATGAATCGCCGACTACGTTCCATTGCGGTTCGCCAAACAAACAAAGTACCTTACCCAGGTCATGTATAAAACCGGTTAATACAAACCAATCGGGATGCCCGTCGGCACGTATGGCCTCGGCTGTTTGTAATAAGTGCTGTAACTGATCTAAAGAAGTATCCGGGTCAGAATCATCAACAAGGGTATTTAAATATTCCATTGCACCCCACCACGGCATTTCCTTTTTATCAAACTTTAAAAAGTTAGCTTTCTTAGCCAGCACATTATCATAAGTTTGGTATTGATGATTTAACCTGTAAAACGTCCTAACCGGATTATCTTCGGCATTATCATAGTTTCTAAACTCGTCTTTAGTTTTAGCAGGCCCGGCTTCTGGGTACCGTTTTAATACATCATCATCCCATACCTCAAGGCTTGATAATGGCGACATCTCTTCTTTACTTAACTCTTTCATATCAAATGTATTTATGTATTAATAATCTGTACTCTAAATTTTACCAAAAAACAGTGTAAAGCGCCGCCAGAATACCACATATTACAACCGATGCTACGGTAAACGCGGGCGTAACCTTAAACATACTTTTATCAATTTCGAGCCCTTGTGGATTGTTCTTGCTTTTTGGATCGGTTAAGGTAACTACAACCATTATACCGATGATGATGCAGAATACCCACGACATACGGTTTAAAAATGGAATAGGCTCAATAGTTCCCCTACTTACCTCGGGTAAAAACTTAAACAATGTGGATAACGGAATGGTGAGCAAGGCGGCAGTAAGCGCCGCCCTTGAAGTTGTTTTTTTCCAGAAGAAACCCAATAAAAATATGGCAAATACTCCCGGCGAAATAAAGCCTACGTACTCTTGTATAAACTGGTAAACCTGGTCGAAACTGCGTAACTGTGGCGCGATAATAATGGCGATCAAAGATGACAGAATAACCGACCAACGCCCCACATTAACCATCCGTTTTTCTGAAGCTCCGGTATTGATAAATTTTTTATAAATATCAAGCGTGAAAATAGTGGCTATGCTATTACACTTACCCGCAAGTGAGGCTACTATAGCGGCTGTAAGGGCAGCAAATGCGAGGCCCTTTAAACCGGTTGGCAATAAATTCATTAATACAGGATAAGCGTGATCTGGCTTTACATGCCCTGAAGCATCCATCATTTCGGTATGGAAATAACCATGCTGATACAAAACGTACGCCGCAATACCCGGTATGACAACAATTACAGGTATCAACAACTTAAGGAAAGCTGCAAATATTAGCCCACTGCGACCGGTTTTAAGATCGGCGCCAAGGGCTCTTTGTACAATATATTGATTACAACCCCAATAATTTAAATTGTTTATCCATAAGCCCCCTACAAGTACTGCTAAACCGGGAAGTTCACTGTAAAATTTATCTCCTTTATGGAATATCATGTGGAAATGGTCACTTGCCTGGCTCCGCAGTATCGGCAATGCATCTAACACTACCTTACCACCCAATTTGGCCGATACCAGTTGCAATGCCATGTAGCAGGTTATGAGCCCACCCATAACCAGTACAAAAACCTGTACAACATCGGTGTAGCCAATAACTTTCATTCCGCCAAGGGTTATGATTACTGCAAATATGGCCAGGCCAACCACGCATACATTAAGCGAAATACCGGTAATGGTTTCGATAGCCAATCCTCCTAAAAAGAAAATGGAGGTTAAGTTTACAAACACATAAACCAATAGCCAAAAAACAGCCATTAGCGTACTAACCGTATTGTTATACCTGCCCGACAAAAATTGAGGCATGGTATATATTTTGTTTTTGATGTAGATAGGCAGAAAAAACACAGCCACAATAATTAAGGTTGCGGCGGCCATCCACTCGTAACTGGCTATAGCCAATCCCATCGCAAAGCCAGAGCCAGACATGGCAATAAAATGCTCGGATGAGATGTTTGATGCAATAATGGATGCACCAATTGCCCACCATGTTAGCGATCCTTCGGCTAAAAAATAGTCTTTAGTATCAGTAGTTTTCGCTTTTTTTTGACGGTACACCCAATACCCGTAACCAGATACTATGATAAAATAGATAAGAAAAACTATATAATCGCTGGTTGATAGATGATTCATGTATTTGGTTTATATATCGAATAATAAAATTCAAAAAAAAATTGTGATGATGTTAATCACCTCTTATAATTTATTTACGTAAACGTTTACACAGATGAGCCGATTAATCTATTGCATTCGGATCGCTTTTTTAGCGTTTACAGGTAATTGCATTTTTTGTACCGATGGGTTAGTTACTTTATTTAGTATCATTACCGGTAATGTTTCTGCTTTTGTAATATGAATGCCCTCAAGCTTCAGTCCGTTCACATCATCAAAAATACATGCTGTACGAAAATCGGTACCGGCGTAACTTAGTTTAATGTTTTTCATTTTTATTCCATCGGCATGCCTTACATAAAATCCCCATGCGGGTAGTTCGCCAAACATGGAAAATTCAGGATAATTCGCAATTCTCTCTGGTATCCTTTCCAAAGTATCGGCATTAAAATTAGCCCGTTGTTTTTTTGCACCGCCGGCGTAATTTATTTCAATGTTTTCGAGTGTAATATCCTGAACATGGTAGCCAGGTATGCCTGTAATTGACGATGGAAAGACATTGTGCGGAAATGGTTCTGGCGGACCGTCCATTTGGTAACCGGCATCCGGCTTACCTGCTGGTACCTCAACCTTAACATTACCAATATACACGCTATGTAATTGCCCCGGCGCTGCATTTTTATTGCGTTTACCTAAACGCATAAAAATGGCATTACCTGTATTTTTTGCAGTTATGTTGCGTATATCAATATCCTGAAGCAAACCCCCATCTACAGTTTCTAACGCGATGGCAGAGCGGTAGGTATCGTATACGTATATATTTCTTACTTTAATATTTTTAAACCCACCGAACGAGCCTGTACCTAATTTGAGTGCGCTGGCGCTTGACCGTACCCTGCAATTGGCTATATAAATATTTTCGCACAAACCATGTGGGTCATACGATTTTAAACAAATACCGTCGTCGGCAACATTAAAGAAGCTATTAGTAAGTTTTACATTTTTACAATCAACCAAATCAATACCATCATTATTTAAAAACGTATTGCTTAAAACTTTAATACTGTCAATAATCATATTGGTACAGCTTCGGTAGTCTTGTATCCAGCACAAGCCATTTTTTATAGTAACATTTTTAATAGTAATCTTGTCACAATTTTTAAACAGGATAAGTTTAGGCCTGTTATCTTCCGCGGGCCGCATCTGGTGCCAGTCATTATAGGTTTTCCATTCCGGGTCTTGTAATGTTCCGTTATTGAGCATGCGGTAAATATCTTTTAGCAAGGCTTCTCCACGCCCGTCAATAGTACCTTTGCCTGTTATAGCTATATGATGCTGGTCGTTAGCATTAATTAGAGCTGATGCTTTTTCGGGGCCGTAATCAATCCGTTTTGTGGTTGCCATAAGTACAGCATTTAAAGCCAGATGCAATTCTACATCTGATTTCAAATTAATTACCCCGGTTACAAATTTACCGGCAGGTACTAACACTATGCCACCACCATTTGCAGAAGCTTTATCAATAGCCGTTTGTATTGCTGTGGTATTATCGGTTTTCCCGTCGGCTTTAGCTCCGTAATTATTGATGTTATAAACCCTTGTTTGAGCAAAAGTAAAACCGGCAACAAGTATAAAAACGATAAACAGGGATATTGACTTCATATTATTTGTTAATAGAAACAGCTGTATTAAAACTATGCTTTTAAATGCAGATAACTATGTTAAATATCCCCCCGTAGTACAGGGGGATATTAATAAGTTTGATATACTAAGATACTTTAGTTATAACCTGGATTTTGCACCAGTTTTGAATTGGTAGCCATTGCAGTGCTTGGTATAGGGAATAGACGATGGTTAGGGTCGGCATCTGTTTTACCTATACCATAGGTGGTTTCAAATTTACCAAACCTGATCATATCATTACGATGCCAGTTTTCCCATGCAAGTTCCTTGCAGCGCTCACTGTAAATACCATTCAGATCGATGCTTCCTAAAGCTGCTGTAGTAGTGCGGTTTGCTTTAATTAGATTTACAAGGCTTAAAGGTGTTGCACCCAAAGTTGCGGTACCGCCACGTAAAATTGCTTCAGCTTTCATCAGGATAATATCTGAGTAACGGAACAACGGAATATCATTATTTTGGTTCCTGCTGATAGTGTTAGTATAATCTGGAAGAAATTTAATATTACGGATACCAATATTCCAGGCAATTTCATCGTTACCCAAATCAAAGTTTGAACCTGTACCTGCACGAACTGAACTTGATGTAAGCGGAGTAATTACTAATGGATAAACGTATGACGTTGTTGGACTACCAGAATTATAAAACTGATTATAGCCCAGATTGGTAGTGGCCACCCTAATAGGTGTTCCATCTTGCCAGTATTGCTGGCCTGTTAACCATTGTTTATTACGGATGTCGTTAGCGTCATCAAAATTAGCATAATACTCTGCGGTTGTCATACGAGGGCCACTTGGCTGGTTGTTAGCTAAACCATTGTTTTTATCTTGGTTCATCACCGGATCGGTATATCCACCAGCTGTAGAGCCAGAATATGCATAACGGATACCCAGGTTACGGTTCAGATCATAACGGGCGAAAAACATATTACCACTGGTTGTCGACGCGTCATAAGGTATCGCAAAAATAAATTCCTTTTGCGATGCGCCGTTTGTTGGGTAAAACTGTTGCAGGTAAGTAGCCATAGGTTCTATTGAATATACACCTGAATTGATGATTTGATCACATGCGGTGATACAGTCGTCATAACGTGCAGTACCTGTATAAACTGCGGCATTTAAATACATTTTAGCCAGTATAGCTTGAGCCAGATATTTAGTTGGTAACCCATAAGTTGCAGTGCTTGGCGCTTTCAGATACGGGATTGCAGCCTTCAATTCGCTCTCTACAAAGCTAAATACCTCTTTACGTGGCGCATTGGTATTTACAATAGTGCTGCCATACAGTGTATCCAATGGTACGTTACCAAACGAATCCATCATATAAAAATAGGCTAATGCACGAACGGTTTTCAATTCGGCCAAACTTGTGCTTTTTGCAGCACCGGCAGGTGCCGAAGCTCGGATAACTGATATGGTTTGGTTTGCCGTACCAATCATATTAGAAAGGTAAGTCCATGATGCCGCTACCCAGGCATTATCTTTTGTCCAGGTATGGCGGTGCAATTCTACATACTTATTACCGTCAATCCAGTTAGGGCCAAAAGTAGGTAAAACAGCCTCATCACTCGAGCAGCTTTGCAAAAACCAATAAGATACCGCATAATCTGCACGAAGTGCAACAAAAACTGGTCCCTCTACCGAAGTGAACTGAGCATCAGTTTTGGGGTAGCTATCTGGCGTTATCTCTGAGGTAACAGCCACGTTGATTTTTTGGCAGGATGAGATGATGCCGACAACAGCTACCATGCTCAATATCCTTAAAATTATATTTTTCATGTCTTTTAACTATTTATTTTAAAACGATATGTTAAAACCAACTAACAAAGTGCGGGTTTTAGGGTAAAAATTATTGTAATCAATACCCGGAGAAACACCTCCCTGATTTATTTCAGGATCAATACCTTTATAACCTGTAAGAGTAAATACATTATTAGCAGTAAAATACATCCTGATATTGCTTACGTTAGTAAAAGGGTTTTTAATGGTATACCCAAGTGTAGCGTTATCCAAACGAACGTATGATCCACTTTCCAGATACCTGTCAGAATAGTAAGAGTTTTTGATATCTGTAATTTTATCGTCTCCGGCACTTACCAATATATTGTTGATGGTAGCGGCCGAAACATTAGATAGATCGGCACGTGTGGCATCAAATATTTTTCCACCAAAAGATCCTCTGAAGAAGAAGCTTAAATCAAACCTTTTGTAATTAAAGGTATTGCTCCAACCCATCAACACAGATGGTTGCGGACTGCCTAAATAAAAGTAATCGGTTTTGATAGCTGGCGCGGTGGTAGTGGTACCATCGGCTTTATAGAAAAGCGACTGGCCTGTAGCATTCTTACCAGCATATTTCAAGCTATAGAATTCGCCAAGCGGCTGCCCTACTTTTAACACTTGCAAAGTAGCATTGGTTTGACCTGCACCTTCCGGATCAGAATACAGGGTCATATCGCTATTACCATAAAGGCTTTGAAGACCCGTTACCTCATTTTTATTATAGGCTAAATTAAATGACGATGACCAGTTGAAACCCTTTTTAGCTATCGGATTAGCATTTAACACAACCTCGATACCTTTGTTATTAATACTACCGCCATTTGCGTAGATAAAACCGCCCGGAACTAATGACGGTGATACTGAAACGCCAAATAGCATACCGCTTGTATTTTTGTTATAAATATCAACAGAGCCCGAAAGTTTGCCGTGTAGGATACCAAAATCAAGACCTATATTGGTACTTGTAGTTGTTTCCCACTTTAGATCTGGATTTTGACCTTGTATTGGCCCGTAAGCTCCGGCTTGTACACCATTATTATAATAGGTGCCCGCTGCACCATATAGCAATTGACCAGTATATGGACCAATACCTGACGAATTACCGGTTTCACCATAACTGGCACGCAGTTTCAAATCAGAAATAAATGATTGCTTTTTCATGAAACTTTCTTCGCTGATTCTCCATGCTACACCAATTGACGGAAAATTTCCCCAACTGTTATTTGTACCAAATACCGAACTACCATCTCTCCTGATAGAACCTTGCAACAGGTATTTATCTTTATAGCTATAGTTAACCCTGAAAAAATCAGATATCAATAGCGTTTCGCCATAAGTCTTATCGGAGCCGACGTTGATACGGTATGTAGAGATTGCGTATGGATTACCCAGGGATAGGTTTTGAAAACCAAGGTTATCGGTAGGGAAATTTGTACTTGATGAAGTTAAACCATCACCGTTAATATTGTTTTGATACGAATAACCCAGCACCGCGGTGATTGAATGATCACCAAAGGATTTATTCCATGTAAGGAAAGTCTCGAGTATTTTGTTGGTGTTTTCGTAATCGCTACGTAAGGCTGATCCATTTGAACCAAACAACGAACCTATTAAGGTGTGCGCTATACCAACTCCCGGATCGGGGTTGTTATAAAAGTTTGATGTAGGATATTTGCTAAAGTAGCTGCTGTAAAACTCGCCATGCAAGGCTGATGTTTTTTGATACGAGAGGTTTACATTGTACGTTAAATCAAACGGTAACTTAACCTGCGTATTAAAAGAGGCCATTGTTGTAGTATATTTTGTTTGATCTTGCGAATTACCAACTATCGCCATTGGGTTAAAATAACCTGTGGTACCCAGGTTTTCAAAATAGCTACCATCAGCATTGTATATTGGCGAAATAGGTAAGCGCTTAGCTGCCTGCAACAACACTATGTTTTGCAAAGGCTCGTTGTTTGCAGTACTATTTGCGTTAGATAAGCCTAAGCTAAATTTAACTTTATCATTTAGCGCATATTGATCGATATTTAAACGGCCAATTACACGCTCAAGCGAACTTGCTGATAAAATACCATCTTTTTTCAAATAGTTAAGGCTGGCACTGTAAGTATTATGCTCTCCCCCTCCGCTAAATGAAATATTGTGATTGTGCGAAAAACCCGAAGAGCGGTTAATGGTTGCCATCCAGTCGGTATTGATATTACCTGCGCTAATATCATCATTCGGCGAAAATGCCGAACCGTTAGAAGTAACATACGACCGTAGTTGGTCGGCACTCATCAGGTTAAGTTTACTACTAACTTTTTCCTGGGCCACATAACCGCTATACGTTACTTGCGGTGTACCTTTTTTACCGCGTCTGGTGGTTACAATAATAACACCACTGGAAGCACGGTTACCATAAATAGCCGTAGCGGCGGCATCTTTCAATACATCAATCGATGCTATATCGGCGGGTGCAACTGCAGTAATATCGGCACCGGGTATTCCATCAATAACGTAAAATGGCGCACCCGGGCTGTTTATGGTTGAGGCACCACGTAAAATAACGGCAGCGGGTTTATTAGGATCACCGCTTGCGGTAATGTTAAGCCCCGCAACCTTACCCTGAAGCAATTGACCAACATCGGCAATAGCCCCCTTGTTCAAATCTTCGGGTTTAACTGTGGTGATAGAACTTGATAAGGTTTTACGGCTGCTTGTACCGTAACCCACTACCACAACCTCATTCAAACCAGTAGTGGCATCCACTAAACTGACATTAATACTGGAAGATCCGCTAACGATAACTTCTTTTAGCGCATAACCAACGGAACGAAATGTTAAAACATCCCCTTTTACCGCGGCTATGGTATATGCCCCGTTAACATCGGTTGATGTTGCTTTACTAGTACCTTTTACCAATACGGTAACTCCGGGAATACCGTTACCTTGTGCATCTTTTACATACCCTTTAATATTGCCGGTTTGGGCCTGGGTATAACTAAAAGAAAATAACAACAATAATAAGAGTATAATGCCCGGCAGGCCTTTACTCTTTAATGGTTTTTGTCGATGTGTACTCATAAACTTGGTTTTTAAATTGGTTAAGAATTAGTTTCATTGGTTCATTAAATAATTGGCAATCGCACATATCATCAAACAGCTAAATTGTCCGACTTTTTTTTAGTGCGTTTTTATTGGTCTTATTGGTTTGCGTTACCGAAATTGTAAAAATTTTATTACATGTCGGCTTAACACATATGCATTTATTTACGTAAACGTTTACGTAAACATTATATTAGTAGGCCAATTAAACTTTAAACACAGATATCTACATGAGTGGTATTAATATTAAAAAACTTGCCCTGGAGTTAAATTTATCAGCCGCCACTGTATCAAGGGCCCTAAGGGATAGCTATGAAATTAGTACCGAAACCAAACAAAAGGTTTGGGCTATGGCTAAAAAATTGAATTATGAGCCCAACCCTTCGGCCAGTAATTTACGCAGCCAAAAAAGCAAAACCATAGCAGTAATTATTCCGGAAGTAGCCAATAATTTTTTTTCGCAGGCCATTAATGGGATCGAAGAAATTGCACGTACGCGCGACTATCATGTATTGATCTATCAAACACATGAAAACAGCGAAACCGAAATCGCGTTTATCCAAAGATTATTAAGTGGTCGGGTTGACGGAATTTTGATCTCAATATCAAAAGAAACAGACGATAATCAACTTTTTAAAGAAATAATAAAAGATATCCCTGTTATTTTTTTTGACCGGGTATTTAAAGATATTGATGCTGTTAAAATAACAACCGATGATTATGAAAGCACTTATAATGCTACCCTCCACTTAATTGATTGTGGCTGTAAAAAAATTGCATACTTAATGGGGTTAAGCAATCTTGAAACAGGAAAAAAACGAATAGACGGCTATACAGCGGCACTAAATGATAATGACATAGCTTACAAGAACGAATTAATAATGGCTGACTGTACGGATGATGATGAAAATTATCAACAAATTAAGAAACTCCTCATCACAGAAAAGCCCGACGGTATTATTTCATCTATAGAAGAGCTTGCCTTACCCTGTTATTACGCTTGTAAAGACCTTAATTTGAACATCCCTGCTGATGTAAAGATCATTAGTTTTTCTAATCTTAAAACTGCACCACTTTTAAACCCATCGCTAACCACAATTACACAACCGGCATTTGAAATGGGAAAAGAAGCGGCAACAATTTTATTTAAGATATTAGATAAAAAATATTTTGAGTCTAATGAAACCCTCATCCTTAAATCAACCTTAATAAAAAGAGGATCAACCCGATGCGAATAATTTATTCGTTTTCACAATATGTTAATTATTATCCCTGCTAAAAGATCACGAATACATAACCATAGTTTACCTGGATTAAATCTCCTCTAATCCCCAAATAATTGCTGGATTAAGCTTGCCCTACTTGCTACTAATAATCAATATCTTATACTGCCAGATAAGCTGGTTAGGGAATTAGCTTTTCTGCCAAAATTCCTTAATAAATTGTTTACTATCATTAATCATAATTATAAGACTATGTGAATATTGTGCTGACCAATTATACAGCAACTATGCGCCTGCCATATTGCTTTATAAAAACATACAACACTGTAAACACATATTAATGATGCAACTGCAGGCTTCAGAAAGCGAGCTTATTTTACTGTTATCTAATAGTGACGAAAAGGCATTTAGTATAGTATACAAACGTTACAGCAACCGCATTTACACTTTTGCTTACCGCTTTTTGAAAAACCGGGAACAAAGCGAAGAAATAGTATCCGAAACCTTCTTAAACTTGTGGGTAAACCGGCAAAAGCTTGATAATACTTATCCGGTAGGCCCCTACTTGTATACAATAGCGCGGCGTTTAACCCTCAATATGTTGCGCCACACCGCAATATCAAGGGTGGCTCAAGAAAAACTATGGCTTGCTTTTAATGAATCACATAACGAAACGGAAGAAGCCATTTTAATGGCGGACTTAGAGTGTTTCACTAATCAATCCATCATAAATTTGCCAAAACAACAACAAACTGTTTTTTGCCTGAGCAGACAAGAAGGTTTAACTTATGAAGAGATAGCCACCAAACTAAATATTTCGCGTAATACTGTAAAAAACCACTTGGTTGAGGCATTAAAGAACATGAGGGTACAATTTAGTAAATCGTATACCAGCATATTTATTTTGTGGTATGTCACTTATGAGTTTATGCTGCATCACTTTTTGTAGCTTATGGTACACCAAAGTTCGTTCCTCGCAATTGACAAGTTATCCAATGCTACAATGCGGTCATCTCTTTATCTATCCCACTTAAAAAACCGCCTATCGCTTTCTTGTCCCCCATCAGGGTTATCATGCATTGTAGTGCGCGATGCATTGGGGATCAGCACCAACTTTGCGCCAGGCGCTAACGATTGGTAGTACCTTACCGTTGCCGGCTGAGACGTATCATACTGTCTGACTATAAGAAGCACGGGTACTTTTATTTGCGGCAGTTGCCGTTATCCGATCTATTAAGCCAACCCGAGCACTGGTAGCCAGCAGAAAAATGTGTAGCATTAATAACTACAAAAGTGGTGTATACTAAGTTTCTGCGTAACGTGGTGCCTCCTTTCATAAAAAGTTCAGCTCAACTAGTCCACACTTTAACCTGAAGTGTATTAGTATGTAGAAACCAATATATAATCTAATACACCATTATTGTGAGCGAAGAACGTCTTTACCATCTTTTGGTATGTTTTGCCGAAAATAACATCGATCGGGATGATTATGATGAGTTAATGGCCCTTATTAAACTTGCCGAAACGGATACTGCATTATTTGCGGCAATGGATAAAATTTGGAAAAGCACAAGCAACGAGCCCCTATTTATAGAATCAGGAGAGGTTTATAATCATATTTTAAACGACCCCCGATTTACCGCCTCAAACAGCCAACCTGTAATTAAGCCATTTTTCAGAATAAACCGATTGGGTTTGGTGGCGTGCTTCTTCTTATTTTGCGGTTTGGCCATTTCCGGATATTACTTTATCTCACAATTAAATAAAACTCAAAAAATAAGCTATACTGAATACGCCGTACAATCGGGCCATCGTGCCCAGATCAAGTTTCCGGACGGAACGGTAGTTGATATGAACGGCGATAGCAAATTACGATACCCATCAACCTTTACAGGGAAAACACGAGAGATATATCTTGAAGGTGAAGCTTATTTTGATGTAGCTCATGATGCTACCCGCCCGTTTATTGTTCACACCGCTACAGTAAACACACAAGTTTTAGGCACCGCATTTAATATCTCGGCTTATAAAGGCGAAAAAATAAGTGTGGCTGTAGAACGTGGTAAGGTTAGTGTGGTAGAGGGGAATTCAAAGCTTGGTGTACTGACACCAGACCATAAGCTCGACTACGATTTAAACACCAAGCATGTTAATGAATATACCATTGATGTACATGATATTATATCGTGGAAAAACGGCGACCTGGTATTTAAAAATGTAACCATTATCGAAGCTGTTTCCATAATGAACCGTTGGTATGGTACAAAGATCACCATTGGTAGCTACCACCACAAAAACAATCGTTTTTCTGCTTCTTTCTTAAAAAAAGAATCCTTGCAAAAGGTATTGGCCGTATTGAGCGATTTAAATGGGTTTAAGTACACATTTAAAAGTAACGAAGTAATTATTAAACAATACCAATAAACTATATAAATCTAACTAACCTTAATTATGATGAGTTTACCGCCTTAGCAAGTACCACAACTATTCTTAAAACAAATATCGCCATGGTATAAACCATAGCGATATAAATTGGGTTTCAGAGCATACCGTCAAATATTAACTGAACCCCAGCGATCTCAAACCGATTTGGTAATCATTTAAAACCAATTAAAAGTATGAATTTATTATTACTTAAAGAAAGTAATACGTGTTGTCGACACCTTAAAAGCCTGAAATACATTATGCGATATACTACATTGATATTCGCAATATTACTGATGGGTTGCAGTATAGTTATAGCGAATACAGCAAGCGGCCAAAACATTACAGAAACAAACATAAGTTTTGGAATATCAGACAGTAATCTGGAGTCGGCTTTAAAACAAATTGAAAAATCAACTGCTTTCAGGTTTGCTTACAAATCTGCCGATATTCAAAATCATATCCATGTAACTTTACCTAAAGTTAACCGCACCGTGGCTGCTACGCTTGACCTGTTATTAACACCACGCAATCTTATCTATCAAAAAAAGGATAACTATATATTGATCTTTAATAAACCCGCACCAGTTAAAACAGCGGTAGCTAATGTTGCCGCAAAGGGGGTTGAAATTACAGGTTCAGTATCAGATTCAACCGGAACCTTACCCGGTGTTTCAATAAAGGTAAAATATAAAGAAAGCGTAGGGACCACTACTGATTTAAACGGTAAGTACATTTTAGATGTACCTGATGAAAACGCAGTATTGATTTATACTATGGTTGGATACGCGGTACAAGAGATACCGGTAAAGGGCAGGCATGTTATCAATGTTGTTTTAAAGCCATTAAAAAATCAATTAGCTGATGTTGAGGTTGTTGTTGCTTACGGAAAGCAAAAAAAGGAATCGGTTATTGGTTCAATTACTACCATCAACCCATCAGAACTTAAGGTACCCTCAAGCAATCTTACTACAGCGCTGGCCGGCCGGCTTGCGGGTGTAATATCATACCAGCGAAGCGGTGAACCGGGAGCAGATAACGCTGAGTTTTTTATACGGGGCGCAACAACTTTTGGATATAAAAAAGACCCTTTGATTTTAATAGATGGTATGGAATATACCACTACCGAACTGGCCCGGCTCAACGTTGATGATATTGCCACCTTTTCGATCATGAAAGATGCAACCGCTAACGCAATTTACGGTGCACGCGGCGCGAATGGTGTTATTTTAGTAACTACTAAAGAGGGAAAAGAAGGAAAGGCAAAAATAAGCGTACGCTTTGAAAACTCACTATCCGAGCCAACGCGGGACCTGAAACTGGCCGACCCAATTACTTATATGCGTTTAAACAACGAGGCCATATTAACCCGGAACCCGCTGGCACCTGAATTGTATTCGCAACAAAAAATAGATAATACCATATCGGGTGTAAACCCAGGCATGTACCCGGCCGTTAACTGGAAAGATGCCTTGTTTTCAAAGCAAACTTATAATCAACGTTTAAACTTTAATTTAGGTGGTGGCGGACAGATAGCCACCTATTACATTGCATCGGCGCTTAACCAGGATAATGGTAACTTAAAAGTTGACCCTCGTAATAACTTTAATACCAATATTAACATGAAAACGTACTCGTTGCGTTCAAATGTTAATATCAAGATCACCAAGTCAACCACGGCTTTGGTACGCTTGTTTGGTACATTTGATGAGTATACAGGCCCAATAGGTGGCGGTTCGGCATTTTATTTGGAAATGCTAAAAACCAATCCGGTATTATTCCAGCCATATTATCAATCTGACGCTTTACACACGGGTGTTAACCATATTTTGTTTGGTAACTCGGATAAAGGCCAATACCTTAATCCTTATGCCGATATGGTTAAAGGTTATCAAACCTCATCGTCATCATTAATGGGTGCACAGTATGAAGTAAACCAGGATCTATCAGGTATTATAACCCAGGGCCTTTCCATCCGAGGGATGGTAAATACCAACCGCAGGGCAAATTTCTCAGTATCACGTAACTACACACCCTTTTATGTGAGCCCTACTAATTACGATAAGATAACCAACAGTTATATTTTAAACGATATAAACCCCGATACCGGCACCGACTATCTTGGATATAACCCCGGAACGCCAACGGTATCCTCAACGTTTCATGGCGAAGCCGCTACAAATTATAACCGTACGTTTAATAAGCATGCCGTAACAGGGTTGTTATTATTTACGATGCAAAGTTCGGCAAATGGCAACTCCCCTACTTTGTTGCAATCGTTACCGTCACGTAATGTTACTTTGGGTGGCAGGGTAACTTACGCGTACAACAACCGCTATTTTACCGAGTTTAACTTCGGTTATAATGGTTCTGAACGTTTCTCTGCCAGTCATCGTTTTGGCTTTTTCCCATCGATTGGAGCAGCCTGGTATGTTTCTAACGAAAAATTCTGGGAGCCACTTAAATCGGTGATAGACAAATTTAAGCTAAGAGGCAATTATGGTTTAGTAGGAAATGATGCCATAGGTAGCTCTACCGATAGGTTTTTCTATTTATCAAATGTTAATATGAATGATGCGGCTTACGCATCGGCATTTGGCACTGATGCTACCTATACCAGGAATGGCATATCTGTAGCGCGATATGATAACAACGAGATCACTTGGGAAACAGCCCGTAATTCAACGTTCGGGTTAGAAATGACCTTATTTGGCAAAATGGATATTACGGCCGAATACTTTATAGAGCACAGGTCAAATATCCTGATGCCAAGAGCATCTATACCCGCAAGTATGGGCTTAGAGGGCTCGCCGCCACAGGCCAATGTTGGTAAATCCAAATCAAATTCGGTTGATATCAGCCTTACCTATAACAGCCATATAGGTAAAGACATTTCGTTCAATATACTGGGTAACTTTACTTATGCGCATAATTTATTTTCGGCATATGAAGAGCCGCAATATAAATACGCCTACTCATACCATGTTGGCCACCCAATTAATCAAAAGTGGGGCTATATAGCCGAACGCCTGTTTGTTGACGATGAGGAAGTTAGAAGCTCACCTACACAAAACTTTGGAACAGCACCTACCCGTGCCGGCGATATCAAATTCAGAGATGTTAATGGCGATGGCGTTATTAATATAGACGATCAGGTGCCTATTGGTTTCCCAACCAGCCCCGAAATAGTTTACGGTTTTGGCTTTTCATCAAGCTATAAATCATTCGATTTCTCTGCATTTTTTCAGGGTTCGGCACGGTCATCTTTCTGGATAGACCCTACCGCAACTGCCCCTTTCACATCTTATCGTGAAAACTCAACTGATTTTCCGGGTGCAACACTTTCTAACCAGTTATTGCAAGTATATGCTGATGATCATTGGTCGGAATCAAACAGGAACTTATATGCTTTGTGGCCAAGGTTAAGCCCCGATGCGGCAAATAATGTAAATAATGCCCAATCGAGTACCTGGTTTATGCGTAACGGAGCATTTTTACGCTTAAAGCAGGTTGAGGTAGGTTATACTTTACCTAAAACAATATCACAAAGAATCAAAATGTCAAGCTTACGCATGTATGTTAACGGCACTAACCTGGCAACCTTAAGTGGATTTGATTTGTGGGATATAGAAATGGGCGGCAATGGCCTTAAATATCCAAATCAGCGGGTGATAAATTTTGGTGTACAGGCTGGATTTTAAAAAATTAGAAATGAAAAATATAAAGATCATAATACTGATAAGCTTATTTACTACAATATGCTCGTGCAAAAAGTATCTGGATATTGTTCCGGATAATATAGCAACTGTTGACAATGCTTTTACCTTACGAAGTTCGGCAGAAAAGTTTTTGTTCACCTGTTACTCATATATGCCCAAAAATGGGCTATTTAATAATAATATAGCATTTAATGGTGGCGATGAGGTTTGGTACATGGACCCGATAAGAGATGTTGATCCTGATATATTCAATATTGCCAAAGGTTTCCAAAATGCCGATGCACCATTAGCCAACTATTGGAGTGGCACTAAACACGGAACCGCACTTTTTGACGGAATACGAAACTGTAACATCTTTTTAGCCAACATTGGCAGAGTGAGCGACATGAACGAATACGAACGGCAACGATGGATTGCCGAGGTTAAG